>NZ_LZIL01000050.1 GCF_001667075.1 Mycobacterium sp. 852014-52450_SCH5900713 | reverse complement strand
CCAGTAAACGACGGCTCCCGCCGCTCCGCGAAAGCGGCATACGCCGCGGCCGCGTCCGCCGTCGCGAAATTGCCCACCTGAGCGCGGGCCTCGTTGGCCAGCGCGTCGCGCAAGGTGCTGTCGGCTCCCTCGTTCAGCAGAGCCTTGGTGTGGGCAATTTCGCGACGGCGGACGCGGCCGCGGCGTATGCCGCTTTCGCGGAGCGGCGGGAGCCGTCGTTTACTGGCCGGTGGGCGCTGTCGAAATCGGAGAAGGAAGCGGAGTAGGGATATGCGGGAAACAGTCATCGTCGAAGCCGTGCGTACAGCGGTGGGGAAGCGCAACGGCGGCCTGTCCGGGATGCACGCCGCCGACCTGTCCGCCGTCGTCCTCAACGAACTCCTGCAACGCACGGGTGTCGACCCGCAGATCATCGACGACGTGGTCTGGGGATGTGTGTCCCAGGTGGGCGACCAGTCGAGCAACATCGGCCGCTACGCGGTGCTGGCGGCCGGATGGCCCGAGACCATCCCCGGGACCACCGTCAACCGGGCGTGCGGCTCCAGTCAGCAGGCGCTCGATTTCGCCGTGCAGGCGGTGATGTCCGGTCAGCAGGACGTCGTCGTCGCCGGCGGTGTTGAGGTCATGAGCCGCGTTCCGCTGGGTTCGGCCAGGGCGACCGGCATGCCGTACGGCCCGAAGGTGCTCGCCCGCTATGACGGCTTCTCCTTCAACCAGGGCCTGTCGGCCGAGATGATCGCCAAGAAGTGGGGATTCTCCCGCACCCGGCTCGACGAGTACTCCGCCCAGTCCCACGAGCGGGCCGCCGCGGCCCAGGACGCCGGCGCGTTCACCGACCAGATCGTGCCGGTGTTCACCGAGGACGAAACGGTCGTTTCCGCCGACGAGGGAATTCGGCGGGGGACCACGGTCGAGAAACTCAGCGGACTCAAGCCGGCCTTCACCGAAGACGGGGTGATCCACGCGGGCAATTCCTCGCAGATCTCCGACGGCGCGGCCGCGCTGCTGGTGACGACGGCGGAGATGGCGGTCGAGTTGGGGCTGACGCCGCTGGTTCGCTACCTGGCCGGGGCGGTGACCGGGGCGGATCCGGTCCTGATGCTCACCGGGCCCATCCCGGCGACCGAGAAGGTGCTGAAGAAGGCCGGCGTAGGCCTCCCAGAAGTGGGCGCCTTCGAGGTGAACGAGGCCTTCGCGCCGGTGCCGCTGGCATGGCTCACCGAAACGGGGGCGGACCCCGGACGGGTCAACCCCCTCGGTGGTGCCATCGCGCTGGGGCACCCGCTGGGCGCTTCCGGTGCGGTGTTGATGACGCGGATGGCTTACCACATGCGCGACAACGGGATTCGCTATGGGCTGCAGACCATGTGCGAAGGCGGCGGCACCGCCAACGCCACCCTGGTCGAGCTCGTGCGGTAGTCCGGCGGCCCAGCCGCAGGCCGAGAAATGGCGCCCTCGGGTGACCCTTGTCACAGCGGGCAAACTAACCTACTGTGTGTTCACTAGGTTGGTTCGGCCCGCCGATCGGTCAAAGGAGTCCGGTGCCCGACGCACGGCGATATGACACGTTGCTCGCGAAAGGCGAGGACCGCAAGCAGCGGATACTCGACGTCGCTCAACGGCTGCTCACCCACAATGGCTGGCGCAGCACCACTCTCGCCCAGATCGCCGGCGAGGCCGGGGTCACCCCCGCAGGATTGCTCCATCACTTCGAGTCCAAGGAGCAGCTGCTGCACGCCGTCCTCGACGCGCGGGATCTCGACGACGACCTCCATGCCGACCGGGCCGGGGATCTGTTTGCCCAGATCGCCCAGGTCGCCGATCGGTTCAACCGGGCACCCGAGCTGGTCGGAACGTTCACCGTGCTGCTGGTCGAAAACATCCTTCCCGACGCTCCGCTACACGACCGGATGCTGGCCCGGCATCGCGCCGCGACCGACATCGTCGCCGACCTGATCCGCCGCGGGCAGGCGGATGGCCGGTACCGCAGAGACATCGACCCCGCCGTCAAGGCAGTGGAAATACTCGCCTTCGTCCACGGAATGGAAACCACATGGTTGCTCGATCCATCGATACCGCTAACCGAGGTGTTCAAGCAGTACGCCGAGACTCTGGCGCGAGACTTCGCCCCGTAGAAGAGCGTCGCGAGGACATGAGATATCGGCTCGACGTGGTCGCCGCCACCGTCGTCGACGTGGTGCGGTTCGCCGGCGGCTGGCTTTTCGACCGGGCGATGGCCGGGTGGGACGTCACCGTGCTCCTGGCGGACCTGGCCGACAACGCCGACGACCGGCCGCTGCAGATCCTTGGCGCGCGTGTGGTCGATCTGGAAGACGCGTTGGCGGCGGTGCAGTCTCGTCCTCGTCCTCAGGCCCTGGCGGCGGCGGCGGACTTGTTCGGCTGCGACCCGCGGGTGCGGCAAGGGGTGTTGCAGGCCCTTGATCACGGCGTCACCGAGGTCACGCTGTGGGGGGAGAACTGGCCGGCCGAGCTCGACGAGAGTGTCGGCCTTGTGCAGCACCGGTTGAGCATGGCCGCCCACACGTTCAAAGCCCAGGCCCTGGCCGCCGCCGCGGTGCGCCACGGCTCGATCGGTCACGTGGAGACCTTCCGCAGCGGGCTGCTGGCCTGGCCATCGGTCGCCGCGGATCTGGTTCCCGCCAGCTAACGCCGCATACCGCCCCCTCGCACCCTCGGCGACCGCCGACCCCTCGTTGACGACCAACCAGGCCGTGTGGAAATGTAATGCTCATCTGCGAGAGGCACGTTCTCGCTAGCCGAGATTCAAGGAGCGGGAGATGCCGAACGAATTCTCCGAGTTGGACTTCTTCCGCGGCAGCGAGCTGATCGAAGACCCGTACCCCTATTACGAGGCGCTGCGCCGGCAGTGCCCCGTCACGCGGGAGAGCCATCACGACGTCACGATGATCACCGGTTGGGACGAGGCGTGCACGGTGCTCAACGACGCCGAGACGTGGTCCTCATGCGTCTCCGTCACCGGCCCGTTTCCCGGCTTCCCGGTACCGCTGGAGGGTGACGACGTCACCGAGCTGATCGAGAAACACCGCGACGAATTGCCGTTCAGCGACCAGCTGCCCACCCTCGATCCCCCAACCCACACCAACCACCGCTCGCTGCTCATGCGGCTGATCACCCCGAAGCGCCTCAAGGAAAACGAGGACGCCATGTGGGTGCTCGCCGACCAGGTGCTCGACACGTTCCTGGCGCCCGGCCGCGGCGACTGGATCAAGGGCTTCGCCGGCCCCTTCACGCTGCTGGTCATCGCCGATTTGCTCGGCGTGCCCGAGGAGGATCGCGACAAGTTCGTCAAGGGCATCCGCGACCACTCGGGCGGCGGCGTCGGGGGCACCAAGGGCTCACTGGCGCACAGCCCGCTGGAATTCCTCTACGGTCTCTTCTCCGACTACGTCATCGACCGCCGGCGCGAGCCCCGCGACGATGTGCTGACCGGCCTGGCCACTGCCACCTACCCGGACGGCTCGACCCCCGACGTGGAGGACGTGGCGCGGGTGGCCAGCAACGTCTTTTCGGCGGGCCAGGAGACCACCGTGCGGTTGCTGGGCGCGGCGTTGCAGACGTTGGGGGAGCGGCCCGACATCCAGGCGCAGTTGCGCAAGGACCGCAGCCTGATCCCCAACTTCATCGAAGAGTCGTTGCGCCACGAGAGCCCGGTCAAGGGCGACTTCCGATTGAATCGGGTGCCCGCCAACGTCGGCGGCGTCGACCTGCCCGCGGGCACCACCGTCATGGTTGTCCAAGCGGCCGCCAACCGTGATCCCCGCCGGTTCGACGACCCCGCCACCTTCGACCCTGCCCGCAAGAATGCCCGCCAGCACATCTCGTTCGGGCGCGGTATCCACAGCTGCCCCGGCGCGCCGCTGGCGCGCGCCGAAACCCGGGTGGCGATCGAGCGCCTGCTCGACCGGACGTCTGACATCAGGATCAACGAAGACATGCACGGCCCGGCGAATGACCGCCGCTACCAATACGTTCCGACGTACATCCTGCGCGGCCTGACGGAACTGCACCTGGAGTTCACGCCGGCATGAAAGTCACAGTCGACGACCAGCGCTGTCGCGGTCACGGCGTCTGCACGACGCTGTGCCCGGAGGTGTTCAGCCTCACCGACGACGGTTACGCGGAGGCGATACCATCCGACGTCCCAACGGAATTCGAGGCCGCCACCCAAGAGGCCATCGAGTGCTGCCCCGAACAGGCCATCAGCAAAATCTAAGGAGATTCAGTGGCGAAAGGGTACGTCATCCTCACGGAGGCCATCAAGGATCCGGAGGGCATGAAAGCCTATGCGCAGGCCGCTGGTTCGGCCTTGGCCGGTGCCACCATTCTCGCGGTGGACACCGCGCCCAAGGTGATCGAAGGCACCTGGCACGGCGACCAGACCGTCGTGCTCGAATTCGAATCGGTGGACGCGGCGCGCGCGTGGTACGAGTCCGAGGGCTATCAAAAGGCGGCGAAACTGCGGCAGGCGGCGGCCGACTGCAACGCCGTCATCATCGCCGGTTTCTGACCCGCTACTCGCCCACGATCGAGATGGCCTGCCGGGGGCATTGACGAACGGCCTCGCGCACGTCGGCCTCATTCTCCGGGGTGACCTCCTCCTGCAAGACGGTCAGCATGTCGTCGTCACCGAGGAGAAAGATCTCGGGATTGATGCCCATGCAGACACCATTGCTCTCGCAGAGCCCCCAATCGACTTCAATTTTCTTCGTCACGGCAACAACCCCCTTACCGAAGCACCTTGACGGGCACGTTCTTCCAGCCCGCGACGTTTTGCATGTTCACCCGTTTGCACCCCGCCCAGTCCACCTCGTAGCGCGGCATGAAGTCGAGGAGCCGCTCGAGCGCGATCCTGCTTTCCAGGCGGGCCAGCGCGGCGCCGAGGCAGCTGTGGATTCCGTATCCGAGACCGAGATGCTGTGCCTCGGTCTGGTCACGCTCGATGTCGAACGTGTCGGCGTCGGTGAAGGCCTCCGGATCGCGGTTCGCCGCTGCGCCGCAAAGGAACACCGGCTTGCCCGGGGGAATTACGCCACCACTGACGTGCGCCTCCCTGAGGGTGTAGCGGACGTTGTACTGCACCGGACCCTCGTAGCGCAGTAGCTCTTCCACCGCCCCCGGGATCTTGTCGCGGTCCTCCTGCAGCTTCTGCCACTGGTCGGGGTTGCGGGCGAAGATCACCGCCGCGTTGCCCATCAGTTTGGTGACGGTCTCGGCGCCCGCGCCGCCCAGCAGCGTTGCGAATCCGCAGATCTCGATGTCGTCGAGCTTGCGCAGCTGGCCGTCTTCGCTCGGGATCTCGGCCGCGATCAGCCGGCTGATCATGTCGTCCTGCGGTTCCTGGCGCCGCTCCTGAACCAGGCTGAAGTAGTACATCGCCGTGTCGATGTTGGCCTGCATGCCGGCTTCGCTGATCTCGATCTGACCCGGTTCGTGGGAAAGGCTGGTGTCGATCCAGTGGCGCACCTGCTGGCGGTATTCCTCCGGCACCCCGGCCATCCGGGTGATGACTTCCACCGGGAACGGCCCGGAGAAGTCCTGCACGACGTCGAAGTTGTCAGGGTCGGCGGCGCCCAGGTACTTGTCGATCACCTCGACGATCGTCTCGCGCTGGGACTGGATGGCACGCGGGGTGAACGCCTTGTTGAGCAGACTGCGCATGTGGCGGTGCTCCGGCGGATCCATGAAGATGATCGACTTCTGCTCGGGGGCTATGCCCCGGCGCACCATCGCCAGGTCGCAACCGCGCGCCGAGGAATAGGTCTCGAAGTCCTTGAACGCGGCCGCGACGTCCTCGTGGCGGGTCAGCGCGTAGAAGTCCTCTTTTTCGTCGTAGTACAGCGGCGCTTCCTCGCGCATCCGTCGATAGGTGTCGAACGGGTTATTGAAGTAGTCCTCGGAGTACGGATCGAAGACGACCTTCGGTTTTGTCACTGAATCCTCCTCAGCGGCGAGGGCGGGCTGAAACCTTTACAGCGGAGTCGTTCACTGTAACGGTAACGGTAATACCTTCGTGACGAACCGGAAAGACCGAAACACGGGCATCTCAACCCGTCTTCGCGGCGTTCGTGGCGTTGATGGCGTCGTCGAGTGTGCCCAGGTCGATGCGGAGTTCATCGCTGATGTTGCGCACCACCGTCACGTCCTTGCTGACGAATTCGCCGGCGACCTCGATGAACGACTCGACGGAGCCGCCCGCCGCCGCCAGGCTCAAGACGCGGCTGCTCGCGCTGCCGTGCCCCAGGGCGGTCAGCAGCGTCGACTCCGGCACGCCCAGCTGCTCGCCAAGCCTGATCGATTCCGCGAGCAGCCCGATCTGCGCCGCGAACAAGGCTTGTTGACCAGCTTCACCTTTTGTCCGGTTCCGGTGGGCCCGACGTGCAAGACGGGATCGCCGTAGCAGTCCAGCACCGGCCGCACCCGCTTCACCGCATCGTCGGTGCCACCCACGAAGAGGGTGAGCCGGCCGGCCGCGATGTCGTGCGGGCCCCCGCTGACCGCCGCATCGATGACGTCGACGCAATCGGCGCGTGCGGCCAGGGCATCGATTGTCTTCGGGCTGGCGGTGGTGTGCACCACCAGCGCCGAACCGGGCGGCATGGCGGAGAGCAACCCGGCGTCCAGGCATACCTCCCACACCTGTTCGTCGCTGAACACGCAGAGCACCACGACGTCGGCCCGCGCACCCGCCTCGGCGACCTCGTGGACCGCCCGGGCGCCGAGCTGCTCGAGATCGCCCCGCCTGTCCGCGGTCCGGCCCACGGCCCGGACCTCGTGCCCGGCAGCTATCAGACGGGCCACCATAGGGCGGCCCATCCGGCCCGCGCCGACGAACCCGACCCTCACCGCGGATGGTCCATTAGCGCCAGCGCGGCGTCGGCCGCATCCAGCACGGCACCGCCGCTCACCCCGGCTCGTTCGGCCAGGTCCACCACCAGGCGGACGTCCTTTTGCAGCAACGTCCCGGCCACCCCGGCAAGCCGGTCCAACCCGCCGATGCCGCCAAGGGCGTTGAGCGCGAAGCTATTCCCGCTGCTGCGAGAGACGACTTCGGCAAGGCGGTCCGGGTCGACGCCGAGGGCACCCGCCAGCGACAGCGCGGTGGCCGCAGTGGCCAGGTGGGCGGTGAACATCAGGTTGTTGAGCAGCTTGGTGGTTTGACCGGAACCCAGCTCGCCGAGGTGGACGATCGGATCGGCATACGTGGCGAAGACCGGCCGGCAACGCTCGACGACGTCGGCGTCGCCCCCGACCATCACCAGCAGGCGCCCTTCGGACGCCGCCGGCCCCCCGCCGCTCACGGGCGCGTCGATCACCGAAATGCCCTTGGCGGCATCCTTGTCCGCCAGTTCGCGGCAGGTGTTGGGATGCACGGTGCTGTGCACGGCGATCACCCCACCCGGCTCCATCGCCGCCAGCAGCCCGCGCGCACCGCTCGCGATCTCGTCGATGTCGGCGTCGCCCACCACGCACAGGCAAACCAGATCACTGGCCGCGGCGAGGTCGGCCGGCGATTCGGCGATTTTCGCTTCGGTGTCGGTGAACGGCTCGAGGGTTGCGGGTCTGCGCGCCCACAGCGTCGTCTCGTAGCCGGCCTCGATGATCCGCCGCGCCATGGGGCCGCCCTGGCTGCCCAGGCCGATGAATCCCACCCGCATCAACCGGCCTCCTCTTCGTCCGACGAGGTGGTGGCCAGGCAATCCCCTACAAACGAAAGAACCTCCGCGTGGTAATCCGCAGCGGTGTGGCCGAGGCTGATGTTGTGCCCCGCCCGAAGCTGCCTGTGCAGGGTGAAGCGTGGCGCGGACGAGAACATATCGGTGATCTCTTTTACTGCCGAATCATCGGTCTGCCAAACCTTTTCGTGCTCGGCGATGCTGAAGTGCACCGGCACCCGCACGGCGGGGGCCAGCGTCGGGAAGGTTTGGCGTGCCCAGTCCGAGACCATCTGGTCCTCATACGCCGGGGCCGACGGGGACACCGTCGCGCCGCCGAGTACCTCGGGTGGATACAGGTGCTCCGGGCTCCACAGCAGGTCGCGCATGCCCGGCGGGCGGCGTTCGCGAGTCGCCGTTCTGAGTATTTCCTTGGCCGCGGGGTGATAGTGCCGCCCGGTGCCCGCCAATTCGATGCCGAGCAGATCGGCGCCGCGCTCGTCGGCGGCCATCCGCATCGTCAATTCGCATCCGCCCGAATGGCCCATCACGAATAGACCCGCACCGCTTGGTCGTTCGCCGATGATGCGGTCGACCGCTCCGTAAGCCAGCTTGACACGCTGGTCACCCTCGACCATCGCCTCGGGATAGGGCGCCGAGCTGCCATAGCCAGGCCGGTCGAGGGCCACCACGGTGAATCCCGCTGCCGCGCCGGTCCGTAACAGCGAATATGACGGATGGCCGGGACAGTCGAAATAGATTGCGGTGGTGCCGCCGCCGTGGATCGCCAAGATCACGGCCTTGGGTTCGGGGGCTTCGGCGATCAGCGCCGACATCGGAACTCCGTCGACGATCACCAGCCTGGGCCGCGGCGCGCTCATGTGTCGGCCCGCAGGAGCAGCACTCCGCTGGGCGTCAGGCCGCCGCTGCTGACCACGCCAACCCGTGCGCCGGCGACCTGGCGCTCGCCGGCCTCCCCGCGCAACTGGCTGACGGCCTCGTGAACCAGCCCCATGCCGTGGGTGCGGCCGTGCGAAAGCTGGCCGCCGTGCGTGTTGAGCGGCAGCTGCCCGTCGCGGGCGATGTTCTTGCCGCCGTCGAGGAAGTCTTTGGCCTCGCCGATCCCGCAGAACCCCAGCGCCTCGATCCAGGACAGGCAGTTCATGGTGAAGCCGTCGTAGAGCTCGGCGACGTCGACGTCGACGGGCCGCAGCGAGGTGCGGGTCCACACGTGCGCGGCCTGGCCCAGCACCTGCGGCTCATGGGTCAAAGTGCTTTGGTCCCAGTCGATTCGCTCGACGATCTGCGTACCCACCGCCTCCACCAGCACCGGGGGCTTGGCCAGGTCGCGGGCGGCGTCGATGGCGGAGACGATCACCGCTATGGCGCCGTCGCAGGGCACGTCGCAGTCATAGAGGCCGAAGGGTGTGGTGATCGGTCGCGCGTTCAGATAGTCGTCCATCGTCATGGGGGACCGGTAGATGGCGGTGGGGTTGAGCTCGGCGTTGGCCCGCTGATTCAACGCGATCCAGCCCAGGGTCTCCTTGGTGGTGCCGTAACGGTGAAAGTGCCGCTGCGCGTTCATGGCCAAGGTGTGGGCCGCCGACGTGGCGCCGAACGGCATCTGCCAGCCCGACATCCGGCCCATCGAAGGGCTGATCTTGCCCTGCTTCATCAGCTCGCCATTAGTCGCTTCCCACAGCGTCCGGAAGCAGAGCACGTGGCGGGCCAGGCCGCAGGCGACCGCCTGCATGGCGGCGATCACCGATCCGCCCGGGCCGAACGTCTCCATGGCGCCGTTGTGCCACGTTGGCCGGATGCCGAGCGCCGCTTCCAGCGCGGTGACGCCGCCTTCTCCGAAGCCGCCGACGTTGATGGCGCCCGGGTAGGTGGACAGGCCGTCGATGTCCGCATACGTCAGGCCGGCGTCGGCGATTGCCGCTTCGCAGGCTTGCACCGTCAGCGCCAGCGGCAGCTGCATCAGCCGGCGCCCGATCGGCGACATGCCGATCCCGGTGAGCGCGACCTTGTCCTCGAACTTCTCGACGGTCAGCATCGGCCGGACGTGTTCGCCGAATCGCTCGGGCGCTATTTCGTCCGTGGGCAGTGGACCGGGTTCCGCGGTCTGCGCCGGTCGGAACAGCGGAAACCACACGTCTTCGACGTGTTCGAAGACGACCTCGACCTGTTGGCCCAGTTCGAGCTGATCGGGCTCGCACTCGATGATGTTGGTGGTCAGCCGAACCCGCGGATCTTCAAAGATCGCCACCTGCGCGATCACATAGGGTGCGACCAATCCGGGCAGGCTGAACCGCTCGTTGATGGTGAAGCCGGCCAGCGTCGCCTTCCCGGAGACCGCCCGCACGCCCATGTCGCGAGATCGGCAGTACCGGCACACCGGTGCCGGCGGATGGATCAGCGACTGGCAAGCATTGCAGTTCTGCAGGCGCAGCTTCCCGTCGGCGCCCGAGGTCCAGAAGAATTCGTTTTCCTGCGTGATCAGGGGCAGCGGGCGTCCCGGTGCAGACACGTCACCTCCGCGAGTCGAACGGTCCCCGAATTGCAGCCTGGTAGGACCGTTATACGAATCGGAGAATTACGTTATCACTCGCGCGTAAGGGTGATCGAGACGGTATCTGCGTTGCCCGTCAAGCGGCGTCGCGGGAAGACCGCGGACCGGTCAGAGCGGCACCCAAACGCCGCCCACATAGATTCCCCACTGGTGGAAGCCGACACTCCACATCGGGGGCTCCGACGTCCACCATGGCTGTGGCGGCGGCGGCGGAACTTCCTGCCCGGCGAATGAGGGCGCGTATGCCGGCGGGAGTGTGTACCACGCCGGTGATGCCGGCGGCGGTTTGCACTCGAACGTCACCGGATTAAACGACATGTTGTGATCGCACTGCGCCGAACTGATTCCGGGCGTCGCGATCACCGCGACCGCCATCGCCACGAAGGCGACCGCGACGACGGCGGTCAGACGACGAGCAAACCATCTCATGGTGGGCCTCCCGGTGGGGCCATCCTGGCCTTGGCGGTCTCAGTTTATTCCCTTGAAACCGTCATGACCAGGTAAGAGCCGCGGTCACGACGCGATTCCGAACGGACCTGTCCTGCCATGTTCCTTCAGCGGGGAGTTATGCTGCCAACCGGCATATCAAGTACTTCACATTCGGGAGGGCTGGTTGCTCGACGCAGAAAAGATCCTGATCACCGGGGCGACGGGCAAGATTGCGTTTCCCATCGCGCGCGCTCTGGCGGCTTCAAACGAGGTGTGGGGCGCCGCGCGCCTCAAAGACCCCGCCGACCAAAGGAGGCTCGTCGACGCCGGCATCAAACCCGTCCCGCTGGACATCGGCGCGGGTGACTTCTCCGATCTTCCAGAGGATTTCACCTACGTCTTTCACGCTGCGGTGGACACCGGCGCGGGCGACTGGAACCGCTGCGTCGAAACGAATGCGCACATGTCCGGCGAACTGCTGTACCACTGCCGCGCCGCAAAGGGCTTCGTCTTCTGTTCAACTGGCTCGATCTACGCGTACCAAGGTCAGCGACCGTTGGCCGAAACCGATCCGCCGGGTGTGCCGCTGCGCGCCAACTACAGCTTCTCGAAGGTCGCGGCGGAGTCGGTGTGCACCTGGATCGCCAGGCATTATCGAATACCGTTGACCATCATCCGGGTCTGCTCAACCTATGGGCCGGAGGGCGGTGCTCCCGCCGATCGCCTCGATGCCATGTTGGCGCGCAAACCAATTCGGCTGCATCCCGATAAGCCGAACAACTACAACCCCATCTACGAGGACGACTACGTGGAGCTCGGCATCCGCGCGATGGAGGTCGCCGCGGTGCCGCCGGTCGTGGTGAACTGGGCCGGTAGCGAAACGGTCAGCGTCGAGGATTACTGCACGTTCATGGGCCAGTTGATCGGTGTCGAGCCGATCTTCGAATACACGACCGACGCGCACACGCCGCTGTGGCCGGATGTCGCCCGCATGCACGAGATGCTCGGCCGCACGAAAATGCCCTGGCGCGAAGGCTTCCGGCGCATGATCGAGAGCCGGCACCCCGAAATCGCGCTGCCCGAATACGACTCGACGAGATGGTGCGAACAGCCGTGATGCAGCTTCCCGGCACGCCATCGGACCAGGTCGCCGAGATCCTCGCCGCCGGGCGCGGAGAGATCTCCACGTTGTTCGTGTCCATGGCGACTCGCCATCCCGACGGTCTGGACGCCGAGTACCTGCGCTGGCACACCCTAGACCACCGACCCGAGCAACACCGGTTGGCGGCGGTGCGCGCCTCGTTGCGGTTGGTGTCGACGCCGGCCTGCCGCTCTGCGCGGACGATCAGCGGTGGACCGTTGGACGGGGTCGACCACGTCATGACGTACTTTTTCACCGACCCGGCCGGGCTGCGTGGGTTCAACGAACTGTCCTCGGCACTCGGAAACGCCGGCCGCAAGCTCCCGCTGCTGCCACCGGTCGAGCGCGGCGTCTACGAGGTGCGGGCCAAGACGGCCGCGCCCCGGGTCAGAGTGGGGTCGGACGTCCTGCCCTGGCTGCCCGCGCGGGGGGCGTTCCTACTGGTCGAGCGGGGATCGGCTCCGGCGGGCCCGCTGGTGGAAGTGCCCGGTGTCGCCGGCGTATGGTCTGGGACATCGCGGCAAGTCGACGCGAATCTGGCGAGTGCTCAAGCGGGCCAGACCATTACGTATTGCTTCCTCGATGACGATCCCGTCGCCGTCGGGGAACGCCTGCGGCCGGTGTTGTCGGCGCGCTGGGAGGAGCCGGGTGTCGAACCGTTGTTCGCCGCACCGTTTTTCGCGGTGGTGCCGTTTGAGTGGGACCGCTATGTGCCGTAGGCGTAGGGCCGCATCCCGATGGCGTCCAGGAGTTCGTCGCTCTGTCGGGCTTTGTGATCAGCGGGTCAACGGGTAAAGCCCCACTCCGCCTCGTTCTCCTCGGTCTTGAGGCGCTCTGCCGGGTCGTCCGCGTCGGCGAGCGGAGGGCGGGGTGTGGGGTATGTGCGCTCGCCGATCTCGGCGATGGCGTGGACCGGGCAGTCCATCAGCGCGCGCATGACGGCGTCGCGATCCGCCTCTGCCACGGTGCCATCGCCGATGAGGGACGCGTAACCCCAATCGTCGAGCGAAAAGTATCCGGGCGCGTACTTCGCGCAGATGCCGAAACCGTCGCAGACGGTGCGGTCCAGGCGGATTTTCATGCCAGCCTCAAAGTTTCGGCCTCGTAGGGACGGTCGGCGCGGAACGCGCCGCGGGCGCAGCCCTGGCACGTGCCGTCGAGATGTGCGGTGACTTCGCCCGGGAACTGTGTGAGCAGGCCGGCCGCGACGTTGGTGGCGGCGTCCAGCGTCGCGCACGCGCCCCGTCCGCGCAGCAGCACCGACCAGCGGCGCAACCGTTCGACGTCTTCGGTCGTCGCGGCGCCGTCGCGCAGCGCACCGGCGGCGGCCGCCATGGCCGCCGTTCCGTTGAAGCACGAGCCGCACTGCCCGGCGTTTTCACGGTCGAAGTAGGCCAGCACGGACGCCGCGACCGCGACGGGGCAGTCGTCGGTGAGCACCGCGATGGCGCCCGCTCCCAAACCGCTGCCGACACGTCGCATCGTCTCGTGGTCCAAGGTTGTCTCCAGCACGCTCCGGTTGAGCAGGCCGGCAAAGTAGCCGCCCATCAACGCCCCACGTACCTGGTCCGGTGAAACACCGTGCAGGGCAAGCAGGTCGGTGAACGGCAAGCCGTGCGGAAGCTCGTAGAGAACTGGCGGGCGTCCGGCCCCGGTGATGGTGGCCAGGAAGGTGCCAGAGGAGAGCGATGTGCCCTGCGAGCGGAACGCGCTCGCGCCATGCCGCTGCAGGAAAGGCAAATTGGCCAGCGTCTCGACGTTGCTCACCAGTGTGGGCCGATCATCGACGCCGGCTTCGAATGGGCGGGGCGGCTTGTCCGTCGGCTTGGCCGGCCCGCCGTTGATCGCGCGGACGGCGGCGGTCTCCTCGCCGGCCACGTATCCGGGCTGCACGGTCAACATGCTGACGGTGATATCGCCGAGCGCGTCGGAATCGAGCTCGCCGAGCGCGGTTTCGACGCTGTGCGCCGACTCCGGATCGGAGAGGTAGATGTGGGCGCGGTTCGTGCCCACGACCGCGGCGGCCAACCGCAGCCCGTCCAGGATCAGGTGGGGCCGGTTGCGCAGCAGCCAGCGGTCCTTGACCGAAGCCGGTTCGCCCTCTTCGCCATTCGCGACGACCACGGCACCGCCGGCAATGCGCCCGTTATCGCGCACCGTGCGCAACTTGATTGCCAGCGGGAACGCCGCACCACCGCGGCCGACCAACCCGCTGGCCTCCACCTCGCTCAGCAATCCATCGGCGTCGGCAAGCGGGCGGTAGCCGCCGAACCGTCGATACGTCGCGAGGCCCTCGCGGGCTTGGCCGGTTTGTTCGAAGAGCAGCCGGGGTTCCAAACCGGGAAAGTTCGCGGTGGTGATGGTGGTGGATTGGGCGGTGTTCACGGCTGGCCTGCCATCGTCTTAGTTAGGCTTGCGCACATGCGAACTGCGGTCGTGCGCGTCAATGTCGACCCGGAGAGTGTCTGCACGGTCCCACAGCTACGAGACGGCATGGCAGCGCTCCTCGGGCTTGCGCGTGCGGAGGGTGCAGACGTCGTCGAGAACGACCTCGCGTCGATGCCCGCTGGGCGCCGCGAAGTCGAATTGCTGATCGCGGCCGAAGACGTCGACGCGGCGAGAGATTTGGCGATCCGCCTGTGCGGCAGGGTGTTCGCCGCCGAACCGGTTGCGGGAGTCGTCACCTTCATCAGCCGGGGGACCGACGACGACGCCCACGGTGTGTTGTCCGGCTTCGGGCTCACCGGTGACATCGAGCGGACGCCCGGGGGCGACGGTTTCGACATCGTGTACGTAACGCTGCGCGAGAAGGACCTCGAACGCATTCCCGAGAGCCGGGTTCACACGGCTCTCGAGGCCTCGCTCAACTGCGAGGTTCACATTCGCACCGTGTAGGGACATCACGAACCCAGGAACTCGAGGATCGCGGGCGCCGCCTGCACCCACGTGTCGAACATGTTGAAGTGCTTCACCCGCCCGGCCGCGCGGTCCTCGGACGCACGCTCCCATGCGTCCTCCGGCCACGGGGGGTCGATGAGCTTTGATCCCTTGATCAAGCAGCTGACCTCCAGTGACGTTCGCTTCGGGTGATCCATATCGTTCTCGCCGCCACGAATGATCAAGGTGGGCACCTTGATCCGGTCGAACATCTCGTCCTCGACGCCCGGGATCGTCTGTCCAGGCTTGGAAACGAACGCGTTCAGCCAGCGCAGCATCACCTTGAGGAACTCGTCGGAATCGAAGTCGAGGAACCGCTGTTTGTTGTTGGGGTTCTCCCCGATGCGGTCACGCCATTCGGCCACCTTCACCACGCCGTCCATGCCGGTGCCGCGCACCGCGAGGATGCTCGGGATGATGTAGAAGGAACCGAGCACGAAGCTGCCGTAGATGCCACCGACGATGTTCCATACGACGAGCTTGGTGACCATCTCCGGGTAGAGCATCGTGGTCAGCATGGAATCCCTTGCGCCGCCGGAGCCGCCGGCCAGAATGCAGCGCTCGAAGCCCAGCCCGGTCACCAGCTTGTGCAACGTCTCGGCGCGCATGTGTGATTCACTCTGACCGTAGAACTGCACATCGGAAGCACCGCAGTTCGGCCGGTCCCACAGCAGCACGCGGTAGCCGCCGGCGGCGAGCGCGTCGGCAAGCGGACGCAAGCCCTCGATCTCCTTGCTGAACCGGCCGCCGGGCGTCAGGGCAATGAGATCGCCCGAGTCACCGAGGATTTCGTAGACGACATTTCCCCCATTGATCTCGATTGAAGGCACCGATTCTCCTGTGGTTAGGCCTGCACCAGAACGTCGTTGCCGACGATGCGCACCGGATAGGTCCGGATACTCCATTCGGGCTTGACCGCGGTGGTACCGGTCGCCAGCTCGAAACCCCATTGGTGCCACGGGCAATAGATGTACTCCAGGTCGCGCACCATGACCGAGTCTCCGGGCGCGGTCTCGTCCACTATCGTGCGGCCCCGGGCCCGGCCCGAACAGAGCGGACCGCCTTGGTGCGGGCAGTAATTCGCGATGGCATAGAAGCTGCCGTTGACGTTGTATACGCCGACGCCGTGCCGCCCGATTGGCACCAGCTTGTGCTTGCCCGGCGGGATCTCGTCCACGGTCGCAACAACATGCTCGCGGCCCTGGGCGAGACGGGGCTCGGGCCGTTTGGTTTCTTCCGTCAACTCAGAGCACCCTGGTCTGACCCTCGAGGACCGGAACGGTCTCGGGCAGGTGGTAGGTCGCGATGCCGTTCTTGTACATCACGGCGTCGCGGGCGTGCTTGGGCAGGTGCTTGACCAGCCAGCGTGGGTCATCGAACGTCCAGTGCGGGTAGTCCGAGGAGAAGAGCAGGATCTTCTCGCACTCCATCCATTCCAGCGCCCGGGTCAGCTCGGTCTTGTCTTCGGGGTAGTCCAGTGGCTGGGTGGTGAACTTGATGTGGTCCTTGACGTAATCCGACGGCTTGCGCTTGATGTCGACCCACGACTTGCGTGCCTCGTAGATCGAATCCATGCGCCACATCAGCGGCAGGATCCAGCTGAACGCGTGCTCGACGAACACGATCCGCAGCGTCGGGAACCGGTCGAACACGCCGTCGAAGATCAGGCTCATCACCTGGTTGGCGGCCAGCAGCGAGTAGGTCACCATGAAGTCGTGGTTGTAGCTGGGGAATCCCACCGGCGGGATCGGTAGCTCGTCGAACTGGCTGCGCGACAGGTGACAGCTCACCGTGATGTCGTGCTTGGTGGCGGCCGCCCAGATCGGGTCGTATTTCGGATGCCCCCAAGACGGCCGCGGCTCGGCCTTGATCAGAATCTGGGCCATGTAGGGGTGACCGGCCCACTTCTCGATCTCGCGCACGGACTCTGCCGGCTCCTCAATGGCGCAACAAATCGACCCGCGCCAGCGCTGGTGCCAGTTGTTGTGGCTGTCCAGCCAGTGATTGGCCTGCCAGTCGTTCAACGCGCTCGACATCGCGTGCTGCGCTTCGGGCAGGCGGGCCGGGTAGGCGGCCGGTTCGAGAATCGCGATGTCCGAGCCGGCCTCCATGATCAGCTGACGAAACGCCATATCCGGGTCGCTGCAAGGGAATTCGCCGTTGGCGGGGAAGGAGTCCACCCGCATCGCGTAGGAGTGGGCGTAGTCCGGGGCGTCGTAGTAAATCTGCTCACCCACGGCGCGGGTGAGGAAGTATTTGCTGCGCCATGGCTCGGGGATGTACGGCAGGAGCTCTCCGCGCTTGGGTGCGGGGTGGACATCTGAGTCGACGCATCGGACGGCTATGCGCTCGGCAGCGGGAACCCGCTCCTGCGAATGGGTCAACGTCATCTGAAACTCCTCGGTATCAGGTCGTACTTCTACTGTGCGCCCACCCCGGCGGGAATGTCTATGTTGTAGAGCTGCGCCGCGTTGCGCCAGCACAGCTTCTCGCGCTGTTCGGCGGAGAGGGCGCGCGGAAGCTTCTTGATATCGCCGCACTGCCAGTGTGGATAGCTGGAGCCGAACATCACCATGTCGTCCTTGCCGGTGAAGCCGAACCATTCGCCGGCGAACTCGGTGTCGCCAGGACCGTCGAGACTGCCCTGGACGAAATACACGTGACCGGGCAGGTAGTCGCTGGGGATCCGCGGTGCCCACGGTGTCTGCTCGAGGTGCGGACGGCCGAACGTGTCCATCCGCCAGATGAACGGCGTCACGAAGTCCGCCGCGCCGTCGCCCCAGACGAACTTCAGGCCGTCGAAGCGCTCGAACACGCCCTCGGCAATCATGTTCATCAGGTGATAGATGTAGTTCAGCGCCATGAAGCTGACGTACTGCTCGTAGGTACGGGTGTTCCCGTTGGGCGTCGGCGGAAAGGCGATGCCCGACCCGACTTCGATGTGCGCGGCAACGGGAAGTCCTGCGTCGACCGCGGCTTCCCACAGCGGCCAGAACTGTGGCTTGCCGTAGAGCTCGCGGGATTGCAGCGGAACGCCGATCTGCACCACCCGAGGGTGCCCACGCCACCTCTCGATCTCCCGCAGCGCGCCGGCGATGTCATCGGGGTTCACCCGGATGGTGCCGCGGAATCGCTCGCCGAACTCGCTGGACTCCAACCAGTCCGAGACCATCATTTCGTTGTGCGCGGCGTGCAGCGCGCTGCCCAGGTGCCGGTCGGGCATGATGCCGCGGGCCATCGGGTGCAGGACCGCAATGTCGACCCCGCGTTTCGAAAAGAGCTCATTGGCAACGAAATCCGGATCGGAACCGGGGTACTGACGATCCGGGCCCTCGGTATTGGGCGCGTATTCACCGCCTGGGGCGCCGTACCAGTCCATCTCGTAATCGGGGAAGCCTCGGCTCTTGAACGGCTCACGCAGGGTCTTCCGCAGCGCCTTGTTGGAGGGAAAGAAGATGTGCACGCTCGCGTCGATGAGCGGTGTGCTGGTTCCGTCAGCGTGTTCGATCACGAAAGCCATCCTTCGACTCGGGCACTCAGAGCGAACCCAGTCGGGTCATATGATAGATAACCTAACATTCTTCTCGGGGGCCAATCAACGGGTTTCCGGTAAGCGTTTCGTTTAATCAACGTGCCTGGTAGCGACCACTTTCGCGGTCCTCGTGCAAGTACGGTTCTTGAATTGCGATAATACCATTCTCCCGATCGCGGATAAGGGCCATCCGCCTCTATCCAGGGGGACCGGCCGGCTAGGCCGGCGAGCGGCCCACGATCACGCCGGCCGCCTTCTCGAGCGGTTTGATCACCGTCGTGAAGTCCGAGTCGGGGCCCTGGTCATCGGCGGTCGTCTCCCAGAGGCGGGCGATCGTTGTGGCGACGTCCGTTGGCACGCCAAGCGCTTCCGCTTCCTCGAGGTACAGACGCACGTCCTTGACCATCAGGCCGGTAGCGAAGCCGTAATCGAAAGTCCGGGAGAGGATCGAGCGGGGAAATTTGTCCCGGCTCGCGCTCGTCGCCCCCGAGCCGGCGTTGAGCACCTCGATCATCACACTGGGGTCGAGGCCGGCCTTCACGCCCATCACGACGACCTCGGCTGTCGCGGCCAACACGTTGGCGGCAAGGATGTTGTTGGCCAGTTTCATCGTCTGCGCCAACCCCGGTTTGTCTCCCACGTAGAAGGGCCGGCCGATCGCCTCGAGCGTGGTTCGGATGACGTCGAATTCATCGCGCGGCCCCGACACCATGACCGCGAGTGCGCCCTTCTCCGCCCCGCCGACGCCGCCGCTGACCGGGCTGTCGATCGCCACGATGTCCCGCTCGGCAAGTCGGTCAAAGATCTGCCTTGCCGTGCGGCTGCCGACGGTGGACAGGTCGACATAGCGCTTGATTCTTGCGCCCTCGATCACGCCGGCCGCACCCGTCGCCACCTCGAGTGAGGCGTTCGGCGTCGGGAGGCTGGCCATGACGGTTTCGGTACGGTCGGCAACCTCCCTCGACGATGCCGCGGGGCGCGCCCCCAGGGCGACGATGCGATCGAGGGCGGCGGCACGCGTGTCGAAGGCGACGACATCGTCGCCTCTCTCGATCAAGCGGCGCGCCACGGGAAAACCCATGTTTCCCAGCCCGATGAATCCGACCTCCATGCCCGGCCCTAGCCCTCATCCAGTTCGGCGAACGCCTCGCGCGCGATGCGGAAGCTGTCGACCGCGGCGGGCACGCCCGCGTAGATGGCCACCTGCAGGAAGACCTCGCGGATCTCGTCGCGGGTGACGCCATTCGTCAGCGCCGCCTTGACGTGCGTGCGTAATTCGTTGGGCCGGTTCAGTACCGAGATCATCGCCAGGTTGAGCATGCTGCGCGTTTTCCGGGGCAGCTCCTCGCGACCCCAAATCGCGCCCCAGCAGTATTCGGTGACGAGATCCTGCAGAGGCCGGGTGAAGTCGTCCGCGTCGGCGAGGGCCCGGTTGACGTAGTCCTCGCCGAGCACGTCGGAGCGGATGTGCAGCCCCCGCTGATAGGTTTCGCGATCCAATGGCCTTCTCCTTCGTCGTGGAGGCGCTCGTCCCCATGGGCACCCCGTAACCGGTTTGCGAGATTATTACTTCCGCGTGCGAGAATGATATTCTCGCAGCGTCGGTGATGACAGGAGGCGGCGTTCATGCTGTTGGAGTTCGATGCCGATCAGCGGCTGTGGCAGAAGACCGTTCGCGACGCCGTGGCGAAGCAGTGCCCGCCCTCGCTGGTGCGCGGCGTGGCCGAGGACGGTGTCGATCCCAGCCCGTTGTGGAAGTCGTACGTCGATCAGGGCTGGACCGAGCTGAACGATCCGGTCAGCGCCGTCGAACTTGCCATCGTCCTCGAGGAGTTGGGGCGCGCGACCGACCCCACCCCGTTCCTGGCGACGATGACCCAGTTCGCCCCCTTGGCCGCCGAACAGTTCGACCCGCACGAATCGGGCACCGCCGTGTACACCGGGGTGGCGGCACACCGGGACGCCGAGGGTTGGGTGCTGGATGGTACGGCGCGCCATGTCCTCGACGGCGATCGCGTCGACCGCCTGGCGGTGGTGACAGACGCCGGGGTGTTCATCACCGGGTCGAACCAGGTGTCGGTGCGCCGCGCCGCCGTCTTCGACCCCGTCCTGCACGTCGCCGACCTGTCGTTCTGCGGCGTACGGGTGCCCGACAGCGCCCGCCTCACGGTCGATTCCGAACGCGCGCACCACACGGCCCTGACGGGCATGGCGATCACCATGGTCGGTGCCTGCCAACGCATTCTCGATCTGGTGCTCGAACACGTCCGCAGCCGTCAGCAATTCGGTGTGCCGATCGGGTCGTTCCAGGCCGTCCAGCACAAGGCCGCGGACATGCATGTAGCGGTGGAACGGGCCCGTGCCCTGGCGTACTTCGCGGCGCTGACCATCGCGGCCGACGATCCTCGCCGCCGGCTCGCGGCGGCGATGGCCAAGGCGTCGGCGGGGGAGTGCCAGTCGCTGGTGTTCCGGCACGGTTTACAGCTTCACGGCGCAATGGGATTCACGTGGGAGAACGATCTGCAGTTCGCGCTGAAGCGAGCCAAAGCCGGTGAGCTGATGCTCGGCGGCGCCGCCGAGCACCGGGCGCGGATCGCGGAGGAATACCGTGCAGCTGACTTTTGACTCCGACGTCGAGGAGTTCCGCGCGGAGTTCGCGGCCTTCCTCGACGAGAACCTGCCTCCCGCAAGCGAAACGCTCGAGCGGCCGCGGTCGGTTTCCCACATGCCGCAGTGGGCACGCGACTGGCAGCGGCTGCTGTTCGACAACGGCTGGCTACTGCCGAGCCAGCCACCGGAGTTCGGTGGTCGCAACGCGACGGTCATTCAGCAGTTCGTCTATCTTGAAGAGCTCAGCCGACGGCGGATCTACCACAGCTTCAACCCGCAGGGCGTGAACATCGTTGGGGCTTCGCTGTTGTCGTTCGGCAGCGACGAACAGAAGCGGCGCTGGGCGGTCCCGATCCTGCGGGCCGAGATCACCGCGTCACTCGGGATGAGTGAGCCCAGCGCGGGTTCCGACCTGGCGTCGTTGCGCACCCGCGCGGTGCTGGACGGCGATCACTTCGTGGTCAACGGTCAGAAGGTATGGACTTCGGGCGCCCACGACGCCGACGTCTTGCTGACCTTTGTGCGTACCAATCCAGATGCGCCGAAGCACAAGGGAATCAGCGCGCTGATCATCCCGACCGACACCCCGGGCTTGGTGCGCCGTCCGTTCCCGTCGATCTGCGGTGCCGACGATCTTGATTTCAACGAGGTGTTCTTCACCGACGTCCGGGTGCCGGCCGAGAGTCTGGTCGGTGAGCTCGACCAGGGCTGGCGGGTCGCCAACGGATCGCTGGGGCACGAACGGACGATGATGTGGCTGGGCTTCGCCGATCGGCTCGACAACATGATCGACGACTTCCATCCCAGCACCGAGGTCGAGCGCGACCAGTACGCCAGCACGATCATGGACAAGCAGGCGTTGCGCCTGCTCGGTTCGGTGGCGCTGGCTCGCGCGTCGTGCGGCGAAGACGACGTGGCGGCAATCTCGGTGCTCAAGCTGCTCGGGTCCGAGGCCGAGTTGCGTGGCATGGAGCTTGCACTGACGTCGGCGGGCTCCGACGGGCTCGTTCACCCGGGCCTGACCGGGCCGTACGCGCACATGAACCTCGACCACTATTTCGCCAGCTGGTTCGAGCGCTACGCCCGCAGCTTTTCCGGGACGATCGCGGGGGGCACCTCCGAAATCCAGCGCAACATCATCGCCCAACGGGTGCTCGGCCTCCCACGCGGTTAGCGCAGCGGCGCGACGTCGGTTCGCGAGTTCCGCTCTGCGGCAGCGGCATCCGACGGGTCTAGACCGGGTCGAATTTGGTGATCAGCCACTGGCCGTGGACTCGGGTCAAACTCACCAGCACGCTGCTGGACGCCATCGCGGGGTCCGGGTTGTCCTTGCTGGTGGTGCTCTGGTCGACCAGCACCAGCACCACCGCCGAGTCCGGATGTAACTCCGAGACCGCGGCGCCTATCACCCGCGCGCTGGTCTTCAGCGCCTTCTGTTTGGCCGCCGGAGCGACGATCTGGTCGGTGAACTGGTTGTAATACGACAGGAAATCCCCGGAAAGGTGCGACTTTGCGGCGGCGAAGTCTTTGTCGAGAGTGTCAGGCGAATAGGACAGCAAGGCGACCGTTCCGTCCGACGCCGCACCTACGACGGCGCTCGCGACGCCGGGGTCGGTTTGCTTATCGGGCCGGTACTGCTTGAAGTACAGCCAGGTCGCCACGCCACCGGAAAGCAGCAGCAGCGAAATCAGGACGATGGGAACGGCTTTCACGTTGCGCCGCGCGCGGGGTTCGCTGCGTGCGCCGTCTTCGGTGAGTTTGGAAGACGCTTTCCCGGCGTCGCTGCCGTGGTTGTCCTCGCTCATGGAACGAACTCCAGTTTGGACATCTTGTATTGCCCGGCGTCATCCGTGACGGTCACCTTGAGCCGCCAATTGCGCGGTTCGTCTTTGGCGCCCGCGGCGTTGCTGATCCGCGACGACGCCGCCACGAGTACCAGCGCGGACTTCCCATCGATGGATTGGACGGCGGCCGCGTTCACCGTGCCCTGAGTGACCACCTTGGACTGCTCAACGACGGTGGTGAAATCTTTTGCGCGCTGCTGGAAGTCGTCCCTGAACTGGCCGGTCGAGCTGTCGATCACCCGCTGAACGTCCTCCTTGGCCCGATTGAAGTCCATCGAGAACATGTTGACGACGCCCTGTCTGGCCCCCGCGATGAAGTTGGCGGTGCGCTGGTTGCGCTCGGCGGTTTCATGACGCTCCCACATCATGTATCCGCTGGCCGCTACGAAGGCGCAGATGGCGACGACGACGGCCACTTTCCATGTCACGGACCACGATGGCACCCGCGGGCGTCGCCGCGAGCGGCCCGGCTTGGATGTTGACCCCGACTCGTCCGGGTTTTCGTCGACGTCTTCTTCTTTAAGGGCCTCCGCTTGGCCGGCCGCTTCGACGGTGTCGGTGACATCGTCCTTGGTCTCCGGCTCGTCGGAGTCGGCGGTGTCCTCGTCGGCGTCCGGCGCTTCTTCGGCGGTCTCCGCCTCCGCCTCCGCCTCCGGTTCGGCCTCGGCCTCTGCTTGGGCCTGCGCTTCACGCCGGAGCCGGGCGGCACGGGCGCGGGCGCGCGCCGCGGCGGCCAGCGCCTCGGCCTCGGCCGCTTCGGCCTCGGCCTCCTCGAGCAACGCCTGCACGTCGGCTTTCGAGGTCGCCGAATCTTGTGGTCTCTTCGACTCAGCCATCGTGCTCGCTGTCCGTCGCCCTCATCATCGACCGACTCGCTGTGCGCCTCACGCGGCTACCATCGCACGAGCGAGAACGGCCAACTGTTGGTGCCCCCCGGTCCGCCTCCGCAGCCGGTGTCGAACGTCGAGTCCACCTGACCCGCCATCGTCACCGGGTCCCACGAGTAGACGTCGTGCGAGGGAAAGAACTGGACCACGCAGCGCACACCGTCGGGCACATCGACGGCCATGGTGTAGCGGCCGTTGACCAGGTGGGCGTTGGCGTTCCAGAACGCCGCTTGCCCGTTGGGTTGCGGAACCGCCTGGATGGTCAGGCATTCCGGTCCCTGGTCGTATCGGCAGGGTCGGATGGCCCAAATCCAGCTGTGGCCGGGGTCGCGTGGCGTGTCCAGCCGGTAGTTGCCAACCTGGATGTCCGCGTGGGCGGTCGGCTCGAGGGTCAGCGCGGCCATGGCGAGCGCAAGGCTCAGCGCGAAAATCTTCACCGATGCGTCTCCCATCTGTGCACGCGGTTGCTGCAAATATAAGGCGCGGTCACGTTGAACAGGCCTACTCGTAAAAATTGCGGGGGTCAACGGCGCACTTTCGGCTGGGTAACGCGCCCGGCCGCCTGGGGTGGCTCAATCGATTACCGCGGCTTCCTTGCGTTCGGTGATCGGTCGGGCGAGTTCCTGTTCGTCGCAGATGCGCTGCAGCTTCTCCAGGGTTTCGTCCAGGCCGGCGCCGACCCTGCGGCCGGGCGTAAAGGCCGCCGGCAGTTTGCGCATGCCCTGGATGACGCCGATGGTCTCGTAGTGGACGGTGCCTTCGGGGTCGCATCGGTAGTCGGGCATCCGATCGAGCACCGCGGTGAGCATGGATTTGAACACCGTGCGTGCCACGTTCGACCCGGCGCACCGATGGACGCCCAGGCCGAAGCTGAAGTGGCGGTTGCCTTTACGGTCCAGCACGATGTCATCCGGGTCGTGGAACACGGCTGGATCGCGGTTGGCCATCGCCCACGAGATCCACAGCCGCTCACCCTCCTTGAACTGAGTGCCGTCGAGCTCGACATCGTCGGAGAATGTCCGGCCGTCGCCGGGGGCGGGGGTGAAGTAGCGCAGGAATTCCTCGGTGGCGGGGTCGAGCAGCGTTTTGCGCTCGTTGCTGAGCAGTTCCCGCTGCTCGGGATGCTCGGAAAGCCACTCCAACGAATGGGCGGTCAGGGCCGTCGTGGTGTCGAAGCCGCCGCCGATGACCAAGCCGAGGTTCCCCAGAATTTCCAGGTCCGGCGCCGGCTCCCCGTCAATGCGCATCTGCAGCAGGGCATTCACGATTCCCGGCCTCGGATTCTCGCGGATCTCGAGCATGTTGTTCACCATGTCGAGGCCCATCTGCTTGTGCATCTCGGTGACGCGCTCGATGTCGGGGGAATGTTCGGGCGTGTACACCGCGGCGTGGACCGGCTCGCTGTACATGTTCCACTTCTTCAGCGGGATGCCCATCATCGCCAACGTCAGGACGGCCGGAACGATGTTGGCCAGATCGTCGACGAAGTCGATGCTGCCGCCCTCGATCTTTTCGTCGAGGCAGGCGCGCGTCACGTCGTCGATGAACGGCTCCCAGCGCTTGACCGCTGCCGGCGACAGGTAGGGATTGAGCACGGTGCGGTAAATGCGGTGATCGGGATCGTCCATCTCCAGGATGCCGCCGCGCACCACGCTGACCCGGCTGGCGGTGGGGATCGAAATGCCTTTGTAGCCACGGCGTTCGTCGTTGATGTCGTGATCGTTGGAGACGGCCGGGCAGCGGGCCAGCTCGAAGACCTCGTGGCTGCCCGCCGCGACCCAATGCCCACCGTAGGTCTCACTCCACGCCATCGGGCACTTGGCGTGCATCTCCTTGGTGATCGACTTGAACTGCGACCGGTACTCCGGGGAATGCCGATCGAAGTGGTACCGGTTCTTTTTGCGGTCGCTGTCGCTGACGACGTCGTCGACACTCAAAGCTCTGTCTCCCTAGGTATTTCGTCGGTCAGTACCGGGATGCCGGACTCAGGCGTCGTCGGTGATGACGATGGCCTGTTCCGGGCAGGATTGAGCGGCTTCACGCACCTGGTCTTGCCGGTCTACGGGGACCACTTCGTCGATTGCAGAAGAACTGCCGTCGATGTCGCTGAGCTGAAACGACTCCGGCGCGATCATCGCGCACAGGGTGTGGCCCTGGCATCGTTCCGAATCCACCCAAACCTTCACGGGCTGTCTCCTCTCACCTGATCTGGTTTCCGGACACCGCTGACGAATCGTCACCGCTCAGGTGTTGCGACCGCCATTGACGCCCAAGAGCTGACCGGTGATGTAGCCGGCTTCGTCGGACACCAGGAAAGCGCATGCCGCCGCGATGTCTTCCGGCTTACCCATCCGGCGCACCGGGGTCCGCGCGATGGTCTCGTCGATGTCCCCCAGGAATCCGTTCTGCGCCGCGGCGCGCAGCATCGGGGTGTCGATGAAGCCCGGCGGCACCGCGTTGACGGTGATGCCGCTGGGGCCGTACTCGAGCGCCAGGGATTTGGTGAGCCCGTTGACCGCGGACTTGGCCGCCACGTAATGGCTCATGTAGGGAGCCCCGGAATGCGTGCTGGACGAAGAGATGTTGACGATGCGTCCCCACTTCGCCTCGATCATGTCGGGCAAGACCGCCTGAATGGTGTGAAAGACGCCGTTGAGGTTGACGTCGATGACCCGTTGCCAGTCTTCGAACGCGATGTTGTTGAAGCGCTTGAATCCGTCCAGGCCCGCGGCGTTGACGAGAATGGTGATCGGCCCGAGCTTCGCGCGGATCGCGGCGAAGGCCTCGTCCACCTGCGGTCGGTCGGTGACGTCCGCCGTGAAGGAATGGTCGCCGTCCGACGGCCGGAGGTCGATCGTGGCGACGTCGAGACCGTCGGCGCGCAACCGTTGCGCGACGGCAAGGCCGATGCCGGATCCGCCACCGGTGACCACCGCAGTCTTCACGTTGAGGCCTCTACTCCAAAGGTGACCGTCTCAGTCACAAAGAATCTCGCTTACAATTATGAGAACCTTACTCTCACGCCAGAGTGTGGTGCAACACACTCTGGAAACCCTGTTCGGCCTGCGTCAAACTACTCGACACGGCGGCCCGTCGACGTTCGCGTTGCTGGTCAGCCGCCCGTCCTGATTCCTGAGACTTTCTTGAATTATCGAGAGTCGAATGTAAGATTCGCCGGGGAAGAGAATCAAATTATCGTGACCGTCACCACATTAGGGGGTACGGAATGCCTGCCCAGGACACGGCAGAGCCCGCCACTGCGACTGCAGCGACCATCGCGGACGCCGCGCCTGGGTCCACCGCCGACCGCCGACTGTTGATCGGCGGCCGGCTGGTCACCACCGATAAGTCCTTCGCGTCGATCAATCCCGCCACCGGCGCTGTCATCGGGCACGCCCCGGATGCCGGTGCCGAGGAGGCCGAAGCGGCGATCGCCGCGGCCCGGGCTGCGTTCGACACCACCAGTTGGCCCACCGACGTTGAGTTGCGGATCCGCTGCCTCGACCAACTGCACCGGGCGCTGCTCGAACACGCCGACGAGCTGCGGGAACTGACCATCGCCGAAGTGGGCGCCACCCGAGCGCTGACCCAGGGCGCCCAGCTCGACGAGCCGATCGGCATCGTGCGCTTCTACGCGGATCTGCTTCGCAGCTACGCGTTCTCCGAAGACCTCGGCGAGAAAGAATCGCGCGGCATGCTCCACCACCGCTGGGTGGAAAAGGAAGCGGCCGGGGTGGTCGCCGCGATCATCGCCTACAACTACCCAAACCAGCTGGCGCTGGCGAAGCTGGCCCCCGCGCTGGCAGCCGGGTGCACCGTGGTCCTCAAGGGCGCGCCGGATACGCCGTTGGTCACGCTGGCGCTCGGTGAGCTGATTGCCAATCACACCGACATACCCGACGGCGTGGTCAATGTGCTCAGCTCCTCGGGCCCCGAAGCGGGCGAGGCGCTGACCACCAGTCCCGGCGTCGACGTCGTCACCTTCACTGGGTCAACCGCGGTGGGGCGCAAGATCATGGCCGCCGCGAGCGAAACGGTCAAGCGCGTCTTCCTGGAACTGGGCGGCAAGTCGGCCGCCATCGTGCTCGACGATGCCGACTTCGCCGGTGCGGCCATGTTCGCGGCGTTCAGCATGGTGACCCACGCGGGGCAGGGGTGTGCGCTGACCTCCCGGCTGCTGGTGCCCCGGTCGCATCACGACGAGATCGTCGGGCTGATCGCACAGAACTTCGCCAAGGTCCGCCACGGCGACCCGGCCGATCCGAAAACCTACATGGGCCCTCTCATCAACGAGCGCCAGCGGGACAAGGTCGACGGCATGGTGCAGCGGGCTGTTGCCGCAGGCGCGACGCTGGTCACCGGTGGCCGGCGGTTGGAGCCGGGCTACTTTTACGCACCGACGCTGCTGACCAACGTCGATCCCGACAGCGAGATCGCTCAGGAGGAGGTCTTCGGGCCGGTGCTCGTCGTCATCGCATTCGACGATGACGACGACGCGGTGCGCATCGCCAACAACTCGATCTACGGCCTGGCCGGCGCCGTCTTCAGCGGCGACCAGGACCGGGCGCTTGCGGTGGCGCGCCGGATCCGGACCGGCTCCTTCTCGATCAACGGTGGCAACTACTTCGGCGCGGACAGCCCGTTCGGGGGCTTCAAGCAGTCGGGGGTGGGCCGCGAGATGGGTGTGGCCGGGCTGGAGGAATTCTTGGAACGCAAAACATATGCAGTCCCGGCGGTGCGGCGGGCCACGGCGTGAGGCCGCTCGAGGGCATCCGCGTCCTGGAAGTCGCCATGTACGGGTTCGTCCCGTCGGCGGGTGCGGTGCTCGCCGAATGGGGCGCCGACGTGGTCAAAGTCGAGCATGCGGTGACCGGCGATCCGCAGCGAGGGCTGCGACAGACCGGCATGCTGCGCGTCGAAGGTGACCCCAACCCCAACATCGAGCACGCGAACCGCGGCAAGCGCAGCATCGGGCTGGACATGTCCGTGCCCGAGGGCAAGGAGGTGCTCTACGAGCTGGCCCGCCGATCGGATGTGTTCCTCACCAGCTTCCTGCCCGGCGCCCGTCAGAAGTTCGGGATCGACGTCGACGACATTCGGGCCGTGAACCCGAAGATCATCTACGCGCGCGGAAGCGCGCTCGGCCCGCGGGGCGAGGAGGCGGTCAAGGGCGGCTACGACATGACCGCGTTCTGGTGCCGGGCCGGAACCGCAGCGACGATCACCCCCGCCGGCATGCCGGGCATGATCGCGCCGCCCGGTCCGGCGTACGGCGACACCATCTCCGGCACCAACCTCGCCGGTGGCATCGCGGCGGCGCTGCTCAAACGGGAGCGCACCGACGAGCCGTCCGTGGTCGATGTGTCGCTGCTCGGCAGCGGTCTTTGGTCAATGGGGCACACGGTCGCGCTGACGAACCATCTGGGCCAGCGGCTTGAAGCGCCGCCGCCCGGGGTGCACGGCGCTCCCAACAACCCGTTGGTCGGGCTTTACACCACGTCCGACGGTCGCTATATCTCCTTCGTGATGATGCAGCCCACCAAGTTCTGGGCCGACGTCTGCCGGCATGTTGACCTGCCGGAGTTGGCCGAGGACCCGCGCTTCGAAACGGTGGAGAAGATCGCTGCCAACACGGCGGAGGCGGTGGAGATCCTGACCAAGGTCATCGCCACCCGCACGCTCGAAGAGTGGAGCGAACGCTTCGCAACGCTGGCCGGTCCCTGGGCGCCCGTGCAGGACACCCTGCAAGCCGCCAAAGACGCGCAGATCCGGGCCAACGAGTACATCGTGCAGGCAGGCGAACTCGAGTTGGTCGCTAACCCGGTCCAGTTCGACGTCGCGGCCCCACAGACCGGCCCGGCGCCCGGCTTCGCCGAGCAGACCGACGACATCTTGACGGAACTCGGACTCGACTGGGACCGCATCATCGAACTCAAGACGGCCGGCGCCGTCACCTAGAGCCGGAGGTGCCCTCAATGTTTGTGCCGACCGTCGCGTCCGTTGTGCCTCAATCGTCCTGGCTAAGCGGTGTGCTGATGGCTTGTCCGATAACGGTTATGCATTTTCCGTTCCACCCGGACTCAGCATGAGTCATAATCGCCGGACGCTTCAAGACACGGGGCCCCACGTTTTGAAGCGTCTACTCACGCAACAGAACGGAGGTCCTGGCGTGAGGATGGACAGCGCTGTCATGCCCGAGGCATATGCCGGATTCCGGTCGCCCACAGGGCCTTTCGACGTCTCCAACACGCCCCCGTGGCCGACGGTTGAGTCAAATCTACAACAGTCAGTAAGCGAGAACAAGACTGTCAGTCTCGTAACTCGGGAAAGAGCCTGAGGCCGATGGCAACTAAGGGAGCGGACCACTGGTCAGCGGGATTGCCCCAGCTGAGGCTGAAATGGGACATGTCGGGGCCTATGCAGGCCGTCGGGGCCTTGTTCGCAATGTCGGCGGATGCGGTCAAGTTCGCGTTCCGTCGGCCGTTTCAGTGGCGGGAGTTCCTGGAGCAGTCCTGGTTCGTCGCACGGGTGTCGCTGGCTCCCACCTTGTTGGTAGCCATCCCGTTTACCGTCCTCGTCAGCTTCACGCTCAACATCCTCCTGCGCGAACTGGGCGCGGCGGATCTATCCGGTGCGGGCGCCGCGTTCGGTGCAGTCACCCAGCTCGGACCGTTGGTCACGGTTTTGATCGTGGCGGGCGCGGGTGCTACGGCAATGTGTGCGGACCTGGGAGCACGAACGATCCGTGAAGAGATCGACGCGATGGAGGTGCTGGGCATCAATCCGGTGCAGCGTTTGGTCACACCGCGCATGCTGGCGTCCGGATTGGTCGCCTTCTTGCTCAACAGCCTCGTTGTGATCATCGGCGTCCTTGGCGGCTACGTCTTTTCGGTCTTTGTGCAAGACGTCAACCCGGGCGCGTTCGCCGCGGGTATCACGTTGCTCACGGGCGTGCCCGAGGTCATCATCTCGTGCGTCAAGGCAGCCCTTTTCGGCCTCATCGCCGGCTTGGTGGCCTGCTATCGGGGCCTTTCGATCACCGGCGGGGGCGCCAAGGCCGTCGGCAACGCGGTGAACGAGACCGTGGTGTACGCCTTCATGTCCCTGTTCGTCGTCAACGTGGTCGTCACCGCGATCGGCATCAAGATGACGGCGAAGTAGGGGCAGCCAATGGCGCTGAGGGCCACATATCCGCGATTAATCCGCCAATTCGAGAGGCCGGTCGCCTCGTTGGGGCGGATCGGCGACCACACGCTGTTCTACGGTAAGGCGCTGGCCGGAGTGCCCTTCGCCGCCACCCGTTACACGCGTGAAGTCGTTCGGCTGGTTGCCGAGATCAGCATGGGCGCGGGCACTTTGGCGATGATCGGCGGAACCGTTGTGATCGTCGGCTTCCTGACGCTGGCGGCGGGCGGAACCCTGGCCATTCAGGGCTACACCTCGCTGGGCAATATCGGCATCGAGGCGCTGACGGGCTTCTTGTCTGCGTTCATCAACGTGCGCATCGCGGCACCGGTGGTCGCCGGGATCGGTCTGGCGGCCACCTTCGGCGCCGGGGTGACCGCTCAGCTCGGTGCCATGCGGATCAACGAAGAAGTCGATGCGTTGGAGAGCATGGCGATTCGGCCGGTCGCCTACTTGGTGAGCACCAGGATCCTGGCCGGAATGTTGGCCATCACGCCGTTGTACGCGATCGCCGTCATCTTGTCGTTCGTGGCCAGTCAGTTCACCACGACGTTCTTGCTCGGCCAATCGCAGGGTCTGTACCAGCACTACTTCAACACGTTCCTGAACCCAATTGATTTGTTGTGGTCATTCCTGCAGGCCATCCTGATGGCGCTCACGATCCTGCTGATCCACACCTACTACGGCTATTTCGCTTCGGGGGGACCTGCCGGTGTCGGCAACGCGACCGGTAACGCAGTGCGCACCTCGCTGATCGTCGTGGTGTCGGTAACGCTGTTGGTCTCGCTATCTATCTACGGTACGAACGGCAACTTCAACCTGTCCGGTTAGCGAAGGAGGTGGAACGGCAGTGACGCAGAGAGTGCCAGCGGGTCGCGCGGCCGCCGGGCGACCTCCGCGCGCCGGCCATGCCCGGCCCGCCGGGCGAAGCTATCTGGCGCCGTTGCTCGGATTGGCGACTGTCCTCATCATTGGCTTGATTTTCGCCGTGGCGGTCGGTTTGTTTCAGGGCTCTTTCACCGAAACCGTTCCGGTGACCGTGATCTCGCAACGCGCCGGCCTGGTCATGAACCCGGATGCCAAGGTCAAGATGCGCGGCGTGCAGGTGGGTAAGGTCGCCTCGGTCGAATCGCTGCCGAACGGCCAAGCGGCCATTCACTTGGCGATGGACCCGTCGCAACTGCGCTTCATTCCCAGCAACGTGCTTGTCGACATCGCGTCGTCGACGGTGTTCGGCGCGAAGTCCGTCCAGCTGGTGGAACCCGCACAGCCCGCGGCCCAGCGCCTGCACGGTGGCCAGACGCTGGAAGGCCAGCACGTCATGGTCGAAGTCAATACCGTGTTCCAGCAACTCGTTTCGGTTCTCGAGCAGATCGACCCGCCCAAGCTCAACGAATCGCTGGGTGCGCTCGCACAAGCGTTCAGTGGGCGGGGCCCACAGCTGGGCCAGTCGCTGAGCGATCTGGATTCGTTTCTGGCCAAGCTGGAGCCGAGCCTGCCTGCGTTCAGGCATGACCTCTCGGTCTTACCGGTGGTGTCCAACGCCTACGCGGACGCGGCACCGAACCTGGTGAAGACCGCGGCCAACGCGACCCGGATCAGCAAGACGATCGTCGACGAGCAGCGCAATTTGGATGCCTTGCTGATCAGCGCGATCGGCTTGGCCGACATCGGCAACGACGTCTTGTCGACCAACCGCCAACCGCTGACGAACGTGATGCATCTGCTGGTGCCGACGCTCGACCTGACCAACCAATATCACGAGGTGTTCACCTGTGGTTTCGGCGGGTTGATCAACATCTCGCATGGTCCGCCGCTGTCGGAGCCGAGCATCAACATCTCGGCGAGCCTCACCTGGGGCGGTGAGCGCTACCGTTATCCGACGAACCTGCCCAAGGTTGCGGCCACGGGTGGCCCCCAGTGCATGGGTCTGCCGAACCTGCCGTTCAACACACACCCGAAGCAACTCATCGCCGATATCGGTGCCGACCCGGTGGGCTATGGAAACCCGCAGGTACTGATCAACTCCGATCTCCTCAAGCAGCTGTTGTACGGACCGATCGCCGGCCCGCCGCGCAACTCCGCCCAGGTGGGAATGCCAGGATGAGAACACGCGCCACGCTTATCAAGTTCACGATCTTCGCGGTCGTGATGGCGATGCTGACCGCCTTCCTGTTCTTCATCTTCGGCCAGTACCGGACGGGTGCGACGACCGGGTACACGGCGGTGTTCTCCGACGTCTCGCGTCTCAAGGCGGGGCAGTCGGTGCGGGTCGCCGGTATCCGGGTCGGCACGGTCAATAGTGTTTCGCTGCAGCCGGACAAGAAAGTGGTGGTGGAGTTCGACGCCGATCGCAGCGTCGTCCTCACCGAGGGCACCAGGGCGGCGGTCCGCTACCTGAACCTGGTGGGCGATCGTTACCTCGAGCTCGTCGATGGCCCGGGCTCGACCAAGCACCTGCCCGCCGGCGGTCAGATCCCGGTCAACCGGACGGCGCCCGCGCTCGACCTCGATTTGCTGCTCGGCGGACTGAAACCAGTTACCCAGGGCCTGAACGCGCGCGACGTCAACGCGTTGACCGCGGGATTGTTGCAGGTCTTCCAGGGCCAGGGCGGGACGCTCGACTCGCTGTTTGCCAAGACGACGTCGTTCTCAAATGCGTTGGCCGACAACGATCAAACCGTGCAGCAACTGATCGACAACCTCAACGTCGTGATCGGCACGATCTCCAAGGACGGCACCAAGTTCTCCGGCGCAATCGATCGCCTCGAGCGGCTGGTCAGCGGGCTGTCGGACGACCGCAACACCATCGGCTCCGCCATCGACGCCCTGGACAGCGGAACCGCCTCGCTGGCGGATCTGCTGAGCAACGCGCGGCCGCCACTGTCGGGCACCATCGATCAGTTGAATCGGTTGGCGCCGATCCTCGACAACGACAAGGACCGCCTCGACGCCGCAATCGGCAAGGCGCCGAGGAACTACCGCAAGCTGGTTCGGCTCGGCGCGGACGGGGCCACCATCCCGTACTACCTCTGCCAGTTGGAGCTCCGCGGCACGGACCTTCAGGGCCGGACTGTGAAAGCCCCCATATTCAGGTCAGACGCTGGAAGGTGCACTGAACCCTAATGCTCAAGTATCACGGAGCCGGGCTCGTCAAGGCCGGACTCATCGGCGTCGTTCTGGCGGTGCTGGTCATCCTCGTCGGCCTGTCGCCCGACCGGTTCATCTCGTGGGCGACGATGGTCAGGTACCAGGCGCTGTTCACGGAAGCCGGTGGCCTTGCGACGGGCAACCCCGTGATCGTGTCGGGCGTGAAGGTCGGCACGGTGTCGGATGTGAAGCTGCGTCGTGGCGATGCTCTGGTCACGTTCGTGATGAAGGGCAACATCTTGCTCGGGTCGGAGACTTCCGCGCACATCCGCACCGGCACGCTGCTGGGCGAGCGGATGCTGGCGCTGGACTCCGCCGGCAGCGGCACGATGCATCCGATGACGCTGATTCCCGTCTCGCGCACGTCTTCTCCCTACTCGCTGACGGAAGCGGTCAGCGACTTGACGACCGACACGGCTGGAACCGACACCGCGGCGCTGAACCGGTCGCTGGACACGCTGGCGAGCACCCTCGACCAGATCGCGCCCCAAATGGGCCCGGCCTTCGACGCGCTCACCCGGTTGTCCCGTACCCTCAACGGCCGCAACAAGAGTCTGGGCGAGCTGTTCAAGAGCGCCGGCGACGTCACCGGGGTTCTCTCCGAACGGAGCCAGCAGGTCAACAAACTCATCCTCAACTCCGGCTCGCTGCTTCAAGTGCTGGTGGCTCGGCGCCAAGAGATCGTGGACCTGTTGGCGAACACGTCGGTGGTCGCCAAACAGCTCACGGCTCTGGTGCACGAGAACGAAAGCAAACTGGCACCGACGCTTGAGAGGCTGAATTCGGTGACCGCGATGCTGGAGAAGAACCGCGACAACATCGGCAAGGCGATGCAGGGCCTCAAGAAGTTCCAGATCACGGTCGGTGAGGGCATTTCCAGCATGTACGCCTATCAGGCGTTCGTCCCGAACTTCCTTGCGCCGCAACTCTTCCAGCCGATCATCGACTACCTCTGGGGATTCCGCACCTTCGACACTTCGAAGGGCCCCGGCTACCCGTCGCCGCTGCCTCGGTCGTTGACTCCCTGGCCCTACAACGGTATTCCGGTGTGCCCTGGCTGCACGCTGGGCGGCAGGGTCGGAGGATCACAGTGATCCGCCACAACCGACTGACGGCCGTGGTGGGGATCGTCCTGGTCGGGCTGATCGTTGCCGGAGCTGCCGTACTCGTCCGCAACACGTTGTTCCGGCAGCAGACGATCACCGCCTACTTCACCACCGCCACCGCGATCTACCCCAACGACGAGGTGCGGGTTTCGGGTGTCAAGGTCGGCAACATCAAATCCATCGAGCCGCACGGCACACAGGCCAAGATGACCCTGAAGGTCGACCACGGCGTGCCCATCCCGGCGGACGCCAAGGCGGTGATCGTCGCCTCGAATCTGGTGTCTGCCCGCTACGTCCAGCTCTCGCCGGCCTACCGAGACATCGGGCCGGTCATGCACGACGGCGCGGTCATACCGGTCGAGCGGACCGCAGTGCCGGTCGAATGGGATGAGGTCAAGACCCAATTGATGCGGTTGGCAACGGATTTGGGACCCAAGAGCGGTGTATCGGGCACGTCGGTGGGCCGGTTCATCGACAGCGCCGCCAACGCGCTCGACGGTAACGGTGACAAGCTGCGGCAAACCCTGGGTCAACTGTCGGGGGTGGGCCGCATCCTCGCCAACGGCAGCGGCAACATCGTCGACATCATCAAGAACCTGCAGACCTTCGTCGGCGCGCTGCGCGACAGCAACGTCCAGATCGTGCAGTTCAACGACCGCCTGGCGACGCTCACCAGTGTGGTCAACGACAGCAAATCCGACCTCGACGCGGCGTTGACCGATCTGTCGACGGCGGTCGGCGAGGTGCAGCGCTTCATCGCCGGGACGCGGAACCAGACCAGCGAGCAGATCGCCCGGTTGGCCGATGTCACACAGAATTTGGTCGATCACCACATGGACCTGGAGAACATCTTGCACGCGGCGCCCAATGCGCTCGGCAACTTCTTCAACGACTACAACGCCGACACCGGAACCATCGTGGGAGGGTTCGGGATCATGAACTTCGCCAACCCCACGTTCTCGGGTTTGATGGTTCCGGTCCCCGTCCCGGGCTGCACGGCGCTCGGCGCCATCGAGAACGTCACCGCGGTGGAGTCGGGCAAGCTGTGCTCCCTGTTCCTCGGTCCTGGGTTGCGAGTGCTCAACTTCAACAACCTGCCGATCCCCATCAACATCTTCCTGCAGAAGTCGGTGGACCCGGCCAACATCCTCTACACCGAACCGCGCCTGGCGCCCGGCGGCGAGGGTCCGAAACCCGCAGCGCCCGAGATCCCGCCCGCGGTGTCGGCCTACACCGGCTTGCCCGGTGACCCGGTTGGACCCCCGGGAGCCGTGCCGCCAGCGCCGATACCGGGCGCGGCGATGCCGCTGCCGCCCCCGCCGTCGACACCGATGCCGCCCCCACCGCCCCCAGCGCAGAGCACGTCAGACATGCTGTTGCCGGCCGACGGGCCGCAACAATGATCGCCCGGGCTGCGGTGCGGCGGGTGTTCGCCCTCGGTTGTTGCGTGGTGGTGACGGCGACGGGATGTGCGTTCCACGGCCTGAACTCGCTACCCCTGCCCGGCGCAGTCGGGCGCGGGCCGGGGGCAGACATCTATCACGTCGAGCTGCCGAATGTCGGCACGATGGAGTCGAATTCGCCGGTGATGATCGACGACGTCGTCGTCGGCAGCGTCGGCACGATGCGGGTGCGCGGCTGGCACGCCGATGTCGAGATCTCGGTCAAGCGAGATGTCGTCGTCCCGGCCAACGTGGTTGCCACCGTCGGCCAGACCAGCCTGCTGGGGTCGATGCATGTGGAACTCAATACGCCGCTCGGCCAGCCGGGAAGCGGACGGTTGCAGCCGGGCGCCACCATCCCGCTCAGTCGATCATCTGCCTACCCGTCGACGGAGCAGACGCTGTCGTCGCTGGGGGCAGTCGTCAATGGCGGCGGCCTTGGGCAGATCGGGGAGATCATCCACAACTTCTCCGCCGCCCTGTCCGGGCATGAGGGCGCGGTGCGTGATCTGATCACCCGCCTCGACACATTCGTGGGGACGCTGGACGATCAGCGGGACAACCTCGTCGACTCGATCCAGGCGCTGAACCGGCTGGCCAGCACATTCGCCGACCAACGCGACGTTCTCACCCAAGCGCTGCAGAAGATTCCGCCCGCGCTCGATGTTCTGGTCAAGGAGCGCCCCCGGCTGACCGCCGCCCTGGACAAACTCCGCGTCTTCAGCAACACCGCCACCCGGTTGGTCAACGACGCCCAGGCCGACCTGGTCAAGAACCTGAAAAACCTGGAGCCGACCCTCAAAGCCCTCGCCGACGTCGGACCCGAGCTCGGCGTGGCCGTCGCGGCCGCGTTTGTGTTCCCGTTCACCCAGAACTTCGTCGACCGGGCGGTCCGGGGCGACTACTTCAACCTCCACGTCGATTTGGACCTGTCGATTCCACGGCTCAAGCGCGGCTTGATGTTGGGGACCCACTGGGGGCAGCTTGACCAGCCGCTGGTGCCGGCACCCGGAGACCCGTATTACCTGCAGTACACCCACGATCCGATGCATGACCCCCTGCGGCCACCGTGGGTCGACCCCGCGGCCCTGCCTCCGCTGCCGGGTCCTCGGCCGGCGGCCCCGCTGCCCGGGCCTCCGCCGACCGCGGCACCGGCGCCGGACGCGGGTCAAACGCCACCGCCGGCAACGGCGCCGACGGAAGGTGGCGGCTAGATGCTGACCCGCTTCGTCCGGATCCAGCTGGCGGTCTTCGCGATCGCCGGCACCATCGGCGTGATCGCGATGGTGCTCTTCTACATCCAAGCGCCGACCCTGCTGGGCATCGGTCGGATGACGGTGACACTGGAGCTGCCGGCAACCGGCGGCCTGTACCGGTTTTCCAACGTGACCTACCGTGGTGTTCAGCTCGGCAAGGTCACGTCGGTGGGCCTGACGCCGACCGGCGCGAAAGCGACGCTGTCGCTTAGCACTTCACCGAAGGTCCCCGCGGACCTGACGGCGGAGGTGCTCAGCGTCTCCGCGGTGGGTGAACAGTACGTTGACCTGCGGCCCAAGACCGATTCGCCGCCATACTTGCACGACGGTTCGGTAATCTCCGCGCGCGACAGCAGGATTCCACAGCCGGTCGGGCCGATGCTCGACCAGCTCAACGCCCTGGTCCAAAGCATCCCGAAGACCAAACTCGGCCAGCTGCTCGACGAGGCCTTCCAGGGCTTCAACGGCACCGGGTACGACCTGGGATCCCTGATCGATTCCTCGCAGACGTTGTCCCGCGATGCCAACGGCGTCGTCGACCGCACCCGAGCCCTGACCGAAGACACCGGGCCGCTACTGGACACTCAGGCGCAGACCACCGATTCGATCAGGACGTGGGCGCGTAGCTTGGCCGGCATCTCGGATGTGTTGGTCGACAACGATTCCCACTTCCGGACCATCCTGCAAAACGGTCCTGAGGCCGCCAATGAAGCTTCCCGGCTGCTCGAGCAAGTCAAGCCAACGCTGCCGGTGCTGCTCGCCAACCTGACCACCATCGGGCAGATCGGCGTCACCTATCACCCCTCGCTGGAGCAGCTGCTGGTGTTGCTGCCGTCGGCCGTCGCCATCGAGCAGGCCGCGGCGGCGCCAAACCATCCGGAGGGAACGGCCCAGGGCGACTTCGCGCTCACGATCGACGACCCGCCGATCTGCACGGTCGGCTTCATGCCTCCGAACACCTGGCGATCCCCGGACGACCTCACTGACATCGACACACCGGACGGGTTGTACTGCAAACTCCCGCAGGATTCACCGATCGGGGTGCGCGGTGCCCGCAACTATCCCTGCATGGGACACCCCGGCAAGCGCGCGCCCACCGTCGAAATCTGCAACAGCGACAAGCCTTTCATGCCGCTGTCGATGAAGCAGCACGTTCTCGGCCCCTACCCGCTTGACCCCAACCTGCTCGCCCAGGGCGTTCCGCCCGACGACCGGGTTACCGTGAACGACAGGATCTTTGGCCCGGTGGAGGGAACGCCGCTGCCGCCGGGGGCGGTGCCGCGCGGCACACCGGCGGGGCCGCGCGGAGAAAATCCACCACCGGGCACGGTTGGAGCGGCCGTACCGCCCGTGCCGTCGTCGGGACCACCTCCGCTGGCGCCCATGTCGAGAATGTCGGCCGACCTTCCGCCCTTCGCGCCGCTCGACGTCCCCGCAGCCGGGGAACTTCCCCCGCCGCCACCCGCGCCCGCACCGCCCGCTGCCCCCGACGCGGCACCAGCCGACACCGCCGGCGGCGAAGGGCCGCAGGCCGCGCCGAGCTCATTCGGTGGTGGACCGGGTAAGCAGGTGCCGGCCGTCACGGTCGCCCGGTATGACCCGCGCACGGGTCGTTATGTGGGTCCGGACGGGAAGCTCTACCAGCAGTCGGATCTCGTTGCGCCGAAAGCGCCCAAGACGTGGCAGGACATGCTTCCCACCTGAGGCCGCTGCCTGGCGACGCGCGGCGCCCGAGGATGGGGCGAGGTAAGTGAGTGGAAAAGCCCGGTCAGCCGATTTTGTCGAGGCGTAACGGCATCGTGACGTCGAGCCACTGATTCTGCCCGCAGGCACCAGACGGCCCGACCGTCTTGTCCTTCCCCGCGTAGGTGGACGACCCGAGTTGGTATCCGCCGTATTGGTTCACCGGATAGAAATAGAAGGTCTGCTGTCCGGGAAATGCGGTGCCGTCCTCGCACCGCTCCCAGTTGGGCACTTCGCGTTTGACCTTCCACATCTCCCCGTCATTCATATACAGGGGCGCGCTCCATCCCTGGTCGCTGGTCAAGGTGCCGTGGCATTCCTGAAACGTGTCGCACGTCGAGCTGATCGTCCACGTTTGCACGACCGTCGGCTCGCCGAAGTATTGGTCGTTTCTCTGGGCCCAGTCGCCGATGGATGTGGCGCGGAACGTCCCGTTGACGGCCACTTCTTCCTTGGTCGTTGCCCGGGCCATGGATGCCGTGCTGACACCGCCGAACACGGTGGCAGCGACCAGCGTTGCGGTGGTGAGTGTTCGAACTGAACGCATCAGGTGCTCCTCGATCCGCTTCAACTAACCGCCATTATTAATGGGGTATCAACATTGCTGCGGCTTTTCGTGCAATGAGATTAACACCGCTTCGGCTCCGGCAAAATGGCGATCGGACCAACAATGGAAAGCGATCACGACAGCGGATCCATCTTTGAGATCAGCCAGGAACCCTTGACCTTCGTCAACGTCACCCGGGCGGTGTTCGCAGTGGTCTGCGGTTCCGGCTTCTCCTTGCTCGTCGCGGTCTGGTCGATGAACACCAGCACGACGGCCGAATCCGCGTGCAATTCCGAAACGGCGGCCCGAATCACGCGTGCCGTCTCCGTGACGTGCTTCTGCTGGGCCAGCACCGCGATCTGTTCGGTGAATTTGGTGTAGTAGGCGAGGAAATTACCGGTGAGATATGACTTCGCCTTGGAGAAATCGTGGTCCAGGTGGTCGGGAGAGTACGACAGCACCGCCACGGAACCCTCTGACGCCGTTTGGATTGCCCGGTGTGCCGCCGCTTCGGAGACCTGCTGATCGGGTCGGTACACGAAGAAGTAGAGACCGACGGCCAGCCCCATCGCGGCAACGACCAACACAGTTGCGACTATCGAACGCCACCTGCTCGCACAGCGGCCGGTCCAGCGCTTGACCGCGGCCGGACGGTCGGTGCGGGCCCGTTGAATAGCGGGTGGCGATCCCGTCTCGTCGGACGGCGTGGCTTGCACGCCGTCCAGCGAGGAACCATTCTCGATAGTCATCGCAAGAAGTCGACTTTCGACATTTTGAGCTGACCGCCATCCCGCGTGAGGTCGACGCTGATCCGCCACACGACAGGTGGACGATGGCTGTTGTCGGCGTTGATGACATCGGACCTCGCTGCGACAAGCAGGACCGCCGAATTGTCGCTCATCGACTCCACCGCAACGGCTTCGACGGTGGCCTTGCTGCTGACTTTGGATTCCTCCGTCTGCTTGGCCATCAAGGCTGACATCGCCGACATCTGGGCCTTGAAGTCGCCTGTGGAGTCGTCGATGATGCGTTGGTAATCGTCCCGGGCGTGGTTGGCGTCAATCGACATCAGCGTCGTAACCCGTTGCCGCGCCGCCGCAGTGAACTCCGCCGCGAGCTGTTGTTGGTGCACGGTGGCGCGGTGCCGCCACACCATGTAACCGCTCGCGGCGAGGGAAGCGGAGGCGAGCAGGATGCCGACGACGGCGGCAATCGTTCTCCGCCTTGGGCGTCGGAGCCACCGCGGTCTCCCCGGCCGCCGCGGAATCCGCGGTCGCGCCCGGGCCGATTTGGCGGGCCGCTGCTCGCCATCGTGGAAAGCCGCGCCGTCGTCGGCGTCTCTTGCTTCGGCTTCCCCGCGCAGCCTCGCGAGGCGCGCCCGAGCCGCCGCGGCGCGCGCTTCGGCCTTGGCGACCTCGTCTGCTTCGTCCACATCCGGGACGGGCGCTTCGGCGCCGGCGGCGACCCCATCGTCGGGATCAGGTCCATCCGGATCGTGCACGGAGAATGAGCTTATCACCACCGCCCGCCCTCAACGGCGCCATCGGAGGGCCGCAATGGTGGCCCTCACGTGCGCAAATGCCTACCCACCACCTCGCGAAGCGGAGCAGGTGGGGTTGGCCCCGCGCGGGCGGCCGTCCGGTACGCCTGATCTTCTCCAACTAGGAGAATTTTCTTTTCGGGTGTGGCACAGTAATTGCGTGCGATTCGTCGTGGCGATGGCTGGCGCGTTGCTCGGCGCCGGTGTGCTGACCGCGCCGCCGTCCTCGGCGGGGCCGACCGTCTGCGACTACCCCGCGTGCACCCCGGGCATCATGCCGCACCAGGTCTTGGGTGCCCCGTGTGACAACACCACCTACTACGCCTTCGGCGTCGCCGATGGATACGTCTCGTTCGCCTCGGAGCCCGGACGGCTGATGTTCTGTGGCTCGCCGAGGAGGTACCAGCCGCGGTGGTTCCGGTCGCCGCCAATGGCGGGAGTCAAAGAAGAAGGCGCCAACTGCCAGAATTATCAGAACTACGTGGCGCAGGCGCCCGACGGCCTGTTCCTCGTTTGCTTTGCCCACGACGGCATAATGACCTGGGTTCGCGCCGACACGTAGCCGCTGCGTCTCCGGTCAGCCGAGCCCGTCCCGGGGCAGACCGAGCAGGCGCCGGCTCAAATCGGTGACCCTGGCGAGCAACGTCTCGTCGTCGATGTCGACAACCAGCGGATGCATGACAGCGGTGCTGAGCGCGCCGGAGAACATGGCCGCCTCGATCCGCCCGTCCAGACCCGCATCGCTCAGCAGCACCCGGTACAGACGGTCCATGAAGGCTTGAAAGGGTTTGTGCTCGGCCAGCAATCGGACGACTACGGGATCGAATTGCAGCGTGCGCACCAACCGGCGGTCGCGAACGGCCATCTCAATCACGCGCACCAGCAAGGCATCTCGTGCTTGCGGGCCGTCGTCGTACGCTTCGGCCTCCTCGAGAGCCGGCTCGAGCCGGCCGAGTTCCCGCTCGGTCACCGCGATGACGATCTGCTCTTTGGTCCGGAATTGATGGTAGACAGCAGCTTTCGTGACACCGACGGCATCCGCGATCATCTGCAGCGACGTACCGCTGACACCGTGTGTGGCGAACAGGTCCAACGCGGCGTCGAGTACCCGCGTCCGGGCCGGGCTGCGCTCGATCAGCCAGAATTGCTCATCGGAGACCGGTTGCCGCGCTGTTTCCACGAACCGAGACTAGACGACCTTCTTGACCGAAGCTAGCCGATCGGCTAGCTTCGCTGATTATTCGTGTGAGGTAAGGCGATCTCGTAGGGGAGGGGCCGATGGCCGACGTCGGGGCTGGCGACGCACGGTGTCCGGGGTTGACGCGAACCGCGCTGCGGCGGACCAACGGCGAGCTGGTCCTGCTCTGGACGTTGCCGGCGGCGCTTGTCCTCTGGATCGCCGCATTCTTGCTGTTTCCCGGCTTCAATCCGCCGATGTCACCGACGATGCCGGCCGAACAGGTGGCCGCGTTCTATCGCGATCCGGCCCACCTCCCGGAGATCCGGTACAGCATGATCCTGTTCAACTGGTTCGGGGTGTGCCTGGTGCCGATCTTGGCGTTGATCGTCTTGCAGATCCGCAGGATGGCTCATCGGACGCCGATCTTTTCCTATGCGATGCTGGGTTGCGTTGCAGGCGGTCCGACGCTGTTCCTCGTTGCGAACGTGTGCTGGCTACTGGCCGCCTTTCGTCCTGAACGCAACCCCGAGCTGACCCAGTTGCTCAACGATTTTGCCTGGATCACATTCACGATCCTGGTCCCGTTTCTGATCGGGCAAAGCGTGATCCTCGCCCTGGCAATCTATTTCGACGAGCGGCCGTGCCCGGTCTTCAGCCGGTGGGTGGCCCACTTCAACCTGCTGGTGGCCGGCGCGCTGGTGCCCGCGGCGTTCGTCGGCGCGACCCTGACGGGCCCGTTGGCCTGGGACGGCTTCTTGTCGTTCTGGGTGAAGAACGTTGCGATTGGCGTCTGGATCGTGGTGATGGGCGTGGTGTTAGGCCGGGCGATCTATCGCGAGCGTGCCGAAAACACCGGTCCCGGGCAAGAATTGGTGAGTGCATGAGCGCGGTGATTGCGCCCTCGGCCTCCACGCCACCTCCAGGTCCGCTGCTTCGCCGAATCGGCTGGCACCTGCTGCGCGGCCCCAAGCGCGAGCTGTGGGTGGCGTGGGGAATACTCGTCGTCTTTTACAGCCTCTTCTTCCCGGTGTTTTTCATCGTGGCGCAAGTCCAGCCGCCGCCGCAGCCCACCTGGGACCTGGCGACGCAAGTCCATTGGTTCCACGAACGCCACCTCGGGATACCCGTCGGTTTCGGCGTTATCTTCGCCATTAGCGGCATGATCGCGATCAACAACGCGCTCATCGCCTATTCGATGCGGCGGATGTCGGTCAGTCCGGCGTTCGCGTATTCGTATTTGATCATCTACTCGCTCAGTGCTATTCCCGGCATGTTGCTGCTCAACATCGCGCTGATCGTCGGGACGCTTCGCCCCGAACGCGACCCCGAAGCGGTCGGCTGGCTCTACGACTTCGCCTTCCTGTCTTTCGACGGAACGATGGGGGTCTTCCTGATCGGATCGCTGATCTGGATGGTCGCGATCCTGCTCGACCGGAATCGGGTCTTCCCAAAGTGGTTCGGATATCTCAACCTGTGCAACGCCCTCACCGAGGTCGTGGTGGCGCCGTGCTGGATCTTCCAGCGCGGAGTGCTGGCATGGAACGGTCAGATCGCCTGGTGGCTCGACATGGTCGTGTTCGGGGTCTATCAAGTCATTTTCATCGTCATGCTGTTCCGGATGATCCAGCGCGAGGACCTCGGCACCGGGCGCCTGCCAGAGCTCAAGCGGGAGACGGTGGCCGCGTGATGGCCGATGTAGCCGACGAGAAGCAACGGGTGAGATTCGTGCCGGGACAGCCGGACATGTGGGCGTTCGTGCTCTTCGAGACACTGGTTTTCACGGGCTATTTCGGCTTCTACCTGTTCTACCGCGCCCGCAACCCCGAGCTGTTCTTGCATGCGCAGTCGCAGCTCGACCTGCGGGTCGGGGTGTTCAACACCCTGGTCCTGCTGCTGAGCTCGTGGTCGGTGGCGCGGTGTGTCCAGTCCGCCCGGGTGGGCGCCTACAGTGCGGCCCTGCGCGACGTCTTCATCACCGCCGGGTTTGCCGTGGTCTTCCTCTTCTTCAAGGTGTTCGAGTGGGCTCGCTTGGTGCACATGGGCAATGGATTGGACAGCAACGACTTCTTCACTTACTACTTCTTCCTCACCGGCATCCACTTCGTGCACCTGCTGATCGGCTTCGTCGCCCTCGGCGTCGTCGTCTACCAACTTCGCGCGAAGGCGCGAAAGCCCCACGAAACCCCGGAAACCCAGCAGCTCGTCGAAACCTGCGCTACCTATTGGCACACCGTCGATTTCCTGTGGGTGCTCATCTTCGCGCTGCTCTACGTGGTGAGGTGATCTCCGATCAAGTTCAACAAACGACTGCTGGTGGTATGGACGATCCTGGCGACCCTCACCCTCGGCTACCTCTGGCTAGACCGCTGGGCAGGCCATGCCGGGACGTTGAAATCCAGCGCGGTGGTCACGTCGAGCGTCATCGTGATCGCACTTGTCAAGGTGCGCATCATTTTTCGTGAATTCATGGAGGTGCGAAACGCTCCGGTGCTGCTGTGCCGGCTCACGGACGCGTGGGTGTTGCTGATGGCCGTCGCCCTGCTCAGCTGCTACTTCGTCGGCATGAACCTTTGATTCAGCCCGCGACAGCGACCGCGTCCGCGGTGGTGAAGGTGAGATGGAGTTCGCTCAGGCCACGCAGGATGTACGTCGGCTCGTAGCTGTAGCGACGCTCGGCGGCCGGTCCGTGATGGGCTTCGTCGATCTCGATGCGCGGCATCCGGTCCAGGATGCGCTCGATCGAGACGCGGCCCTCGACGCGGGCGAGCGGACCGCCCGGGCAGGAGTGGACACCCCGGGCGAAGGCCATGTGCTCGCGAACGTTCTTGCGGCGCAGGTCGAATTCGTGCGGATTCTCGAAGCGTCGCGGGTCGCGGTTCGCGGCGCCCGGCAGGACCATCACGACGGTGCCGGCGGGGATGTCGACGCCCCCGACGGTGGTGGCCTTGCGGGCAAGCCGCGAGTCGCTCTTGACGGGGCTGTCCATCCGCAGCGATTCCTCGATGAACCCGGGGATCAGGCTGCGGTCCTCGCGCAGCTCCTGCTGGATGTCCGGCCGGTCGCCGAGCACCTGCAGGGCGGCGCTGAGCAGCTTGGCGGTGGTCTCCTGACCGGCTGCGAATAGGAACGTCGCCGAGCGGACCACCTCGATGACCGGGGGCGTCGAGCCGTCCGGATACTTCGCCGACGCAAGCGACGTCAGCACGTCGTTGCGGGGCTCGCGCCGCCGGTCCTCGATGTAGTTGCAGAACTTTTCGTCGAGCCACTCCAGCGGGTTGATGCCGACCGACTGGTGATCGAGTGCCCCGACCCGCGCTCCGGGGCGGTCGGCGCCCAAGACGGTGCGGAACTCCTTATGGTCCTCCTCGGGGACGCCGAGTAGGTCGGCGATCACCAACGTGGCGAAGGGCTTTGAGTACTCGGCGATGAACTCGCACTCGCCGTTGCTCAGGAATTCGTCGAGCTGACGGTCGGCGAGGCGCCACATGAACTCCTCGTTCTGCTTCAGCCGGCTCGGGGTCAGCAGCTTGGCCAGCACGGACCGGGCCTTGGTGTGGTCCGGCGGATCCATCGTCACCATATGCTCGTTCATCGGAAAGGAGCTGCGGTGCGCATCGATCTGAGCGCTGATGTCGTCGCCTTGGGGCGTGAACGGCAGCGGCGGGAACGGGCCGCCCAGCGCGACGATGTTGGAGAACGTGTCGGGGTCCTTGTAGATCTCGCAGGCTTCGTCGTACCCCGTGACCGCGATGACGCCATAGTGCGGCAGGCGCAGCACCGGGTTCTGACTGCGCAGGTAATCGAAGTAGGGGTGCGGATCAGGTACCAGAGACGGGTCGGTGAAGAAGTCGATCGACTCGTAGTCGCTCATCGGATTGCGTCTCCCTGGGCTTGGATTACCGGCTGTGTTCGGCGGCAGGCTATGGGGCCGCGCGATTCGGAAAACCGAAAATGTGCTGAGCACCTGCTTAGCATGGCGGTAATGTCAGGGTCAAGGTCGCAACGCCGAGGCATCGCGCTGACCTGGCTACGATCTGACTAGGTCGACACCGGAGTCTCGAGAGCATGGAGTGACGGCATGACATCTGCTTCTGCGGCCCGCCGGATCGGGGCGCCGGACGCGAAGAATCGCGGCCTGCTGCTCGACGCGGCCGAGCAGCTGATGCTCGAAGAGGGCTACGCCGCCGTGACGTCGCGCCGTCTCGCGAACAAGGCGGGGCTGAAACCGCAATTGGTGCACTACTACTTCCGCACCATGGAGGAGCTGTTTCTGGAAGTCTTCCGCCGCCGCGCCGACGAAGGGCTGCAGGCGCAGGCCCAGCTACTGCAATCGCCGCAACCACTGTGGGCGCTCTGGCGGTTTGGCACCGACCCGGCGTTCACCCGGATCTCGATGGAATTCATGGCATTGGCCAACCATCGCAAAGATATGCGGCGCGAAATCGCCTACTACGCCGAGCGTTTCCGCGAGGAGGAGCGCAAAGCGGTGGCCGCCGCGTTGCAGCGCTACGGCGCCGAGAACGACGACGTGCCCGCGGTGGTCTGGACGGTGCTGATGAGCAGCTTGTCGCGAATGCTGGTGCTCGAGCAGGCGATCGGCATGTCCGGCGGTCACGCCGAAACCGTGGAGTTGGTCGAAAAATATCTGCGCCGCCTAGAAGGCGAGCCGCGACCCATCGAAGGTATCCCGCCGACCTGGGTGGTTCACCAGTTGCGCAGCGAGCAGAGCACGCCCTTGGGGCCGTCCTTGGATACGACGACGGCTCCGTCCACCGCCAGATCACAGTGAAGCCCGGGCGTGCCGGGCTCCGTGCCCGTGCTCGCCACGACCATCGCGTAGTCATTGGGGTTCGACATGTCCAAGTCGAAGCTCCACGGTTTGCCCGGGGCGAGGTCGACATCCACATGCGGCGTGAAGGAGTAGGGGTTGTGGCTGTAATCGGAGAATTTCTCCGGCTGGTGGTCCAGGTAGTAGATGTCGGTGTAGATCGGATTCTGCGCGGTGACCGTGTACGTGACGTGATGCATGGCCGGGTCGGCATGGGCGTGGCCCGCGCTCACGAGTGAACCGGTCGCACCCGCCAGCACCGCCGACAAACTCACTGCGCCCACACTCAACCGTCTGACCGTCATTTCGCTCCTCCGGCTGCCCGTCGCGCACTCGTGGTGCGGTTCATCACCCGCTCTGCGGCCCGCCAGTGTGCGTCGGCGACCCACAGCCGTGCGAAGGATGCTATCGCTTCGTCCGCCGAAACTCCGCTGATCACGCGCTTTATCTCGGTCGCCGGGTGGCGAGCCAGCGACCTCGCGATGGATTGCCATCCCTCGTCGAACGACTCGCGGGGGAACACCCGGTCCACCAGGCCGATTCGCTCGGCCTCGTCCGCGGTGAGGGCGGTACCGGTGCCGGCCAACAACAGCGCCCGGCTCTTTCCGACGAGCTCGGCCAGCCGCTCGGCGCCGCCCCAGGCCGGCATGATCTCGAGTTCCACCTGGTTGAAGGCGATCTTGACGTCGTCGGCTGCCAGCCGGATGTCGGCGGCGACCGCGACCTCGGCGCCACCGCCGAAGGCGTGGCCGTTCAGCGCGGCGATCACCGGGGCGGGGAAGCTGGCCAGTTGGTCGCAAATCGCGCGCATCCGCTTGGCCATCGCCGCGGCATCCTCTTCGGTCCGCAGCGCGCGCAGCTCCTTGAGGTCACCGCCGGATACGAAAGCCCGATCTCCCGCCCCCTTGATCACCAGGGTCTTGGCGCCCGCCGCGGCGTCCAACGCCTTCTCCACCTGCTGCATGGTGTCCAGCGCGATGGCATTGCGCGCGTGCGGCCGATCGATCGTCAGCACCGCCAACCCGTCGTCGATCTCCAGGTCCACCATGCGTTATTGCTCCTAGGACGAGAACAGACGATATTGGCATTCTCTCGGTGCGAGAATAACATCGTCGCCGCAGGCCGAAGAGCTATCGTCAGCGAAGACAGGGGCGCCCACATGCGGGATCGAATTGCGGCAGTGCTCGCGGCGTCACTCGCGGTCAGCATGCTCGGCGCATGCACCCCGCGGCCGCCGACTCAAATCTCCAGCACTGCTTCCGTGACCGTCAACGGGATCGACACGAAGTTCAACGTCGTCAAATGCAGTCAGAGGGAATGGACCCGGACGATCGACATCGGCGGCGACTTCGCCGGAGCTAATGTCATCGTCGACGAGCGGGCCGAACCGGTTTCCGCCGAGTCGGTCCGCATCCGCAATCTGGGCAACTTCACCGGCATGTACTCGCGCGGGGGGGAGGGGGATGTGGACATGAGTTCGAGCGGCGGCAGGTTCACCATCACCGGCACCGCACACGGCTCCAAGGCCGACAAACCCAACGAACCCACCACGGCCACGTTCAAAATCGTCATCGCTTGCTGATCCGCCCCTTTGGCGAACCAGGGGGTACGTTGCGGTTCGACGCCTGCAGAGAATACAATTCTCAAAAATCGCGAAGGAGGATTCCATGGGTCAGTTGTCGCACAAGGTGGACGTCCCGTTCCCCATCTTTGATGCGGATAACCATCTCTACGAGCCGCCGGAAGCGCTGACGAAGTTCTTGCCCAAGGAGTACAAGGACTTCGTCCAGTACGTGCAGGTCAACGGGCGGACCAAGATCGCGATCCGCGGCCAAATCAGCAACTACATTCCCAACCCGACCTTCGAGGTTGTCGCCCGGCCGGGCGCTTGGGAGGAGTACTTCAAATTCGGCAACCCGGACGGCAAGACCAAGCGCGAGTTGTTCGGTGAGCCGATGCGCGCGATCCCGGCGTTCTTCGAGCCCGGCCCGCGCCTGGAGAAGATGAACGAGCTGGGCTTGGACCGCACCCTGATGTTCCCGACGCTGGCCAGCCTCCTCGAGGAGCGGCTGTCGGACGACCCCGTTGCCATCCACGTTCTGGTGCATGCGCTCAACGAGTGGCTCGACGAGGTCTGGGGCTTCAACTACCAGAACCGCATCTTTACCACCCCGGTCATCACCCTGCCGATCGTCGAGAAGGCGATCGAGGAGCTGGAGTGGGCGGTCAAGCGCGGCGCGCGTTGCATCCTGGTCCGCCCGGCTCCGGTCCCCGGCTTCCGCGGTCCCCGGTCGTTCGCGCTGCCCGAGTTCGACCCGTTCTGGGAGCGGGTCGTCGAGCACGACGTGCTGGTCGGCATGCACTCCAGCGACAGTGGCTACTCCCGGTACACCTCGGAGTGGGATGGTGCCAACGCAGAGATGCTGCCGTTCCAGACGAATGCGATGGGCATCCTCAACGAGTGGCGGCCGATTCAGGACTCGGTGGGGTCGTGGGTTATCCACGGTGCGCTCTACCGCCACCCGAAGCTGAAGGTTGCCATCGTCGAGGCCGGTTCGAAGTGGATGACCCCACTGCTTGACGGCCTGGCCGAGGTCTTCCGGAAGGCCCCGGAGGCGTTCCCCAGCGACCCCGTCGAGATGGTCAAGAGCCGCATCCACGTCAGCCCGTTCTTCGAGGACGGCATCGACGATCTGGTCAAACTCGTCGGTGTGGATCAGGTGCTCTACGGCTCGGACTGGCCGCACCCCGAGGGGTTGGCGGAGCCGACCTATTACATCGAGGCGCTGTCGCACCTGCCCGCCGACGACCAAGCAAAGATCATGGGCGGCAACCTCGCCCGGCTTGTCACGGTGTGACAGGCACGCAACTGTGGGAGACCATCCCCGAGATGGTCTTGAGCGCGGCGGACCGGTTCGGCGACGCGGAAGCGGTGGTCGACGGTCCGCTGCGCCTCACATTCACCGAAGTTGTCGAGCGGATCCGTTGCGCCGCAGGCGCCTTCGCTGACCTCGGCGTCGAGAGGGGCGATCGAGTCGCCCTCTGGGCGCCCAACTCCGCGGAGTGGATCGTCGCGGCGTTCGGTCTGCTCACCGCCGGCGGCGTGCTGGTACCCGTCAACACGCGGTTCAAGACCGACGAAGCCGGCGACATCATCGCGCGCAGTGGGGCGAAGGCCGTCCTGGCGCGCAAGGGATTCCTGGGCCAGGACTACACCGCCCCCGCGGGGATACCGGTGATCGACCTGGCATCCGACTTCCTGTCCAGCGGTTCACCATTCGAGCGGGCGGTAAGCGGCAGCGACATCTCCGACATCATCTTCACCTCCGGGACGACCGGCCGCCCGAAGGGCGCGATGATGAACCACGGTCAGACGCTGCGTATGTACGAGGAGTGGGCGACGCTGGCGGACCTGCGCCGCGGTGACCGCTACCTGCAGATCAACCCGTATTTCCACACGTTCGGCCTGAAGGCCGGGCTCATCACGTCGTTCCTGCGCGGCGCGACGATGCTGCCGCTCGCGGTCTTCGACATCGACACCGTCGTCGATCTGGTTGAGCGCGAACGCATTACGATGCTGCCCGGCCCGCCGACGCTCTACCACTCCTTGCTGACGGTCCCCGACAAGTCCAGGCTTGCCACGTTGCGCGCCGGCGTGACCGGCGCCGCCGACATCCCCGTCGAGCTGGTCCGGCGCATCCATGACGAGCTGCCGTTCCAGACGCTGATGACCGGATACGGGCTGACCGAGGCCGGCAACGTGACCCTCTCGCGGCCCGGTGACTCCTTCGAGGATGTCGCGACCACGGCGGGCCTGCCATGCGAGGGCGTCGAGGTCCGCATCGCCGATGACGGCGAAGTGCTGGTCCGCGGCTACGGCGTCATGCAGGGCTACCTGGACGATCCGGCGGCTACCGCCGAGGCGATCGACGCCGAGGGCTGGCTGCACACCGGGGACTTGGGCAACATCGACGACACGGGCCGGCTGCGCGTCATCGGACGCAAGAAGGACATGTACATAGTCGGCGGCTTCAACGCTTACCCGGCCGAGATCGAGGGCTTCCTGCTGAACCACCCGGCCGTCGCCCAGGCCGCCGTCATCGGGGTGCCCGACGGGCGGCTGGGACAGGTCGGCAAGGCCTTCGTTGTCGCGAAAGGCCCTCTCAGCGCTGAGGAATTGATGGACTGGTGCCGCGAACGCATGGCGGGCTTCAAGGTCCCTCGGTCGGTGGAGTTCCTCGAGGCCCTGCCGCTCAACGCCACCGGGAAGGTGGTCAAAGGCCTCCTGCGTTGAGACGGAGTCCGCCAGCGTGCCTTTTGGCGTGTCCTCAGCTCACCCGGATGACCAATTTGCCGACGTGCTTGCCATCGCGCAGTCGCTCGAACGCCGATTTAGCCTGTCCGAAGTCGACAACATCGTCGATGACCGGTGTCAGTCCCGTCGTGGCCACGGCGCGGACGAGATCTTGTAAGTCGGCGCGGTCGCCGACGGTGATGCTGCGCGTGGTCGCGCCACTGCCCTTCAGCAGAAAATAGTCAACGCCGGGGTTGTCATCGCTGAGGAAACCGATCAGGGTGACCTCTCCGCTGACTGCGACCGCCCGCAACGACTGCTCGATGGTGGCCGGCCCGCCGACTTCGACGACACGGTCCACACCGCGTCCTTCGGTGACGTCACGGACCTGTTCACCCCAGTTCGGGTTGCTGCGGTAATTGATCACTTCCGCGGCGCCGAGCGCCCGCAGTGTCTCGGCCTTTCGCGCGCTCGAGGTGGTCGCGATGACCCGGGCGCCCGACACCTTGGCCAACTGCAACGCGAAGACCGACACCCCGCCCGAACCAAGGGTCAGCACCGTCTGGCCCGCCCGCACCGGCGTGGGTCCGCCGAGCGCGTTCCACGCCGTGACCCCGGCGCAGGGCAGCGTCGCCGCCTGTTCGTCGGGAATTGCCGCGGGGATGCCGACGACCGCTTCCCGCGACACCACCTTGTATTCGGTGAGCCATCCGTCCTGCCCGCTGCCGTAGCTGTCGGAGTTGGCGGTGGCCGGCATCGGGCCGCCGAACCACCTGGGGTGGAAGGCGCTGACGACCCGGTCACCCGGGCGGTAGTCGTCGACGCCCTCACCCACCTCGACGACTTCGGCGGCGGCGTCGCTGCAGGGCACCAGACCATGCCGGGCGTCGCGCACGTAACGACCCAGGGGGATGGCGATGTCCCGGTAGTTCAGCGAGACAGCCGTGACGCGCAGCAGCAGCTCGCCCCGCTGCGGCGACGGGACGGGTTCGTCGCGTAGCGCCAACCCGTCGAGTCCTCCGGCGGCGCCATCGAACCGGTACACGTGCATCGTCGAATACCTCTCTCCCGGTTACGGTGTCAACAAAGTGTGAGTTTGTGTCGGCCCTCGTCGTAGGGGATCAGCGCGTCGTTGTGTCCGGCGCGGATCTTGTTGACGAAGTCGAGGTTGGCCAGGGCGGCCCGGCCGATCGCGGCGATGTCGAACTCGCCGCGATCGAATTGGTCGACGAGTTTCTCCAGCGAGGCGATGTCGGCGTGTCCATCGGGCGTGTTACCTTGCCCTTCAATGGTTTTGGTAAGACCGATTGAGCCCACGACGATGGTGGGCCGTCCGGTGAGCTTCTTGGTCCATCCCGCCAGACTCAATTCGCCGTCTATGCCGCTACGTTCGGGGAAGGCCGGTTGGTAGTGACGGCGGGTGGACGGATGGAAGATATCGACACCGGCTTCGGCGAGCGGGTGCAGGAGCGTCTCCAATTCGTGCGGGGTCTCGACGAGTCTCGCGTCATACAGGTCGGCTTTCCATTGGGAGAACCGGAAGCTGATCGGCGTCTGCGGCCCCAGCTCCGCGCGCAGGGCCGTCACCAGTTCGGAGGCAAACCGTGTCCTGTCGGGCAACGGGCCCCCGTAGAGGTCGACGCGCCGGTTGGTGCGATCCCACAAGAACAGGTCCGGTAGGTATCCATGGGCCCCGTGCACTTCGATACCGTCGAAACCCGCCCACTGCGCATCGCGGGCGGCTCGCACGTAGTTGCCGATGATTCTTTCGATGTCGTTGACAGACAGTGCTTTCCCGACCGGCTCACAGTAGAGGTCGATCCCGGACGGACTGACGGTCGGGACATCGGGAAACCTCTCAGGGTTGGGCCCGCGGTATACCCCGGCGTGCAGCAGTTGCGAGAAGATCGCCGCACCTTCGTCGTGGACGCCGTCGACCACGGTCTTCCAGGCCGCTTTCGCCTCGTCGCGGAAGTAGCTCGCCATGTCGAAGTCCAGCGCGGTGCTCGGATCGGGGATCAGTGTCGCCTCGGTGATCAACAGGCCCATGCCGCCGGCGGCGCGCCGACGGAAATACCCCGGATACTCCGCCGTGGGCACACCGTCAGGCGTTGCGTATCTGGTCATCGGCGCGAGCGCGAACCGGTTGGGCAACCGCACCGATCGCACCGTCAGCGGGGTGAGCAAGCCGGTGATGTCGACCATATCGTCTGCCATCGGAATTCCTTCCTGAGATCGTCAGCGGCAATGTGCCGTCGCCACCGCAAGCGGCGCGAGTCACCAGGTGAGCACCAGGCGCCCGCGGAGTCCGCCGGCTTCCAGTCGCCGATGCGCGTCGGCGGCCCGCTCGGCGGGCAGGGTGTCGGCGACGCGCAGGGTCAAGGCACCGGCCTCCACGAGATCTCGCAGAGTGCTGAGCACATCGGTGCGCGTGGTGTGCTCGGTCACGGACACCACGTGCCAGCTGATGGACCGTTCACCGGCGCCAACGTGCTGGCGGGCCGAGGTGACTGCGCCCCCGTCCCGGATCGCGGGCACGATGGCGTCGGTGTACAACGCCGCATCGACGACACCGTCCACCCCCGGGGGTACCCACTCGCGGATGCGCTCGGCCAGTCCGTCACCGCGGCGTACGACGACGTCTGCCCCCAATTGTTTGACGAGTTCGTCGTCGGTCTCGGCGGCGTCGGCAACCACCCGCAGCCCTTGATGTTTCGCCAGTTCTACCGCGTAGCCCCCCAGGGCTCCGGCGGCCCCGGTCACCGCGACGGTGCCGCCGGCGGGAACGGCCAGCGCTTCGAGCATCGCGTACGCGGTCACGGCATTCATCAGAAGAGTGGACGCCGCAACGGTTGTGGCGTCGCTCGGCGCCCGCACCACCGACCTGGAATCGGTCACGACGTATTCGGCATACGCGCCGACCTTGCCCATCGGGCTCAGCGTGAGTCCGACGACTCGCTCGCCAATGCCGATCGGACCACCGTCGGGGGCCTCGTCGAGAACACCGCAGAAGTCCCAGCCCGTCACGTACGGTGGATCGGGATAGCGGCCTCCCGGGAGAGTATCTGGCGGATAGTTGCGTTTCATCCATCCCGACCGTGCCGCCGTGTCGGCGGGATTGACCGCCGCCGCATGCACGCGTACCCGGACCTGCCCGGGCCCGGCATGGGGCTCCGGTAACTGCAAGGCCCGCAGTACTTCTGGGCCACCGAAATCGGTGTAACCGATTGCTTTCATACCCACCCCCAACCACATCTGTGTGGCCGATATTCCGGCATTTCTGGAGTATTCGCGGTACCTTTACATCTAATTCATGTGGGGGAGAAGCGCATTGGTGCATCTATCACTCGCCCATCGCGTAGAGCGATAGGCGTCTTTCGAAAGGTGTTCTGGTGGAGATGCTTACGCTGGAGCCGGTGACCGCTCGGGGACATTGAGCACCTTCTCGATGGCGGCGGGAACGTTCTCGACAGCCTCGGGGCCGCCTAGGGCCAACCGCATGAGATAGCCCGGCAGCACGCACAGCAGCAAGTCGGCGACGGCGGTCGGGTCGATTCGGACACCGGACTGAGGCGGCGCATCGGTGCTCAGCTTGGCGAGCGCGGTGCCGATGGCCTCGCGCAGATGCGCGGCCAGCGTCGCGTTGCGCAGGGCTTCCGACCACACCAGCACGGCGATGGCGGCGAAGCCGTCCTCGCCGTGACGGCGGGTGACGAAGTCGAGCACGGTCGCGATGGCCGCCTGCGGGGTGGCGCCATCGTCGATGGCTTGTCCGATGACGGCGACGACCCGCTCGAGGTTGTCGGCGGCGATCGCCTCGATGACAGCGTCCTTGCTGGGGAAGTAGCGGTACACCGCACCGGAGGACATTCCCGCCTCCTCGACCAGGTCGTGCATCGAGGCGGCGTGGAACCCGTTACGGATGAAGCAACGCCGCGCGGCCGCCAGGATGTGCGCGCGCCGCTCCGCGCGGTATTCGGGCGTGACTTTCGGCATACGGCTCAGCGTAGCACAAAAAAGCATGAACGTTCGCGTTTGACATCGTCCGACTCAGGGCACACCATAAAAGTGAATGTTCGTTCGCGTTATCCGACCCCTCGACCAGCAGCGGAGGTGACGGGCAGATGAGTGAGGCAAGCGACTTCGGGACGTTCGGCCGGTTCGTGGAGACACCGGTCGACCAGATGGACCCGGCCATGAAACAGGCCTACGAGTTCACCCGCGTGCTGCGCGGGCTCGTTCCGGGCCCCCACAAGATCTGGCTGGCCAACCCGGCGTTGTCCACGACGATCGCGCCGACCGGCGCCTATTTTCAGCGGCACTCCACGTTGAGCAAAGCCGAGATCGAGATCGCCACCCTCGTGGTCACCGCGCAGTGGCGCAGCGCGTACGCCACCTATGAGCACGAGATCATCGCCGAGCGCGCCGGCCGCCTCGACCCCCGGCGGGTCGAAGCGCTCATCGCGGGATCGCCGGCATCGTTCGACGACCCGCGAGAGCAGGTGGTCTACGAGTTGGCGTCCGCATTGGTCGCGCCACGGGTGGTGCCGACGGGTTTGTACCGGCGCGCCAGGGACCTCTTGGGCGACGCGGGCATCGTCGACGTGGCGGTGCTGCTGGGCTGGTTCACCATGGTGTGCCTGACGCTGGCCGCCTTCGACGTGCCGGCCAATGCCGAGGGGCTGGAGCAGTGAGCGGCCCCGCACATGGTCTGGGCGGCCGCCTCGACCTGGCCGACCGGGCCGCTCTCGACGACACCGCGCGGGAGTTGTTCGACGACATCACGGCCAACGCGCTGGCATGGGCGCGGCGCTGCGGATTCGCGGCGGCCACCGCAGACGGGCGCCTGATCGGGCCTTTCAATCCCAGCCTGCTCAACCCGGGGCTGTCCGCGGCATTCCTGAAACTGCAAGCGGCCGAACAGCAATGCACGTCGCTGGACCAGCGCACTCGGCAGGTGGTGCTCCTCACCGTCGGTTCGGTGTGGCGCGCCCCCTACGAGCTGTACGCCCACTCCGCGGTGGCCCGCCACGTGGGATTGTCGGAGTCGGTGATCGCCGAACTGGTCGCCGGCACCGAACCCGAGGCGCTCACCGACGACCAACGCGCCGCCCATCGCCTGGCCTGGGCGCTGTCCACCGATCATCACGTCGACGACGCGCTGTATGACGAAGCGAGGCAACGGTTCGGCGCCGCAGGGGTTTTCGACATCACCGTGCTGACCGGGATCTATCACACCGTCTGCGGCATTCTCAACGCCTTCGCAATTCCCGCTCCGGACGACCACTGACCATCGAGGATCACCATGCCGCTCCCACCGCTGCCCACCGTGACGCTCACCCCCGTGGCCCACTTCCCCCAAAAGTACTTCCTGGAGAACCTCGCCGTGCGCGCCGACGGCTCGCTGCTGATCACCGCCGTCCTACAGCGCGAACTGTGGTGGGTGCCGCCACCCCGGCCCGGCGCACTCGTCGACCCGGTTCTGCTGCACACCTTCGATTGCCCGGTCACGGGGATCGTCGAGGTCGCGCCCGACGTCTTCGTCGTCAACCTGACGCTGGCCTACACCACCGGGGAATCACACCTGGCCAGAATCGATCTCACCGACTGGGCGCCCGGACGACCCATGACGCCAGAGCTCATCTACACCTTCGACGAGCGAGCCCGCGGACTCAACGGCAGCTGCCTGCTCGCGCCGGGGGTGCTGGCGGTCGCCGACTGCTTCGCCGGCCTGATCTGGCGAGTCGACCTCGACCAGGATGCGCGGCAAGCCTCCGCGCAGGTCTGGCTGGCCCACGACACGATGGCCTTCGATCCCGACAGCGAGGTGCCGCCGCCCCCGCAACCGGGGGTCAACGGCGTACGTTACGGCCCACGCACCGGCTACCTGTACTACACCTCGACCGCGCAGAAGGTGTTCATGCGCGTCCCGGTCGACCCGTCGACGCTAAGCCCGGCTGGTTCAGCGGAATTCGTCGCCGCGATCGACAACGCCGACGACTTCTGCCTCGACGAACGCGCCGGGTTCGCATACGTCACCAGGCACCGCGCCAACACTCTCGACCGGGTGCCGTTGCAGCTGCGGCACGGCAGCGAGGTCCGCCACATCGCCGGTGACCCGTTCGACGACATCCTGGTCGGGCCGTCGAGCGCCGCCTGGGGCCGGGCGGACGGGGAGCGCGGCCGAATCGCCTACGTGACCACCGACGGCGGCACCACGGCCCCTCCCGACGGAGTGGTCCGGCGCGCCGCCGTGCTTCGCGTCGAATTGGACTACGCTGCAACGGCCCCGACGGGCGGCCCGGACGCATGACCCGGCACGTCGTCACTACCGCGCAGGCGTCGATCGACACCGTCGTCGACGGACACGGACCCGCCGTCGTCGTCATCCCGTCCTATGGACGCGACGCCGGCGGCGACTTCGACGCGTTGACCGCCGCGCTCGTCGCCGCGGGATACCGGGTGCTGCGTCCGCAGCCGCGCGGGGTCGCCGGCTCCTCCGGGCCGATGAGCGATGTCACCTTCGCCGACATGGCTGGTGATATCGCCGGGGTGATCGACGACTTGGCCGACGGGCCCGCGGTGATCCTCGGGCACGCCTTCGGCAACTTCGTCGCCCGCGTCACCGCCGTGCACCATCCCGACAAGGTGGAGGCGGTGATTCTGGCCGCTGCAGCCGGGAAAACCGTGGATCCACAGATTAATTCAGCCCCGATGCGCGCCGGTGACCTCAGCCTTCCCGACGCGGCCCGGCTGGACGCGCTGCGGACCGCCTTCTTCGCGCCCGGCCACGACGCCTCGATATGGCTGACCGGCTGGTACCCCGAAACCCTTGCAATGCAAGTGGCCTGCGTACACCACACCGATGTCACGCACTACTGGGACGCGGGGAACGCGCCGGTGTTCGAGATCATCGCCGCCCTCGACCCGTTTCACCACCGCGCCGAATGGGGCGACCTGCGCGCCCGCAATGGCGACCGCGTCAGCACCACCGTCATCGACGACGCCAGCCACGCCCTGTTCCCCGACAGCCCGGCGCCGTTGGCGCCGCGATCATCGAGTACCTTCGTCGTTGAATCCGGTGTGAGGCGGCGGTGATGACGAACGACATTCATTCGATGGTGATCGCGTCGGACTACCGCGTCCCGGACCCCAGCCGGGTATGGCCGCTGCTCGAGCGCAGAAAGGCGGCCCTGTCCGACATCGGCGCCCACCACGTCCTGGTCTACACCTCGACGCATGACTACGGCCGCGTGCTGGTGATGATCGGAGTCCACAGCCGCGAGCCGATCGTGGAGCTGCTGCGCTCGCGGGTCTTCTTCGACTGGTTCGACGCGGCCGGCGTCGACGACATTCCGGCGGTCTTCGCCGGCGAGATCGTCGACAGGTTCGTCCCGGCGCCCACCGCGACGCCCGAGGCGCCAGGCGTCGTGGTCGCCACCATCGCGTCCGTCCACGACGTGTCGGCCCTTACCGCCGAAGTCGCCTCGGCCACCGACAGATTCGTCGCGGCCGGCATCCGCAAGACCTGGATCTTCCAGGCCTTCGATGATGAGCACGAGGTGCTGATCATGTCGGAGCTGCCCGACGAAGAGAGCGCGCGGCGATGGATCGAGCATCCCGACGCCGCGGCCGAGTGGATGTCCGGCGCCGGAATGGGCCCCTACCCACCGATATTCGTCGGCCGATTCACCAACATGATGCGCATCGAGGCGGACTGAGCGGCCGGCGCGATGTTCGTGTGCCTGTGCAACGGAGTCACCAGCCAAGCGGTGACCGAGGCGGTCGAAGCCGGGGCCTGCACCACCAAGGATGTCGCCCAGGCTTGCGGAGCAGGCGCCGACTGCGGGCGTTGCCGGCGAACCGTCCAGGCGATGCTGCGCTCGTCCGACCCGGCCGGCGGACCCACTCGCTCCGGGCCCGGCTGACACGGCGCCCCTAGCGGCGAACGCTGCCGTCCGGCGATGTCGGCTGGACGAGTTCGACGAGCAGCGGCGGGATTTCGAGCCGCGGCAGGACCACCTCGACAAGCACCATGCTGTCGCGGTGCAGCGCGGCCGCGGTCAAGGCGTCATCGAGCTCGCCGTAGGTCCGCACCCGGAACGCCAGGTGATCGGCCACCCCCAGCGCGTTGGGAATGTCCGTCCACTTCCAATTCACGATGTCGTTGTAGGGCGCCGTCTCTCCGTGGATCGCCCGTTCGACGGTGTAGCCGTCGTTGTTGACCACCACGATCACCGGAGACAGCCCCTCCCTCGAGAAGGTGCCGAGCTCTTGGACGGTCAGTTGGGCGGCGCCGTCGCCGATCAGCAGCACGGTCCGGCGGTCCGGATGTGCGACCCCGGCGCCCAGTGCGGCGGGCAGCGTGTAACCGATTGAGCCCCAAAGGGGTTGGCCGATGAATGTGACGCCCTGGGGCAAGCGGTGGTCGGCCATGCCGTAGAAGGACGTGCCCTGGTCGGCGAGGACCACGTTGCCCGGTGTGAGGGCTGTGCAGAGGCGGTCCCACAGCATCTCTTGCGTCAGGGGTTGATCGCGCGGCGGGGGCGGGGGTAGATCGCCGGCGGTGGGCGCCGCCACCGGCCGCGACGTGATCGGGCGCCGGGTCAGGATGGTCGACAGCGCCTCCAGTGCGGCGCCCATCTCCAGCGGCGCGAAGACCTCGCCGGCCACACTGCTTTGGTACTGCCCGACATCGATGGTTCGCGCCGGGTCGATCCGCTGGCTGAAGAAGCCGCTGACCATGTCGGTGAATACCACGCCGGCGGTCACCAGCACCGGTGCCTCCTCGATCGCGGTGCGCACCGCCGGGACACTGGCCGAACCGGCGTAGATCCCCAGGTAGTTGGGCGAGCTTTCGTCCAGCAGGCTCTTCCCCCACATCAGCGTGGCGTAGGGCACCACGTCGGCCGTCAGCAGCGCCTCGAGTTCCTTGACCACCTGCAACCGGTGCACCAGCAAGTCGGCCAGCACGGTCAGCTTGTGGTCGGCGATGAGCTCGGACGCGGCCTCGGCGAACAGGGACAGCGCGCGCGGGCTGGTGCCACCGGCGTAGCGGGGCAGCGGATCACCGGGCGGCTCGGTGGGGAAGCGGGCCACGTCGGTGGACAGCAGGATGTATCCGGGGCGCTTCTGCTCGCGCACCTCCGAGAGCACCCGGTCGATCTCCCGGCGGGCGTTCGCGGGCATGAGGTTGGCCTGGGCACAGGTGATCTCGCGGCTGACCCGGAAGAAGTGCTCGAAGTCGCCGTCACCGAGCGAGTGGTGCAGCGCGCGCCGGGTGCCCTGCGCGTCTTTGGACGGTCCGCCGACGATGTGCACCACGGGCACCTGTTCGGCATAGCTGCCCGCGATGGCGTTGGCCGCCGAAAGTTCACCGACGCCGAAAGTCGTTACCACGGCTGACATTCCGCGTAGCCGGCCGTACCCGTCGGCGGCGTAGCCGGCGTTCAGCTCGTTGGCGTTGCCACCCACCGGATCCTGCGGTGGGCGACGATGTGGTCGAGGAATTCCAGGTTGTAGTCGCCGGGAACGCCGAAGATCTCGGTGACGCCGAGTTCGGCGAGGCGGTCCAACAGGTAGTCGCCGACGGTGTAGACGGGCTCGGTCGCTGCCTCAGGCACAAGCACGACGGTACCTCGGTCGAATCCGTTCCGGGCGGGACGCCGTTTCAGTATCGTGCGGGCCATGGCACTCAAGGAATCCCGCGACATCGTCATCGAAGCCAGTCCGGAGGAGATTCTGGACGTCATCGCCGATTTCGAGGCGATGCCCGAATGGTCCGAACCCCATCAGAGTGCGGAGGTCCTCTCGACCGGCGACGACGGGCGGCCCAGCCAAGTGAAGATGAAGGTGAAGGTCGCCGGGATCACCGACGAACAGGTGGTGGCCTACACCTGGTCGGACGACGCGGTGAGCTGGACGCTGGTGAGCTCCTCGCAGCAGAAGGCGCAAGACGGCAAGTACACCCTGATACCGCAGGGCGACGCGACTCTGGTCAAGTTCGAGCTCCTTGCGGACCCGAATGTGCCACTGCCCGGCTTCGTCCTGAAACGCGCCGTGAAGGGCACCATCGATTCGGCGACCAAGGCGCTGCGCGAGCGGGTGCTCAAGGTCAAGAAGGGCAACTAACCGCGGTGGGCGACGGCGGTCCCCTCGCCGGGGTGAAGGTGATCGAGCTCGGCGGGATCGGCCCGGGGCCGCACGCCGGGATGATGCTCGCCGACCTGGGCGCCGACGTGGTGCGCGTGCGGCGCCCGGGCGGCCTCACAATGCCGCCCGAGGACCGCGATCTGCTGCATCGCGGGAAGCGAATCGTCGACCTGGACGTCAAGGCGTACCCGCAGGCGCTGCTGGATCTCGCCGCCAAAGCCGACGTGCTGCTGGACTGTTTCCGTCCGGGCACCTGCGAGCGACTCGGCATCGGTCCCGACGAATGCGCGGCGGTCAATCCGCGACTGATCTTCGCGCGGATCACCGGCTGGGGGCAGGACGGGCCGCTGGCCCAGACGGCGGGGCACGACATCAATTACCTCTCGCGGACCGGCGCGCTGTCGGCTCTGGGCTACGCTGACCGGCCCCCGATGCCGCCGCTGAATCTGGTAGCCGACTTCGGTGGCGGTTCGATGCTGGTGCTGCTCGGCATCGCGGTCGCCCTCTACGAGCGTGAACGTTCTGGTCAGGGGCAGGTCATCGACGCGGCGATGGTGGACGGCGTCAGCCTGCTCGCCCAGATGATGTGGACGATGAAGTCGACCGGGGCGCTGCGTGACCGGCGCGAGTCGTTCCTGCTCGACGGCGGTGCCCCGTTCTATCGCTGCTACGAGACCTCCGACGGCAAATACCTGGCCGTCGGCGCCATCGAGCCGCAATTTTTCGCGGCGCTGCTGACCGGCCTCGGCCTGTCGCCCGACCAGGTGCCCGGCCAGCTCGACATCGGGTCCTACCCGCAGATGTACGAGGTCTTCGCGAAACGGTTCGGCAGCCGGACCCGTGACGAGTGGACGACCATCTTCGCCGGCACCGATGCGTGCGTCACTGCGGTGTTGACGTGGAGCGAGGCGGCGGCCGACGAACACTTGCGGGCGCGGTCCACGGTGATCACCGACCACGGCGTCGACCAGGCCGCGCCCGGTCCACGCTTCTCGCGCACCCCGGCCGCACCGGTGGGTCGGCCACCGGCGGCCACCACGCCGCTCGCCGAAATCGACTGGTAGCCAGCCTGTTACGCCGAACCATTCCGCACCGGGGCCGGCATTGCTAGGTTGAGCGCAGTGGCCGTAAAAGCATCACGGGAATTTGTCGTCGACGCGCCGCCAGAAGTGGTCATGGAGGCGCTGATCGATGTCGGCGTGCTGGCATCGTGGTCACCGCTCCACAAACACATCGAAGTAATCGACCGTTATCCCGACGGTCGGCCCCACCATGTGAAAACCACGATCAAGATTCTCGGGCTCGTCGACAAGGAGATCCTGGAATATCACTGGGGTCCCGATTGGGTCGTCTATGACGCCAAAGGGACTTCCCAGCAGCACGGTCAGCACGTCGAGTACAACCTCAAACCCGAAGGTCTCGACAAGACCCGCGTGCGCTTCGACGTGACGGTCGAGCCCGGCCGGCCGATGCCCGCCTTCATCGTCCGGCGGGCCAGCGAAAGCGTTCTTGACTCATCGGTAAAGGGCTTGTGCGAATTGGTAAAGCACTTCAAAGGTTCGACGGAGCCGGAATAGTCAGCGGCTCGCGCTTTTGCCTTCGTCTGCGGCTGAGCGGTTGCTAACTTATTAGTAGTGGCCGTTCAAGCGTCGTCGGAAATCGTCATTGACGCGCCTCCGGAAGTGATCATGGAGGCGCTGGCCGACATGGACGCCGTGCCCTCATGGTCGTCGGTGCACAAGCGGGTCGAAGTCGTCGACAAGCACCCCGACGGCCGACCGCACCACGTGAAGGTCACCATCGCGGTCACCGGCATCCACGACACGGAACTGCTCGAATACCACTGGGGGCCGGACTGGATGGTGTGGGACGCCCAGAAGACTGCCCAGCAACGTGGCCAGCACGGGGAGTACACCCTGACCAGGGAGGGCTACGACAAGACCAGGGTGCGGTTCGCCATCACCGTCGAGCCATTTGCGCCGCTGCCCGAGTTCTGGGTCAACCGGGCCCGCAAGAAGATCCTCGATTCCGCGCTGGAGGGGCTGCGCAAGCGAGTGGTCGGGGGCCTCGGCTCGGCCGGGTAGCCGGCCCGTCACCGCAGGGCGGCCAGCCGCCTGATCGCCTCGTCAAGGGTGTCTTCGCGTTTGCAGAAGGTGAACCGCACCAGGTGATTCCACACGTCGGGATGCGAGCCCGCCGGATCGCAGAAAGGCGACAGGGGAATGGCCGCCACCCCGACCTTTTCCGGCAGCGCCGCGCAGAACGCGGTGCTGTCGTCGTAGCCCAGGGGGCGGGGGTCGGCGCACAGGAAGTAGGTGCCGGCGCTGTCGTGCACCTCGAAGCCGATCTCGGACAGCCCGGCGGCCAGCCGATCGCGACGGGCCTGCAAAGAGCTGCAGAGCGCGGCCACCCACGCGTCCTCGGTGTCGAGCGCGAGAGCCACCGCGGGCTGGAACGGCGCGCCGCCGACGTAGCTCAGGTACTGCTTGGCCGCACGTACCCCGGCGATGAGTTCTGCTGGGCCGCAAGCCCATCCGATTTTCCAGCCGGTGCAGTTGAACATCTTGGCCGCGCTGGAGATGGTGATCGTCCGCTCGGCCATGCCGTCGAAGCCGGCCAGCGGCAGATGCCGGTGGTCCCCGAACACCAGGTGCTCGTAGACCTCGTCGGTGATCACCAACAGGTCGGCGGCGACGGCGACCTCGGCGATGGCGGCCAGCTCGGCCGCGCTGAGCACCGTGCCGGTCGGGTTGTGCGGGGAGTTGACGATCAGCGCACGGGTCCGTGGCGTCACCGCCCGGCGCAGGGCCTCGACGTCCAAGGCAAAGCCACGACCATGGGGCACCAGGGGCACGGCCACCCGGTGCGCGCCGGCCATCGCCAGCACCGGCGAGTAGGAGTCGTAGAACGGCTCGATCAGCAGGACCTCCGAGCCGGGCTCGATCAGGCCCAGCACCGCGGACGCGATGGCCTCGGTGGCCCCGACCGTCACCAGCACTTCGGTGTCGGGGTCGTATTCGATGCCGAAATGCCGCTGGGCCGCTGGGCGGCGATGGCGCGCCGCAGCGGTGCGACGCCGATGCCGGGCGGGTACTGGTTTTTTCCCTCGGCGATGGCGTCTTGGGCGGCCTTCAACATGGCCGCGGGCCCGTCCTCGTCGGGGAAACCCTGGCCGAGGTTGACCGCGCCGACCCGAGCGGCCAGCGCCGACATCTCGGCGAACACCGTCGTCGCGTACGGACGCAGTCGCGACACCGTCATGCTGGTCGAGCTTAGGGGGCTTCGGTGCCCGAGTGTCACGCCAGTGTGGCGCTCGCCGTCCAGCGTCACGCCAGCGTGTCCCCCGCAAGCGGGGGTTCCCCAGCTCGGCTCACTGACCAGCGGTGATCGGCCCAACCAACAGGTTGGCCGGGCACTTTGTTAGGGTGCGGTATCTGGACCTACCTTTAATACGGATCCGAAACCCACTTGCGAAGAGGAACTCGACATGTCCGAAGAAGCCTTCATCTATGAGGCCATCCGCACGCCGCGCGGCAAGCAAAAAAACGGTTCGCTGAACGAGGTCAAGCCGGTGAACCTGGTCGTCGGGCTGGTCGACGAGCTGCGCCGGCGCAACCCCGACCTCGACGAGAACCTGATCAGCGACCTGATCCTGGGCGTCGTGTCCCCGGTCGGTGACCAGGGCGGCGACATCGCCCGGACCGCGGCGCTGGTGGCCGGCCTGCCCGAGACCACCGGTGGGGTGCAGCTCAACCGGTTCTGCGCCTCGGGGCTGGAAGCTGTCAACACCGCCGCGCAAAAGGTGCGCTCCGGCTGGGACGACCTGGTGCTGGCCGGCGGTGTCGAGTCGATGAGCCGCGTCCCGATGGGCTCCGACGGCGGCGCCTGGGCACTCGACCCGGAGACCAACTACCGGATCGGCTTCGTGCCGCAGGGCATCGGCGCCGACCTGATCGCCACCATCGAGGGCTTCTCCCGCGACGACGTCGACGCCTACGCGCTGCGCTCGCAGCAGAAGGCCGCCGAGGCCTGGTCGGGCGGCTACTTCGCCAAGTCGGTCGTGCCGGTGCGCGACCAGAACGGTCTGGTCATCCTCGACCACGACGAGCACATGCGGCCCGACACCACAATGGAGGGCCTGGCCAAGCTGAAGACCGCGTTCGACGGCATCGGCGAAATGGGCGGCTTCGACGACGTGGCGCTGCAGAAGTACCACTACGTCGAGAAGATCAACCACGTCCACACCGGGGGCAACAGCTCCGGCATCGTCGACGGCGCCGCGCTGGTGCTGGTCGGCTCGGAGGCTGCCGGCAAGTCCCAGGGCCTGACCCCACGGGCGCGCATCGTCGCCACCGCGACCAGTGGTTCCGACCCGGTCATCATGCTGACCGGCCCGACCCCGGCCACCCAGAAGGTCCTCGACCGCGCGGGACTGACCGTCGACGACATCGACCTGTTCGAACTGAACGAGGCGTTCGCCTCGGTGGTGCTGAAGTTCCAGAAGGACCTCAACATTCCCGACGAGAAGCTGAACGTCAATGGTGGTGCCATCGCGATGGGCCACCCGCTGGGCGCCACCGGCGCCATGATCACCGGCACCATGGTCGACGAGCTCGAGCGCCGCAACGCGCGTCGCGCGCTGATCACGCTGTGCATCGGCGGCGGCATGGGCGTCGCCACCATCATCGAGAGGGTTTAAGACCATGGCAGAGAACACCATCCAGTGGGATAAGGATGCCGACGGCATCGTCACGCTGACGCTCGACGACCCCACCGGGTCCGCGAACGTGATGAACGACCCCTACAAGGAGTCGATGCACAAGGCCGTCGAACGCCTTGTGGCCGAGAAGGATTCGATCACCGGCGTGGTCATCACGAGCGCGAAGAAGACCTTCTTCGCCGGCGGTGACCTGAAGTCGATGATCCAAGCCGGCCCGGAGAACGCCGGCGAGATTTTCGCCGAGGTCGAGGGCATCAAGCGCGACCTGCGGGCCCTGGAGACCCTGGGCAAGCCGGTGGTCGCCGCCATCAACGGCGCGGCCCTGGGCGGCGGCCTCGAGATCTGCCTGGCTTGTCACCACCGCATCGCGGCCGACGTCAAGGGCCTCGTCCTCGGCTTCCCCGAGGTGACGCTGGGCCTGCTGCCCGGTGCGGGTGGCGTCACTCGTTCGGTGCGGATGTTCGGCATCCAGAACGCGTTCATGAACGTGCTGTCCCAGGGCACCCGGTTCAAGCCGGACAAGGCCAAGGAGATGGGGCTGGTCGACGAGCTCGTCGGCTCGGTCGACGAACTGGTTCCGGCCGCCAAGGCGTGGATCAAGGCCAACCCCGACGCGCACACCCAGCCGTGGGATGCCAAGGGCTACAAGATGCCCGGCGGCGCCCCGTCCAGCCCCGGGCTGGCCGGCATCCTGCCGTCCTTCCCCGCGCTGTTGAAGAAGCAGCTCAAGGGCGCGCCGATGCCGGCGCCGCGGGCCATCCTGGACGCGGCCGTCGAGGGTGCCCAGGTGGACTTCGACACCGCCAGCCGCATCGAGAGCCGCTACTTCACCTCCCTGGTCACCGGCCAGGTCGCCAAGAACATGATCCAGGCCTTCTTCTTCGACCTGCAGCACATCAACGGCGGGGGCTCGCGGCCCGACGGCATCGAGCCCGTCAAGATCAACAAGATCGGTGTGCTGGGCGCGGGCATGATGGGCGCCGGCATCGCCTACGTTTCCGCCAAGGCCGGGTTCGACGTGGTGCTCAAGGACGTCAGCCTCGAGGCCGCGCAGAAGGGCAAGGGTTACTCGGAAAAGCTTGAGGCCAAGGCGCTTCAGCGCGGCAAGACCACCGAGGAGAAGAGCAAGGCGCTGCTGGATCGCATCACGCCGTCGGCCGACGCCGCGGACTTCAAGGGCGTCGACTTCGTGATCGAGGCGGTGTTCGAGAGCCAGGAACTCAAGCACAAGGTGTTCCAGGAGATCGAGGACATCGTCGAGCCGAACGCTCTGCTCGGGTCCAACACTTCGACGCTGCCGATCACCGGTCTGGCGACCGGCGTCAAGCGGCAGGAGGACTTCATCGGGATCCACTTCTTCTCACCGGTCGACAAGATGCCGCTGGTCGAAATCATCAAGGGCGAGAAGACTTCTGACGAGGCGTTGGCCCGCGTGTTCGACTACACGCTCGCCATCGGCAAGACCCCGATCGTGGTCAACGACAGCCGCGGCTTCTTCACCAGCCGCGTCATCGGTACCTTCGTCAACGAGGCCTTGGCGATGCTCGGTGAGGGCGTCGAACCCGCCAGCATCGAGCACGCCGGCTCGCAGGCCGGCTACCCGGCCCCGCCGCTGCAGCTGTCCGACGAGCTGAATCTCGAACTGATGCACAAGATCGCGGCCGCCACCCGTAAGGGCGTCGAGGACGCGGGCGGTACCTACGAGCCGCACCCGGCCGAGGCCGTCGTGGAGAAGATGATCGAGATCGGACGCCCGTCGCGGCTGAAGGGCGCGGGCTTCTACGAGTACGTCGACGGCAAGCGCACCGGGCTGTGGCCGGGCCTGCGGGAGACGTTCAAGTCCGGTTCGTCGCAGCCGCCGCTGCAGGACATGATCGACCGGATGCTGTTCGCCGAGGCGCTGGAAACGCAGAAGTGCCTCGACGAGGGCGTGTTGACGTCGACCGCAGACGCCAACATCGGGTCGATCATGGGCATCGGCTTTCCGCCGTACACCGGTGGGAGCGCGCAGTTCATCGTCGGCTACGAGGGTGCGGGCGGTACGGGCAAGGAAGCCTTCGTGGCCCGTGCCCGCGAGCTGGCAGCCAAGTACGGCGACCGCTTCCTGCCGCCCGACTCGCTGGCCTAGGTCTCGCGGTCGCGAAAGCCCCCGAAGCGCTTGTCTTCGGGGGCTTTTGCGTGCGCTGACACGCGGGACATAAAGCGTTGCGACGGCGTACGGCGTGTCATCGCACCTGGTTATGTGTCTCGATGCTGGAAGAGGTAGTACCGTGCCGGCGTCTTCTCGGCGCGGTCCAGCTCGCGCTCGTCGCCGGCCGACAGCATCGTCCAGCTGGGCGCGAAGCGTCGTTCCATCTCGGTGTGGTCGATGCCGCGCACTCCCACCCTGCCGCCGGGAACGAATGCGACGATCAGCAGTCGCGCATCGGGGCCCGCCACCGCGCTGATCTCCCGGACATAGGCCTCACGATCGTCGTCGCTCATGTTGTGCAGGCAACCGTTGTCGACAATCAACTCGAAGTTCGAGCCGACGCCGGTCCGGCTCAGCTGTGTGACGTCGGCCTGGACGAAGTCGACCGCCGCGCCGGCGGCCCCGGCCTTGGCGCGTGCCCGCTCGAGGGGCTTGGCGACGAAGTCGACCGCGGTGACCTTCCAACCGTGCTGGGCGAGATAGATCGAGCAGTCACCGGTTCCGCACCCGACTTCGAGGGCCGAGCCCCGCGGGAGCGCAGGCGTGTCGGCCGTCCCCTCGACCAGGTTCCGCACGCTCTGCGCGAGCGGGTGACCGTCCCAGGGAGTGAAGCCGATGCGGTAGAAAATCCGAAACAGCGTCTGCTTGGAAGCCATACCCCACCCTAAGCGTGATCGCCGCGGGGTTACTTGGAGGCGGCGGCGATTCGGCGCCATTGCTCGCGCGGGAACACCTTCGGGTCGGCCAGCAGCACCTGGACGCACACATGGTCGGCGCCGGCCGAACGATGCTCGGCGACCCTGCGCATGATCGCCTCCTCGTCACCCCACGCGATGATGGCGTCGAAGAGCCGATCGCTGACCTGGGTGAGGTCCTCTTCGGTGAACCCGGTGCGCAGCAGGTTGTTGGCGTAGTTGGGCAACGCCAAATACGCCCGCAGCCAGTCGGTTCCGATGCGTCGCGCCTCGTCGGCGCTGTCGGTCAGGATCACCGTCTGCTCCGGCAGCAGCAGGGGGCCATCGCCCAAAGTCGAACGGGCAGAGGCGGTGTGGTCGGGGGTGACCAGGTAAGGGTGGGCCCCGCGGGCGCGGGTTGCGGCCAGGGTGAGCATCTTTGGGCCGAGCGCGGCGAGGACCCGACTTTCGGCCGGTACGGGACGTGGGGCGGCATCCAGCCCGTCCAGGAACGCCGCCGTGGCCGCCAGCGGTTTGCGGTACCGCCCGGGCTGGCCCGCGTCGATCAGCGGTGCGTGGCTGACCCCGATGCCGAGTAGGAAGCGGTCCCCGTGTTCGGCGGTCAAGGTCGCATAGGAGTCAGCGACCTCGCCGGGCGCATGCATCCACAGGTTGAGGATCCCGGTGGCGATCACGGTCCGCTTGGTGGCGGCCAGCAAGTTGCCGACCGCGTCGAACACCGGCCCGCCGACGTCGGGTATCCACAGCGCCGGAAAGCCCAATTCGTCCAATTCCGCTGCCGCATCAGCGGATTCAGACGGATCGCCGTATCGCAGTTGACTGCTCCAGATTCCCACACCGGCTAGTTCCATCGGCGGTCTTTCCTTTCGTTCGCTTGTAGGTCGGTCGCGCTGTAGTCGGGCACCGCCATCGAATCGTGCATCCGGACGCCGTTGGCGTTCAGCTTCGCCAGCGACCGCGAAAGCGACCCGGGCAACAGCGAAATCAGTCGGGCGCCATGGGTCAACCCCCACACTCCGAGTCGCGAGCCGGGGATGATGCCCTTGGCGGCGCCGCGCGCAAAGGCCCGGCTGCGGTGCACCGGTTCACGCATCTGCAATTCGTAGGCCGCGAACGCGCGCAGGTGGTCGCCGTTCGCCCCGGCGAGCTCTCCGGCCAGTACGTAGGCGCCAAGCACGGCAAGGCTGGTGCTGCCGCCCACCGCGGGTCCGGGGCAGTATCCCGCGTCGCCGACGAGGGTCACCCGCCGCCGGGACCATCGGTCCAGCCGCAGTTGGCTGATCGAATCGAAGTAGAACGTGGGCGTGCGGTCGACTTCGCCGAGCCAATCGTCCACCTGCTCGTGCATGTCGGCGAAAGTGTCGCGCAGGATTGCCTTCTGCCGCAGCGCATCCCGATGGTCATAGTCGAGCTCTTGTTTGGTGCGGAACAGGAAGACGGCGCGCGCGTCGTCCAGGTGCTCGGCGGTGTAGATTGCCGCGAGGCGGCCCACGCCGACGTGGCAGGTCATCTCGCCCTGGCCGGCCAGTGCCTTGGGCGCCGATACCACCGCCAGATAGCCGCCGAGGAATCGGGTGAGGTTGGCTTCGTCGCCGAAGGTCAGCTGTCGGACGTTGGAGTGCACCCCGTCTGCGCCGACGACGACGTCGAACCGGCGGGCCGGGGCATCCTCGAACGTCACCTCGCCGTCGTGGTCGATCGAGGTGATCGAGTCCCCGAAGAGGTACTCGACGTCGTCGCGACCGGCGGCGTAATAGATTTCGCTGAGGTCGTCGCGCATGATCTCCACGTGCCGGTCGGACGTGGCGGCGTAGATCTTGGTGAGGTCGATCTCGATGGGCCGGGGCCGGCCTTCCCGATGCATGGTCATGCGGTCCGTTCCGGTGGCGAGCGCCTCGATCTGAGGCAGGACACCCATCTCCGCCGAAATCTCCATCGCGGGACGGAACAGGTCGACGGCGTGGCCGCCGGTCTTGCGCAGGGTGGGCGCGCGCTCGACGACGGTGACGTCGAAGCCGCGACGGTTCAGCCAGTAGGCCAGCACCGGGCCGGCGATGCTGGCGCCGGAGACCAGTACGCGCACGCCGACCTCCCGCTTGCTTGTCGATGGGTAAGCCTAGCGGGGGCCTGGGGAGGGCTGCCCGCGGCAGCGGAGGGAATTGCCTTCTGCGCTGTGGTGGTGGGCGGCGGGTTAGAGTCCGTTGCTATGCGCTTCGGTCTCTTCATCCCGCAAGGTTGGCGAATGGATCTGGTCGACATCGAACCGGAGAAGCACTGGGCGGTGATGCGCGACCTGGCTGTCTACGCCGACAGCAGCGCGTGGGACTCGCTGTGGGTCTACGACCATTTCCACACCGTCCCGCTGCCGACGGCTGAGGCCACGCACGAGGCGTGGTCGCTGATGGCCGCGTACGGGGCGGTCACGTCGCGGATCAAACTCGGCCAGATGTGCACCGCGATGAGCTACCGCAATCCGGTGTACCTGGCCAAGGTCGCGGCGACCGCCGACATCATCTCCGGTGGGCGGATCCAGATGGGCATCGGCGGTGGCTGGTACGAACATGAGTGGCGCGCTTACGGTTACGGATTCCCGTCGGCCGGCGTGCGGCTGGCCCGGCTGGACGAGGGCGTACAGATCATGCGTGCTGCCTGGCGCGACGGCAAGGTCAGCTTCGACGGCAAGCACTACCAGGTGGACGGCGCAATCGTTTCCCCTAAGCCACTGCAGGACAACGGGATTCCGCTGTGGATCGCCGGTGGCGGTGAGAAGGTGACCTTGCGCATCGCCGCGAAATACGCGCAGTACACCAACTTCGCGCCCGAGCCCGAGGCGTTCGCGCACAAGTCCGAAGTGCTGGCGCAGCACTGTCAGCAGGTGGGCAGCGACTTCGAGGCCATCGTGCGGTCGGCCAACTTCAACGCGGTCGTCGGGACCTCCGACGCCGACGTCAAGGACAGGCTGCGGCGCGTCCGCGACCGGGTCGTCCGGTACGTGCCCGAGGCGGCCGCCGACGCGATGCTGGCCGCCGGCAGCGGACCCGATTCGGCGACGGGCACACCGGAACAGGTGATCGAGCGGATCGCCAAGCTCCGCGACCTCGGGTGCGAATACGCCATCTGCTATTTCCCGGAGGCCGCGTACGACCGCTCCGGCATCGAGTTGTTCGAGCGCGAGGTGATTCCCGCGCTCAGCTAGCCGTCAGATGTCGGAGGTGACATACCTCTTCTTGACGGGAGGCTCGGCCAGCAGCGGCGGCAGGTCGGTGAGGCGGCCTTCGCCGGCGCGAAACGCGCGATAGGCCTCGTCCTGCTCGACCGTGTCCCACAGTTCGTAGATCAGCCAGTGGGTTTCGTCGTCCTCGTCGACGAGCACGTCGGTACCGAGGTTCCCGGGAAACGCCCGGGTGTCTCGTAAAGCCCGGCCCATGACGTCGCGCGCCTGTGGCACGGCGTCGGGCTTGAATTTCAGTTCGAGTATCACCGTGACTGGCATGGTCGTCTCCTCGGTTGCGGCGGCGATCCCAACCTATCTGCCCGGCGCGGCCAAGAATGAGAATGCGGTTTCCACTTTTCGGAAAGCTGTTATACGGTTCAGTGAGCAACATTCTGTCGGCACACCGTGGACGCTTCTGGAGGATCCCCGATGCAAAAGGCGCTCGCCCCCGAGATCTCGACCTGGCCCGACGAGAGCCCACAGCTGATCGGCAGCCGGTGCGGCAGCTGCGGCGCCACCACCTTTCCGGTGCAGCAGTGGTGCCCGCGCTGCAGCCTTGGCGAGATGACCGACGTGTTGCTGCCGCGCCGCGGAACCCTCGTCGCGTGGACCACGCAGGGCTTCCCGCCCGGGGCGCCCTATGCCGGCCCGACCGGCAAGGACTTCGTTCCGTTCGGCGTCGGGTTGGTCCAGCTTGATGACGTCATCCGGGTCGAGGGGCGGTTGACGGAGAACGACCCGGCCAAGCTGGAGTTCGGCCAGGAGGTCGAGCTCACCATGATTCCGCTGACCACCGACGAAGAGGGCGCCGAAATCATGACGTTCGCGTTCCAGCCGGTCTAGTGGCGATCGCAAGCGCGGCCCACCAGCTACCCAGGAGAAGGTTGAGATGACCAACGATGTCGCCATCATCGGCGTGGGCCTGCATCCGTTCGGCAGGTTCGACAAGACCGCGATGCAGATGGGCGCCGAGGCGATTCAGTCGGCGCTGAGCGACGCCGGCGTGGACTGGAAGGACATCCAGTTCGGTTTCGGCGGCAGCCACGAGGTGTCCAACCCCGACGCGGTGACTCGCCTGGTCGGTCTCACCGGCATCACGTTCACCAACGTGTTCAACGCGTGCGCCACCGCGGCCAGCGCCATCCAGCAGACCGCCGACACCATCCGGCTGGGCAAGTACGACATCGGCATCGCCATCGGGCTGGACAAGCACCCGCGCGGCGCGTTCACCGACGACCCCGCCAAGCTGGCGCTGCCGCAGTGGTACGCCCAGAACGGGCAGTTCGTCACCACCAAGTTCTTCGGGATGAAGGCCAACAAGTACCTGCACGACCACAACATTTCGCAGGCCACCCTGGCGAAGGTGGCGGCAAAGAACTTTCGCAACGGTGCGCTGAACCCGAATGCGTTCCGGCGCAAGCCGATTGCCGAGGAAGAGATTCTCAATTCGGCCGTGCTCAACTACCCCTTGACCCAATACATGTTCTGTGCGCCCGACGAGGGGGCCGCGGCGGTGATCATGTGCCGCGCCGACATGGCGCACAAGTTCACCGACAAGCCGGTGTACGTGCGAGCCTGCGAGATCCGCACCCGCCGCTACGGTGCCTATGAAGTACATGCCACCTTCGCGCCGCTCGACGAGGACGTCTCCCCGACCGTCTACGCGGCCAACGCGGCCTACGAGGCGGCCGGCATCGGCCCCGAGGACGTCGACGTCGCCCAGCTCCAGGACACTGACGCCGGCAACGAGGTCATCCATATGGCCGAGACGGGCCTCTGCGCCGACGGCGAGCAGGAGAAGCTGCTGGCCGACGGCGCCACCGAGATCCACGGCTCGATGCCGGTCAACACCGACGGGGGGTTGATCGCGAACGGCGAGCCGATCGGCGCGTCGGGGCTGCGGCAGATGCACGAACTGGTGCGCCAGCTGCGCGGTGAGGCGGGCGAGCGCCAGGTGCCCGGCAGCCCGCGCGTCGGCCTGGCCCAGGTCTACGGCGCGCCCGGAACCGCCTCGGCGACCATCTTGTCGCTCTAGTAGCTGGCGGGCGCAGACGCAGCAAGCGGGGCGAGTTCAGCTCGCCGGGCCTAAATCGCTGGGCCCAGAAGGTCGTCGGCGTCCCGGATGATGTAGCCGTAGCCCTGCTCGGCCAGGAAACGCTGCCGGTGCGCCGCGTACTCGGCGTCCAGGCTGTCGCGCGCCACCACGGAGTAGAAGATGGCGCCACCACCGTCGGCCTTGGGTCGCAGCAGCCGCCCTAGCCGCTGCGCTTCCTCTTGGCGTGAGCCGAACGTACCCGAAACCTGCACCGCCACAGAGGCTTCCGGCAAATCGATGGAGAAGTTGGCGACCTTGGACACCACCAGCGTCGACACCTCACCGCGGCGGAACGCGTCGAACAGCTCTTCGCGTTCCTTGGTTCGGGTGGACCCTTGGATCACCGGGGCGTTCAGCTCGGCGCCTAGCTCGTCGAGCTGGTCGAGGTAGGCGCCGATCACCAGCGTCTGCTCGCCGGGATGCTTGTCCAGGATCGACTTCACCACGGCGATTTTCGAATGCGCGGTTGAGCAAACCTTGTATCGCTCTTCGGGTTCCGACGTGGCATAGATCATGCGCTCGTTGTCGGTCATGGTGACGCGCACCTCGACGCACTCGGCCGGGGCGATCCAACCCTGGGCCTCGATGTCCTTCCACGGCGCGTCATAGCGCTTGGGGCCGATCAGCGAGAACACGTCGCCCTCGCGGCCGTCTTCCCGGACCAGTGTGGCGGTCAGCCCGAGGCGGCGCTTGGACTGCAGGTCGGCGGTCATCCGGAACACCGGCGCCGGCAGCAGGTGGACCTCGTCGTAGATGATCAGCCCCCAGTCGCGGCTGTCGAAGAGTTCCAGATGCCGGTACTCGCCCTTGGTGCGGCGGGTGATCATTTGATACGTCGAGATGGTGACGGGCCGAATCTCCTTGCGTTCTCCCGAATATTCGCCGACCTCGTCCTCGGTCAGTGAGGTGCGCGCTACCAGTTCGCGCTTCCACTGCCGCGCCGCGACGATGTTGGTGACCAGGATCAGGGTCGTCGCGCTGGCTTTCGCCATCGCGGCCGCGCCAACCAGCGTCTTGCCGGCCCCGCACGGAAGGACCACCACGCCGGACCCGCCGGACCAGAACGAATCGGTGGCCATTTGCTGGTAGTCACGCAGGTGCCAGCCCTCCTGCGCCAGGCTGATCGCGTGCGCCTCGCCGTCGACGTAGCCCGCGAGATCCTCTGCGGGCCAACCGATCTTGAGCAGCATCTGCTTGACGCGGCCACGCTCGCTGGGGTGAACGACGACGGTGTCATCGTCGATCCGGGCGCCGAGCATGGGTGCGATCTTCTTGTTGCGCAGCACTTCCTCGAGCACGGCCCGGTCCAGGCTCAGCAGCGTCAGGCCGTGCGCCGGGTGTTTGACCAATTGCAGCCGGCCGTAGCGGGCCATGGTGTCGACGATGTCGACCAGCAGCGGCTGGGGCACCGCGTAGCGCGAGAAGCTGACCAGCGCGTCGACGACCTGTTCGGCGTCGTGGCCGGCGGCGCGTGCGTTCCACAGCGCCAACGGTGTGATGCGGTAGGTGTGCACGTGCTCGGGCGCGCGCTCCAGCTCCGCGAACGGCGCGATGGCGGCGCGCGCCGCACCGGCCTGCTCGTGGTCGACCTCGAGCAGCACCGTCTTATCGGACTGCACAATCAACGGCCCGTCAGTCAATGGCGCGGCTCCTTTTCATTTCTCGGGTGATCCATTATCGGCCGTCGGCCGACACCACCGACGTGATGCGGTGGATGGCAAAGTCGCGCAGTCGCCCCGACGCCGAGTCGAAGGCCGTCAGCTGACCGCCCCTAACGGTGATCGGCGACACAACCCGCTGAGTGGCGACACCCGCGGCATCCAAATAACCGATCACCAAGGTGTCTTGTTCCCTGGCCGCGCGCTGCAACAACGCCATGGTGACCGCCGGGTCGGCGCGATTGTTGCCGAACGGCGCGGCGGTCACCTTCCGCAGCACCGCCACCACCGCGTTCAGGCTCTCGCTGTTGGGCCGCGGCATCGGTCGGTAGGGCCGCCGCTGTTGCGGGGTGGCCACCCGGGCGCCCCGGGGACGGACGTCGACGATGGCGCCGGTGGAGTCCTCGGCCGCCGGCGCGAAGCCCGCCGCACGCAGCGCGACGAGCACCTCGCTGATCGGCGCGGGGGACACCGCGACCGTCGGGGCCAGGGCACGCAGTTGCACCCCTTCGGTGGCGGGCGCGGAAACGGCCTGGGCTAGCAGCACCGGGTCCTCGCACCGCACAAACGTGGCCGCCATGCCGATCCGCAGCTGGCCATGCCGGCGTGCGACATCGTCGATGAGGTAAGTAAGGCCCTGTGGGACAGGTGTTTTGGAGTGCTTGGCGAACAGGGCATGCATCCAGTCGCGGGTCTTCCCGACGTCAAGCGCGTGCCGGATCGTCTGCTCGCTGACGCGGTACACCATCGCGGTACCGGCCGACTCGACGGTGGCCACCGCGGCCAGCTGCTCGGCGAGGTCGCGCTGCAGTGGCCCCGGCACCACCACGGTCAGGTCGGCTTGGACCAGGAAATAATCGATCGGTCGGGGCAGGGCCCGCGCCATGGCGTCGATAGCGGCCTGGGAGTCGGCGCCCTCGTCCAGCAGGGCGCGGCCGGGGGTGCTCAGCGCCCCCCGCCCCACCAGGCCCAGCGCGTGGCTCTCGGCCAGCAGATCACCCACCGGCCCGGGCTGCAGCCGCTTCGCCCAGCGGGGGCGCCGCCAGATGAGTGCCGCCGACGCTTCGACCGCGCTGACACCGGCGCCCGGCGGCAACTGGGCCAGCGTGCTCAGCAACAGCCGGCGATCCAGCGGCGCCGCCGTCGAGTACAGCGCATCCGTGAGCGCGCCATAGGGTTTGGCGTCGGGTCCCCGGGTTCCGATCAGAGCCGGCCGGCTGGGCAGGTCCAGCCAGCTAGTGGCCAGCAACTGCCAGCGCTCGGCGGTGGACAGCGCGGCGAACCGGTCGACGGCCACCGTCGGTGCCCAGTACGGTCCGTCACCCGTCGCCGGTTCCGGATCGGGCATCCCGCTGGCGATCAAGCCTGCCGCGGCCGCCACCTCGAGAATCAGGCCCAGCCGCGACTCGTCGATGCCGGTCACCTTGCTGAGCCGTTTGACCTCACGAATTCCCAGCCCACCGCTGCGCAGCTCGGAAATCGGTGTGGCGGCGAGCGTTCCGAGCAGCACGTCGAGTTCTCGCAGCAGATCGATGGTGGCCCCGGCCGCCGCCGCGTCAACGTCGTCGGTGGTGGTCGTCGACCTCACCGGATCGGGCGCCGTCAGCCGCATGGGACCGGGCTGTTCGCCGCGCAGCACCTGCCCGACGTGGCGGGGCAAGATCACCGTCTCGGCGTCGATGCGTCGCAGCAGCCCCATCGCCAGCAGCTGGGGCACCGGGCGGTCCGCGGGTGCGCCGGGCGCGGCGTCACGGGTGCGGCCCATCGGGGAACCCTCGAGAAGCTTTTTAAGCACGTCGAGCTGGGCCTGGCTCAGGCCGTCGATGAGGTTGGCGATCTCCTCGCCGCTTCGCGAGGCGTCCTCGAGGGTGACCTGTCCCGGGTGCCACGGCAGGGCCGTGCCGGCGTCGGGGGCCACGCGGAGCGCGGCGTCGCCCCAGACCAGGGCGCGCTCCCGGAGATCGTCCAACGCCCCGACCACGTCGGCTTCGGGGGCACGCTCACCGATCAGCGCCAGCAGTTTCGGCGTCGGCACCGGCGCGGCATCGGCCTGCAGCACCAACAGCGCGTCGAGCACCGCCAGCCGCAGGTAATCGAGGTCGTCGGTGGCGGCCTTCACCGACTGGCGTGCCTGAGCGCGCGCCGCGAGCGCGGCGATGCTGCCGGGCGGGGGCTGGGCGAGGTCCGGCCGCAGCTCTAGCAGTCGGATCAGCCGCTCGTCGGGCAAGTCGGCCAACCACGACCCCAGCGGGATATCCGGGGTGTTGTCGGTCATTGCTGACCAGCGTAAAACAGTCGGCGGGTCGCCAGCAGGCAACGAATGAGCGGTCGAACTGGCGGTCTTGCGGGACACGCGCGAGAGCGACCTGTCAGAATGGACGGCGTGGCTGACACTGCTGAGGGTAAAGCGCGCAAGACCAGGTATGTCGACAACGGCTGGCCGACGACGGACCACGACGACCACGCGGTGAGCGAACTCGCGACCGACCGGACGGGTGCGTTGTCGCCCTTCGGCGAGCTGGTGTTTCCGCTGCCCTCCACTGACCTGCCCTACCTGCACCCGGTCACCGTCGTTAACCGGTAGGCGCCAGGATGGCTAGGGCCTCTGAGGCCGCCAAGCCCGCGGCGACCTGGGCGTCGGAAGAATCCCCCTCGGGCGCGCTGTCACATCTGGACGATCGTGGGGCGGCGCACATGGTCGATGTCAGCGGCAAGGGAGCCACCAAGCGAACCGCCGTCGCCGCGGGATCCTTGCATACGTCCCCGCACGTGGTGGAGCTGATCTCGGCCGGGGGCCTGCCCAAGGGCGACGCGTTGGCGACGGCCCGGGTGGCGGGCATTCTGGCGGCCAAGCGCACCAGTGACCTGATCCCGCTCTGCCACCAGTTGGCGCTCACCGGCGTCGACGTCGACTTCACCGTGGGGGAGTCCGACATCGAGATCACCGCGACGGTGCGTAGCACCGACCGCACGGGTGTCGAGATGGAGGCGCTGACCGCCGTGAGTGTGGCCGGTCTGACGCTCTACGACATGATCAAAGCGGTCGACCCCGCCGCGCGCCTCGATGACATTCGGGTGCTGCGCAAGGAAGGCGGCAAAACCGGAACGTGGGTGCGGTGATGAGCGCCCAATCCGCCCGCGTCATCATTGCCTCGACCCGCGCGTCGGCCGGGGTGTACGACGATCGGTGCGGGCCGATCATCGCCGAATGGCTTGGACAGCGCGGATTTTCGTGCGCCGAGCCGGAGGTGGTCGCCGATGGCGAACCGGTCGGCGCGGCCCTGCGCAAGGCAGTCGACGACGGGGTCGACGTCATCATCACGTCCGGGGGCACCGGCATCTCGCCCAGCGACAGCACGCCCGACCAGACGGTGGCGGTGCTGGACTACATGATCCCGGGGCTGGCCGACGCCATCCGCCGGTCCGGCCTGCCGAAGGTGCCGACCTCGGTGCTGTCACGCGGTGTGTGTGGCGTGGCGGGTAAGACCCTGATCGTCAACCTGCCGGGTTCGCCCGGCGGCGTGCGCGACGGCCTGGGCGTGCTCGCCGATGTGATCGATCATGCGCTCGATCAGCTCGCCGGCGGAGACCACCAGCGATGACGCTCGTCGTCCGCGCGGCCATGACCGATCATCCGATCGTGCTGGCCGAGCACGAAGAGCTCGTAGGCCACCAGTCGGCCGGCGCCATCGTCGGCTTCGTCGGCATGATTCGCGATCACGACGGCGGCCGGCGGGTGGTGCGGCTGGAGTACTCCGCGCATCCGTCGGCCGAACAGGTCATGGCGGAGGTAGTGGCCGATGTCGCCGAACAGTCGAGCGGGGTGCGCGCCGTGGCGGCGAGCCACCGGACCGGGGTGCTGCACATCGGGGAGGCGGCGCTGGTGGCCGCGGTCGCTGCCGACCATCGTCAGGAGGCCTTCGCCACCTGCGCGCTTCTGGTCGACACCATCAAGGCGCGGCTACCGGTGTGGAAGCACCAGTTCTTCGACGACGGAACCGAAGAGTGGGTCGGCTCGGCGTAACGCCGTAGCGATTGGAATGCCGGCACGCCCCGAAGCGGGAACGTTCGAGGCGTGCCGGGCAGTCTGACGGGCGGAGCTCAGGCGGACGGCTGCGCGATCGCGTCCAGCGCGTCGTTGCCCTGAATGTCCTGTGCCCGAATGGCGTCCCACAGCTGCTTCGTGTAGCCCACCGTGGAAACCTGCTGCGGCATGTCGGCCGGCACGAAACCGCGGAAGTCGTTGTCGACGACGGGCGCGTCCGCAGGAGGCGCGGGCGGCAGGTCCGCAGGAGGTGCGGGCGGCACGTCGGCGGGAGGCGCCGGCGGCATGGCGTCGGCCGGGGGTGCGGGCGGCAGGTCCGCCGGAGGCGCGGGCGGGACGTCGGCCGGGGGTGCGGGCGGCAGGTCCGCCGGAGGCGCCGCCTGGTCGAATCCCGTCAGCTGCACCGGCGCGGGGGGCGGCGGGGCGTCTGGCGGAGGCGCATCGGCGGGCGCGGGAGCCAGCGGTGCCGGCTGGCCGTTGAGTCCGGGCGCGTCCAGAGCGGCGGGCGCCGGAGCCTCGCGCGGCGTCGGGCCCGACAGCGGGCCGCCGCACACGGGCCACGCGCCACGGCCCTGAGTGGCCAGCACGCGCTCGGCGACGGCGATTTGCTGGTCCTTGGTGGCCAATTCGGCCGACGGGGCGTACTGGCCGCCGCCGTGCGCGGCCCAGGTGCTCGAGCTGAACTGCACGCCACCGTGGTAGCCGTTGCCGGTGTTGATTCCCCAGTTGCCGCCCGACTCACAACGGGCTACCTGGTCCCATTCGCCGTCGGTGGCCGCGGCCGCCTGGCCGGCCAGGGCGATGCTGCCGCCACCGAGGACCGCGCCGGTGACGGCGATCTTGGCGACGCTGATGTTTGACGTGCTGGGCTTACGGTGACGTCCACTCATAGGCCGTGAAGGATCCTCTCGTGTCACGCGCCTGCGAGGTCAGCTGTCGGGTTCGGGTTGGAGAGGCCACCCGGCCGTCATCGAACTCAGTGCGTATCCACTGCGAAACGACGTCGGCTTCACCCCAAGGGGCCGTATACGGCCCCGGTCCGATCACGGTGGACCGGTGGGTCCCCCGTCTCCATCCACGTAGGTCGGTGGGCCCCCGCCTATTGGATGGAGCTCGGCGCGATAGGGAGGGGAGGTCCGCCAATTCGGTTGTCTTGGCGAGCCTTCGGAGAAACGTAGCGGTTTCTGTTGGTCCCGTCACGTTCTGCGGCACCCGGCGTTTCCCTCTCGGCCATGTGCGAAAACCCGAGGAACGCGCGGTATCCACGCAGGTCACCACGCCCGATATCGGAGCGTGATTGCGCCGTTATCATTCCGTTACGTGACGCATTTCACAGTTTTAGCCGCCGGCGAAGGGCGGTAGAACGTCGATCGTGTTGCCGGCGCGTAACGTTGCGGTCTCGTCGCGGACCGCGACCCCGTCGCACAGGTAGGAGCATCTGCTCAACACGTCGGCGAGGCGAGAGCCCTGCACGGCGAGGCGCCCAACCAGCTCGGCCACCGTCGTTCCCGGCCGCACCACCAGCGTCTCCGACTCGGCCCCAGCGGCCGCCCGCGCGGCCGCGAAATAGCGCACGGTCACCTGAATCCCGTCTTGCTGGACGGCGGCCTGACCCATCGGGCTAGCCACCGATCGCGCTCATCGGACGGTCGGGCTGGATGAAGTTCGGGTCGTTGATGCCGTGACCGGCCGGCTTGCCCCACATCGCGACGCGCCACGCGGTCTCGATCGCGTCGTCGGACGCACCGCTGCGCAGCAGGGTTCGCAGATCGGTTTCCACGGCCGAGAACAAGCAGCTGCGAACCTGGCCATCGGCCGTGAGACGGGTGCGATCACACGCCGAGCAGAACGCATGGGAAACCGACGCGATGACACCAAACTTCCCGCTCGGCGTGCCCGGGCCGGTGTCGACCAGCCACAGCTCGGCGGGTGCCGAGCCGCGCGGCGCCGGGTCCGGACGGAGCCGAAAGTGCGGGCGCAGCGCGTCGAGCACATCGTCGGCGCTCAGCGCCGCGCCCCGGCGCCACTGGTGGCCGGCATCCAGCGGCATCTGCTCGATGACCCGTAATTGGTAGCCGTAATCGAGGCAGAACCGCAGCAGCGCGACGACGTCCTCGCGACCGGTGACGGGGTCGAGCACGGCGTTCACCTTGACCGGCGTCAAGCCCGCGTCATGGGCGGCGGTCAGGCCGGCGAGCACCTCGTCGAGCCGGTCCCGTCGGGTGATCGCCGCGAAATGTTCGGGGTCCACAGTGTCCATCGAGACGTTGACGCGATTCAGGCCTGCCCTGGCGAGCGCGGCGGCCCGCCGCGCCAGTCCCACGCCGTTGGTGGTCAGTGAAATCTCGGGGCGCGGTCGCAGGCCGGCCGCCGCCGCGACCACCTCTTCGAGGTGCCGCACCAACAGTGGCTCGCCGCCGGTGAACCGCACGCTGGTCACACCCAAGCGGGTGACGGCGATGTGCATCAGCCGCGCCAGCTCATCGGGGCGGAGCAGGTGGTCGCCTGGCAGCCAGTTCAAGCCCTCGGCCGGCATGCAGTACGTGCAACGCAGGTTGCAGCGGTCGGTCAGCGAGACGCGCAGGTCGGTGGCGACGCGCCCGTAGGTGTCCACCAATGGGCCCGCGGTCGGCGCGTCCGGCGCGTTCCCCGCGGTGCGGCCCGGCACCGACGGCACACCCAACGCGGTCGCCGTCATGCGACCACCCCCGGGTAGTGCGACGGCGAAGTGACCGGGACTATCTGCTTGCCCAGGGGCATCAATGAAACCGGGATCAGTTTGAGGTTGGCCAACGCGAGCGGGATGCCGACGATGGTGACCGCCATCGCCAGCGCGCTGACCAGGTGACCGATCGCCAGCCATAGGCCGAACAACAGCACCCAGATGACGTTGCCGATGAGGGCCCCCGTTCCAGCAGTCGGTTTGTCGACGATCGTGCGGCCGAACGGCCACAACGCGTACGAGGCGATGCGCAGCGACGCGAAGCCGAACGGGATGGTGATGATCAGCAGAAAGCTGACGAGCGCCGCAACCACGTATCCGGCGGCCATCCACAGGCCGCCGAACACGAGCCAGATGATGTTCAGGATCAGGCGCATATCTCCTCCACCGGTAATGCCCAGCGTACCGAGTAGGCAATAACGGGGGTGCTCGCGAGGCAAGCACCCGAGTAGGATCTACAGACCAAACGGCGTCCTGCGCAGGCGGGACGCTTATTGTGTTGGCCATTCTATTGATCCGTTAGACAAGCAGGTGAGACCAGTGCCGACCGGCAAGGTTAAGTGGTACGACGCCGACAAGGGGTTCGGGTTCCTGTCGCAAGAGGACGGCGAAGACGTGTACGTCCGCTCGTCGGCGTTGCCCGCTGGGGTCGAGGGGCTCAAAGCGGGCCAACGCGTGGAGTTCGGCATCGCATCCGGGCGGCGCGGGCCTCAGGCGCTGAGCCTCAAGCTGATTGAGCCGCCGCCCAGCCTCACCAAGGCCCAGGGTCGCCGTGATGTGCCCGCCGAGCACAAACACAGCCCGGACGAGCTGCACGGCATGGTCGAGGACATGATCACGCTGCTGGAGGGCGCCGTGCAGCCCGAGTTGCGCAAGGGTCGCTACCCGGACCGCAAGACGGCCCGACGGGTTTCCGAGGTGGTGCGAGCGGTCGCCCGGGAGCTCGACGCCTAGCTTCGGTCGCCGCCGCGCGCCCGAGCGCTACCCGCTTGCGTGGACGGGGTGAGGAAGTGCCGGTCACGGGGTACTCCCACCTCGCCGCGGTTGTCGAGCAAGGAGGCTGCGATGGCACAGCAAGCGCAAGTCACCGAGGAGCAAGCCAGGGCGCTGGCCGAGGAGTCTCGCGAAACCGGTTGGGATAAACCATCTTTCGCAAAAGAGCTGTTTCTCGGCCGTTTTCCGTTGGAGCTCATCCACCCTTTTCCCAAACCATCGGACGCCGACGAGGCGCGCACCTGCGCGTTTCTCGACAAGTTGCGCGACTTCCTTCGCAGCGTTGACGGCAGCGTCATCGAACGCGACGCGCAAATTCCCGACGAGTACGTGAAGGGTCTAGCCGAGCTGGGCTGTTTCGGCATGAAAATCCCGTCGGAATACGGCGGCCTGAACATGTCACAAGTGGCCTACAACCGGGCGCTGATGATGGTTTCCTCCGTTCATCCCAGCCTCGGTGCGCTGTTGTCGGCCCATCAGTCGATCGGCGTGCCGGAGCCGCTCAAACTCGCCGGAACCCCGGAGCAGAAGAAGAAGTTCTTGCCCCGGTGTGCCGCCGGCGCCGTATCGGCGTTTCTGCTGACCGAACCGGACGTGGGCTCCGATCCGGCCCGACTGGCCTCAACAGCAACACCCGTCGAAGACGGGTCCGCCTACGAGCTCGACGGCGTGAAATTGTGGACCACCAACGGTGTGGTCGCCGAACTGCTGGTCGTGATGGCCCGGGTGCCCCGCAGCGACGGGCACCGCGGTGGCATCAGCGCTTTCGTTGTCGAGGCCGATTCACCCGGGATCACCGTGGAGCGGCGCAACAAATTCATGGGGTTGCGCGGCATCGAGAATGGGGTGACCAGGCTGCACCGCGTTCGGGTGCCGAGTGAAAACCTGATCGGCCGCGAGGGCGACGGATTGAAGATCGCGCTGACCACGCTCAACGCCGGGCGGCTGTCGATTCCCGCGATCGCGACGGGTTCGGCTAAGTGGGGTCTGAAGGTGGCGCGCGAGTGGGCAGGCGAGCGCGTGCAATGGGGCAAGCCGCTGGCCGAGCACGAAGCGGTGGCCCACAAGATCTCGTTCATCGCCGCGACCAACTATGCGCTCGACGCGGTGCTCGAGCTCTCCGGGCAGATGGCCGACGAAGGGCGCAACGACATCAGGATCGAGGCGGCCTTGGCCAAGCTGTGGTCCAGCGAGATGGCGTGCATCATCGCCGACGAGGTCATGCAGATCCGCGGTGGTCGCGGCTATGAGACGGCGGAGTCCCTGGCCGCGCGCGGCGAACGCGCGGTGCCGGTCGAACAGGTATCGCGGGACTTGCGGATCAATCGCATCTTCGAAGGATCCAGCGAGATCATGAGGCTGCTCATCGCCCGGGAGGCGGTCGATGCCCACCTGTCGGCGGCCGGCGACCTCGCGAAGCCTGACGCTGGTTTGCGCCAGAAGGCCGCGGCGGCGGTCGGTGCCAGCGGATTCTACGCAAAGTGGTTGCCCCAGCTCGTTTTTGGGGAAGGACAGCGACCCACGGCTTACAGCGAATTCGGACCGCTGGCGTCGCACCTGCGGTTCGTCGAACGCTCCAGCCGCAAGCTGGCCCGCAACACCTTCTATGGGATGGCGCGCTGGCAGGCCAAACTGGAGCAGGGTCAGGGATTCCTCGGGCGCATCGTCGACATCGGTGCGGAGCTGTTCGCGATGTCCGCGGCCTGTGTGCGGGCCGAGGCCCAACGCGCCGTGGACACGGCGGTCGGTCAACAGGCCTACGAGCTGGCCGATACGTTTTGCCGGCAGGCCGCCCTGCGGGTCGAGGCGCTGTTCGACGCGTTGTGGACCAATACCGACGACTGCGATGTCCGGCTGACCCGCGACGTGGTTCGGAGCCGTTTCACCTGGCTCGAGGACGGCATCATCGACCAGTCCGAGGGAACCGGCCCGTGGATCGCCCACTGGGAGCAGGGCGCATCAACCGAGACGAACCTGGCTCGGCGAATTCTGGGTTCCTAGCCGACATTCGAACGAAACAAGGGAGACATGGCCGCCTACGTTGCCGGAAAAGGTGACTTCAACCGCGACACCAACTACATCACCACCCGCGTCACGGCCGACGGGCGCGACGGTTACCCGGTGGAGCCCGGTAGGTACCGGCTCATCGTCGCCCGCGCGTGTCCGTGGGCCAACCGCGCCATCATTGTCCGGCGGTTGCTGGGGCTGGAAAGCGTTCTCTCCATTGGTTTTTGCGGCCCGACCCACGACGAACGCAGTTGGACGTTCGATCTCGATCCCGGGGGCGTCGACCCCGTGCTGAAGATCCCGCGGCTACAGGACGCCTATTTCAAGCGCTTCCCCGACTACCCGAAAGGCATCACGGTCCCCGCGATCGTCGACGTCCCGTCCGGCGCGGTCGTCACGAATGATTTCGCGCAGATGACGGTGGATTTCTCGACGGAATGGACCGCCTACCACCGCGACGGTGCGCCCGAGCTGTACCCCGAGCGGCTGCGCGCCGAGATCGACGAGGTGAACAAGCGGGTCTACACCGAGATCAACAACGGCGTGTATCGATGCGGCTTCGCCGGCTCACAAAAGGCCTATGACGCGGCGTACGATCGGCTGTTCGCCGCGTTGGATTGGGTCAGCGACCGCCTGGCCGATCAGCGATATCTGGTGGGCGACAACATAACCGAAGCCGACGTGCGGCTGTTCACCACGCTCGCCCGCTTCGACCCGGTCTACCACGGGCACTTCAAGTGCAACCGAAGCAAACTGAGCGAGATGCCGGTGCTGTGGGCGTATGCGCGCGACCTGTTCCAGACGCCTGGGTTCGGCGACACCATCGATTTCGTTCAGATCAAGCAGCACTACTACATCGTGCACGCCGACATCAACCCCACCGGCATCGTGCCAAAGGGGCCGGACCTGACGGGCTGGCTGTCGCCGCATGGTCGAGAGGTATTGGGCGGCAAGCCTTTCGGGGAGGGGGCGCCTCCCGGTCCGCCGGTCGAAGGGGAGCGGGTGCCCGCCGGGCATGGCGCCTGACCGGGCTGGCGCCCGGCGTCGGCGCTCAATAGTTTAGGCGCACTGACCATTCCGCGTGCGGGACGTCCCGCAGCTCACCGGCCGGGTCCACCACGAGCGTCAGCAACTGCACGACTATTCCGACCAGCCGCCCGCGATGCGGGTCGACCGGGGGGATGGTGACCGCGAAGCGGGTGTTCGGCCGAAAGATGGTGCTGGTGGTGTTGGTTGGGTCCTCGTACACCTGCAGCAATCGCCAGGGCGCCCGATAGATCGCGTCGGGCACCGAGAGCTGAACCGGGTAGCGCTCACTGACCTTCAGTTCGCCCTGGGCTTGCGGCGTGTCGCATTGGTCGAGGTTGAGCACGCTGCAGTACAGGTAGGGCCCCACCCGCGCGAGGTGGCCGTGTGAATACGCGCTGATCTCCGGGCGCTGCGGACCGGACGGGCGCGCCAACAACCAGGTGCCGACCCCGACGGCCACGCACAACAGAGTCATCAGGCCGGCGAGCAGCACGGCCACGCCGCGTTTCACTCAGGCACCACCGCCGGGCTGCCGCGGCGCACGCCCTCTTGCTCGACCATGACCGGCCTATTACCTCCGAGGCCCGGAATGAGTGAATTCCCTTGGAAGCTGACCAGCGTCTGCGCCAACCCCAGGATGAGTATCGCAGTGACCGCGGTGAAGCCAACCCACAGCTCCGTGTAGACCAAGACGCCCACGGCGCCACCCAGCACCCAGGCCAGCTGCAGCGTCGACTCCGATCGCCCGAATCCCGAGGCCCGCGATTCCTCGGGCAGGTCGTTTTGCAGCGAGGCGTCCAGCGAGGCCTTCGCGATGGCGCTGGAGCCCGACGTGACCAGGGTGGCGATGACGGCGGCCGCCAGGGTGCCCGCCACCGACGCCGCCAGCGCGACTGCCGAGACCGCCAGCGTGCAGCGGACCACCAGCACGGCCGGCCGGCCCAACTGCAGGCGTGCGGCGGCGAAGTTTCCGGCGAAGTTGCCGATGCCGGCCGCTGCCCCGATCATGCCCAGCATGCCCAGCTGAACCCAGCCGCTGGCTTGGTGCGCTTTGGCGACGAACGCCGGGTACAAGAACAGGAAGCCGACCATGACCTTGATGGTGCAGTTGCCCCATAACGAGGTAATGATGTTGCGGCCCAGCGGTTGTCGCAGCGTTCCGCCGACCCTCTTGACTTCCTCGGGCCAGGTCCGTCGCTGCGGTTCGCTGTCCTGGCGGTAGCTCAAGGTGGCCGGCACCTCGCCCGCCGTCACCTCGACCCAGCGCGGGATGCGCATCGACAGCGCCGCCCCGGCGATGGTGACCGCGATGACGACGAACAGCGCGCCGGGCAGTTTGAACAGGTGGGTGCAGACGAACTCGACGCCGGCCGCGATGGCCCCGCCGGCGATGGTGCCGCCCAGCAGACCGAACACCGTCAGCCGCGAGTTGACCCGCACCAGGTCGATGGTCGGCGGCATGACCCGCGGCGTGACGGCGCTGCGCAGCACGCTGAACGACTTGGAGAACACCATCATGGCCAGCGCGCACGGGTAGAGCACCCACGACGGGTAGCTCCCGCTGGCGCCGTCGTAGTTCATGATCAGCACCAGCGCCAAGGCTGTCCGCAAAACGAACGATCCGGCGAGCGCGACCCGCCGACCGTGCTGCAGCCGGTCCAGCGCCGGGCCGATCAGCGGCGCGATGACCGCGAACGGCGCGATGGTGATCAGCAGATACAACGCGACCCGGCCCTTGCTTTCTCCGGTGGCCGCGGCGAAGAACAACGTGTTGGCCAGCGCCACCGCCATCGCGGCGTCCACCGCGAAGTTGGCGACCACCGGCCAGGTGAGCGCGGTCAGGCCGGATTTGTCGGCGCCGTCGGCCGTGGCGGCACGCTGCACCATCCAATACATCCGCGAACCCATCTCGCGGCTTCGCTGCGCCGCGGCGCGGGTGACGGTGACCCGCTCGCCGGCGGCGGCACGTGGTGGTGCGCTATCGCTTCGATCCGGTTCCGGGGGTTGCCCGATGGGCGGAAGGTAGCGATTGGCGCTCGGCATCGGCGGCGGGCGATGCGCTCGGCGATGGCCGGCGTCATCCGCGGGGTAATTGGCCATGCCCGGGTGCTGATTGGAAGCCCCATTGCGGGGCCGGCGGCCGGGAGTGGGGGCCACGCGGCCCGGATCGTCACGCCGCCGTCCAGACACGTTCCGATTCTCCCCTATGCCGACGACATGCGTCTGCAGGTAACGGGGCGTGGCACGCCAACCTAGTATTGGAGACGCAATGCAGGAAGGGGACAGCGTGACCGGGTCCATCGAGGAATCCGCCGTGGCTACCGTGGCCGAGTGGCACGAGGGGCTGGCGGCCGTGCTCACGGGCGCGGTGGACCAGGCCAGGGCCGCCGTCGTGGAGTTCAGCGGGGCGGAGGCGGTCGGCGATTACCTGGGCGTCAGTTACGAGGATCCGGCGGCCGCGACCCACCGGTTCCTGGCGCATCTACCCGGTTATCAGGGCTGGCAATGGGCTGTCGTCGTCGCCGCACATCCCGGTGCCGACCACGCCACCGTCAGCGAGGTGGTGCTGATCCCGGGTCCGACGGCGCTGCTGGCGCCGCGGTGGGTTCCGTGGGATCAGCGGGTGCGCCCGGGGGACCTGAGCCCCGGTGACCTGCTGGCACCCGCGGCCGACGATCCGCGGCTGGTGCCCGGCTACACGGCCAGCGGTGACGCGCAGGTCGACGAGACCGCCGCCGAGATCGGGCTGGGCCGGCGCTGGGTGATGAGCGTCCTTGGCCGCGCGGAGGCGGCCGAACGGTGGCACACCGGCGACCACGGGCCCGACTCACCGATGGCGCGGTCCACCAAGCGGGTGTGCCGCGACTGCGGCTTTTTCCTGCCGCTGGCGGGATCGCTCGGCGCGATGTTCGGCGTGTGCGGCAACGAATTGTCGGCCGACGGGCAGATCGTCGACAAGCAGTACGGTTGCGGCGCGCATTCGGATACGCCTGCTCCGGCCGGTACGGGTTCGCCCGCGTACGAGCCATACGACGACGGCGTGCTCGACGTCGTCGAAGCGCCGTCCGAGCCGTCCGAGCCGGCAGAGGCATCCGAGGTACAGCCGGAGCCCACGGAGTCGCCGACCCAGGTGGCGGAATCCCACACCCCGGAGGCCCAGCCGGACGGCGGCGCGGATGTCGAAGTGTCGGCGTCAGCTCCCGAGGAGGCGGCACCCGAGGCGGCCGAGTCCGGCGCCGACACAGCGGAGTCGCAGCCCGAGGCGACGCAGTCGCAGCAGCCCGAGGCGGAGTTGCAGCTCGAGAGGGAGTCGCAGCCCGAGGCGGACTAGCCCTTTTCGGCGGCGGCCTTGATCTTGGCCAACGAGGTGTTCATCCCGTCGACCAATTCGCGTTCGAAGTTGGTGGTCCCGCCGAGCAGCGCATTCACCGTCAGATTGGAAATTGCGGTCACGCCGTTCTCGGCGTGACGGCTTTCGATCACCCGGGTGCCCTCGCCGGTGGGTTGGAGCTCGTAGCTCCAGATCGTGTGGTTGGCGTTGACCCGGAACGCAAGCTTGGTCTCAGGGACGACCTCGACGACCGTGCAAGTGGTCGGCCAGTACATGCGGTTACGGCGATTGATGTTGAGGCTGCGCATGCCCTGGCGCAGCGGACCGAAGGTCTTCATCCAACGGCACTGGGGGCTCCACTCCGGCATCCGCCGCAGATCGGAAATCAGCCCCCACACCGTGGAAACCGGTGCGTCAATATCGATTTGCGCTTGCAGTAGTGGGGCTACCATCGATCCTCCCGGGTCCGTGCTGGTCGCGAAATCTAGCCGTGATCGAAATAGTTTTCGAGTCCGTCTTGTGCGCCCCGTGCGCCGCGGCGGGCCGCGGCGAGTTGCAACACGAAGATGCTCGTGCCGAGCACTCCGACGCCGAGCCCGGCCAGTGTCAGGGGGCGCCAGCTCTGCAGGGCGGGCACCAGAAACGCGGCGGCCGCCGCGACCAGCCAGCCGAGCGCGCCGAATGCGACGAACGGCCAGGCGTTGAGGAGCGCGGGCGGCAGCGGCGGCGCCTCGCGGTGCTGGCCGGGTTCGACAGACATCGCGATTAACATAGCCGCCGGTGCGGTCCGCCGGTACCACCGCATGCGCGGGAAGGCCCAGCGAAAATGCCTGGGCCGCGGGTCAAGCGGTGCGACAACGACCGGCCCACGCAGCGCTACGGACCAAAGTCCGTCGTTCGCCGGTTCGTATCCCGATTACTGGAGGTTGCGTGTAACCTCGCGCCATGCCTGACAGCGATGCGCGGCTGGCCAGCGATCTGTCGCTGGCGGTCATGCGGCTGGCCCGCCAACTTCGGTTCCGGAACCCCTCGTCGCCGGTGTCGTTGTCCCAGCTGTCGGCGCTGGCCACGCTGGCTAACGAGGGCCCGATGACGCCCGGCGCGCTGGCGATTCGCGAACGGGTCCGGCCGCCGTCGATGACACGGGTGATCGCGTCGCTGGCCGACATGGGCCTGGTGGACCGTGCCCCGCATCCGATCGACGGCCGGCAGGTGCTGGTCTCGGTTTCGCACTCCGGCGCCGAGTTGGTCAAGGCGACCCGGCGCGCCCGCCAGGAGTGGCTGGCCAAGCGGCTGGCCACGCTGGACAGCCAGCAACGGGACACCCTGCGCAACGCGGCCGACCTGATGCTGGCCTTGGTCGACGAAGGCCCGTGAGCGACGGAACGCATGCCCTGAACGTCCAGGACGTTGACGATCCCGACGACCCCCGGCTCGACGATTTCCGCGATCTGAACAGTGTCGATCGTCGTCCCGATCTGCCGTCCGGCAAAGGCTTGGTGATCGCTGAAGGCGTGCTGGTCGTTCAGCGCATGCTCGCCTCCCGATTCATTCCGCATGCCCTGTTGGGGACGGACCGTCGGCTCGCCGAGCTCGCCGATCACCTGGCGGGTAGTGCCGTGCCGTTCTACCGGACCTCCGCCGGGGTCATGGCGCAAGTGGTGGGCTTTCACCTCAATCGCGGCGTACTCGCGGCCGCCCGCAGGGTGCCGGAACGCAGCGTGACCGAACTGGTCGAGCACGCCCGGACGGTCGCGGTGCTCGAGGGCGTCAACGATCACGAGAATCTGGGCTCGATTTTTCGCAACGCCGCCGGATTGGGCGTGGACGCGGTGGTGTTCGGCAGCGGCTGCGCCGACCCGCTATACCGTCGCGCCGTTCGCGTCTCCATGGGCCACGCCTTGCTGGTGCCGTATGCGCGGGCGACGGAGTGGCCCGCCGAGCTGGTAATGCTGAAAGAGAACGGATTTCGGCTGCTGGCGATGACCCCGGACAGCACGGCGTGCGCCCTGCCGGAGGCCATGGCGGCCGCGCACGACCAGCGCGTCGCGGTGGTCGTGGGCGCCGAGGGGCCGGGGCTTACGCCGGCGACCCTGCGCTTGAGCGATGTGCGGGTGCGTATCCCGATGTCGCGCGGCACCGACTCCCTCAATGTCGCGACTGCGGCCGCTTTGGCGTTCTACGAACGGGTTAGGCTCGGCTCGTGACCGACGATTCCGTGCCCTGGGCAACGGGTTTGACGGTCGCCGGGTTCGTCGCCGCAGTGACCGGGGCCGCCATCGTGGTGCTGACTTTGGGACTGATACGGGTGCATCCGCTCCTGGCGGTCGGTCTCAACGTCGTCGCCGCCGGCGGGCTGGCGCCCACGCTGTGGGGATGGCGGCACAAGCTGGTGCTGCGGTGGTTCCTGCTGGGCGCGGGAATCGGTGTCGCCGGCGGGTGGTTGACGCTGATCGCGCTGACGCTGCGCGGTAGCGGCTAGCGAGCGCGGCGTAGCCGGGCGTGGCGGGTCGCCACCATCCGTCTAGCGCTGTCCGCCCGAGCGCACGCCGAGCAGCACGTCCTCCCAAGCCGGGATGACCGGCTTACCCCGACGGGTGTGTACCGGTTGTTCCTGCGGCGCGGGTTGCTCTTGCGGCGCGGGGGCGGCGGGCTTGGCCGGCTCCTCGAACGAGACGTGGGCGACCCGCGCGAGCGGCCGCAGCGGGCGGTCGAAGTTCGGGTCCACCAGTTCTTTGGCCGCATCGTCCACAGCCGTGATCGTTCCCCCGTGGGCGCCCGGGGCGAAGCAGAAGTGCGCGATGTTGTCGGACCGGCCGGCCTTCCACGCAAGCTGCACCGTCCAGCGGCTGTCTTCGTTGCGCCACGCGTCCCAGCTGAGCCGGTCGGGTTCCAGACCGCGCGTCACGAGCGCCGTGCTCACGGTTTCCAGGAGGGTGAGCACCGCGGGGCCGTCGGCGAGCACCGGATGCGCGGCCGTTGCCAACTCGGCGGCGCGGGCGCGTTCCAGCAGCACCGGGTGTGCGAACCGCCGGACCCGCGAGATGTCGGAGCCCGACGCCGCGGCAACCTGCTCGACGGACGCACCGGCCCGGATCTTGGCCTGAATCTCTTTGGGGCTCAGCATGTTGGTGACCTGGATGTCGAGGTGCGGTTGGTTCGGGGGCGCGGCCTCGCCGCGCACGGCGGCCTTCAGCTGATCGTCGATGGCGAGCTTGAACGGTTCGCCGGCGTCGCCGGCCTCACAGATGATGTGTTTGCCGTCCGCATCGACCTCAACCATTTTCAGTTCCCGCATGGCTTCTCCTCGCAGGCTCCGTGTGCAGGTCGACGGACCCATCTCGTGCGCACTCTAGTGCGCCAACGTCCGTAAACGGCGCTGACACGCTGGGCGGTTGCGTGCTGATTGCGGGGCGGTTACAGCCGCTCGACCACCCAGTCGACGCATTGCGTCAGAGCGCTGACGTCGTCGGGCTCGACTGCCGGGAACATCCCGACGCGCAACTGGTTGCGGCCGAGTTTGCGGTACGGCTCGATGTCGACGATGCCGTTCGCCCGCAAAACCTTCGCGACGGCCGCCGCATCAACGTCGTCGACGAAATCGATGGTGCCCACCACCTGAGACCGCAGCGCGGGGTCGGCGACGAACGGCGTGGTGTATGGCCGCTCCTCTGCCCAGGAGTACAACCGCTGCGAGGAGTCGGCCGTGCGCTTGACGGCCCAGTCCAGCCCGCCGTTGCCCAGCATCCAATCGAGCTGCTCGGCCATCAGCGCCAGGGTGCCGATGGCCGGGGTGTTGTACGTCTGGTTCTTGAGGCTGTTGTCCACGGCGATCGGCAGCGACAGAAAGTCGGGAACCCAGCGGCCGGACGCGGCGATGGACTCGACCCGCGCCAGCGCGGCCGGACTCATGACGGCAAGCCATAGGCCGCCATCGCTGGCAAAATTCTTCTGCGGCGAGAAGTAGTAGGCATCGGTGTCGGTGATCTCGACCGGCAGGCCGCCCGCGCCGGAGGTGGCGTCGATGACGACCAGGGCGTCGCCGGAGTCGGCGGGCCGGCGGATGGGCACTGCCACCCCGGTCGAGGTCTCGTTGTGGGCCCAGGCGATGACGTCAACCGAGGGATCGCTCTGCGGCTCGGGCGCGCTGCCGGCATCCGCCTTGATGACGATGGGTTCGCCGACGAAAGGGTTGTTGGCGACCGCCGAGGTGAACTTCGAACTGAACTCGCCGAAGGAGAGGTGCAACGAGCGCTTGTCGATCAACCCGAACGCCGCGGCGTCCCAGAATGCCGTCGCGCCGCCATTGCCGAGGATGACCTCGTAACCATCTGGCACGGAGAACAGCTCGGCCACCCCCGACCGGACCCGACCCACCAAATTCTTGACGGGCGCCTGCCGGTGCGATGTGCCGAACAGTGGGGCCGCGGTGGTCGCCAGGGCCTGCAACTGTTCGGGGCGGACCTTGGAAGGGCCGCATCCGAAGCGGCCATCGCGGGGTTTGATGTCAGCGGGAACCTCGAGCTGGTCAGCCATGCTCATCAGGGTAGTGAGCGGACGTGACGCGCGGCACGGCGGTCCGGCTGCCGACGCAGCGGGCCCCGGCAAAACGCCTGGCCGCGCAACTCGCTGGGTTGTGCGGGCTGTGACGCGGGACACACCAAAGCGCTGACCACTGGTCAGCCCACAGTGCCGAAGAGGGGCCTAGAAGATATGCGGTACCTGCGGTACTGTCTGGACACAGCACGTCCTAATGTAAACCTCGCTGGGGAGGCTTGGATATGGCCAGGACACGCATGGTTCGGCGGTGGCGCCGCAATATGGAAGTGCGCGACGACACCGAGTACGTCAACACGCTCGCCACTCTGTCCGAGGGGTCGGTGCGTCGAAACTTCAACCCGTACACAGACATCGACTGGGATTCGGCCGAATTCGCCGTCACGGAGAACGACCCTCGGTGGATACTGCCTGCGACCGACCCGTTGGGACGGCATCCCTGGTACCTGGCGCAGTCCGACGAGCGCAAGATCAAGATCGGCATGTGGCGCCAGGCCAACGTCGCCAAGGTCGGCCTGCACTTCGAGTCGATCCTGATCCGCGGTCTGATGAACTACACGTTCTGGGTGCCGAACGGCTCCCCGGAATACCGGTACTGCCTGCACGAATCGGTCGAAGAGTGCAACCACACCATGATGTTTCAGGAGATGGTCAACCGGATCGGCACCGACGTCCCGGGCATGCCCCGGGCGCTCAAGTGGCTCTCGCCGCTGGTTCCGCTAGTGGCCGGCCCGCTGCCGGTGGCGTTCTTCATCGGGGTGCTCGCGGGCGAGGAACCGATCGACCACACGCAGAAAAACGTTCTGCGCGAAGGCAAGTCGCTGCATCCCATCATGGAGCGGGTGATGGCCATACACGTGGCCGAGGAAGCGCGCCACATCTCGTTCGCCCACGAGTTCCTACGTAGGCGGGTGCCGGAGCTGACCAAGCGCCAGCGGTTCTGGACCGCGCTGTACCTGCCGCTGACGATGAAGACCTTGTGCCGGGCAATCGTGGTGCCGCCCAAGGCGTTCTGGCAGGAGTTCGACATTCCGCGCGAGGTCAAGAAGGAACTCTTCTTCCGGTCGCCGGAGTCACGAAAGTGGCTGAGCGACATGTTCGGTGACGTTCGGATGCTGGCCCACGACACCGGGCTGATGGAGACGCGCTCGGCGCGGCTCATGTGGCGGCTCTGCAAGATCGACGGCAAGCCGTCGCGCTACCGCAGCGAGCCACAACGCCAGCACCTGGCCGCGGCGCCGGCAGCCTAGGCCCGCACGGGTAATCGTTTATGCCGCATGTTATTACCCAGTCGTGCTGTAACGACGGGTCCTGTGTTTTCGCGTGCCCGGTGAACTGCATTCACCCCACGCCCGATGAGCCCGGCTTCGCCACCTCGGAGATGCTCTACATCGACCCGGTGGCCTGTGTGGACTGCGGCGCGTGCGTGAGCGCCTGCCCCGTCGGCGCGATCGCGCCGGAGAGCCGGCTGGACACCAAGCAGCTGCCGTTCGTCGAGATCAACGCGTCCTTCTACCCCGAGCGGCCCGAGGGCGAGAAGGTGCCGCCCACATCGAAGCTGGCCCCGGTGATTCCGGCCGCCCAGGTGCGCGCCCGCCGCCGGCCGCTAACCGTGGCCATCGTGGGATCCGGGCCGGCGGCCATGTATGCCGCCGACGAACTGCTCACCCAACACGGGGTGCGGGTCAACGTCTTTGAGAAGCTGCCCACGCCCTATGGGCTGGTGCGTGCCGGAGTGGCGCCCGATCATCAGAACACCAAACGGGTCACCCGGCTGTTCGACCGGGTCACCGGTCATCGCCGCTTCCGGTTCTACCTCAACGTCGAGGTCGGCAGGCACCTGAGCCACGCCGAGCTGCTGGCCCACCACCATGCCGTGGTGTACGCCGTCGGCGCACCCGACGACCGTCGGCTGGAGATCGAGGGCATGGGCCTGCCCGGCACCGGAACCGCTACCGAATTGGTCGCGTGGATCAACGGGCATCCCGACTTCGCCGATCTCCCAGTCGATCTCAGCCACGAGCGGGTGGTGATCGTCGGCAACGGAAACGTCGCACTCGACGTGGCCCGCGTGCTCACGGCGAACCCTGACGACCTGGCCCGCACCGACATCTCCGATCGCGCATTGGCGGCGTTTCGCGCTTCCACCGTCCGCGAAGTGGTGCTCGCCGCCCGGCGCGGCCCCGCCCAGTCGGCATTCACCTTGCCCGAACTGATCGGACTCACGGGCTCCTCCGACGTCGTGCTGAGCGCGGCCGACCACGAGTTGGTGGCGGCCGACCTCGCTAGCGCCACGGACGGCTTGACGAAGCGCAAGCTGCAAATCCTGAGCACACTCGGTGACGATTCGGGGCCGGCCCGCAATTCCGGGGACCCGCGTATCCGGCTGGCCTATCGGCTCACCCCGAAGCGTGTGCTGGGTGATCGACGCGTCACGGGGGTGGAGTTCGCCGTCACCGGAACCGGCGAGCCGTGTCGACTGGACGCGGGTCTGCTGCTGACATCGATTGGCTACCGCGGCATGCCGATTCGCGACCTGCCGTTCGATCAGTCGACCGCGGTGGTCCCCAACGACGGCGGCCGTGTGGTCGATCCCGACTCCGGGGCGCCGGTCCCGGGGGCCTACGTCGCGGGCTGGATCAAGCGGGGGCCCAGCGGTTTCATCGGCACGAACAAGTCGTGCTCCCTGCAAACCGTTCAGGCCCTGGTGGCCGATTTCAACGCCGGCAAGCTGAGCGATCCGGTGGCTGAGCCGGAGGCGCTGGCCAAGCTGGTGCACACCCGGCAGCCTGACGCCGTTGATGCCCGCGGCTGGCGAGCCATCGACGCCGCCGAGATCGCGCGCGGCAGCGCTGACGGTCGGCCGCGGAACAAGTTCACCGAGGTGGCCGACATGCTCGCCGCCGCTGCCGCCGCCGAGCCCGCGCCGCCGCCGCGACGCGGGCTGCTAGACCGGCTGCTCGGCTAGCCGGCGCCCTGCCCGGCCATCGCGGCCTGGATTTCGTCGTAGCCGACCTCGCGGACCGGCTGACCCATCGACCAGTGGTGGCCGAACGGGTCGGCGACCACGCCGTATCGGTCACCCCAAAACTGGTCGTCCAACGGAGCGACCACGGTGGCGCCCGCGTCCAGCGCCCGCTGGAACTTGGCGTCGACGTCGGTGACCGTCAGGTGGATGGTGACCGGGGTGCCGCCCAATGACTTGGGCGTCATCGATTTGCCGCCGCACACCTCGGGGAAATCGTCGTTGAGCATGACCAGAAAGCCGTTGATGCGCACCGCGGCGTGGATGAGTTTTCCGTCCGGCCGGGGCACACGCCCCAGCTCCTCGGCGCCGAAAGCCTTGACGTAAAAGTCAATTGCGGCGGCGGCGTCGTCCACCACCAGGTGCGGGGACAGGGCGGGTTCGATGTTGAGCGCCATTGTGGTTCTCCTTGCTGTCGGTTCCCAGGCCGGCCCGAAACGGGCAGGCTTCGCGAGTTATGACTGCGCCCGCGACGAAAACTCATCGCGGCGACACTCATTTAATCGCCGGGAACCGACAACCGGCGCCGCCTCAGGCGTTGGTGAGGCTGCGGGTCCAACCCTCGACCGATTCCGGGCTGCGTGGGCCCGGTCCGACATAGATCGCCGACGGGCGCACCAGCTTGCCGAGCCGCTTCTGCTCGAGGATGTGCGCGCACCAGCCGGCGGTGCGTCCGCAGGTGAACATCGCCGGCATCATGTTGGCCGGTACCTGCGCGAAGTCGAGGATCACCGCCGCCCAGAACTCGACGTTGGTCTCGATGGCCCGGTCCGGACGTCGCTCGCGCAGCTCGGCGAGGGCGGCCTGCTCGAGGGCGACCGCGACCTCGTGGCGCGGAGCCTTCAGCCGCTCGGCGGTCGCACGCAGCACCCGCGCGCGCGGGTCCTCGGCGCGGTAGACGCGGTGGCCGAAGCCCATCAGCTTGTCGCCGCTGTCCAGGATCTTCTTGACCAGCCCGCGGGCGTCACCGGTGCGTTCGACCTCTTCGATCATCGGCAGGACCCGCGCCGGCGCCCCGCCGTGCAGCGGTCCGCTCATTGCCCCGATCGCCCCGGACAACGCCGCGGCCACGTCGGCGCCGGTCGAGGCGATCACCCGCGCGGTGAACGTCGAGGCGTTCATGCCGTGCTCGGCGGCCGAGACCCAGTAGGCGTCGATCGCCTCGACGTGCCTCGGGTCCGGCTCGCCCTGCCAGCGGGTCATGAAACGGGCTGTGACGGTGTCGCATTCATCGATCACCCGCTGCGGGACCGCGGGCTGGTAGATGCCGCGGGCGGACTGCGCCACGTAGGACAAGGCCATCACCGAGGCCCGGGCCAGCTGGTCGCGGGCGGTGTCGTCGTCGGTGTCGAGCAGGGGCCGGTAACCCCAGATCGGGGCCAGCATCGCCAGGCCCGCCTGCACGTCGACGCGCACGTCACCGGTGTGGATGGGCAGCGGGAACGGCTCGGCGGGCGGCAATCCGTGGCCGAACTTGCCGTCGACCAGCAGGGCCCACACGTCGCCGAAGGTGACCTGCTGATCCACCAGGTCCTGGATGTCGACACCGCGGTAGCGCAGCGCGCCGCCGTCCTTATCCGGTTCGGCGATTTCGGTGGTGAAGGCGACGACCCCTTCGAGGCCGGGGACAAAGTCTTCGGGGACCACAGTCATAGGAAAATTCTCGCACCCCACGTTCGCGCCGACGCTACCGGCCGGTAGCAAGCCCCGGTAGCGTTGGCGCGATGGCAGGACCAGACTCCGAGCGCCTGCAGAGGATGCGCGTGGAATACGGATCGGTGGAGAAGGACGGTAGTCCCGATCTCGACGCGGATTGGCTAGACGACGGTTGGGTTGCCTTGTTGCGCAAATGGATCGACGAAGCCGAGCGGTCCGGCGTCGCCGAACCGAACGCCATGGTGCTGGCCACCGTTGCCGACGGCCGGCCGACGAGCCGATCGGTGTTGTGCAAAAGCGTCGACGAGTCCGGAATCACATTTTTCACCAACTATGACTCGGCCAAGGGCGCCGACCTCGCGGCGACGCCGTACGCGTCGGTGACATTTCCCTGGTACCAGCTGGGCCGGCAGGTTCACCTCCGCGGTCCGGTGAGCAAGGTCACGCCAGAGGCCACCGAGGACTACTGGTCCAAGCGGCCCCGCGGCTCCCAGCTTGGCGCGTGGGCATCGCACCAATCCCGTCCGATCGCGTCACGCGCGGCGCTGCTCGACCAGCTGGCCGAGGTCACCGCCCGCTTCGCCGACCGGGAACAGATTCCGGTGCCGCCGGGGTGGGGCGGCTATCTGCTTGCTCCGGAGTCGGTCGAGTTCTGGCAGGGCCGGGAGAACCGGTTGCATAACCGGATCCGGGTCACCGGTGCTCACGTCGAGCGCCTCCAGCCCTAGCCCGTCCCGGGGGCCGGTGCGACGGGACAGACCCGACCCCGGGCAGGCATGCGAACGCGACAACGACTACCTTCACCTATAAGCACCTAGTCAGGGCAGCCATACCAGCCAGAGCGCAAAGGGGTTCTCGTGGCCGACACCGACGACACCGCAACTCTGAAGTACCCGGGGGGCGAGATCGACCTGGAGATCGTTCGCGCCACCGAAGGTGCTGACGGGATTGCGCTCGGTTCCCTGTTGTCCAAAACCGGGCACACCACCTTCGACAACGGCTTCGTCAACACCGCCGCCTGCAAGAGCGCCATCACCTACATCGACGGTGACGCCGGGATTCTGCGTTACCGCGGCTACCCGATCGAGCAGCTCGCCGAGAAGTCGACCTTCATCGAGGTGAGCTACCTCCTGATCTACGGCGAGCTGCCCGACAAGGACCAGCTCGCGGAGTTCACCCAGCGGATCCAGCTGCACACCATGCTGCACGAGGACCTGAAGCGCTTCTTCGACGGCTTCCCCCGCAATGCGCATCCCATGCCGGTGCTGTCCAGCGTGGTGAACGCGTTGAGCGCCTATTACCCCGACGCGCTCGACCCGATGGACAACAGGCAGGTCGAGCTGTCGACCATCCGCCTGCTCGCCAAATTGCCCACCATCGCCGCGTACGCCTACAAGAAGTCCGTCGGGCAGCCCTTCCTCTACCCGGACAACTCGCTGTCGCTGGTGGAGAACTTCCTCCGCATGACGTTCGGGCTACCGGCGGAGCCCTACCAGGCCGACCCCGAAGTCGTGCGGGCGCTGGACATGCTGCTCATCCTGCACGCCGACCACGAGCAGAACTGCTCGACGTCGACGGTTCGGCTGGTGGGCTCGTCGCGGGCCAACCTGTTCACCTCGATCTCCGGCGGCATCAACGCGCTGTGGGGGCCGCTGCACGGCGGCGCCAACCAGGCGGTGCTCGAGATGCTCGACCAGATCCGCGAAAGTGGCGACGACGTCAGCGAGTTCGTCCGCAAGGTGAAGAACCGCGAAGAGGGTGTCAAGCTGATGGGCTTCGGCCACCGCGTCTACAAGAACTACGACCCGCGCGCCCGGATCGTCAAGGAGCAGGCCGACAAGATCCTGGCCAAGCTCGGCGGCGACCCGCTGCTGGACATCGCCAAGGAGCTGGAAGAGGCGGCGCTGACCGATGACTACTTCATCGAGCGCAAGCTGTACCCGAACGTCGACTTCTACACCGGGCTGATCTACCGGGCCCTCGGCTTCCCCGTCCGGATGTTCACCGTGCTGTTCGCGCTGGGCCGGCTGCCCGGCTGGGTCGCGCACTGGCGTGAGATGCACGACGAGGGTGACAGCAAGATCGGCCGCCCGCGCCAGATCTACACCGGTTACACCGAGCGCGACTACACCACCATCGACGCGCGCTAGTGGCGATCGCGAGCGCGGCGTAGCCGGGCGCTGCGGGTCGCCACCGACGAGCTAGTGGCGATCGCGAGCGCGGCGTAGCCGGGCGAATCGGGTCGCCAGGTCGCCACCGATCGGGTCATCAGCAGAGCGAGGCCAGCACCGCCATGGCGGCGTTGTGCCCGCCGATGCCCGACACTGCGCCGCCGCGGCGGGCGCCGGAGCCGCACAGCATGATCCGCTCATGTGCGGTCGCCACCCCCCATTGCCGCGCGGGCGTGTTCAGCGGGTCGTCGTCGTCCGCGAACGGCCACGACAGGCCGCCATGGAAGATGTTGCCGGCCGTCATCCCGAGTGTGCGGTGCAAGTCCAGGGTGGTCGTCGTCTCGATGCATGGCCGGCCCTGGGCGTCGCTCATCAACACGTCCTGAATGGGTTCGGCCAGAACGGAATTCAGTGACGCCAGGACCGACTCGGTCAACCGGTCACGCAGGGCGCCGGAGTAGTTGCCGTCGAAAAGCGAGTGCGGGGTGTGCAGACCGAACACCGTCATCGTGTGCGCGCCCGATTCGCGCAGGTCGGCCGACAAGATGCTCGGGTCGGTCAGCGAATGGCAATAGGCTTCGCACGGTAGCGGTTTCGGGATATGCCCGGCCGCCGCGCGCGAATATCCGGCGTCCAGTTGGGTCCAGGTCTCGTTCACATGGAACGTCCCGGCGAAGGCCTGTTCGGGGGTGACGCCGTCGTCGCGCAATCGGGGCAGTCGTCGCAGCACCATGTTCACCTTGACCTGCGCGCCCTGGGCGGGGGTCGGCGGCCGTTCGCCGAGCAGGCCTGCCAATACCGCGGGTGTGACACCGGCGAGGACGAACCGACCCCTTATCAGGTGTTCCTCATCGCCGGTGCGGTAGCGCACCAAGCCGTCGGGTTCGACATTGTAAACCTCTGCGCCAGTGATGATTTCGGCGCCATGGCGGACGGCGGCCGTTGCCAGGGCATCGGTCAGTGCGCCCATCCCGCCGACGGGAACATCCCAGTCCCCGGTGCCGCCGCCCAGTACGTGATAGAGGAAGCAGACGTTCTGCATCAGCGACGGGTCGTCGAGGCGCGCGAACGTTCCGATCAGTGCGTCGGTCGCGACCACACCGCGGACCACGTCGTTGCCGACGGCGGCGGTGATGGCGTGCCCGATCGGCTCGTCGATCAACGCGCGCCACGCGGCCGCCGCCTCGCTGTCACCGCTTCCCGAGACATGCAGGCGGGCCTGCTCGCGGGTGCGCAGCGGTTCCAGCAGTGTCGGCCATACCCGTTGGGTCACCAGTCGGCAGCGTCGGTAGAAGGAGGCGAACCCTTGCTCATCGGGGCCGGCGCCGATCGCGGCGAACGTGTTGCCGGCCGCACCGATCAACAGCCCGCCGCGGCCATCGGCGTCGGGGTCGGGCGTGTACGAGGAATACCGCCGCCGGGCCAGCCGCACCCCCGCACCCAGGTCGTCGACGATGCGGGCCGGCAACAAGCTGACCAGGTAGGAGTAGCGGGAGAGCCGGACGCCGACACCGTCGAAGGCCTGGGCCGAGACCGCGGCCCCGCCGATGTGACCCTGCCGCTCCAGCAACCGCACCCGAAGGCCCGCGCGAGCCAGGTACGCCGCAGCGACCAGGCCGTTGTGACCGCCACCAACCACTATGGCGTCCAAGGCCCCGCCATTTGCCGCGTGATGGCTCAGTTCAGGTAGCCCTCCACCTCGCCGGGCGGACGAACCTCGGCCTCCCGGGGGTCACCGCCGGTTTCACGCAGCGCCCGCCGCTGCCGCAGCAGGTCCCAACACTGGTCCAGCTCGACCTCCAGCCGGCGCAGGCGGTCGTGTTCCTCCGATTCGGAGATGTCGCGGTTTTGCAGCTGCTCCCGCAGGGCTTTCTCCTGTGCGACCAGCTCGCGGATGTGTGCCAGGGTTTCGTTGTCGGTCGGTTTGTTGCCGTTGGCCATCGCTCCAGTGTGCCCGACCGGGGCGTGGGCCGGATCGCTAGGTTGCCCATCGCCCACCGGGCGAGCGGCGCAGGCCAACCAACCGACGGAGGCGAAACCCTTGTGCCATAGCTGATTCGGAGCCTGCCACGACGAAGATCCCGACGGCGTCGCTCGCGCTCCGGCACCCGAAGCGCTAGCTCGGGCCGGGTAGGCGCAACACCAGGCGCGCGCCGCCCAGCGGGCTGCTTTCCAGCGCAGCGGTTCCTCCGTGCAGGTGGGCCTGCTGTGCCACCAACGCCAGCCCCAGGCCCGACCCGGAGTGTGAGGCGGTCGACCCGCGGGAGAATCGCTCGAAGACGACTTGGCGTTCGTCTTCGGGGATGCCGCTGCCGTTGTCGTCGATGGCGATCTCCACCCCGGCGCGCGAGCTGACCGCCGAGAGGCGGACGCGGGTCGCGCCGCCGTGCTTGACGGCGTTGGCGATCGCGTTGTCCACCGCCAGGCGCAATCCGGCCGGCAATCCGACGATGATGCACGTCGGCGACGGCACCAGCGACACGTCGAGGTCGGGGTAGATGCGCATCGCGTCGTGGGCGGCGCGGTCAAGCAGCTCGGTGATGTCGACCGGCACCTGATCGTCGGATGTCGACAGTTCGCCCTGGGCCAGCCGCTCGAGGGCGCTCAGGGTGGCCTCGATCCGCGACTGGGTGCGGATGACGTCGCTCAGCACCTCTTTGCGTTGGTCGTCGGGCATGTCCAGGGTGGCCAGCACCTCGAGGTTGGTGCGCATCGCCGTCAAGGGCGTGCGCAGCTCGTGCGACGACACGGCGGCGAAGTCGCGGGCCGACGCCAGCGCCTCCTTGGTCCGGATCTGCTCATCCCAGATGCGCTGCAGCATGCCCCGCATGGCCTCGGCGATCTCGACGGCCTCGGTGGCGCCGTGCACCTCCACCCGCGGCGCCTCGTCGCCGGCATCGATCGATCGCGTCTGCTGCGCGAGCTGTTTGAACGGGCGCACCGCGAATGCGGCCAGCAACCAGGCGAACACGGCCGCCGCGCCGATGGCGAAGCCACAGATCAGCAGTACTCGCCGGTGCAGATTGTTGGTTTCGGCGAGGGTCGCGTCATACGTCGCGCCCACAGCCAGCGACGTGGGCTCCGGCGCAGGGATCTCTACCGTCCGCACCCGGTACCGCACGCCTTTGACGTAGGCGTCGGCGTAATCGACGTCCAACTTGGGCAGCGTCACATCGGTGTTCGACTTGACCTGGTCGCCGCGGCGGACCGTCATGATGGCGTCGTTGTCGTTGGGGGAGCGCGGGATTTCGTCGAGGCCGCGCGGCAGGAAGGGGATCGCGAAGCCCGCGGCCTCGTCGAGGCGGCGGTCCAGCCGCTCCTTGCGGTCGTTGGTGATGCCCACCCAGACGACGATCCCGACGATGAGCACGGGAATGGCGGCGCCGATGACGGTCGCGACCACGACCCGGGCGCGCAGCGAAGGCGTACGGGTCAGGATGCGGGATAGGAAATTCATGGAGCCCGCCTGGTTACTGCATACGCAGCACGAACCCTACTCCGCGGACGGTGTGCAGCAGCCGGGGACCGCCGTTGGCCTCCAGCTTGCGGCGCAGGTACCCGATGAACACGTCGACGACGTTGGTGTCGGCGGCAAAGTCGTAACCCCACACCAGTTCCAGCAGCTGCGCGCGCGACAGCACCGCGGTCTTGTGCTCGGCCAACACCGCCAGCAGGTCGAACTCCCGCTTGGTCAGGTCGACGTCGACGCCGTTGACGCGGGCGCGCCGGCCGGGGATGTCCACCTCGAGCGGGCCCACAGTGATTGTCTCCGAGGAGGAGGTGGCGGTCGCGCCGCGACGGCGAAGCAGCGCCTTCACCCGCGCGACGAGCTCGGCCAACACGAACGGCTTGACCAAGTAGTCGTCGGCGCCGGCCTCGAGTCCGGCGACCCGGTCGTCGACCGAGCTGCGGGCGGACAGCACGCAGACCGGGACGTCGTTGTCCATCGCCCTGAGCGCGGTGACCACGCTGACGCCATCCAGCACCGGCATGTTGATGTCGAGCACGATCGCGTCCGGCCGGGTCTCGGTGGCGCTGCGCAAGGCTTCGGCGCCGTCGACCGCGGTCGACACCTCGAATCCGGACAGCCGCAGGCCGCGTTCCAGCGACGCGAGCACATCGGAGTCGTCGTCGACGACCAAGACGCGGGGTGAGATGCCACCAGTGTCCATGCCGCCCATCTTGCCTGATTGTTGACCGCGGTGGTGCCCTGGCCGGGCCGTCGATGCCTAAAAGGTTACGTTTTCGACGCCAGGCCGCGACTGCCCGTTGGTATGGGCGGGTCACCCCGAGATCGGTTGGCGTGACGCGGCATTCGCGTCCGGGGTGACCGGTTTCTGATTGATGTTGCCTCCGTGAGGGTTTGGGTCATTCCGTGGCGAGACCGCTCAGCCGCACCGCCAGTTGCCGGCGCACCGCGGGAACCCCTGCGGCCAGGCGCATTCCCGTGTTGCGCAGGGGGCGCAACGGGCGCGGTAGGGTCGCGACCCGGGTCAGCCGTCCCGTCAGTTTCAGCACCCGCTCGGCGCGGCGGCGCTGCGCGGTGCTGTACGCATCCAGCGCGGCGTCCGGGCCGCCCCCCAGAACGTCGGCGAGCGCCCCGGCCAGCGCCACCGCGTCGGTGATCCCGAGGTTCATGCCCTGGCCCCCCGCCGGGCTGTGCACGTGCGCCGCGTCGCCAGCCAGCAGCAATCGGCCGGCCCGGTACGTGTCGGCGACGCGGTGGTGGATGTGGAACCGCGACCCCCAGACCAGCTCGGTGACCACCGTCTGCCCGGGCCCGAAGCCCCGGGTGTCCAGCAGTGCCTGCACAAACTCCGCCGACGGCAGCTGCGGCGCCTCGGTGGTCGGCGCGACGACACGGAAGATGTCGCCGGGCAGCGGGGCCAGCACCGTCAGGCCGTCTTTGGCGTAGAACAGGATCACCTCGTTGCGGGGCGCTTCGCCGGTAACTCGGACGTCGGCGAGTGTGAAAGCCTCGGCGAATTGGCCACCGGTGAAGCCGATTCCGGCTTGCGTCCGGACCGTGCTGTTCATGCCGTCCGCCCCGACGGCGTAGCCGGCCCTGATGGTGTCGCCGTCGTCGAATGCGGCCGTCACGCCGGTGGCGTCCTGGCTGATGCGGCTCAGCGTCTTGGGGCGGACCACGTCACCGCCTAACTCCCGGAGTCGCTCGAGCAGCAGCCGCTCGGTGTCGGCCTGGGACAGCATCAGGGTGTAGGGATGGTCCGTCGGCAGCTCGCTGAAGTCGACGGGGATCAGGATGCGCCGGCCCTCCCGCATGGTGAATCGCGGCGCGATCAGCCCCGCTTTGACCATGCGCCGGGCCACGTCGAGCTCCTCGAGCACCTCGAGGGTGCGGGCGTTGACGGCGGCGGCGCGGGACGTGTTCGCGCCCTCGGCCAACTTGTCGACGATTACCACCCGAATTCCGCGGCTGAGCAGTGTGGCGGCGAGCGTGAGACCGGTGGGGCCCGCGCCTACCACCAGGACATCGGTGTCTTTCATGGTCCGCTCCTCTCCCTGGGAGTTAAGTCAACGCTTGTTGGCATATCTCCATGCTTGCGCGCCGCCGGCGCTATGTCAACAGTTGTTGGCCTACACTCGTTGGCATGAGAAGGTCGTCGGAGGAGACCAAGGCAGTGATTCTGGCGGCGGCCCGCGAGCGGTTCGGCGCGGCCGGTTTTCAGGGCGCGACCATCCGGGCGATAGCCGCCGACGCGGGCATCGATCCCGCGATGGTCATGCGGTACTACGGCAGCAAGGACAAGCTGTTCGCCGCGGCGGCCGAGTTCGACTTGCGGTTTCCCGACCTCGCCTCGACCGACCCGGCGCAGGTCGGGCGGTCGCTGGTCCGGCACTTTCTCGAACGCTGGGAGGGCGACGAGGCGCTGGTCATCCTGCTGCGGTCCAGCGCCACCAACGGCGAAGCGGCGCAACGGATGCAGGAGATCTTCGGAACCCAGATCCAGCCGCTGGTGGCTTCCTTCGTGCCGCCGCAAGATTCCGCTGTGCGGGCGGGGCTGATCGCGACCCAGATCCTGGGGATGGCGTTGTGCCGCTTCGTGTTACGGCTACCCCCGATCGTGGAGATGACCCGCGACGACATCGTCGACTGGCTCGGCCCGACGATCCAGCGCTACCTCGGGCTGCCGGACGGCTGACTCGCGAGACGTAAACCACCGCGGCGTTTTGCGGCGTTCGTGTGCGTGGTTTACGTGTCGTGAAGGCGCTCGGCGAAATGTCAGGGCAATCCGATGCGGCGGTAGCGCTGCAGGCGGGCCGTGAGCCGTTCGCCCGCGGGGAGCGCCCGCAGCGCGTGCAGCTCGGCGGCGACGGCGCGCGAAAGTCGCTGGCAGAACTCGACCGGCTCGTCGGCGGCGTCGGGATGCTCCGGCACGACGGCGTCGACGATACCCGACGCCAGCAGGTCGACCGACCGGATGCCTTGCGCCGCGGCAAGTTCGGCGGCGTGCGCGGTGTCCCGGAAGACGATCGCACTGGCGCCTTCGGGCGGGAGCGGCGCCAGCCACGCGTGCAGCGCGGCCAGCACCCGATCGGCGGGCACCATCGCCAGCGCCGGCCCGCCGCTGCCCTGGCCGAGCAGCACCGACACCGTCGGGGTATCGAGGGTCACCAGCTCGGCCAGGCACTGGGCGATCTGGCCGGCCAGCCCGCCCTGTTCGGCCTCGGCCGACAGCGCGGGACCGGCGGTGTCGATCACCAGCACCAGCGGAAGGCGCAGCTCGGCGGCCAGCGCCATGCCGCGCCGGGCCTCGCGCAGCGACGCGGGCCCCACCATCCCGCCCGTCACCCGCTGCTGTCCGAGCACCACCGCGGGCTGGCCGGCGAAACGGGCCAGCGCCAGCAGGGTCGTCGCCGCTTCTCCCTGGCCCGTGCCCGACAGCAGCACCCGATCGGTGGCGCCGTGGCGCAGCAGCAGCCCGACACCCGGCCGGTCGGGGCGGCGCGAGGCCACCACCGAGTCCCACGCCGGCACGTCGGGGAGCGGTTCGGGCGGTGCCGCCGCAGGTAGGGGATCGGCCGGGTCGGCGATGACGGTCAGCGCGCGGTCCAGCGTCCGGCGCAGCTCGCCGACCGGGACGACCCCGTCGATCACGCCGTGGCGCTGTAGGTTCTCCGCCGTCTGGACGCCTTCGGGGAACGGTTCGCCGTAGAGCAGCTGGTACACCCGGGGCCCGAGGAAGCCGATCATGGCGTCCGGTTCGGCGACGGTGACATGGCCGAGCGAACCCCACGACGCGAACACCCCGCCGGTGGTGGGATTGCGCAGGTAGACCAGGTAGGGCAGGTGGGCTTGCTTGTGCAGGCGGACGGCGGCGGCGATCTTCACCATCTGCAGGAAGGCGACCGTGCCCTCCTGCATGCGGGTGCCCCCGGAGCTCGGCGAGGCCAGCAGCGGCAGGCCCTCGGCGGTCGCTCGCTGCACCGCGGCGGTGATCCGTTCCGCCGCGGCCACCCCGATCGAGCCGCCGAGGAAGCCGAACTCGCAGACCACCACCGCGACCCGGCGTCCGTAGATGCGGCCCTCGCCGGTCAGCACCGACTCGTCGAGGCCGGTGGCCGCCCGGGCGTCGGCCAGTTCGCGCGCGTAAGCCTCGCTGACCGGCACCGCGAGCGGCTGGCCGTCCCAGCGGATGAAGGAGCCCTCGTCCAGCACCGCGTCGCGCAGCTGAGCAGCCGTGATACGACTCACGACACGAGGCTATATAGGGTGGCTGCCATGATCGGTGTTACCCAGGCCGAAGCCGTGCTGACGATTGAGCTGCAGCGGCCCGAGCGCCGCAACGCGCTGAATTCCGAGCTCGTCGAGGAACTGCGGGAGGCGTTCCAGAAGGCGAGCGACGGCTCCGTGCGGGCCATCGTGCTGACCGGCCAGGGCACGGCGTTCTGCGCGGGCGCCGACCTGAGCGGCGACGCGTTCGCGGCCGACTATCCCGACCGGCTGATCGAGCTGCACAAGGTGATGGATACCACGCTGATCCCGGTGATCGCCGCCATCAACGGCCCCGCCATCGGCGCGGGCCTGCAGCTGGCCATGCAATGCGATCTGCGGGTCGTCGCACCGGACGCGTTCTTCCAGTTCCCGACATCGAAATACGGTCTGGCACTTGATAACTGGAGCATCCGCCGGCTGTCTTCACTGGTCGGGCACGGGCGAGCCCGCGCGATGCTGCTGGCCGCGGAGAAGCTGACCGCCGACGTCGCGCTGCAGACCGGAATGGCCAACCGCATCGGAACGCTGGCCGACGCCCAAGCCTGGGCAACCGAGATCGCCGGCCTGGCGCCGCTGGCGATTCAGCACGCCAAGCGGGTGCTGAACGACGACGGCGCCATCGAGGAGGCCGGCCCGGTGCACAAGGAACTCTTCGACAAGGCGTGGGGGAGCCAGGACGTCATCGAGGCCCAGGTCGCCCGCATCGAGAAGCGACCGCCGAAGTTCCAGGGGGCCTGACCGTCATGCTGCGGGGGGCGCTGCGACTGGCCGCCGGCACGGCATCGCTGGCGGCCGGCGGCTGGGTGGTGCGGGCGCTGCACGGCGCACCGGCGGCCCTCGGCGCCCACCCCGCCGCGATCAGGGCGGTGGCGGAGGGGTCGCCCAACTACCGCGACGGCGCATTCGTCAACCTCGACCCCGCCTCCAATTTCCTGATGGATCGCGAGGAACTGCGGCTGGTCGCGTGGGAGCTCATCGGCAGTCGGGGCGTCAGCCGTCCTTCGGCGCCAATCCCGTTGGCCGCTCCCGCGATCTTCGACGGTGACCCCGGCCGGCTCGCCGTCAGCTGGTTCGGTCACTCGACGGCGCTGCTGGAAATCGACGGTTACCGGGTGCTCACCGACCCGGTCTGGAGCGACCGGTGCTCACCGTCGGACATCGTCGGACCGCAGCGGCTGCACCCGCCGCCGGTGCAACTGGAAGGGCTGCCCGCCGTCGACGCGGTGGTGATCAGCCACGACCACTACGACCACCTCGATATGGACACGGTGACGGCGCTCGCCCACACGCAGCGGGCCCCGTTCTTCGTGCCGCTCGGTGTCGGCGCTCACCTGCGCGCGTGGGGGATACCGGAGCACCGCATCGTCGAGCTCGACTGGCATCAGAGTGGCCTGGTAGACGAGCTGACCGTGACTTGCCTGCCGGCGCGGCACTTTTCGGGTCGATTCCTGGATCGCAATACCACGCTGTGGGCGTCGTGGACATTCATCGGTCCGAATCATCGCGCCTACTTCGGCGGTGACACCGGCTACACCAAGAGCTTCGCGCAGATCGGCGCCGACCACGGGCCGTTCGACCTGACGCTGTTGCCCATCGGCGCCTACAACACCGCGTGGCCCGACGTCCACATGAACCCCGAGGAAGCGGTACGGGCACACCTCGACCTCACCGGCGACGGACTGCTGGTGCCGATTCATTGGGGCACTTTCCGGCTGGCCCCCCACCCGTGGGCCGAGCCGGTTGAACGCTTGCTCGCCGCCGCGGAACCGGAGCACGTCAAAATTGCGGTTCCCGCCCCCGGCCAGCACATCGATCCCGGGGCGCCGCCGAAATCGAACCCCTGGTGGCGGCTCTGATTCGGGGGCCTGCCGACCTGCCCACGCTAGAGTTCCGCCATGACGAAACGCGCGGCCGCGGCCGTTGCCACGGTGCTGCTCGGCCTGACCGGATGTGGGCCCGCCCGACAGGTATCCGGCCCGCCCGCGCTCTCTGACGCGCCGCCCAACGAGGTGCCTGGTCTCGCGATCCCCACCGGCCGCATCGACGAGGCGGTCGCCAAGGTCGACGGCCTGGTCGGCGACCTGATGAAGAGCACCGGCGTACCGGGCATGGCCGTGGCCATCATCCACGGCGGAAAGGTGCTGTACGCCAAGGGGTTCGGCATCAAGGATGTGAGCAAGGGGCAGGGCCAGGACAATAAGGTGGACGCCGACACCGTTTTCCAGTTGGCTTCGGTGTCCAAGTCGGTCGGCTCGACAGTGCTCGCGCACGAAGTCAGCGACAACGTCGTCGCGTGGGACACCCCGGTGGCGGCGAAGCTGCCGTGGTTCACGCTGAGCGATCCCTACGTCACGGGCCACGTCACCGTCGCCGACCTGTACTCCCATCGCTCGGGGCTGCCCGACCATGCCGGTGACAAACTCGAAGACTTGGGCTACGACCGTCGGCAGACCCTCGAACGGCTGAAGTACTTGCCGTTGGCTCCGTTTCGAATCAGCTACGCCTACACCAACTATGGGGTAACCGCTGCTGCTGAGGCGGTGGCCGCCGCCGCGGGCAAGTCATGGGAGGACCTGTCCAACGAGGTGCTCTACCGCCCCCTGGGGATGACATCGACCAGCTCGCGATTCGCCGACTTCGTCGCACGACCCAACCATGCGGTCAACCACATCAAGGTCGCCGACAGGTGGGAGGCCCGATTCCAGCGCGACCCCGATCCGCAGTCACCCGCGGGCGGGGTGAGCTCCTCGGTGAACGACATGGCCCACTGGCTGATGATGTTGCTGGGCAACGGAACTTACAACGGCCAGCGGATTGCGTCGCCGGAAGCCTTGCTGGCCGCCACCAGCCCGCAGACGGTTTCGGTGCCCGCGAAGACGCCCAAGGCGCGCTCGGGTTTCTACGGATACGGCTTCAACGCTTCGGTCGACTCGTCGGGCCGCACCGAATACAGTCATTCCGGCGCTTTCGATTTGGGGGCGGCGACAAACTTTGTGGTGATGCCCTCGGAGGACTTGGGCATCATCGCGCTGACGAATGGCGCGCCCTATGGCATCCCGGAAACATTGACCGCCGAATTCATGGATCTTGTGCAGTACGGCCAGATTCGTGAGGACTGGGGGGCTCTGTACCAGAAGGCGATCGGCTGGCTGAACAACCCGGAGGGGTCGCTGGTCGGCAAGCAGCCGCCGGCCAACCCCGCGCCGGCCAGGCCGCTCAGCGACTACGCCGGCGTGTATGCCAGCGACTACTGGGGCCCGGCCGTCGTCACCGAACACGACGGCTCCCTGCAGCTGGCGATGGGCCCCAAGAACCGGACGGTCACGCTGACGCACTGGGACGGCGACACCTTCACCTTCGGTCTGACCGACGAAAACGCCCCGCCCGGAACCATTTCCAAGGCCACATTTTCTGGTTCGCGGGCCGCTACCCTCAACCTGGAGTACTACGACTCGGACAAGCTGGGAACGTTCACCCGATGATCGCCGGTCTGACCGATGCCGAGGTGGCGCAGCGGGTCGCCGACGGCAAGAGCAACGCGGTCCGCGAACGCGCCACCCGCAGCATCACCGACATCGTGCGGGCCAACGTCTTCACCCGGATCAACGCAATCCTCGGGGTGTTGCTGCTGATCGTGCTGGCGACCGGCTCGCTGATCAACGGGATGTTCGGCCTGCTCATCATCGCCAACAGCGTCATCGGCATGGTCCAGGAGATTCGTGCCAAGCGGACGCTGGATGCGCTGGCCATCGTCGGACAGGCGAAACCGTTGGTGCGCAGGCAGTCCGGGACGCGCACGCTGTCGCCCTCCGAGGTGGTGCTCGACGACATCATCGAACTCGGGCCGGGGGACCAAGTCGTCGTGGACGGTCAGATTGTCGAAGAGGCGAATCTGGAGGTCGACGAGTCACTGCTGACCGGCGAGGCCGACCCGATGGGCAAGGCTACCGGCGATGCGGTGATGTCAGGCAGCTTCGTCGTCGCCGGCACGGGCGCCTACCGCGCCACCAAGGTCGGACCGGAGGCCTATGCCGCCAAGCTCGCCGAAGAGGCCAGCAAGTTCACGTTGGTCAAATCCGAACTGCGCAACGGGATCAACCGGATCCTGCAGTTCATCACCTACCTGTTGGTGCCGGCCGGCCTGCTGACGATCTACACCCAGTTTTTCACCACCCACGCGGGCTGGCGGCAGTCCGTGCTCCGGACCGTGGGTGCGCTGGTCCCGATGGTGCCCGAAGGCCTGGTCTTGCTGACGTCGGTCGCGTTCGCCGTCGGGGTGGTGCGGCTCGGGCAGCGTCGGTGCCTCGTGCAGGAGCTGCCCGCCATCGAGGGACTCGCCCGGGTCGATGTGGTGTGCGCGGACAAGACGGGCACCCTGACCGAGAACGGCATGCGCGTCGCGGGTGTCGAGGAACTCGAACCGGCACGGCGGCACAGGGTCACCGACGCCCTGGCGGCGTTGGCCGCCGCCGACCCGCGCCCCAATGCGAGCATGCAGGCGATCGCCGAGAGCTATCAGCGCCCACCCGGCTGGATCGCCACGGCCACCGCGCCGTTCAAGTCGGCCACCAAGTGGAGCGGGGTGTCCTTCGGGGACAACGGCAACTGGGTGATCGGGGCGCCGGATGTGCTGCTCGATCCGGCGTCGGCGGCGGCCGAACAGGCCGAGCGGATCGGCGCGCAGGGTTTGCGGGTGCTGCTGGTCGGCACAGGCGACGTCGCCGTTGACCATCCGGATGCACCGGGCCGCGTCACCCCCGTCGCGCTGGTGGTGCTCGAGCAGCGGGTGCGCCCGGACGCCGCGGAAACACTGGATTATTTTGCCGAGCAAGGTGTTTCGGTCAAGGTCATTTCCGGCGACAACGCGGTGTCGGTCAGCGCGGTAGCCGGCAAGCTCGGGCTGCGCGGGGAGACGATGGACGCGCGGCGGCTGCCGGCGGAGCCCGCGCAATTGGCCGATGCGCTGGACGCCTACACCACCTTCGGCCGGGTGCGGCCTGACCAGAAGCGGGCGATGGTGCACGCCCTGCAATCGCACGGGCATACGGTTGCGATGACCGGCGACGGCGTCAACGACGTGCTGGCGCTCAAGGATGCCGACATCGGCGTCGCGATGGGCGCCGGCAGCCCGGCGTCGCGCGCCGTCGCGCAGATCGTGTTGCTGGACAACAGTTTTGCCACCCTGCCGTATGTCGTCGGCGAGGGCCGGCGGGTGATCGGCAACATCGAGCGGGTCGCCAACCTGTTCTTGACCAAGACCGTCTACTCGGTGCTGCTGGCGCTGCTGGTCGGCATCGAATGCCTGTTTTCCAAACCGCTCAAAGCCGATCCCTTGCTGTACCCGTTTCAGCCGATACACGTCACCATCGCGGCGTGGTTCACCATCGGGATCCCGTCGTTCATCCTGTCGCTCGCCCCCAATAACGAACGCGCCTACCCGGGCTTCGTACGGCGGGTGCTGAGCTCGGCGCTGCCCTCCGGGTTCATCGTCGGCACCGCGACTTTCGGGTCCTACCTGGTGGCCTATCACGGCCGGCACGCGACATTCCAGCAACAGGAGCAGGCCTCGACCGCGGCCCTGATCACGCTCCTGATGACGGCGCTGTGGGTGCTCGCGGTGGTCGCGCGCCCCTACCAGTGGTGGCGGGTCGCGCTGGTCATCGGCTCCGGCCTGGCCTACGTGGTCATCTTCAGCATCCCGCTGGCCCGACGGGCGTTCCTGCTCGATCCCTCCGATGTGGCGGTGACGTCGACCGCGGTGGGGATCGGCCTGCTGGGCGCCGGCGCCATCGAGGCGATGTGGTGGATCCGGGCACGGGTGCTGGGCGAGCAGCCACGGCTGTGGCGCTAACGGCCGCCAAGTAGGATTTCGGCGGGGAAAGGACGGGTACATGGGATTCCTGGACAAGGCCAAAGACCTTTTGTCGCAGAACGCCGACAAGGTCGGAACCGCGATCGACAAGGCCGGCGAATTCGTCGACGAGAAGACGCAGGGGAAGTACTCCGACACCATCCACAAAGTGCAAGAAGAGGCCAAAAAAGCGGCCGAGTCCGCGACTAAAGGCGACGACCAGAACTGAGCTCATGGCGAAACTCTCCGGATCCATCGACGTCCCGCTGCCACCCGAGGTGGCCTGGAAGCATGCCTCCGACCTGTCCCGCTACAAGGATTGGCTGACCATCCATCGGGTATGGCGCAGCAAACTGCCCGACGACATCGACAAGGGCACGGTCGTGGAGTCGATCGTCGAAGTCAAGGGCATGTACAACCGGATCAGGTGGACGGTCGTGCGCTACAAGCCGCCGGAAGGCATGACGCTCAACGGTGAAGGCGTCGGCGGCGTCAAGGTCAAGCTGATGGCCAAAGTTCAGCCCGCGGAAGAAGGCTCGGTCGTCAGCTTCGACGTCCACCTCGGCGGCCCCGCCCTGTTCGGACCGATCGGCATGATCGTCGCCGCCGCGCTGCGTGGCGACATCGACATGTCGCTGCAGAACTTCGTCACGGTATTCACCCGCCCCGACCCAGGGATGAACGGCTCCGGCGGTCGTCGCTGACCGCCGCCACGCGAGCATGACGGCGCCGAGGTCGGTCCCGCGTCGGCTAATCTCGCTTGCATGACTCGCCGGCTGCGCCCTGGTTGGCTGGTGGCGCTCTTCGCGTTGGTGATTTCGGCCAGCGCCTGGCTGCCGTGGTTGACGACGGCGGTCAACGGCGGAGGCTGGGCAAACGCCATTGGGGGCGCCCACGGGAACTTGGAACTGCCGCGGGGGTTCGGCGCGGGCCAGCTCATCGTGCTGCTGTCCTCCGCGCTGTTGGTTACGGGGGCGATGGTCGGCCGCGGACTGTCGGTCAGGCTCGCTTCGGTTGGCGCGCTGGTGATTTCGCTGTTGATTGTCGCGCTGACGGCGTGGTACTACAAGCTCAACGTGAATCCGCCGGTATCGGCTCAATATGGCCTGTATGTCGGCGCGGTCGCGGCGGTCTGTGCGGTGGTCTGCTCGGTTGCGGCGGTCATCGCGGCCCTGGCTTCTGGTCGGTCCGGCCGCTGAGACCTCAGGGCGAAGGGAACTCGTGCGTTCCCGAGGTCGAGCTGTCGCTCGGCTCGTTGACGCCGAACACGAAGGGCGCGAACACGATTTCGCGACCGTCGGGGTCGCGGTAGGTGACGGCGCCCGTCGCCGCCCAGTACGGATGCTGTTCGACGGGTTCGACCCCCGCCGCTTGCAGCCGGGCGATCGCCGCCTGTTGCGCCTGCTGGTCGGGGAAGTACAGGCACAACTGTTCGTGGTGGTCCACGGCGACGGGCTCGACGGATTCCACGATCTCCAGGGTCAGGTTCCAGCTGGGCAGGCCGAAGATGGCGCCGTTGCTGCCGTAGCTGTCACCGAAGGTCTCGAAGAGCGGCAAGCCCACCAGCTCGCGGTAGAACCGCACCGTCTCGTGGAAGTTCGCCGACCGGCGCGCGAAGCGAATGCCGCCGAGCGACGCCAGCTGTGCCGGCCAGTGCGTGGTGCGGCGGGGATGCTGGACGGCCATCACAACCCGACCGCGCTTGCCGCCGAATCGGTGGTATCCCAGCGCCGCAGCTGGTGGCCGGGTGCCCACGTCGAATGGGTTCCGCTCGAAATACGCTCCGGCAGTTGAAGTTTGCACACCGGGCCATCGGCGATCCGGGCGGCGTCGAAGATCACGCAATAGGAGGCGTCGGTGTTCATGTCGGTGGTGAGGCTGACCAGGTAACCGTCGTCCTCACCGGTGGCGCCGACGCGTGGCGCCATTGCCGTTTCGCTTCCATAGACGCCGTCGCCGAAGCGGAATTCCTGTTGGTTTCCGGTGCGCAGGTCGTGTTTGACCAGCCCGTCGAACAAGAACCAGCCCGGCTTGCCGGTGGCGGCATAGGCGTATCGGTAGTCGCCCGCGGCATAGTCCGGGTTGATGGTGCCGAACTCTGTGATGGACTCCGACAGCCGCTCTTCCCGCACCGCCCCGGTGGCCAGGTTGAAACGCCAACGGTGCAGCCGCGACTGGAGGCGATCGAGCCCCAGGAACCGAAACAGCTTGTCCCACTTCGACCCGCCCGTGTCCAGCGGGGAGGGATCGCCCTCGAAGAAACCGTCCAGGACGATCTCGTCACCGTCCTCGTAGGCGTTGACGAAGTGCAACACGAACGTCGGGTCCGCCTCGAACCACCGGATGTCACCAGTTCCCCCGCGGCGCGGGAGGATCGCGAACCGCGATGGAATATCGGGATAGAAGCGCGGCAGGTGCACGTCGTGCTCGAGCAGGGCGGGGTCCCAGAACAGCGGGAAGTCGTTGAGAATCACGTAGTTTTCGGTGAACGCCATGTCATGCGGCAGCCGCGGTCCGGGCAGCGGGATGTCCACGTAGTGGACCAACTCGCTGTTCTCGTCGACCACGCCGTAGCGCATGTACGGCTCCCGCTTGCTGTAGTTGAAGAACAGCAGTTCACCGGTTTTGCTGTCCACCTTCGGGTGCGCGGACACACCCCAATCGGTCGGGAAGCGCCCGTTCCAGCTCTCCTTGCCCAGGGTCTCGCCCGAGTACGGATTGACCCGGTAGAGGTCGCCGCATTGGTAGAAGCTGGTCAGTGCGACGCCCCGGTGTACGATGACGTCGGTGCTCGAGGCGTCTTTCATCCGGGTACGGGCACCCCACCCCTGCTCGCGCCTGGCCAATTGCACCGGCTCGGCCAGCCCCGGCCACAGCGGCCCCCCGGCTTCGTTCTCCGCCAGGAAGCCGTCGGTACGGATAAAGCGGTTGCGGTAGAAGGCCTTTCCGTCACGGAAGCCGACCATGTGCAGCATGCCGTCGCCGTCGAATGGGTGATACGTCTTCAGCGCCGGGTGCAGCGGATTCTCGGTGTTCCGCAGGTAGATGCCGTCCAGGTCGCGGGGGAGTTCCCCTTCCACGGCGGTGAGGTCGTCGGCGTCCCACTCGGTGGTCTGGGGACGCCACGGTCCGGTCCGGTACGGGTGGTCGTCGTCTTCGGGCAGGGTGGACAGGAACTTGCCGACGATCTCAACGTCCATGTCACACGCTTTCTGCTGTGCTGACAACGAAACTCACCGTGGTGGCGGTGCTGCCGCCGAAGTTAAGGGTGCCGAACGTCTTGGCGCCCTCGACCTGATACTCCCCGGCAGCGCCGCTGACCTGCTTGGCCGCGTCGAGCAGCATGCGCACGCCGGACGCCCCGACCGGATGGCCGCCGCCGATCAGTCCGCCGCTGGGGTTGATCGGCAGCCGGCCGCCGATCTCGATCTCACCGTTTTCGATGGCCTTCCACGACTCACCGGGGCCGGTCAGCCCGATGTGGTCGATGGCCAGATACTCGCTGGGGGTGAAGCAGTCGTGTACCTCGTACCCGTCGAGGTGGTCCAGTGTCAGCCGGGCGCGGCGCAGCGCGTCGTGCACCGCGGCCCGTACGTGCGGAAGGACGTAGGGGTCGTCGACGGCTCGGTCCAGCTTCTGCCGCAGACCCAGCCCCACCGTTCGGTGCCCCCAGCCCTCGATGCGCCCGATCGGGCGCGCGCCGGGATGCTCGCGCAGGTAGGCGTCGCCGACCAAAACCAATCCTGCTGCGCCGTCGGTCATTTGGCTGCAGTCGAAGCGCCGCAACCGGCCCTCGGTGATCGGATTGGTGGCGTCGTCGTCCGTGATGGGGTCGGGGACCGTCCATCCACGTGTCTGGGCGTTGGGGTTACGCCGCGCGTTGGCGAAGTTCAGCTGCGCGATCGCCCGCAGGTGTGCGTCGTCCAAGCCGTAGCGCCGGTCGTATTCGTCGGCGACTTGGGCGAACATCGACGGCCACAGGTAACGCGCGTCGGCGCCCTCGTGGCCCGTCCAGGCGGCCGCACCCAGGTGCTGGGCCGCGGTGTCGCCGGGCACCGTCTTCTCGAGCTCGATCCCCACCACCAGTGCGGTGTCGTAGGCGCCCGACCGCAGGTCGGCCATCGCCGACAGCGTCGCGACGCTGCCGGACGCGCACGCCGCCTCGTGGCGGGAGGCCGGAGCGTCCCAGAGGCCGGCGCAGACAGTGGCCGGCATCGCCCCGAGGTGGCCCTGGCCGGCGAACATCTCCCCGAAGGCGTTCGCGACGTGGACCACTTGGATGTCGGCTGGGTTCACCTTGGCCGCGGCGAGCGTGCCCTGGACTACCTCCGCGGTCAGGTCGGCGAAGTCGCGGCCCTCCTTGGTGAGGTTGCGGGCGAAATCGGTTTGCCAACCGCCCAGGATCCACACACCCGCCGAGTCATCCATACGCCGCACGGTACTCCTGGAAAACCTCGTGGTTCAGGCGTATCGCGGGCGGTTGCGGTCGAAAACGTGCCCGAAATTGGGGCGGCCCCGTCGGCTCTCGGGCTGAACCGACGGGACCTAGGCGTACGCGAAGGCCGGCCGACGCGTTCGCCTCTCATGAAACATTGCCCCGTACGGCGGCAGACAAACATGCGGAACTCAACCTCATCGAGTGAGGGCGAAAACATTTTGCGGTCTTCGGGTTTGTCTCCGGCGTCTTGCACGACGGTTTGGGGGCCGCACCCGTCACTGCGAATCGGACGCGTGCGGACGCGTCCTTCGACGGCCGGGTTGGCTCGTTGCCACCGGCGGGCCAACACTTGCGGGGCGCCTGCGGCAGGCACCGCGGGTGCCGAAGGGCTACCCCGCCGAGGTGGGTTTCGACACGGTCACGGATGCGTACCTATCGCCGCATCACTAGTCACAACAGTCGCGCCAATCACTATCGTCACATGAGCCAACTACGGACGTCAATGCGGTGTCCCCGCAGCTCGAAAGGTGTTAGATGTCGGCGATTCTTCGAAGTGTGTCGCTATCGATGGCGTCGGCGGCCGCTGTCGGACTCGTCTACGTGGTCGGCCCGGCGCCAGCGGCCAATGCCACCCCGTGCGGAGCGCCCGAAGCGAATGTGGAACCGCCCGCCGCGCAGCCGGCGATGCCCGCACCGCAGCCGGTCGTCCAACCGCCCACCGGGCGCAGACCCACCCACACCAATGACCAGGCGCCGCTGCCCAGGCTGGGACCGCTGATCTCCTCATTCCTCAAGCCGGCGGTCCCTCGGCAGGCCGCGCCGATGAGACCGCAAGCGGAGGTTCTTCCGCCCGGGCCGAATCCTCCCGTCCCCGGTCTGCCGCAACCGCCCAACGCCGGTCAGCTGCAGCCCAACGCGGCCCCCGTCCCGCCGCCGCAGCCGCCGGCGGAGGCGCCGCCGGTCTCGATTGCCGGGGCGCCCACCTCGCTGGTCGACTGGGTGACCGGACCCGACGGTCCGAACAAGACGCTGCAGCGTTTCAGCATTTCCGGCACCGACCTCGGTATCGCTTGGGACAACGGGGATCCCGGGAACCGTCAGGTCCTAATGGCCTTCGGCGACACCTTCGGCTATTGCAAGGTCAAGGGTCAACAGTGGCGCTACAACACGCTGTTCCGCAGCTCGGACCGGGATCTGTCGCATGGAATCCACATCGCGGAGGGCGTCCCTAACGACCGGTACTCCGGTTCACCGGTGTGGGCGCCGAGCCTGTCCAAGCAGGTCGTCAACACCATCCACAAGGCCGCCCACGAGACGGGGATCATTCCGACCGCCGGCATCTCGATCGGCAGGACGCAGTACATGAGCTACATGTCGATCCGGCAGTGGGGCCGAGACGGCGAATGGAGCACGAACTACTCGGCGATCGCGCGGTCCAACGACAACGGCCAGAACTGGGGGATTTTCCCCACCTCGATCCGCACGGCCTCCGCGGACGCCATTCCGGGAGCCGGGTTCACCCCCGGTAACGAAAACTTCCAAATGGGCGCCTTCATGAAGGGCAATGACGGTTACCTGTATCAATTCGGGACCCCATCGGGACGTGGCGGCGCGGCGTTCCTGTCGCGGGTGCCGCCGGGGCAGTTGCCCGACCTCACCAAGTACCAGTACTGGAACGGCGACAACGGCGGCCGCTGGGTGCCCAACAACCCGGGCGCGGCGACGCCGATCTTCCCGGGCCCGGTGGGCGAAATGTCGGCCCAATACAACAGCTATCTCAAGCAATACCTGGTGCTCTACACCAACGGTGGCAGCAACGACGTGGTCGCACGCACCGCGCCGGCACCGCAGGGGCCGTGGAGCCCCGAGCAACCGCTCGTGTCGTCCTTCTCGATGCCCGGCGGCATCTATGCGCCGATGATTCATCCCTGGTCGTCGGGGCGGGACCTGTACTTCAACCTGTCGCTGTGGTCGGCATACGACGTGATGCTGATGCACACCGTCTTGCCCTAATCGTGATCGTGTCGCACCCCCAATAGTCGGTAAAGCAGGCGCACCCTGGATGAATCGGGGGCCTAGCGAGAGAGGAGATCGAGGATGATCACTTTCGAGAACCCGGCCACGTCGACCGCCGGCAAGCCGCGGCGGCCAGACATCGAGATCCGCATCGAGGGCGTGCGCCGCCGCGACGGCGCCGTCCGGCTCGGCATCATGCTCGACGGGCGGATGGCGACATAACCCAGCGCGACGGCGCCGGCCGCGACGGCCGGGGCAATATGTACGCGTGAGTTGGGCGAAGCGTGAAGCAAAGGCGCTCGCGGACGTGACACTGACGGGCGATGCGCTGCTTGCTGAGCTCGAAGACTATATCCGCGTGCACAATCCGCTTTTGACGGATGTTCGGCTGGAGCGGGCAACCGCCACCGAGGAGTACGACACCGGCGCCCAACCGCCTCGACGCTGGTACGACGTCACCTACCTGGCTGACGACGGCGAGGGTTACGGGATTAGACCCTGAGTGCCCCCGGCAGGATTCGAACCTGCGACACCGGCTTTAGGAGAGCCGTGCTCTATCCCCTGAGCTACGAGGGCGGGCCGTCTGCGAACACCCGACCGCACCCGGGTCGCGTCCGTGAAGGCGTTCAGAAGGTGCGTCCAGCGTCCTGCGCCGTGAGTGTAGCCGGTCCGCTCATGGCGACCGGTGCCCTTCCATGCCTTCGTCCACGGTAGTGGTCGCTCAGCGCGGTTGGGTGTCAGCCGGCGAAGTAGTCACGAGCTAGCCGCCGGACTCGCCCGTTCGGTCAGTCCTCGTCCTCGATGACGTGCATCGCGGCTTCCTCGGCGGACGCTGCGCCCCCGTCGAGCCCGACGTCCGAAGCGACCAATTCATCCTCGTAGTCCCCGCCGAATCCCTCGTCCGGCGCGACGAGGCGGCCGGCTCGGGCGCGGCCCACCTCGCGCCGCCGGGGGAATTCGCACTCGCGTTCGGATGCATCCGAGCGTTGCTGCTCGGCTTCGTCGAGCGCGACATTGATGCGTGCCGCCGGGTCCGGCTCTTCCTCGGCGAGGAGCTGATCCATGGTCTCGCCCGGACCGAATGCGCCTCGTCCGTAAGGCCGCTCGGGTGGCGAATACCCCTCGTCGAGGATGTCGTCTACGCCGCGGTCTATCAGGGTGTCCTCCGGTTGAAGCTGATTGTCGTCCTCGACGCTGTATTCGCCGGCCGCGGGGCCGGTCTCATAGTGAGAAGTCACGATTTGCCTGTCATGTGTTCGCCGTTCCTCGATACCTGTTCTGCCGCAATATATGTCTCGTCGAGCGGTAGGGCCAGTTCCATCCGGAACATCCTCAGCCGAGCCGCTCGATCTCGTCGGCCGCGTCGGTCAACGCCGCGGCGAGTTCGCGCGCGGCGATCCCGTCCAGCGCGTCCAGGTGGCGGGCATGCACGGCGATCCAGCGGCGCGTCGAGCCGTCGAACTGTTGTCGACCGTAGATCTGCACGCGCGCCCGCCCGCCTCGCCGAGTGGTCCCCTCAAAGTCGCGAAACCAGTTCCTGTCCAGCTGCCAGTCGAAGGTCCGAACCGCACCGTCGGGGGGCGCGATCGAGTCGAATGGCATCCCAGCGGACACATTCTTGGCCGCCCACTGCCGCGCCATTTCCAGCAGCGTCTGCGGTTCGTCGCGTTCGAGGCGCTCGAGCTGAGCGATCTGCGCAGCGGTGAGCTGGTCGGCCACGTCGCGCCAGGTTTGGGCGGTGTCGTCGGATGTGGTCATGCCCTGCAGTCTGCGCGGCTGACCCGTTGCCGGCGAGAGTCGAAAGTCATGTCTTGAGTCCACCTTTGTCGGGTGGATTCGGTCTGGCAGCGGGCCGCGCCGTGTCAGCTTGCGGTTCAATGGTTTTACCCAACTCGCGACGCCGTCTAGTCGGCCCGGGCACCGTGCACGTCCCGAATCACGCTACGCGGCAACCGATGTCCCCAAATGACAGCCCGCGAATGGCCAAGACGCGGAGAATGACAACCGGGGTCGTGAGTTCGGGAAGGGAGGCAGCAATGGCCGCAGGCCCACTATGCGCCCGCTGCAAACAAACCATCGGACCGGGATGGCTCTACCTGACTGCACATCGCCGCGGCCAAGCCGCGCCGGCCGATGACGACGCGGTGCTCATCCATCTGCCCGACGAGTGCCCGCGGGCCGGGGAGCACGTGCCGCCGAGTTAGGCATCGGAGCCGTCGGACTACGGGTTCGCGGTCAGAGCAGCCGGGCTCAGGTGCTCGATGAACCAATCGCGGGCCAGCGTCGCGGCCCGCTCGAGCGTCCCGGGTTCTTCGAAGAGATGGGTGGCGCCCGGCACGACGGCCAGTTCACACTTGCCGGGGATCGCGGCGCGTGCTTGCCGATTCAAGTCCAGCACCACGTCGTCGTTGCCCCCAACGATTAGCAGCGTCGGCGCGTAAACCCTGGCCAAGAACGCGCCCGCCAGATCGGGCCGCCCGCCCCGGGACACCACAGCCGCGACGTTTACCCGCGGGTCGGTGGCGGCGACCAGGGCAGCGCCCGCGCCGGTACTGGCGCCGAAGTAACCGACCGGCAGAGCGGCGGTGTCTTGCTGGCGGCTCAGCCAGCCGGTTACGTCGACCAGTCGTCGCGCCAAAAGCTCAATGTCGAACACGTTGGCGCGATTTCGTTCTTCTTCCGGGGTCAGTAGGTCGAACAGCAGCGTGGCGAGACCCGCGCCGTTCAGCACGTCGGCCACGTAGCGGTTGCGTGGGCTGTGCCGGCTGCTCCCACTGCCGTGCGCGAACAACACCACGCCGACCTGATGTTCGGGAATCGTCAGATGTCCGGCCACCGCCACCGATCCGGTGCTGACCCTGACTTCTTCGTCGCGTAAGGGCGGGTCGTCCGCGGCGGCGCCGGCGATCGGCCCCCGAGAACGGTCGCGGGCGCGATCGAGTAGCGCGACCACCTCGTCGTCGGATGTCTGGGTGAAGTTGCGGTAGCCCTGGCCCACGGCGAAGAAGAACTCGGGCGTATGCAAACAAACCACCTCGTCGGCGTACCCGGCGAACCGTTCGAAGACGTCGCGTCCGCCGATCGGAACGGCCAGGACAACCCTGCTCGCGCCCTGTGCGCGGGCCACCTCGCAGGCGGCTCTGGCCGTCGCGCCGGTCGCGATGCCGTCATCGACGATCACCGCGGTCCGTCCCGCCAACGGGATCCGGTCACGCCCGCCGCGGAATCTTTCCGAGCGACGAGCCAACTCGGCCCGCTGCTTCGCCTCGACCGCGGCAATCTCGTCCGCGGATAACCGGGCCTCACGCACCACGGCGTCGTTGATCACCCGCACCCCGCCCTCGCCGATCGCACCGAAGGCCAATTCGGGCTGGAACGGGACCCCGAGCTTGCGCACCACCAGTACATCGAGCGGAGCATCCAGGGCTTTGGCGACCTCGAAGGCCACCGGCACACCGCCGCGTGGGAGGCCCAGCACCAAAACATCGTGACCGCGCAACGATTCCAGGCTTTTTCCCAGCTGTCGCCCGGCGTCAACACGATCGTCGAACAGTCTCGAATCGCCGCGCAGCGAAGCCAGCCGCTGCCCCAGCGGCCGCCCCCAATCGCTTCGAGTCATCTCCCGAGTGTGTCGCGGTCTGCGGGCGCGCCGAAGGGCCCTAAGGCCACTTACCGGGGGACCAACGCCTCCTTACCGCTCGCCGAGGTCACCGCGCGGCCGCAGCCAACCGGTCAGCGCAGTTCGGCGATGACCTTTGCAAAGTTGTCGACGTGGTTGTCCTGGACGGTGATGAACGTGACGCCGTACTTCTCCCGGTACTCCCGCAGCGTGTCGGCCATCTCGCGGGGCGAGCCCGTCAGCACCGAGTGCATGGCCAGGATCTCGTCGTCGGACAACCCGGCCGCGTAGCGACGGGTCATCGTCAGGTCGGGCAGGCTTTCGCCCTCGGCCGGGACCGCGGTGACGGCAAGGTTCAATTCGAGCGCGTCGAATCGGTCGCCGGCGGCGTTACGGACGAACTCGACGCGTTCGGTCAGCGGGTCGTCGGCCTCTTTCACCCTCGAACCCGTCAGCCCGATGATGTCGGCGTGCCGGGCGGCAATGGTCAGCACCCGGTCGCCGTTGCCCGCGATGAGGATCGGTGTCGTCGGGTGATGCTCCTTCAGATATTTCGTCATGTGGTTGAGGTAGTCCACCCGGGCGCCGGCACTGGGGTAGGGGAGCTCTGCTGCGTCGAACTCTTCCTTGACATACCCGGTGCCGAGCCCGATTTCGAGGCGGCCGTTACTGAGCTTGTCCAAGTCGCCCAGGTCCCGGCTGAGCAGGGCGGGCTTGTAGAAGGCGGCGTTGAGCACATACATGCTCAGCTTGAGTTTGTCGGTGACCATGGCGGCCGCGGTCAGTGCCGGAATCGGGGCAACCGCGCCGAGATGGTCTGGCACGCAAAGCACATCGAATCCGATGTCTTCCGCCTGCTTCACCTTGTCGACGAAAGTTGCGCGCGACTTGATGAAGCGCATGCTCATTCCAAAGCGAAATTCCTTGGCCACCAACAACTCCGTTCAACAGATGAGGACAACTACCAACAACGTGCCGCTTCCGCTAGCCCCTGGATCAGGGCCGTGGTGACCGGCGACAGGCCGTCGTCGCCGGGCATCGGGCTGCGCGGGCTCAGGCCGCGCACGCGGGGAGACAGCTCCAGCTGGGTCCCGCCTTCGCGCACGCGGTTCACCGGATTGCCCGGATGCAGACCGCGCAACTCCGGCGGGATGTCCTCGAGGTCGGTGATGACCCGATACCCGGTCAACTGGATGTGCTGGGCCAGGTGTGCGGCCAGCGCGCGGTTGCGGCCGCCGGCCAGCAATTGCGTGCTGCGCCCGATTCGGCCGTAGCCGTGCAGCGACACCGCAACGTCGACATGGTCGAGGAATTCGGCGAGCCGCGGCGACTCGGCCGGGTCGAACATCGCCGAGGGCAGGTGGTGCGGGTAGCGGTCGGGATGACGCAGCACGTACACCGAGGCGTGAGCGGCGTCGGCGGCACGTTCGGCGATCACGTCGGTCATCTCTTCCAGCCCGCCGCCGTGGATGGCCAGAAAGCCGAAACGCGAACGCAATTGACTGGCCTCGCTTACTCCGGGCTCGCTCAGCAACGCTGAAAGGGATTGTGGCGCAGGACCTGACGCCGACACCCTGCGAGGCCAGTGCGAGGGATCCCAGCGCCGCAAGAAGTCGATCCAGCGCTGCGGCAACCCGTGCTGCACGGCGCCGTCGACGATCTTGGACAGGTAGCCCGGTCGGGGCGGGCCCGGTGTGACCCGATGGTCGATGTACACCCAGGCCGGCGACGATCCGTCGTCGGTGTGCACGGTCAGCCGGTCTCGCCGGTAGCGCACCGGCACGCCCTCGGCGCTGTCCAGGGTGGCCAGGTCACCATCTGAGATCTGCCAGACCACGCCATGCACCTGAGTCCCCGTGCACGGTTCGACCGTGGCGACGCCGCGCTGGTTGATCAGCCAGTCGTGATCGGAGAGGACCGCCGGCCGCGGATCGGCGGCGTCCGGACACCGCAGCGCCATCTGCCTGACGCACAGGTTCGACCCGTATGCGAAGTAGGCGTGCCGGCGGGCCGGCATTCAGCCGGTCACCGTCAGCCAGATGAGCACCACGTTAAGCAGACTAATCAATACGCCGACGGCCCAGCCAACAATCGTCGTGACGGGATGATTGGTGTCGCTGCCCATCAGATCGCGGTCGCTGGTCAGCTTCACCAGCGGAAGGACCGCAAACGGTATCCCGAACGACAGCACCACCTGGGACAGCACCAGCGCCCGGGTGGGGTCGAACCCGACCGCGAGGATCACCAGGGCCGGACACACGGTGACCAAGCGGCGCACCAGCATCGGGATCCGGCGGTGCAGCAACCCCTGCATGATCATGGCGCCCGCGTAGGCGCCCACCGACGACGACGCCAGCCCGGACGCCAGCAGCCCGATCGCGAACAGCACCGCGATGGCCGCACCGAGGGTGTGGTGAATCGCGGAGTAGGCGCCCTCGATGGACGCGTGGATGTCGCGGTGCTGCAGGTTGATCGCGGCGACCAGCAGCATCGCGGCGTTCACCGTTCCCGCGACGGCCATCGCCAGGACGACATCCAGCCGGGTGACCCGCAGCAGCAGGCGTCGCGCGGCGCCCTCGGCGGGATGCCCGTGTCGATCGAGGACCAGCCCGGAATGCATGTACACGGCGTGCGGCATCACGGTGGCGCCCAGGATGGCGGCTGCCAGCAGCACGCTTTCGGTGCCCTGGAATCTCGGCAGCAGCCCGCCCAGGACGGCGTCCGGTGGAGGCGTCTTCACGAAGAAGCTGGCCGCGAAGCCGATGGCGATGACGAGCAGCAGTCCGGTGATGACGCGCTCGAAGATGATCTGCCCGCGCCGGTCCTGGATCGCCAGCAACAGCAACGACACCAACCCGGTGATGACGCCGCCGAGCAGCAGCGGCAAATCGAACAGAATCCGCAAGGCGATTGCGCCGCCGACGATTTCGGCCATATCGGTGGCGATCGCCACCAGTTCGGCCTGGACCCAGTAGACCAGCCGGACCGGACGACTCATTCGCTTGCCGATGGCCGCGGGTAACGATCGTCCGGTGACCAGGCCGAGCTTGGCCGACAGATACTGCACCAGACCGGCGAGCGCATTGGCCACCACGATGACCCACAGCAGCAGGTATCCGAACTTTGCGCCGGAGCTGACGTTGGCGGCGACGTTGCCCGGATCGACATAGGCGATGGCGGCGACGAAGGCGGGCCCGAGCAGATACCAACTGCTTTTCAGCGAGTCCTGGCTGCTCTGCGTCAAGTGTCGCCCTCGATTCACACGTCCGAATAAGAAAGTGAGGTTAGCCGAAGACTCCAGGCATACCCGGAGGCCACCCACCATTCGGGCAGACGCGGTCACTGGCGCCGGCGCTTCCGGCCGCGCCCGGCGATCAGCCCGGCAGGTAAAGGCCCTTGCCGGTGATCAGGGGCAGGTCCAGCGTCGTCACGATTCCCGGCGGGGCGGCCACCACCGCGGGGATCGCGTTGACCACCCGCATCGCGGTGGCGACCAGCCCGGCGTGGTTGTGGTCGCCCTTGCGGCTGCTCAGGCAGACATCCATCGCGTAGGAGGGTTCGCCGGTGATCTCGATGCGGTACGACCCGCCGTGCTGGGCGGGCTGCGGCCAGTCCGGGCACAAATCCTCGCGCAGCCGCGTGACGTGTTCGAGGACGACGACGGGGTCGCCGTTGACCATGCCGAATACCTCGAACCGCAGCGCCGCGGCGCTGCCCTTGGGGATGTGCCCGGACGCGATGTCGAAGTCCTCCGGCGCCGGCACGCGCACGTACTCTTGCGCGACTGAGTCGAGCGAAATCCCCAGACCGGCCGCCAGCTGCCGAACCACCGATCCCCACGCCAGGCTGAGCACGCCCGGCTGCAGCAACATGGGGACGTCGTCGAGCGGCTTCCCGAAGCCCATCACGTCGAACATGACCGCGGCGCTGTCATAGGTGGCGTAGTCGACGATCTCCATACAGCGAATCTGCTGGATGTTCTGACAGGTGCCGGCCAGCGCCAGCGGCAGCAGGTCGTTGGCGAAGCCGGGATCGATCCCGTTGACGAATACGCTCGAATGCCCTTCGCGCGCAGCGTCTTCGATGGGCTTGATGAGCTCTTCGGGAATCACCTGCCACGGATACTGCAAGAAGACCGGGCCGCTGCCGACGACGTTGATGCCGGCGGCCAGCACGCGCCGGTAGTCTTCCAGCGCCTCGGGCAACCGGTTGTCCGCCAGCGCGTTGTAAACGGCGCACTGCGGTCCGGTGGCGAGTACGGCGTCCAGGTCGGTGCTGGCCAGCACGCCGGTCGAATCGGGAAGCCCGGCAAGCTCCGCCGCGTCCTTACCGGCCTTGGCGTCCGAGGACACCCAGACGCCCCTGAGCTCGAACTCGGGATTGGTGATGAGCGCTCGCAGCGCGTGGACGCCGACATTGCCGGTGCCCAATTGAACGACGGGGATTGCCATGGCGGGCTCCTTAGCGGTCGGGGGTCACAGGTCCGGGACGGGGATGTCGAGGTTGGGGTAGGTGAGGCCGCCGTCGACCTCCAGCGTCTTGCCGGTCAGGAAGCTCCCCGCCGGAGACGCCAAATAGACTGCGGCGGCGGCGATGTCGACGGGATCACCGAGTCGGCGCATGGGCGTGGCCTTCTCCATCGGCGCGCGCAGCTCGTCGTTGGACGCGACGACGTCCAGCGCGGAGGTGAGGATCGATCCCGGTGCGATCGCATTGACCCGGATGCGTGGGCACAGGTCCAGGGCGGTCAGCCGGGTGTAGTGGGACAACGCGGCCTTGGCGGTGCCGTAGGCGGCGAAGCCGCGCCCGGCGAGCCGGCCCATGGTCGAGGTGATATTGATGACGCTGCCGCCGCCGGAGTGCTCGAGCATGAGGGGTACCGCCGCGACGGTCAGCGCGTGGGCGGTGGCGACGTTGAAGGTGAATGCGTCCTTGAGGTCCTTGGTCGAGGTGGTCAGCAGCGTGTTGGGCATGGTGCCGCCGACGTTGTTGACGACGATGTCTAGTTTCCCGAAGGCCTCGACGGCCTGCCCGGCCAGCTGCGCGGTCACCTCGGGGTGGGCCAGGTCGGCTGCGACGATGTGTGCCCGACGCCCGGCCGCACGAACCTGTGCGGCGACGCCTTCTAGTTGCGATTCCGTTCGCGAGGCGATCAGGACATCCGCACCGGCCTCGGCGAAAGCCAGGGCGATGGCCGCCCCGAGGCCGCGGCCGGCGCCGGTGATGACGGCGACTTTGTCGTCGAGACGAAATCTGTCAAGGATCATTGCGGCCTCTCTTCGCCCAAGTTGTCAGCCGACACGGTAGCAAGCCCCGCCGTCTCGGATGCGGCATTTCTGGAACAGGTTCTACTTTTGCATATCGACGGCGCGATGTAACGCCCCGCGCCCGCTTCCGGGCCCGTTGGAACGGGTCAACCTCGCCGCGTTCGCGTCCACTGCGAGAACATAAGGCCGGCGCTAGCCTTATTGCTGACCGTTTGTCGGCGCGCGGCGGCTATTGAATGGTGGCGTTCATGTTTGACCTATCCCGATGGGGATCGTATTGGGGCTGAATCGATTCGGCGCCGCGCTAAGTGTCCTGGCCGTCGTCGCCCTGGCGTTGCCGGGTTGCGGAAGCAATGACAACGGGGCGGGGCCGGGCACGCCGCCGGGCAAGGTGAGCTGCGGCGGGACGAAGACGCTGAAGGCCAGCGGGTCGACCGCCCAGGCCAACGCGATGACCCGCTTCATCAAGGCGTTCGAGCAGGCCTGCCCCGGCCAGACGCTGAACTACACGCCCAACGGGTCCGGAGCGGGTATTGGCGAATTCACCGGAAAACAAACGGATTTCGCCGGCTCGGACTCACCGTTGGCTCCCATCGAACACTTCGCGGCGCGGCAGCGCTGTGGTTCGCCGGCGTGGAATTTGCCGGTGGTGTTCGGGCCTATCGCGATCACCTACAACGTCACGGGTGTGACTTCGCTGAATCTGGACGGTCCGACGGCCGCGAAAGTGTTCAAGGGTGCCATCACGTCCTGGAACGATCCGGCGATTGCGGCGCTGAACCCCGGCGTCGCGTTGCCCGCCGAGCCGATTCGGGTGATCTTCCGCAACGACCAGTCCGGTACGACGGACAATTTCCAGAAGTACCTGGACTCGGCCGCCAACGGTGCCTGGGACAAGGGCATCGGGAAAACGTTCAATGGCGGTGTCGGTGAGGGGGCCAAGGGCAACGACGGCACGTCGGCGGCGGTCAAGGCCACCGAGGGATCCATCGCCTATAACGAATGGTCGTTTGCCCAGGCGCAGAAACTGGGCATGGCCAAGATCGTCACATCGGCCGGCCCGGATGCCGTGGCGATCAGCGCCGCCTCGGTCGGCAAGACGATCGCCGGTGCCGACTTCGTCGAGGAGGGCAACGACTTGGTCGTCGACACCTTCTCCTTCTACAAGCCGACCCAACCCGGCTCGTATCCGATCGTGCTCGCCACGTATGAGATCGTCTGCTCGAAGTATCCGGATCCCCAGGTCGCCGGCGCCGTGAAGGCGTTTCTGCAGAGCACCGTCGGTGCGGGGCAGAACGGCCTGTCGGACAACGGCTACATTCCCGTTCCGGAATCCTTGAAGGCCCGGTTGTCGGCGGCGATCGACGCCATTTCGTGAGCCTCCCGGCAGCCGCGCGCGGCCGTCCGCAAGCCGTCCTGGCCAGCGACAATCGGCCGGCAGCAATTTGCCCAACGTTAACCTTCTTGCTGTTAGCTTCGTTGCTGCGAGAGACGCTGGTCGCCGCGCAGCGGCTGGAAGAACGTCGGCAATCATGTTTCATCCCTACCGTTAGGAAGTGACTTGAAACTCAACCGATTCGGTGTCGCGATGAGCGTCGTGACCGCTGGTGCGCTGGCGTTGTCGGGGTGCGGAAGTGACAACAACGCCGGTGGCGGAAGCGCCACGAGCGGTTCGTCGTCGGGCAAGGTCGCCTGTGGCGGAAAGAAGACCTTGAAGGCCAGCGGGTCGACCGCCCAGGCCAACGCGATGACGCGCTTCGTCAACGCCTTCGAGCAAGCCTGCTCCGGTCAGACGTTGAATTACACCGCCAATGGCTCGGGCGCGGGAATCAGTGAATTCAACGGCAACCAAACCGATTTCGGCGGTTCGGACTCGCCGCTTGCTGCCAAGGAGTACGCGGCGGCGCAGCAGCGTTGCGGCTCACCGGCATGGAACCTGCCCGTGGTGTTCGGCCCGATCGCCATCACCTACAACGTCAAGGGCCTGACTTCGCTGAGCCTCGACGGCCCGACGGCGGCGAAAATATTCAACGGCGCCATCACGACGTGGAATGACCCGGCCATTGCGGCGCTCAACTCGGGTGTGACTTTGCCCGCCGAGCCGATTCACGTCGTGTTCCGCAACGACGAATCCGGCACCACGGACAACTTCCAGAAGTACCTCGACGCGGCCTCCAACGGTGCGTGGGGCAAGGGCGCCGGCAAGACGTTCAAGGGAGGCGTCGGTGAGGGGGCCAAGGGCAACGACGGCACGTCGGCGGCGATCAAGGCCACCGAGGGATCCATCACCTATAACGAATGGTCGTTCGCTCAGGCGCAGAAACTGGACATGGCCAAGGTCGTCACGTCCGCCGGTCCCGACGCGGTCGCGATCAGCTCCGACTCGGTCGGCAAGACGATTTCCGGGGCCAAGATCAGCGGGCAGGGCAACGACCTGGTGCTCGACACGCTCTCCTTCTATAAGCCGACCCAGCCCGGGTCGTACCCCATCGTGCTGGCGACGTATGAGATCGTTTGCTCGAAGTATCCCGATTCGCAGGTCGGCACTGCGGTGAAGGCGTTCCTGCAAAGTACGATCGGTGCGGGGCAGAGTGGCCTCGCCGACAATGGGTACATCCCCATCCCGGATTCGTTCAAGTCCAGACTGTCGGCTTCGATCAACGCCATCACGTGATTTGAGGTGGTCGTGACCCGAGGAGCGGTAGCCAGCCCGTCGACTCCGAAAAAACCCGAGCTCAAGGCGCTGGGCGCGCCGTCAGCTCGGCGGGGCGACCGGCTGTTCAAGCTGACGGCTGCCGCTGCCGGGTCGACGATCGTGGTCGCGATCCTGCTGATCGCGGTGTTCCTGCTGATCCGTGCCGTTCCGTCGTTGCGGGTCAACCACGCGAACTTCTTCACCAGCGCCCAGTTCAGCACCACGGACGCGGGGAAGCTGGCGTTCGGCATTCGTGACCTGTTGATGGTTACGGTGCTCAGTTCGCTCACCGCGCTGGTGGTGGCCGTGCCGGTCGCGGTCGGGATCGCGGTCTTCCTCACCCAATACGCGCCCAAGCGGCTGGCCCGCCCGTTCGGGGCGATCGTCGACCTGCTCGCCGCGGTGCCCTCGATCATCTTCGGGTTGTGGGGCATCTTCGTGCTGGCGCCCCGGATCGAGCCGGTCGCGGCCTTCCTGAATCGCAACCTCGGCTGGTTGTTCCTGTTCAAGCAGGGCAACGTCTCGCTGGCCGGTGGCGGCACCATCTTCACCGCGGGCATCGTGCTCTCGGCGATGATCCTGCCGATCATCACGTCGGTCTCCCGGGAAGTGTTCCGGCAGACCCCGCACATCCAGATGGAAGCGGCGCAAGCGCTGGGTGCCACCAAGTGGGAGGTGGTGCGGATGACCGTGCTGCCGTTCGGCCGCAGCGGCGTTATCGCGGCGTCCATGTTGGGGTTGGGCCGGGCGCTCGGCGAGACGGTGGCGGTCCTGATCATCTTGCGTTCCGCCGCGCGCCCGGGCAATTGGTCGCTGTTCGACGGCGGCTACACGTTCGCCTCGAAGATCGCCTCCGCGGCAGCAGAATTCAGTGAACCGTTGCCCACCGGGGCCTACATCGCCGCGGGATTCGCGTTGTTCGTCTTGACGTTCGTCGTCAACGCGCTCGCGCGTGCCATCGCCGGCGGGAAGGTCAACGGATGACGGCCAGCGTGTTCGACCGGCCGGTCAAAACCCAGGCGTTCCGGCCCGTCAGCGTCCGGCGCCGGCTCACGAACAGCGCGGCGACCGTATTCTTCGTCGCCTCGTTCCTCATCGCGCTGGTGCCGCTGGTCTGGGTGCTGTCGGTCGTGGTGGCCCGGGGTTGGTACGCGGTCACCCGAACGGGTTGGTGGACCCACTCGCTGCACGGGATTTTGCCGGAGCAGGTTGCCGGCGGCATCTATCACGCGCTGTACGGGACGGTCGTGCAGGCCGGCGTCGCCGCCCTGTTGTCCGTGCCGCTGGGCCTGATGACCGCCGTCTTCCTGGTGGAATACGGCACCGGCCGGCTGGTGCGGCTGACGACGTTCATGGTCGACGTGCTCGCCGGGGTGCCCTCAATCGTGGCCGCGCTGTTCATCTTCAGCCTCTGGATCGCCACCCTGGGATTCCAGCAGAGCTCGTTCGCCGTGTCGCTGGCGCTGGTCTTGTTGATGCTGCCGGTGGTGGTGCGGTCCGCCGAGGAAATGCTCAGGCTGGTGCCCGACGATCTGCGCGAAGCCAGCTACGCGCTCGGGGTTCCCAAGTGGAAGACCATCATGCGGATCGTGTTCCCGATCGCGATGCCCGGCATCGTCTCCGGCGTCTTGCTGTCCGTCGCTCGGGTCGTCGGCGAAACCGCCCCGGTGCTGGTGCTGGTCGGCTACAGCCGGTCGATCAACCTCGACATCTTCCACGGCAACATGGCCTCTCTCCCGCTGCTGATCTACACCGAACTCACCAATCCCGAGCGCGCCGGTTTCCTGCGCATCTGGGGCGCGGCGCTGAGCCTGATCATCATCGTCGCCGTGATCAACCTGATCGCGGCGGCGACCCGGTTCCTGGCGAGCCGCCGGCGCTGACCACGCGGCGGTTCCGCGTCAGGATTTCGATGCGGCCTTCTTGGCCGGTGCCTTTTTCGCCGGTGCCTTTTTCGCGGTGGTCTTCTTGGCGGCCGTTTTCTTGGCCGGCGCCTTCTTCGCGGGAGCCTTCCCGTTACCGGAGCGCGCCTTCACGCTGGCTTCCAGCCTGGCCAGCAGGTCGGAGACGTCCTCGGTCTCGTCGAGTTCCTTCGGTTGCTCCTCGGTGGTAAAGGCTTCGCCGCCTTCGAGTTTCGCGTCGATGAGCTCCTGCAGCTGCTCCTGGTAGGTGTCGTGGTAGCGGTCCGGATTGAAGTCTTCGGCCATCGACTCCACTACCTGACCGGCCATCTTGAGCTCCGCCGGCTTGATCTCGACTTCCTTGTCCAGCACCGGGAAGTCGGGGTCGCGGATTTCGTCGGGCCACAGCAGGGTGTGCACCATCATCACGTCGCGCTTGCCGAAGTCCTTGACCCGCAACGCCGCCAGCCGCGTCTTGTTGCGCAGCGTAAAGTGCACGATCGCCATCCGATCGGTCTCGGCGAGCGTCTTTGCCAGCAACACATAGGATTTCGACGACTTGGAATCCGGCTCCAGAAAGTAGCTGCGGTCGAACAGCATGGGGTCGACCTCTTCGGCGGGCACGAACTCCAGTACCTCGATCTCGCGGCTGCGTTCTTCGGGCAGGGTGGAGATGTCGTCGTCGGTGATGATGACCATTTGCCCGTCATCGGATTCGAACGCCCGGGCGATGTCGCGGTATTCGACGACCTCGCCGTCCACCTCGCACACGCGTTGATATCGGATGCGGCCGTTGTCCTTGGCGTGCACCTGATGGAACTTGATGTCGTGGTCCTGGGTGGCGCTGTACACCTTGACCGGGACGTTGACCAGCCCGAACGCGATCGAGCCCTTCCAGATGGAGCGCATGTAAGTCAGTATGCCCATACTGTTCGCCGGCTAACAGGACGCGGGGCCGTTGCGCCGCAGCTCGTGACCGCATCGAGGCCTGCCGAGAAGCTACGGCCGGTTTGCCCGGGCCCGCAGGTCGGCGCGATAGGGGAGGGCTGCCCCGGCGCGGCCCACGGTCACGGACGACGAAAGGCTGGCCGCCTCGAGCGCTTCCGCGAGGACATTGATCGGGATGTTGCGCAGGGCGGCCCGGCGGTCGGCGCCCAACAAGTTCATTCCCCAGAGCGCATCGAGGAGCCCGACCGCGAAGGCGTCACCGGCGCCGACGGTGTCCACCACCCGCACCGGCCTGGCGGCCGCGCGCGCCTCGCCGGCCGAGCACAGGGCCAGCGAGCCACGGGCGCCCATCGTCACCGCCACGATCGCCGGTCCCGACGCCAGCCAGCTTCGAGCGGTCTGCTCCGGTTCGTGATCGGGGTCGATCCAGCGCAGGTCCTCGTCGCTGACCTTGACGACGTCGCTGAGCTCCACCAGACGCGCGATGCGGGCTCGCGCCGAGGCCGGGTCGTCGATCAGCGACGGCCGGACGTTCGGGTCGAAGGTGACCGTGGCCGAGACGCGGTAGGTGTCGATCAGCGCCGCGACCGCAAGGCAGCCCGGCTCCCGCACGGCGGCGATGGATCCGGTATGGACGAACAGTGGTGGCGGAACTTCTGGTGTGCCGGAGAGCCGCCAGTCCAGATCGAACGCGTAGTCCGCCGACCCGTCCTCGGCGAGGGTAGCTACCGCGGTCGGTGTCCGGATAGCCGCAATGCTACCCGGGACTAGCTGTGCACCAGCAGCTTTCACGTAGTCCACAATGCGCCGGCCATATGGGTCGTCGGCGATGTGGGTCAGGAAGTCGACGTCGCGGCCCAGCCGGGCGAGTCCGACGGCGACGTTGAGCGGACTGCCACCGACATGCTCGTCGCCGTCGACGATGTCGATCAGTGACTCACCGATCACCAGCCCGCGGGTCATCGCACCAAAGCCTCCAACGTCGCCCGAGCTCCCTTGCTGTGCAACGAATCCAGCGCCCAGCAATACGCCTCGACGAACCGCGGTTGGTGGGCCAGATCGCAGAACACGGCGGTCACCTCAATGAACGCGGTCGGATTCTGGTGTTGCGACCGGGCGATCGGGATGAGCGAATCCGCGAGCTGGTCCACCACCTCGTACGGCTTACCCCATTCGTCGGTGCCCTCGGCGTAGCGGGCCCAGCTGGCCGCCGCCGCGGCCGCCAATTGAACCGGTCCGTCGGTGGCCAGGTTGTCGCAGATGACGGGAAACAGCCATTTCGGGATGCGGTCCGACGAGTAGGCGCAGAGGCGCGCGATGGTGTCGCGCACGGCGGGGTTGGCGAACCGCTCGACCAGCGTGCGGCCGTACTCGTGCAGGTCGATTCCCGGCACCGGCGGCAGGGTGGGGATGGCCTCGGTGTCGAAGTAAGAGAGCAGGAATTCGGCGAAGAGGGGATCGCGCGCCGCCTCGTGGACGAACTGGAAGCCGCACAGATGGGCGAAGTAGGCCAGGCACTGATGCCCCGCGTTGAGCAGCCGCAGCTTCATCAGCTCGTATGGGCGCACGTCGTCGACCATCAACACCCCCGCTTGTTCAAGCGGTGGCCGACCATCGGCGAAGTCGTCTTCGATCACCCAGGCGGTGAAGGGTTCGGCAACCACCGGCCACCGGTCGTCGACGCCGAAGTCTCGCCGTACTTCCGCGGCCATCTCCAAAGTCGTTGCCGGAGTAATGCGGTCAACCATCGAACTAGGGAACCGAGCATGTTCTGCCACCCACTCGGCCAGCGCGGGATCTCTGCGTTCGGCACTGGCGAGCACGGTACGCCTGGCGACTTCACCGTTGTTCTCGATGTTGTCGCAAGAGACCACGGTCGGCGCGGGGACTCCTCGATCGCGCCGCCTGGCGAGCGCCTCGGTGATCAACGCGAACGCCGGCCCATCGGGGTCGCGATACCCGCCTTCGGTGATGGTCAGCGAGATGATCCGGGTCGATGCCGCGACGAGCACCTCTAACGCCGATTCCGGATCGTCCGGGGCATAGCGGTAGTCAACGATCGACCCGATGACTTGGGCATCCCGGCTGCCGTTGGGATTCTCCAAGATCAACGTGTACAGGCCGTCCTGACCGTTGAGGACATCGCGCATCGTCCAGTCGGCGGGCATCACCCCGACGCCGCAGATGCCCCAGTCGTGTGCCAGGCCCTGCTGCATCAGCAGGTTGAGGTACGCAGCCTGATGCGCCCGGTGGAAATGACCGGCGCCGATATGCGCAATACCGACGGTCACGCTGCCGCGGTCATAGTTCGGCGCGTCGATCGGCAGTTCGGAAAGCGACGCATTATTCAGGTTGATCGCGCGAGCCACCATTGGCCAACTCCTCACCGGGCCACAGACCGGATCGTTACCGGGCTCGCAGCCACTCTCGACGATATGACGGCCCGAGGGCCGAGGCCCGGTCGGCGGACCAGTCCCGGACCAGGTGATGTCCTACGCGGGGGGAGGACCTCCGGCCGGCACAGCCGACAACAGCAGGACATCGGCAAGCGCACGCCACGAATCGGTTATTGCGACTGCGCCGGCATCGATCAATTCCGTTCGGCGGCAATCCCGTTCGTCGGGTAACACGAACATCAGGTTGCCCACGGTGGCGAAGCCGGCCGCGACCGCGGAACTCACGCCGGCCACGGAGTCCTCGATGGCCAGCCCCTGTTCCGCTGCGACACCCATGACCTCACCGGAGTGCAGATACACCGCCGGGTCGGGTTTGCTTGTCGGCACTGGAAGCGAGTCCTCCGCACTGAAAGTCACGGCCTCCGGTATCAGCGAGTCGATGCCGGTGGCGGCGAAGCAGGCGCGCAGACGCTTGGTGGCGCTGGAGCTAACGGCCGCCAGCGCGTAGTGCGGTGCGAGGTCTCGCAGCGGTTGCAGCACATGCGGGTCGGGGGTCAGGGTGACCGCCAGATGCGCGGTGACCCGTTCGCGCTCTTCGCGCACCCACTGCTCGAGTTCGTCGGCGGACAACGCGTTGCCGCTCGCCAAGTCGCCGGCTGAGGCGACCAGTGCCCCAGGCAGGCCGTCGGCCAACGTGGGGTCGAGTGGCAGTTGGCACTGGACCGCCAGGCCCAGAGCCATGGCGCGGAAGTTCTTCCCGACGGCCCGCTTACGCAACTCCTCCGAGTCGAGCGGAGCGGTCACCCCGAACCTGGCCAGGAAGCGATTCATCACCTCGGTCGACGCTTCGAACGCCGGCCGCTCCGAAGCGAACAGGTTGTCATCGGCGTCACATAGCAAAGTCGTGATCGGCGCCGGGTCGAACGTGCGCACAATGGTCAGCCCATCGGTCATCGTGCCACCAACTCTCGTTCGTCGTTGCGCATCGCGTCACGCAGCGTGGGCACCACGCCGCGCGTGTCGATCTGCGCAATCATCTCGCCGAGGCGCTCCGCAAAGCCGGGAACTGCGCGCAGCTCGGCGAACATCGCATGCCGCAGCAGCGGATCTGGGTTGTTGCCCGCCATGTTGGCCAACTTAGCCACCGGTATCGCCTGCGAGTCGTCCAGGCGCAGCTTGCGGCCCTTCAGGTCGTGGCCGCGCATATACCTGGCCCATCCGGCAACGGCCAACATCAGCAGCGTGTGCGGTCGACCCTGCGCGATCGCCTCCTGCAGGGAGGGCAGCACAAACGAGGTGATTTTGCTCGTTCCCCGCCGGGCCAGCCGCGACAATTGGTCGCTCATGCGGGGATTGCCCAGCCGATCGAGCAAGGTGGCCCGGTATTCGGGGGTGTTCATTCCGGGGATTGCGGGCAGCAGCGGTTGAATCTCGTCGCGCAGCAGCTTCTCGACGTAATCGAAGATGACGCGGTCGCGCATCGCTTCGTCGGTGCGCTGGTAGCCGGCCAGCGTGGCCAGGCACGCGAGCGCGATGTGGGTACCGTTGAGAAGACGTGTCTTGATCAGCTTGTGGTCGCTGACATCGGCAACGAATTCGGCGCCGACCTCCTCGAGCGGCGGCCGCCCGTTGCTGAACGAATCCTCGATCACCCATTGGCGATACGGCTCGGTCACGACCGGACACCTGTCGGCGACGCCGAACGTCTGCTCGACGAATTTGCGCTCCGAGTTCGAGGTTTGCGGGGTGATGCGATCGACCATGGTCGACGGGAACGCGACATGCTTTTCGATCCAGCGGGCAAGCCCCGGATCCTTGCACGCGGCGAACGACACCAGCGCGGTTCTCGCCGGCCGGGTGTCGCCCGGAATGTTGTCGCAGCAGAGCACGGTGAATGGCGCGAAGCCCGCGCGGCGGCGCCGATCGAGAGCTTCTGCCAGATATCCCCACGCGGTGGCGTAGCCATCGGACGCGACCAGGTCGGCGCGCACGTCGGGGTGGTTCGCGTCGAACTCGTCGGTGACTGGATTCAGGAAGTATCCGTTGTCGGTGATGGTCAGGCTGACGATTCGGGTTTGGGGATCGGCCAGGGCGGCACGGACCGCGGCGCCGTCATGCGGTGCGTAATGGACGGAGCCGATCGATCCGACCACGCGGGCGGTCTGGCCGTCATGGCCGCGCTGCACGACGGTGTAGAGCCCGTCCTGTGCGGACAGCAAGTCTTTGGCACCCGGGGAGTGCAGGCTGACGCCGGTAACACCCCAACGATGCGAAATGCCCGAGCGGGCAAGGTCGTCGAAGTAAACGGCCTGATGTGCGCGGTGGAAGTTGCCCGCACCGATGTGAACGACACCGCGTTGCAGGGCCGACCTCTCGTAAGTGGGTATTGCGATTCGCTGAGAATGCAGTTGCAGGGTGGCATTGCTGAGGGGGACGCCGCCTTCTGGACGCCGGGACATTATGCGCATCGGTACTCCGTGCCCGGGCTGCCCGCGGGTCTAACGCCTTCGTAATCGACGTCACACAAATTTACGTTTGAGACATAATCCGTGGTGGGAAGCCATGATCGCTGCTCAAACGCGTAAGTTGACACCATGGCACCGCGGGTGAAGCTCACCAACGCCGACAAGGTGCTCTACCCCGCCACCGGCACCACCAAGCGGGACGTCTTCGACTACTACACCCGGATCGCCGAGGTGATGATCCCGCACATCGCGGGGCGCCCGGCCACCCGCAAACGCTGGCCCAATGGCGTCGAACAGGATTCGTTCTTCGAGAAGCAACTGGCCTCGTCGGCGCCGGACTGGCTGCCGCGCGCGAGCGTCACGCACCGGTCCGGAACCACGACGTATCCGATCATCGACAGCCCCGAAGGGCTGGCCTGGATCGCGCAACAAGCGGCGCTGGAAGTACACGTGCCGCAATGGCGGTTCGTCGCCGAGTGGACCCGAAGCAAAGCGGAAGAGCTCAAGCCCGGTCCCGCCACCCGATTGGTGTTCGACCTCGACCCCGGTGAAGGCGTGACCATGGCCCAGCTCGCCGAGGTGGCCCATGCCGTGCGCGATCTCATCGGCGGAATCGGGCTGACCCTGTTTCCGCTCACCAGCGGCAGCAAAGGCCTGCACCTCTACGCACCGCTGGCGGAGCCGGTGAGCAGCAAGGGGGCGACGGTGTTGGCGAAACGGGTTGCCCAGCAACTGGAAAAGTCGATGCCGAAGCTGGTCACGTCGACCATGACCCGGAGCCTGCGCGCGGGAAAGGTGTTTTTGGACTGGAGCCAGAACAACGGGGCGAAGACGACCATCGCGCCGTATTCGTTGCGCGGGCGCGAACATCCGACGGTGGCGGCGCCGCGCACTTGGGAGGAACTCGCCGCTCCGGGGTCGCTGCGTCAATTGCGCTACGACGAGGTGCTGGACCGGGTGGCGCGCGACGGCGATCTGCTGGCGGCGCTGGACAACGACGTCGCCGTCTCGGACCGGTTGACCAAGTACCGCAGCATGCGGGACGCGTCGAAAACTCCGGAGCCGGTCCCCCGGACGAAACCGACCACGGGCCAGGGCAATTCCTTCGTCATCCAGGAACACCATGCCCGTCGGCTGCACTACGACTTCCGGCTGGAGCGCGACGGCGTGCTGGTGTCGTGGGCGGTGCCGAAGAACCTGCCCGAAACCACCTCGGTGAACCACCTGGCGGTGCACACCGAGGATCATCCGCTGGAGTACGGCAGCTTCGAGGGCAACATCCCCAAGGGGGAGTACGGGGCCGGCAAGGTGATCATCTGGGACTCCGGGACTTATGAGACGGAGAAGTTTAATGACTCCGCCGAAAAGGGTGAGGTCATCGTCAATCTGCATGGCAGCAAGGTTTCCGGCCGCTATGCGCTGATCCAGACCAACGGTGACCAGTGGCTGGCGCACCGGATGAAAGACCAGAAGGTCTTCGACTTCGACGGGATAGCGCCCATGCTCGCCACCCACGGCTCGGTGTCGGCGCGCAAGGCGAGCCAGTGGGCCTTCGAAGGCAAGTGGGACGGCTACCGGCTGCTGGTCGAAATCGACCACGGCGCCCTGCGGGTGAGGTCGCGGCGCGGACGCGAGGTCACCAACGAATACCCTCAATTAGGTTCGCTAGCAGCAGATCTCGCCGACCATCACGTGGTGCTCGACGGCGAGGCCGTCGTCTTGGACGCCGCAGGAGTGCCGAGCTTTCACGCGATGCAGAACCGCGGACGCGGCAGCCGAGTGGAATTCTGGGCATTCGATGTGCTGTATCTCGACGGCCGTTCCCTGCTGAGGGCCCGCTACCAGGACCGCCGAAAGTTGTTGGAAACGCTCGCGAGCGGCAGCGACCTCATCGTCCCGGAGTTGTTGCCGGGCGATGGGAAACAGGCGCTGGAGCACTCTGCCAAGCACGGCTGGGAGGGCGTGGTCGCCAAGAAGCGCGACTCCACCTATCAGCCGGGTCGACGCTCGGCGTCCTGGATCAAGGACAAGCATTGGAACACCCAGGAAGTCGTCATCGGCGGCTGGAAGGCGGGAGAGGGCGGCCGCAGCAGCGGCATCGGCTCGCTGCTGATGGGCATTCCGACCGACGGCGGACTGCACTTCGCCGGACGGGTCGGCACCGGGTTCACCGAACGTGACCTGGCGAACCTGAAGAAGACCCTGGCGCCGCTGCACACCGACCGATCCCCCTTCACCCCACCGCTTCCCCGCGGCGAGGCCAGGGGCGTGACCTACGTCGAGGCGGTGCTGGTGGGGGAGGTGCGCTACAGCGAGTGGACCCCCGATGACCGGCTACGCCAATCGAGCTGGCGCGGCCTGCGACCGGATAAGGAACCGAGTGAGGTGGTGCGCGAATGAAATGGGTGACCTACCTGGACGCCGACGGTGAACGCACCGGGGTGCTCTCCGGTGACGCCATCCACGCGATGCCCGCCGGCGTGACGCTGCTCGGCCTGATCGGCCGTGGCGCCGACGGGTTGCGCGCGGCCGGCGAGGAGGCGCTGCGCGCACCGGCGGCCACCGTGCCCCTGGCCGCGGTGCGGCTCTTGCCACCGATCCCGCGGCCGCCGTCCATCCGGGACTCGCTGTGCTTTCTGGACCACATGCGCAACTGCCAGGCCGCGCTGGGCGCCGGGCGAACGCTCGCCGACAGTTGGTACCGGATACCGGCGTTTTATTTCGCCTGCCCAGCAACGGTTCTGGGACCCTACGACGACGCCCCCACCGCGCCCGGGAGTGCTTGGCAGGACTTCGAACTGGAGATCGCCGCGGTCATCGGAACGGGTGGGCGGGACCTCTCGGTCGAGGAAGCCGAACGCGCCATCATCGGCTACACCATCTTCAACGACTGGTCCGCGCGTGACCTGCAGCAAATGGAAAGCCAACTCGGCATTGGGCAGGGCAAGGGCAAAGACAGCGGCGTCACCCTGGGCCCATACTTGGTGACGCCCGACGAGCTCGAGCCCTACCGGCGGGACGGCAGGCTCGACCTGCGGGTTACCGCCCTGGTCAACGACACCGTGATCGGGTCCGGATCGACCGCCCAAATGGATTGGACCTTCGGCGAAGTCATCTCCTACGCGTCGCGCGGCGTGTCGCTCGTCCCCGGCGACGTCATCGGCTCCGGCACCGTGCCGACCTGCACGCTGGTCGAGCACCTGAACCCGACGGCGCTGGACTCGTTCCCCGGCTGGCTGCACGACGGCGACGTCGTCACCCTCCAGGTTCAGGGGCTCGGCGAGACCCGGCAAACCGTGCGCGCCAGCGGCGCACCGCATCCCCTGGCGGCTCGGCCCAATCCGGACGCGGCGCCCGCCCCGCGGCGGGTGAACCGGGCGCCCGCGAAGGTGCCCTACACGCGCGGCCTGCACCAGGTCGCCGACCGGGTGTGGGCGTGGACGCTGCCGGACGGGGGCTATGGGTGGAGCAACGCCGGGCTGGTCGCCGGCGAGGGGGCGTCCCTGCTCGTCGACACCCTGTTCGACCTGGCGCTGACGCGCGAAATGCTCACCGCGATGCGGGATATCACCTCGTCGGCACCTATCACCGACGCCCTGATCACCCACTCGAACGGGGACCACACCCACGGCAACCAGCTGCTCGACGCCTCGGTGCGGATCATCGCCGCGCAGGGCACCGCCGAGGAGATCGCGCACGGGATGGCGCCCGAAATGCTGGCGATGGCGCAGACCGCGAACCTCGGGCCGGTTGCCACCCCCTACACGCGAGACCGATTCGGGCACTTCGACTTCAGCGGCATTACGGTGCGCAACGCGGATCGGACGTTCGACCGTGAGCTGACCATCGAGGTGGGTGGGCGGCGCGTCGAACTGCTGAACCTGGGGCCCGCGCACACCGCCGCGGATTCGGTGGTCCATGTGCCCGACGCGGGGGTCCTCTTCGGTGGCGACCTGTTGTTCATCGGCTGCACCCCGATCGTGTGGGCCGGCCCGATCGCCAACTGGATCGCCGCGTGCGACGCGATGATCGCGCTCGACGCGCCGACAGTGGTGCCAGGCCATGGCCCGGTCAGCGACCCGGACGGAATCCGCGGTGTCCGTGGGTATCTCGCGCACGTCTCCGAACAAGCTGAGGCCGCCTACCGCCGGGGGCAGTCGTGGTCCGAAGCGGCGGACACCATCGACCTCGGTGAGTATGCGACCTGGCTGGACGCGGAGCGGGTGGTCGTCAACGTCTACCAGCGCTACCGCGAACTCGACCCCGACACCCCGCAGCTGGAGGTCATGGCCCTGCTGGTGATGCAGGCCGAGTGGCTGGCCAAGCGGGGCTAAAGCCGCACGGCCCGCACGAATTTGATCGTGGTGGCCGGAACCCGCTGCGCGGCCTGTCCCAACTCCGGTAACCCGGCGGCGGAGAACAGATCGGTGAGCCGGGATTCGGTGATGTCCCAACCGTTCTCGTGAAGATGCGCGGCGACGTCGGTGTGCTCGCCCGGGTAGGACAGCTTGCCGAGGTCCATGTCGAGCCCCCACCGTCGCCAGCCTTCGTTCATGACCCGGGCCTGTTCCTGGGCCTCCGGCGAAGTTCCGGTCACCGTTCCGTAGTCGGCGGCGAACCTGCTGCCCTCGGCGGACAGCGGGATGATGGAGTCCAGCAGCCGAACCTCGGCCTCGGGGGGCAGCCATCCGATGAGCACCCCCTCGGCGAGCCAGGCCGTGGGATGGGCCGGATCGAAACCGGCCTCCTGCAGCGCCGCCGGCCAGTCGTCACGCAGATCGATCCCCACCTCGCGAAGCTTCGCGGTGGGCGCCGCCCCGATCTCGGACATCGTCGCCGCCTTGAACGCGATCACCTCGGGCTGATCGATCTCGTACACCGTCGTGCCGATCGGCCAGCGCAGCCGGTAGGCGCGGGAATCCAGTCCCGAAGCCACGATCACCACCTGCAGCAGCCCCGCCTGGCCGGCCGCCGCGAAATAGTCATCGAAGTACCGGGCGCGGGCGGCGAAAGTGTCGACCATCCGGTGGAACCCGACGCTCCGCTCGAGCTCGTCGGAATCCAGTTCGCCGCTGGCCAGCTTGCTGAACACGTCCAACCCGACGGCACGTACCAGCGGTTCGGCGAAGTCGTCGGTGATGACCGGCTGCGGACGCTTGCTCGCGGCGGCCCTGGCCGCGGCGACCATAGTGGCCGTCGCTCCCACGCTGTTGGCCAGGTCCCAGCTGTCACCTTCGGTTCGTGCCATGGTTTCTCCTTCGATGTGGCGGCCAAACCACGGTATGCCCCGTCGGTGAATAGCGCGTCGCTTACGGTTTCTCGTATGCCCGCAGTGGAATTGGAAAACCTCGAAGGCGACATCGCCCGCATCGTCTTGAACCGCCCGGAGCGCCTGAACGCCATCGACGGATCGCTGATCGATGGCGTGGAGCGTGCCTTGGACGCCCTCAGCGGCGGCGAGTTCAGGGCCGCGATCCTGACCGGCGCCGGACGCGGATTCTGCGCCGGGGCCGACTTGAGCGGCACCGGGGAGCCGTGGACCAGCCCAAGGCCCTCGACCCCGCCGTTCAAGGTCAACTACGACTCCCAGGTCCGCCTGGCCGAACTGTTCACCCGGATCTACGAGCTGCCCATCCCGGTGATCGCCGCCGTCAACGGCGTCGCCGTCGGGGGAGGGCTGGCGTTCGCACTGGTCTCCGACATCCGTGTCGCTTCCGACCAGGCCCGGTTCTCCTCGGCGTTCATCAAGGCGGGCTTCTCGTCGATGGACATGGGCACCAGCTATCTGCTGCCGAAGATCGTCGGCGCGGGAGTGGCTCGCGAACTCATGCTGACCGGCCGCATCATCGACGCGGCCGAGGCCTACCGCATCAAGCTGGTGCACGAGGTGGTTGCCCCCGACCAGCTGATGACGGCCGCGCTGAAGGTCGCCCGGTCGATCGCGGAGAACAACGCCTACGGCGTGTGGCAGACCAAGATCGGGCTCAACGCGGCACTGGACGCGCCTAGCTTGCGGCATGCCATCGAGATCGAGAACCGCACCCAGATCCTCAGCGGTTTCACCAACAACCCGGCCGAGGCGGCCAAGGCGCACCGGGAGAAGCGGGCTCCGAAGTGGGATCCGCTGTGACCGTTGGCTAGACCTTCGCGATGACGTTCTCGGCGAACATCTCGAGGTTGCGGATCTTGTTCTCCAGCGGCTCGGTGTCGTTGCCCTTGATGTAGGGGATGCGGAATCCGACGATGGCGTCGGTGACGCCCTTGTCTTCGAGCCGTTTGATGCCATCCACGGTGTACGCGTCGGCCGAGATGACGTGGATCTGGAACGGCCCGGTCTTGCCGGCTTCTTCGCGGTATCGCTTGAGCTTGGCAATGAGACCGTCGAGTTCTTCCGGGTCACCGCCGCCGTGCATCCAGCCGTCCAGCCGGGCCGCGCGCCGCAGCGCGGCGTCGGCATGCCCGCCGATCAGCACCGGTATGGGCTCGGTGGGGGCCGGCGTCATCTTGGTCTTCGGGATGTCGTAGAACTCGCCGTGGAATTCGAAGTAGTCGCCGCTGGTAAGCCCCTGAATGATTTCGATGCATTCGTCCATGCGCTTGCCGCGCTTGGCGAACGGGACGCCCAGCAGTTCGTAGTCCTCCGGCCATGGGCTGGTGCCGACACCGAAGCCCACCCGGTTGTTGGTCAGCGCGGCCAACGATCCGATCTGCTTGGCCACCAGCGCCGGCGGCCGGATGGGCAGCTTGAGGACGAAGAAGTTGAAGTGCAGCTTCGTCGTCACCGCCCCCAATGCCGCTGTCAGCACAAAGGTTTCGATGAACTCCTTGCCGTCCAAAAACTCGCGATCGCCGTCGGGGGTGTACGGGTACTTCGAGTCGGATTCGAAGGGGTAGGCGATGCTGTCGGCGATCGTCATGGCGTGGTACCCGGCAGCCTCGGCCGCCTGGGCCAGCGGGATGTAATACCTGTGGTCGGTCATCGCCTCCGCGTAGGTGAACCGCACGTCATCTGCCTTCCTGGAAACGGGTCGTCACACGAGATTAGAACGTGTTCTAGTTCTACCCGTGCCCGGGTTCCCAGCACAATAAGGCGTCAGAGCTGGTTTTCGGGCCCGATGACCGCCCACACCGTCTTGCCGGACGCGGTGGGCGTGCTGCCCCACGCGCGCGACAACGCGTCGACGATGGCCAGGCCGGACACGTCGATGCCGTTCGCCGGCGACGGCAGCCGCACCGCCGGGGCGTGGCTGCCGTCGGATACCGCGATGGTGGCCGTCGCGCCATGGCTCTCGATCCGCACTACGGGGAAGCTCGCGGTGTGTTCCAGCACGTTCTCGACGAACACGTTGACCACAACCAACGCGACCGGGATGAGTGTGGATTGCGACCAGGCGGTGAGCCATTCGCGGACCAGGCGACGCGATTCGCGCAGGCTGGTCAGGTCGGCGGGCAGCTGGGCGTCGGCACGGCGCACGGCGCGCCGGCTCTGCTGACCGAGCGCCTTCATCGCCGCCTTCTCGGTCGAGTAGACCGGCATGAAGTAGGCGACGCCGCTGCGGGTGATCGCCTCGCGTGTCCCGCGGTGCGCGCATACCAGCACGATCGGAACGTTGGGGTTGCCGCGAACCTGCCAGTGCGCGCCGATGAAGGTCGACCACGCCAATTCGGCGAGCACCTTGAGCGCGGAGATGTTGACGATGACGGCGACAGGCTCGCCCTGCGTGGCCTGCAGGATGTGGTCGCGGAGCGCCGACGAGTTGGTGGTGTCGAGCACGCCGTCGACGGTCAAAATCGCCACCGATTGATCCGTCCGCGTCGCGACGGCCAGCGAGCTGGGGGACTCAGCTACCGAGCTCACCACCGCAACCCCTTCGCCTTCGCGGGCCCGGCAAGTCGAGGCGCACACGGTGTCCGAAACGGAGGCGACGTCGCAATCCGGCTTTCCAGCTGGGTCTTGTCGTCCGGTTTCATCGCTGCTCCTCGAATTTCTGCCGGGCCAACTGCTTGAGTATCCGCCCTCGGCGGCAAAAGTCTAATTCGGGTCGACCGGGTTGGACGCCGCCAGAAATCGCGGCCCACCGGGGGCGCGGCCGGGGCACACGCCACGGGCGGCCCGGTATGAGTGAGGCGCGTGCTAGTCCCCACCCGTTCGAGGCCCCCGCCTCTACCGCGCCGAACACATTGTTCGACTTCGCCGCGCTGCGCGCGCACCCCCCGGGTTTACCACCTACCGGCTGCCCCCAAACGCGGCCTTGTGTTCGAAGAAATAGCGCGATGAGCAGCGGAAAGCAGTCGATCAGTTGGGGGCGTAGGGCGGGGCGCCCACTCCGGCGACCGAGTGCGTCCCCCACGGCGTCTGCTCGACGATGCGCGCGGGGGCGCGGCGCCGGCCCACCGTCAACGTCGCGGTCCGCGCTTGCCTGAGCGCCTCGTCCGGCAGTGGCCGCGATGGCGAACCGAATACCGTTCCCTGCCAGTGGTAGCGGCCGTCGATCGGGTCGAGGTGCCCGGTGAGCCGGACCCGCACCGGATGGCTGGCGCCGCCGATTTCCAGCGTTGCCGCGCCGTCATAGGTGTCGCCGCGCTCGGGCGCGCTGGCCGACAGGTCGAAGGCGGATGCCACCGGAGGAGCCTGGTCGGCTGTGAGCTGGGCCCGCTCGTTGAACACCCCCAGGCTGCTGGCGCGCACCTCGATGCGGGTGCTGCCCGTGCGGTCCATCAGTCGCAGGCAGTCGGCGATGTAGCGTACCCGCGCGTCGGTGTCGGGCCCGGTGATGAAGAAGTAGTTGGGGAAGCCGCGAGCCGCCACGCCGTAGAAGGGCTCCATGCCGTCGTGCCAGGCCTGCCGGATGGTCAGCCCGCCGGCACCGATCAGCGTGCGATCGGACGGCTCTTCGGGGATCGAGAAGCCGGTGCCGTAGACGATGGCGTCGACGCGGTGCTCGGCGCCATCGCCGGCGCGGATGCCTGATGCGGTCACCGCCTCGATCGCCGACCCGGCCAGCTTGACGCGGGGGCCTGCGGCGGGTGGCCGGATGCGGCGACGCAGCCAGCGCGTGGCCCGGGTTGGCCACAGCGGGAGTTCGGTGACCACCCGGCGGGGCGAGTGGGCGAAGACGGTGACGGACGCCGCCACCTCGATCAGCCGGCCGAGGTGGTGACCGGCGGCGGTGTCGGTGCCGACCACCGCGATGCGCTTACTGGACGGATCGAAGTCGGGGTCCCAGGCGGCGGCGTGAAACGACGCGCCCAGGAAGTGGTCGCGGCCCGCGATGTCCGGGAGCCAGGGGGCGAAGGGCGTCCCATCGGCGGCGATCACGGCACGCGCCCGCACATCCTCGCCCGCGGACGTCGTCAGCAGCCAGCTATCCGTGACGTCGTCGAACCTTGCCTGTACCGCCGACGCCGGCCCGTCCAGGACCACATAGTCGGTGACGCCGGCCGCCGACAATGCCGCGCTTGCGACGGGGTGTGCGCCCAAGATGGCTACGGGATGGCGGGGCTCATCGAGGCCGCGCGGCCGCGTCACAGAAACCTGCTGCGCTTCCAGCCACGGCGGGCGATGGGACCCAGCAGACCCACCTCGGACAGGAACGCCGCCAGCGGGGCGAAACCAGCGACCTGCATCTCACGGCGATGCGGGCTGGTCCGCGCGATTCGTCGCGCCCGCTTCGGGTCCAGGCCCGTGCGCGCGTACGGGATCGGATTGCTGAACAGGTAGTTGAAGAAGTATCCGCCCAGCCCGTTGATGTTGGCCATGAACCAGCGGTTCATCCGGGGCATTTCGGCCACGCGTTTGCGGGCGCCGTCGCGGGCGAACTGGATGTGGCGCGCCTCCTCGGTGACGTGAATCCGCATGAGCCGCTGGATGATCGGCTGCAATTCCGGGTCGTCCATCATCTGCCGCTGCAATGAGTCGAAGATTTCCTCGCCGATCAGCGCCGCCACCCACAGCATCGAGCCGCGCTGAAACGCCAGCGGAAGCGCGTTGATGATCATCCGGTGAAACAGCCTGGGCCGCACCGGCTTTGCGCCGATGCGCTCGATGGCCTTGCCGAACATGACCATGTGGCGGGTCTCGTCGCCCAGCTCGGTCAGCTTGTAATGGGTCGACCGGCTCGTGGGGTCCTCGTGCAGGATGGTCCGCAGCAACGATTGATTGAGCATGTTCTCGAACCAGATGCCCGCCGAGAGCGTGTTGACCAGCTCCTGGCGGGACAGCTCGATCTGCTGCTCGCGGGTCATCTCGTCCCACATCGGGGTGCCGTACAGCGACACCAGCCGCGGCGGCAGGTAGAACTTGTCCGGATCCAGCGGGGCGTCCCAGTCGATGTCGACGATCGGTTCGTAGGACTTTTTCACCGAGCCCCTGAGCAGCCGCTCCGAGAACTCTTCACGACTCGGCCCACCTGGTTTCACCGCGGAAGTCATGGTGCTGGCGTCCCTTCATTGGGTGCTTCAGACGGTACCCATGGTACTGGGTACTTTTGGTCCCGACTAGGCCCTTGAGGTTTCGATTCGGCAATCTGAAGCAAGCAACGAGGAGGTTTCTTGGGCCGGCACATCCACGTCATCGGCATCGGCGCCGGCGACCCCGACTACGTGACCGTTCAGGCGATCGAGGCGCTCAACGACACCCAGGTGTTCTTCGCGATGGACAAGGGCGAGGCGAAGAGCGACCTGGTGGCGCTGCGGCGCGAGATCTGCGCCCGGTTCATCCGCGAGCCGGGCTACCGCTTCGTCGAGCTGCCCGACCCCAAACGGTCGGCCGACTCCGACTACCGCGAAGCCGTCTCGGACTGGCACGCGGCGCGGGCGCGGGTCTGGGCGGCAGCCATCGCCGCCGAGCTGGAGCCCGATGGCGTCGGCGCCTTCCTGGCCTGGGGCGACCCGTCGCTGTACGACAGCACGCTGCGCATCCTGGAGGCCATCAAGGCCGAAGCCGCCGAGCTCGAGTTCACCTTCGACGTCATCCCCGGCATCACCGCGGTCCAGGCGCTGACGGCCCGGCACCGCATCCCGCTCAACGAGGTCGGGGAACCGGTGCTCATCACGACCGGTCGACAGTTGCGCGCGCACGGGTTGACCGGGTCGGCGGTGGTCATGCTCGACGCCGAGTGCTCCTTTCGGGTGTGCCCGCCCGACACCCGCATCTGGTGGGGCGCCTACCTGGGCACCGACGACGAGCTGCTGGTGGCGGGCACCGTCGGAGAGGTCGCCACGCGCATCGCGGCGCTGCGGGCCGAGGCGCGCGCGCGGCACGGCTGGATCATGGACACCTATTTACTCAGACCGGCAGACTGAAGGGCGTGCCCGAACTCCCCGAGGTCGAAGCCCTCGCCGACCATCTGCGCCGCCATGCCGTCGGCCTGTCGATCGGGCGCGTCGACGTCGGCGCGCTCTCTGTGCTGAAAACCTTCGACCCGCCGCTCGGCGCGCTGCACGGCCAGCCCGTGACAGGGGCCCACCGGTGGGGCAAATATGTCGGGCTGCAGGCCGGAGAGCTGTACTTGATCACCCACCTGTCCCGGGCGGGGTGGTTGCGGTGGTCGGACAAGCTGGCCGCGGCGCCGCTGCGCCCCGGCAAGGGCCCGATCGCCTTGCGCGTGCACCTGGGTACGCCCGGCGAGGCGCCCGGCTTCGACCTGACCGAGGCCGGCACCCAGAAGCGGCTGGCCGTCTGGCTCGTCGCCGACCCGCAATCCGTGCCCGGCATCGCCGCCCTCGGCCCCGACGCGCTGGAGCTCGGCGTCGACGATCTCGCCGGCCTGCTGGCCGGCAACACCGGGCGGATCAAGACGGTCATCACCGATCAAAAGGTGATCGCCGGCATCGGCAACGCGTACAGCGACGAAATACTGCACGTCGCGAAGATCTCGCCGTTCGCCACCGCGGGCAAGCTGACCGATGAGCAGCTCACCACGCTGCACGACGCGATGGTGTCCGTCCTGCGCGACGCGGTGAGCCGGTCCGTGGGCCAGGGGGCGGCCACGCTCAAAGGCGAGAAGCGCTCCGGCCTACGGGTGCATGCCCGCACCGGCCTGCCCTGCCCGGTATGCGGGGACACCGTGCGTGAAGTTTCCTTCGCGGACAAGTCTTTTCAATACTGTCCGACGTGCCAGACCGGCGGCAAGGTGCTGGCCGACCGGCGGATGTCACGGCTGCTCAAGTAGGCGACGGCCCGCGACTTGACACCTGTCGATATGCTGCCCGGATGACTCGTCAGAAGATCCTCATCACGGGTGCCAGTTCCGGCCTGGGCGCCGGCATGGCGCGAGCGTTCGCCGCCAAGGGCCGCGACCTGGCATTGTGCGCGCGCCGCACCGACCGGCTGGACGAGCTGAAAGCCGAACTGTCGCAACAGTACCCGGGCATCAAGATCGCTGTGGCGGCACTGGACGTCAACGATCACGAGCAGGTGCCGAAGGTGTTCGGCGAACTCAGCGACGAGCTCGGCGGCATCGACCGGGTCATCGTCAACGCCGGCATCGGCAAGGGCGCGAAGCTGGGCTCGGGCAAGTTGTGGGCCAACAAGGCGACCCTCGAGACCAACCTGGTGGCCGCACTGGTGCAGATCGAGACCGCGCTGGAGATGTTCAACAACGCCGGTTCGGGCCACCTCGTGCTCATCTCGTCGGTGCTCGGCAACAGGGGAGTGCCCGGGGTCAAGGCCGCGTACGCCGCGAGCAAGGCCGGGTTGAGTTCGCTGGGTGAATCGCTGCGCGCCGAATATGCCAAGGGACCCATCAAGGTTTCGGTCATCGAGCCCGGCTATATCGAGTCTGAGATGACGGCCAAGTCGAACAGCACAATGTTGATGGTGGACAACGAGACCGGCGTCAACGCACTCGTCGCCGCCATGGAGCGTGAGCCCGGCCGGGCGGCGGTCCCGTGGTGGCCGTGGGCGCCGCTGGTGCAGGTGATGCGGGTGCTGCCGCCCCCGCTCACCAAGTGGTTCGCCTGAGTGGGTGCGGTACCGGCGTGTAATGCGCTGCGTCGCTGGTGAATTCGGGCTTCCCGTAGGTCGCCAGCCGTAGCTTGAGGAGCCCGATGACGTAGGCGTCGGTGATGTCCCGAAGCACCGGGATGCGGCTGGCGTGGCTCACGGCGGTGAAACGCCCGATGATGAAGGGCGCGGTGAGGGCGACGCGCACGAGGTCAGTCGGCCCCATTGAGACGCCCATGGCCTCGGCGATCTCACGATTTCCATTGCAGAAGGTGCGAACGAAAGTGAGCTTGCTGAAACTCTTTTCGACCGCTTCGGCGCAACGGTCGAACAGGGTGGTATCGGGGCGCAGGTAGGCCGCCATCGTGCCGCGGACGAGTTCTTGGCAGATGCTGTCGAATCCGTCGCGCAGCAGTGCCGAGCGCGCGTGCATGACGTGGATGATGTCGGCCGGTTCGGCCGGCAACAGTTCCGCCGGCAGGCCGAGCAAAAAGCAGCGGTACCTGGCGAATTCGACGACGGCGCGCTCTTCGGCGGTGAACTCCGTCCGGCCCTGTTGGCGCGCCTTGCGCGCCAACAGGTACTGGCCGATCATGCCGGCCGGCATCTGGTCGACCTGCGGCACGGGCATGCCGTACACGGCGGCATCCCACTTGTCGGATTTCTTCAGGGCGTTGTAGCGGACCATCGAGTGCATCAGCCGGACCATCGCGGCCGCCTCGAAACCGGGGCCGAAACGGTCCAGCGCACCGGGCAGGGTGGTGACCGCGAAGAAACTGGCAGTCTCGTTTACCCGCCGGGCGGCCCGCTTGCCCGAGAGTGCGCCGGTGAGGGCCATCGGCAGCGCGGCGTAGGTGTTGGTGAACGTCGCGATGAAGGCCCCCCGTGTGATGAAGGGGGCCAGCAGCGCTGCGGGGATCCGCTCTTGGCGGGCGCCCTCACGGACCAGATCGAAGTCGATCCACTCCGGGGTGGCCTCCATGGCGGCGATGAACGAAACCAGCTCCGGGGGCGCGTCGGGCACCGCCTCGATTCCCTCTCGGCAGGCCGTCTTGAGCATGTCGATCAGCTGAACGACGCTGTGCGAAGCCATCAGTGCCGCATAGGGATCGGCGACGACGTCGCCGAGCAGGGTGGCCGTGCTCATCAGCTCCACCACGCGGTCGTCTTCCAGGATCGGTGCGCGGTCGGCGATCCAGGCGGGCAGGGCCGACTCGACGTCGGGCTCCGTGGCCAGACGATCGGGCCGCCGGTCGAAGTCGAAGTCTCCATACAGGGCGGGCTGCAATTCGCGCTGGCTGCGGACTCGCTCGGCGAGTTCGGGGTAGTACGTGACCATCGCTGCCTCCCAGTAACTAACACTTCGTGAGTAAATACTCACAAGTTGTTAGTTATGCTGTCAAGCATGAGCGCGGGCAACCCGAAGCGGCGCATGACCGCCGAAGGCCGGCGCGAGCAGATCCTCGACGTCACCCACGCGATCGTCGATGCCGAGGGGTTTCACGCGGCCACGCCCAACCGCATCGCCGAGGCGGCCGGCATCAACCGGTCGTTGATCTATCAGCTGTTCGGCGACCCGGCGGGACTGTTCATCGCGCTGATCGACCGTGAGGCGGCCCGGGCCGGCGCCCAGTTCGCCGAGGCGGTCTCCGGGCTGGACGCCGTCGCCGGGGACCAGTCGCTGGTGGTTGCGTTCGACGGCGTGCTGGCCGCGGTTGACGCCCACCCGGCAACGTGGCGGCTGTTCCTGTTCCCGCCGCAGGGCGCTCCTCCGGAGTTGTATGCGCGGCTGGCCCAATCGCAGGCCGTCGTGTTGGAGTTCTTCGTCACCGAACTGCTGCGCACCAATCCCCACGTGCACGACCCCGAATACACCGCGCGGATCCTGCACGCCGCCGGACGCGAACTGCTGCAGCTGCACCTCAGTGAGCCGCAGACCGCGACCGTGGAACGCTTGCGCACCTTCGTGCGGCGGCTCGGCTCGGACGTCATGAGCCGAACGGGCTGAGGGCTGCTAGCTGGTGCGCCCGCGTTCGGTCCGGTAGCGGCGCACCAGCGCGTCGGTCGAGCTGTCGGACTGCGGCTCCGGCGAGCCGTCGGACGTGATCACCGGGAGCAGCGCTTTCGCCTGCGTCTTGCCCAGCTCCACGCCCCACTGGTCGAACGAGTCGATGCCCCAGATGACGCCCTCGGTGAAGACCTGATGCTCGTAGAGCGCGATCAGCTGGCCCAGCACCGACGGCGTGAGCCGGTCGGCCAGGATCGAGGTCGACGGGCGGTTGCCGGGCATCACCTTGTGCGGCACGATGTCGGCCGGCGTGCCTTCGGCGGCGATCTCCTCGGCGGTCTTACCGAACGCCAGCACCTGGGTCTGGGCGAAGAAGTTGCTCATCAGCAAGTCGTGCATGCTGCCGGTGCCCTCGACGGTGGGCAGGTCGTCCAGAGGCTGGCTGAAGCCGATGAAGTCGGCCGGCACCAGCCGGGTGCCCTGATGCAGCAATTGGTAGAAGGCATGCTGGCCGTTGGTTCCCGGCTCGCCCCAAAAGATTTCGCCGGTGTCGGTGGTGACCGGAGTGCCGTCGTTGCGCGTCGACTTACCGTTCGATTCCATCGTCAGCTGTTGTAGATACGCCGCAAATCGCGCCAAGTCGTTGGAGTAGGGCAGCACCGCGCGCGACTGGGCGCCCATGAAGTTGGAGTACCACAGCCCGATCAGCCCGAGCAGCGCCGGCGCATTGGACTCCAGCGGGGCGGTCTTGAAATGCCGGTCCACGATGTGGAATCCGGACAGGAAATCGGCGAAGGCCTCCTTGCCGATCGCGGCCATCACCGAGAGGCCGATCGCCGAATCGACGGAGTACCGTCCTCCGACCCAGTCCCAGAAGCCGAACATGTTGTCGGTGTTGATGCCGAAGTCGTCGACCAGGCGCTTGTTGGTGGAGACCGCCACGAAATGTTTGGACACCGCGGCGTCGCCGAGCGCGTCGGTCAGCCAGCGGCGGGCTGCGGTCGCGTTGGTCAGGGTTTCCAGCGTGGAGAACGTTTTCGAAGCGACGATGAAAAGCGTTGTGGCGGGGTCTAAGTCGGCCAAGGTGGCGATGAGGTCGGCCGGGTCGACATTGGAGACGAAGCGGGCCGAAATCCCGGCGTCGGCGTAGTGGCGCAGCGCCTGATAGACCATCACCGGACCCAGATCCGATCCCCCGATGCCGATGTTGACCACCGTGCTGATTCTTTTCCCGGTCGCCCCGGTCCATTCACCGCTGCGTAACCGGTCGGTGAAGTCGCCCATCCGGTCGAGCACGGCGTGCACGTCCTCGACGACGTTGTGGCCGTCGACGATCAGTTCGGCGTCCCGGGGCAGTCGCAGCGCGGTGTGCAATACCGCGCGGTCCTCGGAGACGTTGATGTGCGCGCCGGCGAACATCAGGTCGCGGCGCTCTTCGAGGTTAGCCGCGCGTGCCAGATCGAACAGCAGCCGCAGCGTCTCTCGGGTGATGCGGTGTTTGCTGTAGTCGATATAGAGGTCGCCGACCGAGACGGTGAGTTCCCGGCCGCGGTCGGGATCCTCGTCGAAGAACTCGCGCAGATGGGTTGCGCCGATTTGTTCGTGATGCCTGCGCAGGGCGTCCCACGCTGGGGTGGCGGTGATGTCGGGGAGGCTTTGCACGGAGGTCATAGTTCGACCCTAGTGACGGTCGCAAGCGCGGCGAAGCCGGGCGCTGCGGGCCGTCACCATCGGGCGCCGTGACTGGCGACCTCAGTGACCGAGCCGGCCCCTGCCCAACCTCAACAACAGGATCGCCAGGTCCTTGCCGTCGGGACCGAGCTCGCTGTACCGCTCGATCACCTTCATCTCGCGGCTGTGCACGAGCCGCGTGCCGCCGGATGCCATCCGGACCTTGCCGATCGCCTGAGAGACCTCGGTGCGGCGCTTCACCGCGGCCAGGATCTCGGCGTCCAACCGGTCGATCTCGTGGCGCAAATCGTCGATGTTCAACTCTTCGGCGTCGGCCGTCTGTGGGGTTTCCACCGTCTCAACCTTCATCTCTGCTGACTCCGCATTCTCGGGATGTGGGGGTTGTGGTCTCATCCGGTTTCGGGCCTCACAAAAAGAGACGAGCCCCGGTCTTGAGGAAGCGGACCACGGGGCTCTGACGAAAGCAGCTAGACCACGGGGACCGCTAACCGGTACCCGTAGAAAAATCGGCGGCAGTTCGGGGTGCAAGGCCGCCGACGGCACTGCGTGTTGAGCACCAAACGAGTGTGCCACTTAAATCGGCTCTCGCGCAAAAAGGCGTTCGTGAGCTGGCCATTACCCGGTCGACGTCCGCGTGGGGCTAGCCCGTGTTCGGTTGCGATGACCGTCCACCCCGGCTTGGCTTGCCGGGTACGGAATCCATTAACACGGCACGAAATTCGGTGTTATAGGAGATTGTGCGAGATTGACGGCGACGCAAAGTCGGGCCGCGAATATTCGCAGCTTTTATACTCGAGTCTAATTAATCGCAATTTGAAATCCGGCCGCATTTGATTGCGAAACACGCCTTTCGCCGCCCCGCTTTTGCCCGGCGGAGAACGGCCGGGGCACTAGCCTGGTGTCACGCCTGGGCGCGTTGCGTCGGTGGGCGGCGGTACGTTTGGACCAACATGAGTGTGTACGCAACCGATGCCAACCTGGCCTCCGAAGCAGATCAGTTGCTCGAAGGCCTCAACCCGCAACAGCGCCAGGCGGTGGTGCACGAGGGCTCGCCGCTGCTGATCGTGGCGGGGGCGGGCTCCGGCAAGACCGCGGTGTTGACCCGCCGCATCGCCTATCTGATCGCGGCGCGCGGCGTGGGGGTCGGCCAGATCCTGGCCATCACCTTCACCAACAAGGCCGCGGCCGAGATGCGCGAACGGGTGGTGCGGCTGGTCGGCAACCGGGCCCGCGCCATGTGGGTGTCCACCTTTCACTCAACGTGCGTGCGGATCCTGCGCAACCAGGCGTCGTTGATCGAAGGCCTCAATTCCAACTTCTCGATCTACGACGCCGACGATTCCCGCCGCCTGCTGCAGATGATCGGGCGCGACATGGGGCTCGACATCAAGCGCTACTCGCCGCGGCTGCTGGCCAACGCCATCTCCAACCTGAAGAACGAGCTGATCGATCCCGCTGAGGCGGTGGCGAAACTGACGGACGACTCCGACGACCTGACGCGCACCGTGGCGTCGGTGTACGGCGAATACCAGCGTCGGCTGCGCGCGGCCAACGCGCTGGACTTCGACGACCTGATCGGCGAGACCGTCGCGGTGCTACGGGCCTTTCCGCAGATCGCCCAGCACTACCGGCGGCGGTTCCGTCACGTCCTGGTCGATGAGTATCAGGACACCAACCATGCGCAGTACGTGCTGGTGCGGGAATTGGTCGGTCACGACGCGACGGGATCGCCCGACGATGTTGCGCCGGCGGAATTGTGCGTGGTGGGTGATGCCGATCAGTCGATCTATGCGTTCCGCGGCGCCACCATCCGCAACATCGAGGACTTCGAGCGCGACTATCCGGACGCGATAACCATTCTGCTGGAACAGAATTACCGCTCCACGCAGAACATCTTGTCGGCGGCCAACTCGGTGATCGCGCGCAACTCCGGGCGCCGGGACAAACGGCTGTGGACCGACGCCGGCGCGGGTGAATTGATCGTCGGCTACGTCGCGGACAACGAGCATGACGAGGCCAGGTTCGTGGCCGAGGAGATCGACGCGCTCGCCGACCGTGGCGAGATCACCTACAACGACGTGGCCGTGTTCTATCGCACCAACAACTCGTCTCGGTCGTTCGAAGAGGTGTTCATCCGCGCCGGCATTCCTTACAAAGTCGTTGGGGGAGTGCGGTTCTACGAGCGCAAAGAAATTCGTGACATCGTCGCCTATCTGCGGGTGCTGGACAACCCCGGCGACGCGGTCAGCATGCGGCGCATCCTCAACACCCCGCGCCGGGGCATCGGCGATCGGGCCGAGGCGTGCGTGGCGGTGTACGCGGAGAACACCGGCGCGAGTTTCGCCGACGCGCTGGTGGCCGCGGCCGAAGGCAAAGTGCCGATGCTCAATTCGCGCGCGGAGAAGGCGATCGCCGGTTTCGTCGAGCTGCTCGACGAGCTCAGGGGCCGCCTCGACGAGGATCTCGGCGATCTGGTCGAGTCGGTGCTCGAACGTACCGGATACCGGCGGGAGCTGGAATCCTCCACCGATCCGCAAGATCTGGCCCGCTTGGACAACCTCAACGAACTCGTCAGTGTGGCACACGAATTCAGCACCGACCGGGCCAACGCCGCCGCGCTGGGCGAGTCGTTGCAGGCCCCGGACGACGAAGACGTGCCGGACACCGGCGTGCTCGCGGAATTCCTGGAACGCGTCTCGCTGGTTTCCGACAGCGACGAGATCCCCGAGAACGACGCCGGCATGGTCACTTTGATGACGCTGCACACCGCGAAGGGGCTGGAGTTTCCGGTGGTGTTCGTCACCGGCTGGGAGGACGGCATGTTCCCGCACATGCGGGCGCTGGACGACCCGACCGAACTGTCCGAGGAGCGGCGGCTGGCCTACGTCGGCATCACCCGCGCCCGTCAGCGGCTGTATCTGAGCAGGGCCATCGTCCGGTCCTCCTGGGGGCAGCCGATGCTCAACCCGGAATCGCGCTTTCTGCGCGAGGTTCCGCAGGAACTCATCGAGTGGCGGCGCACGGCGCCGGCCCCGTCGTTCAGCGCGCCGGTCAGCGGCGCCGGCCGGTTCGGTGCGCCGCGCGCGGCCCCGACGCGCTCGGGTGCCGGCAAGCGCCCGCTGCTGGTGCTCGAGCCCGGCGACCGGGTGACTCACGACAAGTACGGGCTTGGCCGCGTCGAAGAGGTGTCCGGCGTCGGCGAATCGGCCATGTCTCTAATCGACTTCGGCAGCGCGGGGCGGGTGAAGCTGATGCACAACCACGCCCCGATCAGCAAACTCTAACCGCAGGGCGTCTACGAACCATTAGGCGACTCGGAATTTTGATATCGCTGGTGATATCGGGTTTGAAAGTCGCCTAATGGTCGGGCGCCGGGCCGGCAACCGCTTCGGCGCGGGTCAGGCTTCCAGCCAGCGTTTGGTTCGCGGGTGCATCGCCAGCACCACGCTGGCGATCGGGAGCAGCGGCAGCAGGTGCACTATCCACGCGACGCGGGCACCGGCGATGAACACGCCCAGGTAGGTCAGCACGGCGACCACGGCACCGGCGACGATGAGGTAGCGCCCAAAAGGCCGGTGCTGCAGCAACATGATCACGCCGGAAACGGTAGTCGTCGCGAACACCAGGGCCAGGAACGCGACGGCGATGCAAAACAGGCGGTCGGTTCGCCACCAGCCGGCGATCAGGTCCGTCGCCACCACCGACGTGGCCCACCCGCTGACGATGCTGACGGCGCAGGCGGCGACGGCCGTCCGGCCGCTCGGCTCACCCGAAGTGGCTTGGCGTCCCGCGCGAGCGGCGCCCGGGTACGGCGGTGGCTGCGGTGGGATGAAGCTCGTCGGCGATTCCGGTGTTATCGGGATCGGCCCGGTCGGTGCGCGGCGGATGATCCGCGTCTTGGAGTCCGACGGCGGAGTGGACTCGGGCGGCTGCGGACCGGGAGATGGTTGATTCGGCGCGGTCACCTCAACCAGCGTAGTTACCGACCATAAGACCCCGCTTAGCCAGCCACGGGACGGGGTCGATCCGTTCGGTGCCGCCCTGCAGCACCTCGAAATGCAGGTGCGGGCCGGTGGAATTGCCGCGGTTGCCCATGGTGGCGATCTGGTCCCCGGCCATCACGCGCTGGCCGACGCTGACCAGCGTCGTGTTGACGTGGCCGTAGAGCGTGACCGTGCCATCGGCGTGGCGGAGCTTGACCAACGCCCCGTAGCCGGCGGCCGGCCCGGAGTCGATGACGACGCCGTCGGACACCGCGTAGATCGGTGTGCCGATCGAGTTGGCCAGGTCGATGCCGGCATGCAGCACGCCCCAGCGGTAACCGAAATTCGACGTGAAGATGCCCTTCGTCGGCATCACGTAGAGCGGCTGCTGCAATCGCGCCTCACGCTGAGCGCGATCGTTGGCGTAGGCGACGCCCTTGGCGAGCTCCTGGTTGTGCAGGGCGGCGGTCGCCGCCGGCTCGAGCGCGACCACCTGGGGGCCCCGGACGGTATTGCTGTTGCCCGATCCACCGGTGAGCGCCGACGCGTTCGCGGTCAGCACGGCCTCGGTCTTGGGGGTGTCGGCATGGCTGGTGGCGGTGGGGGCCGCCGCGGCGGCCGCGCCGGCCGCCATCGCCGAGATCAGCAGGCGGCCGCGGGCCGCGCTCGTCGGCTCCTTGCGATGCTGCCCTCCGCGTCGTGCCACACCGACGACGTCGTGCGCGCGAGCGATGCGGGACTCGGCGGCGGACCTGACGATCACCCGCGGCAGCACCTCGGTGACCGGGGCGGCCAGCCACAGCGGGGCCGGGTCGTCGGCCTCGTTCAGGTCGTCGAGTTCGGGGGCCAGCAAGACCTGCGCTTCGTTGTCGAAGGTTGAGTCGTTGCTGCAGTCGAGTTCGCCGAGATCGCTGACCTCTTCGCGCCAATCCAGGTCATCGAAGTCGAAGCCGTCGAGCGGGAGGATCTCGGTGACTTCGTTGCGATGGGGCTCAATCCCTCGGCCACCGGCCGCGCGACCAACCCGCACCACACCTGCTGTTTCAGCAGTAGAAGGAGCCAAACGATGCTGGGGCAAGCTGAAATGTCCTCGTATCGTGACCATACCGTTATCTGGACCCTAGGACGGTATCCGCTGACGTGCGGAACTGGCAACCTCGTCGCGCAATCCGATTGAAATTGTGATTTGGGTCACGAACGGGGTACGCCGGGACGCGGTGAGCTGTGCCACATCGCCGGACGCGCCGGTAAAGGCCGGTAGGAGGGTCGATACAGTTCGTCCGTGCGAGTTGCCGAACGCGGCACCGCCCATCAAGAGGCCTAGTAGTTGAGTCGAGCGAAGACAGAGAGTCCATGGACCTTTTCGAGTATCAAGCAAAAGAATTGTTCGCCAAGCACAACGTACCGACTACGCCGGGGCGGGTGACGGACACCGCCGAGGGCGCTCGGGAGATCGCGACCGAAATCGGCCGTCCGGTGATGGTCAAGGCGCAGGTGAAGGTCGGCGGGCGCGGCAAGGCTGGTGGCGTCAAATACGCGGCGACGCCCGAGGACGCCTACGAACACGCCAAGAACATCCTCGGCCTCGACATCAAGGGTCACGTCGTCAAGAAGCTGCTGGTCGCCGAGGCCAGCGACATCGCCGAGGAGTACTACATCTCCTTCCTGCTGGATCGGGCCAACCGGACCTACCTGGCCATGTGCTCGGTCGAGGGCGGCATGGAAATCGAGGAGGTCGCCGCCACCAAGCCCGAGCGGCTGGCCAAGGTCCCGGTGGACGCCGTCAACGGGGTCGACCTGGAGACCGCGCGTTCCATCGCCGAGCAGGGCCACTTGCCGGCCGAGGTGCTCGATGCGGCCGCGGTGACCATCAACAAGCTGTGGGAGCTCTTCGTCGCCGAGGACGCCACGCTGGTCGAGGTCAACCCGCTGGTGCGCGACCCGAAAGACCAAATCCTGGCGCTGGACGGCAAAATCACGCTCGACGCGAACGCCGACTTCCGCCACCCCGAGCACGCGGAATTCGAAGACCGTGCCTCTACCGACCCGCTGGAGCTCAAGGCCAAAGAGCACGACCTCAATTACGTGAAGCTGGACGGCCAGGTCGGCATCATCGGTAACGGCGCGGGCCTGGTGATGTCCACGCTCGACGTCGTCGCGTACGCGGGCGAGAAGCACAACGGCGTCAAGCCGGCCAACTTCCTGGACATCGGCGGTGGCGCGTCGGCCGAAGTCATGGCCGCGGGCCTCGACGTCATCCTGAACGACAAGCAGGTCAAGAGCGTCTTCGTGAACGTGTTCGGGGGCATCACCTCGTGCGACGCCGTCGCCAACGGAATCGTGACGGCGCTCAACATGCTCGGTGACGAGGCGAACAAGCCGCTCGTCGTCCGGCTCGACGGCAACAACGTCGACGAGGGGCGCCGCATCCTGGCCCAAGCCAACCACCCGCTGGTGATCCAGGCCGAGACCATGGACGCCGGTGCCGACAAAGCCGCCGAGCTGGCGAACAAGTAAGGGAGCCAAGCAATGTCGATCTTCCTGAACAAAGATTCCAAGGTCATCGTCCAGGGCATCACCGGCGGCGAGGGCACCAAGCACACCGCGCTCATGCTCAAAGCGGGCACTCAGGTGGTGGGCGGGGTGAACGCCCGCAAGGCGGGCACCACCGTCTCGCACGTCGACCCCGTCGGCAAGGACGTCGAACTTCCCGTGTTCGGCACGGTCGCCGAAGCGATCAAGGAGACCGGCGCCAACGTGTCCGTCGTCTTCGTGCCGCCGAAATTCGCCAAGGACGCGATCATCGAGGCCATCGACGCCGAGATCCCGCTGCTGGTCGTCATCACCGAGGGAATTCCGGTGCAGGACACCGCATACGCGTGGGCCTATAACCTGGACAAGGGCCACAAGACGCGCATCATCGGGCCGAATTGCCCCGGCATCATCACCCCGGGCGAGGCGCTGGCCGGCATCACGCCCGCCAACATCAGCGGCCCCGGGCCCGTCGGGCTGGTCTCCAAGTCCGGCACGCTGACCTACCAAATGATGTACGAGCTGCGCGATTTCGGCTTCTCCACCTCGATCGGCATCGGCGGGGACCCGGTCATCGGCACCACCCACATCGACGCCATCGAGGCCTTCGAGAAGGATCCTGACACCAAGGTCATCGTGATGATCGGTGAGATCGGTGGCGACGCCGAGGAGCGCGCGGCCGACTACATCAAGGCCAATGTCTCCAAGCCGGTTGTCGGCTACGTCGCGGGATTCACTGCGCCGGAAGGCAAGACGATGGGCCACGCGGGCGCCATCGTGTCCGGCTCGTCGGGCACCGCGGCCGCCAAGAAGGAGGCCTTGGAGGCGGCCGGCGTCAGGGTGGGCAAGACGCCGTCGGAGACCGCGGCGCTGGCCAGAGAGATCCTGCAGAGCCTGTAGCGGGTCGCCACCATCGACCTGGGCTCGGCGACCCCCGATTAGGCCGGGAGACGGACCTGCGGTAGATAGTTGGTCTATGAATCTCGACCCGAACACCCCCGTCGTCGTCGGTGTGGGGCAGGCCGCCGAACGCATCGACGACCCGAACTACCGGGGGATGTCGCCGGTCGAGCTGGCCGCCGCCGCGGCCCGGGCCGCCGTCGGCGACTGTGGTGTCGAGGACGCCGCGTCGGCCATCGACACCGTGGCCGGCGTCCGGCAGTTCGAGATCTCCGGTGTGATCAACGCCCCGCTGGGGCGGTCGAACAACTACCCGCGATCCGTGGCCAACCGCATTGGTGCGGCGCCCGCTCGCGCCATCCTCGAAATCGTCGGCGGACAGGGGCCGCAGCACCTGATCAGCGAGCTGGCGGGAGAGATCGCCGCGGGCCGCTCCCAGGTCGCGATGGTGTTCGGTTCGGATGCCACCTCGACGCTGCGCTACTTCGCGAAAGCCGAAGCCAAGCCCGACTTCAGCGAGACGGTCGACGGGGACTTGGAAGACCGGGGCCAGGGCATCGAGAAGCTTGTCTCGCGCTACACCGTCATGCACGGGCTGACCAGCGCGCCGATCCAGTACGCGCTGCTGGAAAACGCCCGGCGGGCCGGGACCGGCCTGGGGCCGGCGGAATACCGGCGGCGGATGGGCGAGCTGTTCGCGCCGTTCACCAAGATCGCCGCCAGCAATCCGTTCGCCGCCGCGCCGGTGGAGCGTTCGGTCGACGAACTGATCACCGTGACCGACCGCAACCGGATGATCGCGGAGCCGTACCCGCGGCTGATGGTCGCCCGCGACCAGGTGAATCAGGGCGCGGCCGCGCTGCTGATGTCGGTTGACGCGGCGCGTCGCCTCGGGGTGCCCGAGGAGAACTGGGTGTACCTGCACGGCCACGCCGACATCGAGGAACAGGCGCTGCTCGAGCGGCCCGATCTCGGGCATGCGCCGTCGCACGTGCTGGCGGTGGGTGAGGCGCTGGCGATCGCCGGCATCGGCATCGACGACGTCGCCGCCTTCGATCTGTACAGCTGCTTTCCGGTGCCGGTGTTCAACATCTGCGACGGCATGGGCATCGCGCCCGACGATCCGCGCGGCCTGACGCTGACCGGCGGGCTGCCGTTCTTCGGCGGCGCGGGCAACAACTATTCGATGCACGCCGTCGCCGAGACCGTCGCGCAAATGCGAAGGGTTCCAGGGGAATTCGGCCTGGTGGGCGCCAACGGCGGCATCCTGAGCAAGTACTCGGTCGGCGTGTACTCCACCATTCCGGCGGAGTGGAAGCCTGACCGCAGCGCGCAGGTGCAGGCTCAGGTCGCCGACTGGCCGACCTTGTCGGTCACCGAGCAGGCCGACGGCGTCGGCGCCGTCGAGACCTACACGGTGCGCCGCGACGATGGCCGCCCGACCGGGATCATCGTCGGCCGGCTCGACGACGGCAGCCGGTTCCTGTCCACCACCGAGGACGACGACTTGCTCGCGCTGCTGATCGACGGCGACCCACTCGGGCACTCGGTGCGGGTGCGCTCCTTCGACTACGGCAACCGCTGCACGCTGGCCTGACAGCCGGGTCGCGGTACGAAGGGTTCTCAGACGAGGGCGGCCAGCTTGCCCGCCAGCCGCTCGACGTAGGCGGCGATCTCGTCCTCGGGGCGGTCGGGGAGCCCGAACAGCACCTCGGTGACCCCCAGCTCGGCCCATTTGGCGAGCTTCTCGGGGATCGGCTTGAAGTCCAGCGCGACGATCTGCGGGGCGCCGTCGCGGCCGGCGGCCGCCCAGGTGTCCTGCAGCAACTTCACCGGCTCGTCGATGTCGAAGTCGCGCGGGGTGGTGATCCAGCCGTCGGCGCTGCGGGCGATCCACTTGAAGTTCTTCTCGTTACCGGCAGCGCCGACCAGCACGGGAATGTGTGGCTGCACGGGCTTGGGCCACGCCCAGCTCGGCCCGAACTTGACGAACTCGCCGTCGTAGGCCGCTTCCTCCTTGGTCCACAGCTCCCGCATGGCTTCGATGTATTCGCGCAGCATGGTGCGGCGCCTCGCGGGCGGCACGCCGTGATCGGCGAGCTCGTCGGTGTTCCACCCGAACCCGACGCCGAGGCTGACGCGTCCGCCGGACAAATGGTCGAGGGTGGCAATGCTTTTCGCCAGCGTGATGGGGTCGTGTTCGACGGGCAGCGCCACCGCGGTGGACAGCCGCACCCGCGACGTGACGGCGCACGCCGCGCCCAGGCTTACCCATGGGTCTAGCGTCCGCATGTAGCGGTCGTCGGGCAGCGAGGCGTCGCCCGTCGTCGGGTGCGCCGCCTCGCGCTTGATCGGGATGTGGGTGTGTTCCGGCACGTAAAAGGTCGTGAAGCCGTGTTCGTCGGCAAGCTTCGCGGCCGATGCCGGAGAGATGCCGCGGTCGCTGGTAAAAAGCACAAGCCCGTAATCCATGGAGAGAATTAGAACGTGTTCTACCTGCGCTGAGCAAGCCGCCGTCGTGGCGGCACGGATCGGCGTCCAAGCCGGTGGCCACGGCACCGGCGTTCCGAAGTGCGCTAGCGTGGTTGATCGATCGCGTCGCAACGCAACCGCCGGGCACGGCGTTTTATGGAACGGCGCGCCCGCAAGCACAGCGTCGCGACGCAACTGTGGCGCCCGCAAAGGCACTTCAAGGCACTGGAAGCAACAGGAGGAGCCATGACCTACTCGCCCGGTAGCCCCGGATATCAGCCCGCATCGCCCGGGGGCTCCTACTCAGGTGCCACGCCGTCGTTCACCAAGGACGACGACGGCACGACGAAGCTCCCGCTTTACCTGAACATCGCGGTGGTCGTGCTCGGCCTGGCGGTATATCTGCTGAACTTCGGGCCGACGTTCACCATCGGCTCCGAGCTCGGCCCGGGCGTCGGCGGACGCGCCGGTGACGCGGGTACGGCGGTCATCGTCGCGGTGCTGGCCGCGCTGCTCGCGGGGCTGAGCCTGCTGCCCAAGGCCAAGACCTACGCCGGAGTCGTCGCGGTCATCGCGGTCCTCGGTGCGCTGCTGGCCGTCACCGAGACGATCAACCTGCCGGCCGGCGTCGCGATCGGCTGGGCGATGTGGCCCCTGGTCGCGTGCAGCGTGCTCCAGGCGATCGCCGCCGTCGTCGTCGTCCTGCTGGAGGCGGGCGTCATCACGGCGCCTGCGCCGCGGCCCAAGTACGACCCCTACGCCCAGTACGGCCAATACGGCCAGTACGGGCAGTACGGCCAGCAGCCCTACTACGGTCAGCCTGGCCAGCAGCAGCCGCAGCACCCCGGGTACGGGTCGCAGTACGGCGGCTACCCCGCCAGCCAGGCCCCGACCCAAAGCGCGGTTCCGACCGGCGGTTTCGGTGCCCAGCCGCAGTCCGGGCCCCAAGCGACCGCGCAACAAGGACCGTCCACGCCGCCCACCGGATTCCCCAGCTTCAGCCCGCCGCCCGCGGCCGGCTCGGGGTCCGAGGGTTCGGCGCCCAACTACTCCAGCCAGGGCGGGGGCCAGCAGCCGTACGGCCAGGAGCAGCAGCCGCCCTCGTCGCCGTCTGGTCCCGCGCCCTCCTAACCGTGCGCCCTCGCGCCTAGTCGGGACGTACGCCGAAGAGTGAAAAGGGTGTCGGAAGGCGCGGACAACCGGCCAGCGGGCGCTCGCCAGGCGCGTGACCTCGTCCGTGTGGCGTTCGGTCCGGCGGTGGTGGCGTTGGTCATCATCGCCGCGGTCACGTTGCTGCAGTTGTTGATCGCCAACAGCGACATGACCGGCGCGCTGGGCGCGATCGCCAGCATGTGGCTGGGCGTGCACCAGGTGCCGATCTCGATCGGCGGCCGCGAACTGGGCGTGATGCCGCTGCTGCCGGTGCTGCTCATGATCTGGGCGACCGCGCGCAGCACGGCGCGGGCGACCTCTCCGTATTCCTCGTGGTTGGTCGTCCGCTGGGTGGTCGCGTCGGCGGTGGGCGGTCCCTTGCTGATTGCGGCGATCGCCCTGGCCGTCATCCACGACGCGTCGTCGGTGATCACCGAGCTGCAGACGCCCAGCGCCCTGCGCGCGTTCACCAGCGTGCTCGTCGTGCATGCGCTCGGCGCCGCGATCGGTGTGTGGTCCCGGGTGGGGCGACGGGCGTTGGCGGCCTCGTCCCTGCCGTTTTGGCTCGGTGATGCCCTGCGCGCGGCGTCGGCCGGTGTGCTGGCGTTGCTCGGGCTTTCGGGCTTGGTCACGGCGGCGTCGCTGGTGGTGCATTGGGCGACGATGCAAGATCTCTACGGGATCACCGATTCGATATTCGGGCAGTTCAGCCTTACGGTGCTGTCGATGTTGTACGCGCCCAACGTCATCGTCGGCACCTCGGCGATGGCGGTAGGGTCCAGCGCCCACCTCGGCTTCGCGACGTTCAGTTCGTTCACCGTCTTCGGCGGCGACATTCCGGCGCTGCCGATCCTGGCCGCCGCGCCCCACCCGCCGCTGGGGCCGGTGTGGGTCGCCCTGCTCATCATCGGCGCGGCGTCCGGGGTGGCGGTCGGGCAGCAGTGCGCTCGGCGGGCGCTCCCGCTGATTCCGGCGACGGCCAAGCTTCTCGTCGCCTCCGTCGCGGGGGCGTTGGCGATGTCCCTGCTCGCATACGGCGGCAGCGGCCGGCTGGGAAACTTTGGCGATGTCGGCGTCGACCAGAGCGCCTCACTCATCGGGGTGTTCTTCTGGTTCTCGGTTGTCGGCGGGATCACCCTGGTGATGAGCGGCGGCGTCCGGGCCCGGCCCCGGCGGCCCAAGCCCGCGCCCGCCGCGCCCGAACAACCGGCGGACTTCGCCGGGGCCTTCGACGAGGCGGACGACGAACCGCCGCCGGATCTCGCCGATCCCGAGGAGTTCGCCGCGCACGACGCGCTGGTCGGCGACGACGCCGAGGCGGTGGGCGACGACACCTTGCCGCCCCCCGACGAAGGGCAGCCGACCGCGCCCGACCGCGAGCCCGACGAGTAGCTCCCACTAGGCTCTCTGCTTGTGGCCGAACCGCTCCATGTGCCCCCGAGCGCGCCGGCGCGGGTGGTGGTATTGGCATCGGGCACCGGATCGCTGCTGAGCTCCATGCTCGACGCCGCCGTCGGCGACTACCCCGCCCGCGTGGTCGCGGTCGGTGCCGATCGCGAGTGCCTGGCCACCGAGATCGCCGCGAGGGCGTCGCTGCCGACGTTCACCGCCCGGCTCGGCGATCACCCCGACCGCGCCGCGTGGGATGCGGCCGTCACCGAAGCCACCGCCGCGCACTCGCCCGATCTGGTGGTGTCGGCGGGTTTCATGAAAATACTTGGGCCCCAGTTTCTCTCGCGCTTCTACGGCCGGATCATCAATACTCATCCGGCTTTATTGCCGGCGTTTCCGGGCGCGCACGGCGTGGCCGATGCGTTGGCCTACGGCGTCAAGGTCACAGGTTGTACCGTGCACCTGGTGGACGCCGGGACGGACACCGGGCCGATCCTGGCGCAGCAATCCGTGCCGGTGCTCGACGGCGACAGCGAAGAGACCCTGCATGAACGCATCAAGGTCACCGAACGGAAGCTCCTGGTGGACGTGGTGGCCGAGATCGCGACCGGCGGCCTGACCCTGGTCGGAAGAACAGCGACGATCGGACGAAAGGCGACCAACCGATGAGCACCGACGAATGGCCGGAGACGGCGAAAAGACCGATCCGCCGCGCGTTGATCAGCGTCTACGACAAGACCGGGCTCGTCGAACTCGCCCGGGGGCTGGCGGACGCGGGCGTCGAGATCGTCTCGACCGGGTCGACGGCGAAGACCATTGCCGAAAAAGGGATTCCGGTCACGCGGGTCGAGGAGTTGACCGGCTTTCCCGAGGTGCTCGACGGACGGGTCAAGACGCTGCACCCGCGGGTGCATGCCGGCCTGCTGGCCGATCTCCGCAAACCCGAGCACGCCGCGGCGCTCGAGGAACTTGGCGTTGCGGCGTTCGAACTCGTCGTGGTCAACCTCTACCCGTTCAGCGAGACCGTCGACTCCGGCGCCAGCATCGACGAATGCGTCGAGCAGATCGACATCGGTGGGCCCTCGATGGTCCGCGCGGCCGCGAAAAACCATCCCAGCGTGGCGGTGATCACCGACCCACGCGGCTATGACGGCGTGCTCGCCGCGGTGCGGCACGGCGGCTTTACCCTCGCCGAGCGCAAAAAGCTGGCCGCGCTGGCGTTTCAGCACACCGCCGAATACGACATCGCCGTCGCGGGCTGGATGGAGTCGACGCTGGCGCCCGAGCACCCGCCGACGGCGTTCCCCAAGTGGCTGGGGCGCAGTTGGAACCGCTCGACGATGCTGCGCTATGGCGAGAACCCGCACCAGCAGGCGGCGCTCTACAGCGACCCCACCGCCTGGCCGGGACTGGCGCAAGCCGAGCAGCTGCACGGAAAAGAGATGTCGTACAACAACTTCACCGACGCGGATGCGGCCTGGCGGGCCGCCTTCGACCACGAACAGACGTGCGTCGCAATCATCAAGCACGCCAACCCATGTGGGATCGCCATCTCGTCGGAATCGGTGGCCGACGCGCACCGCAAGGCCCACGAATGTGATCCGCTGAGCGCCTTCGGCGGCGTCATCGCGGCCAACACCGAAGTCAGTCTCGAGATGGCCGAGTATGTGAGCACCATCTTCACCGAGGTCATCATCGCGCCGGCGTACGCGCCGGAGGCATTGAAAGCCTTGACGCGCAAGAAGAACATCCGGGTGCTGGTGGCCTCCGAACCGCTGACCGGCGGCACCGAGCTCCGGCCGATCAGCGGTGGCCTGCTGGTGCAGCAACGTGACGAGCTCGACGCGCACGGTGACAACCCGGCGAATTGGACGCTGGCGACGGGATCACCCGCCGACCCGGCCACGCTGACCGACCTGGTCTTCGCGTGGCGGGCTTGCCGGGCGGTCAAGTCGAACGCCATCGTGATCGCCGCCGGCGGCGCGACCATCGGCGTCGGCATGGGACAGGTGAACCGGGTGGACGCCGCTCGGCTCGCCGTCGAGCGCGGCGGTGACCGAGTCCGCGGTGCGGTCGCCGCATCGGATGCGTTCTTTCCGTTCCCCGACGGACTCGAGACGCTGACCGCCGCCGGGGTGAAAGCGATCGTGCACCCCGGTGGGTCGGTGCGTGACGACGAGGTGACCGCGGCGGCGGCCAGCGCCGGCGTCACGTTGTACCTCACCGGCGCCCGCCACTTCGCGCACTGAACGCTCAGCGCGTGGGGCCATTGGCCAACGCGTAGCGTGGAGTGGTGCCATCACCCAGCAATCTGCCCCGCACCGTCGGCGAACTGCGTGCCGCCGGCCATCGTGAACGGGGAGTCAAACAGGAAATCCGGGAAAACCTGCTGACCGCGTTGGCGGAGGGCGATGAGGTCTGGCCGGGAATTCTGGGCTTTGAGGACACCGTCCTGCCCCAACTGGAGCGGGCGCTCATCGCCGGGCACGACTTCGTCCTGCTCGGCGAACGTGGCCAGGGCAAGACCCGGCTCCTGCGCGCGCTGACCGGGCTGCTTGACGAGTGGACGCCGGTGATCGCCGGGGCAGAACTGGGCGAGCATCCCTATTCGCCGATCACGCCGGAGTCGATCCGCAAGGCCGCCACCCTGGGCGACGACCTGCCGATCGAGTGGAAGCACCGCAGCGAGCGCTACACCGAGAAGCTGGCAACCCCCGACACCAGCGTCGCGGACCTCGTTGGTGACATCGACCCGATCAAGGTTGCGGAGGGCCGCAGCCTCGGGGATCCGGAAACCATCGCCTACGGCCTGATCCCCCGCGCACACCGCGGCATCGTCGCGGTCAACGAGCTTCCCGACCTCGCCGAGCGCATCCAGGTGTCGATGCTCAACGTGATGGAGGAGCGCGACATTCAGGTCCGTGGCTACACGCTGCGGCTGCCGCTGGACGTGTTGGTGGTCGCGAGCGCCAACCCGGAGGACTACACCAACCGCGGCCGCATCATCACCCCGCTCAAGGACCGGTTCGGTGCGGAGATCCGCACCCACTACCCGCTGGAGCTCGAGGCGGAGGTGGGCGTGATCTTGCAGGAGGCGCACCTGTCCGCGCAGGTGCCCGACTACCTGATGCAGGTGATCGCCCGGTTCGCCCGGTACCTGCGGGAGTCCAACTCCGTCGACCAACGCTCCGGGGTGTCTGCGCGGTTCGCGATCGCCGCGGCCGAAACCGTGGCGGCGGCCGCCCGGCACCGCGGCGCGATGCTGGGGGAGACCGATCCGGTGGCCCGGGTGGTCGACCTGGGCACGGTGATCGACGTCCTGCGCGGCAAGCTGGAATTCGAGTCCGGTGAGGAAGGCCGCGAGCAGGCCGTCCTCGAACACCTGCTGCGCCGCGCGACGGCCGACACCGCGTCGCGGGTGCTCGGCGGCATCGACGTCGGGTCGTTGGTGTCGGCGGTCGAGGGCGGCTCCGCGGTCACGACCGGTGAGCGGGTTTCGGCCAAGGACGTGCTGGCCGCGGTTCCGGCCCTGCCGGTGGTGGAGAAAATCGCCGCCAAGGTCAACGCCCAGTCGGAGGGCGAGCGCGCCGCCGCGCTCGAACTCGCGCTGGAGGCCTTGTACCTGGCCAAGCGGATCGACAAGGTATCCGGAGAGGGCCAAACCGTCTATGGCTAGAGGCCATTCGTCGCGATACTCGGCGTACACCGGCGGGCCGGACCCGCTGGCCCCGCCGGTGGATTTGCGCGAGGCCCTCGAGCAGATCGGGCAGGACGTCATGGCCGGCACGTCGCCGCGCCGCGCGCTGTCCGAGTTGCTGCGCCGCGGCACCAAGAACATGCCCGGGGCCGACCGGCTGGCGGCGGAGGCGAACCGTCGCCGACGGGAACTGTTGCGCCGCAACAATTTAGACGGCACGCTGCAGGAGATCAAGAAGCTGCTCGACGAGGCGGTGCTGGCCGAACGCAAAGAACTGGCCCGCGCGCTCGACGACGACGCCCGCTTCGGCGAATTGCAGCTCGACGCCCTGCCGGCCTCGCCGGCCAAGGCCGTTCAGGAACTCTCCGACTACAACTGGCGCAGCAACGAGGCCCGCGAGAAGTACGACCAGATCAAGGATCTGCTCGGCCGCGAGATGCTGGATCAGCGGTTCGCCGGCATGAAGGAGGCCCTGCAGGGCGCCACCGACGAGGACCGCCAGCGCGTCAACGACATGCTGAACGACCTCAACGAGCTGCTGGACAAGCATGCCCGCGGTGAGGACAGCCAGCAGGACTTCCAAGGCTTCATGGACAAGCACGGCGAGTTCTTCCCGGAGAACCCGCGCAACGTCGACGAGTTGCTGGATTCCTTGGCCAAGCGCGCCGCCGCCGCGCAACGGTTCCGCAACAGCCTGAGCCCGGACCAGCGGGCCGAGTTGGATGCCTTGGCGCAGCAGGCATTCGGGTCTCCTTCGCTGATGCAGGCGCTGAATCGGCTGGACGCGCACCTGCAGGCCGCCCGGCCGGGGGAGGACTGGAGCGGGTCCGAACAGTTCTCCGGCGACAACCCGTTTGGGATGGGCGAGGGCACCCAGGCGCTGGCCGACGTCGCCGAGCTCGAGCAGCTGGCCGAGCAGCTCTCGCAAAGCTATCCGGGCGCCACCATGGACGACGTCGATCTTGACGCGCTGGCACGCCAACTCGGCGACCAGGCCGCCGTCGACGCCCGCACGCTCACCGAATTGGAGCGCGCACTGGTCAATCAGGGCTTTCTGGACCGGGGTTCCGACGGACAGTGGCGCCTCTCGCCCAAGGCGATGCGCAGGCTCGGCGAGACGGCGCTGCGCGATGTGGCGCAACAACTTTCCGGCCGACGCGGCGAGCGGGACCATCGGCGCGCGGGCGCGGCCGGCGAACTCACCGGCGCCACCCGGCCCTGGCAGTTCGGCGACACCGAACCGTGGCACATTTCCCGCACGCTGACCAATGCCGTACTGCGGCAGGCGGGAACGGCCGCGCCGGACGGCGCGGTCGGACAGCTGAAGATCACCGTCGACGACGTCGAGGTCTCCGAGACCGAGACGCGCACGCAGGCGGCGGTGGCGCTGCTGGTCGACACCTCGTTCTCCATGGTCATGGAGAACCGTTGGCTGCCGATGAAGCAGACGGCGCTGGCCCTCAACCATCTCGTGTGCACCCGGTTTCGCTCGGATGCCTTGCAAATCATCGCGTTTGGCCGCTACGCCCGAACGGTGACCGCGGCCGAGCTCACCGGTCTCGAGGGCGTCTACGAGCAGGGCACCAACCTGCATCACGCCCTGGCGCTGGCCGGCCGGCACCTCCGGCGGCATCCTAACGCGCAGCCCGTCGTCCTGGTGGTGACCGACGGGGAGCCCACCGCTCACCTGGAGGATTTCGAAGGTGACGGTACCACTGTGTTTTTCGACTACCCGCCGCATCCTCGGACCATCGCGCACACCGTGCGCGGGTTCGACGACATGGCTCGCCTGGGCGCGCAGATCACCATCTTCCGGCTGGGCAGCGACCCCGGCCTGGCCCGGTTCATCGACCAGGTCGCGCGGCGTGTCGAGGGGCGCGTGGTGGTGCCCGACCTCGACGGCCTGGGCGCGGCCGTGGTGGGCGACTACCTCCGGTCCCGCCGCCGCTAAGCCGCCAACGGACCCCCAACGGATAGGTGCTCACTCGACCGGGTACACGGAGCGAGAAGGAGGAGACGCATGAGCAAGATTCCAACGATCGAACTCAACGATGGTGTCGGCATTCCGCAGCTGGGCTTCGGCGTGTTTCAGATCAAGCCCGACGAGACCGCTGCGGCGGTCAAGACGGCGCTCGAGATCGGTTACCGGCATATCGACACCGCCGAGATGTACGGCAACGAAAAGGAAGTCGGGCAAGGCATCCGCGACGCCGGTCTCGACCGCGGCGACGTGTTCGTCACCAGCAAGCTCAACAACGGCTTTCACAAACCCGACGACGCGCGCCGTGCCTTCGACCGAACCCTGAAGGCGCTGGACTCCGACTACGTCGACCTGTTCCTCATTCACTGGCCGCTGCCCACCCGCTACGACGGCGACTTCGTCTCGACCTGGAAGGTGTTCGAAGAGTTCGCTCGCGACGGGCGCGCGCGCAGCATCGGCGTCTCGAATTTCCAAGTCGCACACCTGGAGCGGCTCGCCACCGAAACCGACACCGTGCCGTCGGTCAACCAGATCGAGCTCCATCCGTACTTCGGGAACACAGAGGTCCGCGCGTATGGGCGCGAGCATGGCATCGCCACCGAGGCGTGGGCACCGATCGCGCAGGGCAAGGTGCTCGATGATCCGGTGATCAACCGCATCGCCGAGGCGCGGGGCAAGTCGGCGGCGCAGGTGGTGCTGCGCTGGCACATTCAGCGCGGCGACATCGTCTTCCCCAAGTCGGTGACCCCGGAACGGGTCAAGGAGAACTTCCAGCTCTTCGACTTCGAGTTGGATGATTCCGACATGGACGCGATCTCAGCCCTGGACAAAGGTGAAGCAGGCAGGAACGGGCCCAACCCCGATAAGTTCGACTACGTGCCCGGCTGACGCTAGCCGCGAGGCCTGCGGGCCTTGCGAATGATGCCGACGGCACCCCACAGGGAGAAGCCGCGAATGTTCACCTTCGGTGCGCCGGGGGTGCCCTGGCCGAGGACGCTGCGGTCGAAGTTGCCCATGACGCCGCGGCCGTGAATCTCGACGTTGACTTCGGGCGGCAGCAAAATCTTTGTCGCCCCCATGATCGACATCGCATGGATGTCGACCTCGGTCGAGGTGAAGTCGGCGTAGCGCAGATCCACCACGCCGTTGCCCCACAAGGCGAAGGTGGTCAGCTTCTTCGGCACGTTCCACCGGCCCCGCCGCTCGAACCCGCTCAACAGGGCCAGCAGCAGAGTGGACGGCGCCGGGTTGGGCTTGCCGCCCCGCCGCGGGTTGATCGGCGAACCCGGCAGATCGGCCCGGAGCTGATCCAACTCCTCATAGGTGGTCGCCGCATAGGCCCTGGTCAGCCGGTCTTCGTAGTCTTTCATCTGCAGCCGGCCCTGCTCGGCCGCGTACGCCAGCAACTGCGCGATCTGGATGCGATCGGTGTCGCCCGCGCGCGACGATTCGTCGCGCGTGTCCTTCGCATCGCGTTGCGCGGAGTTGCTCATCACCCACGAGCCTACGACGTCCGGCTATTGCCGCAAGAGGATTGGTCAAACTGCAACCTTGCCCCGCGCCGCCCGGTTCGTCCGGCGGCGCTTGTTTGACACCTGGCTAACTCGTCCAGCTCGGGGCGCGCTTTTGCAGAAACGCCATCATGCCCTCGCGGGCTTCGTCGGAGACGAAAAGCCGGGCCGATTCCTCAGCGAGCCGCTCGGCGTCGCGGTCGAACCCTTCCAGCACCGCCGCGGTGGTCAGCGCCTTGGATGCCGCCAGACCCTCGGGCGAACCGCGGCCCACATCGGCGAGCAGCTTCGCCACCGCGGCGTCGACGTCCTCGGCCGCCATCGTGATCAGCCCGATGTCCGCCGCCACGCCGGCGTCGAATGTCTCGCCGGTCAGGTAGTAGCGCGCCGCGGCCCGCGGCGACAATTTCGGCAGCAGCGTCAGCGAGATGATCGCCGGGGCGACGCCGATCCGGGCCTCGGTCAGGGCGAAGGTGCTGCGGGGGCCCGCGACGGCGATGTCGCAGGCACCGACCAAGCCGAACCCACCCGCGCGGACATGCCCGTCGATGGCGGCGATCACCGGCAGCGGCGAGGAGACGATGGCCCGCAGCAGCACGGTCATTTCCCGGGCACGCGCCACCGCCATGTCGAAGGGGTCGCCCCCGGCGGCCTCGCTCAAATCGGCACCTGCGCAGAAGGTGCCGCCGGTGTGACCGAGCACCACCGCTCGCACCGCCGGATCCGCCCGCGCATCGCGCAGGCCCTGGTGCAGCTGGGTGACCAGCGCGGTCGAGAGCGCGTTGCGGTTGTGGGGCGAGTTCAGCGTCAGCCACGTGAACGGGCCGCCGGTATCGGCAGGCCCTGCGTATTCGACCAGCGTTTCCATCAGTAGCTTCGGGGCAGGCCCAGCGACGTCTGCGCCACGAAGTTGAGCACCATTTCCCGGCTCACCGGGGCGATCCGGCCGAGCCTGGCCGAGGCGAGCATGGCGGCGACACCGTACTCCTTGGTCAACCCGTTGCCGCCCATCGACTGCACCGCCTGGTCGACCGAACGGGTAGCCGCCTCGGCCGCAGCGTATTTGGCCATGTTGGCGGCCTCGGCCGCGCCCGCGTCATCGCCGCTGTCGTAGAGTGCGGCGGCCTTCTGCATCATCAGCTTGGCCAGTTGCACCTCGATGTGGCACTGCGCCAGCGGGTGCGAGAGTCCTTGGTGCGCGCCGATCGGCGTACCCCACACCTGGCGGGTCTTGACGTAATCGGCGGCCCTGTCGAGGGCGAAGCGTCCCATCCCGACCGAGCTGGCGGCGCCCATGATTCGCTCGGGGTTCAGGCCGGCGAAGAGCTGCGCGATCGCCGCGTCCTCGGAACCGACCAGCGCGTCGGCCGGCAGCCGGACGTCGTCGAGGAAAACCTGGAACTGCCGCTCGGGGCTGACTAGCTCCATTTCGATTAATGTGTAGGAGAATCCGGGGGCATCGGTGGGCACCACAAACAGTGCCGGCCGCAGCTTGCCGGTCTTAGCCTCCTCGGTGCGGCCGACCACCAGGACGGCCTGCGCCTGGTCGATACCGGAGATGTAGACCTTCTGGCCCTTGAGGATCCAGTCGCTACCATCGCGCCGGGCGGTGGTGGTGATCTTGTGCGAGTTGGAGCCGGCGTCCGGCTCGGTGATCGCGAAGGCCATGGTCAGGGTTCCGTCGGCAATCCCGGGAATCCAGCGCTTCTTCTGCTCTTCGGTGCCGAACTTGCTGATGATGGTGCCGTTGATCGCCGGCGACACGACCATCAGCAGCAACGCGCTGCCCGCCGCCGCCATTTCCTCCATCACCAGGGACAGCTCGTACATGCCGGCGCCGCCACCGCCGTACTCCTCGGGCAGGTTCACCCCGAGGAAGCCGAGCTTGCCCGCCTCCGACCACAATTCGTCGGTGTGCTCGTGCGCGCGTGCCTTCTTGAGGTAGTACTCGCTGCCGTAGTTGGCGGCCCACGCGGCGACCGACTTACGCAGGGCCTGCCGCTCCTCGCTCTCGATGAAGCTGGTGTCGGTCATTTACGAATCTCCTTCTGCTTGGGGCGATTCCACTCGTGCCAGGACGGCGCCCACCTCGACTTGCTGACCGGTACCGACGTTGAGCTCGGCGAGCACTCCGTCGGAGGGTGCGGTGATGGTGTGTTCCATCTTCATCGCCTCCAGCCAGATCAGTGGCTGCCCGGCGGTAACGGTGTCGCCGACCGCGGCGGCGAGGCGGATGACGTTGCCGGGCATGGGCGCTACCAGGGAGCCCTTTTCGACCGTAGAGCCCGGCTCCGGGAAGCGCGGCAGCGCGACCAGGTGAACGGGGCCGCGGGCCGAGTCGACGTAGACGTCGTCACCGTACCGCGCGATCGCGAACGTGTGCGCCACCCCGGCGTCCGCGAGAGTGACCTGATCGGCCGTGGCGGAAACCAGCTGCACCCCTGCGTCGTTCGGCAGTGCCAATCCGGTTCTGGTGAACCGGTATTCGATGTTTTGCTCGGTGTCACCGTCGTCACGATAGGCCTTGACCTGGTAGCCAGACGCCAGGTTTCGCCAACCGCTGGGGACGGCTCCGAGGACGGGCGCCGCCGCGCGATTATGGGCCGCCTCGGCCAGCGCGGCGGCGATCGCGGACAGCCGGACGACGGCGGCGTCTGCCAGCGGCGCCGACAATTTGTCCAGGCCGTGCGTGTCGAAAAACGCTGTGTCGGTGGCGCCTTCGAGGAATGCCGGGTGCCGCAGCACGTTGACCAGCAGCTCACGGTTGGTGCGCATGCCGTGCAGGCCGGCGCGGGCCAGCGCGTCGGCGAGTACGAGCGCCGCCTGCCGGCGGGTCGGGGCGTACGAGATGACCTTGGCCAGCATGGGGTCGTAGTGGATCGACACCGTGAAACCGTCGAGGATGCCCGAATCGAGGCGGATTCCGGTCCGGTGGCCGAGTGAGGCGAACTCGGTCCGAACCGCCGGTACGTCGATCCTGTGCATCACGCCGGCCTGGGGCTGCCAGCCGCGTGCCGGGTCCTCGGCGTAGAGCCGGGCCTCGATCGAATGCCCCTGGGCGGCAGGGGGTTCGGCGTCGAGTCGGCCGCCCTCGGCGATCATGAGCTGCAGTTCGACGAGGTCGAGCCCGGTGGTCTCCTCGGTCACCGGATGCTCGACCTGCAGCCGCGTGTTCATCTCCAGGAAGTAGAACTCTCCGTCGTCATCGGCGAGGAACTCCACCGTCCCGGCTCCGGCGTAACCGATGGCGCCCGCCGCCAGCCGCGCCGCTTCGAACAGCTTGGCCCGCATGCCCGGGGTGCGCTCCACCAGCGGCGAGGGGGCCTCCTCGATGACCTTCTGATGCCGGCGCTGAATCGAGCACTCCCGTTCCCCGACGGCCCAAACGGTGCCGTGGGTGTCGGCCATGACCTGAACCTCGATGTGATGCCCGGTGGGCAGGTACCGCTCGCAGAAGACGGTCGGGTCGCCGAACGCTGACTGCGCCTCGCGCCGGGCCGCCTCGACTTCGCCGGCGAGAGAAGACAATTCGCGAACCACCCGCATCCCGCGCCCGCCACCGCCCGCGGAGGCCTTGACCAGGACGGGCAGCTGCGCCTCGGTGACCGCGTCGGGGTCGAGCTCGTCGAGCACCGGAACCCCGGCGGCGGCCATCAGTTTTTTGGCCTCGATCTTGGAGCCCATCGCCCGTACCGCGTCCACCGGTGGCCCGACCCAGGTCAGGCCAGCGCCCTGCACGGCGGCTGCGAAATCGGCGTTCTCCGAGAGGAACCCGTAGCCCGGGTGGACCGCGTCGGCGCCCGCCGCGCGGGCCGCGGCGATGATCGCGTCGGCGTTCAGATAGTCGTTGGTCTTGGGCAGCCGCACCCGCGCGTCGGCCTCGACTACGTGCGGCGCGGCGGCGTCGGGGTCGGTGTAGACGGCGACCGTGCCCAGGCCCAGCCGCCGGCAGGTGGCGAACACCCGCCGGGCGATCTCGCCTCGGTTGGCGACCAGCACTCGAGTGACCATGGGACTCACATCCGGAAGACGCCGAAGTTCGACGTCCCCTCGATCGGGCCATTGGCAATGGCGGACAAACACATTCCCAGCACCGTGCGGGTGTCGCGCGGGTCGATCACCCCGTCGTCGTACAGCATTCCGGACAACACCAGCGGCAACGACTCCGCCTCGATCTGCCCTTCGACGGCCGCGCGCATCGCGGCGTCCGCTTCCTCGTCGACCTGCTGGCCGCGGGCCTCGGCGGCGGCCCGGGCCACGATGGACAAGACGCCCGCAAGCTGGGCGCCCCCCATCACCGCCGATTTGGCGCTGGGCCACGCGAACAGGAACCTCGGGTCGTAGGCCCGGCCGCACATGCCGTAGTGGCCGGCGCCATAGGAGGCGCCGATCAACAGCGAGATGTGCGGGACGGTCGAGTTGGAGACGGCGTTGATCATCATCGACCCGTGCTTGATCATCCCGCCCTCTTCGTAGTCCTTGCCCACCATGTAACCGGTGGTGTTGTGCAGGAACAACAGTGGCGTGTTCGAGCGGTTGGCCAGCTGAATGAACTGGGTGGCCTTCTGCGACTCCTCGCTGAACAGCACCCCGCGCGCGTTGGCGAGGATGCCCAGGGGGTAGCCATGCAGGCGGGCCCATCCCGTCACCAGCGACGAGCCGTACATGGCCTTGAACTCGTCGAATTCCGAGCCATCCACGATGCGGGCGATCACCTCGCGCGGGTCGAACGGGACGCGCAGGTCCGCGGGCACGATGCCGATGAGCTCCTCGGTGTCGAACAGCGGCTCGATCACCGGCCCCGGGGCCGGGCCCTGCTTGACCCAGTTCAGCCGGGCCACGATGCGGCGGCCGATGCGGATCGCGTCGAGCTCGTCGGCGGCGAAGTAGTCGGCCAAACCCGAGATGCGAGCGTGCATTTCGGCACCACCCAGCGACTCGTCGTCGGATTCTTCGCCGGTGGCCATCTTCACCAGCGGGGGACCGGCGAGGAACACCTTCGAACGTTCCTTGATCATCACGACGTGATCGGACATGCCCGGAATGTAGGCGCCGCCGGCGGTGGAGTTGCCGAAAACCAGTGCGATGGTGGGAATCCCGGCCGCGGACAGGCGGGTCAGGTCCCGGAACATCTGCCCGCCGGGAATGAAGATTTCCTTCTGGGTGGGCAGGTCCGCCCCGCCGGATTCCACCAGCGAAATGACGGGCAGTCGGTTCTCGAATGCGATCTGGTTGGCCCGCAGTATCTTTTTCAGGGTCCACGGGTTGCTGGTGCCGCCCTTGACGGTCGGGTCGTTGGCGACGATCAGGCATTCCACACCGGACACCACGCCTATGCCGGTGACCGTGCTGGCTCCGACTGTGAACGCGCTGCCCCACGCCGCTAGCGGGCTGAGCTCCAGGAACGGGGAGTCGGGGTCGACGAGCAGCTCGATGCGTTCCCGCGCGGTCAGCTTACCGCGGGCGTGGTGCCGCTCGACGTACTTGGGGCCCCCGCCCGCAAGCGCTTTGGCGAGTTCGGCGTCGATCTCCTCAAGCCTCGAGGTTGCCGTCGACGACGCGTCGGCGTACGCGGGGGACTTGGGATCGAGCGTGGACTGCAGAGTGGTCACGATTGATACCCCAGGGTCTTAGCTGCAAGTGAGGTCAGGATTTCGGTCGTCCCGCCGCCGATGCCCAGGATCCGCATGTCCCGGTATTGGCGTTCGACTTCGGATTCGGCCATGTAGCCCATGCCGCCGAACAGCTGGACGGCCTGGTTGGCCACCCATTCGCCGGCCTCGACGGCGGTGTTCTTGGCAAAACACACCTCGGCGATCAGGTTGGTCTCGCCGGCCAGCTGACGTTCGACCACGTGGTGAGAGTAGACCCGGGCGACGTCGATGCGCCGGGCCATCTCGGCCAGCGTGTTCTGCACCGATTGCCGCGAGATCAGTGGGCGGCCGAAGGTCTCCCGGTCGCGGCACCACTGCAGCGTCAGGTCCAGGCACCGCTGGGCGCTCGAATACGCCTGCGCGGCAAGGCCGATCCGCTCAGCTACGAATGCCTGCGCGATCTGGGCGAATCCGCTGTTCTCGGCGCCGACCAGGTTGGCCGCCGGCACCCGCGCGTCGACGAAGGACAGCTCGGCGGTGTCCGAGGACCGCCACCCCATCTTGGCCAGCTTGCGGCTCACCTCGAAACCCGGTGTGCCCTTCTCGATCACGAGCAACGAAACACCGGCCGCGCCGGCCCCGCCGGTGCGCACCGCGGTGACCACGTAATCGGCGCGGACGCCCGAGGTGATGTAGGTCTTGGCGCCGTTGACCACGTAATGGTCCCCATCGAGCACCGCCGAGGTTCGTAGGTGCCCGACGTCCGAGCCGCCGCCGGGCTCGGTGATGGCGAGCGCGCCGATCTTGTCGCCCGCCAACGTCGGCCGCACGAACTCCTCGATCAGCCGCTGATCGCCGGAGCCGATCATGTGCGGCACCGCGATGCCGCAAGTGAACAGCGAGGCGAACACCCCGCCCGGAGCGCCGGCCTGATGCACCTCTTCGCAGATGATCACCGCGTCCGCGCCGTCACCCCCGCCGCCACCGACCGCCTCGGGGAAGCCCGCGCCCAGCAGGCCGGCCGCCCCGGCGCGCCGGTGCAAGTCGCGCGGCAACTCGCCGATGCGCTCCCACTCGTCGGCATGGGGCAGGATCTCGCGTTCGGTGAAGGAGCGCACCGTCTTTCGCAACTGTTCGCGCTCCGGCGTCGTCCACAGGTTCATAGCAGCCTTTCAGGAATGTCGACATGCCGGCCGCGCAGCCATTCACCCAGCCCCTTGGCCTGCGGATCGAAACGTGCCTGATACGCAACACCCTGGCCCAGAATGCCGTCGATGACGAAGTTGACCGCGCGCAGGTTCGGCAGCACGTGTCGGGTGACCTCGAACTCCGCCGCTTCGGGCAGCAGCTCCTTGAGCAGCTCGACGGTCAGGGTGTTGGCCAGCCAGCGCCACTGTTCGTCGGTGCGGACCCAGACCCCGACGTTGGCCGAGCCGCCCTTGTCGCCGCTGCGAGCCCCGGCGATGCGGCCCAGCGGCACCCTGTCCACCGGCCCGGCGGGAAGCGGCTCGGGCAACGCCGGGGCATCGGCGGGTGCCAACTCCAAAGTGTCGGTTGCGCAAGGGATATCGGTGCGGGTCCCGTCGGCGTGCACCGCGACGTGCGGCACCTCGTTGGCGTCGACGTAGCCGGCGGTGGACACGCCGTAGACCTGGCCGTCGCCGGGTGGGGCGGTCACGTGAAAACCGGGATAGCTGGCGAGCGCCAATTCGACGGCGGCCGAGGAGAACTGGCGCCCGACGTTCGCGGGATCGGGGTCGCGGACCACGCAGTGCAGTAGCGCGCTGGCGGCTTCCTCGGTGTCGGCGTCGGTGTGGTCGGTGCGGGCGAGCGACCACTGCAGCTCCGCGGGCTTGACGGTCAGCGCGGCCTCGAGCTGCCGGCGCACCAGGCCGGCCTTGGCCTCGATGTCCAGGCCAGTCAGCACGAAGGTCATGGAGTTGCGGAATCCGCCGATGCTGTTCAGCGACACCTTGTAGGTGGGCGGCGGCGGTTCGCCGAGCACGCCGCTGATGCGCACCCGGTCGGGGCCTTCGGCGGACAGCTCGACGGTGTCCATCCGGGCGGTGACGTCGGGGTTGGCGTAGCGCGCGCCGGTGATCTCGTAGAGCAGCTGCGCGGTGACGGTGTCGACGCTGACCAGCCCGCCGGTGCCGGGGTGCTTGGTGATCACCGACGAGCCGTCGGCGTGGACCTCGGCCAGCGGGAAGCCGGCGTGGGTCAGGTCGGGCACATCCGTAAAGAAGGAGTAGTTGCCGCCGGTGGCCTGCACGCCGCACTCGATGACGTGGCCGGCGACCACCGCGCCGGCGAGCCGGTCGTAGTCGGTGCGGCCCCAGCCGAAGTGCGCGGCGGCGGCCCCGACGATCACCGAGGCGTCGGTCACCCGTCCGGTGACGACCACGTCGGCGCCGTCACCCAGGCAGTCGACGATGCCCCAGGCGCCCAGGTAGGCGTTCGCGGTCAGGGGCGTGCCCAGCCCGAGGTCCGCGGCGCGCGCCAGCAGATCGTCGCCTTCGACGTGGGCGACCCGGGCCGGGATACCGAGGCGCTCGGCCAGGGCGCGTATGGCGTCCGCCAGCCCGGCCGGGTTGAGGCCGCCGGCGTTGGCGACGATGCGGACGCCCCGGTCAAGGGCCTCGCCGAGGCAGTCCTCGAGTTGGGTCAGGAACGTCTTGGCGTAGCCGCGCTCGGGGTGCTTCATGCGGTCGCGGCCCAGGATCAGCATCGTCAGTTCGGCCAGGTAGTCGCCGGTGAGATAGTCCACGTCACCGCCGGTGAGCATCTCGCGCATCGCCGACAGCCGGTCGCCGTAGAACCCGGAGCAGTTCGCGATCCGGACAGCGTCGCGGCCAGGAGCAGAGGCCATGCGGTCCTCCAATCTGCGTTTCACCGGTGAGCGCAAACCAACCAACCAACCGGTAGGTTAGCGGGTCGCGCCGGTGTCACGTCAAGGACGCCCACCCGGCCCGCGCGGCGAGACTGCCGCCACGGTCGTTGACACGCCGGGATCACAGCCGTCACGGCAATCTCGGCGCCGGTGGGCGTCGTTTTGGTGCCGGGCAGGCCACCGACTATCCTGATAGCAATCGTCGCACGTTCGGCCCCATGGGCCACGCCCGCGCGACAAGCCCCCGACACGAGGAGTTAGGCCCGACCATGGCCGTACCCAAGCGCAGGATGTCGCGCGCGAACACCCGAAGCCGTCGCGCGCAGTGGAAGGCCACCAAGACCGAGCTCGTCGGTGTGACGGTCGCAGGCCAGAAGCACAAGGTGCCCCGCCGGCTGCTCAAGGCGGCCCGCCTCGGTCTGATCGACCTGGACCGGCGTTAGTTAATCTCGGCAAACACCCGGCGCGCCTCTCAGCCCGCTCTCAGGCGTCGGGACGACACTAGGCCCGTGCGGATACTGGTCGTCGACGACGATCGCGCAGTGCGTGAATCGCTGCGTCGATCGCTTTCCTTCAATGGCTACTCGGTCGAGTTGGCCCATGACGGGCTGGAGGCGCTCGACATGATCGCCAGCGACCGGCCCGACGCGCTCGTCCTCGATGTGATGATGCCGCGGCTGGACGGCCTCGAGGTGTGCCGTCAGCTCCGCAGCACCGGCGACGACCTGCCGATCCTGGTGCTCACCGCTCGCGATTCGGTATCCGAGCGGGTCGCCGGGTTGGACGCAGGCGCGGATGACTACCTGCCGAAGCCGTTCGCATTGGAGGAGCTGTTGGCCCGGATGCGGGCGCTGCTGCGCCGCACCAAGCCGGATGACGATGACGCCGAATCGGTGCCCATGCAGTTCTCCGACCTGACGCTGGATCCGGTGACCCGGGAAGTGACTCGCGGACAACGCCAAATCAGCCTGACGCGTACCGAATTCGCCTTGCTCGAAATGTTGATCGCCAATCCGCGCCGCGTGCTCACCCGCAGCCGGATCCTCGAGGAGGTGTGGGGATTCGACTTCCCCACCTCCGGCAACGCGCTGGAGGTCTACGTCGGCTATCTCCGCCGCAAGACCGAGGCCGACGGGGAGCCACGACTGATCCACACGGTGCGCGGCGTGGGCTACGTCCTTCGGGAAACACCGCCGTGATGAGCCGCCTCCGACGATGATCCGGTACCAACGACCCCAACGCGTACCGCTGCGTGCCACCAGCTCGTTGTCGCTGCGGTGGCGCGTCATGCTGCTGGCGATGTCGATGGTGGCGATGGTCGTGGTGCTGATGGCATTCGCCGTGTATGCGGTGATTTCGGCTGCGCTGTATAGCGATATCGACAACCAGCTGCAAAGCCGTGCGCAGCTGTTGATCGCCAGCGGTTCACTGGCCGCCGACCCCGGAAAGGCCATCGAAGGCACCGCCTATTCGGACGTCAACGCGATGCTGGTGAACCCGGGTCACTCGATCTACACCGCCCAGCAGCCGGGTCAGACGTTGCCGGTCGGCGCCCCCGAAAAGGCGGTGATCCGCGGTGATTTGTTCATGTCCCGCCGCACCGCGCTCGATCAACGAGTCCTCGCCATCCACCTGCCCAACGGCTGTTCGCTGCTGATCTCCAAGAGCCTCAAACCGACCGAGGCGGTGATGACCAAGCTGCGCTGGGTGCTGCTGATCGTCGGCGGCATCGGCGTCGCGGTCGCGGCCGTGGCGGGCGGCATGGTCACCAGGGCGGGGCTACGTCCGGTGGCCCGCCTCACCGAAGCGGCCGAACGGGTGGCGCGCACCGACGACCTGCGGCCCATTCCGGTGTTCGGTAGCGACGAATTGGCCAGGCTCACCGAGGCATTCAACTTGATGCTGCGAGCACTGGCCGAGTCCCGCGAGCGGCAGGCCCGGCTGGTCACCGACGCCGGACACGAATTACGCACCCCGCTGACGTCCCTGCGCACCAACGTCGAGCTGCTGATGGCATCGATGGAACCGGGAGCGCCGCGGCTGCCCGAGCAGGAGATGGTCGAGCTCCGCGCCGACGTGCTGGCCCAGATCGAGGAATTGTCCACGCTGGTGGGCGATCTGGTGGACCTCACCCGCGACGATGCCGGCCAGGTGGTGCACGAACCGGTCGACATGTCCGAGGTGGTCGATCGCAGCCTGGAGCGAGTCCGGCGGCGCCGCAACGACATTCACTTCGACGTCGCCATCACGCCCTGGCAGATGCACGGCGACGCTGCGGGGCTGTCGCGTGCGGTGCTCAACCTGTTGGACAACGCGGCCAAGTGGAGCCCACCGGGCGGTCATGTCGGCGTCACCATGCGGCAACTCGACCCGTCGCACGCCGAGTTGGTGGTGTCCGACCACGGGCCCGGCATTCCGCCGCACGAACGCCGGCTGGTGTTCGAGCGGTTCTACCGTTCGACGACCGCACGCGCCATGCCCGGCTCGGGGCTCGGGCTGGCGATCGTCAAAAAGGTCGTGCTGAATCACGGTGGATTGCTTCGTGTCGAGGACACCGTGCCCGGCGGACAGCCGCCGGGAACCTCGTTTTATGTGCTGCTACCCGGTCGGCGGATGCCCCCGTCGCCGTATCCGACACCCGCCGCGGGTGTCCCAGAGGAAGAGTCCGGCACCGATGCCACCGTCCCCGTGGCCGGCGACCAGTCGAACTCTCGGGAACCCGCGAACGTTATCTCAGTGGACTCTCAGTCCGCGCGGGCAAGGTAGGTCTGCAGCTACTGTTGAAGAACCCAGTCGAGCCGACGAGCCGATACTGAGATAGAGGAAGTGCGACCTAGCGACATGACGAATGACCCGAGGTATTCGCCACCGCCGCAGCAGCCGGGATATCGTCCCGCGCCGAATCAGCCTGCGCCCACCCCGACCCACCCGGGGACCTCTGCTTACGGCCAGGGGCATCAGCAACCGTATAGCCAGCCATTCGACTGGCGGCAGCGTTCGCAGACCTCCCAATTCCGGCAGCCCTACGACCCGTACAACGGCACCGGTCCGGGCCGGACGCCGGGGGGAACCGGGGTAGGCCCCCTGCCCGGGGCCACCGGGACCGGCCCGATTCCCGGCATGCTGCCCCCTATGCTGCCGCCGGGCCCCCAAAAACGTTCCCGCGCAGGGCTGTTGACCGTAGGCGCGTTGGCCATCGCGGTGGTGTCGGCGGGCATCGGCGGGGCCGCGGCGACGGCTGTCGAGCTGGGCACGCACACCACCAGCGGCAACGGGCGCAGCGTCATCGGCGCCCCCACCGTCCCGGCGGCGAACATGCCGCCGGGCAGCGTCGAACAGGTCGCCTCCAAGGTGGTGCCCAGCGTCGTCATGCTGGAGACGGATCTGGGCCGCCAGTCCGAAGAGGGCTCCGGCATCATCCTTTCCGCCGACGGGTTGATCCTGACCAACAACCACGTGGTCGCGGCGGCCGCGGGGCCGCCGAAGGGCCCCGCGGCTCCCCCCGGCGGTCCGCCCGGAGGCCCCGGTAGCGGACCCGGTGGTCCGGCGCCCAAGACCACGGTGACCTTCGCCGACGGCCGCACCGCACCCTTCACGGTCCTCGGCGCCGATCCCACCAGCGACATCGCCGTGATCCGCGTGCAGGGCGTCTCCGGCCTCACCCCGATCTCCCTGGGCTCCTCGTCGGATCTCCGCGTCGGCCAACCGGTGGTGGCCATCGGGTCGCCGCTGGGTCTGTCGGGCACGGTGACCACCGGGATCGTCAGCGCGCTGAATCGGCCGGTGTCCACCACGGGTGAGTCGGGCAACCAGAACACCGTGCTGGACGCGATCCAGACCGACGCCGCCATCAACCCGGGTAACTCCGGCGGCGCGCTGGTCAACATGAACGGCCAGCTGGTGGGCGTGAACTCGGCCATCGCCACCCTGGGTGCCGATTCGCCGGATGCCCAGAGCGGTTCGATCGGGCTCGGGTTCGCGATCCCGGTCGACCAGGCCAAGCGCATCGCCGACGAGCTGATCAGCAGCGGCAAGGCGTCCCACGCCTCACTCGGCGTGCAGGTGACGAACGACAAGGGCTCCCCGGGCGCCAAGGTCGTCGACGTCGTGCCGGGTGGTGCGGCCTCGAGCGCCGGCGTGCCCAAGAATGTGATCGTCACCAAGGTCGACGATCGTCCGATCAGCAGCGCTGACGCCCTGGTCGCGGCCGTGCGGTCCAAGGCGCCCGGCGACAAGATCTCGCTGACCTTCCAGGATCCCGCTGGTGGCAGCCGTACCGTGCCGGTGACCCTGGGGAAGGCGGATCAGTAATGCGAGTCGAAGAACCCTCGGCGGCGGGATTGTCGGAGCTCGGTTATACCGTGGCACCCATGGATACGGGTGCGGAGTTGGTAGTCGGCCGGGCCCTGGTCGTGGTGGTCGACGATCGCACCGCTCACGGGGACGAGGACCACAGCGGTCCGCTGGTAACCGAACTGCTGACCGAGGCCGGATTCGTCGTCGACGGTGTGGTTGCGGTCGCGGCGGACGAGGTCGAGATTCGCAACGCGCTCAACACCGCGGTGATCGGCGGCGTGGACCTGGTGGTCTCCGTTGGCGGTACGGGTGTCACCCCGCGCGACGTCACCCCGGAGGCCACCCGCGAAATCCTGGACCGGGAAATCCTCGGCATTGCCGAAGCCATTCGAGGCTCGGGGCTGTCCGCGGGGATCATCGACGCCGGGCTGTCACGCGGCCTGGCCGGGGTGTCCGGAAGCACGTTGGTGGTGAACCTGGCCGGTTCCCGGTACGCGGTGCGCGACGGAATGGCGACGCTGAATCCGCTGGCCGCTCAAATCATCGGGCAGCTGTCGAGCCTGGAGATCTGACCGCCTAGGTCTGTGACTCGGCGTCGGCGCGTGGTCCGTGCTCGGGTGGGGGCGTAGTGGTCGTCCCGCCGTGCTTGCCCGACGAATCTCCGTCGGTCTGGGCGAGCAGGTCCCGGATTTCGGTGAGCAGAACAACCTGGGCGTCGTCGGCCTGCTCGACCTCACCGCGCTTACGCAGCGTGTTGTAGGGCAGCACGACGAAGAAGTAGACGACCGCGGCGATGAGCACGAAGTTGATCGCGGCCGATAGCAGGATGTTCAGGTCGATGGTCTGGCCGCCGCCGATGCTGATCTTCAAGGCGCCGACGTTGGATTGCTGTTTGACGCCGATCCGGTTGATCAGCGGCGCGATGATGCTGTCGGTGAACTTGGTGACCAGTGCGGTGAAGGCGGTACCGATGACCACCGCGACGGCCAGGTCGACGATGTTGCCCCGCGAGAGAAACTCCTTGAACCCTTTGAACATTGAGATGTCCTTCCTGGGATTGGGCAGAGTTTGCTGTCGGCCGCGTGGCCGACGGCGGGGAGGCACTCAGTGCAGGGTGAGGGTCACCGCCTGACCCAGCGCCGAGCCCGCCACCGTATTCGCCACGCGAGCCGGCAGCGCAACTAAGACTACGCGGTCACCGTCCGCGCCCTGCACCTTTGGCTTGGCCGACACGAGCACCACGACGGCGTCGGTGGCCACCACCTTCGGGGCGGCCTGGGGAGTCTCCGGTGAGCCGGTTGTCGGTGCGGCCAGCACGTCGACGACGTCGCCGACGCGGACAAGGTCGATCAGGGCGCTATCCGCCAGCCGCAGCGGCACGATGCGGGCGCCGGGACCCGCCTTCGACGCGATTGCGGCCTCGGCCAGCCGGCTGCCCAACAGCCGCACATCGGTGAGCACCTCGCCGCGCCTCGCCGGGCCGGCCAGCGTCGAACCGGCCACGGCGCTGACGTCGGTCAGTGACCCATCGGGAACGGTTGAGGCCAAACGCTTTTCGAGACGGACATCGGCGGGGGTCAACGCGGCGCCCGGCCGCAGGTCGTGATCGGCGATCAGCACCTCGGCATAGTCACCGGCCGGGTCGGAGCGCAGCGCCGCCAGGGCGGCCAGCACGACGAGCCCGCCGGCGGCGACACGCCGCGCCAGCACGGTCTTGGTCCAATCCGGACGCAGCATCAAGAGGCGGCTGAACAGGCTTGGATTCAGCGATGATTCGCCCACTCCGCGAACGTAAGCGCAACGCGGTCACCGGCGCATGCCGGCGGCAAAAGCGTTTGTGGATAACCCGTTAACTCGAGGCAGCGGCGGCGGACGCCGTCGAGGTACTGCTCGACTTCTCGGTCGAGCCGGATTTCTCGCTCGACCCGGACTTCTCCGCGGATCCCGAGGTCGACCCGGAATCGCTCGACGAGGACCCGTTGGTAGAACTCGTGGACTTCTTGTTGCCGGACTCGCGGCTGTCGGTGCGGTAGAAGCCGCTGCCCTTGAACACCACGCCCACGGAGTTGAAGAGCTTGCGCAGCCGCCCGGAGCAGCGCTCGCAGGTGGTCAGCGCATCGTCGGTGAAGGCCTGCACGATGTCGAAGCGATCGTCGCACTCGGTGCACTGATAGCTGTAAGTCGGCACAAAAACCTCCGGGTGATTGCAAAGTCTGTTAGCACTCTAACGTCTCAAGTGCTAGAACCGCCACGTGACGCCGCTCATTCCCGATCTGTTATCCCAGATCGAGTGGTATTAGTCCCACCCGCGGGGTGAGCGCATCGGTCATCGGTATGTCGTGCGGCTCGGCGGGCAACTCGTCCACCAACTCCGCGTCGCGCACGAGCGCGATCAGCCGGGCGTGGGGGTCGCGGCCGGGCAGGGAGCGATCGTAGAAACCACGACCCCGGCCCAACCGCACCCCGGAGCGGTCGACGGCCAACGACGGCACCAGGATCAGGCTCGCCTCCGCGATCGCCGACGCCGGCAGCCACGGTTCCGGAGGCTCCAGCAATCCCCACCGCGCCGATGCCAATGTGCCGGGCCGGTATTCGCCCCAGCGCAACGGCAGCGGCGTGTTGTCGGCGGTGGTGCGCGCAACCGGTAGCAGCACCCGTCCGGCCAGCCGCAGCAACACGTCCACCATGTCGATCGAGCCGGGCTCGGCGCCGACCGGCACGTATGCGCAGATCGTGCTCCCGCTGCTCAGGAAGTTTTCCGCGGCCTCCAGTCGCTGGCACAACATGCGCGCCTCGTCGGCCCGAACGGCGTCGGCAACGCGACGCCGGGCCGCCTGCAGCTGCCCCCGCAACACGGCCTTGCTGGTGGTTGCCATGGGTTAACCATTGCAGCCGGGTCTTCGGCCGCGCCACATCGACTCGGCAAACCGTGTTCGGGTTATCGTGTGAACAATGTCAAGCCCAAAAGTGGTGGTCCCACACACGGCGATCGTGCCCGCTGCCGGTCTTGGTACCCGCTTCCTGCCCGCGACGAAAACGGTTCCCAAGGAGCTGCTGCCGGTCGTCGATACCCCCGGCATCGAGCTGGTCGCCGCCGAGGCGGCTGAGGCGGGCGCCGACCGCCTGGTGATCATCACCTCCGAGGGCAAGGACGGCGTCGTCGCGCACTTTGTCGAGGACCTGGTCCTCGAGGGCACGCTGGAGGCCCGCGGCAAGAAGGCCATGCTCGACAAGGTGCGTCGCGCGCCGCAGCTGATCAAGGTCGAGTCCGTGGTGCAGGCCGAGCCCCTGGGCTTGGGGCACGCCATCAGCTGCGTGGAGCCCGCGCTGACGTCCGACGACGACGCCGTGATGGTGCTGCTGCCCGACGACCTGGTGCTGCCGACGGGCGTGCTGGAGGCGATGGCGAAGGTGCGAGCGGACCACGGTGGCACGGTGTTGTGCGCCATCGAGGTGACGCCCGAAGAGATCAGCGCCTACGGGGTTTTCGATGTCGAGCCGGTGCCCGGCAACGACAACCCCGACGTGCTGAAGGTCAACGGCATGGTCGAGAAGCCCAAGCGCGAGGACGCCCCATCGATGTTGGCCGCGGCGGGCCGCTACGTGCTCGACCGCGCCGTCTTCGACGCGTTGCGCCGCGTCGACCGTGGGGTGGGCGGCGAAGTGCAGCTGACCGATGCGATCGCCCTGCTCATTTCGGAGGGCCACCCCGTGCATGTCGTCGTGCATCACGGATCCCGACACGACTTGGGAAATCCCGGCGGCTACCTCAAGGCTGCGGTTGACTTTGCATTGGATCGTGACGACTACGGCCCGGATTTGCGGCGATGGTTGGTGGCGCGGTTAGGCCTGGCCGAGAAGTAGCCGGCCGATGCGCCCGGCCCGACACGGCGCCCGTCTAGGGCAGAGAGGCGCGCTGTGCGTTCTGTGGAGGAGCAGCAGGCCCGGATAACGGCCGCCGCGGTGGCTCCGCGGCCGATCCGGGTGGCCATCGCCGAGGCGCAGGGGCTGATGTGCGCCGAGGAAGTAGTCACCGAGCGCCCCATGCCCGGGTTCGATCAGGCCGCGATCGACGGTTATGCGGTGCGCAGCGTCGACGTGCTGGGCATCGGCGAAGTGGGCGCCGACAGTCTGGGCGAACCGCCCGGCGATGCGGAGCTCGACGAAGACCGGCGCGAGGGCCTGGTCCTGCCCGTGATGGGGACCGTCGAGGCCGGTGCGCGCACGCCCAGCCGCCTGCAGCCCCGCCAGGCCGCCCGCGTGCACACCGGGGCCCCGCTACCCACGCTGGCCGACGCCGTCATCCCGTTGCGCTGGACCGATGGCGGCAGCTCGCGGGTGCGGATCCTGCGCGGGGCACCATCGGGCGCGTACGTGCGCCGCACCGGGGACGATGTGCAGCCCGGTGACGTCGCGGTGCGTGCGGGCACGGTCATCGGCGCGGCCCAGGTCGGCCTGCTGGCGGCGGTCGGGCGCGAACGGGTGCTGGTGCATCCGCGGCCGCGGGTGACGGTGGTCGCCGTCGGCGGCGAACTGGTCGATATCTCGCGCACCCCGGGCAACGGCCAGGTGTATGACGTCAACTCCTACGCGTTGGCGGCGGCGGCCCGCGACGCCGGCGCGGAGGTCAACCGCATCGGCATCGTCAGCAGCGACCCCGGCGAATTCCGCGAAGTCATCGAGGGCCAGGTCAACCGGGCCGAGGTGGTGGTGATCGCCGGCGGCGTCGGGGGTGCCGCGGCCGAGCGGGTGCGGTCGGTGCTTTCCGAGGTCGGGGAGATGGAAGTCGTCCGCGTAGCGATGCATCCCGGGTCCGTCCAGGGATTCGGGCAGCTGGGCCGCGATGGTGTCCCGACGTTCCTGCTGCCCGCCAACCCGGTCAGCGCGCTGGTCGTCTTCGAGGTGATGGTGCGGCCGCTGATCCGGCTTTCCCTGGGCAAGCGCCAGCCGATGCGCCGGATCGTGCAAGCCCGCACGCTGTCGCCCATCACTTCGGTCGCCGGGCGCAAGGGCTACCTGCGCGGCCAGCTGATGCGCGACCAGGAGACCGGTGAATATCTGGTGCAGGCGCTGGGTGGAGCCCCGGGGGCGTCCTCCCACCTGCTGGCCACCCTCGCCGAAGCGAACTGCCTCGTGGTGGTGCCCAGCGGCGCCGAACAAATCCGCACCGGCGAGATTGTCGACGTCGCCTTCTTGGCTCAGCGCGGTTAAGTGCAACGACTCCGCGCGTTCGTGAACCTGTTGCGTACCAACGCCCGTCATCCGGGTTGGCCGCTGGACGTCGGGCCGTTGCGCGTCCCGGCGGGGGTGGTCCGGTTGCGGGCGGTGCGAATGCGCGACGGCGCCCAGTGGAGCCGCATCCGGTTGGCCGACCGCGCGCACCTCGAGCCGTGGGAGCCCAGCGCGGAGGGCGATTGGACGGCCCGGCACACGGTCGCCGCGTGGCCGGCGCTGTGCTCCGGCCTACGCGCCGAGGCCCGTGCCGGCCGCATGTTGCCCTACGTCATCGAGCTCGACGGGCAGTTCTGTGGCCAGCTGACCATCGGCAACGTCACCCATGGGGCGCTGCGGTCGGCGTGGATCGGCTACTGGGTGCCGCGGTCGGCGACGGGGGGCGGCGTGGCCACGGCGGCGTTGGCGCTGGGCCTGGACCATTGCTTCGGCCCGGTGATGCTGCACCGCGTGGAGGCCACCGTGCGGCCCGAAAACGCCGCCAGCCGAGCCGTATTGGCGAAAGTCGGGTTCCGCCAGGAGGGGCTGTTGCAGCGCTACCTCGAGGTGGACAAGGCGTGGCGGGACCATCTCTTGATGGCCATCACCGCCGAAGAGGTGTCCGGATCGGTGGCCTCGACCCTGGTCCGGGGCGGACACGCCAGCTGGGCTTGACGGCCCCTCGCGATGTGGCTACCGCGACACGAGTGACTCATGGTGCTTGTGAGAGGCAAATTACAGGTGTGTAATTGTCCTGGTCACCAAGACCCGGCCGCGCTGGACCCGGTGGGCCTCGCGGGGATCGGAACCGAAGAGAGCAGGTCGTCATGCCAAGCATTCCGCAGTCACTGTTGTGGATCTCGCTCGTTGTGCTCTGGCTGTTCGTCTTGGTGCCGATGCTGGTCAGCAAACGCGACGCCGTGCGGCGCACCAGCGACGTGGCCCTGGCGACCCGGGTCCTCAACGGTGGCGGGAACTCGCGCCTGATCAAGCGCAGCGGTCCGGCCGCCGGTCACCGCACCGACCCGGACTGGAAGCCACCGGAAGAGTCGGCCGAAACCGAGCTCGACGAGGACCGCGACCTCGCCGAGGAGGAGAACGAAGAGGACGCAGACGACCACGACACCGAGGAACTGCGCCAGTTGCGCCCGGTGGTCATGAAGGTTGCGGCGCCCGAGCGCACCGAGCCCGACTACCTCGACGTCGACGTCGTCGAGGATTCACAGGCGCTTCCGGCGGGCGCGGCGGTCGAGGAGGAAGCCGAGGACGACGAGGATTCCGACACCGATATCGTCGCCCACGCCGGCGACGAAGAAGACGACGAAGGCTTCGAATACGTCGAGGACTCTTCGGGTCTGGAGCCGGAGGCCGAGGCCGACGACGAGGAAATGCCGGCGCCGATCCCGCGGAACTCCTCCCGTCGCCGCCGGTTCGACGCGAAGACCGCCGCCGCGGTCAGCGCCCGCAAGTACAAGTTCCGCAGGCGCGTGCTGATGGTGATGGCGGTCGTCCTGGTCGGCACGGCCACAGCCGCGTTCAAGATCTCGCCGAGCGCGTGGTGGGCGTGCGGCACCGCCACCGCGGTGACGCTGCTGTACCTGGCGTACCTGCGGCGCCAGACCCGCATCGAGGAGAAGGTGCGCCACCGCCGCATGCAGCGGATGGCGCGGGCGCGGATGGGCGTGGAGAACGCCTACGACCGCGACTACGACGTGGTCCCGTCTCGGCTGCGGCGTCCCGGCGCGGTGGTGCTGGAAATCGACGACGAGGATCCGATCTTCGAGCACCTGGACTACGCGATGCCGATGCGGAACTTCGGTTGGCCCCGGGACCTGCCGCGCGCCGTCGGCGAGTAGTGCCGGCAGTTCGGCGGTTCGTGCCGCGGCTGGTAGCCTGCTAGCGGTCAGGGGCTATGGCGCAGTTGGTAGCGCGACTCGTTCGCATCGAGTAGGTCAGGGGTTCGAATCCCCTTAGCTCCACAGAGTTTGAGCAGGTCAGGCCATCGTTCGAGCAATATCGGGAGCCGTCTGCGGAGACCGCGCGGCAGTTTGGCCGGCCGCGCGCGGCGGCCAGGTCCGGCGTGGTCGCGGTGACTGGCAGGCGTAAATTCGCCTGCATACACTTCGCTCGTGTCTCAACCATTGCGTGTGGATACGGCCGGTGTGCAGGCGATGGCCACCCGTTGGAGCGCCTTGGCTGGCGATCTCGGTGAGACGCTGGCGGCCCCGACGCTGGGTTTGTCCTGTCAGGCCAGCGCGTCTGCGGTCACCGCCGCCCACAGCGACGTGGCCCGGTTCAGTAGCGGATTGGCCGCACGGGTGGGGACACGCGCCACTGCTGTCGCTGAAGCGGATCACCGCTATGCGTCCAGTGAAGCCGCTTCCGCCACGGAATTCGCTGCGGTGGCACCGTCGGTGAACGGCGGGTAGCAATGGCGGGGGTCGCTGGGGTTCCCGGCTTGTCCGCGCTGTTGGCTTGGCCGACCGACCACCTGACCGAGGCGGCCGATTACTGGGAGACCGTCGGCGAGCGCAGTTATGGCGTCGCGCACCAGGTGTGGCGGGACGCGCTGTCAGTCGATTGGCGCGGCGATGCCGCTCTCGCGGTGCGCAGCGCGACGCACTCCGATATGACAAGCACCAGCGCGGTCGTCGACCAACTCCGAGCCGCGGCAGGCGTCGCACGCGGCGCCGCTTCAGATCTCACCGCGGCTCGCTCCCGGGTGCGTTACGCCGTCGAAGACGGGCGCAGCGCGGGGTTTGTTGTTGGCGAAGATCTTTCAGTTAGCGATCGTATGGTCGGCGGCTCGACCGTGCAGCAGGCCGCTCGGCAAGCTCAGGCGCAGGCCTTGGCGAGCGATATCCGCCAGCGCGCCGTGCAACTCGTGAGCCTCGACCAAGAGGTCGCCGGCAAAATCAGTGTCGCGGTCGCCGGCATCCGCGATACCTTCCCGGCCGACAACCACGTTCGTGGCGTCGCCAACCACACGTTCAAAGACGCTCCGCAGCCGGCGATGTCACGCGAGCAAGCCAAGGCGGGCCTGCGGGATGTCAACCGGAGGATTTGGGAGCACAACAATATCGATAAGCTGGTCATTGATCGGCTGCCGCCCAATGATCCGCGACGAGCCGATTTCAACTTCGAGGCTGAGCAGCTGAACTCGGAAAAGCGGCAATATCTTGACGTCCTATTCCATCAGCATCCGCCGGAAACCGTCGCCGGCCCGCACGGGGAGCAGCTGCCGGGCGTTCCTGCCGGCGAAAGTTCAACCGGGCCAGCAGATTCCGGTAAGGGGTGGCTTTTCCCCATCCAGCCCGGACAGGCGGGCTGCGATCCGCGGGTGACAACTATTCGCGTCATGGAGCCGACGCCCCAGTATCCGAATGGTTATGTAGTGTATATGAATGGCATGGGGCAAACGGTGAATCCTTTTACCGGACGGACGATTCCACCATCCGACGACTTCGCACATATACCGTTGCCGGAGTGAGGAGAAGCTACTACCCATGAGTCTTTATCCGGTCAGTCAGCTTTACGAATTCACACCGGAGGTGGAGGCAACAACGTCCTCGCGACGAAATCCCCTCGTCTTGGTAGGCGCGCTGGATGAAGCCGAGTTCATTGATATGCGCCTGTCACCCCAGCGCTCCCGCGTCGGAGTTCTGTGCGCCATTCAATGGTGTCGCGACTTCGAGGGTTCGAACGCGGCCCTGGTCGTGCTGAACGGCGTGGGAGGCGTGACCTGGTCGAACGACGACCAGGTGCGTCAGCGCCCCTGGCACGCTCAATATGGTGATTGGGAGCCGACGCGATCTGCACGGGCCGGGGGGCCATTCCCGACGCGGGATGCCGGGAACGAGGATTCGTGGGCTGTTGATGCGGCCGGCGCGCCACTGCCTCTTGAGGGTTCGAAGGGCGCTGAACCGCCGGACTATGTTCTGCGGTTCGGTCGTTTGACCGTGTCGGGTCAAGCAGCTCGTGTTTACATCGGGCAGATCGAGGGGTTGGGCGATACTCCGCCCGATATGGGGGAGTTGGGCGATGCCGAGATTATCGCTGGATTTCCGCAGTGGTCATCGGTAATGGAAGTCCGGGAGTACTACACGTATTTCTGGTCCGCGGAATAGCCGACCACGCGACCTATTTCTTGTCGCGGGGCAGCCGGCAGCCGGTGTAGCCCGCGACGACGAGGTTCCCCCGGTAGCCGACCTTGATGAAGATCCCGGTGGGGCCGTAGAACCCCACGTCGTGGTTTCCGGGGCTGTTCTGCATCACCTGCACGTCGGTGGCGTCGATCTTGGCGGCCGCCTGTTTGGCGGTCTCTTGGATCGTCGCCCACTGTTGCTCGGAGACCGGCACGTTGGCGGCAACGGCGTCGGGGAGGAAGTAGCGTTTGCCGTCGGTTTGCTCGTACGGTCGCTCGCAGTTGTCGCCGGAGCCCTCGTGCGGTGTCTCCCACCTGATCGAGGGGATCAATTTGCTTGCCGCGGCGGTGATCTCGTTCATCGCGGCCTGCACCTGGGTTTGGGTGTCCTCGAACGAGGGCAGGGACTTGAGCACCTGGAGGGCCTTGGTCGCGTCGTTGGGTGGGGTAGGCGCGTAGGGCTGGTTCACGTGACATCCTCCTGCGGCTAGTGCGATTGCGGCCATGGCGATGCACAGCATGCCGTGGCGTTGCAGGTTCCGGGCGCTGGTCTGGTTGTTGCTCACTTCGTGGGAACCGCCTTATCTCCGAGTCCGGCGAGGACGGCGGCGATGTTGTAGTTGGTCGTTCTGAGTCCGCCGCCGTCGGGAAAGCGAGGGTAGTCGCTGTGGCCGTGCGCGTCTTGAAGGGTGAGGGTGCCGCCATGGCCGTCAGACACGGTGGCGGGACCGGTGGCCAGGTGGGTGAAGTTCGGGTTGGTCGCCGGGTTCGGGCCGAAGTGGCCGGCGCCGGAGGCGTCCGCCGCGCCCAGGACACTTGTAGCGAGGTCCCGGAAGGGCGGCGGCAGGAAGGGGGCGACGTCGTGGGCGATGGCCGGGCCGTCGTAGGTCCACTGGATCGGGTCGTCGGGCGTTTCCATGGTGAACACGTGCCCGGGCTGCAGGTGGAGCTGTTGCGGTGTGGAGGCTTCGATGCCGGGTGAGCCGTAGAACAACGCTCGCGACACCCCGTGATCGCCGGGCTCTTGCAGGGCAAGGCCGGTGGTCAGGGAGCCGTAGGAGTGTCCTATCGCCGTGAGGTCGGCCGGGCCGCCGTGGTGGGCGGCCTGAATCCCGTCGTAGAAGCCGGCCAGGTCATGGGCACCGGCTCTGGCGACGGCGTCGTGGCTGACATCCCACCCGCCGGCAAGCGATTTGCCGATGTCGTCGAAGCCCGGCACCTGCGGCGGGTCATAACCGATCCACGCGATGGCCGACACGGTGTCGTGTTCGTGCCCAGGGGTCAGGCTCAATTGGCGGAGCGCTTCCTTTCTCGCGTCGGTCGCCTCGGACACCATGCCCCCGATGGCGCCGTGGACGGTGGTGTTCAAGCCGGGCGCGGTGACCGATACGTGGGTGGCCGCGTCGGGGTCTCCGACCGCGATCGCGGCGCGGGCCTGCTTACCGGTTTTGGTGTCGAGCAGCATGAGCTTGCGATCGGGGCTCGCTTTGACGGTTCTGTCGACGGCCTGCAGGTCGGGCAGGTACTTGGCCCCGTCCCGGGCGGCATCGTATTGGCGTTGCCACGCCTCGTAGGCGAGGCGGTCGTCGAAAATCGCCCCCGGCTCGTTCGGCGGCGGAATGTTCTTGCCCGCCGCCCAATCGGGATGCTGGGCCTTCAGCGCGTCGGCCTGTGCAGCGGCCGCCTGGGCGCGGCCCAGTTCGTCGGCCAGGTTGAGCCGGTTGTAATGATCCCGGTCCACCGCGGGCATCCCATTGTGATTTCCGATCATTGGGTTCCGTTGGTACTCCCGGTCCTTCTGCGCGGGCGTGAGAGTGTTCCAGACGTCCGCAAATTCCTTGGGGTCGTCCGGCAGGTCCGGTACCGGCGACAGCGGACCCTCGACCGCCTGGATACCCGACTGGTCGTATCCGTCGCCGTGCAAGGCGCCCAGTGACCTCTGCAGCGTGTTGAAGTAGCCGTCGCGGATCGACTGCAGCTGGTGCAGAGCATCCCTGGTCTCGTCGGCGGCGTCGGCACGGGCGTCTTCGATCAACGACTCCAGCTGGGAACGACTGCTCGGGTCGAGTTTGGGGTCCTCCAGATCCTTCATCGCCGCGCCGATGAGCTTGTCGAGCAGCTGCAACTGCCGTTCCAGCGCGGCGATCTGGGCGGCGCCGGCCTTCTGCGCCTCGGCCAAGGCGGCCGCGATGTTCTCCAGGTCGACCCCGATCTTGGGTAGCTTCAGGCATTGCGCCCCAAGCGATTTGACCGTCCGCTGCACCTCGGCCGAATCGTTGATCGGGTGGTCGCCGTTCTGGTGGTTCCAGGCCGCGTCGAATCGGTTACGGGCTTGCTCGAACGCATGGTCCGCCTCGGCGGTGCACACGCCGGCCTGGTGGAAGGCGTCCGCCAATTGAGAAATCTCGAACGGGTTGCCGGCCTGCAGACTCCGGTTGATCGCCCACGGGTCACCGCCGGCCTGGCCGATCAAATCGGCAACGTTGAGCCAGACCAGCTGCATCGCACCGCCAGAAAGTTCGCCATTCGTTCCCCGGACAGGCTGATGACGTTACTCCCCGAATTGGGATCCCGTGTTCAAGCGCTCAACCCGTCACGGGTGAGCGACGAGATACGTTTCGTTGTCCAGGTCGGCGGTCAGTTCGTCGACGTTGAAGGGGCGGTTGAGCCGGGCGTGCAACGCCTTCGGGTCGATCAGGAGGCTGATCTCGGCGGTCTGGCGAGCGAACATTCGTCCAATGAGTGGATAGAGGCGCCGCATGATCGCCCGCTCCCCGGCGGTGCAGCGCGATGCGCAGTAGCCGACGTGTCCGATCTCGTCCGTCAGGATCTCGCTGTACAGCAGTTCGATTCGCTCGGCGACTTCCGGTTCGTCCGCGAACAGTTTGATGCCGGCGCGCCGTAGCTCGTCGAACATGATGCAGCCCGCCATCTCAGCGGCTCCGACGAAGAGAAAGCTCGGCCGTTCGGGTAGGAAAACGCCGGTCTTCACGAACTGGCGCATCACGAACGGTGGGGGAACGACTTGAAACGTCAGATCGAAGATGTCGAGGGCGTACGCGAGCAGCCGCGTGTGGTAGTGCTCTTCGAGTTCGAGGTAAACGTTCTCGGGCGGCAGGTTCTGATCGCTGTTGCGCCCGTAGGTTTCCCCGAGTCCGACTCCGAACCTCTCAGCCTGGTTCAGTTTGGCCGTTGCCAGCAGGAACAGCATCTTCGGATCCAGCCCGGCTTCCGGTCGCCGGCGGCGCAGGTTGCGAAGGAACGTGTCTCGGTCGGCGGGATGGGCTGACCGGACGGGGTTCGCCTCGAGCTCGTTGAAGAAATGCTCGCGATTCGCCAACCGCCTGTTGAGCAGGTCGGCTTCGCCGTCACGCCGGGCCAGAAAGTCCCGGTACCCTTCGATGCCGTTCATCGTTTCTCCATTCCTTTGACAATCGTTGTCACGTAACGGCTTAACTGCGCAGGATCGTGTGTTCCGGTGGCCAGCAGCGCGAAGAGCCCGGTGAGAAAGAACGTGCCGAGCTCCGCGGCGTCTACCTCGGCCGAGACTTGCCCCGCGGATTGCGCCCGGCTGATGAGGCCCACCAGAAACCGTGCGAGCGGGTGTTGCGCGAACTCGTCTTCGACCGGACGGGACGACGAGAAGTGTAGGCCGAGCATATCCCGGAAAACTGCTGCGCCCAAACGTTTTTCGGCATCCAGGACGTGGGCCACGAGTTGCGAGAGGATCGACGACAGGTCGCCGTTGGCGGCGCCGAGTTCGCTGATGATCCGCGTCTCCTCGCTGCGCTCCAACTCGGCGAGAACGTGCTCCTTCGTCGGGAAGTGGAAATAGAAGGTTCCCCGCACCACGCCCGCCGCGGCGGCGATGGCGCTCACGTCGGCGGCGGCAAGCCCGCGCTGCGCAATCTCGGCCAGCGCGGCGTCGAACAAGCGTGCCCGGGTCTCGAGTCGTCGAGCCTCCCGGACGCCCCGCGCCGATGTTGCGGCTCCGAGAGGGGCCTGTGCCTCCATGGCTGCACGGTACGGCAAGTCGCTGACGCCCGTCAATGACGGCCGTCAACGAATCGAGGGGCGATCGAAGAGCCGGACCGACTGCCCTTAGCGGCCGGCTGATTCACCCTTCGGTGAAGCCGGGAGCAAGAAACCGGTGCAGCACTTTTCGTTCGACGCGACTGCTCGCCAGCGGCCAGTAGGCCAGGGACAGCACCACCCGTACGATCCACTGCGCCGCCTCCGGGTCGTCGGTGATTCCCGTGAGCTCGGCCGCCAGATGACTGAGCACCGGCGAGGAATGCAACTCGCCCAAGTCCGGAGAACTGCCCGGACTGAGCATCAACCGTCGCAACGGGTCCGATCTGATCTGCTCGAGTGCGACGGTGACGGCGGTGATGACGCGTTCGGGCCCACTGAGCCCCTCCACGGCACGGCGAACCGTCTCGATGATCCCCGCTGCCAGGCGAATCAGCACCGCGTCTCGTATCTGGGCTTTGCCGCCCGCATAGCGGTAGATGGTGGCTCGCGAGCAGTGGACCCTCGTCGCCAGGGTGTCGATGTCGAAGGCATCCAGCCCTTCGCGCACTACGAGGTCGGTTGCCGCGGCGTAGATACGTTCAGCCGCCGCGGTCCGGCGATCGCCACCGACGACCCAGTCGTCTCGGACCACGGCCTCCACCCCCTTGAGTCGCTGAATGTATATCTTCTCAGAATTGAGACGATCTTGGCGATATGTTTCACCGTGTCCGCAGGTCATGTCCCGCTGGTGAGACGACGCGGTCGGGAGGCGGGTACCGGGGATTGCAACTTCGTCGATTTCGATTGACTCGGCAGGTCTTCGCCGCTCAGCGTTGAGGAATGACATCGAGAGACGGTGGTCTTGGCCTGGCGCTCTTCGACGACGAGTTCATCCAGAACCCGTATCCGCTCTACGAGCGGATGCATCAGGCCGGACACGTCCATCGCATCGGAGATTCGGACTTCTACGCGGTGAGTAGTTGGGCTGGTGTGAGCGAGGCGGTAACACGCTGCGCCGATTTCTCGTCGAACCTGACCGCGACGATGATGTATCAGCCAGGAGGGGGCGTCGCAGCTTTGCCGATGGGCGAACTCGGCGGACCCACCCAAGCGTTGGCCACGGCCGACGAGCCGGTCCACTCCGTGCATCGGAAGGCGTTGCTGCCACAACTCGCGGCGAAGCGCATCCGCGCCTTCGAACCATTCATCGCCGACACCGCAGCCCGGATCTGGGATGTCCGGGCGCGAGACGGACGCATCGAATGGATGAGCGCAATGGCGAACCGGCTGCCTATGATGATCGTTGGCAGGATCATCGGCGTTCCCGACGCCGACATCGACAAGCTCATCCGGTGGGGTTACTCCGCGACCCAAGTGGTCGAAGGGCTGGTCACCCAAGATCAGCTGGATGCCGCGGGCATCGCGGTGCTGGAACTCAGCGGCTACGTCACGGAACTGTTCCAGCACGCGGCCGGCAATCGACAAGACAATCTGCTCGGTGATCTCGCTAGCGCCTGCGCCTCCGGCGATCTGGACGACTTAGCGGCACTCGCCATAATGATCACACTGTTCAGCGCGGGTGGCGAGTCCACGGCCTCCCTGATCGGTTCTGCCGCTTGGGTTTTGGCGACTCGGCCGGATATCCAGCGGCAGCTGCGGGATCGGCCGGACGCGCTCGGGGCGTTTCTGGAAGAGGTGCTGCGCTACGAACCGCCCTTCCGCGGTCACTACCGGCACGTCGTCGACGACACCGAACTGTGCAGCGCCGAATTGCCGGCGGGTTCGCGCCTGATCCTGTTGTGGGGAGCCGCCAATAGGGACCCCTCGCACTTCGACAACCCCGCAGAGTTTCGACTCGACCGGCCTGCGGGGAAGGGCCACATCAGCTTTGGGAAGGGAATCCACTTCTGCGTCGGAGCCGCACTCGCCCGGTTGGAGGCGACCATTGTGCTGGGCCACCTCCTCGAGCGAACCTCGAACGTCACGGCCGCCGCCGTCGGGAGGTGGCTCCCCAGTCTGCTGGTTCGGCGCCTCGAACGGCTGGAACTCGCGTACGCGTAACCGCCGCGCCGAGCAGGCCCGAGGTTGCACACCACACCAGCGGGGTACTGATCCTTTCGGACGAGCCGCGAACCTGAAAGGACCGAATGGCGACGCGCGAGGACAACGCCACCGACGGCCTGCTGCAAGAACTCCTGTGGGCCTACGGGCCGTGCGGCCAGGAAGCCGACGTGCGCGCCGTGTGTGCCCGGGAACTGCGACCGGTCGTCGACGACATGTGGACCGACGACGCCGGGAATCTGATCGGGTACATCGCCGCCGATCCGCCCGCCGACGGCGTCGGGCGCGCCCACCGGCACCGGGTGTCCTCGGCGGCCGAACCCGGCGTGGCGACGCGGATCATGGCGCACATGGACGAACTGTCCATGCTGGTCAAGCGCGTGGAGCCGGACGGCACGCTGCACCTGACCCAGCTGGGCACGATGTATCCGGGCAACTTCGGCCTCGGGCCCGTCGCCGTGCTCGGCCAGCACGAGACGCTGACCGCGGTGCTCACGCTCGGTTCCGAGCACACCACGCAGGAGAGCCAGCGGATCTGGCAGACCAAGCCCGACCAAGGCGATAAGGCGCTGGACTGGGATCACGTCTACGTCTTCACCGGGCTGAGCACCGACGAGCTCGAGGCCGCCGGCGTGCGCCCGGGCACCCGGGTGTGCGTCGACCGCAGCAAGAGGACGCTGGTCGAGTTCGGCGGCTACCTGGGCTGCTACTTCCTCGACGACCGGGCCGCGGTGGCCGCCCTGCTGCGCGCGGCCGCCCAGCTGCGCGACCGCGGCCAGCGGCCCGTCGACGACGTCTACCTCGTGTTCACCACCAACGAGGAGATCGGCGGCGTGGGCGGCACCTACGCCAGCGGGTCGCTGCCCGGCACCCTCACCCTCGCGCTGGAGGTGGGCCCCACCGAGCAGGAATACGGCACCACCGTCACCGGCGGCCCGATCGTCGGCTACAGCGACGCCTTGTGCGTCTACGACAAAGACGTCGCCGACCGGCTGATGAGCATCGCCACCGAGTTGGGGCTGTCGCCCCAGGCCGCCGTGCTGGGCGCGTTCGAATCCGATGCGTCGCATTCGAAGGCCAACGGGCTGACGCCGCGCGCGGGCCTGCTGTGCGTGCCCACGCTGAGCACGCATGGTTACGAAGTCATACCCCGCCGGGCCATCGACGACATGGCGGCCGTGATCGCCGAGTTCGTCCTGCAGCCCGGTGCGCATGCGCGCGGCGAAGATTAATACGGTCCCAAAATTTGCCTGAACATTGCTTAAGAGGCGCGTGGCGGCCCCCGGCGCGCCGGAATACCGGTCCTACGGTCGACGGATGAACGTTGACTACTACCTGCAGAAGGTGCCGGTTGAGTCGGTGCGGCCAGGGTTCTCACTCGCCATCGATCAGGGCGGTGATTATCGCCTCTTCCAGGTCGAATGCACGCAGATGACCCAGCGCAGCGGGCAGCCGGTGAGTTTCACCCTGACTTCGGAGCCCATCGACGACGGCGACCCCTGGGTGCTGGAATGCGCGGCTGGCACGCCGGTCGTCCGGGTCCTCGGCGTGTGCAAGGTGGCCTCCTAGTCTCGTCAGTCCGGCTTTGCGGCGGCGACGAATTGCAGCGCCCGCTGCGTCTGTTGCTCGACGTCGACCAGCCCGGCCGAGGAGAACAGGTCGACGAAGGCGCGCCGGTCGAACATGGTGAGCCCGATGACGCCGGCGCCGGCGGTCATCGCATGCCGCACCGGCGGCAGGTCCGGGACGTAGCTGGTGAGGACCGCGATGCGGCCCCCGGGCTTGAGCACCCGCACCATTTCGCGAGCCACGCGGAACGGCTCGGGCATCAGGTACAGGGCCCCGAAGCAGCAGACCGCGTCGAATGTCGCGTCGGCGAACGGCAACGCGCGGGCGTCTCCGCGGACATAGCAGGTGCGCGGGGTGCTGTTGTCCAGGACGGCGCGCGTCAGCATCGGCTCGGAGATGTCGAAACCGACGGCCAGGCCACCGTCCGGTAGCTGTTCCGCCAGCGATCCGGTGAAATTGCCTGGGCCGCAGGCGACGTCGAGCAATCGTCCCGCAGTGGACAGCCGCAACGCCGTAGCCGCGCGCCGCTGCTCGGCGCCGGTGGTGACGCCACTGGCCGCATAGAACGCGGCGGGGCGCCACAGCCGCTCGTAGACCGTCGCGACGAAGGGGCTGTTCATGGCTCGCTGCGCGAACGTCGGGGCCGGGGAACTCATCGATTCGCCCAATACGTCGAGGAAACCGTGCCGCGGTACCGCGGCCTCGGTGAGCAGACCACGGGTCAATTCGACTGCATCCTGGGTCATTTCATCGCTTTCGTGAAGGCTTGGACGGGTTGGCATAATCCGCAGGTGAATCCCGATTTTTCTGCCGATCCGGCTGTTACGCTAGGGCTCTTCGTGAGAGGCGACGCATTGGGGCCTCGCGCAGGCAACGGATGGGATTAGGACGTGGCGCACCTTTCGCAGACGATCGCGGGACGCGCGTCGGCCGGCTGATCGGATTACGTCGAGTGAATCCCCTGCCCCGGCCCCGAATCCGCGCGCGTGCGCCGCTGCGGATTTCATTCGCGGGGGGCGGCACCGACGTACCGCCGTTCCCGACCACCGAAGGCGGCTGCGTCCTCTCCGCGACCATCGACCGATACGCGCAGGGATCGCTGTCCCCGCGCACCGATCGCCGGGTCACGATCGAGTCGGTGGACTTCAAGACCACCCACGAGATGACGCTCGACAGCGAGATCCTCTACGACGGCAGCCTGGACCTGATCAAGGCCGCGGTGCGCAGGTTCGGCAAGGAGGGCACGGACGGCTATGACCTGGTGCTGCGTTCGAGCGCTCCGCCAGGATCGGGTCTGGGCTCGTCGTCGACGATGATGGTCGCGCTGACCGGCCTGCTCGCCGAGCACTACGGCGTGCCGATGGGCGAATACGAGACCGCGCAGCTGGCCTGTGCCATCGAGCGTGAGGACCTGGGCATCACGGGCGGCATGCAGGACCTGTATGCGGCGACGTTCGGCGGGTTCAACTTCATCGAGTTCACCGACCGCGTGATCGTCAACCCGCTGCGTATCCGCGAGGAGACCGCGTTCGAGCTCGAACTGAGCCTGCTGCTGTGCTTTACGGGGATCACGCGGGACTCCGCCCGCGTGATCGAGGACCAAACGCGGCGCGCCACCACCGGCGCCGACGACACCCTGGCCGGACTCCGGGCACAAAAGGAGCTGGCCGTTGCCATGAAGGCCGCCCTGCTGACGAACAAGCTGAACGATTTCGGCGTCCTGCTGGGCGAGGCCTGGACCCAGAAGAAGCGCATGTCCCCGTACATCACTAATGAGCGCATCGACGAGCTCTACGACCTGGCCCTGCGCAACGGCGCACTCGGCGGCAAGATCACCGGGGCGGGCGGCGGCGGTTACATCCTGCTGTTCTGCGACTTCGCGAAGAAGCACCGCCTGATCGAAAGCCTCGAGTCGGCCGGGGCCACCATCACCGAATTCGCTTTTGAGAGCAAGGGATTGACCACATGGCAGGCATGAGCCGCTCGGATGTCGTCACGCCGAGCGTCGAGCTGGTCCAGGAGCGACTGGCCGACACCATCGCGGTCAAGCAGCAGATGCTGTCGGGCGCCATCGCCGAGCAGACCGTCGAGATCGCGCGACTAATGATCGAGTCGTTGCGAGCCGGAGGAAAGGTGATCTTCTTCGGCAACGGCGGATCCGCACAAGACGCGGGGCATCTGGCCGCAGAGTTGATGGGGCGCTTCGCTTTTGACCGCCCGGGTCTCGCCGCGTTCAGCCTGCCGGACGCCACGGCGGCGATGACGGCGATCGGCAACGACTACTCCTATGACGAGGTGTTTGCCCGCCAGGTGCTCGCCGCCGGCCGCGCGGGGGATGTCGTGGTCGGCCTCACCACCTCGGGCAACTCACCGAATGTCGTCCGCGCGCTCGAGGCGGCCGCCGACGCCGGGATGACGACGGTGGCGCTCACCGGTGCGCGCGGGGGAAAGGTGGCCGATGTGGCCGAGTTCTGCATCCGGGTACCGAGCGATAACACCGGGCGGGTCCAGGAGGCGTGCCTGCACCTGGGCCACTCGATCTGCGAGATGGTCGAAGCGGCGTTGTTTCCGCGGCCCTGCTGAGACCGTCGCGACTGATGCTCGATCTACGGAAAGTGAGCACCGTCTTCCTGGATCGGGACGGGACCATCAACGTCAAGGCCGCCGACGGCGAGTACATCCGGTTCCCCGAAGACCTGGTGTTGTTGCCGGGCGCCGCCCGATCGGTGGCCGCCCTGAACGCGGCCGGTCTGCGCACCATCCTGGTGACCAATCAGCGTTGGCTATCGGAGCCGGCCGCCGACGCGGCGCGTTTCGCCGCCGTGCACGACCGCCTGGAACAACTCCTGGCGGCCGAAGGCGCCCGCCTGGACGCCGCCTACCACTGCCCGCACGCCGCGGCCAGTTGCGACTGTCGCAAGCCGGGTGCGGGCATGCTGGTGCGCGCGGCACAGGAGCATGGGTTCGCCCTGGCCGAGGCGGTGATGATCGGCGACAGCGAGAGCGATGTGGAGGCGGGCCGAGCGGCCGGCACGGCGACGGTTCTGCTTCGCCGCGGTGACGGAGATGCTGCGGGCGCCGACGTTGTGGTCGATGACCTCGCCGCCGCCGTGCGACTCATCTTGAGCGCCAAGGAATCTAGCCCCGCCTAAACCGTTGGGCCGCAGAGCGGATCACCAGTGCCAGCGCGAACGGTAGGTCGTCCCGCAGGTACCGGCGGGCGAGGCGGCGCGGCTCGAGCGCCAGCCGGTGCACCCACTCGAATCCGAGCCGTTGCAGCACGGGGGAGGCTCGGCGGACGACCCCGGCGGTCATCGCGATGCCGCCGCCGCAGGCAAGGCACCAGGCATGGGGGAGCTCCTGGCGCACCAGCTCGATGAGGCGCTCCTGCCTGGGGAAGCCCAAACCCACGAAGACCAGATCGGGTGCGGCGGCTGCGACGGCGGCGACCGCCCGCCGCGCCCCGTCCTCCGTGTCGTCGAAGCCGAACGACGGCGAGCACGTGCCCGCGACGCGCAGGCCGGCCGATTGCGCGACGAGCGCCGCGGCCGCTTGCTCCGGGACGCCCTCGGCGCCGCCGAGGAGGTAAACCGACTTGCCGTCGGCGGCCGCCGCGGCGCTCAACGGGAAGATCAGCGACGAGCCGGCGACGCGCTCGGGCAGCCTGTCCCCCTGGGCCCGCGCCGCCCACACCAGCGGCATGCCGTCGGCGACCACGAGGGTGGCCCGGGCGATCAGCTCGGCGAGTTCGGGGCGGCGCGCGGCCGCCCGGGCCACGTCGACGTTCACCGGGACGATCGAGCCGCCCCGACCAGCGGCCCACGCTTCGCGCACGACGTCGACGACCTGGTCTTCGGTCAGGGCATCGAACCAGAGACCGCCGACCTGAATCTTGTCCGGGCCCGCGCTCACCCGGACATCATGCCCCGCGGCATCATCCTGGCGAAGCGGTTCAGCCTTGCCGCGGCCGGAACCGAGCCCATAACCTGGGCAACATCCGACCGCGTCGGAAGTTCGGGGACTGGCGGGGTAGACGACGGCAACGCAGGCGGGCAGGTCATGGCACAGCGGTCACCGCGATGCGCAGACCCACGGCGCGACGGTGGGATCGGCGGGCTATCGCAGTGGCCTTGACCGGCGCGCGGGCCGACGAGCTGGCGACAATGGACATCTTCGAGGGATGTCCCGCCTCCGATCTGGTGCCGTTGGCCGCCTCTCTGCAACCGCTGCGCGCGACGGCCGGCCAGGTGCTGATGCAGCAGGGCGAAGAAGCGGTCTCTTTCCTGCTCATCTCGTCGGGCATCGTCGAGATCACCCACGTCGGCGACGACGGCGTGGTCATCGCTGAACACGCATTGCCGGGCATGCTCATCGGAGAGATCGCCCTGCTTCGTCACATCCCGCGGACCGCGACGGTCACCACCGCCGGGCCGCTGACCGGATGGATCGGCGACAATGACGCCTTCGCCCGCATGGTCCACATTCCCGGGGTCATGGAACGTCTGCTGCGCACGGTGCGCCAGCGCCTCGCCGCGTTCATCACGCCGATCCCGATCCGGGTCCGCGACGGCTCGCATCTGATGCTGCGACCGGTGCTGCCCGGTGACAGCGAGCGAACCGTGCACGGGCACATCGAATTCTCCAGCGAGACGCTGTACCGGCGCTTCATGACGCCGCGCCTTCCCACTCCGGCGTTGATGCACTACCTCTCGGAGGTCGACTACGTCGACCACTTCGTCTGGGTGGTGATCGACGGGAAGGACCCGGTGGCCGACGCGCGATTCGTGCGCGACGAAGGTGACCGCAGCGTCGCCGAGATCGCCTTCACCGTCGCCGACGCTTACCAGGGACGCGGGATCGGCACGTTCCTGATCAACGCGCTGTCCATCGCGGCCCGGGTCGCCGGGGTCGAAAAGTTCTCCGCGCGAATGCTTTCCGACAACCTGCCGATGCGCACAATCATGGACCACTACGGAGCGGTCTGGCAGCGCGAAGACGTCGGCGTCATCACCACCGTCATCGACGTGCCCGAACGACGCGACCACGGGTTTCGGCGTGACATGGCCGCAAAGATCGAGCACGTCGCCCGCCAGATGATCGAGGTGGTCGGCTGAGCCCGCTCGTTGTGCTATCAACGGGCATGCGGCCGTTCCGGTTTGGCCCGGTGACGACTTGCGCGATCGCGTTGCTGGTGGCGGCGTGCGCTCACGCTCCGGCGCCCACACCGTCGCGGGCGCCTGCAAAGGCGCCGCCGCCGACGGCGGTCAACCCCGCCAACATCAAACGGGTGGTTCGCGACCTGCCGCCCGGTTACGAGGCGACCACGGGCATTCCCAGCGGAGCTTCCCCCGGAGTGATCTGGAGCCTGGGGCCCGACGCGTCGGATAGCAAGACGCGGCCGCCCCAGTGCGGGACCCTCGCCGACCCCGGGAATGGACGCGACCAGTCGGCGCAGGGCGTGTCCGGTTCCGGCAGCGGCGGCATCGTCGACGCGGTGGTGGTGGCTTTGCCGGGGCCCGTTGACCTGCCCGGCGAGGTCGTCGCCGCGTGTGGCCAGTGGACCATGACCGCCGGGCGCACCACAGCAAGCGTGCACCTCGTCGACGCCCCGCGCATCGATGGCGCCCAAACCGTCGGGATGGTGGCCGACGTCAGGTCGGCCGTCGAGTCGGGCACCGAGATCGATTCGCGCACATACACGTTCACCGCCTACCTGGGCAACTTCTACGCGTTCACCACGTTGACCACCGACCCGGGTTCGGTGGTGGCCGCACTGCCCCCGCAATTCGCCGCCGATCTGCTCGTCAAAACGGTGTCCACGTTGCGCAGCTGACGCATCGGCCTTGGGTAGATTGGCCACGATGTTCAAGGTGGCGTTCACAGTCGCGGTGGTGGGTGTGCTCGCCGGCTGCTCAACGGGGGCCACCTCGGCGAAGGTCGACATCAAGAAGGTCTCCGAGGTCAAGTCGAGCTTCGGGCCCGACTTCAGGGTCACCGACATCGGTGAACGGGGGATCGATCCCAAGGTGTTGTCCGGCCGCAAGCTCCCCGACGGGCTGACGTTCGACCCCGCCAATTGCGCGAAAGCGGCGGCGGGGCCGGAAATGCCACCGGACCTGCAGGGCAACATGGCCGCGATTTCGGCCGAGGGCAAGGGCAACCGGTTCGTGGTCATCGCCGTGGAGACCTCAAAAGCCCTGCCCTTCAACGACCCCGGTAAGGACTGCGCCAAGGTGGCCTTTTCCGGTCCGCAACTGCGGGGCGGCATCGAGGTGGTCGACGCGCCGCAGATCGACGGAACCCACACGCTGGGGGTGCACCGCGTCCTGCAGGCGCTGGTCGCGGGGGGCCCCCGCACCGGCGAGCTCTACGACTACTCCGCCCAATTCGGTGATTACCAGGTGATCGTCACCGCCAACCCGCTGGTGACCCCGGGGCAGCCGGTCGTCCCGGTCGACACGCAACGCGCCCGCGACTTGCTCGTCAGCGCGGTGAAGGCGGTCCGGACCTAGCGCGATGACGGTGAGCGCCGGAACGGCGCGAACAAGGAATCGCGCAACCGGACCTAGCGCGATGACGGTGAGCGCCGGAACGGCGCGAGCAAGGAATCGCGCAATCGGACCTAGCGCACGCCGCGGGGCCGGAACTGGATGCTGACGCGCGGGCCCACCGGTGCCGACGTCTTGGGCACGGCGTGCTCCCAGGTGCGTTGACAGGATCCGCCCATCACCAGCAGATCCCCGTGCGCCTGCGGCAGCCGCAACGATGGACCTTTAGAAGGACGTGCGCGCCGGCGCATGGCGAAGGTACGGGTGGCGCCCAGGCTGATGATCGCGACCATGGTGTCCTCGGAGCTGCTGCGGCCGATGGTGTCTCCGTGCCAGGCGACGCTGTCGGAGCCATCCCGGTAGCAGCACAACCCGACCGTGGTGAAGGGCTCGCCGAGCTCGCCCGCGTAGATGTCGTTGAGCCGGCGCCGCAGCCGGGAAAGCAGCGGATGGGGCGGCTCGTCGACGGTGAGGTCGTGAAAGCTGACCAGCCGCGGCACGTCGACCACCCGGTCATACATCTGGCGGCGTTCCTCCCGCCAGGGCACGGTGGATAGCAGGCCTTCGAGCAGGTCGTCGGCCTCGGTGAGCCAGCCCGCGCGGATCTCGATAAACGCGCCGTCACCGAGTTCTCTGCGCTCGGTGTGCTGGAACAGGGAGCCTTGTACCGCCATCTCCACGGGGCCGAGTCTATCGCACATCCGTTCGATGAAGAGGGGACCGGCGGCGTGAGCGGCTACCGTTTTCAGTGTGGATGTGGTTGAGCTGGGCACCAATTCCGAGGTTGGCACGCTGCGGGCCGTCATCCTGCACCGCCCCGGCGGCGAGTTGCGTCGGCTCAATCCGCGCAACATGGACCAGTTGCTCTTCGACGGGTTGCCCTGGGTCGCCCGCGCGCAAGAGGAACACGACCAGTTCGCCGAGCTGCTGCGTTCCCGCGGCGTGCAGGTGCTGCTCTTGTCGGACCTGCTGGCCGAGGCGCTGACCCACAGCGGGGCCGCGCGGATGCAGGGCGTCGCCGCCGCGGTCGACGCGCGCCGGCTCGGAGTGCCGCTGGCGCAATCTCTTTCGGCGTACCTGCGGGGGCTGGACGCGGGCAGGCTGGCCCAGGTGCTGATGGCCGGCATGACGTTCAACGAATTGCCGTCGGACATCCGCACCGACGTGTCGTTGGTGCTGCGCATGCACCATGGGGCCGACTTCGTCATCGAGCCACTGCCCAACCTGGTGTTCACCCGTGACTCGTCGATTTGGATCGGCCCGCGGGTGGTCATCCCCACGCTTGCGCTGCGCGCTCGGGTGCGCGAGGCGTCGTTGACCGATCTCATCTACGCCCATCACCCGCGGTTCACCGGGGTGCGGCGCGCCTACGAGTCGCGCACCGCTCCGGTCGAGGGAGGTGACGTGCTGCTGCTCGCCCCCGGTGTGGTCGCGGTCGGCGTGGGCGAGCGCACCACCCCGGCGGGAGCGGAAGCGTTGGCCCGTAGCCTTTTTGACGACGACCTCGCGCACAAGGTGCTGGCCGTGCCGATCGCCCAGCGGCGCGCGCAGATGCACTTGGACACGGTGTGCACGATGGTCGACACCGACACCGTGGTGATGTACGCCAACGTCGTCGACACGCTCTCGGCGTTCACGATCGAGCGCACGCCGGACGGCGTTGCCATCAGCGACGAGGCGCCGTTTCTGGAGGCCGCCGCCAAGGCCATGGAGATCGACCAGCTGCGCGTGATCGACACGGGGTTGGACCCCGTCATCGCCGAACGGGAACAGTGGGACGACGGCAACAACACGTTGGCGTTGGCGCCCGGCGTCGTCGTCGCCTACGAGCGCAACGCGCAGACCAACGCGCGGCTGCAGGACGCGGGCATCGAGGTGCTGACCATCGCGGGGTCCGAGTTGGGCACCGGCCGCGGCGGGCCCCGCTGCATGTCCTGTCCGGTCGCCCGCGACCCGCTTTAACGTCGACATTGCCGCGCGCACACTACCGCCAGCTGGGCAGCCAGATCTCCATGTCCCAAGTCTGCTGCGAAATCGGCAGGCCGGTGAGCACCGGGAAGAGCCAGGCGAAGTTCGTCACCACCAACGCGACGTAGCAGCAGACGGCGATCAGCCCGAGCGTGCGTCGTTCCGAGCTGAACCCGCGGGCGCGGCCCGGCTGGTAGAGGATGTCCCCACAAATCAGCGCGATCCCCATCACCAGGAACGGCGCCATCGTCGCCGCGTAGAAGAAGTACATCTGGCGGTCGATGTCGGCGAACCAGGGCAGCCACCCCGCGCAATATCCGGTCAGCACAACGGCGTAACGCCAGTCGCGGCGGACGAAGGTGCGCCAGGCCGCATAGAGCAGGACCGGGACCGCGAGCCACCACATGGCCGGTGTGCCCACCAGCATCTCCGCCTTGACGCACGACTGCGCGCCGCACCCGGAGACGTTCTGCTGATCGATCGCGTACAGCACGGGCCGCAACGACATCGGCCAGCTCCACGGCTTGGACTCCCATGGGTGGTAGTTCCCGGCGGCGTTCGTCAGGCTTTTATGAAAATCGAAAGCCTTGACGGTGTAGTGCCATAGCGAGCGGATGGCGTCGGGCAGCGGCACCACCGAGTGCGGGCCGATCGACTGGCCCACCTCGTGTCGATCGATCGCCGTCTCGGACGCGAACCACGGCGCGTAACTGGCCAGGTACACCGCGGACGGGACGAGCGCGAGTGCGTAAGCGGTGGGGAGCAGGTCACGCCGCAAAACGCCCCGCCACGGGTTGGGCACCTGGTACTGGCGCCGCGCCGCGACGTCGAATGCCAACGACATCACGCCGAAGAACAGCACGAAATACAGCCCGGACCATTTTGTCCCGCAAGCCAATCCGAGCAGGACGCCCGCCAGGAAGCGCCACCAGCGCACACCCAGCCGCGGGCCCCACACCGTCTCGGCGGCGCGCCCCTCGAGCAGCGCGACGTGCATGCGCTGGCGCACCTGATCCCGGTCAACGATGAGCGCGCCGAACGCCGCGACCACGAAGAAGGTGAGAATGCCGTCGAGCAGCGCGGTGCGCGCGGCAACGAAGCTGACACCGTCGCAGATCACCAGCACGCCGGCGATGGCGCCGACGAGCGTCGAGCGGCTGATTCGCCGGACGGTCCTCATCACCAAGACCACCAGCACCACGCCGAGCAGGGCGCCGGTGAACCGCCAGCCGACGCCGTCGTACCCGAAGATGGCCTCGCCGAGCGCGATCAGCTGCTTGCCGACCGGCGGATGGACCACCAAGCCGAACCCGGGGTTGTCCTCCACGCCGTGGTTGTGCAGCGCCTGCCAGGCCTGCGGCGCGTAGTGCTTCTCGTCGAAGACGGGGGTGCCGGCATCGGTCGGCGAACCGAGATTGAGGAATCGGGTGATCGCCGCCAGGACGGCGACCACCCCCGTGACGACCCAGCCGCGGATTTGATCGGTGGGCCCGAAGTCGGCCACCGGAACCATCGGACCCGGGCTGACGACGGGCACGACACGCTCCGGGCCGGCATCTTCTACGTTCAAGGACGCTTCGCGGGGCGGGGCGGACATCGGTGTCGATCGTAGGCTGTCCGTCATGACCACTGGCCGCCTGTTGCTGGGCGCGACCCCGTTGGGTCAGCCTTCGGACGCCTCGCCCCGCCTAATGGACGCCCTCGCCCACGCGGACGTGGTGGCGGCCGAGGACACCCGCAGGGTGCGGACGCTGGCGAAAGCGCTGGATGTCGCCATTTCCGGCCGGGTGATCAGCCTGTTCGACCGGGTCGAGGCGGCCCGGGTGGACTCGCTGATCGCCGCCCTCAAGGCGGGCGCGACGGTGCTGGTGGTCAGCGATGCCGGGATGCCGCTGATCAGCGACCCCGGCTTTCGGCTGGTAGCGGCGTGCGTGGAGGCTGACCTTCCGGTGACCTGTCTGCCGGGCCCGTCGGCGGTGATGACCGCGCTGGCGCTGTCCGGTCTGCCGGCGGAGAAGTTCTGTTTCGAGGGTTTCGCCCCGCGCAAGAAGGCGGCGCGGCGGACCTGGCTGGAGTCGCTGGCCGACGAGCGACGCACCTGCGTCTTCTTCGAATCGCCGCGCCGGTTGGAGGCGTGTCTGCGCGATGCCGTCGACCGGCTCGGCGGTGACCGTCGGGCGGCGATCTGCCGGGAACTGACCAAAGTGCACGAGGAGGTGGTGCGCGGATCGCTCGACGACCTGGCGGCGTGGGCGGACGACGGGGTGCTCGGCGAGATCACCGTCGTGCTCGCCGGCGCCACCCCCCGCGCCGACCTGCCGTCGCTGGTCGCGCAGGTGGAGGAGCTGGTCGCCGGCGGCGCCCGTGTCAAGGACGCCTGCGGTGAGGTGGCCGACGCGAATCCGGGCGTGCGTTCGCGGCAGCTCTACGACGCGGTCCTGCAGTCCCGCCGCGGGTGAGGGGTCAGCCGGCCGAAAACGCGGCGGCGATGCGCGGCTGCCCGACAATGGGGGACGCCTTGTGCAGGCATTCGGCCCATTCGGCGTCGGGATCCGAGTCGGCGGTGATTCCCCCGCCGACGCCGAGCACGGCGCCGCCCCGGGGGTCGAATTCGACCGTGCGGATGGCGACGTTCAGCTCGCATCCGGCCACGGGGGATGCTAAACCGATTGTGCCGCAATATATTCCGCGACGATGCGGCTCCCATTGCGAGAGCAGTTGGCGGGCCCGGTGTTTGGGTGTCCCGGTAACCGAGGCCGGCGGGAAGGCGGCGTCGAGCAGCGCCGAAGTCGGCAGTTCGACGGGAACCCGCGCCGAGACGGTGGACACCAGGTGCCACACGCCGGGGGCGCGCCGGACCACCAACAACTCGGGCACGGTCACGGTGCCGACGAGCGCCACCCGGCCGAGGTCGTTGCGCACCAGGTCCACGATCATGATGTTTTCGGCCACCTCTTTCGCCGACGCCCGCAGCGCGGACGGCCAGGCGTCCAGGGGCAGGGTGCCCTTGATCGGGCTGGAGGTCACGAGCGTGCCGCGCCGCCGCAGGAAGAGCTCCGGGGACAGCGACGCCACCGCGCCCCACGGCCCGGCGAGATACGCCGCGCGAGCCGGGGAGGTGCGGGCGATGCCGTCGGCGAAGAAGTCGAGCGGGGCGCCCGAGACCGTACCGGTGAAGTGCGTGCACACGCACGCCTGGTAGACCTCGCCGGCGCGGATGGCCTCGAGGCAGTTAAGCACCCCGTCGCGGTGAGCCGCCCGATCGGAGGGCCCCCAGTCGATCCGGCAGTCGCGCTGCGGCGGCGGCGCGGTCGCGAGCGCGGCCGCCAGCCAGCCCGGCATCGGCGCGCCCGACAGGCTTTCGTACCACCACTGCCCGTCCCGGTCGCGGCGCAGGACGCAGTCGGTCCAACCGCCCGCGGCTTCGGGGATCCGGTTCGGACCGCCCTCGGCGCCGGGATCGGGATAGGAGAGGTAGCCGATCCAGCCGCCGCCCACCGCTTGCGAGTCGACCGTTTGCGAATCGAGCCGGACCGCGAAGGCCGCGCCGGGATCGACCGGCTGCGCCGACACGCTCGGGGCGATCACCGCCAGCGCGCCGAACCAGTCGCCGGTCAGCGCGGCCGGCGGCGGCAGGCCGAGGCGTGCCGTGGCCTCGCCCACGGCGCGCAGCACCTGCGGTGCGGCGCCATAGTCGCCGAGCCGGTCGATACGCACCGCCCTAGCTTGACAGAAGTGCGGTCACCTAGCCGCGGCTGACGTCACGGGCGGTCGCCAGCGCCACCAGCTTGTCCGGGTTGCGGGTCACGTAGAAGTTGGTGATCTTGTCGTCGGCGATTTCCAGCGTGATCACCCCTTCGAGGTGATCGCCGAGGTAGAGCAGCACGGCCGGCGCGCTGTTGCACGTCACCATGTCGACGCGGAACTCCGCGAGCTCCGTCGCCTTGCGGATCAGGCCGACGATGGCCCGGGCCACCCGATCGGCCCCCACCACCGGCCGGCGCGCCGCGGACACCTTGCCGCCGCTGTCCGCCGTCCAGGTGGCGTCGGGCGCGAGCATCGTCATCAGCGTCTCCACATCGCCGGTGGCCGCCGTCGCGAGGAACTGCGCGGTGATCTGCTCGTTGCGTTGCGGGTCCGTCGCGTCGAACCTCTTCCGCCGCGCCCGCACGTGCTCACGCGCCCGGTGCGCCACCTGCCGGACCGTCGGTGCCGGCTTGCCCACCGCCTCGGCGATCTCGCCGTAGTCGAAGCCGAACACCTCGCGTAATACGAACACCGCCCGCTCGTCGGGACTCAGCGTCTCCAGCAGGACCAACATCGCCATCGAAATCGATTCCGCCAGAACGACATCGGTGGAAGGATCCTGCTCGTCGAGCAACAGCGGCTCGGGCAGCCACGGCCCCACATAGTCCTCGCGGCGACGCGCGTCGGCGCGCAGCGCGTTGAGGGCCTGGCGGGTCACCAGCTGGGCCAGATACGACTTGGTGTCGCGCACCGTCGACAGGTCGACCGCCGCCCACCGCAGATAGCTGTCCTGCAGCACGTCGTCGGCTTCGGTGGCCGAGCCCAGCATCTCGTAGGCGATGGTGAACAGCAGCGGCCGCAGCACGGTGAACCGTTCCGCGTGCTCACTGCCGGCCGGTGGGGGCGTCATCGCAGGGCGATCTCGGCCGGTGTCTGCGCGGGCCTCTTGCCGCCCTTGAGCCAGAGGTAGGAGCCGGGCTTGGCGGCCTCGCGCCGGATGGCCCACAGCGTTCCCTTGCAGATGGCCTCTTTGATGGACGCGCCGGTCCGGCCGCCCAGCGCCATGTTCACCGGGGTGTCGTCGGTGCGCGACAGCTGCACCGTGCCGTAGGTGCGGCCGAGGCTGATGCACTGACCGACGAACGCCTGACTGAGCGGGGCCGGGGCGGTTCCGGCGATGCGGTTGAGCACGGTGTTGGCGGCTTGCGCGCCCAACGGCCCGGCGGCCTGGCAACTCATCCGCAGGGGCTGTCCCGACGGCGCGGCGGCGTCCCCCGCCGCGACGACGTAGGGGTTGTCCACACTGGTCAGCGTCTCGTCGGTGAGCAGCCGGCCCACCGCGTCCGTGCTCAGCCCGCTGCGCGCGGCCAGGTCCGGCACCGTGAATCCGGCCGTCCAGATGGTCGCCGCGCTCGGCAGCACGGCGCCGTCGGCGAGCACCACCGCGTCCCAGCGCACCTCGGTCACCATCGCGGATTCCAGCACGATGACTCCGAAGCCGCGCAGGCGCTTGGCGACCGAGCGCCTGCCCCGCTTGCTCAGCGACGGGCCGAGCGCGGCGCCGCACACCAGGGTCACTTGGCGGCCCTGTTCGGCCAGCTCGGCGGCCGTTTCGATGCCGGTCAGGCCGCCGCCGACGACCGTGACGGGCGCGGCCAGCGGCAGGTCGACAAGCGCATAGCGCAACCGCTGCGCGCTTTCCAGGTCGGACACCGCGTACGCGAAGTCCGCGAATCCGGGCACCGCCACCGGCGTCGCGCCGGTGCTGCCGACCGCATAGATCAGGTAGTCGTAGTCGAGCTCGGCGCCCGAGGACAGCAGGACCCGCCGCGCGGTGGCCTCGATGCGGTCGACGGTGTCGACGACCAATCGGATGCCCTCGCCCAGCAGAGTGGCGTAGTCGGCGGTCGCGGCGCCGGTGTCGGCCACCAACTGATGCAGGCGGATTCGCTCCACGAAGACGGGGCGGGAGTTCACCAGGGTGATGTCGATGTCCGGACGTTGACGTAGATGGTTGGCGGCCAGTGTTCCGGCGTACCCGCCTCCGACCACGACGACATGAATTTTCTGGGCGGTCACCTCGGTCATTGCTGTCTCCTGTTCTCACGGGCCTGATGCCCTCGAGACACCGCAGGCCGGCCGAGCGTGACAGGCCCGCCCACATTGTGACGCGTCTCACGGGAGCCGCCTCCCGGGCAGGACCGCACTGCGTCGGACCGGGGGCGGCCCAGGCCGTGCGTGTTACGCTGCGCTACGCCAATTCGTGACCTGCCCCGCGTCGGATACACGCACCGGAAAACCCAGGCAGTATGGGCCCACTTCAGTGAGCACCGGTGTGTGTTGGGAGAAGCAAGCGTGAAGACGAGGAAGAGCGCGCTGGCCGCTGTCGCGTGCACGGCGATGGTGCTGAGCGGATGCGGTGGCAAAAGCGACCCCGGCCCGCTGTCCGCGATGGTCAGCCCGCCCATTCCGCCCACCGCTCAGGAGATCCCCAACCCACTGCGCGGCCAGTACGAAGAAGGCTTGAATCCGCTTTTCCCACAAGGCAATTCGGCGCAACAACGGTACGCTGCCTGGCCCGCGTCGGATGACGCCAGCTTGCGGGTTTCGTGGCGGCAGTTGCAGCCGGTCGACCCGCGCACGCTGCCCCCCGACGCTGCCGACGATCGCAGGTTCGACTTCAGCGTGATCGACGACGCGCTGACGAAGCTCGGCAGCCGGAACATGCGGCTGACCCTTGGCGTGTACGCCTACAAATCCTGTTGCAACGATTCCTATCCGGACAACACCAACATCGCGATTCCGGACTGGATCCGCTCCGCGGCCACCAGCTATTCCGGCGCACCGAACGGTTCCGGACCCGGTGTGGCACAGGTGGTCCCGAATTGGAATGACGCCGCCTACCTGAACGGTTTCGAGCAGCTGCTCGCCGCGCTCGGGCGGCGCTACGACGGCGATGAGCGCCTCAGCGTGTTCGAGTTCTCCGGATACGGTGATTTCGGCAAGACCAGCCTCGCGTACGTGCGTGACGCGCTCGGTGCCCCCGGACCGGCGCCGGACGACAGCGTGCCGAAGTTGGGCTATTACAGCCAGTTCCGTGATCAAAGCATCACCAAAGCGTCCATCGGGCAACTGGTCGCGGCGAACGTCGGCGCGTTCCCCCATACCCAACTGGTGGTCACCGGCGAGAATCCGGAGATCGTCCGCGAGTTGTTCGCCGACGACGTGACGAAAAAGCTGTCCGCACCGATCGGCGTCCGCGCGGATTGTCTTGGGGTGCAGTCCCCCCTGCCGGAATGGGCCGAGTCCAGCGACTCGCACTACGTGCGGTTCAACGACGCCGCCGTCAACGCGATCAAGCAGCGGCTCACCTCGGCGCTGGTGATGAGCCAGTGGTGCCGGTTGCCTAACGGGACCGACCCGCGGTCGTACTACGAGAAGGCGCTGCACGACGTCGTCAGGTATCACGTCTCGATGACGGCGAGCGCCGACTTCCCCGACCGGGATGCGACGTCGGCGATGGACCCCAAGCTCTACCTCCTGTGGGCCAAGGCGAACACCTCGGCCGGTTACCGGTATTCGGTGGAGGCCAAGCCGGGATCGCAGTCCATCCAGGGCAAGGTGGCTTCCATCTCGGTCGTCTGGACCAACTACGGCTCGGCGGCGGCCACCGAGCAATGGGCACCCGGTTACAAGCTGGTCGATTTCTCGGGAGCGGTGGTGCGCACCATTCCGGCGACGGTCAATCTCAAGACGCTGTCGCACGACGACTCCAGTCAGTCACGCGAGGAGGCGGTTCCGGAGTCGTCGACCGAGTCGGTGCGCGTCGACGTCACGGGCCTGGCGCCCGGGCACTACACGCTGCGCGCGTCCGTGGAATGGCAGCAGCACAAGCCGGGCGCCTCGCACGTGGTGAACTACACGCCGATGGCGCTGGCCCGCGACGGCCGCGACGGTTCCGGCCTGTATCCGATCGCCACCCTGGACATCGCGAGCGACGCCTCCGGTCAATGACGCGCAGCGGCCCCGCGAGGACCGCCTTTGTCACCGTCAACCAGCGCCGCGGGAAGTTGCTCGTTAGCCCGGATGCCACGGGTACTGCGTGATACGTTTTGCTGACTGAAACCGATCGTGACCTGCCCGGGTCCGCGTAAACACGGGATCCGCCCCGAGACCGTCCCCCGCCCGGCTGGGATGCATGCCCGTATCGGAGGAGACCGTGCCGCGCAGCCTGGACCTGGTCGTCACCTCCGTCGCCACGCAGCTGATGGAAGCCACGGCAGCCACGGCCACCCTCGTCAGCCAGAAGGTGCTCGCGCAACTCGTCGAGCAGTTCGACGTGGACGCCAGCTTCCTGCGTCACCACGACCCGCAGACCCGGGCCTCGGCGCTGGTCGCCGAGTGGCCACCCAGGACGGACGCCGCGGATCCGGATCCGACGACCTTCGCCCAGCTGGACATCGCGGAGTCGGTCCTCGCGCAGTGCGGGCACGGCCGCAAACCGGTGGTGATCCGGCCGGCGCAGTCGAAACGCTATTTTCGGCGCCGGCCGGGCAGCGCCAAAGTGGCCGCCTCGCCCTCGGTGGCCGCCGCACCACTGGTCTCGGGTGAGACCACCACTGGCTTGCTCGGCTTCGTCAAGTTCGGCGCCCGCAAGTGGGAGCAAGATGAGATCAACACGCTCGAGGCCGTCGCCGCGCTGTTCGCACAGGTGCAAGCGCGCATCGCGGCCGAAGAAAAGCTCCGCTATCTCGCCGAGCACGACGATCTGACCGGTCTTTACAACCGTCGTGCCCTGGTCGCGCACCTGACCGAACGGCTGTTGGCGGGAAACCCGGGGCCCGTGGCAGTGCTGTACCTCGACCTCGACCGGCTCAAGCCGATCAACGACTACCTCGGGCACACCGCCGGTGACTGGTTCATCCGGGTCTTCGCGCAACGCATCCGGATCTGCGCTCCCAACAGCACGATCGCCCGGTTGGGCGGGGACGAGTTCGTCGTCGTGCCCGACCAGCCGATGACACCGGAAGCCGCGGAGTCGTTCGCCCGTCGCCTCTCGGCGATGCTGTGCGAGCGCCTGGCCGTCGGCGGCCACGTGATCAGCCGGACGGTCAGCATCGGGCTGGCGGTGGGTGCTCCGGGGCTGGACAACTGCACCGACCTGCTCCGCCGGGCCGACGAGGCGGTGCTGACGGCGAAACGCGGTGGCGGTAACCAGATTGCGGTGTCCACCGACGACATGTCCCTCAAACGCGCGTTCCGCAACGACATCGAGCTGCATCTGCAGGGCGACATCGGCAGCGAGGCGTTGCTGCTGCACTACCTGCCGGAGGTGGACCTGTCGACGGGCGCCATCGTGGGCGCGGAGGCGCTGGTGCGGTGGCGGCACCCGATTTGGGGGCTGCTGCTGCCGGATTCGTTCATCGGGATCGCCGAATCGACCAACCTGGCGATGGAGTTGGGCCGCTGGGTGCTGCGCAGCGCATGCGCCGAGTTCAGTCGCTGGCAGGCCAACGGTGTCGGGCGGGAAGCCGTCATGCGGATCAACGTGTCGCCCATCCAGCTCATCAGCCGCGGGTTCGTGCGCGACGTCGCCGACACCATCGAGGAGTTCGGCATCGAAGCCGGCTCGATTTGTCTGGAGATCACCGAGCGCGCCGTGGTCCACGACATCGATACCACTCGAAAAACCCTGGCGGAGCTCAAGGAAGTCGGGGTCCAGCTGGCCATCGACGACTTCGGCACCGGTTATGCGGTGTTGTCGCACCTGAAATCCCTGCCGGTCGACATGCTCAAGATCGACACCGGATTCGTGCGCGATCTGGGCAACAACGCCGGTGATTTGGCGATCGTTCGCGCGATCATCGGGCTGGCCGAGGCGTTTGGCCTGGAAGTGGTGGCCGAGGGAGTTGAAACACCGGACGCGGCAATGATTTTGATGCAGCACGGGTGTCGCCGGGCGCAGGGTTTTCTGTTGTCGCGCCCCGTCCCCGGCGATGAGATGGAAGCGCTGCTGGCCGCGCGGTGGCTGCCGATGCCCTTTTTGGCCGACCTCAAGGCGTTGCCGACGAGCGCCATCTAGCATCGCACCGATGGTCGGAAAACTGAGGAACTGCGCGGCGGTGATCGTCGCGTGCTCGGCGCTCGTGCTGAGCGGCTGCGGTGGCCGCAGCGACCCCGATCCACTGTCTGCCGTGATCAGTCCCGCCATCCCGCTCAGCGTTCAGGAGGTACCGAATCCGCTGCGCGGGCAGTACGAAGACCTGATGATGCCGCTTTTCCCGCAAGGCAATTCCGCGCAGCAGCGGTATCCGGCGTGGCCGGCGTCGTACGACGGCAGCTTGCGCGTCTCTTGGCGGCAGCTGCAGCCCACCGACCCGAACACGCTGCCCGCCGACGCGCCCGACGATCGCAAGTTCGACTTCAGCGTGATCGACGATGCGCTGGCGAAGCTCGCGAGCAGGAACATGCGGCTCACGCTTCGCGTGTTCGCCTACAACTCCTGTTGCGACGCCACCTATGCGAACAACACGAACATCGCCATCCCGGACTGGATGCGCTCCGCGTCCACCAGCTACACGGGGCCGCAACGATACTGGTGGACACCCGGGGTGGCGCACGTGGTGCCGAACTGGAACGACCCCGCGTACCTGAACGCCTTCGGGCAGCTGCTCGCCGCGCTCGGTCGCCGCTACGACGGCGATGAGCGCCTCAGCGTGTTCGAGTTCTCCGGTTACGGGGACTTCAGCGAGAACCACGTCGCCTATCTGCGCGACACGCTGGGGGCACCGGGTCCCTCCCCGGAAGAGAGCATCGCAAAGCTCGGTTACTACAGCCAGTTTCGCGATCAAAGCATCACCAAAGCGGCCATCGCACAGCTGGTCGCGGCGAACGTGAACGCGTTCCGCCATACCCGATTGGTGACCACCGCGCTGAATCCCGAGATCGTTCGCGAGCTGCTCGCCGACGATGTCACCAAGAAGGTGTCCGCGCCGGTGGGCATCCGCTCGGATTGCCTCGGCGTGTACGCGCCGTTGCCGGTGTGGGCGGAGTCGGATGGCTCGTACTACGTGCACACGAAAGATCCGGTCGTCGGCCAGCTGAAAGACCGGTTGGCCTCGGCATTGGTGATCACCGAATGGTGCCAGCTGCCCGATGGGACCACTGCGCAGTCCTACTACGAAAAGGCCCTGCGCGACGTGGTGAAGTACCACGTGTCGATGACGTCGAGTTTCAACTTCCCGGCCGTGGATTCGAACACCCCGATGGACCCGGCGTTGTACCTGCTGTGGGCACAAGCCAACGTGTCGGCCGGCTATCGGTACTCCGTGGAAGCGCGGCCCGGTTCGGAACCGTTCCGCGGCCGGGTGGCGACCATATCGGTGGTTTGGACCAACTACGGCAGCGCCGCGGCGGTCGAGAAATGGGTGCCCAGCTACCGGTTGGTGGATTTCTCCGGCGCGGTGGTCCGCACGCTGCCGACCACCGTGGCCTTGCCCAAACTGGTCCCCTCAGGGGAGAACTCGGGTAATCAACCTGTCCCGGCGTCGTTCACCGAATCGGTGACCGTCGACTTGGCGGGGTTGGCGCCCGGGCACTACACGCTGCGCGCATCCGTGGATTGGCAACAGCACAAGCCGGACGCGTCGCACGTGGTGAACTATCCGCCCATGCTGCTGGCACGCTCCGGACGCGACGAATCCGGGGGGTATCCGCTCGCAACCCTCGACATCCCGCGCGAGGCGCTGACTTCCGCCCCGCGCCAATGATCGTGGGCGCCAGCAAATGCCTCCAAGCGTGGGGCGAGAACGCATTGCGATTAGGACGATGCTGCGTGGCGAGTGCTGCATAATGTGCACTGGGCTTTGCGCGGCGGGTGTAAGGCAAATCAATTCGACGCTATTGGCATGGCGTCGCCCCAGAGAGGTTAGTGGATGGATTTCCGCACCTTTGTCCGGACTCTCCTCACGCATTGGAAACTCGCCTTGGGGGCATTGCTGGCGTGCACGATCGGCGCCGCGGCGGTCACGGCATTGCAGACGAAGCATTACCAGTCGACGGCCACCATCCTCATTTCCTTTCCCGGTGCCACCGACCTCACCGAGTTGTACAACGGCACGCTGACCGCGCAGGAACGGTTGTCGTCCTACGCGCAGATCGCGGGCGGCCGGACGGTGGCCGAGCGCGCGGTCAACCAGCTGCAAGCCCCGATCAGCGCGGACGCCCTGGTGACCCAAACCCAGGTGAAATACACCGCCAAGTCCCAGCTTTTCACGATCACCGTCAAGGACACCGACCCGAACCGCGCCGCGGCCCTAGCGGGAGCGATGGCCGATCAGTTCGCCGCGCTGGTGCCCACGCTCGGCGCGACCACGGGTCCGAACGGCCGGCCCGTTCCGGTGACGCCCGGTTCGCGGCCCGACGTCGGCGAGCCGAATCCACCCGCGGCCCCGCCGTCGGAAGCGCCCGGCCAACCGGCGGCCAAGCCCATGCCGGTGGCCAGAGCGCGGGTGGTGGAGGCGCCGCGGGTGCCCGACCACCCCGTGACGCCGGTGCCGGTGCGCAACATGGCGATGGGATTTGTCGCCGGAATACTGCTGGCCATCGCGGTTGCGGTGGCCCGCGAGGCCAGCGACCGCACCGTGCGATCCCGGGAGAAGCTGGAACAGCTTTCGGGACTGCCGACTTTGGCCGAGCTACCCGGCAGGCGCGGGAACACACCGCGGTTCGGCGTCGACTCCGCCCTCGATGACGCCGTACGGGGCTTGCGCGCCCGGCTGCTCAGGGCGATGGGCTCCGACGCCCGCCGAGTGCTGGTGGCGGCGCCGTTCGGTGGGGAGGGGACCACGACCACGGCACTGAACCTGTCGCTGGCCCTCGCCGAGATCGGCGAGGACGTCCTGCTTGTCGAGGGCGATACGCGCCGGCACGTGATCGCCGGTCTGCTGCGGGTCGAGTCGGGGGAAGGGCTGGCCAACGCGCTGGCCAGCCCCGAGATCGCCGCGGAAGCCGTGAAGCCGACGCCGATCGCCAAGCTGTTCATCCTTGCGTCCCGGTCTGCCCGCCGCGAGACCCCGCCCTGCAGCGCGTTTCTGCCGGAGGTGATCGACAGGGTGATGCTGGACTTGTCGTCACGCTTCGACCGGATCGTGGTCGACGGGCCGCCGGTGCTGGCGACCCCGGACAGCGGCCTGCTGGCGGGCGCCGTGTCGGCCACGGTGCTGGTGGTGCGGGCGCGCCGGACCACCGTCGACGAGCTCAACGACGCGCTGAGGGCCTTGCGCTCGGCCGGTGCACAGGTGGTCGGCACCGTGCTGACCGACGCCCGTCCGTCGCTGCACATCAGGGCCGCGGCCAAGACCTATCGGACGAAGGTCGGCGGGCCGGCGTGATTCCCTACCTGCCCGGTCGCCCCCGCCTGGCAGTAGACGGCGTCCTGCTGACGGTATTCCTGTTCGGCTGCTTCGTCTTTGGCGTGCTCTCGGTGCGCCGAACCACCGAGGGAGTGTTGCTCATCGCGGCAACGTTCTGCCTGGTCGTCTACTGGGTGAAGCGCGAGGCGCTGGCGGGGGTGACGCTGTTCCTGGCGTTCGCGGCGCTGCCGGAAGGATTGCACATCGGCAAAGTGATCGGGCCCGCGGCGATCTATGCGTACCAGGTGGCCGCGGTGCTGGCGATCGGCTACCTCATGCCGATCGTCAGACCGCGGTTCAAGGATTTCCTGCTGCCGGGGATGTTCGTGCTGACGGTCGTGTACTTCACCGTGGTCGGGTTTCAGATGGGACATGACGCCACGATGGTGCTACACGAATCGACGACTTTGATCGAGATGGTCATCGGGTTCGTGCTGGCGCTGTTGATCGTGTACGGCGGCTACCTGAAGTTCTGCATGCGCGTGATGGTCGTGACGCTGTGGTTCTCGGCGGCGATGGCGATCTTCAGTTCGTTGCATGCCATCCGACTGGCCGGCCGGGCCGAAAGCCTGGAGGGCGCGACGGGCGCAGGTCAAGCCCTCCGCATCGTCCTATCCACCCAGACGCCGGCCACCGCCGCGCTCACCGCGCTGGTCGCCGCGTCGATCATCGGTCGCGTCCGGCCGATGACGTACCTCGCCTTCGGCCCGCCCGCGCTGATCATCTCGCTGCTGGCCTTCTCGCGGAACACGCTGATCGCCGTGGCGGTGGGTGCGACCGTCGCCTTCTTCGCCAATTTCGGCTGGCGGGCCCTGCGGCGGACGTCCGCCGTGGCCGCTGTCAGCGCGGGCGTGGCCGCGCTGATATTGCCGGGGTCGCTGTTCCTGCTGCAGCAGTCGGAGGCGGGGTCATGGCTCAGCGACCAGTTCACCGCGTTCAATCAGCGAGTGTTCGGCGGGGTTTCGGCCAGTGCGCTCGCCACCGACGAATCGACACTGGACCGGCTGCGGGAAGTCGCGCGGCTCAACGCCGCAATCGCCCAGGCGCCGGTGTTCGGCCACGGCCTGGGTTACGCCTACCAGCTGCCGTCCGGCAACGATCCGAAGGCCTTCGCCTGGACGCTGGGTCCCACCTACTCCCACCTCTTCTACCAATGGTGGCTGGCCAAGGCCGGGGCCGTGGGCATGGCGGCGTTCGCGTGGATCGCGTTGACACCGATCGTCCGGGCGCTGCGCTGCGCGACGATGCCGGCGAAGATCAGCGCCGCGGTCTGCGCCGGTCTGCTCGCGATATCCGCGGTCTGGCCACTACCCGAAATGCCCATGGACGCACTGGCTTTGGGGCTGGCACTCGGAACGGCCATGGGATTCGCCGGCCTACGGCACAGGAACTCCGAAGCGGACCAGGCGGACGCCGACCCGGCGCCGGCGCTGGCCGCTGCCGGCGGAAAATGATTGCGGTCACTCACGTCGGGCCCGACATATACAGCTTCGGCGGCACGCAGTCCGTGATACGAGTCATCCGCGACAACAGGATCGGTGCCGACGAAATTCGCGTCCTGTCGACGTGGAACGGGCGCCACCACGCCAAAAATCTGTGGCTCACCGCGCGTGCGGGGGCCGCGCTGGCTAGGGCGCCGCGCGGGAGCGTCGTGCACTTCCACATGTCGAACGGCGGCGCCTGGCTGCGCGAAGGGCCGCTGATCCGCCTCGCGCGGGCGCGAGGCTTCCGGGTCGTCGTGACCATCCACGGCTCCGACTTTCCGCAATTCTCCCGGTCGCACCCCCATTTCGTGGGGTCGACGCTGACGAAGGCGGACCATCTCATCGTCTTGTCGGAGGAAGCGCGTGCCGCCGCGAAACGGGTTGCACCCGGGGTGCCGGTGTCGATCGTGGCCAACCCGGTCGTCATCGATCGAGACGCGCCCGGGGCCGGCTCGACACCGCCCGTCGTGCTTTTCGCCGGCACCATCGGTCGCCGCAAGGGCGTCGACACGCTGGTCTCGGCCTGGCGGCTGCTGCTGGCCGAGGGCGTCGAAGGGCGTTGCCGCATAGTCGGTGTCGTCGACGACTACACGCCGCCGCCAACGGAGCGCCTCAGCGTCGAGCCCCCGGTACATCCGGATCGGGTCCGCGAGCTACTCCGCTCGGTCCGCGTGGTGACGCTGCCTTCGTTCGCCGAGGCAATGCCGATGATCCTGACCGAGGCCCTCGCCGGCGGGCGGCCATTCGTGGCGACCCCGGTCGGCGGCACACCCGAGATCGCCTCGGACCCGGGCATGCTCGTCCCCGCCGGTGACGCGTCCGCGTTGGCGGCGGCGATCGGCCGGTACCTGCGCGACCCGGAGCTGGCCGAGCGTGACGGGCGTCGCGGTCAGGAACACATCGCCGCGACACGGAGCCCGCGGATCATCGACGCGGAGCTGCGCCGGATTTACGAGGGTTGCGGTGTTGGAGCAAGTTGAGCTCGACGGGCCGCAGCTGAGAGTGAGCGCGGTGGGCTTCGGATGCGGCGGTCTGATGCAGTCGCCGTCCCGCCGGGAACGGATGGCCGTGCTGGGTGCCGCGGTGCACAGCGGCATCACGCACTTCGACACCGCACGGATGTACGGCCTGGGCAGGGCGGAGGCCGAGCTTGGGGCGTTCCTGCGGACGGTCCCGCGCGACACCGTCACCGTCGCAACCAAATTCGGCATCGACGTCGGGGGAATGGCCAGGCGCTTCGGCCGGTTTCAGGCTCCGGCGCGGGCGCTGCTGCGCAAGGCCCCGGCGCTGCGGCGCGCCGTCAAGCGGCAGCAGGCGGCACCCGAAACCGCCCGCCTGTACGACGCGGCCACCGCGGCCCGCAGCCTCGACGAGAGTCTCGCGGCGCTGGGCGTCGACTACGTGGACATCCTGTTCCTTCACGGCCCGCGGCCGGGGGACACCGTGGCCGGCGGCGAACTTCGCGAATTCTTCGAACGCGCTCGCCAGCAAGGCAAGATACGCGCCTGGGGTGTCTCACAGGACGAGGGGCTCGACACGGACTTCGCCGCCTCCTTCGCGCCGGAAGGGGTGAGCCAGGTGCGCGCCGACCTGTTCCATCCCCCGCCGCGCCCAGCGGATCTCGCATTCGGCGTGTTGCAACGTTCGTACGCGGTGCTCTCGAACGCTTTGCGGGCCGACGCGGAGTTGGCGCGGCGCTGGCGCCAGACCCTCCACCTCGATCCGCTCGCTCCCGGGGCGCTGCCCAAGCTGATCCTCGGCTCCTCGGCCGTCGCAACAGGTTGCCGCGCAATCCTTTACAGCACCACCGACCCGCTCCGGGTCGCCGAAGCGGCCGGCGCGGTCTCGGCGCCGCCGGACCCGGAGACCCTGGCGCGGTTCCTCGCTCTGGTGGCGGAGGTGCCCGGGGGTGCTGCCGCGTGATCCGTGGACCCCGAGAGTTCGCCCCGAACACGACGATCCGGACCGACGTCGTGGTCGTCGGGGCCGGCGCGATCGGCATTGCGACGGCGCTGGAACTCGCGCGATCCGGCGTCCAGGTGGCGTTGATCGAGAGCGGCCTGGAACGCAAAGACGAAGCGGCCCAAGAGCTGTCGGCCCTGGATTCCCGGCAGGACGACGATCTCCATGCGCGTAGTGAGCTGATGATCCGCCGGCAGGTTGGCGGGACAACGGCGCTCTGGGGTGGTCGCTGCGTCAAGTTCGACCCCATCGACTTCGAGGACCGCCCGCTCACCGCGCAGGCGCCCTGGCCGATCCGATACGACGACGTCGAGCCCTACCTGCAGCGTGCCTGTGATTGGGCGGCGTGTGGCCGGGCGGCATTCAACGCGCGGGAGGTTCCGGAGCTTGCGCACCGCGACCTGATCGCCGGGCTGCCCGACGGCGACGTGCGCACAACCGATCTCGAGCGCTGGGCACTTCCAACGCGTTTCGGCCACGAGTACCGGGCGGCGCTGCGCGACGCGACTTCCCTGATCGTGTGGACCGGACTTACCTGCACCGAGATCGTGACGACACCGGCCGGTGATTGTCTTGACCACCTCGTGGTCAAGACGCTCGACGGCCGGCAGGGGAGCGTGGTCGCCGCGGACTACGTCATCGCGACCGGCGGCTTGGAGGCGACCCGCCTGCTGCTCGCCTCGGACCGCCATCACCCGGCGGGTCTGGGAAACTCGGGCGGCCACCTGGGCCGCTGGTACATGTCGCACGTCGAAGGCCGGGTCGCGCGCGTGCAATTCGCCACCGATCAGGTCAGCTACGCCTACGAGCGGGACGGCGACGGGGTGTACGTGCGCCGGCGCTTCACCCTCGATCCCGGCCTGCAGCGCGACGCCGCGTTGCCGAATGCCGCTGTGTGGCTGGTCAATCCGCCGATCAGTGACCCCGGGCATGGAAGCGGAATCCTGTCCGGCGTCTATCTCACCCTGATCTCCCCGATCGGCCGCTTCCTGCTCGCGGAGGCCATTCGTGCGAAGCACACCCAAACCGACGGTCCGCCGCGGATACTCGCGCACCTGCGCAACGTCGTGCGGGACCTGTTCCCGTCGATCCGGTTTGCGATCACGTTCTCCTATGCCCGCTTCTTCCGCAGGGGCCGCAAGGCGCCGGGCTTTTTCGTGAAGAGCGCGGACAATCGATATCTGCTGCACTACCACGGCGAGCATCTTCCGCACTGGGAGAGCCGCGTCGAGCTTGCCGACGACCGCGACGCCCTCGGCATGCGCAGGATCCGCACCCATATCCACTTCTCCGACGACGATTACCAAAGCGTGCGCAGGGCCATCGCCGCGATCGATGAACACCTACGTCGCCACGGCGCCGGACGCGTGGAGTGGCTGACCGACGATGTCGAGGGCGCGGTGCGCGAGTTCTTGGCCGGGCACGCCGGCTACCACCAGGCCGGAACGACGCGCATGTCGCAGACGCCCGATGGCGGCGTCGTCGACCCAGACCTACAGGTTCACGGCGTGCGTGGGCTGTACGTGGCGAGCACGTCGGTCCTGCCGACGTCGAGCCAGGCCAACCCGACGCTGGTGGGCATTGCACTGGGTGTCCGGCTCGCCGATCGCCTTAAGAAGGCTCGAATGGCCTGCGAGCGTTCAGATCCCAAGATGGCGTAGTAAGTCAGCGCCGACTGGCCAGCACCCGGGCGATGACATCCAAAAAGCGCTCCGCGACGATGTCGACGTCGCAATGCTGCGCGTAGTAGCGCGCCGCCTCGACGCCGCGCTGCGCCGCGACCGACGGGTCGGCCAGCAGGTCGAAGGCGGCGGCGAGCCCGGCGACATCGTCGATACCGATCGGGGGACAGCCGGGCGGCTGGTACTCGGGCAGGCCGCCGGACGTTGACACGATCGGCATCACCCCCAGCTGCATGGAGAGCACCTGCACGCCGCTTTGCGACGCGCGCCGGTAATGCGAGACCGAACCTTTCGCGGCGGCCAGGACCGGGATGACGTCGGCGTAGCGGTAGCTGCCGTTGCGCCAGCGCGTGTGTTTGGGCAGGGCGGCGGGGTCCAGGGGCCCGTCGCCGATGAGCACCAGGTTGTCACCGCGCCAGCCGCCGCCGCCGATATGGCGCTGCCACGCCTCGAGCACGACGTCGACGTTCTTGTACGGGTTGAGCCGGCCGAACATGACGAAATCCCGGCGTCCCTCGGGCGCCACGAATGGTGGAACGCGATGCGGGTCAATATCACTGGCGAGCGGCACAACATACACGGGCGTGCCGGCGACGTCGCGGCGCGCGGCGACGGCCGTCGCGACGTACTCGCTGTAGGTGATGGTGGCCGCCGAGCGGGCGCCCCACCGGTCGAACACCGCGAGTTCGTAGGACGGGACCCGTTCGCCGGGGTCGTGCGGCCGGTCGTCATGCACCACCTGGATGCGGGGAACCCGCCCGGCCAACGCGATCCAGCGCGGATCGCGGACGATCTCGGCGATCACGACGTCGGGCCGAAATTCACGGATCCGGCGCCACGCCTTGAGGGTCGGGAGCCAAGTCGCGGCGGTTTTGAACCGCGGGTCGAGCACGAGTTCGTACTCACGGGCGGCGTCCGACTCGGGGTGCCGGTCGGAGGTCACCAGCAACACGTCGGCTCCGCGCCGCAGCAGCCCCTCGGCCTGCACGCGCACTGCCGGTCGTGTCCACGGCGAAAGCCAAAGCACCCGAGGCGATTTCATTGCTCGTCGGCGGCCTTCAGGAAGACGTCGGCGTCGGTCCACATCCGGGTCTGAAGCGCGCGTCGCGGCAGGCCCTCGAGGAGGCCGGTGATGCGGGGCGAGGCCAGCAGCCGCCAGGCCAGCGGATTGATTTTCGCCCGGGTCCAAATGTGCAGACCCATGCCCCCGAGCTGCCACCACCGCGTTTTGGAGGTGTGGAACTGCATGCCGAATTGCTCTCCGATGAGCGCCAACGTCGATTTCTGATAGAAGGTGATGTGCTGGCCGGTGGCAAAGGCGTAGTACATCCAGTCCTCCGGGGGCGGGGGCCGGCCGTCGAAGAGTTCGGTCGTAAACACGATGGAGTCGGTGCCCGTGGTCTCCAGCAATTCGGCGACGAATCCGACCGGGTCGGCGAGATGCTCCATCACCTCGAAGGCCGTGACCACCGTGTACGGCGGGCCCGGACCCGCGTCCGCCTCGAAGCCTTGCGCGGTCAGGTTGGGGGAGTGCTTGTCGGTCCAGTAATAGTCGAAGCCGATGTCCCGCATCAGGCGGGTGAAAACGCCGTAGCCCCCGGCCGCGTCGAGAAACCGGCCGCGGCGATCGAAGAAGAAGTACAGCAGCACCGACATCGCCCGTGCAAGATACTGATTGCGCCACAGCATGGTGGTGTCCGCCGCCGCGATGGGGCTGGCATAGGCTTCGTCCAGCCAATGCGGCTCTTCGGTCTGCAGGCCGCCGCAGTTGCCGCAGAAGTAGTACTTGCAGTCGTATTTGGCGAGGATCTGATGCGTGAACGCCAGACTGGTGCTCGAATTGCAGATGCGGCACAACACGCCTATTCAAACCCTCCCGAGCATGACCCGCGCCTTGAGCAAACACCGGGACAATGGAGAACCTACGGCACCCGCAACGCTATCGGCAAGCAAATCGGGGCCGAATTTCGGCGCGGACGTGCGTTGTGCAGCACCGCTATTCACCGAATGCCGGGAATAGTCGCGCGGGGCCGTGATAGCTTTGGTCTCCAATGGCCAGAAGCGCTACACCGCCGCCGAAAGAGAAGCTCCGGCAGAAGGTCCGGCGCATGCTCGGCAGTGAAACGCGGGACCAGCTCAAGGATCTGATCCTTTTCGATCATTCCCAGTCGCTGAAGGCGAACCATCCCAACCCGCTCAACCGCGCCGGCAAAAAGTGTTTTTCGGCGACCGACGAGGACGGAATAACGCTTGAGATCCTGCGCCGCATCGGCCGGCTCGACAGCGGTGTCTTCGCGGAGTTCGGCGTCGGCGACGGGACGGAGAACAACACCCTGATCCTTGCGGCCCTCGGTTGGAAGGGCTTTTGGGTCGGGGGACAGGAGCTGGTCGTGGCCGTCGAGGGCCACCCGCGGTTCGCCTACGAGAAGGCGTGGATAACGGCGGACAATATCGTTGCGCTGGCCCGGTCCTGCCTGCAGAGGATCGACGCCACCGAGGTCGACGTGGTCTCCCTCGACTTGGACGGCAACGACATCTACCTGGTCGAGAAGCTCTTGGCCGATGGCATCCGTCCCAAACTCTTCATCGTCGAATACAACGGGAAGTTCCCCCCGCCGGTGAGGTTTCAGATCGCCTACGACCCCGAGCACGTGTGGCAGTCCGACGACTATTTCGGGGCGTCGCTGAGCAGTTATGCCGAGCTGTTCGCCCGCTTCGACTACCGCCTGGTCTGCTGCAACTCCCACTCCGGTTCCGACGCGTTCTTCATCGATACCGCCCTGTCCGAGTATTTCACCGATGTGCCGACGGACATCGAGCAGCTTTACGTGGAGCCGAGGTATTTCCTGTACAGCGGGTTCGGACAGCACAAGACGTCCCGCCGCACGGTGGCCAAGATCCTCCGATACGAGCGGTAGGGCCTTGCGCGAGAGTCATTGCCTCCAGCACGCATTCACAGCACCGCATTGATCGCGTCGAGGTAGGCGTCGGTCATCGCCTCGACGGTGTAGTGCTTGCGCATCCGTTCGAAGCCCCGTCGCCCGACCGATGGCAATGCGTCCGGGTCCGCCAGGATTCGGGCGAGGCTGTTCCGCCATCCCGCCACCGACACGGGCTCGACCAGGAATCCCGCCCTGCCGAAATCGAGCATTTCCGGCACGGCGCAAATCGCCGACGCCGCAACGGGAACCGCCCGGGCCATCGCCTCGAGAATCACCAGCGGAAACGCCTCTGACCGGCTCGGGACGCACAGCAGGTCCGCATCCGCCAGCGCGGGCCCCGGCCCGGCGGACCATCCCTGCCACTGCACCCGATCGCGCAAGCCGGCCGGGGTAAGCGCCTCCAACCTCTCGCGATCCGGGCCGTCACCGAAAACCGAGAGCCGCCAAGGCAAATCGGGCAGCTCGCCAAGCGCATCGATCAGCAGGTGCGGGTTCTTGTGCTCGACGATGCGCGAGAGCATGACCAAGTGCAGCGGCTCACCGGCCGTGCGGACCCGGGGCGCCGGGTCACCGGCGAGGGCGACGCCGTTGGGCGCAACGAAGCGCCGTCCCCCTAACCGATGCTGGGCGACCAGCATGTCCCAATGCCGTTGGGCCAACACGATTAAACCGTCGGCGCGGCGCATGGCGGCGGTCAGCGGCCGCGAGTAGATGGGCCGGTCCTGCTCGGGAGGGACATGCGGAGCCACCAACCACCGCCGGCCGCGAGCGCCCGCACGCCACAGTGAGGCGAATCCCGCCTCCGTGTTGGTGTCGGCGGTGATCAGCACCGCCGGGCCTTCAGGGATATCGACGGCGGGCGCCCACCACGGCTGGCGCACCACGCGCACGGTGTCCGGAATCTCGGAGATCATTGGGCCGAACCGTTGCACGCAGACGATCGTGACCGAATAGCCCCGGCGATCCAACTCCGTTGCCAGCAGAGCCTTTTGTCTTTCGGCACCGCCGTAGACCAGGCGGTTGGTGGTGATCACGATCGCGGGCAGGTCCTTGCGGCGGCCGCGGTGAATGGTCCGCCGCGACCGCAGCAGGGTGGTACCGGCCAGATACGCGTCGGCGTGGTGCACGCTGCGCTGATGCTCGAGCAGCAGCGCGGTATCGGCTCGCGCCAGATCTCGCTCGCGGCGGCGCTCGGCGGCGGTGCCCGCGTCGTCGCCGACACCGGCACGGTCGACGCCGATCTCGTCGGCCAGCAGCATCCGCCAGCCCGCCGCGCGGGCCCGGGCCTGCCAGTCCGCCGCCGCTGCGGCCCCGAGAAACTCTTCGTCGAAGCCGCCGACGGTGTTCCACGCCGCGCGGTTGATCGCCAGGCAGATGGCACCTAATTCCCCGTCCACGCCTTGTGATTCGGCCGGTTGGCGGGCATAGCGGCATGAAATCGGTGAGCCGCGCCGCCTGCCCGCGGCCAGCTCGCGAGCCAGGGTTCGGCGCCGCGTTGCGATGTCCCACGGCCTCCAGCCCGGTGCGGTGTCGTCGCGCGCCATCGGTGAAACCGCGGCCACCCGAGGCTGGCGCAGCAATTCGCGGGTGCGGGTCAACGGTCCCAGCAGGCGGACTCTGGCGTCGAGCAGCAGCAGATCCGCGTCGCTCGGGGCGCGCTCCACCAGGGTGTTGAAGGCCTCGGCGAAGCCAACTTTCGCCGCGCCCGACACCCAGTGAACGCGCGGGTGTCGGGCCGTCAGTTCCTTACAGTCGCCGGGCTCGTAGACATAGACCGGCGACCCGGGCAGCTGCTCGGCGACGGCGGCGAGGCACCTCTCGAGCGCATGGTGGCCGCAACCGGCCACGATCAGCACGGCGATCGACCGGATGGGCGGCAGCGCGGCCGCGTCGCCGACCGGACTCTTCAGATATTGCCGGTCCAATTCGGGCTTCATGCCGCCAGCTGATTTCGGCGCAAGGAGGCCAGGTCCGACCAGCGCAGCGGGCCGGCCGCCGCGCTGGTGGCCAGGTAGACAACGGCGGCGACCGCGAGGACGAGAACCACGTGGTGACCCCGGAGCAACAGCGCCGCCGCGACGCTGGCTCCCGTCGGTATCAGCACTCGCAGCAAGAACATCACGGGCGTACGGAAACCGCAGTGCCGGTGCAGCCACCAGCTGCTGACCACCAGGTTGAAGAACTCCGTGCACACCAGCGCGATGCCGGGGCCGACGGCGCCGAACCGCCCGGCGAGCGCGACGTTGAGCGCGACGTTGAGCACGAGGGTGGCGACCGTCAGCCAGAGCAAGACCCGCTGGTGGTGGCTGGCGACCAAACCCTGGCCCAGCGTGCCGCTGACGAATCGCAGGGCCGCCGCGACGAACAGCAACGCCAGCGTCGGCGTCCCGCGGGCGACGAAAGCCTTGTCGCCGAACAGTCCGATCAGCGGTCCGGCCAACAGCGCGCCGACAACCGCGACGGGGACCGCCACGAAGTACATCAGCTCCACGCTGCGGCGCAGGAAGGCGGCGAACGCGGCGACGTCACGCGCGAACAGCTCGGTGGCCGTCGACAGCGTCGACTTCAAGAAGACCAGCGACACCACGATGGTGTTGAACGCGATCGTGAAGGCCAGCCCGTACACGCCGACCTCGGAGTGGGTGCTCAGCAGGGACAGGATTACCCCGTCGGCGCGGCAGTACAGCAGGCCGACGACCAGAAACCCCATCAACGGCAGGCTTTCCCGCAACAGATCCGCGGCCTCTCGCGGCGCGAAGACCGGGCGCACCGAAATGTGCCGCATCGCCGCGGTGCCCTGGATCACCAATTGCAGGGCGGGCGGAATCAGTTGCGCGACAGCGAACCAGATGACGTCCGCCCGCGCCGCGACCAAGCAGGCGACCATGGCCAGCGCGGCCAGGCGCCCGGCGACGTCGGAGATGGCCACCGCGGAGAACCGGACGGTGGCCAAGAACACCGGCTCGAACCGTGTCGTCATGGTCTGCATCAGCAGCGCCCCGGACAGCACGACGAGCATCACTCGGATGTCGGCGTCGTGATAGATGAGCAAGCCCGACCCGGCCGCCAACAACGCCAGCGGAACACAATAGATCAGGGCCATGCCGCTGTTGACGCGCACCAGACGCTCGAGGTCACCCTGGCCGGAGGTCACGCGGCGCACGATCACGGTCGCGATACCGAGATCGGCCATGCTGGTCCACACGGCGATGAAGAGCACCGCGATGGAGAGTTGGCCGTAGCGGCCGGGACCTAGATAGCGCGCCGTCATCGCCACCGAGACCACCGAGGCCAGCATCCCCAGTGCCCGGCAGATCAGTTGAATCGAGAACGCGTGAGCCATCCGCGAGAGCGGCACCGATGGGACGACCGCACCAGGGGTCGTCGGCTCAGTCATGACTCCCTAGTATGCGCCGTGACTGGTGAGAACGGCCTTAATCGTCTTGGCGATGATCATGAGATCACCCGACATCGACCAGTTGTCGACATAGGACAGGTCCAACCGCACCGACTCTTCCCAGGACAGGTCGGATCGGCCGCTCACTTGCCACAACCCGCTGACGCCCGGCTTCACCAGCAGCCGCCGCTTGACGTCACCGTCGTAGTTCTCGACTTCGCGCCGCAACGGTGGGCGTGGGCCGACGACGCTCATCTCGCCTTTGAGCACGTTGATGAACTGCGGCAGCTCGTCGATGCTGAACCTGCGCAGAATCCTGCCGACTGGAGTGACCCGCGGATCCTGGCGCATCTTGAACAGCATGCCGCCGGCGCCTTCGTTCAGCGCCAAGAGGTGCTCGATCTGTGTGTCAGCACCGTCGATCATGGTCCGGAACTTGAGCATTCTGAACGGCTTACCGTCGATGCCGATCCGTTCGGATTGGTAGAACACCGGACCCTTGCTGGTGAGCTTGACGGCGATAGCCGCCGCGATGAGAATGGGCGCCGTCCCGATGAGGGCCGCCAGCGAGAAGAGGAAATCGAAGACCTGCTTCTGAAAGCGTTGCGTCCCCTCGTATTGCGGCTTCTCGACATGCAGCAACGGCATACCGGCGGTGGGCCGAAGGGTCAACCGGGTCTCCGCCACGTCCATCACCCCGGGGGACACCACGACGTCGACGTCCATCGTCTCCAACTGCCACATCAGCTCCCGGATCCCATGCATCCCAAAGTGATCCGTCTGGGTGACCGCCACGGTGTCCGCGCCGCAGTGCCGGATCGCGGCCACCGCGTCGGTGACGTCACCGAGAATCGGCACCACGCGGCCGCCGAGGGTGAGGGTATTGCCCCGCGGTCTCCCATAGCCGGGAATGCAGACACCGACTACGACGTAGCCGTCCAGCGGGTTGCGCGTCAGTTCGTGGGCAAGGTGGGAAACCGCCTGGCGGTCCCCGATCGCCAGGACCGTCGTCTGGCATTGGCCGTCCGCGCGCATCTGGCGGATGTGCTTGCGCCACAGGCTGCGACTCCCCAGCAAGCCCATGGTTCCGACGGGAAGCGCGATGGCGAGATAACCGCGGGCCAGGTCGACCTTGGCGAGCAAGGTCACCATCGCGATGATTCCGAACGTCCAGAATGACGCGCTGCCGATCCGCCGGTACTCGTCGATGCCGGCGCCGATGACTCGCGGTGAGCGCGTTTGGAATACCGCCAGCGATGACAGCCACAGCGCCGCGAACAGCAATGACAACATCGTCATAACGACGTCCGAATAACCCGAGGTGTTGGCGATTTCGCCGAATCGGACGTACTGCGCGAGCAACACCGACACGCACACGATCACGGTGTCACTGATGCGCAGATGCTGCGAATACTGGTGCTGCCAGCGCCGGACGGCATTCCCCGCGGGGGAGGGCGCCGAAGCGGCGGTGACCGGTAAAGCGCTGGTTTGGGGGCGAGCCAACGGCATCATGCCGGCGGGTCTCCGCTTGTGTGGCCCCGGTTCCGCGGGCACGACGTCCACCAATTCCCGGGTCATCAACGGCTTAGACATGACGCTGCCCTCTCGATTGGCGTGAAGGTCGGCGTTCGCGATGGCCAACTGGCGTCTCGCTCGGAAATGACCGTGACCGGCAGCGGCCACACAATCCCGAATTCCGGGTCGTTCCAGTGGAATCCCTGCTCGTCGGACGGCGCCCGCTCACCGCTGACGTGGTAGCTGACCTCGGTGTCGTCGATGAGGGTTTGGAAGCCGTGCGCGACAAACGGCGGCAGGAACAGCGTCCGGTAGTTGTCCGCGCTCAACTCGACCATCACGTGGTCGCCGTAGGTCTGCGACCCGGGGCGGATGTCTACCGCAACGGCGGCGATCGCGCCGCGGGTGCAGCGGACCAATTGGGTTTGGGCGTACGGCGGCACTCGGTGGTGCAGACCCCGCACGGTGCCACGGGTGTAGTTGAAGAAGATATTCGTCTGGGTGACGTCGAAAGTCAGCCCGCGGCTGGCGAATTCATCGGCGCAGAAGGAACGGGAGGAGAAGCCGCGGTGGTCACGTTGCGGTTCGAGGTCGATGATCGTCACGCCGGCGATCTGGGTGGGCGTGTACTTCACTCACCGCTCCTTCCGTAACGAGTGTTTGGTCGGTTCATGTGCTGGCCTATGCGTATCCACCGGACGGCGGGCGTGTCATCACGGTCGGGATGACCCCATACCGGGGCCCAAGGTTCTTGCCCGACGCGGCGGCCAGGCGCGGCAGCGACCCCATGATGCTGGGCGGGGTATTGGCGCCGGCGAGACTGATGGTCGGCAAAGCGGAAGCGGCACTGTGCGCCGCCGGGATGATGCTGGTCCAACTGGCCGGCACCGCCAGCGGGCCCAGCGAGGCCGCGCTGCCCAGGCTGCCGATCACGCCGGATCCGAGCGAGCCGAGCGCCCCCGCGCCCGCGCTCGCCGCACCCGCGGCCGCGCTCGCGGCGCCCGAGGCGGCAGCGCCCGCGGCGTTGGCAGCCGCCATCGCGCCGTTCGCCAGACCCTGCCCGGTCTGGGCCATGCCGAGGATGGAGGACATCCCGTACAGCGGGGTCGCTGCGGCCATGAAGTAGGTGGGAATGGAGCTGGGGAGGCTGGATACGAGGCTCGACATCAGCGACGAACTGGCCGAGTTGGTCACGGTGCTCGCGGTGCCGGCACCGGCGTCGCTGAGGGTGCTGGCGATCAGCGGCGACGAAAGCCCGTGCAGGGCGTTGGGCACCGAGGACACCACGTTCGAGAGCGACGTGTGGGTTGCCGTCAACGTTTCGGCCTGGGCGAGGGCGCTGCTCTGGCCGGCCAGCCCCGCCGGGCTGGTGACGTCGGGCGGCGGGCTGAACGGGGTGACCTCGCACGCGGCAGCCGAACCCGCGGCGTAGGCGTACATGGCCGCGGCGTCCTGCGCCCACATCTCGCCGTATTCGGCCTCGGTGGCCGCGATTGCCGCGGAATTCTGGCCGAAGAAGTTGGTGGCGATCAGCGTCGCGAGCTGGACCCGGTTAGCGGTGACGGCAGGGGGAGGAACGGTCATCGTGAAGGCGGCTTCGTAGATTTCGATAGCGAGCCTGGCCTGACCGGCCGCCTCGGCGGCCCGCGCGGCCGCGCCGGCGGTCCACGCCATGTAGGGAGCGAAGGCGGACGCCATGGTCAACGACGAGGGCCCCATCCAGCGCCCGGTCGTCAATCCCGCGATCACCGACCGGTAACAGCTTGCCGCGGAATGCAATTCGGCGGCCAGACCGTCCCAGGCCACCGCGGCGGCCACCAGCGAGACGGGACCGGGACCGGCATACATCCGCGCGGAGTTGAACTCCGGGGGAAACGCGCCGAAATCGATCACTTCAGGCCCTGCCCTTATCGGCGGGCCCGCTCGCCGCGCGCGAAGCCCCGCTGACTCCGGACGGAGGAAGACCGGCCTCGGCGGTGGGCGCACCGTACTGCAGCACCGGCAATCCGCAACTAAACATACTCAAAGTATGGAATAGGACCATACCGCTAGCGAAGAGTATTTCGCCTACGGCGGCGAAGGCACTTAGTCCTTTACCTGGTGGTCCACCTGTTGCCGCTGCCCGCGCACGTGGCCTCGTGGTCACGACCGGCATCTAGTTCTCCTCACAACCTGCAGGTGGCCCGGGACCGGGCGTATTGGCTGCTCAACTGCCTGAACCGTGGGTTTGGGGCGTTCCAGGCTACAAACTGACAAACTAATAATAGCGTATAAAGCATACTAATAGTTTGTAAAGGCGCTGTGATCCGCACTACAGGTATTTACGGGACCGTCAAGGCGGGCGCTTGCGGCTGCTAACCTCAGAAGCGGCCCAAGTACTGCCCGGGGGTGGCCGGTCGGTTTGCTTCAGACCGCCGAAGAACCGAGGTGTATGCCCTGCTCATCAACCTGATGGCGATCGACCAGGTCAGGGTCGCAACCCCCGACGAGGACGCTCGCGTTGCCCGGCCGACGTGGGAGGCCCCGGCATTCCTGCCGGGTTCCCGCCTTCACATGAGGGCCGCGTCTTCGCGGTCGACGAGAACTGAGCTGGCATCCCGATGACGACCCACTCGACCGATGGACGCGCCGACGCGACGCGGCGACAGATCCTGCGGGCCGCCTCGCATCAGTTCGCGCGCCGGCCGTATCACGACGTCGGTCTCGACGACATCCTGGCCGAGGCTCAGCTGACCAAAGGCGCGATGTATTTCCACTTCAAGTCGAAACACGCCCTGGCGGTGGAGCTCATCGACAAGCAGATCGCCGCGGCCACCGTAGCGGTGGAAGACCTGTTGACGAGGGGGCTTTCGGGCCTGGAAACCCTCATCGACTTCTCGTACCTGATCGCCGTTCAAGACATCAAGACGGATCTGGTCAGGGCCGGCCTGAATTTGATCGAGTCGGTCGGGCAGCCGGAGGGCCTGCAGGACACGTTGCTAAGCGGATGGGTGGAAGCCCTGTCGGGGGTCGTCCAGCAGGCCATCGACGAGGGCGACATCGGCGACAGCTGCGATCCCCACGACGTCGGCCGCCTGATGGTGTCCCTGCATATGGGGCTTCGGAAGACCAGCAATCTGGACGAACCGGAAAGATTCCTGCTCGACCTGGAGAAATGCTGGATGCTCATCCTGGGCGGCATCCTGCAACCGGACCGAACTGATTACTTCCGCCAATTCCTAAGGCGGCGTGCGGCGCTCGCCGTCAACGCCAGCTCGACCGAGGAAGATTCGCCGTAACCGCAGCGAGGCCGGCCGGATGGCACGCTCGCGGCTGCTAACCTTGGACGTCTTGGCGGTCGATGTGAGACCACGGTGACGACGTCCTCGCACCCATCGCGGATCTGGAGGAGCAACACGATGCCGCGCCAGGTCCGATCCGAAGCCACTCGTCGCAAGATTCTCGATGCCGCGATCGAGGTGTTCGGCGAAGTCGGATATGCGGCCGCCGGTTGGGGGGCGATCATCGAGCGGACAGGGATGACCAAGGGCGCCCTGTATCACCACTTTGATTCGAAGGAATCGCTGGCGTCGGACATCCTCAAGGAGGGCTCCGCAGCTCTTCTCACCGCTTTCCGGAACGTATGTGGGCCGTCGTCGCCGGGGCTGGAGAACATGTTGCACGGCGCCTTCACCATCGTCGAAGTGCTGAATTCCGACAAGATGGTTCGCACCGCCGAGCAATTGGCCTCTGCCTTAAGCGGATTGAACGAGGCCGCCGCGGGCTTCTATGCCGACCTGGCTGCGAAGATCGCCGAGGAGGCCAGGAGAGCGATCAGCGAAGGAGACCTTCGCCAGGATGTCGACCCCGAAGTGCTCTCCGAGTTCCTCGTCGGGGCGATGTTCGGAACGCGGTTGGTATCCAATGCGATAGCGCGCCATGACACGAACAGGGGCGTCGGTGTCGACATCGCCGGGCGCCTGCGCCAGATCTTGGAACTCCTGCTGCCCGGCACCGTCACGGAAGCGTCGCTCCCTTATTTCCGGCAATTCCTTGGTCGCGAAATGATGCGCCACGCCCCGGCCGTCGCCGCCCGCACCGACGCCTCCACGGAGGCCTGATCGGCTGGTGCTCCGCGTGCCGAAGGTCGGGCCGAATGTGCCACACCCTCTTTCGCGGTCCTCTAGACGGTGATCCGGTAAGTGGGGCTTGACGCGCACCCAACGATGCATACTGTTTCGGTGATGTACCCGAGACGTCTGGGCAAAGCGGTTGCGCTGGTCGCTGTGGCTGGGTTTTTGGTGATCAGCGCCCCGGCATCGTGGGGTGCGCCCGGCGACCCGGCGACGGCGGCCGACTCGCCGACCCTGTCGCTGACCGACATTGGGTCCGCGCCCACCCTGGAGTTCTGGGGCCTGACGAGCAGCCAGCAGCTGACCGTGCCCGTGCTGCACGGGCTGACACCGACAGCGGTGAACACCACCGTCGAGCTTCCGATCAACTTGCGGTCGGGATTGATCACCGTGACGCAGGGCGAGCGCACCATCGCGCGACTGAATCTGCCCTCCGCCGATCAGGCGCCGCTCGTCATTCCGCTGGCCGGAGCGGAAGTCAACGACAACTGGCTGACGGTGACACTGCGTTCCTACCTGGTGCCGCTCGACGGGTATTGCTTGTACCCGGAGAGCCCGCTGCGCCTGACCAACGGGTCGATCACCTACACCGGGGTCGAACTGCCGCCCACCACGGTGGCCCATTTCCTGCCCCCGGTGCTGCGGAAGCTGTCCATCTTCCTGCCACAATCGCCGTCCGCTAACGAATCCGACACCGCCATCCAACTGGCCGCCTCCGTGGCCAGTCACTACGGCAGGCAGACTCCCGAGATATCCGTGACGCCGTTGCCCGAAGGGCAGGCGGCGCCGCCGACGCCGCCGCAGGCGCTGGAACGTCAGATCGTCGTCAAAGAGGGCCCCGACAACGGGCTTTCCCTGCAGGGCGCCGCCGGTGTGCCGTGGCTATTGATGTCGGGCCCGCTCGGCCAGTCCGACGAATCGAACACTGCCGTGCTGTTCAACGACGTGTCGCAGCTGGCCCTGTCTTCCAAGGCGGCGGTGGAACAACTGAAGCCCAGCCTGCAGCGGCCCGGCGACAGCGTCGCGCTGCGCGAATTGGGGCAGCCCGTCGTCAACGCCACATCGCTACAACCGCGGCTGTCAATCGGACTGGACCAGACCAGGTTCGGCAGATCCGTGCACGACCTGCGCGTCCATCTCCAGGGCTCCTACACCCCGACACCGGGCAATGTCGCCGGCCAGATTGCCGTGGCGGTCGGCCCGGAGACCATCGACCACTGGCCGACCGACGGCCATGGCACCATCGACCGCTGGGTCGACGTGCCGGACCGACTGCTGCAGCGGTACACCAGCCTTGACCTCGTTCTCGACGTCGCGGCCAACGTCGGACATTGCGGTGACTTCTACACTGCCGGTCCCGGCAATCAGCTCCTCACGCTGAACATCAACGGCGACAGCACGATACAGAGCAGTCCCGCCGCACCGCCGGTGCCGGACGGCTTTCAGTCGGTGCCGCAGTCGTTGATGCCCCGGGTGCAGGTGGGCATCGAGCCGCACTCGTTGATCGACACCGTGCGGGCGATCAATCTCGTGGTGGGTCTACAGCGAATAAGCTCTGTGCCGATCTACACCACGGCCACGAGTGTGCAGCAGGCGATCGACTCGTCGGATCCCGCGATATTGATTTCCGCCGACGGGTGGAACCACTCCAATGTTGTGCTGCCGGTGTCCGCGGGGCCCAGCGGGCCGATCACCGTCAACGCCGTCCAATCGGACGGGAAGCCCGCCAAGCTCGCCCTGGACCCGAATCTTCGGTTCGCCTCTCTCCAAACGATTTTCGACCGGGGCAGGTCTCTGTTGGTGGCGACGTCGAACGGCGCGCCGGGGCAGCTCGACGAGCTGCTGCGGTGGCTCAACGCCGATAACAAGCGCTGGCAACGACTCAAAGGCGTCGCGGTGGTGTCCGCACCGGGGGGCCAGGACCCGGTGACCGTCGAACACTCGCCCATGGCCAGCCCGGCCGCGGGCTCGCAGAGCCACTCCGATCTCGGCTGGTTGTGGTGGTTCGGCGCAGGCTGGATCGCCGTAGCCATCGTCGGCGCAGGCGTGATCGTGTGGCGTACCCGGCGCGAATCATGGCGGCGCCGCTGAAGTTTGGCGCCTGATGGTACGGGTGAAAGGCTTGGCGACGCGCCCGGCCGTCAAGAACGTGGCGGCCGGACTGCTCTGCGCCGCCGGCGTGCCGGCGTTCGCGCGGCGGCGGCACCGCGATGCGGTCGCGATCGTGATGTTCCACGGGGTGGAAGACGAACCGCTTTCACCGGTCTGCCGGCACGTGCTCGACTCGAGGCTTTACCGCCGTCAATTGGATTACATCCGTAAGCATTTCAACGTTCTTCCGCTGGAGGAGGCGCTCGATCGGCTTGCCGAGGGAACGTTGCCGCCGCGCGCGCTGGCGATCACGTTCGACGACGGCACCCGCAACCTCGCCACGCACGCGGTCCCGGTGCTGCGCGAGCTGGGACTGCCCGCGGCGGTGTTCGTGGCGACCGGCCCGCTGGACAGCGGCGGAACCTTATGGCCTGACCGGCTTTGGCTCGCGATCGCCCGCACCGCCGCGAGCGAGATCGACCTTGCCGCGTTAGGACGCGGTGTTTGTTCGCTGGACGGAAGCGCGAACCGCGGGAAGGCCTACGCCGCCGCGGTTGAGAGATTGAAAGACTTGGCCGACGCGGACCGCATCGCCGCCCTGGACGGGATTCTCGGCGCACTGGGGTACCGCGACGACGGCGACGGTGGTCCTTTCCGGATGCTCACCTGGGACGAAGCGCGGGCTATGGTCGGCGACGGCCTGGTGACGTTGCATCCGCACTCGGTGACCCACCCGATCCTGGCCCGCTGCGACGACGACAAGGTCGAGCGTGAGATCGCTGCTTCCTGCGCGGCGCTCGAACGCGAGACCGGTTGTGCGGCGAAGGTTTTCGCTTACCCCAACGGTCGACCGCAGGACTTCGACAACCGGGCCAGGGATGTGCTGCGCCGTCGCGGCATCCGCTGGGCGTTGTCCACCACGGCGGGCTTGGCGGATCGCCAGTGCGACCCGCTGGCGTTGCCGCGGCTGGCGGTGGCCAGCGACGCGTCGTTCGGCCACTTCCGGCTGATGGTCTCCGGCGGCCTGCCGGGCCGCTACCGGGGACGGCGCGGCACGGCCGCCGCGACCGGCCGCTGAAGGGCTAGCGGTCTTCCTGCCACAGCTGCTCGGTCAGATCCTGGAAAGCCGCGAGGACGAATTGGTCGTCGGCTCGCATCGCTGCCGACTTGCTCATCAGGGCCCGCACGACCGAGCCGTCCTTGTGCGCCAGTTCGACGACCATGTTCGCCAGGGAGTGAACGACCGATAACAACGAATCCGAGGCCGGCGCCTGATGGAAGATCTGATGGAACCGGAGGGACAAGACCTCCTCGGGCTCGTAGCCCATCATCTCGGCGAACGCGGCGTTGGAAAACAGGATGGCGCCGTCATGTTCGATGGCCAGCACGGGAATCGGGATCCGCTCGAGCACAACAAGTGCCGGCAGCTGCTTCAAGGTCGTCATCGGCGAATCCCCATGTTGCCGATTACGTCGTCGCTCCACCGGCCGATTATGGCGCATAACATAGGCTATACACGAGGTCTTCGCCCAGATGAGCGCGCCGAACGTGGCGGGCCGTCCCGTTTGGCCACTCGATCCGGAACCTGCGACGGCGTCCAGAGCAGGCGTGACCGCCTCACCTCGCCGGTGTGCCGGCGTCGCAGAATCCGCTGATCAGCATGTCGACGCGGCCGGCGTGCTGGTCCGGGCGCAACCGGCCGCTGCGGTCGAGGGTTACCAGGCCGTGCAGCGCGGCCCACACCACCTCGGTCAGCGTGTCGGGGTCCCGTGTGCCCGCGATCATGTCGACCGCCGCCCGCAGTTCCGCGAAGGCCGCGGTCAGCTCGGCAGGGGTGTCCGCGGCGGCGAACTGCAGCGTCGTCGTACGGGTGAACATCGCGTCGAAGAGTGCGGGATTGTCACGGGCGAAGCCGATGAACGCGTGCGCGACTCGCGCCAGGGCGTCCCGGCCGTCGGTGGCGCCCCGGCGGGCGGTGCGGAGCGCGTCCGCCAGTTCACCGAATCCCTCGACGGCGACCGACGCCGCGATGTCTTCCATGCCAGAGAAGTGTTTGTAGAGCACCGGTTGGCTGTATTCGATCTCGGCGGACAGCCGGCGGGTGGTGACGGCGTCCCAACCTTCCTGTTCGGCCAGCTTGCGCGCCGTGGCGGTGATCAGCCGACGGCGGGCGGCCCGTTCGCGTGCCCGGCGGTCTTCGATAGCCATACGTCCATGCTAGCGCCGATATGAGCGCTAGCGTTGCTATTGGCGCAAACGCGAGTGGAAGTCGGTGTCGCTGTCAGCCGCCGGCGGCGGGGCGGCTAGTCGACTTGGTAGCGCGGAAAGACGCCGGTGGGCGCCGGCAGTGCGGTGCCGGGGGCCAGCCGGGTACCGATGGCGTCGAAGGTGCGCCGCTCGGACGGTTGGCCGAGCAGATCGAGGAGCTTGCCCCCCGAGCCGGGCATCACCGGCTGGATCAACAGCGCCGCGATGCGAACCGCTTCGCACGTGGTGTAAAGCACTGTCGCGAATCGCTTCTGGTCCGCTTCCGACTCGCTCTTGCGCAGCACCCACGGCTGCTGAGCCGAGAAATATCTGTTGGCCGCGCCCAGCATCAGCCAGATCGCCTCCAGCGCCAGATGCATTGCCTGGCTGTCGAATTCGGCGCGAACCCGTTCGAGCAGGCCGTCGGCGATGTCGAGCAGTTCAGTGTCGTCGGCAGTGAATTCGCCGGGGACCGGCACCATTCCGTCGAGGTTCTTGGCCACCATGGACAGCGAACGTTGGGCCAGGTTGCCCAGCTCGTTGGCCAGATCGGTGTTGATCCGGGTGATGATCGCGTCTTCGCTGTAGCTGCCATCCTGGCCGAACGGGACCTCCCGCAACAGGAAGTAGCGGAGCTGGTCCACGCCGAAGGTATCGATCAGGGCAACGGGGTCAACGATATTGCCCACCGACTTGCTCATCTTCTCGCCACGGTTGAGCAGGAACCCGTGCGCGAAAACCCTTCGCGGCAAATCGATCCCGGCCGACATCAGAAACGCGGGCCAGTAGACGGTGTGGAACCGGATGATGTCCTTGCCGATCATGTGCAGATCGGCGGGCCAGTAGCGCCGAAACAAATCCGACTCGGTGTCGGGGTAGCCCACCCCGGTCAGGTAATTGGTCAGCGCGTCGACCCAGACATACATGACGTGGTCGGGATGATCGGGGACCTTCACGCCCCAGTCGAATGAGGTGCGCGAGATCGACAGGTCGCGCAGGCCGCCGGAGACGAAGCTGACCACTTCGTTGCGCCGTACCTCGGGCGCGATGAAATCCGGGTTGGCGTCATAGTGGGCCAACAGTTTGTCGCCATACGCCGACAACCGGAAGAAGTAGGTCTGCTCCTCGGTCCAGGTCACCGGCGTGCCGGTCTCGACGGCGACACGGGTCCCATCGACCAGGGCGGTCTCGGATTCGACGAAGAAACGCTCGTCGCGCACCGAGTACCAGCCGGAGTAGCTGTCCAAATAGATGTCGCCCGCCGCCTCCATCCGGCGCCAGATCGCCTTGGACGCTTCGTGATGGTCGGGGTCGGTGGTCCGGATGAACCGGTCGAAGGAGATGTTCAGCTTCTCCTGAAGCCGTTGGAACGCGTCGGAGTTGCGCCGCGCGAGCTCGGCGGTCGGTATGCCCTCGGCGGCCGCCGTCTCGACCATTTTGAGGCCGTGCTCGTCGGTGCCGGTCAGGAAACGTACATCGAAGCCGTCGAGTCGCTTGAACCGGGCGATGGCGTCGGTGGCGATGTACTCGTAGGCATGCCCGACGTGCGGATCGCCGTTGGGGTAGGTGATCGCGGTCGTGACGTAGAAGGGCTTCATCGAGAGTCCACCTTATTGTGTGCGCGTGAGCTCCAACCGACGAGAACGAGAAGCCCCGCCCGCGCCGGAGCCGCTGGCGCCCCTGGTCGACGCCCACACCCACCTCGACGCCTGCGGTGCGCAGGACGCGGCGGACGTGCGCGCCATCGTGGACCGCGCCGCGGCGGTCGGGGTGGGGGCGGTGGTCACCATCGCCGACGACCTGGACTCGGCGCGGTGGGTGACGCGGGCCGCCGAATGGGATCCGCGGGTGTATGCCGCGGTGGCGCTGCACCCGACCCGCGCCGACGCGCTGGACGAGGGCGCACGCGCCGAGATCGAGCGACTGGTGGCGCATCCCAGGGTGGTAGCCGTCGGCGAGACCGGCCTGGACCTGTTTTGGCCCGGGCGGCTGGACGGTTGCGCGGCCCCGGAGACGCAGCGGGAAGCCTTCGCATGGCATATCGACCTGGCCAAGCGCTGCGGGAAACCCCTGATGATCCACAACCGGGACGCCGACGCCGAGGTGCTGGACGTGCTGGCGGCCGAGGGCGCCCCCGACGCCGTGATCTTCCACTGCTTCTCGTCGGATGCCGCGATGGCCCGCCGCTGCGTGGACGCCGGATGGTTGCTCAGCCTGTCCGGGACGGCGAGCTTCCGCAACGCCCGCGACCTGCGGGAAGCCGTTCCGTTGATACCGCTGGAGCAGCTGCTGGTGGAAACCGATGCGCCGTACTTGACGCCGCACCCCTACCGCGGGGCGCCGAACGAGCCGTATTGCCTTCCTTATACTGTGCGAGCGGTCGCAGAACTGGTCGGTCGTCCAGCCGAAGAGCTGGCACAGGCCACCACGAACAACGCTCGGCGGGTCTACGGACTGGCTCACGGTTAACACGCCGAACTTGGCGATTCCGTAAACAAACTCGCGCCGGAGTTGCTCAACATTGGCCGGTTCGTTACCGTCTTGTGATCGAAAGGGTGGGGCCTACGGGCCCTTATTTGTCGCTTGGTGCTGATTAGGTCGTTGGAGTTGCTTGCTGTGGTCGGGATAGACGCGCGTTGACTGTATTAACAAAACTTCATCAGACCCCATCTCCGATGTTGCGGCTCGTTGTCGGAGGACTGCTGGTAGTTCTGGCATTCGCCGGTGGGTACGCGGTCTCCGCGGCTAAGACCGTGACGCTGACCGTCGACGGGATCGCGATGCGGGTCACGACAATGAAGTCGCGGGTGATCGACATCGTCCAGGAGAACGGCTTCGCCGTCGACGAGCGCGACGACCTGTACCCCGCCGGAGACGTCAAGGTGCACGACGCCGCCAACATCGTGCTCCGGCGCAGCCGGCCGCTGCAGATCTCGCTGGACGGCCACGACACCAAGCAGGTGTGGACGACGGCGTCGACCGTCGACGAGGCGCTGGCCCAACTCGCCATGACCGACACCGCCCCCGCCGCGGCCTCCCGTGGCAGCCGGGTCCCGCTCGCCGGGATGGCGCTGCCCGTCGTCAGTGCGAAGACGGTCCGCATCAACGACGGCGGCGCGACCCGCACGGTCCACCTGCCGGCGCCGAACGTCGGGGGGCTGCTCAGCGCCGCCGGCGCGCCGCTGCTCGAGGGGGATCAGGCGGTGCCCAACGCGGCGTCGCCCATCGTCGACGGCATGGAAATCCAGGTGACCCGTAATCGGATCCAACGGGTAACCGAGCGGATGCCGTTGCCGCCGAATGCCCGTCGGGTCGAGGACCCGGACATGAACATGAGCCGCCAGGTGGTCGAAGACCCGGGCGCCCCGGGCACCCAGGACGTCACGTTCGCGGTGGCCACGGTCAACGGGGTCGAGACCGGCCGGTTGCCGATCGCCAACACGGTGATCACCCCGGCCCGTGACGCCGTGGTGCGGGTGGGCACCCGGCCCGGCACCGATGTGCCAGCGGTCACCAACGGCTCCATCTGGGACGCGATCGCGGGCTGCGAGGCCGGCGGGAACTGGGCGATCAACACCGGCAACGGCTACTACGGCGGTGTCCAGTTCGACCAGGGCACCTGGGAGCGCAACGGTGGGCTGCGGTTCGCGTCGCGCGCCGACTTGGCCACCCGCGAAGAACAGATCGCCATTGCCGAGGTGACCCGAGCACGCCAGGGTTGGGGCGCGTGGCCGGTGTGCAGCGGAAGAGCTGGTGCCAACTGACCATCCGGCTGCTCGGTCGCACCGAGATCAGGCGGCTTGCCAAAGAACTTGACCTTCGGCCACGGAAATCCCTCGGGCAAAACTTCGTTCACGACGCCAACACGGTCCGCCGGATCGTCTCGACTTCCGGGATAGGCCGTTCCGACCACGTCCTCGAGGTGGGCCCCGGACTGGGCTCACTCACGCTGGCCCTGCTCGACCGCGGCGCCATCGTCACCGCCGTCGAGATCGACCCGGTGCTGGCCGATCGGCTGCCGCAAACCGTCGCCGAGCATTCGCGCAGCGAAATCGACCGGCTCACCGTGCTCAACCGCGACGTCCTGACCCTCCGGAAAGACGAGTTGGCCGCCCAGCCCAACGCCCTCGTCGCCAACCTGCCTTACAACGTCGCGGTGCCCGCGATCTTGCATCTGCTCGCGGAATTCCCGTCCATTCAGACCCTGACCGTCATGGTGCAGGCGGAGGTGGCCGAACGGCTGGCCGCCGAACCGGGCGGCAAGGAATACGGCGTGCCAAGCGTCAAGGTCCGCTTCTTCGGCGCGGTTCGGCGGTGCGGCATGGTGTCGCCGACGGTCTTCTGGCCGATTCCGCGCGTCTATTCCGGGCTGGTTCGCATCGACCGCCACGCCACCCCGAGGTGGCCCACCGACGAAGCCTTCCGGCGTCAGGTATTCCAGCTGGTGGACATCGCGTTCGCGCAGCGGCGCAAGACGACTCGCAACGCGTTCGCGGAGTGGGCCGGCTCGGGCAACGAGTCGGCGAACCGGCTGTTGGCCGCCAGCATCGACCCGGCCCGTCGCGGCGAGACCCTGTCCATCGAGGACTTCGTGCGGCTGTTGCGGCGATCGGCCGACCCGGCCGACACCGCCACCGCCGGGCCGCCCGCGGCCGAACAGCAGCCTTCCCGGAGCTGACTGTGGTTTCTTCGGGGCGCCGCTGCGTGTAGTTGACCGGCGGCAGCGATAGTCTGCTGCGGTGTCCGCATCTGACGGCAATACCGCCGCCCAGTGGGTGCCCACCGGGTCGGTCACCGTTCGGGTGCCCGGAAAGGTCAACCTCTATCTGGCGGTCGGCGACCGTCGCGAAGATGGCTATCACGAGCTCACCACCGTTTTCCAGGCCATCTCCCTGCTCGACGAGGTGACGGTCCGCAACGCCGACGTGCTGTCGCTCGAGCTCGTCGGCGAGGGCGCCGACACACTGCCCACCGACGAACGCAACCTCGCCTGGCAGGCCGCCGAACTGATGGCCGAACACGTTGGCCGGGCGCCCGACGTCTCGATCATGATCGACAAATCCATCCCGGTGGCCGGCGGGATGGCCGGTGGCAGCGCCGATGCCGCCGCGGTGCTGGTCGCGATGAACTCGTTGTGGGAGCTCAACGTGCCCCGGCGCGACCTGCGCATGCTCGCCGCACGGCTGGGCAGCGACGTGCCCTTCGCGCTGCATGGCGGCACCGCGCTGGGCACCGGCCGCGGCGAGGAGTTGGCGACCGTGTTGTCGCGCAACACCTTCCACTGGGTGTTGGCCTTCGCCGACGGCGAGCTGCTGACCCCGGCGGTGTTCGTCGAGCTGGACCGGCTCCGGGAAGCGGGGGACCCGCCGCGGCTTGCCGGCCCGGGCCCGGTGCTGGCTGCCTTGGCCGCGGGCGACCCGGAACAGCTGGCGTCACTGCTGGGCAACGAGATGCAGGCGGCCGCAGTGAGCCTGAATCCGAAGCTCCGCCGGACCCTGCGCGCCGGAGTCGAGGCCGGTGCGCTGGCGGGCATCGTGTCCGGCTCGGGCCCGACATGCGCCTTCCTGTGCCGGTCGGCCGCCTCGGCGGTCGACGTGGGCGCCCAGGTGTCCGGGGCGGGCGTCTGTCGCACGGTACGGGTCGCCAGTGGGCCGGTCGTGGGTGCGCGTGTGGTGCCGACGCCCACCGAAGTGTGAAAAGCAACCCAAAACTTGCATTCGTTTGGGCTGTTCCCTAAGAGGAGTTTAAGATATGCGCGGTGACGAGTCGCGCTGAGCAAGACCACTCATTATCGTCGTCCGCCGGGGTCTCCGGCGGGCGACTGATGCTTCGGGCCCACCGGCGGTTTTCGGGCCCGCTTCGCGCTCATCGGCCGGCCGAACGGCAGGTGGCCGACTCATCGCCGATTCGAGACCTAACCGCTGCCCGACTGTGTTTGCGCGCCTGTTCCGAAGCGTTACCCAGTGGGCGGAATATGAAATCCCGGGCGTTGGGCCAAGCGCCGGAACCGAGGAGGTTTGCGTGAGCAGGTTTACCGAGAAGATGTACCGCAATGCCCGCAACGCGACGACGGGCATGGTCACCGGTGAACCGCACGAACCGGTCCGGCACACCTGGGGCGAGGTCCACGAACGCGCCAGTCGCATCGCGGGCGGCCTGGCCGCCGCCGGCATCGGGCTGGGCGACGCGGTCGGTGTCCTTGCCGGCTTCCCGGTGGAGATCGCCCCGACGGCGCAGGGCCTCTGGATGCGTGGGGCCAGCCTGACGATGCTGCACCAGCCCACGCCGCGGACCGACCTCGGCGTGTGGGCCGAAGACACCATGAACGTCATCGGCATGATCGAGGCCAAGGCCGTCATCGTCTCCGAGCCGTTCCTGGTGGCCATCCCCGTGCTGGAGGAGAAGGGGATCAAGGTACTCACCGTCGCCGACCTGCTGGCGTCGGAGCCGATCGACCCCGTCGAGGTCGGCGAGGACGACCTCGCGCTCATGCAGCTGACGAGCGGCTCCACCGGATCCCCCAAAGCCGTCCAGATCACCCACCGCAACATCTACTCCAACGCCGAGGCGATGTTCATCGGCGCCGAGTACGACGTCGACAGGGACGTCATGGTCAGCTGGCTGCCCTGCTTCCACGACATGGGCATGGTCGGCTTCCTGACCATCCCGATGTACTTCGGCGCGGAGCTGGTCAAGGTCACGCCGATGGACTTCCTGCGCGACACGCTGCTGTGGGCCAAGCTGATCGACAAGTACAAGGGCACCATGACCGCGGCGCCCAACTTCGCCTACGCGTTGTTGGCCAAGCGGTTACGTCGCAACGCCAAGCCCGGCGATTTCGACCTGTCCACCCTGCGTTTCGCGCTGTCGGGTGCCGAGCCCGTCGAACCCGCCGACGTGGAGGACCTGCTCGACGCCGGCAAGCCGTTCGGCCTGCAGCCGTCGGCGATCTTGCCGGCCTACGGCATGGCCGAGACGACGCTGGCCGTGTCGTTCTCGGAGTGCAACGCCGGTCTGGTCGTGGACGAGGTCGACGCCGACCTGCTGGCCGCACTGCGCCGCGCCGTGCCCGCCACCAAGGGCAACACCCGCAGGCTCGCGACGCTGGGCCCGCTCCTGCGGGACCTCGAGGCGCGCATCATCGACGAGAACGGCGACGTGATGCCGCCGCGCGGCGTCGGCGTCATCGAGCTGCGCGGGGAGTCGCTGACGCCCGGCTACCTGACCATGGGCGGTTTCATCCCGGCGCAGGACGAGAACGGCTGGTATGACACCGGAGACCTCGGCTACATGACCGAGGACGGCCACGTCGTGGTGTGCGGCCGCGTCAAGGACGTCATCATCATGGCGGGCCGCAACATCTACCCCACCGACATCGAGCGGGCCGCCTGCCGCGTCGAGGGGGTGCGGCCCGGCTGCGCCGTCGCGGTGCGCCTGGACGCCGGCCACTCACGCGAGACCTTCGCCGTCGCCGTCGAGTCCAACACCTGGCAGGACCCCGCCGAGGTGCGCCGCATCGAGCACCAGGTCGCCCGCGAGGTGGTGGCCGAGGTCGACATGCGCCCGCGCAACGTCGTGGTGCTCGGGCCGGGCACCATCCCGAAGACACCGTCGGGCAAGCTGCGCCGGTCGCACTCCGCCACCTTGGTCACCTAGGCCGCGCCGTTTACCAGGCGTGGACCCGGTTCTGCGCCGGCTCGAGGCCCAGCTCGACAAGCAACTCGGTGGCGTCCGCGGCCTGCTCGCAAATGGTGGGGACCTCGCCGCGCTCGGCGGCGGTGAAGTTCTCCAACACGAACGCCGCCGGATCTTTGCGTCCCGGCGGTCGGCCGATCCCGATGCGGACCCGCTGAAACTCCTTGGTGCCCAGCGCGGACGCCACCGAGCGCAGCCCGTTGTGGCCGCCCTCGCCGCCGCCGATCTTGAGTCGGATGCGGCCGAAGTCGAGGTCGAGGTCGTCGTGGACGACGACGAGGTCGGCCGGCGTCACCGAGTAGAACTTCGCCAACGGCCCGACCTGGCGGCCGGACTCGTTCATGTAGCAGCGCGGCTTGGCCACCAGCACCGAGCGTCCGGCCAGCCGGCCGCTGACTACTTCGGCGCCGGAACGCTTGTGCACCTTGAACTTTGAGCCGAGCCGGTCGGCGAGCAGGTCGGCGACCATGAACCCGAGGTTGTGCCGGGTGCGGGCGTAGTTTTCTCCGGGATTGCCCAGGCCGACCACCAGCAAGGGCTCGGCCACGTTGCGGTCCGCCTACTCGGACTCGTCCGCGGGGGCCTCGGCCTCGGCGGCTTCCTCTTCCGCGGGGGCCGCTTCGGCCTCGGCGACCTCGCCCGCGCCCTCTTCCTCGAGGTCCTCGGCGGTCGGCGCGGTAACGACGTTCACCACCAGCATCTCCGGGTCGGAGATCAGGTTGACGCCCTTCGGCAGGGTGATCTGCCCGGCGGTGATCTGGGTGCCGGGTTCGACGTCCTCGACGGACACCGTCAACTGCTCGGGAATCGACATGGCGTCGGCCTCGATCTCGATGGTGTTGGTGTCCTGGGTGACCAGGGTGCCGGGGACGGCGTCGCCCTCGATGACCACCCGGACCTCGACGACGACCTTCTCGCCGCGGCGCACGACCAGCAGGTCGGCGTGCTGGATGCTCCGGCGGATCGGGTGGATGTCGAGCGCTTTGGTCAGCGCCAGCTGTTCCTTGCCGTCGATGTCCAGGGTCAGCACGGCGTTGGTGCCCGCGTGGCGCAGCACGGCCGCGAAGTCGTGTCCGGGCAGCTCCAGGTGCTGCGGGGCGGCGCCGTGGCCGTAGAGGACGGCGGGAATCTTGCCGTCGCGGCGGGCCCGGCGGGACGCGCCCTTGCCGGTCTCGGTTCGCACCGTGGCGGTGAGTTGGTTGCCTGCGGACTTGGCCATCGTGTCGCTCCTGTGTGCTCAATGCCTGAGTGTGGGGGCACGGCGAGGTTCGCGACAGTTCGTCGGTCTCCGTCGATAACGGTGCTGGCTGGCCAGCCACCCTCGCCGTGACGCCCGGTCAGGTTAGCGCATGCGCACCTCAGAGCGGAAATTTGGTCCCGGCGGTGTGTGTCACATCCGTCACTCCATTACCTGGCCCGGGCGATGCCCGAGTTGCCCGCCTCACAGCGACAGTCCCCGCGTCACGAAGGCTGTCGCTCGGAGGCGGGCAACTCGTCGGCCGTCCGACCTAAGGGACCAGTGTGGTTGGTGGGGCTCAGAGCGGAAATTTGGTGCCGGTGAGCTGCTCGGACAGCTCCCACAGCGCCACCGCCATCGCCGGGTCCTGCGCCCGACGGCTCCGCCGGACCGGTTGGCTGCGGCCGGTCTGGCCGAACCGCGGGCCGACGAATGTGTCGCCCGGCAGGTCCTGCGACGCCGCGTACAGCGTCTGCCGGGCGCCGAAGTCGGCATCGGTGGCCACCACGCGGGTGACGGCCGACATCAGCGCGTCGCCCAGCTTGCGGCCGGAGGCGCCCTGCAGGTTGGTGTGCGAGTAACCGGGGTGGGCCGCCAGCGCCCGCAGCGTGGCACCGGCCGCACCCAGGCGTCGCTGCAGCTCGCTGGTGAACAGCAGGTTCGCGAGCTTGGACTGGCTGTAGGCCAGCCAGGGCGAGTATCGCCGCCGCTCCCAGTTCAGGTCGTCGAGGCTGATCCGCCCCGCCCAGTGCGCCATCGACGACACCGTGACCACCCGGTCGGCGAGCTTGGGCAGCAGCAGGTTCGTCAGCGCGAAGTGACCGAGGTGATTGGTGCCGATCTGGCTCTCGAACCCGTCGACGGTCCGGGCGTACGGCGCGGCCATGATGCCCGCGTTGTTGATCAGCACGTCGACCTTGTCGACACCCGCGGCGAAATCCCGCACCGACGACAGATTCTGCAGGTCGAGTGGGCGCACCTCGACCGGGCCGGTGTGCGAACCCCGGATTTGCAGCGCGGCCTTCTCGCCCTTGCGAACGTCGCGGACCGCCATGACGAGCGTGGCGCCCCGTCGCGCCAGCTCGCGGGCCGTCACCGCGCCAAGCCCGCTGTTGGCTCCCGTGACGATCACGGTGCGCCCGGCGAACGACGGCAGGTCTGCGGCGGTCCAGTTGGTCATGGCTGACGAGCCTAATAGGACTCCCTCAGTGCCCGGTGTCGAACTCCAGCGGCACCGTGCTGGGCCCGGTGATGCCGGTGATGGCCCTCCACTGCGCGGGGGCGGCCGCGCGGGGATGGGGCATGCGCTGGGTGATGACGCGAAGCGCCTCCGTCAGTTCCAAGCGCGCCAGGTGAGCGCCGAGGCAGTAGTGCACGCCCCCGCCGAAGGTGAGCATGGGTGCGGCGCCCTCGCGGGTGATGTCGAGGTGGTCCGGGAGCTCGTAGACACTCCGGTCGCGGTTGGCCGCGGCGGTGTTGGCCAGCACGAGCGTGCCCGCGGGGATGCGAATCCCGGCCAGGTCGACGTCTTCGGCGGCCCGGCGGATGGTGCCGAAAATGATTGGCCAGTAACGCATCAGCTCGTGGACCGCGTTGGCCGCCAGCTCGGGATTCCGGGCGAGCAACGCCCATTGGTCGGGGTGCGCGCAGAGCGCCTGCACCGCCGCGGCGAGCTGGTTGCGCGTGGTGTCGGTGCCGGCTCCCAGCAGCGTGCCGCACAGCATGAGTAGCTCGTCGTGGGTGAGCCGATCGCCGTCGTCCTCGGCGCGAATGAGGTCGGAGACGAGGTCGTCGGTCAGTTTTGCGCGCCGGCGGGCGACCAGGTCTTCGAGGTAGGCGTCGAGCTGGTCCCAGGCGGCCAGGATCGCCGGGCCGTCCTCGGCGACGTTCCAGTCGAACAGTTTCTTGATGTCGTCGGTCCAGTCGGAGAACATCTGCCAGTCCTCGGGCGGCGCGCCGAGCAGGGCGCAGATGATCGGGGTGGGGTAGCGGCGGGAGATGTCGGAGACGACGTCGCAGTGCCCGACCTCCGTCAGCGGATCGACCAAGCCGTTGATCACCTCGACGATCAGCGAACGCAGCCGCTCGGCACCACGCGGCGCGAACGCCTTGGATACCAGCCGGCGGAGCCGGTGGTGCTGGGCACCGTCGAGTCCGAGGATGTTGGCGGTCGCCCTGTCCCACAACGGGCCGGAGGTGACGCCTTGCAGGTCGAGTCCAAGGCCGTGGGCGGTGACGAAGCGGGGGTCCCGCAGCACCTGGTGGACCAGTTCGTAGCTCAGCACCTCCGGCCCCCGCGGCCCCATGGCGATCGGGGACTGCTCGCGGGCGGCGGCAATGGCGCGGTGCGCCTCGTCGGGATCGGTGAGGTGGTCATAGCAAAAGAAGGGCACCCCGGCGTCGAACACGCTCGGGCACTCGCTGGTTTGGACGGTGGTCATCACGGTCTCCTCGGTCGGCGTTGAGTCGACTATCGGGGAGCGGGAGACGAAGACCATCCGCCGCAGCGCGTAAATGTGCGCGGTCGACCGCGTAGGTTCCGGCCGCGCGTTCAGGGAAGATCTACGCGCTGTGGCCGATGTTTGCGTGCTGCGCACACACGATGCTGGCTACCATGAGCCAACACGCGGAGATGCCGTCGCTGAACTGGAACGAGTTGGGCGTGAGCGAGTTGCTGCCTACTGGCACGGTGACGTTGCTGCTGGCCGATGTCGAGGGCTCGACGCGGCTGTGGGAGACCCAGGCCGAGCAGATGGCCGCGGCGCTGGCCCGGCTGAACAAGACGGTGAACGACGCCGTCGACGCGCATGGCGGGGTGCGTCCGCTCGAGCAGGGTGAGGGCGACAGCTTTGTGGCCGCGTTCGCCCGCGCGTCCGACGCGGTGGCGTGCGCGCTTGCCGTGCAGCGTGCCCCGCTGGCGCCCATTCGGCTGCGGATCGGGATACACACCGGCGAGATTCAGTTGCGCAACGGCGCCAACTACGCGGGCCCCACCATCAACCGCACGGCCCGGCTACGCGATCTCGCGCATGGTGGGCAAACGGTGCTGTCGGGCGCGACCGAGTCGATGGTGGTGGACCGGCTGCCCCACGACGTGTGGCTCGCCGACCTGGGCAGCTACCCGCTGCGGGATCTGCCACGCCCGGAACGCGTCGTGCAGCTGTGCCACCCCGACCTGGCCAATGAATTTCCGCCACTGCGCGTCCGTGGGGTCGTGGTGTCCCATAATCTTCCGGCGCAGCTGACGAGTTTCGTTGGGCGCCAAGCCGAAATCGCGCAGTTGCGGCAGGTCTTGACCGACAACCGCATGGTTACCCTGACCGGTGCCGGCGGTGTGGGTAAGACCCGGCTCGCCGTCGAGGTCACCTCCGGTTTGATCGACCACTTTCCCGACGGGCAGTGGTACGTCGACCTCGCACCAATCACCATTCCCGCCGTTGTTCCCGTGGCGGTCGCGCGCACGCTGGGCCTGCCCGACCAGCCGGGGCGTTCCACCACGGAGCTGCTGGTGCGGTTCTGCGCGCAGCGGAACATGTTAATTCTACTGGACAATTGCGAGCACTTGCTCGACGCCTCCGTGGCGCTGACGGATGAGCTGCTCAAGGCGTGCCCGCGATTGACCATCCTCGCCACCAGCCGCGAACCGCTCGGCGTCCCGGGCGAATTCGGTTGGCGCGTGCCGTCGTTGGGCCTGGCCGACGAGGCGGTCGAGTTGTTCGCTGACCGCGCTCGGCGCACGCGCCCCGACTTCTGTGTCGGGGAAGCAAATCGCGCGCCGGTTGAGGAGATCTGCCGGCGCCTGGACGGCATGCCGTTGGCGATCGAGCTCGCCGCGGCACGAGTTCGGGCGCTGTCGTTACAACAGATCCTCGACAGCCTGCACGATCGATTTCGGCTCCTCACCGGGGGCGCGCGCACTGCGGTGCGCCGCCAGCAGACGCTGCGTGCCTCGGTTGATTGGTCGCACGCGCTGCTCACCGAACCCGAACGAATCTTGTTCCGCCGCTTGGCCGCTCTCGCTGGAACTTTCGACCTCGAAGCGGCACAGGCAGTCGGCGCCAGCAGCGAGGTCGAAGGCTACCAGCTGCTCGACCAGCTGAGCCTGCTGGTCGACAAGTCCTTGGTGGCCGCCGATGAGACCGCCGCCGGGATGCGCTACCGGTTGCTGGAGACGGTGCGCCAATATGCGCAGGAAAAACTCGGTGAGTCCGGTGAGTCCGATGATGTGCGCACCCGCCACCGCGATTACTACACCGCGAAGGCCGCAGAACTGGAGTCAAAGGGCCATTCCCGCGATGAGCAGCTGTTGCATCGGGGAGAAACGGAAGTCGACAACCTGCGGGCCGCCTTCGGTTGGTGCCGCGAGAATTCGGACCTGGAGACCGGGCTGAGGCTTATCTCGCTACTCCGGCCGTTGTGGCTGCGAGGTGGCCGCACCCTCGAGGGCATCGCCGGACTGGACGCGATCCTCAATGAAGTGGGCCGTTCTGAGATTCCTCCGGCGGTGTGGGCGGGAGCAGTGGTCGAGCGGCAGGTCCTCGCGGCATGGATAGGAATCCCAACGGAGTTGGGCCCCGCCGAGGACGCCCTGGGGATAGCGAGACAGCTCGATGATCCGACGCTGCTCACTCGGGCGTTGATCGCATGTGGCATGAGCGCCGTTTTCAGTCCCGAGGTGGCGCAGCCCTACTTCGCGGAGGCGATCAGCCTCGCCCGCGCCGCCGGTGATCGCTGGAGCCTGTGCCAGATCTACAGTCACCAGGCAACAGTGGGCGCCTTTGCCGGGCAACCAATCGAGGCGCGTGCGGCCGCCGAGATGGGGCGTGGCCTGGCGGACACGCTGGGCGACCGGTTCTTCTCGCGGAATTGCCGAACCTGGCTCACCATCGCGCTGATGATGCAGGGACATCTCGCCGAAGCCGAGGAAGTTGGCAGATCCTTGGCGGAGGAGGCTGATGCGGCCGACGAGGTTGTCATGAAGATCTACGGGCACACCGTCCACAGCGTGGTGCTCGCGCGCCTTGGGCGGGCGGCTGACGCGCGGGCCGCGGCGGAATCGGCGCTGGTGGCCGCGGAGGCGGTGGGCGGGGCGGCCGAAGACACGGTGCACGCCATGCTCGCCGATGCCGCGCTGACCGCCGGCGACGGCGCCGCGGCGCTGCGATTCTGTGAGACGGCTTGGCAGCGCACCAGTCCGCCGCGTGAAGTGTTCACCAGAAGCGTCAACCCGATCGCCGAGGCCGCTCTGGCGTGCGGTGAGCTCGAGGTCGCTCGCCGCTGGGCGGACGAGAACGTCGCCATCGTTCCGGGATACCAGCAGATGGTCGCCCTGGTTGCGCGCGCCTATGTCGTGCTCGCACAAGGCGATTACGGCCAGGCCGAGCGCGACGCCCACGACGCCCTCGCGGTCGCCGCCCGGGTGCAGGGGTATCTGCGAGTGCCCGACGCCCTGGAATGCCTGGCACGCCTTGCGGCGGACGTGGGCAACAACGCGCACGCGGCACGCCTGCTCGGCGCGGCGAACGGCATGCGCCAGCGGACGGGGGAGGCGCGGCGCCCGACTTATGAGCCCGGCCATCAGGCCACGCTGGTGAAATCCCGAGAGGCGTTGCTGGACAACGACTTCGATGCAGCCTGGACGGAAGGCGCGGCGCTGTCCACCGAGGATGCCGTCGCCTACGCGCAGCGCGGCCGCGGCGAGCGTAAGCGCCCCGCCAGCGGCTGGGGATCGCTGACCCCCATGGAGCAGGACGTGGTGCGTCTGGCCCGGGAAGGTTTGGGCAACAAGGACATCGGCGCGCGGCTTTTCATCTCACCGCGCACGGTGCAGACCCACCTCACCCACGTTTACGCCAAGCTCGGCATCTCTTCGCGGGTGGAGCTCTTCAAGGACCAGCGCTCAACATGATTTCGCTGAGATTGCAGCCGTTCGGGAGTCGAGCACGACCCTGGCGGCAATTTCGCCGGGCTCGAAGGACTGAAATCACTTCGCCGCGACGACGAACCCTCGCATGATCGCCTCGATGTCGGACGACTGCGTGACCGCCTCGTTGGCCAGGCCGGTAATGGTGAGCTGAACCAGGTACCGCTGCTTGGCGGGCGGCGAACCGGTGGCGATGACGATCCGGTTGAAGCTGTGCAGCCGCGTGCCATCCAAGTCGTAGCTGCCCTCGATCATCGACGAGGGGAAGCCGTTGTAGGGCGTCGTCGAGGCGTCCAGCTGCTTGAAGTTCTCGAACAGTTGGGCGTCGTCGTTGCCGTGCTGGATCACCTGGGCGGCATCGAAATCGCCGTGCAGCACGAACACCACGAGTCGGGCGGTCGGATACTTGCCGCCCTTGGAGATCATCAGCGTCTTCGGGGAGATGTGCGGATTGTTGGCCGCCGACCAGCCCGGGGGCGTCGGTATCGACACCGTCAGGTCGGGCAGGTTGCCCGGCGCGACTTGCTCGCCGGTCACACCGATGTTCTGCAGGTATTGCGACAGCGGCACAGGCTTGGCGACCCGTGTCGTGGTGGTCGTGGTTGTCGGCGTCGTGGACCAGATCGTTTGATAGTCGGGCGTTTTCGGGCCGCACGCCACCGCGGGCAGCGTCAGCGCAATGGCCGCGGCCGCGCAGGCACGTCTCACAGAATCTCGCGGACCGTGTCGACCGGCCGAGCCAGCCGGGTGCCCTTCCGGGTGACGACGAACGGTCGTTCGATCAGGATCGGGTGTTCGACCATGGCGTCGAGCAACTGGTCGTCGGTCGCATCGGCGAGGTTGAGCTCGGAGTACAGCGATTCCCGCTTGCGCACCGCGGTGCGCACATCGATCCCGGCGTCGTCGATCATCTTGATCAGTTCGTCGCGGGACGGGGGGTTCTTCAGATATTCGACGACCGTCGGCTCAAACCCGCTGTCGCGCAACAAGTCCAGCGTCTTGCGGGACGTGCTGCACTTGGGGTTGTGATAGATGACGGTATCGGCCATCTAGGCATCCCCGTCGAATAGCCCCGTGACGGAGCCGTTTTCGAAGACGGCGCGAATGGTGCTGGCCAACAGCGGCGCGATGGACAGGACGGTGAGCTGGGGGAAGCGCTTCTCCTCGCCGATCGGCAGAGTGTTGGTGACGATCACCTCGCGAGCACCCGAGGCCGCGAGCCGCTCGGCGGCCGGGTCGGACAGCACCCCGTGGGTGGCCGCGATGATGACGTCGGCGGCGCCGTCATCGCGCAACAGCTGCACAGCGCCGGCAATGGTGCCGCCGGTATCGATCATGTCGTCGATCAGCACGCAGGTCCTCCCCTGCACCTCGCCGACGACGCGGTTGGACACCACCTGGTTGGGCACCCGAGGATCACGGGTCTTGTGGATGAAGGCCAGCGGGACGCCACCCAATGCGTCGGCCCACTTCTCGGCGATGCGCACCCGGCCCGAGTCCGGGGAGACGACCACCATGTTGCCGTCCGGGTAGTTGTCCCGGATATAGCCGGTGAGCAGGTTCTGCCCGCGCATGTGGTCGACCGGGCCGTCGAAGAAACCCTGGATCTGGTCGGTGTGCAGGTCCACGGTCACGATCCGGTCGGCGCCGGCCGTCTTGAGCAGGTCGGCGACCAGTCGCGCCGAGATCGGTTCGCGGCCGCGATGCTTCTTGTCCTGGCGGGCGTAGGGGTAGAACGGCATGACGGCGGTGATCCGTTTGGCGCTGCCCCGCTTGAGCGCGTCGATCATGATCAGCTGTTCCATCAGCCAGTCGTTCACCGGCGCCGGGGCCGACTGCAGGACGAACGCGTCGCACCCGCGGACCGACTCATGGAACCGGACGAAGATCTCGCCGTTGGCGAACTCCCGCGCCGTCTGAGCGGTGACGTGGACGTCGAGCTCCTTTGCCACCTGCTCGGCCAACTCCGGGTGTGCACGGCCGGAGAAGAGCATCAGGTTCTTGCGGTTGTCGGTCCAGTCGTGGCTCAACGCGCTGCCCTCGCCGTTCGGATCAGAAGTGGATGCCAATCGTACGTAGCGAATGGTACGGAAATGTGGCCGGGTTACCAGATACCAAAGTCACGATGTCGATTCGGGCTCGGATGTGTCGTCGTTGAGCTTGACCGCCTTCTCGGCCGCTTCGGCGGCCGCGCTGCCCGGCCGTTTGCGCTGCACCCAGCCCTCGATGTTGCGTTGCGGACCGGCGGACACCGCCAGTGCGCCCGGGGGGACGTCGTCGCGGACCACGGTTCCCGCGCCGGTGTACGCGCCGTCGCCTACCGTCACCGGGGCGACGAACATGGTGTCCGACCCGGTGCGCACGTGCGAGCCGATCGTGGTGCGCCGCTTGCTGGTGCCGTCGTAATTGACGAAGACGCTGGACGCTCCGATGTTGCTGTGCTCGCCGATGTCGGCGTCGCCGACGTAGGTCAGGTGCGGAACTTTCGTGCCGGCGCCGATCGTCGAGTTCTTGGTCTCGACGAACGCGCCGAGCTTGCCTTCGTCGCCCAACACCGTCCCGGGCCGCAGGTAGGTGAAGGGGCCGACCGTGGCGCCGGCGCCGATGGCCGATGAGGTGCCGTGGGTGCGCACCACCGATGCGCCGTCGCCGACGGTGACGTCGGTGAGCGTGGTGTCCGGGCCGACGACGCAGTGGCCAGCGATCTGGGTGCGGCCCAGCAGTTGCGTGCCCGGGTGGATGACGGTGTCGCGCCCGATCGTGACGTCGACGTCGATCCAGGTGGTCGCGGGGTCGACGATGGTCACCCCGGCCATCTGGTGGGCGGCGACGATCCGGCGGTTGAGTTCGGCGCCCAGTTGTGCGAGCTGGACGCGGTTGTTGACGCCGGCGACCAGGGCGCTGTCGTCGACGCGCTGGGCATGGACGGCCTGCCCGTCGCCGCGCAGGATCGAGATCACGTCGGTCAAGTAGAGCTCCCGCTGGGCGTTGTTGGAGCTCAGCCGGCTGAGCGCGGAGCGCAGCGCGGCGACGTCGAAGGCGTAGACGCCGGCGTTGACCTCGCGGATTTCCCGCTGGAAGGGTGTCGCGTCGGCGTGTTCCACGATCGCGGTGACCTCGTTGTCCTGGGTGCGCAGGATGCGGCCGTACCCGGTGGGGTCGGCAAGCGTCGTGGTGAGCACGGTCGCGGCGGCCGACCCCGCGTTGTGGGTCGCGATCAGGTCGGCCACGGTGTCGGAGTCCAGCAGCGGCGTGTCACCCGAGGTCACGACGACCACGCCGGCGTAGTCCTCGGGCAGCGCGGACAGGCCGCACAACACCGCGTGGCCGGTGCCGAGCGGCCGGTCCTGCAGGGAGACCTCGATGCCGCGCCCCAGGTCGTCGGCCCACTCGGCGACCAGCGGGGAGATGCGCTGGTGGTCGTGTCCCAGGACCACCACCAGGTGTTGCGGCGCGACCTTGGTGATCGCGTGCAGCAGGTGGGACAACATGCTGCGACCGGCGAGCGTGTGCAGCACCTTGGGGGTGTCCGACCGCATCCGGGTGCCGGGCCCGGCCGCGAGCACCAGGACCGCGGTATCACCACGAGACGCCATCAACTCTCCTCAACCCCGGCGTGCGCGCTGGCACGACGACACGCCGTCAAGCGTGGCACTTCACCTGATGTTGACGCAAAGACCGCGCCCCGGGCGATCACTGCCCTCAGTATGGAAACCGCCGCCTCGAATTCGTGCATAGGCCCCACACTCGAAGCCAAGCTCCGTCGCCAGGACTCGAACCTGAACTATCTGAACCAAAATCAGAGGTGCTGCCGATTACACCACGACGGATTGCCGGCCCTTTGGGCCCGCGCCACCAACAGACTTTAGACGGTATGCGGGCCGATCGCGGCGCCGAGGGAAAGACGGGCGGTTCGGTGCGGGCGACCCTATACGCTGATTGACGTGGCTGTTCTCGATAAGGAGCCGGACAAAGAGGCACGCGCGCCGCGCGCCCGGATGACCGGTACCGAGCGCCGACAACAACTCATCGGCATCGCACGCTCGCTGTTCGCCGAACGCGGTTATGAGGGCACCTCCATCGAGGAGATCGCGCTCCGCGCCAACGTGTCCAAGCCGGTCGTCTACGAGCACTTCGGCGGCAAGGAGGGGCTGTACGCCGTGGTCGTCGACCGCGAGATGTCGGCACTGCTGGACGGCATCACCTCGTCGTTGACCAACAACCGTTCCCGGGTCCGGGTCGAGCGAGTCGCGCTGGCGCTGCTCACGTACGTCGAAGAGCGCACCGACGGCTTCCGCATCATGATCCGCGACTCACCGGCCGCGATCAGCTCGGGCACCTACTCCAGCCTGCTCAATGACGCCGTCAACCAGGTCAGCTCCATCCTGGCCGGCGACTTCGCCCGCCGCGGCCTTGATCCCGAGCTGGCGCCGTTGTACGCCCAGGCGCTGGTGGGCTCGGTGTCGATGACGGCGCAGTGGTGGCTCGATACGCGTGAGCCCAAGAAAGAAGTGGTCGCGGCGCACCTGGTCAACCTGATGTGGAACGGGCTGACCCACCTGGAAGCCGACCCCCGGCTGCAGGACGACGGGTAGAGATTCGCCCGGCGGGCGTGACGTCACGGCGGTTCCCGCCTGGGGAGTTTATTCGGTCAGCGTCACACCCACCGCGACAATCGGCCGGGGAAATTGCTCTGCGGCGCAAGCTTCGTCGAGCGCATCCTCGATGACGGCGGCCAGCTCGTCGACACCGAGTTCCGAATCGCCAGCAACGTACGGGCCGGCCTGGTCACCGCCTACGTGCACTTCGGTCAGGATGAGGCCGTGCCGGGCGCGGACGTCCGCCATGGCGGCAATCGTCCGGCGGATTTCCCCGCCGTAGCGGGCCCGGGCGCCGTCCCGGGGACCGGGAGAATCCAGCCGGCAGTACAGGCCCACCAGGTCGAAGGTGGGGCGCGCCCGGCCCCGCCGTCGTGGGCCGGCGACGTGGGGAGCCGCGAGGGGAGAGTCCAGCACGATACGCCCGACACCGACGCCCACCGCGTCGCGCAACAACTCGGGCGATCCCGGGTGCGCGACGATGCGTGCCGGGTCCGTCCCCGCGGCGAGGGCGACCGCCAACTCGGCGCCCGAGCGGACGCTGATACCGAGGCGCTCTTTGCGCGCCATGCGCGCGACTTCGATGGTCAGCGGCGACCGTCCGAAGTGGACGACGCGCGCACCCCGCAGCGTTTTGCGCCAACGGCGGGCGCGATCGCGGAAATCGGCCTCGGCGGCCACGCCGGCCGGGGCGTGCGGTCCGGCGCCGGCGCACAGCGGGGGCACCGCGTCACCGATGGAGGGCAGGAGGTCCAGCAAAGTCATGAGTCCAACGTGCGCCCGCGTCGGGTCGGGGGCGCTCTTCCTAACGATCCCTTGACGGCGGCAGGCTCAAAATTGACGAATTCTGGCGCCCCTAGAATGGATTCATCATGACCGCACCGGGGCCTGCTCGCCCAGAACTCCCGATCGCGGGGCTCGTTGAATTGGCGCTCACCGCGCCGACCTTCCAGCAACTGATCGAAAGCGCGGCCGAGCGACCGGCCGAGCTGCACCTGGTGGGTCCTGCCAGCGCGCGGCTTTTCGTCGCCAGCGCGCTGGAGCGGTTGGGTCCTCTGCTGGTAGTCACCGCGACCGGGCGTGAAGCCGATGACCTGACCGCCGAACTGCGCGGCGTCTTCGGCGACGCCGTGGCGGCCTTCCCGTCCTGGGAGACCCTGCCGCACGAGCGGCTCTCTCCGGGAGTCGACACCGTCGGCGCCCGGCTGACGGTGCTGCGGCGGCTGGCTCATCCCGACGACGCGCGGTTGGGCCCACCGCTGCGCGTCGTGGTGACCGCGGTGCGCTCGCTGCTGCAGCCGATGACCCCGCAGCTGGGCCTGCTCGAGCCGGTGACATTCAGCGTCGGCCAGGAGATCGCCTTCTCCGAGGTCGTCGCCCGGTTGGTCGAGCTGGCCTACACGCGGGTCGACATGGTCGGCCGGCGCGGTGAATTCGCCGTGCGCGGCGGGATTCTCGACGTCTTCCCGCCGACCGCCGAGCACCCGGTGCGCATCGAGTTCTGGGGCGACGAGGTCAGCGAGATGCGGATGTTCTCCGTCGCCGACCAGCGCTCCATACCCGAGATCGAGGTGGAGACGGTCATCGCGGTGGCCTGCCGCGAACTGCTCCTGACCGACGACGTGCGGGAGCGGGCCGCCGCGCTGGCCGCCCGGCATTCCGGGGCCGAGCCCGCCATCACCGGCAGCGTCACCGACATGCTGGCCAAGCTGGGCGAGGGCATCGCGGTCGACGGCATGGAGGCGCTGCTGCCGGTCCTGCGGCCCGGCGAACACGTGCTGCTGACCGACCAACTGGCCGAGGGCACTCCGGTGCTGCTGTGCGACCCGGAAAAAGTGCGCACCCGGGCCGCCGACCTGATCAAGACCGGCAGCGAGTTCCTCGAGGCGTCCTGGTCGGTCGCGGCGCTGGGCACCGACGCCCCCGTCGACGTCGCGCAGTTCGGCGGGTCGGGGTTCGCCGAGCTGGACGACGTGCACGCCGCGGCGGCGCGCTCGGGTCATCCCTGGTGGACGTTGAGCCAGTTGTCCGACGAGTCGGCGATGGAGCTGGACATTCGGGCGGCGCCGTCGGCCCGCGGGCATCAGCACGACATCGACGGGATCTTCGCGATGCTGCGCGCCCACGTATCGACCGGCGGCTACGCCGCGGTCGTCGCCCCTGGCGCCGGCACCGCCCATCGCGTCGTCGAGCGGCTGGCCGACTCCGACACCCCCGCGGCGATGCTGGAACCGGGCGCGGCCGATACCACGCTCAAACTGGGGATCGTCAGCGTCCTCAAGGGCCCGCTGCACGACGGCGTCGTGATCCCGGGCGCCAACCTGGTCGTCATCACCGAGACCGACCTGACCGGCAGCAGGGCCACCGCCGTCGAGGGCAAGCGGCTGGCGGCCAAGCGGCGCAACACCGTCGATCCGTTGGCGCTGACGGCCGGGGACCTGGTGGTGCACGACCAGCACGGCATCGGCCGGTTCGTCGAGATGACGGAACGCACGGTCGGCGGTGCCCGGCGCGAGTACCTGGTGCTCGAGTACGCGTCGAGCAAGAGGGGCGGTGGGTCCGACAAGCTGTATGTGCCGATGGACTCGCTGGACCAGCTGTCCCGGTACGTCGGCGGGCAGGCGCCCGCGCTGAGCAAGCTGGGCGGCAGCGACTGGGCCAACACCAAGACCAAGGCCCGCCGCGCCGTGCGCGAGATCGCCGGCGAGCTCGTCGCGTTGTACGCGAAGCGGCAGGCCAGCGCCGGGCACGCCTTCGCCCCGGACACCCCGTGGCAGGCGGAGATGGAGGACGCGTTCGGCTTCACCGAGACCGTCGACCAGCTCACCGCGATCACCGAGGTCAAGGCCGACATGGAGAAGCCGGTCCCGATGGACCGGGTGATCTGCGGCGACGTCGGCTACGGCAAGACCGAGATCGCGGTGCGCGCGGCCTTCAAGGCCGTCCAGGACGGCAAGCAGGTCGCCGTGCTGGTGCCGACCACGCTGCTGGCCGACCAGCACCTGCAGACATTCACCGACCGGATGGCCGGCTTCCCGGTGACGGTCAAGGGGCTATCCCGGTTCACCGACAACGCCGAGTCCCGCGCCGTGATCGAGGGCCTGGCCGACGGGTCGGTGGACGTGGTGATCGGCACGCACCGGCTGCTACAGACCGGGGTGCGCTGGAAGGACCTGGGCCTGGTCGTTGTCGACGAGGAGCAGCGGTTCGGCGTCGAGCACAAGGAACACATCAAGTCGCTGCGCACCCACGTCGACGTGCTGACCATGAGCGCCACCCCGATCCCACGCACGCTGGAGATGAGCCTGGCCGGGATACGCGAGATGTCGACCATCCTGACCCCGCCCGAAGAGCGCTATCCCGTGCTGACCTACGTCGGGCCGCAGGACGACAAGCAGGTGGCGGCCGCCCTGCGGCGCGAGCTGTTGCGCGACGGGCAGGTCTTCTACGTGCACAACCGGGTGAGCTCCATCGACCGGACGGCGGCCCGGATCCGCGAGCTGGTGCCGGAGGCGCGGGTGGTCGTCGCGCACGGGCAGATGCCCGAGGAGCGGCTGGAACGCACCGTGCAGGGGTTCTGGAACCGCGAATACGACATCCTGGTGTGCACGACGATCGTGGAGACCGGGCTGGACATCTCCAACGCCAACACGCTGATCGTCGAGCGCGCCGACACCTTCGGGCTTTCGCAGCTGCACCAGCTGCGCGGCCGGGTGGGGCGCAGCCGCGAGCGGGGTTATGCCTACTTCCTGTATCCGCCGCACGCCCCGCTGACCGAGACGGCTTACGACCGGTTGGCGACCATCGCGCAGAACAACGAGCTGGGCGCGGGCATGGCGGTCGCGTTGAAAGACCTCGAAATCCGTGGCGCCGGCAACGTGCTGGGCGTCGAGCAGTCCGGCCACGTCGCCGGGGTCGGGTTCGACCTGTACGTGCGGCTGGTGGGTGAGGCCGTGGAGGCCTACCGGGCGGCGGCTGACGGCCAGACCGTCACCACCGCCGAGGAGCCCAAGGATGTGCGGATCGACTTGCCGGTGGACGCCCACCTGCCGCCGGACTACATCGCCAGCGACCGGCTGCGGCTGGAGGCCTATCGGCGGCTGGCCGCGGCGGGCTCGGACGGCGAGATCGCGGCCGTGATCGAGGAACTCGTCGACCGCTACGGTGCGTTGCCCGAACCGGCCCTGCGCCTGGTGGCGGTCGCGCGGTTGCGGCTGCTTTGCCGCGCCGCCGGCATCACCGAGGTGTCGGCCCCGTCGGCGGCGACGGTGCGGCTTTCGCCGATAACGCTGCCCGATTCGGCCCGGGTGCGCCTCAAGCGGATGTATCCGGCCGCGGGCTACCGCGCCACCACCTCCACCGTGCAGGTGCCGATCCCGCGGGCCGGCGGCGTCGGCGCGGCGCGCATCCGCGACGTCGAGTTGGTGCAGATGGTGGCCGATCTGGTCACCGCACTGCAAGGAAAACCACAGATAGACATTGGTATAACGGGTGCGTCACCGGCACAGCGAAGCGATGAGGAGATGGCGACATGATCGTCGTCTTGTTCGACCCGCGCCGCCCGTCGCTGGTGCCCGTGGAGGCCATCGAGCACCTGGGCGGGGAGGTGCAGTACACCGAGGAGATGCCCGTCGCGGTGCCGTGGTCGCTGCCCGCGGCGCGCCCGGCGCACTCCGGCGATGACGCGCCGGTGCTTTTGTCGTCGGACCCCGAGCATCCCGCGGTCACCTCCCGGCTCGCGGCCGGCGCCCGGTTGATCTCCGCGCCGGAGACGCCCCGCGGCGAACGACTGGTCGACGTGGTCGCGATGATGGACAAACTGCGCACCGCCGGCCCATGGGAGAGCGAACAAACCCACGACTCGCTGCGCAGGTTCCTGCTCGAGGAGACGTACGAAGTGCTGGACGCGGTCCGCAGCGGCAACGCCGAGGCGCTGCGCGAGGAACTCGGCGACGTGCTGCTGCAGGTCCTCTTCCACGCCCGCATCGCCGAGGACGCCCCGCAGCTCCCGTTCACCATCGACGACGTCGCCGTCACGCTGATGCGCAAGCTGGGCAATCGGGTGCCAGGTGTGCTTGCGGGTCAAACCATTTCGCTCGAAGAGCAGCTGGCGCAATGGGAAGAGCGCAAGGCGGCGGAAAAGCCGCGCAAGTCGGTGATGGACGACGTGCACACCGGCCAACCGGCACTGGCGTTGGCGCAGAAGGTGATTCAGCGTGCCGAGAAGGCGGGACTGCCGGCCGATCTCGTCCCCGCCGAGATCACCTCCGTCTCGGTGTCGGCCGACGGCGACGCGGAAGGCGCGCTGCGCGCGGCGGTTCTTCAGTTCGTGGACGCGGTCCGCGGGGTGGAGCGGGCGATCGCCGCTACCCGCCGCGGCGACGGCGTCCCGGAGGAGCTCGACGTGGCCCCGCTCGGCGAGGTCACCGAGGACGAGTGGCGGGCGCACTGGCCCACCGACATGCCCGCGGGCGACGCCACGGCCGAAGCCGACTGACCAACGCAACCGGGCAGCACCGCGACCCATGGGACGATGGTTGTGCGAAGTTGGTGCAGGGGAGTCGAGGGAGCTTTAACCAGCATGGTGTCGCCGAGGCGTTGGTTGCGCGCGGCCGCCGTGATAGGCGCGACCGCGATGCTGCTGGCCTCCAGTTGCACGTGGCAGCTCAGCCTGTTCATCCCGGAGGGCGTCCCGCCGCCTGCCGGGGCTCCGGTGCCGCCGGTGGACACGCACGCCAGCGGTAGACCCGCGGACCAGCTTCGGGCCTGGGCCGAACAGCGCTCCCCGACCCTGGAGATCCCGGTGATCGCGCTGGAGGCCTACGCCTACGCCGCCCGGGTCGCCGAGGTCGAGAACCCGAAGTGCCACATCGCGTGGACCACGCTGGCGGGCATCGGGCAGGTCGAGAGCCACCACGGCACCTATCGCGGCGCGCGGCTGGCGCCCAACGGTGACGTGAGCCCCCCCATTCGCGGTGTCCGCTTGGACGGCAGCGGGGGCACCCTGCGCATCGTCGACAGCGAGGAACCGGTGACCGACGACGACGGGGTGGTGCGGGCCATGGGGCCGATGCAGTTCATCCCCGAGACCTGGCGGTTGTACGGCGTCGACGCCCACAACGACGGCCGCGTCAGCCCCGACAACATCGACGACGCCGCGCTCGCGGCCGCGGGTTACCTGTGTTGGCGGGGAAAGGATCTGGGGACGCCGCGCGGCTGGATTACCGCGCTGCGGGCCTACAACAACTCCGGCGTCTACGCGCGAGCGGTGCGCGACTGGGCGACCGCTTATGCGGCGGGTCACCCGCTGTAGCAGGATGTATCAGGCTCTACGCTAACGGCGGCGAGGCCGGCACCAGCTACAACGCAAGGAGAAACTCAGTGCCGATTATCGAGCAGGTCGGGGCCCGCGAGATCCTCGATTCCCGCGGTAACCCGACGGTCGAGGTCGAGATTGCCCTGATCGACGGAACTTTTGCCCGCGCGGCGGTGCCGTCCGGCGCGTCGACCGGTGAGCACGAGGCCCATGAGTTGCGCGATGGCGGTGAGCGTTACGGCGGCAAGGGCGTGCAAAAGGCGGTGCAAGCCGTTCTCGACGAGATCGGCCCGGCGGTGATCGGGCTCAACGCCGACGACCAGCGGCTGGTGGACCAGGCGCTCGTCGACCTGGACGGCACCCCCGACAAGTCCCGGCTGGGCGCCAACGCGATCCTGGGCGTCTCCCTGGCCGTCGCCAAAGCGGCCGCCGACTCAGCCGAGCTGCCGCTGTTCCGCTATGTCGGCGGACCCAACGCCCACATCCTGCCGGTGCCGATGATGAACATCGTCAACGGCGGTGCGCACGCCCACACCGCTGTCGACATCCAGGAGTTCATGGTGGCCCCGATCGGCGCCCCCAGCTTCACCGAGGCGCTGCGCTGGGGCGCCGAGGTGTACCACTCACTCAAGTCGGTGCTGCAAAAGCAGGGGTTGAGCACCGCCCTGGGTGACGAGGGCGGCTTCGCGCCCGACGTGGCGCACACCAAAGCCGCCCTGGACCTGATCTGCCAGGGCATCGAGTCGGCCGGCCTGAAACTCGGCGCCGATGTGGCGCTGGCCATCGATGCGGCGGCCACCGAGTTCTATAACAAGGGCACCGGATACATCTTCGAGGGCAGCACCCGCAGCGCCGAGCACATGGCGGAGTTCTACGCCGATCTGCTCGGCTCCTACCCGCTGATCTCGATCGAAGACCCGCTCTCCGAAGACGATTGGGATGGCTGGGCGGCGTTGACGGCGGCGATCGGCGACCGCGTGCAAATCGTCGGCGACGACATCTTCGTCACCAATCCGGAGCGCCTCGAAGAAGGCATCGAGAAAGGTGTCGCAAACGCGTTGCTGGTCAAGGTGAACCAGATCGGCACGCTGACCGAGACTCTCGATGCGGTTGCGCTGGCGCACCACAGCGGGTACCGCACGATGATGAGCCATCGCAGCGGCGAGACCGAGGACACCACGATCGCCGACCTGGCGGTTGCCGTCGGCAGCGGGCAGATCAAGACCGGTGCACCCGCCCGCAGTGAGCGTGTCGCCAAGTACAACCAGCTGCTGCGGATCGAGGAGGCGCTGGGCGACGCTGCTCGTTACGCCGGCGACCTGGCGTTCCCGCGGTATGCGCCGGAGGCCAAATAGCTTGCCCGCCAAGCCGGATCCGAAACGGCGCTCCCCGGCATCGCGTCCGGGGAAGGCCGGGGATTCGGTTCGGCGCCGCCGCACGGCCAAGCCGTCTTCCAAGCCGTCCCAAACCGCGAAGCAGCCCGGCGCGAGGTCGGTCGAGCATGTCGTCGAGCCCATCAAGCGACAGGCGGTCGAATCGGTCGAACAGCGGTCCGAGCAGCGGCTGGGATTCACCGCGCGGCGGGCGGCGGTGCTCGCCGCGGTCGTCTGCGTGCTGACGCTCACCATCGCCGGCCCGGTGCGGACCTACTTCGCACAGCGCACGGAGATGAATCAGTTGACGGCGAGCGAAGCCGCGTTGCGCGCTCAGATCGCCGAACTCGAGCAGAAGAAGGCCAAACTCGGCGACCCGGCCTACATCGCCGCGCAGGCCCGCGAGCGGCTCGGCTTCGTGAAGCCGGGCGACATCCCCTTCCAGGTCCAGCTGCCGCCGACCGCGGCGACACCTTCCGAGCCCGGAAGCCAGGCGGCGAAACCCGCCAACACCGATCCCTGGTACACGTCGCTCTGGCACACCATCGCCGACGCGCCACACCTGCCGCTGGCCAATGTTCCCCCGGCCGGAGGCCCGCCCGCCCCGTCGGAACCGGGCCCAGCCGGTCCCGTTCCGCCGGGCCCAGCGAACCCCACGGCGCCCGGTGGTTGATCGTGCCGACCTGGAGGCCGTGGCGCGTCAGCTCGGGCGGGAGCCGCGCGGCGTGCTCGAGATCGCCTACCGCTGCCCCAACGGCGAGCCCGGCGTGGTGAAGACCGCACCGAGACTTCCTGACGGAACGCCATTTCCGACGCTGTACTACCTGACACATCCGGTGTTGACCGCGGCCGCGAGCAAGCTGGAAACGACGGGCCTGATGCGTGAGATGACCGAGCGGCTGCGGCATGACCCGCAGTTGGCGGCCGCGTACCGGCGGGCGCACGAGTCGTATCTGGCCGAACGGGACGCGATCGAACCGCTGGGCACAACGTTTTCCGGCGGCGGAATGCCGGACCGGGTCAAGTGCCTGCACGTGCTGATCGCGCACTCGCTGGCCAAGGGGCCCGGTTGCAATCCACTCGGTGACGAGGCGCTGGCGATCCTGGCCCCCGAACCTTCAATGTCGGGTGTTCTGCCGGCGGGCCAATGGTGAGCAGACTCGCCGGAATCGACTGCGGCACCAACTCGATTCGTTTACTGATCGCCGATGTGAGCGACGGCCGGCTGCGCGACGTGCATCGGGAGACCCGGATCGTGCGGCTGGGGCAGGGCGTCGATGCGACGGGCGAGTTCGCGCCGGAGGCGATCGCCCGAACCCGCGGCGCTCTGACCGATTACGCGTCGCTGCTCGAGCGCCACGGCGTCGAGCGGGTGCGGATGGTGGCCACGTCGGCCGCGCGCGACGTCGCCAATCGTGATGTCTTCTTTGCGATGACGGCCGATGTGCTGGGCGCTGTGGTGCCGGGCGCGGTGGCGGAGGTGATCACCGGCGCCGAAGAGGCGGCGCTTTCCTTCCGTGGAGCCGTAGGCGAATTGGACCCTGCTGCAGGGCCTTTCGTGGTGGTCGACCTCGGCGGCGGTTCTACCGAGATCGTAGTCGGCGGCGACGCGGTGGTGGCGAGCTACTCGGCCGACATCGGTTGCGTCCGGCTGACCGAACGCTGCCTGCATTCGGACCCGCCGACGCCCGACGAGGTGGAGGCGGCCCGCGCGGTGGTACGTGAACGTCTTGAGGTCGCGCTGGGCGTCGTGCCGGTGGAGGGGGCGCGGACCTGGGTCGGGCTGGCCGGGACGATGACCACGCTGTCCGCGCTGGCCCACCACATGACGACGTATGACTCTGCGGCCATTCATCTTTCGCGGGTCCCCGGCGGCGATCTGCTGGCGGTGTGCGAGCGGTTGATCGCGATGCCCCGATCCGAACGTGCGGCGCTGCCGCCGATGCACGAGGGCCGTGCCGACGTGATCGGCGGGGGTGCGATCGTGGTCGAGGAGTTGGCGCGCGAGTTGCGCGCCCGCGCCGGCATCGACGAGCTGACCGTCAGCGAGCACGACATCCTGGACGGCATCGTGCTGTCGATCGCGGAGTAAGTCACAGCCGCCACTTGCGTTTCCGCGCCGGAGGGCTCGACGATTTGCCCGCCTCACAGCGACAACGCCGGGTGTCACACGGGTATGCGATGGTGCGGCGATGAACCTTCAGGGAATCGAACTGCGTTATGTGCTCACGACGTACCTCGCCCACAATGGGCCGGCGACCATCGGCGAAATGATCGAAGCTCTCACCCGGCAGGGTTTTCAGGTCCCCGGTCGGGCCTCGAAGGTCATCTCGGACGCCTTGCGTTGGGAGATCGGCCGAGAAAGGGTGCGTCGCGTCGGCCGCGGACGCTACGGACCGAGGTCCATCCCACGCTCCACCGAGCACCGAATCCATCAGCGCGTGCTGGCTCTGCGTGAGGCGGCGCGTTGTCGCTATGAGGCGGGCAAATCGTCGAGTCCTCCGACGCAGATTCACGAGTGACGGATGTGACCACAATCCCGACAGCGCTCACGCCTCGAACCGATACCCCATGCCCGACTCGGTCAACAGATGCTTGGGGTGCGACGGGTCGTCCTCGAGCTTTCTTCGCAGCTGCGCCAAATACACTCGCAGGTAATGCGTTTCGGTGGCGTACGCCGGGCCCCATACCTCTTTGAGGAGCTCTTCGCGGCCGACCAGCTTGCCCCGATTGCGTACCAGCACTTCGAGCATTCCCCATTCGGTCGGGGTGAGATGGACCTCGGCGTCGTTCTTGGTGACCTTCTTGGCGGCCAGATCGACGGTGAACGCCTCCGTCTCGATCACCGGCTGCTCCAGCTCGGACGCCGCGGCATTGCGCCGGACGGCCGCCCGCAACCGGGCCAAAAACTCGTCCATCCCAAAGGGTTTCGTGACGTAGTCGTCGGCCCCGGCGTCGAGGGCCTCCACCTTGTCCGACGAGTCGGTACGCGCCGACAACACGATCACCGGCGCCGTGAGCCAGCCGCGCAGGCCGGCCAGCACCTCGATACCGGAGATGTCGGGCAGGCCCAGGTCGAGGATCACCACGTCGGGTTTGTGCTCGGCGGCCGCCCGCAGCGCGCCCGCACCGCTCGAGGCGGTGATCACTTCGTATCCACGCACGGACAAGTTGATCCGCAGCGCCCGCAGGATCTGCGGCTCGTCGTCGATCACCAACACCCGAGTCATCGCTCACCCATCGGTTTCGGGGCAGCCAACTCCACCGTCACGGTCAGCCCGCCGCCCGGAGTGTCACCGGCCGCAATGGTGCCACCCATGGCTTCGACGAAGCCTCGCGCAACCGACATGCCCAGACCCACCCCCGTGCTGTTGTCGTGATCGCCGAGGCGCTGGAATGCCTCGAAGATCTGCTCCTCGGTCCCGTGCGGAACGCCGGGACCCTCGTCGATGACGTTGATCAGAACCCGATCGCCCACCCGCCCCGCGTTGACCCGAACCACACAGTCGGGCGCATACCGCAGCGCGTTGTCGATCAGGTTGGCGAGAACGCGTTCCAGCAGCCCTGGGTCGGCCAGGGCCACGGCGTCGCCCACGTCGACCTTGACCCGATCGATGGCTGAGCGGTAGAAGCCCGTGGCGCCCTTGCCGATGCTGATCAGCGCCCGTTGCACCGTTTCCTCCAGGTACACCCGGTGCAGGTCGGGGTGCACGACGCCGGCGGCCAGGCGCGACGAATCCAGCAGGTTTCCGACCAGCGCGGTCAGCTGGTCGATCGACTCCTCGATGGTGGCCAGCAGTTCCGCCGTGTCGGCGGGCGAAAAAGCGACGTCCTCGGCGCGCAGGCTGGACACCGCGACCTTGGCCGCGGCCAGCGGCGTGCGCAGGTCGTGGCTGACCGCCGACAGCAGGGAGCGCCGCAACTCGTCGGCCCGCACGATCGCCTCGGCCCGGCTGGCCTCCTCGGCCAGCTCGCGCTGCCGGATCAGACCCGCGGCCTGCTTGGCCACCGCGCTGAGCACTCGGCGGTCGCGCGCCGAAAGCTTCCTGCCCGCCAGCAACATCCAGAACTCGTCGTCGCCGACCTCGATCGCGGTGTCGGCGGAATCGACGGTGGCACAAGGATCCCTGCCCACGCAGGCGACGATGTCGGCCTTTCTGCCGCCGGCGCGATCCTCCTCGCCGGGTTCGCGCAGCATGCTGACCGCGCGTTGCGAGTAGGTCTCGCGGACCCGCTCGAGCAGCGTCTCGAGATCGGCGCCGCGCAGCACCGAGCCCGCGAACAGGATCAGCAGCTCGGCCTCCTGGGAGGCACGACGGGCTTCCCGGGTGCGTTTGGTCGCGCCGTCGACCAGCACCGCGACCGCGAGCGCGACCAGCAGCAGCACCAGTTCGGTGACGGCGGCATCGGGTTCGGCGATGGTGAAGGTGTGCCGGGGGGCGGTCAAAAAGTAGTTCAGCAGCAGGCTGGACAGCACCGCCGAGACTACAGCCGGGGCAACGCCTCCCAGCAGTCCGACCAGCAGCACTCCGACGAAGAACAGTGCGCTGTCGCCGCTGGTGCCCAGATATGGGTCGAGCGCTGTCACGATCACCGCGCAGATGGCCGACGGCACGATGATGGCCGCCAGCCATGACGCCACCCGCCGCTCGTTGGGCGCCAGTGACGCCGCGCGGAAGCCGCGTTTGGATTCCTCGTGGGTGACCAGGTGCACGTCGATCTTGCCCGACTGCTCGACGATCCTCGCGCCGATGCCCTCCTCGAAGATGCGCGTCCACCGCGACCGACGCGAGGTGCCGATCACCAGCTGGGTAGCGTTCATCTCGCGGGCGAAATCCAGTAGCGCGGTAGGGATGTCGTCACCCACCACGGTGTGCAGCGAGGCGTCCAGGCTGCTCGCCATCTCGCGGATCTTGGCCATCCGCGCCTCCGACAGCCCGGCCAGCCCGTCACCGCGGATGACGTGCACCACCATCAACTCGGCGCTGGACTTCGAGGCGATCCGGGATGCCCGTCGCACCAACGTCTCCGACTCCGTGCCGCCGGTGACGGCCACCACCACCCGCTCGCGGGCCTCCCATATCTCGGTGATCTTGTTCTCGGCGCGGTACTTCGCCAGCGCGGTGTCGACCTGGTCAGCCAGCCAGAGCAGCGCCAGTTCCCTTAACGCGGTGAGGTTTCCGCGCCGGAAATAATTGGACAGGGCCGCATCGATCCGTTCCGAGGCGTACACATTCCCGTGGGAGAGCCTGCGGCGCAACGCCTCAGGTGTGATGTCGATCAGCTCGACCTGCGAGGCTTGCCTGACGATGGAATCCGGGATTGTCTCTTTTTGTTCGATACCGGTGATTTGGGCGACCACATCGTTGAGGCTTTCCAAATGCTGGACATTGACCGTGGAGATCACCGTGATCCCGGCGTCGAGCAGTTCCTCGACATCCTGCCAGCGCTTGGCGTTCTTGCTGCCCGGGGTGTTGGTGTGCGCGAGCTCGTCGACGAGGACGACTTGGGGCCTGCGCGCGAGGACGGCCGGAACGTCGAGTTCGGGGAAGCTGCCGCCGCGATATTCGATGTAGCGCGGCGGAACGAACTCGATGCCCTCAAGCAGCTCAGCGGTTTTCGCCCTGCCGTGCGTCTCGATCACGCCGGCCACGAGGTCGGTACCGCGTTCGAGCCTGCGATGAGCCTCGCCCAGCATCGCGTACGTCTTGCCCACCCCCGGAGCGGAGCCGAGGTAAATCCGCAGCTCGCCGCGCTTGGGACGGTGGTCAACGACACTCACGTCAACCATCATCCCCCCATCGCGCTAGCTCGAGACCGGATATTTGTGATCGAGTGCCAGGTTGAGTTGCAACACATTGACGCACGGTTCACCGAAAAACCCGAGGGTGCGGCCGCTTCGATTCTGCGCCAACACCGCACGTATCTGATCGGGGCTGACATGCCGGGCCTTGGCGACCCTGGCCACCTGGAGGTCGGCGTAGGCCGGCGAGATGTCGGGGTCCAGGCCGCTGCCGCTGGCGGTGACGGCGTCGGCGGGCACGGCCGGGTCGGCGGGTGCGGCGCCGCGGATGGGCACTATCTGGCCGCTCGTGTAGTCCTCGCCGTACTTGGCGCATTCGACCCGCACACCCTCGTAGAGGGTCAGGAACGGCGTCGCCGCCTTGCACGGCTCGTTGACACTGACCACCCGGGAGGGGTGAACGACGTTCCCCCGGGCGTCGCGGGGCCCGATCACCGACAGGACGGCACCCACGCCGCTGCCCGTGCAGAATGGCCGCGAACCGTCGACCCCTTCGAGTTGGCCCACCGCTGCGCTGCGCGAACAGACCGTTGTCAGCAGGCTCGGCTTGAAGCCCGCATCCGATGCGGACTTGCCGGCCGCCAGTTGGGCCGGGTCGGCGGGGGTGTCGACGATGCTTTCCGGCCCGAGGTTGCTCGCGCCCGACGACAGCGGGTCGTAGCCATTGCCGGCCGCCGAGGGCCGGCTCTGAAAGTACTGGGGCAGCGGGTTGCCGTCCTTATCGGTGAACAGCTGACCGATCAGCCGACTGCCGACCGGCTTCCCATCGGCGGTGAGGATCGACCCTTCGGCCTTGTCGTGCAGCCCCGGTATCTGCGCGACCAGCCAGACGAACAGCGGGTAGGCGATGCCGGTGATCACGGTGAGCACCAGCAGCGCGCGTAAGGCCGCCCAATGCATGCGAACGAAACTCGAGAAGCTCATGTCAGGACATCCCGGGGACGAATTGGACGATTAGGTCGATCAGTTTGATTCCGACGAACGGGGCGACGATGCCGCCCAGGCCATAGATATATAGGTTGCGGCTCAACAGCTTTGACGCGCTACTCGGTGTGTAGCGCACGCCGCGCAGCGACAACGGGATCAGCGCCACGATCACCAGCGCGTTGAAGATCACCGCGGACAGGATCGCCGACTCCGGGCTGTGTAGCCGCATGATGTTGATCGTGTCCAGCCCGGGGAAGAGCGCGACGAACATGGCCGGGATGATCGCGAAGTACTTTGCGATGTCGTTGGCGATCGAGAAGGTGGTCAACGCTCCGCGGGTGATCAGCAGCTGCTTGCCGATCTCGACGATCTCGATGAGCTTGGTCGGGTCGGAATCGAGGTCGACCATGTTGCCCGCCTCTTTGGCGGCCGAGGTACCGGTGTTCATCGCGACGCCCACGTCGGCCTGAGCCAGGGCCGGCGCGTCGTTGGTGCCGTCGCCGGTCATCGCGACCAGCTTGCCGCCCTCCTGCTCCCGCTTGATCAGCTCGAGTTTGTCCTCGGGCGTCGCCTCGGCGAGAAAGTCGTCGACGCCTGCCTCGTCGGCGATCGCCCTGGCGGTCAAGGGATTATCGCCGGTGATCATCACCGTCCGAATTCCCATCCTGCGCATCTCGTCGAATCGATCGCGCATGCCTTGCTTGACGACGTCCTTGAGGTGGATGACGCCGAGCACCGCGGCCTCGCCGTCACGGCTCTCCCCGACGACGAGTGGGGTGCCGCCGCCGGCGGAGATGCCATCGACGAGCTCGCCGAGCTGCTGGGGAACCTTTCCGCCCTGGCCGCGCACCCACTCCGCGACGGAGCTGGCCGCACCCTTGCGCAGCAGGTGCCCATCGATGTCGACGCCCGACATCCGGGTGGCGGCCGAGAAACTCACCCAATGGGCGTGTGAGAGTTCACCGGGAGTGCGGGCGCGCAGCCCGAAGTGCTGTTTGGCGTACACGACGATCGAGCGCCCCTCGGGCGTTTCGTCGGCAAGGCTCGACAACTGCGCGGCATCGGCCAGCTGTTCATCGGTGACACCGTCGAGGGGGACGAAGGCGGCGGCCTGCCGATTGCCGAGGGTGATGGTCCCGGTCTTGTCGAGCAGCAACGTGTTGACGTCACCGGCGGCTTCGACCGCGCGTCCGGACATGGCGAGCACGTTGCGTTGGACCAGCCGGTCCATGCCGGCGATGCCGATCGCAGAGAGCAGCGCGCCGATGGTCGTCGGGATGAGACAGACCAGCAATGACACCATCACGATCCCGGTGACACCATTCGCGTTGAGCGCCTGGGTGTCTGGGACGCCGGGATTGTTCATCTTCGAATAGATGGCCAACGGCTGAAGAGTGGCGACGGCGAAAACGAAGATGATCGTCAACGCGGCCAACAGAATGTTCAGCGCGATCTCGTTGGGGGTCTTCTGCCGGTTGGCGCCCTCGACGAGCGCGATCATCCGATCGATGAAGCTCTCGCCGGGCTTTTGGGTGATCCGCACGACGATGCGGTCGCTGAGCACGGTGGTTCCGCCGGTGACCGCCGAGCGGTCACCACCGGACTCGCGGATTACCGGTGCGGACTCACCGGTGATGGCCGACTCGTCCACGGAGGCAATGCCTTCGACGACGTCGCCGTCACCCGGGATGACCTGTCCCGCCTCGACCACGACGACATCACCCTGCTGCAGGAGCGGCGCCGCGACCTCTTCCTCGACGGCCGGGGCACCCGGCCGGTAATCCTTGAGTCGTCGCGCCAACGTCTGACTCTTGGCGCGGCGCAGCGTTTCCGCCTGGGCCTTGCCGCGACCTTCGGCCACCGCCTCCGCGAGGTTGGCGAAAAAGACCGTGAGCCATAGCCACACCACGATCAACCATGCGAACCAGGTCGGGTTGATGATGGCCAGTGCGGTGCTCCAGGTGGCGCCGATCTCGACGATGAACATCACCGGGTTGCGCCACAAGGTACGCGGGTCGAGTTTGCGCAGGGCGTCCGGCGTCGACTTCCACAACATCCTCGGATCGAGCAAACCGCCTTGCACCCGTTTATTGTTCGCGGCGGGCTGTGACTGCTCAGCCAGGTCGACGGTCGGGGCGGTCATCAGTGAATTCCTTCGGCGAGAGGTCCGAGCGCCAGCATGGGCAGGAAGGTGAGGGCGACGAGAATCAGAGTCACCCCGGCGACCATTCCCACGAATTGTGGCCGATGGGTGGGCAGCGTCCCGGCCGATTCCGGTGTCTGACCCTGGTTGGCGAGCGAGCCGGCCAGCGCCAGCACGAGCACGATCGGCAGGAATCTGCCGAAGACCATCGCCAGGCCGAGGGCGGTGTTGTACCAGTTGGTGTTGACGCTGATCCCGGCGAATGCCGACCCGTTGTTGTTAGCCGCGGAGGTGAACGCGTACAGCACCTCCGACAAGCCGTGCGGTCCGGAGTTCAGCATGCCGGCGCGTTCGCCGGGCAGCGCCATCGCGATTGCGGTTCCGGTCAGCACGATCAGCGGCGTAACCAGGAAATAGCTTGCCGCGAGCTTGATTTCGCGTGGATTGATCTTCTTGCCGAGATATTCGGGGGTACGGCCGACCATCAGCCCCGCGACGAACACGGTGATCACCGCCAGGATCAGCATTCCGTACAAGCCGGACCCGGTGCCGCCGGGCGCGACCTCGCCGAGCTGCATGTTGAACATGGTCATCATGCCGCCGAGGCTGGTGTAGGAATCGTGGAAGGAGTCGACGGCACCGGTGGAGGTGAGCGTCGTCGAGTCGGCGAACACCGCGGAGTTGGCGACGCCGAACCGTTGCTCGACCCCCTCCATCGCCGAGCCGACCGCGGTCGGCACCGTGCCGTGGTGCCGCAATTGGAACCACATCATGAAGGTCACGCTGATCGCGTACAGCGAAGCCATGACCGATGCGATCGCATACCCCTGCTTCTTGCTGCCCACCATGCGCCCGAACGTGCGTGGCAGCGAGAAGCTGATCACCAGCAATAAGAAGATTTCCAGCCAGTTGGTCCACGCGGTCGGGTTCTCAAACGGGTGGGCGGAATTCGCGTTGTAGAAGCCGCCGCCGTTGGTGCCCAGTTCCTTAATGGCCTCCTGGCTGGCCACCGGGCCGCCGGTGATCGTCTGCTGCGCCCCGTTGAGGGCGGTGACGACCTGGTCGTTCAAGTGGAAGTTCTCAATCGCACCTCCCGCGATGAGCAGGAGCGCGCCCAGGGTCGCGATGGGCAGCAGAATCCGCAGCGTGCCGCGCACCAGGTCGACCCAGAAGTTCCCCAGTTCGCCTGTGCGCGTGCGTGCGAATCCCCGCACCAGCGCGATCGCCACCGCCATGCCGACGGCGGCGGAAACAAAGTTCTGCACCGCGAGGCCGGCCATCTGGACCAGGTGGCCCTGTGTCGATTCGCCGGAATAGGCCTGCCAGTTGGTGTTGGTGACGAAGCTGACGGCGGTGTTCCATGCCAGGGCCGGCGTCATCTTGGTGGCAGGGTCATGCAGATGCAGCGGCAATGTGCCTTGCACGAGTTGGAACACGAATAAAAAGAGGATGCTGATCGACGAGAACGCCAGCACACTGCGCGCGTAGGCGCCCCAGGTTTGCTCCGAGCGCGCGTCAACCCCGACTAGGCGGTAGATCACCCGCTCGGCGTAACCGTCCTTCCTCGATGTGTAGACCCGATACATGTAGTCGCCCAAGGGCACATGCACCGCGACCAGGGCCACGACAAGGACGGCCAGAAAGACCAGCCCTGCGGTTGTTTCGCCCATCAAAACCGCTCCGGGAAGAGCAGAGCGCAGCCGAGAAATAAGGCGAGAAGGACGGAAAGCACTAAGCCGACGATGTTTTCGTAGTTCACAGCCGCTCGACCAACTTCTGCACCAGGCCAAGGACGGCGAACACCGCCACCGTGAGCAGGACGAAAGCCACTACACCCATTCCGAGCCCATCTTGTCTCCGTTCCGCGCCCATCGCGTGCATACGAAAGGACCTCATCGAGGCAGCCACAGCGCTATCTCGGAGGCAAGTTCAGCTTGAAATTAGCTGGCACCGCGGGGCTAGGGCCTTTGGTTGACACTTTCCTAACGGTGCCGCGGGGCGCCTTTACGGTTTCTTAACGCCCGCCGGCACGCGAAAAACCGTGTGACTATCCGGCCTCGGCGCCCGGGCCATCGATCATCGGAATCCGGACCCGGAAAACCGTTCTGCCCTCGCTGGATTCGGCGGTGACCGAGCCGTGGTGGGCCTTGACGATCGAATTGACGATGGCCAGGCCGAGCCCGGTGCCCGAGCTGTTGAGCCTGGAGTTGTCCGCCCGGGCGAACCGTTCGAACAGGCGGGGGAGAAGCTCCGGGTCGATGCCGGGGCCGTCGTCGGCGACGGTCAGTTCCACCGACGGCGCCTCGGGCCCGTCGCGGTGGCAGGTGATCCCGGTTGTCACGGTGACCCCGGGCGGGGTGTGCACCCGAGCGTTGTGCAGCAGGTTGCTGACGAGCTGATGCAACCGCGCATGATCCCCGCGAACCCACACCGGCTCGTCGGGGAGGTCCTTCACCCAATGGTGCGTCGGCGCCGCGACCGCCGCGTCGTTCACGGCGTTGACGACGAGGTCGGCCAGGTCGACGTCCTCGCTTTGCAGGTCTTGTCCTTCGCCCAGGCGGGAGAGCAGTAGCAGCTCGTCAACAAGCAGCGTCATGCGCCGCGCTTCGGACTCGATGCGAGCCAGCGCGTATTCGGTAGTCGGCGGCAGCTCCGAGCTGTCTTGGCGGGTGAGTTCGGCGTATCCCTGGATCGCCGCCAGCGGGGTCCGCAGCTCGTGGCTGGCGTCGGTGATGAATTGCCGCATCCGCAGGTCGGATTCGGCGCGCTGCGCCAGCGCACTATCCACGTTGTCCAGCAACCGATTCAAGGTGTGGCCGACGATGCCGACCTCGTTCTGCTGGTTGGTGTCCTTGGGCCGCACCCGGACGCTGATGCGATGGTCGTCGTCGGTCAGCGGCATGGCGGCGACGTCGGCGGCGATACCGGCCAGCCGGCGCAACGGTCGGAGGGTGTAACCGACGACCCAGAAGGTGAGGCCGGCGGTGACCGCCAACGCCGCCGCGATGAGCAGGGTGGTGGTGACCTGTTTGCGGGCGATGATTCGGTCGGCGAGGTTCAGCGACACCCCGGCAACCAGCACGTCCGGTCCATCGACGTGGCTCTTGAGCCGATAGAAGCCCAGGCTGCCCAGGTTTTCGGTTCGTGGCGGGCCGTTTGCCCACGACTGCGCCTCGATGGTGCGGACCACGTCGGGGGGTGCGGGCCGTGCTTCGGCTTCCGAGAAGACCGCCGACCCGATCGCGGTGCCGTTGTGCAGCACCACGATCAGGTTCCCCGGCGTCTGATCGGTGAACTGCAGCATCGCATCCGTCAGTGGCTTGGCCCCGCCGGCCGGGTCCTGTTCGCCCCTAAGGTATTTCGTGTACGAGTGGCCCAACGCGTCCAAAGACTCGGCGACGTCGGCGTCGCTCATCGCGGTAACGTAGCCGCGCAGGCTCAGCACGGACACGATCCCGACCGTCATCAACACGACGCTGACTACTGCCAATACGCCCAATAGCAGCTGGCGGCGTAACGAACGGGGTAGCCAACGCGGAAGGTCCCCGGACATGGCGTCCCGGTCCTGGCTCATTCCGTGGGCCGCAGCATGTATCCAACACCGCGCACGGTGTGAATCATCGGTTCGCGGCCGGAGTCGATCTTCTTTCTCAGATACGAGATGTAGAGATCGACGATGCTGGTGCGCCCGGCGAAGTCGTAGTTCCAGACGCGGTCGAGGATCTCGCTGCGGCTCAGCGCGCGACGGGGATTGCGCATCAGGAAGCGCAGCAGTTCGAACTCGGTCGAGGAAAGCGAGATCTGTGTGCCGTCGCGGGTCACTTCGCGGCTGGCGGTGTCGAGTCTCAGGTCGCCGACTTTGAGGGTCTCGGCGGCCGGGGGCGACTGCTGGCCGGAACGGCGCAGCAACCCGCGTAGCCGGGCAACGAGCTCCTCGAGGCTGAACGGCTTGGTCATGTAGTCGTCGGCGCCGGCGGTCAGACCGGTGACCCGATCCATTACCGAGTCCCGCGCGGTGAGGAAGAGCGTTGGGGTGTAGGCGTCGGACTGGCGAATGCGTTCCAGGATTCGCAGCCCGTCCACGTCGGGAAGCATGATGTCGAGCACGAGCACGTCGGGGCTGACCTTGTCGAACTTGGCGAGGGCCTCGCGCCCGTTGTGGGCGATGTCGACAACCCATCCCTCATAGTGGAGCGCCATCTTCACCAGATTGGTCAGCGCCGGCTCGTCATCGACCAGCAGGACCCTGATCGGTGACCCGTCGGCACGGTAAATCCTGGGCAGCTGCCCCAGGATGGCCTGGCGAGGGCGTTGGCCACCCGCGTAACCCGACATTGCGGTCATGTTCCTACATTCTGGCAAGCCACACACCTAACTGTCACGAAGTTCATAGGACGCTCAAATGTTGCGGGCGGGGCGAGTCACCGCGAAGGCACTCAAATATGAGTTTTATATGAGTCACATCAGCCAGCTTGAGATGAGCTGATTTGCCAAAAAGCCGGATTCGCACCGCCGTTGGTTTGATCTGCCGACCAATTCCAGGCGATATGTACAAATCCCGCCGCGGGAGAACGGGTTTGACTTCTTTGCAAGGCGCTGCATTTCGTCGTATGTGGTGACAGGTGAATGCGTAGCCTCGATGCGGAGGACGACGGAGTCCTGACTCGCGTACCAAAACTGGCTGCGTGGAACGCTTTTCGCAATTTCGGGCTCGTTGGCGCAATACTCACGGCGCCGCCGCGTCGGCAAACTAGTTAAAGGAAAGTAATGGATTTTGGCGCGTTGCCGCCGGAAGTCAACTCCGGTCGGATGTATCTGGGGCCCGGGCCAGCGACGCTGCTGGCCGCCTCGGCGGGATGGGACTCACTGGCCCTCGAGTTGAACTCGGCCGCCGGCGCATATGAATCGGTGATCACGACCTTGATTCAAGAGTGGGCGGGCCCGACGTCGATGTCGATGGCCGCCGCGGTCGCGCCCTACGTGGTGTGGCTGCGGGCCACCGCCGAGCTGTGTGAGCAGTCGGCGGTCCAGGCCACGGCCGCCGCGGCGGCCTACGAAGGGGCGTATGCGATGACGGTGCCGCCGCCGCTCATCGCGGCCAACCGTGCGCGACTCATCGCGTTGATCGCCACCAACTTCCTCGGGCAGAACACGCCGGCGATCATGGCCACCGAGGCCGAGTACAGCGAGATGTGGGCCCAGGACGCCACCGCGATGTACACCTACGCCGCCAGCTCGGCGTCCGCCGCGGCCTTCGGCGCGTTCGCGCCACCGCCCCGGACGACCAATCAGGGCGGGGTGGCCGGCCAAGCCGGTGCCGTAACCCAGGCGACCGGCGCCCAGGCCGGCAGCACCGCCCAGACGGCTTCGGCGCACCTGATGTCGTCGGTGCCGCAGGCGCTGCAGAGCCTGTCGACCCCGGGATCGACGTCCGGCACCGGTTTGTCGCAGGCAGCGATGGGCACCGGGGCGTCACTCGGGTCGTCGGGGGCGTCCGCCCCGCTCAGTGCGCTGTCCAGCCTGACCGGTACCAGCAAGGGTGCCACCAAGACCGCGAACGCCGGCTTGGGCACCGCGTCCGGCCTGGCGTCCTCGCTCGGCGGGGTTGCCGCCTCCGGCGACGCGGCCGGGCTGTTTTCCGATGTGGCCGGCCTGGGCTCCGACGCCGCGGGCTTCGGGGCCGACGGCGGTGGAATCGGCATAGACCTCTACGGGTTGGGTCTCGATTACAAGGGGCTGGGCCTCGATTACCAAGGTTTGGCCCTCGATATGGAGGGCGCGGGCTCGATTTTGGGGGCGGAGGGCGCTTCCGGACCGCAAGCGTTGGGCGGCCTCGGAAACACGAGCTCGCTCGGGGGTCTCGGCGGGGGCACCGCGGCAAGCGTGGGTCAAGGAGCCTCGCTTGGGACCTTGTCGGTGCCGCCGGGCTGGGCCGGCGCGGCGTCGTCGGTGACGCCGCTGCCCGCCGCCAACGCCATGCCGAGCGGGTGGGGTGCCGCGACGACGCCGGCGCAGCCAGCCGGGATGTCCAGGCTGCCGCTGGGCGCCATGGTCGGCCGCGAGTCCGACGGTGCGGTTCACCGGATCGGGTTTCGTCCCTCACTCATCCCGCGTTCGCCGGTGGCCGGATAAGGCAGGGCCGCAAGGCATTCGAAACAAAAAGGGCCCGCACACCGTGGTGTGCGGGCCCTTTCGAGTGAAGACGCGGTGTCAGGCCCAGCTGGACCCGACGGCGCTGTCGGTGCTGGCCATGTTGCTGCCGGCGCTCTGCACCTTCTGCCCGTGGGCGTTGGCCTGCTCGTAGAT
>NZ_LZIL01000049.1 GCF_001667075.1 Mycobacterium sp. 852014-52450_SCH5900713 | reverse complement strand
GGTCCGCGCCCCCGGTGAATGTTTGCGTCGGAGCCGGCCGGCGAGTTCATGTAAGCGGATGCTTCTGAAACGGCGGCTGCTATACCGTTCACCGCTTAGACGCTGTGCCTCGACCTCGCCGCGTGCGGTGCGCCGCTAACACGTCAGCATTTGCCAACGATTGGGCCTCAGCGGCCAGGGTGGACGCCCTGTTGGCGTGGGCGATGGCCTCGGTGTCGCTGGTTGCCTGCTTGCCTTGCGCCGCCGCCAAATGCCGTTTCGCCTCTTCGACCCTGGTTTGGGCCCCGGTGCCGACGCTCTCGCGATGTCTGGCGACGTAGTCGGAGATCTGGCGCAATCTGCCGTCCGCCATGGATAACGCCTGCTCCAATGAATAGTCGTGCCCTCCAACGTGCCCATCGGTAGGGGTGACCCGCCGGCGGCGTCGCGCGCGGTAGAGCATGAAAACCACCACGACGACGACCACGAGGACGACGACGCCGATCGCGATCGGCACCCAGATCGGCTTTGCAGGCTTTGATGAACTTGCCGATCTGTCCAACCCGTCAGCCGCGGCGACCGCAGCGCCACTCCAGTCTTTGGCGGCAATCGCCGGTTCAATTTGTTTGCTGCGCAAACCGATCAACTCGGCTGCTGTGAGGCCCTGCACCTGCGGCGGCACCGTGAACGCGTACAGCTTGGTGTTCGTGGCCACGGCAAGCAGTGCGTCGTGGTCTTCCATCGCGCTGGCGTCGCGGGTGCGGTCAGCCCAGTTTTCTGGTTTGAACCTGGAAAAGTTGTCGACGTAGACCACCCACAATTGGATGTGCTGATGGCGGTAAAGCCGGTCGATTGCCGAGCTGACCGCTGCCCGACCGGAATCCGTCAGCACCCCGGTGCTGTCAGTGATGTGATCCGTGAGTTTGGACGGCGGTTGTGCGCCGGCGGGGCTTGCCAACAGCAGCCCCGCTGTGAGGATTGTCAGAATCACACCCGCCAGGCGAACAACCCGCATACGGGTAATTTAGCCGTCCTTCGCGGAAAGGCGGACAACTGCAGCTCAGGAAATGATCGGGCCGAGGAAAACACTAGGCCGCAGGGGCTTGCGCTGGCATGGTGGCGTTTCGTGCGGGTGTGGCTGAGTGGCTAGGCAGCGGCCTGCAAAGCCGTATACACGGGTTCGAGTCCCGTCACTCGCTCTGCGCCATGGCGTCGAGGTAGAACCATCGGCCGGCGCGGCGCTCGAACCGACTGCGCTCGTGCAGGCGGCCGACGCGGCCCGCGGACTCGAACTGGGCCGTGAATTCCACTTCCCCGTGATCGTCGTCCGGACCACCCGCGACCGTGTCGATCACGTTCAGGCCGATCCAGGTGGTGCCCGGGTCAATCGTCACGTCGGCCGGGCGCGTGCGGGGGTGCCAAGTGCGGTACAGGTAGTCGGCGTCTCCGTGGGCGAATGCCGAATACCGCGATCTCATCAATTCCTCGGCCGACCGGGCCTGCGACTCGCCGTGGTGAAACGGCCCGCAACAGGCCGAATAGCTTTCGGCACTGCCGCACGGACACGGTTCGTTCATGCCAAGAGCCTGACAGACCGTTACGGTGCCTCCCCCATCGGCGCAACACCCGCCGCGTCCTGCAGTATCTGCTGCAATTTGTCGAGCGGATCGCCTCCCGCGGGATCAAGCCGCCGTGGTGGGATCTCCCGGCCGTGGGGTGCGACGGTGGCGACCGGCGGCGGTGGAGGTGGTGCCGCTGGCGGCGGGGGCGGTGGCGGTGGCGGTGTTGCCGGCGGCGGAACGTTGAGCGCAGTTCGTTTGGCCGCCAACCGGTTCGCGGCGTCATCCCGGATGGCCCGCCGTTGCGGGTCCGTGTCACCGTTACCGAGAAAACAGCTTTGTGGCGCCTGGTCTACGACGGATAGCGCGCTCGCATAATGTTCCTCGGCGCGCGCCCGATCCCCGGCCGCCGCGGCACGGTCGCCCTCGGTCTCTCGGACCAGTTCGAGGTTGACCCGCACCGGGCAGGAGCGGTCGGCGCTGCTGCGGGCAAGCGCGGCGGAGAAGTGACTGTCGGCATCGTCGAGTCGGCCGTCAAGCACGGCGGCGGCGCCCGCAGCGAACGGCGCCTTCGCGGGTTCCATTACGTTGGCCACGCCAAGGATTGCCGCATCGGACCGCAAGGTGTTCCCATCGCCGCTCGCGAAGGCGTGAGCCGCCGAATTGCCAGCCACCACAACCGAAAAAAGCTTGACCGCAACCAGCAGCGCGGCGGCGGTGACCGGTGCCGAGTAGACCAGCAGCCGCCGTCGCAGCCGCAGCCGTGCCGGTTGGGGAGTCACGACGTCAGGTCCCGCCGGGCGATGCGGCCGCGCCGGAATTCGCGGACCGAAAGGTAGATCTCGGCGAGCAGCAGCCCCGCGGCGAGCAGCGCAGGCAGCCAGTACAGCTCGGTCTGTCCGTCGGCCTCCGCCCGGAAATCCGCCGTGTCGGGCAGGTCGCGCCGGAAAGCCTGTCCCGGATCCCGATGTACATACGGCACGTTGAGTTGTGCTGCAATTTGTCGCAATTCGGCTTCGTTGATCGCGTCGCTGCGGCCGTAGCCCAGCACCGCTCCGCCGGCCACCGCGCTCTGCGTGAGGTTGAAGTCGCCCTGGGGGGCGCGCGAACCTGGCGCACCGGAGCCGAAGTAGAGCACCACGTTTCGCGAACCCGGATACTGCTGCGCCGCCTGGATCAACTGATATCGCAGCACGTTGTCCGCCGCTCCCCCGTTCACATCGGAACCCGCGTTTTCGGGGCCGATCGCGGCGACGGTCGGGCGCAGGCTCCAGACATCCTCGGCCAGCGGCCAGTCCAGCGAGGCCCGCGAGGCGAAGCCGACGAGCGCGTACCGTGCCGCCGGGTACTGCTTGATCACGGCGGCGACGTCGTCACGCATCCCCGCGATCCGCGGTTCGCCGGCGCCGTAGTCGTCGACGCCGGAGTCGGCCGATCGATCGACGACGAGGAACACGTTGAGGTTCTCGCCAGCCGCTCGGGTTGCGCCACGGCCGTTTTCGTCGTCACGAAGTCCGGGGCGGGTGGTCGCGGCAAGGAGCAGCAGCACCGTGAAAGTCACACCGGTCCAACGTAGCGCCGTGCGGCCACGCCGGCGCCCCGCCGATAGGAGCGCCTGGCGCAGCGCCACCAGTCGCGCCAGGAGTAGCGCACCTGCGACGACCGCGAAGATCGGCCAAGGCAGCAGAGGATGGAATGTCATCGGCGCAGCACCAACAGGGCCACCGACAGCACGGCCGCTGACAGCAGCGCGATTACTAGCGGTACCACCGGGTCGTCGCGGAAGTCCGCGGTCACGATGGTGCCGTCGGCCAGGCGCGCGGGTGGGGTGTGTGCGCGAATTTCGTTGATTGCCTTGATCACCGATCCTCGTCCCGGCGCGAGGTACCGGCCCCCGCTCCGCTTGGCGAGGGCGACGAGCGGGCCACTTGCCGCTGACGGCGCGGTGTCGATGACATTGAGCTGCGTTCCGGCGCGCTCGGCCACGTCCCACACACTGGTGTCGGTGAACAGTGCGGGGCGCGAGTCTCCTGCGGCACGGAGATCTGAGGGCCCAAGATAGATCACCGACCGTCGATGCGTGTCGCCCTTCTCGATCGTCGGAAATCCTGACATACAGAGCGCCAGAACGTCGTTCACGCTGGTCGCATAGTCCGTGTAGGGTACCGCGGGGGCGAACGACGCCGACTGTGCCGCATGAGCCCCGGTGTATTCGCCGAATCGTGCCGCGGCGTACTGGTGGTCGCGCGTCAGCGGCACCAGGCGGCGGTTGACCGATGTCAAGCCGATCCGTTGACGCTGAGGCGACGTGCCGGCCTGCCGCGCGAAGTAGTCGAGCAGTTCGGTCGTCGCCGCGTCGGTCACCGGCTGCCCGACACACAGCATGATGTCTTCGGGGTAGGCGGCGTCGAAGTCGTTGCCGGCGACGGTCGGACGGGCCGCCGCCCACGAGGCGGCGCCGAACATGACCGTCAGGACCACCAGGGTGACCACCGTTGACAGTGATCGCAGCCGGGCTACTTTCGCGTACTCGGGTAACCGGGTCAGACGTGCGATGTTGGCTAACGGGCGCAGCTGCCGGCGGGCAGCGGTCATGGGCAGCAATGCCGCCAGCGCCACAACCGCGACTAAGCAGGCCAATCCGATGGCCAGTATGGGCCACCATTTCAGATCCACGAGCGGATCAACTCCTGCGCCCGGGTGCTCACGTCGGCGATATCGACGTGCGCGGCGGCGTTGAACTGCGCGTCCCCGAGCCGGGTCAGCAGCGGCGCGGCCGCGGCCAGGTTCGCGTCGGCCATGGCCCCGACGTGTAGGTACTGCGCCCGCGCTCCGGTCGCTTGATGCAGAAAGCTGCGCACCGTCCGGCTGATTGCCGCGCACGCCGCCGGAGCCGACATCTGCCCGGCGTCGTGCTCGTCGGCGATGCCTTGCACGCGGCGGGCGAAGCGGTCACGAATCAGCCAGGCGTGCACTCGCCGCACGACGGGGATGCGCCGCAGTCGGTGCGAGGGCAGCGTCCATACGAAAACGATTACGTACCAGATAATTACGGCAATCACCAACGCCACGGCCAACAACAACCACCACGACGAGTACGGCTGCGGACCGAATATGTGGCGCAGCAGATCATCCGGCACGGGCGGCCACCTCGGTCAGGCGAACGAGTTCGCGCCGGATGTGATCGCTGCCGGCGATAGTCGCGTGGGGAATCGCGTGACCGGTGAGGAGCGCGTCGAGGCGGTTGCGACGGGACTGCTCGGCGCGACGGTAAGCGGTGACGACCCGCGGGCCGAGGTCGGCTCCATTCAGGACGAAACGACCGGTGGCGACGTCGTATCCGTCGGTGTTGTCGGGACCCACCGCGGGCATGTCCGACACCATCGCCCACATGATGTCGTGGCGCCCGCTCAGTCGGGCGAGCACTGCGCCGAGTTTGTCATCGGCCTCGGGTTCATCGGACACCACGATGATCAACATGGTGTGTCGGTAATGCGTTGCCACGTAGTCAAGTTGGGTGGTGATGTCACTGCGGCCGGGGTTGGTGCTGGTGTGCTGGTACCAGCGGTGCAGTAGTCCCTCGATGTGCGACTCGCCGCGCCGCTGCGGAATGTTCACACTGCCGCGACGGTCGCCGTAGACCATGCCGATCTGATCCGATCGCCGCAGACCGATCAACCCCACCGCGCCCATGATGTGCGCGGCGACGTCGCGTTTGCCCTCCCCGCTCGGGGCGAGCGCCGACATGTTGCGACCTGCATCGGCGACGAGCAAAATCTTGTGGTGCTTCTCGGAGACGAACCGCTTGATGAGTACGCTGCCCGATCGCGCCGAGGCCTTCCAGTCGATGTCCCGGACGTCGTCGCCGGGCACGTACGGGCGTAGATCGTCGAATTCCATGCTACGCGTGTGCAATAGCGCATAGCGGCCACCTTCGAGCAGGCCGCGGGTGTCGGTGCCGAAGTGCGCCTTGGCCCGGTTGAGGTGCTTACCCAAGGTGGCCTTCCGGCGCCTCAGGGGACCCTGACGACCCGCAGCGCGGCGTCGATGACGAGCTCGGGGGTGATATCGGCGCTGGCCGCTTCGAATCCGAGGATGAGCCGGTGCCGCAGCACTCGGTGCGCGAGCCTCGCGATGTCCTCGGGCAGTACGTGCGCACGCCCGGACAGCAGGGCCTGCGCCCGGGCCGCCTTACAGAACGCGATCGTTGCGCGGGGGCTGGCGCCGTATTCGACCAGTCGCGCGATCTGCTTGGGCAGCGCCCCCGCGGGGTGACGGGTCACATCGACCAGCTGGCTGGCATAGAGCATCAGCGCGCGATCCATGTGGACATGGCGCACCACGTCCTGGACGCGCAGCACGTCCTCGAGGCCGACCACCGGCGGTGCGGGCCGCCCCTTGTCGTAGATGCCGGCGTCGATCCGCGACATCACTTCCACCTCCTCCTGCGGGGAGGGGTAGCGCACGATCTCTTTGAGCAGGAAGCGGTCGGTCTGCGCTTCGGAGAGCGGATAGGTGCCTTCCTGGTCGACGGGGTTCTGGGTGGCGATGACCAGAAACGGGTCCGCGAGGGGGTGCACCTGCCCGGCGATCGTGGTCTGCCGCTCCTCCATCGCCTCGAGCATCGCGCTTTGCGTCTTCGCGCTGGACCGGTTGATCTCGTCGAGCAGCACGATGTTCGCGTGCACCGGCCCTAATTGGGTGACGAACGAGTTGGTCGCCGAGTCATAGATCTGCGTGCCGACGATGTCGCTGGGCAGCAGGTCGGGCGTGCACTGGATGCGTTGAAAGCGGCCGTGAATCGACTCGGCGAGCACCTTGGCTGCGGTGGTCTTTGCCAGGCCCGGCAAGCTTTCCAGCAAGATGTGTCCGCCCGCGAGCAGGCCGATGAGCAGCGACTCTCGCAGGTCGCGCTGCCCGACGATCTTGGCCGCGAAGGCCCCGGAAATGGCGTCAACGATTCCCCGGACTTCGTCGATTTCGCGTTGATCCGGTTGTGTCCTGGCTGTAGTCATACGCCCGGGGGGATACCCCGGACCCGAATCTCCACACGTGGTCGGCCTCGTCCTCCCCACCCTGGAGTGCCGAATTCGCGTTGATACCGCGCGAAACCTCTGCACTCTGCGCCTGGCGATGCCGACGCGCGCCGCCGACAAAACGGAAATGGACAGCTCAGATGGTCAATTGCCGATGGGTGGCCGGGGTACACCGGCCACGGGAGGGAACGGTCCCTCGCCCTCCTCCGGCACTACCTGCTCGGCATCCCGCTTGGGCTCGGACTTCGGGTCGTCGGCGGTGTTGTTGGACGCTTCATCCGCACGGCGTCGGGTCATCGGCATCTCCTTCTTTGACGATCCGGAACCCATACCCACCCTCGATGTCGCTACACCCAGCGCCGAGATAACTGCTAATTGGCGCGGGCCAGCTGGCAGGGCTTGGACGTGGGCGGCTGCGGATGTCGAAACCAATGACCCTTGTTTGTGGGACTTTCGCCGCTAGCCCGATAGCACCCGCCTGCGGTTAACTGGGACGACGTACTCCACCACGCTGCGCTTGGGGATTCGATGAAAAGAGCAATATTCGGCGTGTCGGCGGCAGCAGCCCTAGCACTAGTACCCCTCTGTGTTCCCTTGGCACCAGCAGACGCCGGCGACCCCTGCGTCGACGTCACCGATCCCGCCGCCCACCAAGCCTGCCTCGACAATTACATGCGTGAGATCTACAGACGCGAACTTGGCCAGTGCGAGGCGAGCCCAAATCACGGACAGATCGGTCAGGTTTGTGGGTAACCACCTCGGCCCCTAGCCCGCCGGGGAGTCCCCATCTTCGGCCGGGGCCCGCCCGCGAAGGTGACGCCAACGTCGGGCGGGTGCATCCCCCAACGCGCCAAGACGTGAGCGCTGGAAGAATTGCGCTCCCTTGAATGCCAAAGCGACTCAAGGCAAGTCGCTGAAGACGTATACCTTCGGTCGGGTGGCTTTACCCGCCCGGCAGTTGTTGCGCCAAAGCCCACGCCATCTGCGCCAGTGCGCGGTAGCGGTCCCGGATTTCTGATGTGCCGGCGCGGGAGTCGGCAGCATTGCCATCGAGCCCGCGCCGCCACACGCCGGCGGTGATGGAGGCGAGGCGGAACATAGAGAACACGATGAAGGCGTCGAGCGAGCGAGGTGGCTTTCGGTCGGCGTGCCGACAGTAACTCGCAACGAATGCCTGCTCGTCGGGTATCCCGGTGCCGGTCAGGTCCTCGCCCGCTACACCCTTCGTGCCGCTGAAGTCCGGCGGCAGATGGTAGGTCAAACAGGTGTAGGCAAGATCGGCCAACGGATGGCCGATGGTCGCCAGCTCCCAGTCGAGTACTGCAACGATCCGGGGCCCGGTTGGATGGATCAGGACGTTGCCCAAGCGGTAGTCGCCGTGCGCGATGCAAGCCGGTTCGTCGTCCGTTGGCAGGTGTTCTGGCAACCACTGCGCCAACAGATCCATCGCCGGCATGTCCTCCACGCGCGCGGCCTGCCACTGCCTCGTCCACAGCGCCACCTGGCGTTGCAGGTAACCCTCTGGCTTGCCGAAACCCTCGAGGCCCACCGCGCGCCAGTCCACCCGGTGCAGCGCCGCGAGGACCCGTGCGAGGTCCTCGTAGACCGCCGCACGATGTGCCGAAGCGCTCTCGGGCATGGCCGGGTCGTGAAAGATACGTCCGGGGACGTAGTCCATGATGAAAAATGTTGTGCCGATGATAGATTCGTCATTACACAACAGCCGCATACGCGGGACCGGCACACCGGTGTCTCGCAACGCCGACATGACGCGGTGTTCGCGCTCCACTTCATGTGCCCGGGGGAGTAACCGGCCCGGCGGCTTCTTGCGAAGGACGTACTCGCCAGCGGTGGTTTGCAGGTGAAACGTCGGGTTGCTTTGTCCGCCTTGGAACTGGCGAACCTTCAGTTCACCGTCGAAGCCGGGAAGCTTTCCGCGCAGGTGCCGCGCGAGGCCGGCTTCATCGAACCGGTGCGCGGCTAGCACCGGCACCAGTTCTGCCACGCCGTCCATCGCTGCAACGTTACGTGCGAATTCCCGAGCCGCTACGGAAATCGTCGTCTGCGACGTGTCACGGCAGCCTGAATGTGCTGCCGATATCTCAACCGGAGTAGCAACCATCGCCGATGGGCTGCAAACCCCAACGTGAGCGGATCGAGCGGCGTCTTGGAGATGGCTCCAATGTTGCATATGCCCGCGTTCAACGCCCGCAACACACCGGTGTCCATTGGCGAAATCACGATGAAGTTCGTCACGCCGGGGGTGCCACGCGCAGGCTCGCGCAGGTCGCGCTGCCCGACGATCTTCGCCCCGAAGCCGCGGAGATGGCCGGCGGGCGTTGGCACATCCTTGGCTTCAGGGCGAGATGGCACAAGGCCTCGCCCCCGATCACGGCTCCGGACGCCACCTGAGCGGCACGTGAACGGGGAACCAACCGTCGAAAATCTCGCTGGGCGAAGGGCTGTAGGGTTTGGGATGCCACGCTTTGGGCACCTCGCCACCGCTCCAGTCGAACCAAAAGTACGGAATCTTGGCGAGCCACACTTCAAAGAACACGCCCAACAGGTCCCGGGCCAGGTGCGAGGCCGGACACCGGTGCGGGCCTCCCCCGAAACTCCAATTGCGCTGCGGGCCATCGAGTTTGATGACGTGACCTGACATGTCATCAAACTCGTCGCGATGCACGAACCCGACGCACAACTCGACAGGCGACCCGGCTGGGATCGTCGTTTCGCCGATTGTCACGTTGCGGCTGGTGATTCGGGACACGGTCTTCGCCCCGCCATCCAACCGCAGTAGCTCCTCGATGAACCGGCGTTGCCGGTCAGGGTTTTCGCGTAGTTCACGCTGCAATATCGGCTGTCGGGCCAGCACAGCCAGTCCGGCCCTGATAGCAAACGACGCGAAGATGAAGCCTCGGCCCACCGAGGCCATCAGTCCCAGTACTTCTTCGTCGGTCAGGGGTTCGGTGGCGAGGATACTGATCAAATCGGGGCCGCTCTGTGGGGCTCGGCGGATTGCCGCCACCATTTGCGTGTTGACCGCGTCGGGAGCGGTATCCGTCGGCAGCCCGCAGACCGTGACGAAGGCCGCGCGCCAGACGACCTCGGCGACACCCACACCGTCGCAGCGGTCCAGTTGCGCCGCTACGGCGCCGACGCATTGTTCGATGATCGCGCGCACGGGCTTGAGCATGTCCCGCGAGTTGCCGGGAGTGAACAACTGTTCGACCATGATTTTCCGGTACGGACCGAACGGCGGATTACCGGGCATCAGCTCGCCTTGGCGGCTGGCGAAAACCTCGCCATCGCGCATGGCAGCAAGAACGTCGTCGCGCCGCCACAGCACGTACGTGCCGTCCGGCTGCCGCAGCACTCGTTGACCGGAGCGCTCCGCGGCGGCCAGCCACTCCCGATAACCGTTGGCTGCTTCCTCGTCGGAACGCATGACTTCCAGCGCGGCGTCGCTACCCGACTCGATCATCGCGCACCACTGACCTTCACAATCGGCGGTCGCTGCGAACCAAGCATGACCGGCGCCGCCTGGAACTCCGACGCCGAAAGTCTATCGCCGAGACGGCGAGGCGTCGCCGCAACAGCCGCCTGGCCTGCGGCGGCTAGGTGTGGACTTTCCAACCCGCTAGTGGGGTGGGGGCCGCCGGAGCGTTGGGGTCATTGAACTCGATGTAGATGTCGCCTTGGTTGACGGAGCCGTCGTAGGCGATGTATCCGTGGGCGGTCTGGCCGTTGGTCACACTGCCCGAGCGCAGCGGCGGCGTCTTGTTGATCTTCTGGTAATCAACCGTCAGTGAGCCGCGTTCGACGTCCCGGTAAGGGTCTTGCCTCCACGGCGACGACGCGGCAGTCACGTAGGCCTCGCCGTAGCTGAAAGGTGTGTCGGACTTGCCGACGATGGTGAGCTCGATGACGTCGCAGCCCCCGCCGCTCCCGGTGCAGCTCGACGACACCCAGCTCGCGTTGTTGAGCGTGACGTCGGCGGTCGCGGCGCTGTATTCCGTGACATGGATGGTGGTGCCGGCTTTGCCTATCGGAAACGGCTGCTGTTGGGGTGTTGGATCGGCGGCACCGAGCGGCGCCGTTAGGCCAGCCGTCATCGCGAGCAACGCCGCGACCGCTGCGCTCACCGGAGTTGATATGGCCACCCGCAGACGATAGCGCGCACCACTGCAATTGGCCCACGTCATTCGGATGGAAAGTAGGGCGGGCGGGGCTCGAACCCGCGACCAACGGATTGTGAGTCCTGTAGCAAGCGCCTCTGACGAACAGGTGTAATGATTAGCCGGCACAGGCTAAACGGCGACGAGCCATAGGATCAACGACGATGCGCTGCCACCTCCCTAGCCCGGCTTCGTGATGGCAATTACAAATATCGAGTTGAGTTTCCTCCTGGAGGCGTCGCGCCGCGGCCTGCTTCCTCAGAAAGGCCGCCTCCTGGAATTCGGCGAAGCCGAGTCCGTGATCGATGCGGCGCAGGCAATCCCGCTTCTTCTCGCCGAAGGACCACGGCGGGACGCGTTGCTGGCCGAGACGGCGCCGGACGGCATGTCTCAGGCCTATGCCGACGCCAAGCGAATCTACAAAGCCCTGTTCGACTTCCGCAGCTACAACGCCATCGATCTGCTCCCGCCCAATGATTATCGCCTGCAGCAGGATCTCAACCTGCCCTTCGATCTTGGGACAAGGTTCGACGTCTGCATCAACAACGGCACGACCGAGCACGTCTTCAATCAAGCCAATTGCTACAAGGCGATTCACGATCACACCGCCCCAGGGGGAGTGATGATCCATTGGACGCCGTGTCTGGGATGGGTCGACCACGGTTTCTACAACGTCCAGCCGGGTTTCTTCCACGACCTGGCTACCGCGAACAGCTATGAAGTCCTGCTCGCCGTGCTGTCGAGCGAGAGCATGATGGTCCCGATGGTCCCCGGCCAGATCACCTCCGAGATCGTCGCCGCCAATCCAGGCATCCGGGACAGCCTCGCCTGCGCCGTCCTACGCAAGACGACGGATGAACCGTTCCACTTTCCCTTGCAGGGGGTCTATTCCTTTCTCACGGAACTGGCAGCGCGAGCAGATGCATCCCATCCAGGAAGCCTCAAGGATTAGCCGAAGTGACTGACAAGCATCAGCCGAAGGCATACATGCCTGAGTAGGGCGGGGGCGGGGCTCGAACCCGTTCCGAAACCGCAGGTCACCTGCGGAAACACTGGTTCAGCACGCGAAAAGCACGCGAAAACACCTGGGATTACACGAAAGGTGTTGATGGCCTCAACAACGGCCATCGAACTCTCCACAATCAAGCAGGATCTGTGCATTGCGAATGCCTGATTCGAGTATCTCGTCGGAGAGTTGCCGATCGGAGACGGCGCGTGCGAGTTGCAGGGTGGCAACGAGAAGCGTGAACAACCCGAGCGCCTTGGTGCGGGCGGCGGAAGGGTCGTGTGGGGACAAGTGCGTCGCAACCGTGTCGATGATGGATTGCATTCCCTCGGTGTAGGAATCGCGGATGGCGTCATCGCAGCGGCCGATTTCATCGAGCAGGGCCGCAGAGGGACAGCCCGTGCTCGGATCGTCCCGATGACGTGGCGAGAGGTAGTCGCGCACATATTCCTCCAGTGCCGCGCGGCCCTCGGGTAGCGAGCCGAGGTTGGCATGCTGGGCGCGCAGTTGGTCGGCGACCACGTTGGCCACGAGGTCATCCTTGGATTCGAAGTGCGCGTAGAACGCGCCGTTTGTCAGCCCCGCGTCAGACATGAGGGCAGCGACACCTGAACCGTCGATGCCGTCCTCTTTGAAACGCCGGCCTGCGGAATCGATAATCCTTCGCCGCGTTTCGCCTTTGTGCTCCGCGTCGTACCTCGCCACAGTCGCGTCCTCCGTTCGGCTCCAAGTCGCCCTTGCGCATCATAGCCGATTACCTTACAGTCATAATATTATGATCGTCAGCCAATCGGTCTACACCGAGGAAGACCCATGGCTCCTCTGAATGAACCACGGCAGGTGGCCTGCGGCCTTGTGTCACCGAGCCCGATCATGAAGGCCGCGGTGCGAGCGGCCCTCGCCATCCCGGGGAACCCGCGCGGCGCTCGCCGTGGGCGGCGTTGCCCGACGTGGAGTCGGGATATTCGATGACACGTCTGTCCTACGACATTCGCGACAAGGTCGTGCTCATCACCGGCGGAACCGGCGGAATCGGCAGCGCTACCGCGCGCGAACTTATCGGCCGCGGCGCGAAGGTCGCCCTGGTGGACGTCGACCCGCAGACACCACAAATTGCTGCGCACATGTCCTCACACTCGGCCTTCGGCTCAGTCGCCGACGTGTATAACCGCGACGGACTCGACCTCGCCGTTGCCGAAGTCGTTGACCGTTTCGGACGGGTTGACATCGCGATCGCCAACGCCGGCATTCTCTCTCGTGCCGCCACTTTGCGGACCACGCCGAAGTCATCGATCGACTCCGTGCTCGCAATCAACGTCACCGGCGTCGTGAACACCATCCAAGCCGCCATGGATCAGGTCATCGCTCACCGCGGCCAATTCGTCCTCATCAGTTCGGTTTTCGCGTTTCTCAACGGCATGGGCACGATTCCTTATGCCATGAGCAAAGCAGCGGTTGAGCAGCTCGGCCGCGGGTTACGCGTAGAACTTGCCGCGCACGGCGTCTCGACCACGATCGCCTACTTCTCACTGATCGAAACCAACATGATCAGGCAAGGCGTCGACGCCGACCCCGCTGTCGACGATCTGCTCGCGACCTTGCCCCGGCCCCTGTTGAAACGCCTTCAACCCGACTACGCTGCAACAGCACTCGCCGACGGCCTCGCTCATCGGTCACCGCGCGTGGTGGAGCCATCCAGATGGAAGCCCCTTTCGGCGCTGCGAGGACTCCTCGCGCCTGCAATGGATTCGCATCTGGCCCGTGACCGGCGAACCCTTTCCGCGCTGTCCAAACTCGACGCGCGGACCCACATCGCACAGTGAGAACCAACAATCCCAATGTCCCCGCGTGGACATACGACCACATCGAAAGGCACGAAATGGCTTCGTGGATAGACACACCGACTCGCAAGATCGACGTCGGCGGCGTCGAGTTCGCGTATCGCGAACTCGGCACCGGGTCAGCCGTTCCTGTGGTGTTCCTCCATCACCTCACCGCGGTTCTCGCTGACTGGGACCCGCGGATCATCGACGGTATCGCCGCGCACCATCGCGTGATCGCCTTCGACAATCGCGGTGTCGGCGCGACGGGCTCCTCGGTGCCACCCACGGTCGAGCAGATGGGCACCGACGCCATCGCCTTCATCCGCGCGTTGGGACTCAAACACGTTGATCTATTGGGCTTTTCGCTCGGCGGCGGCGTCGCGCAGATGATCGCCCTACAGGCACCATACCTTGTGCGGCGCATGATCCTCGCCGGCACCGGCCCACGCGGCGGCGGCGGCATCGACAAAATGGCAACCATCGTCGGGATCGCCTACCTCAAAGCGGCACTCACGTTCAGCGATCCTAGAAATTTCCTGTTCTTTCCCCGCACCGCCGAGGGCAAACGGGCCGCGTCGGACTATCTCATCCGCCTCAAGGAACGCACCCAAAACCGTGACAAACGAATCTCGATGCAGGCCCGCATCGCTCAGCTCAAAGCCATCCGACACGCCGGACAAAGCGAACCCGACGACCTGTCGCTCATCACCCAGCCCGTCTTAGTGGCCAACGGCGACCACGACCTCATGGTCGACAGCAGCCACTCAGCCGACATGGCACGCCGACTGCCGAACGCCCAACTGAAGATCTACCCCAACTCGGGACACGGCGGAGTGTTCCAGCACCACCGGACCTTCGTACCCGACGCCCTGCGATTCCTCGCCGAGGAAAGCGCTTCCGAGACCAACAGGAGAACATCATGAACGCGGATCAAAATCAGCGCAGCGACACGATCACGTCGTACACGCATGCGCCATCGCGCACAGTCACCGCAGCGGGTGTCACCTACGCCTACCGCGAACTTGGGCCGACGGGCGGGGTTCCGGTCATCTTCTTTGTCCATCTCGCCGCCACGCTGGACAACTGGGATCCCCGGATCATCGATCCGATCGCTCAGCACCACCACGTCATCGCTTTCGACAACCGCGGCGTAGGAGCCTCCACCGGCACCGTCCCCGACACCGTCGAGTCGATGGCCGACGACGCCTATACCTTCATCACCGCACTCGGTTTCAACACCGTCGACATCCTCTCCTTCTCCCTCGGCGGAATGGTCGCCCAAGCGCTGGTGCTCAAACATCCTGAACTCGTCCGCAAGCTGATCCTCACCGGAACCGGACCCGCAGGCGGAAAGAGCATTGACAAGGTTGCCGGTACCACCTACTACGACACGCTGCGTGCCGCCCTTGCCCGAAAGGACCCCAAGGAGTTTCTGTTCTTCAACCGCGACGACATCGGCAGACGCGCCGCACGCGCGTTCGTGGAGCGCCTAGAAGAACGCACCGAGGATCGGGACGCGCCGATCACGGTGAAGGCTTTCCGAACCCAACTCAAAGCGATCAAGCGGTGGGGGCGCTCGACACCCGCAGACCTGTCTGTGATCACCCATCCGACGTTGATCGCGAACGGCGACAACGATCGCATGGTCCCCACGGCTCTCTCCGAAGACATGCATCTTCGGATCGCTGACTCGAAACTCGTCATCTATCCCAACTCTGGGCACGGCGCGATCTTCCAGTACCACCACGAGTTCGCTTCTACTGCAATTCAATTCATTGATGCGTGATCTGCATCAACGGCAATATCACCTCCCGGCGAAATCACAACGGAAGAAGACATGACCCAGCAACACAAGAGCTACCTCGAGATCGAGGACCGCGGAGCCATTCTGATCGTGCGAGTGGATGGCGGCCCGCACAGCCTGTTCGGCCTGGACATCGCCAACGAGCTCGACGCGCTGGTGAGCCGCGTCGACCGCGACCCGAACGTTCACGCGGTGGTGTTCACCGGCGCCCGCGAGGGGCGGTTCGTCAGCCACGCCGACGTGCGGTGGCTGCAGGCCGAAGGCGTGGCAGTGCCGGAGTTGAACCGCCGTGCCGCCTCGGCCGCGCTGCGGCTGGCCCGTGGCATCGACCGGGCCCGGGCGCTGGACCCGGTTGTACAGAAGACCCCGCTACGCGGCGTCGCCCAACTGGACCGCCTGCACAACACATTCCTGCGGATGAACGCCAGCGGCGTCATCTTCGTCGCCGCCCTCAACGGATCAGCGCTGGGACTGGGTGCGGAGTTCGCCTGGGCGTGTGATCTGCGGATCATGGCCGACGACGCGAGCTTCTTCATCGGTCAGCCCGAGGTGCTGTTAGGCATCATGCCCGGCGGCGGCGGCAGCCAGCGCCTAACAAGGCTGATCGGCACCCACAAGTCGCTGGTCGCGATTCTGGAGGGCAAGCCGTTCACCCCCTCCCAGGCACTGGCCAACGGCGCGGTCGACGACGTGGTGCCCACCGACCAGGTTGTGGAGCGGGCGGTCGAGGTGGCCGAGTACTTCGGCAAGCGAACCAAGGGGTCGGTCGAGGCGATCAAACGCTCGGTCTACTTCGGCGGATCGATGTCGCTGACCGAAGGCCTGCACGTGGAGCGCACCGAGTTCCTGGGCACCGACCAGTCCCCGCGGGGCCAGCAGCTGATGCTGCAGTACCTCGACGACATCGACTCGGTCGGCGAGTTGCCGCTTTATCACGGCGACACCTACGACCGCGCCCTGGAAGCCGGCACAGTGCCCGCTCTCGGCGCGGAGGTGATGGTCAAGTGAGTGCCACGCAGTCGTTCACCCGCCACGACGTGTCCTTCACCTCTGGTGACGACACCTGCGCCGCCTGGCTCTACCTGCCAACCGGGGTGACCGCCCCGCCGGTGGTGATCCTGGGCCACGGCCTGGGCGGTACCCGCGAGATGCGCCTGGACGCCTTCGCCGAACGCTTCGCCCAGGCCGGGATCGCGGCGCTGGCATTCACCTACCGGCACTTCGGTGACAGCACCGGCCAGCCCCGCCAGTTGTTGTCGATCAAACGCCAACTGGCGGACTGGGATGCCGCCATCGCCTTTGTCAAAGGCCGTCGCGAAGTCGACCGCACGCGAATCGCGGTGTGGGGCAGCTCGTTCGGCGGTGGGCACGCCATCACCGTTGCGTCACGGCATCCCGAACTCACCGCGGCGGTGGCGCAATGCCCGTTCACCGATGGGTTGACCTCCGCGCTGGCACTAGGGCCGCTGGCATCCCTGAAGGTGCTGCCCTCGGTGGCCAGGGACTACGTCTCCATCCTGCGCGGGAAGGCCCCGGCGATGATCCCGCTGGCCGGCCCGCCCGGCTCGCTGGCCCTGATGAACGCCCCGGACGCATTGCCCGGCTATCGGGCCCTTCTGCCGGCGGACACGACGTTCCGCAACGAGGTGGCCGCCCGCGTCGCCCCGACGATCACGACCTATCGGCCCGGACTGTCGGCCAAGGAGATCGCCTACCCGATCCTGTTCTGCATCAGCGACACCGACACTGTCACCCCGCCCGAGCAGACCGAGCGCTATGCCTGGACCGCGCCGCGCGGGGAGATCAAGCACTACGACGCCGGGCACTTCGAGTTCTACCTAGGCGAACCCTTCGAGCAACTGGTCGGCGATCAGATCGAGTTCCTTAACCGCCACCTGCGGCGGGGCACCGTCGTGAGCGCCGACCACGCCGACGGACCGGGCGGGCGGCTCCCGCTGGCTGATCAGGAAGCGACACGATGAAGGCGTTCACGCTGACCCGTTACGGCAAGACCGACAACGTCGACGCCGTCGAACGAACCCAGCCCGCCCTGGGCCACGACGACGTCTTGGTGCGGATCCACGCCGCCAGCATCAACCCACTGGATCTGAAGATCCGCAACGGCGAACTCAAACCGCTACTGCGCTACAAGCTTCCGATCGTGCTGGGCAACGACCTGGCCGGCGTCGTCGTTGAGACCGGTCCGCGGGTGCGCGGATTCGCGCCCGGCGACGAGGTGTACTCCAAACCCCGGCAGGACCGCATCGGCGCCTTCGCCGAACACATCGCCATCGATGAGAGCGACGTCGCCCCCAAGCCCGAGCGACTCGACATGGCCGAAGCCGCCTCCCTGCCACTGGTCGCGCTCACCGCATGGCAGGCGCTGGTCGAGAAGGCCCACGTTCAACCCGGTCAGAAGGTCCTGATCCACGCGGGTTCCGGCGGACTGGGCAGCATCGCCATCCAGTTGGCCAAACATCTCGGCGCGACCGTCGCCACCACGACCAGCGCCGTAAATGCCGGCTGGGTCAAGGACCTGGGTGCCGACGTCGTCATCGACTACAAGACCCAGGACTTCGCCGCCGAATTGTCCGGTTATGACGTCGTTCTGGACACTCAGGGCGGACAGACACTGCAGAAGTCGCTGGAGGTGCTCAAACCCGGCGGCACGGTCATCTCGGTCGCCGGCCCACCCGACCCCGTGTTCGCCCGTGAATTCGGCGCCAACTGGATTCTGGTGCAGGCGATGCGCGCCCTGAGCTTCTCCATCCGGCGCAAGGCCAAACGACGTTCGGTGACTTACTCGTTCCTGTTCATGACCGCCAACGGCCAACAGTTGCGCCAATTGGGTGCCCTCGTCGATGCCGGGGTGATCCGCCCCGTTATCGACCGGGTGTTTCCGTTCGCCGACACGTTGGAGGGGCTGTCCTACGTCGAGAGCGGACGCGCCAAGGGCAAGGTCGTCGTGTCCGTCATTAGCGAAGAACCGCCGTCGTGACCGCAGAGCCGGTCGCCTTCGACTTGCCGGTCATCGGATCCGGGTTCGGGGGCAGCGTCTCCGCGCAGCGGCTGTCGGAGAAGGGGTTTCGCGTCGGTGTCCTCGAACGAGGCCGCCGCTACGAGCCCGCCGACCTACCCGCCTCGGCGTGGCAGACCCACAATTTCGCCCAAGTTAGCTAGCGCATCATCGCCGCGACCGCCAGGCCGCTAGGCCGCTAGGCGCCGGGGTGAACACCGCTAGCCGGCGGCCCCGCGTGGCTGTACACCTCTGACCATGCCTTACTTTGTGGGGCGGGCGGGGCTCGAACCCGCGACCAACGGATTATGAGTCCCTAGACAGCCCTCTTGCGACCAGGCCGAACGATTGCCTGATTCGCGCCATATCCCCTGCCAGACAGTAATATCTGCCGTTGCCGGTACGGGCGCGGTACGGGTCCAGTACGGCTGCAAAACGCCCCCGGTCGCCGGGGTGACGCCTGGGTGAAGATGCGCGCAGGTCTGTTAGCTAGCGATCGGCCGATGAGACGGCGCGCTCCTCATATTTGCCCCTTGAGTGGGGCATGCGCCGGTGTTCAGATTGCGCCGGTCGAACGGAGGCGCTCCATTCCGGCCTCGTCGTAGCCTGCCAGGGCGCGGAGTAACTCTTCCGTATGCTGCCCAACGTGCGGCGCTGCCGGCGGTGCAAATCCCTCGTCGGGTTTGGTCTTGATGCATGTTCCCATCAATCGCTGCGAAGTCCCGTCCGCCTGAGCCTGCTCGTAGACGAGTCGACGAGCTTTAGAGTGGTCGTCGTCGAACAGGTCTGCGCCCAAGAATGCCGGGGCTCCTGCGATATCGGTCGCAATGAAGAAGTCAATCCATTCCTTGCGTGTGCGTTCCTTGAATATTGCCGTCAGCACCTCGCGCAGCCGTGCCTCTGCCTCGAGATCCTGCCCCGGCTTCTGGCGCCCGGGTTCGTAGAGATCCATCCTGTCGAGTGATTCGCAGAATCTCAGCCAGAACTTGTCCTCCAAGGCGTTGAACACCACGTAGTTGCCGTCGCTGGTTTCGTAGTACTGGTAGCGAAGCGATGCGCGGATTCCCTCACCGTAGGTCGGTTGACCGTTCGCCAACGCGGTGAGGTGCTGGAAGTTCCAGTTAATCGCCGCATCGACCTGCGCTACTTCGACGTGCTGCGGCTTGCCGTCGCGCCCGGCGGCGTGCAGCGCGGCGAGTACGCCCATCGCTGCGTACAGCGGTCCCGCAAGAACACCTGTGGTCCCTGTGGCCGCCCCCGAAAGGCGCGGTGTTCCATCCGCATCTATGATCGGCGGACTCAAGCCGGCGAAACAGTCGAACGACAGCCCGTGTGTGGCCAATCGGGTGTACGGCCCATAGCTGCCCATGCCATTGAGCACGCAGTAGACGACTGTCGGGTTGACTGCAACGACGTCGTCGTAGCTGAAACCGAGCCGCTCCGCCGTGCCGTAACGCAGACCGTCGATCACCACCGCGGATGTCGCGGCCAGGCGGCGAAACGCATCTTGGCCCTCAGTCGTTTTCAGGTTTATCGCCACACTCTTCTTGCCGCGATTCCAGTGAGAGTCCTGCAGCTCGCCGCCGGAAACCGCCGAACCGCGGAAGCCACCGCCGCCGGGCGGCTCCACCTTGATCACTTCTGCGCCGAGATCAGCCAGATGCCCGCCGAGTGCATCCGCGGAGAAGAGTGACACCTCGAGGACTCGGACGTCCCTGAGAAGTTCCATCACGCGACCTTTCCCCGCTACATCATGGTGATTGATTTCAGCTCGGTGTACTCCTCGAAGCCCCAGCGACCCTGCTCGCGGCCGAGCCCACTTTGTTTGAATCCGCCGAAGGGGCCGCCGCCGTTGAACATTCCGCGCGCCGGCAGAGACCAGCCGGGCCCCTGCCCGCCACCCGGATTGGCTCCTAGGTCGGCACCGGGTGCGACCGTCTGCACCATGATGGTGCCGGTTCGGATCTGCCTGGCGACGTTGAATCCCCTTGCGGCATTGCGGGTCATCACCAAACCCGCCAGACCGTAGATGGAGTCGTTAGCGATGCGGATGGCTTCGTCTTCGGAGCGATAGGTCATCACCGCCAGCACGGGCCCGAACACCTCTTCCTGGCACAAGCGCATGTCGTTGCGGCAGTCGACGAATGCCGTCGGCTCGTAGTAAAAGCCGCGTTTGAGGTGTTCGGGACGTTTGCCACCAGCCACCAGCGACGCGCCTTCCTCCACCCCGGCCTGAACCAACGACTCGACTCGCTGACGCTGCTGATCCCTGATAAGCGGCCCGACGACAGTGGTGGGATCACGCGGGTCGCCGACCGTGATCATCGGAGCCATCGCTTTCAAGCCATCGACGTACGCGTCGAGCAGGTGCTCGGGCAAGAGAAGTCGCGACGTGACGGTGCACGCCTGTCCGGCATGCATCAGTACCTGTCCGAATCCTATTCCCGCAACGTCACTTTCGGTGACATCGTCGAGAACGATGTGCGCGCTCTTGCCGCCGAGTTCCAGCTGTGCGCGTTTCATGGTTGCCGCCGATAGTTCACGAATGCGTCGACCGGTCGCTGTCGAACCGGTGAATCCGATCATGTCGACGCCTCGGTGGGTGCACAGCTCCTCCCCCACGTCCGCGCCGCCCACGACGACGTTGAACACCCCGGGCGGAAGGCCGGCTTCCTCTCCCACCTTGGCCAGCTCCAGGGCGTTCATTGGGGTCCACGGGTGGGGCTTGAGTACCACGGTGCAGCCGACGGCCAATGCGGCCAGGCACTTTTGGATGTTGATCGAGAAAGGAAAGTTGAACGGGGTGATGACTCCGACCACCCCGACCGGTTCGCGGACCACCGTCACGCCGCCCAGGCCGGTCGGCGACACCACCGGGCCGCCCGGTGTCTCCACCCACGTCACATCGTGTTCGACGAACTCGCCGTAGTAGTGGGCGGCCTCGATGGCGCCGCCAACCTGCACCAGGTCGGTAATGAAGCTCGTCGAGCCGATCTCGGCGACGACTAGCTCTCGAAGTTCCGCTATGCGCTCGTCGAGGATGTCAGCGAACCGCTTGATGACCTTTGCGCGCTCCCGCACCGACATCCACGGCCACGGACCTTCGTCGAAAGCCCGTCGGGCGGCCTCGATCGCCATGGTCGCCTGCTTTGGCCCGCCGTCGACGACTCGTCCGATCAACTCCTCGGTGGCCGGATCGATGACGTCGATGACGCCGAGCGCGTTGTCGCTCAACCACTTGCCGTCGATAAAGCTCTGGTACTCCCGCATCAAACGAACTATGTCAGCGTCGGGTACGGGGCGGGCTCAAAGTCGAAGACCCGGCGAGCATTACCCTGCAGCACTTTGTACTTGTCGAGGTCGGACCGGCCGTCGAGTGCCTTGTGAGCCACCTGAAGGGAATTGGGCCACAGGCTGTCGGTGTGCGGGTAATCCGTTTCAATCATCACATTGTCGACGCCGATGGAGTCGAGGTTAGCCGCCCCGAAGTCATCCTCGATGAAGCAGCCGTACATGTGGTCGCGGAAGAGCTGGCGCGGTGACTCCGGAAAAATCTCGGGGTCGGTGGGTACGGGGGTCAAACGCATCGTTGCCGGGTCAACCGCCCAGTTGTTGGCGCGCAGGTATTGGTAGTCGGCGGCGACATGTTCCGCACGCTCGATGAGGTAGGGAATCCAGCCGATACCTCCCTCGGCCAGCACGATCTTCAGGTCGGGGTACTTCTGCAGCTTCCCCGAGAAGAGCCAGTCGGTGGTCGAGTTCGCCAGGTTGAGGTTGATGTTGACCGCCTGCACCCCAAAGGGTGCGTCAGGCGACGTGGTGGGACTGACCGAGGAGGATCCGATGTGCGTGCACAGCGGCATCTTCGTCTCGTTCACCACCGCGAAGAAATCGTCCCATGCTCCCGAGTGGATGGACGGAAATCCCAGCGGGTGCAGGTTCTCCGAGAAGGCAATGGCTTTCGCGCCCTTGCCGGCGCATCGTAACGTCTCCTCGACGGCCAGTCTGGTATCCCACAGCGGGACGATGACCATCGGGATGTAGCGACCGGGCGCGGCCGCGCACCACTCGTCGATGACGAAGTCGTTGTAGGCCTGCACGCACTTGAGCCCCAGGTCGCGGTCACCGAGGTGGGCGAACATCTGACCGCAGAACCGGGGGAAGAAGGGAAAGTTCAGTCCCGCGATCACATGATCCTCGTCCATGTCAGGGATGCGGGCCACCGGGTCGAAGTATGCGCGGGGCATATCGTCGTAATTCACTGGCAGCGGGGAATACTCGGCCGGCCTTTGGTGAGCCGCGACCAAGATGCCAAGCACCGACGCGCGCGCTTGCTCGTAGACCCACGTATCAACGCCGTCGATGCGCTCGACGTGTGGCACTCGATCGCGGTCGGCGGCCGATGCGCGGTCGACCCACAGGTTCGGTGGCTCGATGATGTGGTCATCGACGGAGATCATCCATTGAAGATCTTGCTTGTCCACGGGTTCCTCCCTGATGTCGCTATTACGTTGGTTGCGAGACGATATCGGCGGTCGCCAGCCGCCTCTCACTGGGCGACGCGGGCGCCCGGGCTGAAGACGACCGGCAAGGCGCGGTAGCCCCGAGTGACCGAGTTCCCGTGGAAGTCGACTTTTGCCCCAGGGGGGATGGCGTAGTCCGGTATCCGATTCAGGGTCTGCTCGACGCCCACCCGAAACTCGAGCCGGGCGAGATTGGAGCCTAAGCAGCGATGGACGCCGGCCCCGAACCCGAGGTGGCGGTTGGTCTGTCGGTCGAGAATGCACTTGTTCGGCTCGTCGAACTCGCGCGAGTCGCGGTTGGCCGCCGCATAGTTCACGACGACCGTCTCGCCGGGACAGAACTTCTGGCCGCTTAGTTCAACCTCTTCCGCCACTGAGCGATGCAGCCCGTGGACCGAACCGGCGAACCGGATGAATTCCTCTATCGCCGTGGGCAACAACTCGGCTTCTCGTACGAGCCGGTCGCGCTCCGAAGCATGAGAGCCCAGATAGAAGAAGGCGAACGACATTGCACTAGATGTTGTTTCGAGCCCCGCCTGCACCAGCAGCATCACATTCGCCACAACGTCGTCGAAGCTCAGTTTTTCGCCGTCGATTTCGGCGGCGAGCAAGACATCGATCAGGTCGTCGCGCGGCGGTTGACCACGGCGTTTGTCGATCTCCTCGCGTACGCGGAGGTAGAGATTCGTCATCGAACCGTTTCGGACCTCTTCGCTCTCACCGTTGATCGCTAGGTCAGCTGTCTCGATGTAGAGCGGCACGTCCTCAACGGGCATGCCGAGTACATACCGGAAGAACACGATCCCCGGCTGCTGCCATGCGACGTCGGCGAGATCGCCGCGGCCCAATTCGATGAAGTTGTCGATCAGCCCGTCGGTGACCGCCCGCACCTGCGGCTCCAAGTCCTTCATGCGACCAGGAGAGAAATACGGGTTGAGAACTTTGCGAAGCTGCTGCTGCCGTGGCGGATCCAAGGTGATAACGATGTCACCGAACGACATCGGGGAGCCTTCCATCCCAACGGGCTTGCTGGAAAAAGTGCGCCAATCCCGCAAGATCTCGTAGCACTCGTCATAGCGGGTGGCGACCCACGCACCCCCCGGCGTCGGGCCCAGGAATGGGACATCCTGGTGACTGAACGGTCCCGCCTCTCGCATAACTGCGTAGACCTCGTAGAGGAAGTCTTGGTCGTTGAAATCCTCATGACGAAGATCGAGGTTCCGGGCGTGTTCCTCCGGTGATTTGCTCAACATGTGCCGTCCTCGTCGACACCGGAACTGCGCATGCCGACACCGTGGTCACGCCACCGTCCATGTGCCATCTGCGCCGGCCCTCGGATTTCTCGCACACGCCGAAATTTGCTTTGGCAGCACAGTAAATCGTCGACCGAGCAGAGTCAAGTCGCACTCGATAACTATCTGAGACCACTTGCATGCGAGCTTCCCCTCAGTCGAAGGGTGCTCGCTAAAGTGTGTGTGATGACTACAGGCGCGCGGCGGCGAGTTCGCGACAAGGACGGCAAACAACGAGCCCTCCTTGAAGCGGCTGCTGAGGTCTTTGCCGAGGCGGGATACGCGGCCGCGGCGACGAAGGAGATCGCCCGTCGCGCCGACTGCTCGGAGGCGATGCTGTTCCACTACTTCGGGGACAAGCGAGGCATCTTCGAGCAAGTTGTTTCTCGACAGATCGCGGACCTCGTCAGCGAGGCCGAAGAGCAAGTCGTGGCGGCCCTGCCTGCCCGCTTCGAGGACTACATCGAGCAGCTTTTTCTTGCGAGACTGAGGATCGATGACCGGGACAGCGGTGTTCCCGGCTGGGACATTTCCGGTCGGGCGCTGTCAGACCCGGACTTCTCGCTGCGGGTGCTGCAACCCAATCACGCGCGCCGTACGGCCGTTATCGCCGAAGGCGTTCGCCACTACCAAGCCGCGGGGCAGATCAGGGCCGACGTCGACGCCGACCTATTCGCGGAGCTGCTGGCTAACTTCATCATCTTCACAACGAGCCTCGGACCACGCTGGTTTGGTACGGGCGAGTCAGACATCCGCGCGCAGATCGAACTGGGTACGCAGGTCCTCGCCAAAGGCGTAAGCACGTCAACTATGAAGCCACCCGCCAAGCGAGGCGGGCGGGTCCAGCGGGCCCCCAAGGTGCGTGCGGCCGACTAAGAGCTCCCTGACGAGCCCCACCGCGGCCGTGGTTATCGAGTCACACTTGACACTTCAGGTTTCCCATCGCTAGCGTCGTTGCCAGCCAAGCCGCAGCCAATGCGGATGCAGAACACCCTGGTCGACCGGCACGAGCGTGAGGACAGGAAGTGGCGTGTGTGCACCCATCGGCGCGAGTAACTCACTTCCGAAGACATTGACGCGGGAAGTCGCAAGGCGATGAACGCTCTGCGTGGGGTTCGTGTTGTCGAGTGGGCGACGGAGATCTCCGGCCCGTACTGCACCAAGTTGTTCGCCGACCTCGGAGCAGAGGTCATAAAGATAGAAGCCCCAAACGGGGATCCGTTCCGCCGCAGAACGTTTGGCGATCGAAGCGACGCCGACGCGCTGTTCAAATTCTTGAACGCCGGCAAGCGCTCAGTCGTTGGCACTTCGTTGGCCGACCTGGAGGCGCTGATCGTTTCCGCCGATGTGTTCGTCGATTCTCTCGGCCCTGGGGCACTCGACCGCGAGGCCCTACTAAGGCGTGCACCACACCTGGTGATCGTGGCGTTGTCTCCGTACGGATTGACCGGACCGTACCGGGACCGACCCTCGACGGAGTTCACGATCCAGGCAGAGAGCGGAACCCTGGCGTTGCGAGGTCGTCCGGACCAACCGCCCATTCAAGCGGGCGGTCGAATCTTCGAATGGGTCATGGCCAGTTATGCCGCCGTCGGGGCGCTTGGCGCATTGCGTCGGGCTCAACTCGGCGGCGCAGGTGAAATCATTGACTGCTCGTTGCTGGAAACTTGTCACCTCAGCGCCAGCGGATTCGCCGACCTCTACCACGAGTTGGCCGGTCGTCCCCCTTTGACCCTGCCGGCCCGACAGGTTGAAATCCCTTCCATCGAACCAACCGCAGACGGATGGGTGGGCTTCAACACCAACACCCGCCAACAATTCGAGTCGTTCCTGGCAATGATCGGCCGACTGGACCTGCTCGACGATGACCCGGCGTGGGCACTCGCCACGACGCGGTGGGAACGCCGGGACGAGTGGAATCAGATTGTGCGGGAATGGACGACGCAACGTTCCACAGACGAGATCGTCGCGTTGGCCTCCGATCTGCGGATCCCCGTCTCACCAGTCAACAATGGCCAGACCGTGTTGGACCACCCTCAGTTCGCCGCGCGCGGTGTGTGGGGCACGTACGCCGACGGCAGCTTCACCCACCCGCTGGCGCCCTACCAGATCAATGGCCGACGACCCGCCCCAACAGCCGGTGCTCCTCCGCTCGGCGAAATGGCAAAAGTACCCGCCCACAACGGGATTGCGACCGCTGCCGACCGTGCACCGGGACTTCCACTGGACGGCGTACGAATTCTCGACGCGACAGCGTGGTGGGCGGGCCCCTCGTCCACCCACATTCTCGCCGCACTGGGCGCTGAGGTCATTCACCTAGAGTCGACGCACCACCCTGACGGCGCACGGATGGCGGCGGCAGCGTTCGCCAATCAGCCTGAGTGGTGGGAGCGGTCGGGGATGTACCTGGCGACCAACACCAACAAGCGAGGACTCACCCTCGACCTGTCCTCCTCCCAAGGGCGGGAGCTGTTGTTCCGACTTGTCAAGTGCTCCGACATCCTCGTTGAAAACTTCTCCCCACGCGTCTTCGACAACTTCGCCATCACGTGGGAAACCGTCAGTGAGCTCAACCCTCGAATAGTCATGGTTCGAATGCCCGCGTTCGGGCTCGACGGACCATGGCGCAACAACGTGGGTTTCGCGCAAACGATGGAACAGATGACCGGAATGGCGTGGGTGACCGGCCACGAGTACGACCAGCCGCGAATCCCCCGCGGCCCGTGTGACCCACTGGCAGGAATGCACTCCGCATTCGCCATGCTCGCCGGCCTCCGGCAACGGGATCAAACGGACCGCGGGTCGTTCATTGAAGTCTCGATGGTTGAGGCCGCACTCAACGCGGCCGCCGAGCAGGTGGTCGAATTCACCGCCTGTGGCAACCTGATATCGCGACTGGGAAATCGCAGCCGCGACGCCGCCCCACAAGGGCTCTATCAATGCGCGGGGACCGAGCGGTGGCTGGCGATTTCGATCGCCACGGACGAGCAGTGGCGCCTACTGAAGTCGGCTCTGTGTGAACCGGATTGGGCGAACGACCCCGCGTTGGACACTCACGAAGGGCGTGTGCGGGCACATGATGTGATCGATAAGCATCTCGAGCTATGGGCTGGCCACCACGATTCCTCAGCCGCTGCAGAGTTACTCGTCAAACATGGTGTTCCGGCTGCGGATTTGGTAGACGCCAGGATCGGTTCGATGCACCCTCAGCTGGCCGCACGAGGCTTTTTCGAAAGCCTCGATCATCCCATCGTGGGACGGCATCACGTGCCGGCGATTCCCTTCAAGTACCGCAGCGTTGACAAGTGGTATCGGTCAACGGCGCCGACGTTGGGGCAGCACAACGCGAGCATTCTCGGCGACCTACTCGGCGTCGACGCCGCATCGATTGCAGCGCTCACAGAAAAAGGAGTCATCGGGACCAGACCGGGCGGGTTGGACTAGACAGCGTGAAACTTCATGTCGACAGGGAAATCTGCCAAGGCCACAGCCGTTGTTACGCAACATATCCCGAAATGTTCGACATCGACGACGAAGGGACCGCTTTCGTCACCGTGGAAGATATTCCCCCCGGATGGGAAGACCGGGCGCACAACGCAATCGCGAACTGCCCCGAGCGTGCCATACACATCGTCAAGGAGTCGCCATGAAGACCAAGGGAGCAGTTCTGTGGGGGCTGAACGAGAAGTGGTCGGTGGAGGAGATCGAACTCGATCCGCCGCAGGAAGGCGAGTTACTCGTCGAGTTCGAAGCCACCGGTCTCTGCCATTCCGACCACCACATCCGCACCGGCGACATGTTCGGGGTGAGTTTTCCCCTGATCGGTGGACACGAAGGGGCGGGCATCGTTCAAGAGGTTGGCCCGGGAGTGCGCGATGTGGCGGTGGGAGACCACGTGGTCACATCTTTCCTGCCGGCGTGCGGTCGCTGCCGCTGGTGCGCCACTGGTCATCAAAACCTCTGTGATTACGGGGCGATCATCCTCGCGGGAGTCCAGGCCGACGGCACCTTCCGGCGCCGAGCCAGAGGACGGGGAATCGGAGCCCTCTCGGGCGTCGGCAGTTTCGCGCAGTGGGGCGTGTTGTCGGAAGCCTCAGTGGTCAAGATCGACAACGATGTGCCGCTGTCGCGCGCATGTCTGCTCGGCTGCGGCGTCACCACCGGCTGGGGCTCGGCCGTCAATACCGCGAACGTCAGTCCCGGCGACGTGGTGCTCGTGGTCGGCTGCGGCGGGATCGGCAGCGGTGCCATTCAGGGTGCGCGGCTGGCGGGGGCGGAGCACATCGTTGTGGTCGATATCGAGCCGAGCAAGCGCGACAAAGCGTTTCAATTCGGAGCCACGCACTTTGTCACCTCGATGGGGGAGGCAACCCAGTTGGTTGGTGAGATCACGCGTGGAGTCATGGCCGACTCGGCCATCCTCACGCCGGGTGTGCTCGAAGGCGCGATGATCAACGACGCGCTCAATGCGGTGCGGAAGGGCGGTGCCGTGGTGGCCACCGCCCTGGCATCGATGTCCGACGTGACGCCGACGCTGTCGCTGACGTTGTTCACGCTGTTCCAAAAACGCCTCCTGGGCAGCCTGTACGGCGAAGCCAACCCGCGGGCCGACATCCCTCGCCTCATAAGCCTCTATCGAAGCGGCAAGCTGTTGCTCGACGAAACCGTCACCACCGAGTACAAGCTCGACGACATCAATGAGGCCTACGACGACATGCTCGCAGGCCGCAACATCCGTGGGGTGATCATCCACGACCATTGAGTCTTAGAAGGACGAATCCGTATCAGTTTCCAGCCCGCTCAAGATGATTCACCTACTCGCCGTGAAGGGATTTCACTCATGTCTTCGCCAGCCGATGTCGTCCGCCACTTCTGCGCATTGATGGAGCGGCGGGACCCCGAAGCGTTGCGTCCCCTCCTCGCCGAAGGGGCCGTTTATCAGAATGTGGGGATGCCCGCCTTCACCGGACCAGACGCCATCGTGGAGAACATGGCCGCCCAGTTCGCGATGTTCCCGGACGCCTACGCCTTCGAAATCGTCAACCTCGCCACCGAGGGTTCCGTGGTGCTCACCGAACGCCTGGACTACATCCAGGCTCCGGACGGACGCAAGCCGGCCATCCCGGTAATGGGGACCTTCGTCGTCGATGACGATGGAAGGATCACTCGCTGGACCGATTATTTCGACCTGAATCTGACGATCAAGCTCCTTCAAGGTGAGGACATCAGCGCCCTGGTGCCGGCGACCGCATGAGTTGGGACATTGATCATTTCGAGCTTCGTTGGGAATGAGGGAGCCATGCGCGTGCCAAGGGCCGTCGCAAACTTCAATAGTCGAGTCACCAATCCAGCGGCTCGGTCGATCACGCCATGGCTTCCCGGTCAAGGGACCCTCGAACATGTCGGACGCAAATCAGGCAAGCGTTATCGAACGCCGCTGTTGGTTTTTCCCATCCACGACGGCTTCGTCGTTCTGATCGGGTACGGGCTGAAATCGGACTGGTTGACGAATGTGTTCGCCAGTGGACAGGCGGTGCTGCACAAGCGCGGCAAGAGTATCGCGCTCGCCAATCCCCGCCTCCTGAGTAAAGCTGAGGGCGCAGCGCTCGTTACGGGGCTATCTGGTGTGTTCTACCGCCTGTTTCCGTACAACGAAGCGGCGCTGGTGTTGACCAAAGTCAACTCCACGCAGTGACTTTGGGCAGTAGAGCGAAGAAGTTGAGGCGGCGTTTTCATGCAAGGACGGCCGGCAACCTTTCCCAGCCTCGGACTGTCGATGTTGTGGTCATGCGTGCCCCAGACATATCGATGGTCCACTCGGGGAAGCGGTTGAGCACCTCGTCGAGTGCCACGCGTCCCTCCATCCGGGCTAATGACGCTCCCAGGCAGTAGTGCACGCCAACACCGAAGCCGACATGGGCTCCGGCTTTACGGTGAATGTTGAAGACGTCACCATCGGGTGGGAATTGCCGGTGGTCACGGTTCGCAGCACCGGCGAGCAACATCATGATGCTGCCGGCTGGCACGTGCTGCCCGTAGTACGGCATATCGCGTGTGAGGGTGCGCGCGATGTGTGGCGCGGGGGGTTCGAAACGCAGCAGCTCCTCGATTGTGCCGGCAATCAGGCTGCGATCGGCGACCAGCTCCCGCCGCTGCTCGGGATGCTCGGCTAAAACCTTGCCCGCCCATCCGATTAGGCGGGTCGTTGTCTCGGCGCCGCCCGCAGCCACCAGCGTGATGCAAATCAGTAGTTCCTCACGGGTCAACCCCCGTGTCGTGCCATCGAGGTCGGTGAATTCGACGCCGAGCAATTCGGTGACAATGTCGTCGGAGGGGTGTTCAGCGCGCCAGTCGAGGTAGTCGGCGAATAACTGCCCTGTTTCCAGCCCTGAGGACGCGGCTTTCATTTCCCCGCCGGCTTCGGTGTTGACGTGACCTTCGGCGAGGTCGAGGACCTCATGCCGCATCTCGTCGGGAATTCCCAGCAGCCTGCACACGACTCTCACCGGCATCTCGGCACCCAAATTGGCGATGAAGTCAAAGCCCCCGGTACCGACGAACGGATCTAGGCTCTCGGCACAGAATTGCCGTGCGGTGGCCTCGACCTCGCTCATCTTGCGTGGTGTGAACATGCGAGAAAGGCTCTGCCGATAGATGTCGTGAAGGGGCGGGTCCTCCATCAGAAACAGTCCGGGCGGAATCGGCATGTCAGCCTTGATCAACTCGAGAATGTTGCCCCGGGCAGAGCTGAACGTCTCATGGTCATTCAGCGCCGCATGCACGTCGTCGAATCGGCTCAGCGCGTAAAAGCTGTGTTGTTCGTTGTAGGACAACGGCGCCTCCTCGCGGAGCCGCTGAAACAGCGGATACGGGTCGGCGTTGAGTTCGACATCGTAGGGGTCGTAGAACACCTCACTCGCAGTCTTGACACCCATAAATCTGCAACTCCCTCCATCGGGCGCATCCGACCGTTCGTCGGACGAACTACTGGGTAGGTCAGGACAGCACGCACCTGCGAGCCGCGATAATCGAGCCACGCACAACCGTGCTCATCCTGACGCCGCAGGGCAATTCAGTCAATGACTTAGTAATCCCCCCCTGGCTATGAAATTTCATTCACGATCCGTCAATCGCCTGCGACACGACCGCTCATGACCTGGGCGTGGGCATCCGCGGCGCCTCGAACTAATCGTGAACGAGGGTCGGCTGATTTCCATCGATGGCGGGTACGCGACGCCTCAATCTCCTTGGGGCCCAGTTTGCGACAGCGAGGTGCGTCTTTCTGTTTCGAAGTGGCGGTCCACCGATGCGTGTCGTTCGTGGATCGATAGCGACGCCATCCGTGGATAGAGGATCGCTGGACCGAGCCATCGAGTAATGAACCGGCGCATTTCGACTCCCTCGCGGGGTGGTTGTACGGGATCGGTCAGGATGGACTGCACTGTGCGCAGGGTCATTTCGGCGAGTTCAGCGAGCGCGGTGCCGTCGTACCCGTGCAGCTTCCAATCCACATCGAACCGGTGGAAGACAGACAAACAGATTGTGATGGCCGTGTCGGAAGTCAAAGAGGTGGCGGCTTCGCCCTCATGCCGCCGGGTCAGCAGATTTTCCAGCTGTGGATCACCGGCAAGATTGTCGATTCCAAACGACACGCTTTCGACGATTGCCGCGACTGGGTCGTTGAGTCCCCGAACGTGTTCCGCGACTTGGTCGATGAAACCGTCGACCGCACGCATCGCGCTGGCGATGAGCAGCGCGTCGGCATTGGGAAAGTAGCGGTACACCGTCTGGCGAGTGACTCCGACTTTCCGGGCGACGTCGGCCAGGCGTATCGCTGGTCCGTGTTCGGCGACCACATCGGCCACCGCATTCAGAATGCGGTCGATTGCCTCCTCGTCCGAGGCGGGCGTAGATCCCGCCCAGCCGCGACTACGCATCCGCCGTCACGAGGCTTTCGGCCTCGAACTTGATCTCGAGTGTTTCGGGGCCGCTCATTCCCAGCAGGGATTTCCACGGGGCCGAACCGACGCGATGGGGCGCACGGAGACGTCGGGTGAGGACTGTAAGCGCTTCTGCCAATTCCCGACGTGCGAGGTTCGCCCCGAGACAATAGTGCGCACCGCCGCCGAAGGTCAGAATTGCGGGCAAATCCTGGCGTGCGATGTCGAAGCGGTCAGCATCGTCATAGATCGCTGGATCACGATTGGCTGCAAAGGTATTCACGACTACGAAAGTCCCTGCCGGGAACATGTAGCCGCCGAATTCGGCATCCTCGGTGGCGGCGCGCGGCGCGATACAGACCGCCGGTGAGTGACGCATGCTCTCCTCGACCGCCTGCATCGCAAGTTCTGGTTGGTCGCCCAGCTTCGCCCATTGATCCGGATGATCGCAGAGCACCTGCACCGACGCGGCCAGCTGGTTTCGCGTCGTATCCGTTCCCGCCATCAGGAAGCCGGCCACCAGACTGCGCAGTTCGTCGAGATTCAGCCGGTCACCGTCGCTTTCGGCGCGGATGAGCTCGGACAGCAGATCATCGGTCAGGTTGTTTCGGCGAGCGGCGACCATGTCGTCGACGTACGCGTCGAGTTCACCCCAGGCGCGCATGATCGCGTCTTCATCGAAGGTGGCGTCGGTCTGCAAACTGAAGGCCTTGAAGATGTGGTCAGTCCATTGTGCGAACAGATGCCAGTCCTCGCGGGGCGCGCCGATCAGCGCGCACATGATGGGGGTGGGGTAAGGGCGGGCAATGTCCCTCACGACCTCGCATCGTCCGGCGTCGATCACCCGATCAATCAGGCCATTCACCACTTCGTGGATCGTGTCTTGAAGACCGGCTGTGGCGCGGGGGGTGAACGCTCTCGACACCAGCTTGCGTAAGCGAGTATGGGGGGCGCCCTCGAGGCCTAAAAGGCTGCTCATCAGTTTGTCGTATAGCGGGCCCGAGGTGATGCCCTGCGCCGCCAGCGTGATGCCGGGCGGCATGCGGAACCTGTTGTCGCGCAGGATTTCCCGAGCCATATCGTACGAAAGGATTTCCGGGCCGAGGGGCCCAATCGCGATGGGCGCGCACGATTGCGCCTCTCGGACATCCTCGAGGATGTCGTGCGGCGTGGCGGTGAGGCTGTAATTGAACGTGGGCAGGCCGGCGTCGAGGACGTTGGGGGCGGTGCTGTGGGCGTTCATCGGTGTCTCAACTTCCGTTGGAGCCAGATAGGCGTCAGTTACGGACATATATACCAAAAGCGTATGACCAGCGTCCTAAGTTAGTCAATGCAACGTGATAAATCGCGTGTTCAAGAGACAAATCGCCTGCTGTGATCATACGTTCTATGGTCTTAACGTCCGCTCAGTGTTCAGCAGAACCCAACCTCATGTAGTGCCCTGAAGGCAGCCCAGTAGCGGAGTCGGGTTGCTGACTCACACGGCTCATGACCCGGTGTGTGGACGCCCTGTGGACGCGGCGTGGACGTGGCGCCCCTTGAGCCGTGGCGAACAGCACGGAACGGGACGCCGCGCAGGCCCTCTAGCTTCACAAAACACCTGGTGGGGCGAGCGGGGCTCGAACCCGCGACCAACGGATTATGAGTCCGCGGCTCTAACCAACTGAGCTACCGCCCCTAGCGATGTTCCGTAGGAAACGGTAGCCGAACGCCGACATCGATGTCCGCCGGGCGGGATCCCGGGCAGATCAGGTGTTCGGCCGTTCGGCCGCGCCGGTTATAGCATTTCGTCGGTTGCTGGCGACGAATCGTGAGGGGCCCTGCCACAGCACTTGGCATCGTCGCCGAGAGATCACACGTCGCGCTCAGCGAGAGGAGAGCCATGGCCGACGTCATGACGCTCGGCCTGACGACCGCCGAGGCGACCAAGCGACGCGCGCAGGGCGGTGCCAACAAGCTCCCCGCGGCGAGGCGGCCGTCGACCGCTCGCCGGCTGCTCGGGGAGCTGACGCACTTTTTCGCCCTGCTGCTTTGGGCAGCCGCGGTGCTCGCCTTCATGGCGAAGCTGCCCCAACTCAGCGGCGCCATCATCGCGGTCATCGTGCTGAACGGGGTCTTCTCCCTGATCCAACAAGCGCGGGCAGACCGGGCCGCCGACCGGCTCCAAGAGATGCTGCCGACGCGCGTCACGGTCTTGCGCGACGGCGCTCGGCGGGTGATCGAGGCCGAGGACGTAGTCGTCGACGACGTGCTGCTACTCGAGAGCGGCGACCGCGTTCCCGCGGACGCCGTAGTGCTCAGCCAGAACCGGTTGCTCGTCGACTCCTCCATGCTCACCGGCGAGAGCGAGGCCGGCGCAGTCGCAGCACGCGAGCCCCTGTTCGCGGGCACTTTTGTGGTGGAAGGAGATTCGCGTGCCCTGGTCACCGCTATCGGCCAACAGACCCGCCTGGCCGGCATCACCCGACTGACAACCTCGACCAGGAAACCGGACACGCCACTGACCCGCGGTTTGCGTGGCGTCGTCCGCCTCATCGCAGCGATCGCAATCGGTGTGGGTGCGCTGTTCCTGCTCGTCTCTGTGCTCGTAGGCAACCCGATCCAGCAGGCCTTCGTGTTCGCGATCGGGGTCACGGTCGCCCTGGTCCCGGAGGCGCTGCTGCCGACCGTGACGTTGTCTCTCGCCTGGGGCTCGGAGCAGATGGCGAAGCGGCAGATCCTGGTCCGCAACCTCGAGGCCGTCGAGACGCTCGGGTCCACGACTTTCATCTGCACCGACAAGACGGGAACCCTCACTCGCAACCAGATGACGGTGGTCGAAGCCTGGTCGCCGGCCGGCTCGTTGACCATCGACGGCGCCGGCTACTCGCCCACAGCGCGGCTCACGTGGTCCTCACCAATCGCAGAGGAGCCCATTCGCCGGCTCGCCCTGGCCGGGGAACGCTGCTCCACTGGATACGCCGAAGAAGTCGACGGGCAGTGGCGGGCCCACGGCGACCCGATGGAGGCTGCCCTCGATACGTTCGCCCGACGACTGGGCATCGACACCGTCGAAGACCGTCGTACCGCCCACGCCGAGCTGCGGTTCCCCTTCGATCCCCGGCTGCGCCGCATGGCTGTCGCGCTGGCCGACGAGATCGTCGTCAAGGGGGCGCCGGACGCCGTGCTTCCGCTCTGCGGTGACGAGCCGGCGGCGCACCAAGCCGTGGATACCCTGACCGCCCGGGGGCTCCGAGTACTCGCCGTCGCCGCGGCCCCGAGGAATGGTCGCACCCCCCGGGACCAGCAGGAATGCGACCAGGGGTTGCGCCTGCTCGGCCTGGTGGCGCTCGAGGATCCGCCGCGTGAAGACATCTCCACATCCCTCGACGCGTGCCGCAAGGCGGGCGTCAAAGTGGCGATGGTGACCGGTGATCATCCGGCCACCGCCACGGCCATCGGCAACGAGGTACGGCTACGGTCCGCCGACTCCGCCGTGCTGTTGGGAGCGGACTTACCGGAGGACGAGCAGCATCTCGCCGCCGTCCTCGACCACGACGGGGTGGTGATCGCTCGGGTCTCTCCCGAGGACAAACTCCGCATCGCCCGTGCCCTTCGCTCCCGGGGCCACGTGGTGGCGATGACCGGCGACGGAGTCAACGACGCGCCGGCACTGCACGAGTCGGACATCGGCGTGGCGATGGGCCGCTCCGGCACCGACGTCGCACGCGAGGCGGCCGACCTGGTTCTGCTCGACGACTCCTTCGCAGGCATTGTGGCCGGCATCGAGCAAGGGCGCGCCACCTTCGTCAACATCCGCCGGTTCCTGACGTACCACCTGACCGACAATGTTGCCGAGCTGGCACCTTTCCTCGTCTGGGCGCTTTCGGGCGGCCTGTTCCCACTCGCGCTCGGTGTTCTGCAGATCATCGCGCTCGACATCGGCACCGACACCTTGTCGGCGGTCGCACTCGGCGCCGAGCCGCCCGCGAAGCACTTGCTCGAGGGACCACCGGTTCACGGCCGGCTAATGAACCGCACGGTGCTGCGCCGGGCCTTCGGGGTGCTAGGGCCGCTCGAGGCGGCCGTCTCGCTCACCGCCTTCGTGGTGTCCCTGATGGCGCTCGGCTGGCGTCCCCCGAACCCATTCCCGACCGGGCACAACCTGGCAATGGCATCCGGCGCGGCATTCATCACCGTCGTCTTCGCCCAGACCGCCAACGTCTTCGCGTGCAGGTCCTCCTCGCGCTGGCCGGGAGCGTTGGGTTGGGTCACCAACCGGCTCCTGGTGCCCGCGGCGTTCATCGGGCTGGCCTTTTCCCTTGTCGAACTGTGGGTGCCACCCATCGCACGGTTGCTCGGTCAATGGAATCCACCCCTGTGGGGCTGGGCCGTCGCCCTGGCCGCGATGCCGCTCCTGTTTGGCGTCGACGCGCTGGACAAGTACCGGCGGGCGCATCGCCGACCAGCGTCCTCGAAATCACGCGCAGTACGGGTTGAGGCGCATCCCTGACCTTCGTGCAGTTTCACTGCATAGCGAACGCAAAGAGCCAAAGCCCTTTCGGCGCTTCAACATTCCTTACGCACAGGCCAGCTCACGCCCGCGAAGTACGCCGCCGGGGGCGGCATCGGGGCGTCACACGGGCGCGGGCTGCCCGGGCACTTGCCGCGCGGCCTCGTCCTTCATCTTGGGAATCACGTCCGGTGCATAGACATAGACCGCCGACTCAACTTCCCACTCGGCCTGGGCTTGGCTCATCGGCGTGGTCCTGGTGATCATGTTGATCAGCTCCTGACCCTCTCCGAACGGGTTTGGGTTGGACCGGATCTGAGACGCGAACCACCGTCCCTCGGCGGCCTCGCTGCAATCATTGAAATCCGCGTTGTGAACCATCTTATTCTGCGCCAGCAGCTTGATGTACTGATCGTCGGCGGGGCTCATGTTGCACGACGCCGAGGCATGCGGCGCTGTGAGCACGGCACCACCGAACATTGCGGCTCCCACAACGCCGGCGGCCCCCACCGCCAGCATCTGCGCGCGCGATCGTGTAGTCGTCACTTCTCCAGACCCCCTCATCGTGGAAATTTGCTGATTTTCCTTTCGCGCTAACGCTCTAGTACCACCGTCGACGAGCGTCGCAAACGACCGGTTCGTCAAACAATGAATGAACAGTGGTTAGCCAAAATCGTTGCGATTCAGAAGCTTCCGACCGCCAGGTGACCCGCAGGCGATCGACGGCCGCCGCCGACGGGCAATCACGCGCTTCGCTTTGATCGCCGATGCCGGCGGTGCCGGTGCCTTACTTGAGTTAGCTGGCGAGCCGAGTCGTTACGCCGTCGGCCAGTCTGCGTGCGCGGCCTGATCCTTGATCTTGGGGATCACGTCCGGCGCGTAGACGTAGATCGCCGACTCGACCTCCCACTCGGCCTGGGCCTGGTTCATCGACGTCGTGTTCGTGATCATGTTGACCAGCTCCTGGGCCTCTCCGAACGGATTCGGATGGTTGCGGACCTGGTCGGCGAACCACCGTCCCTCGGCGGCCTCGGTGCAATCGCTGAAGTCGGCGTTGTGGACCATCTTGTTCTGCGCGAGCAGCTGGATGTACTGGTCGTCTTTCGGACTCAATTGGCAAGACGCCGAGGCTTGCGGCGCCGACAGCACCGCGCCACCGAGCATCGAGGCCCCCAGCGCGACGCCTGCAACCCAGACCGATGACCCGCGCATGCGCGGGCGCGAACGGGTGGTTGTCATCTCCGGTCCTCCCTCTGCGTGGGAAGCGAAGTTGCTCTCCGACGCAAGCCAAGCCTTGTGTGGTAACTGCTAACCGACAGCGATCCGGGCAACGGCTAACAGTCACGCGGTCTATGGTCGTAAACTCAGGCGGCGCTGCCATCTGAGATCACCGGCACATATGAGTTCACATATGAGTTTTGGTGTCGCGACATAAATTTAGCCAGTACCTGCGGCCTGAGCGGCGAACTTTAGTTTGCGTGACCGTGTACGGATGGTTAACATTCGCTACTTCGCCCCGGGCCTCGGGCCGTCGTCCGATCCACGCCCGCTGAGGCCTCCTAGGCAGGGTCGAAAGCCTCTTGACCATTGGCTAATCGCCCCGCACCGGGGCCGCTTCGGCCGCCGAACGGCTCAGTTGAAGACGGTCTTGCCGTCGGCTCCGAGCAGGTATCGCTCGGTACCCTGCTCCACCCTGGGGGCGTCGGCGCCCAAAGCGACGGCAACTTTGTTGCTTGCATTCCGCATGATGTCAAAGGTGAGCTCGACGGCCTCGGCGTCGGAGAACCGGGAGCGCACCTCGGCGACATCGTCGGCGGCGAGGTGCGCAGGGGTCCAAATTAACGCATCGGCGTAGCGCAGGGCCGCTTTCGCGCGGTCATCGAGCAGCGCCGACGACTCGAAGCGATCGATCTCGTCGTAGAGCGTCTCCGAACCGCCGGCATCGAGTGCCGTGCCCTCGCGCAGCGACTTGCACAACCGGCAATTGTGCTGAGCCGCCCCGCGCAGCCGGACCAGCTCGGAGGTGACCGGGTCCAGCGCACGCATCCGGGCCACCGCGGGCAAGAAGTCGTTGAACACCGGCCCCTGCGGGTCGGTGGTGCTGTCCCACTCGATGGTGCCGTCGACCCAGCCCAAGTACCCCGATCCGACTCCGAGCGCTTCCAGCCCGGCCCGCACCCGCGGCACGAAGTCGGCGATATACATCAGGACCACTACGCCAAATGCTTTATCGCCCAGGTGCTTGATCAACCGGGACCGCTGCCCTTCGGTGATCGCGGAGACGTCGGCGCTGAACTGCTCGGCGAACTCGGTGGCGACGGCTTCGGCCTCCGACTCGGGCGCGACGACATCGACGGGACTGGGCAGTGGCGGTAGCGACAGCGTCTGGGCGCACGTCCGCCGAATTAGGGCCGCAATGCGCGCGTCCGCCGGCGAGCCCGGAGCCAGGGCCACCAACCGGGAGAGCTGATCTTCTTGGACCGAAACCGGAGCCACCATTCGTCACACGCTAGAACGCGGCCGGCCCGGCGGCAATCGCCTATTGCGCCTGGCTCACCGAAGACATATAGAAGTCCGGTATCCGCAGGGACGGCATGGCAGCGCGGGTGGCCCAGTCCGCCCACTCCCGGGGCAGGGTCTTCTCGCTCGCCCCGGCCTCGGTGACCCGCCGCAGCAGGTCCAGCGGACTTTCGTTGAACCGGAAGTTGTTGACGGCGGCGGTCACCTCGCCATCTTCAATGAGGTAGACGCCGTCGCGAGTCAGCCCGGTGAGCAACAGCGTGGTGGGGTCGACCTCGCGGATGTACCACAGCGTGGTCAGCAGCAGGCCGCGTTCGGTGGCCGCGATCATGTCGGCAAGCTCGGCCGATCCGCCGGTCATCACCAGGTTGTCGGCGGCCACCGCGACGTGGGCATCGTATTTGGCCGCGGTCGCGCGCGGGTACGCCAGCGCGTTGATCACCCCGTTGCGGATCCAGTCCACTTGACCGATCTCCATGCCGTTGTCGAAGACCGACGCCGTCTCCGACGAGCTGCTCACCGCGACGAACGGCGTGCACGCCAGCCCCGGCGCCATCGGATCGGAGAACAGCGTCAGAGGCAGTTCGGTGAGCCGCTCCCCCACCCGCGTCCCACCGCCCGGCGCCGAGAAGGCAGTGCGGCCTTCCTGTGCGCCCCGGCCGGCCATCGACCAGGCCAGGTAAAGCATCATGTCGGCCACCGTGGACGGCGGCATGATCGTCTCGTAGCGCCCCGCGGGAAGTTCCACGCGGCGCTCGGCCCAGCCGAGCCGCATCGACAGCTCCTCGAGCAGCGAATCCATTGGCACGTCGACGAAGTCGGGCGTGCCGATACCGGCCCATGCGCTTGCGTCGCCGCGCTTGCCGTTGATCTCCACCGCCCCGGCGGGTTGGGTGTAGCGGCGGCGCACTCCGGTCGACGATGCCAGGAACGTCGTCGAAACGCTGTGGTGCGCAAAGCCATACAACCGATCGGCGCCACGGAACCCACGACTCAAGGAGTCGGCGACATCGGCGAACACCAACGGCCCGGTTCCGGGCACCGGCGCGTCCCAATCGACCGGCGCCCCGGTATCGGTCAACAGCGGCGCGGCGTCACCGGCCTCGGGCGCCGAGCGGGCCGCCTCCTGGGACGCCGCCACCAGTTCGGGGATCACCCGCGGATCCACCTCGGCGGAAACCATCGTGCCGACCCGTGCGCTGGACCCTGCGCGGACGACGGAGATCACCGTGATGCTGCGGTTGACCGAAACACCGTTGGTGGTCATCGAATTGCCCGCCCAGCGCAACGTTGCCTCGACTTTGTCGGTGACGAGCACCATGGTCTCGCTGGCACCGCCGAGCTTGGCGGCCTCCTCCAACACAAGGTTGACGACATGCTGCGGGGTGATCATCGGCCGCCCTCGGTCCGGGTGTTGAGCACGTTGACGCCGCGGAACAAGGCCGACGGGCAGCCGTGGCTGACCGGGGCGATCTGGCCGGGCTGCGCCTTGCCGCAGTTGAACGCGCCGCCCAACCGCCAGGTCGACGGGCCGCCCACGGCCTCCATGGAATCCCAGAAATCGGTCGTGGTGGCCTGGTAGGCGACGTCTCGCAATTGACCATCCAGCCGACCGTCGCGGATGCGGAAGAACCGCTGGCCGGTGAACTGAAAGTTGTAGCGCTGCATGTCGATTGACCATGACTTGTCGCCGATGATGTAGATGCCGTCCTCGACGCGGCCGATCAGGTCGGCGGTGCTGACGTGCTCGCGCGCCGGCTGCAGCGACACGTTGGCCATCCGCTGAATCGGCACGTGATGCGGCGAGTCGGCATACGAGCACCCGTTGGACCGCGGCTGCCCGAGACGCGGAGCGAACACCCGGTCGAGCTGATAGCCGACGAACACCCCGTCGCGCACCAGATCCCAGCTTTGCGCCGCCACCCCCTCGTCGTCGTAACCGATGGTGGCCAACCCGTGCTGGACGGTGCGGTCGGCGGTCACGTTCATCACCGGGGAGCCGTACCGCATGGTGCCGAGCTTGTCCGGCGTGGCGAAAGACGTTCCCGCGTAAGCGGCCTCATAGCCGATGGCCCGGTCGTATTCTGTTGCGTGCCCGATGGATTCGTGAATGGTCAACCACAGGTTGGTGGGATCGATCACCAGGTCCTTGCGCCCCGCCGTCACGCTGGGCGCCTTGACCTTTTCGGCGAGCAGCGACGGCAACTGCGCCAGCTCGTCGGTCCAGTTCCACACCTCGTCGCCGGCGAGCACTTCCCAGCCGCGCCCCGTCGGCGGGGCCAGCGTGCGCATCGAGTCGAAGCTGCCCGCCTCCGCGTCGACGGTCACCGCCTCCAGCGACGGCTGCACCCGCACCCGCTGCTGGGTGATCGACGATCCGAAGGTATCGGCGTAGAACGTCTGCTCCTTGACGGCGGTGAGAACGGCCGACACGTGATCGACGCCGTCGGCACTGAGCAGCCGGCCGGAGTATTCCTCCAGCACACCGATCTTGTCGCTCGCCGGGACGCTGAACGGGTCGATCCGGTAATCGGAAACCCAGGTGGCGTCGGCGTACACCGGCTCGGGCGCCAACTCGACGTGCTCGCTGTTCAGCGTCGCCAGGGTGGTGGCCACCTGCACGGCGCGACGCGCCGTCTCGGCCGCGACCGAGGGCGCGAGCTCGGCGTGCGAGGCGAATCCCCACGTGCCATCGACGATCACCCGCACCGCCAGACCGACCTCGCGGTTGACAACCGCCGTCTCGAGCTCGCCGTCACGCAGCTGGATGATCTCGGTGACGATGCGGTGAACCCGCAGGTCGGCATAGCTGGCGCCGGCCGCGCCGGCCGCCGAAAGCGCAGCCTCGGCCAACTGGTGGCGGGGCAGGTTCAGGAAGTCGGCATCGATCCCCCGGTTCGGTGTCACGGATCCACCGTAACGGCCGTTCACCCCAAACCCCGGCCCCGCCCGCTTTAATTACCTCCATGGCCAGCGGCGCCCTGAGGACACAGCCTCGTTCCACCGCGCTGGGCTATGCCCTGCTGGCGCCCAGCTTGTTCGGCGTCGTGGCCTTCTTGCTGTTGCCCATCCTCGTGGTGATTTGGCTGAGCCTCTACCGCTGGGACCTGCTGGGCCCGCTGCACTATGTGGGCGTGGCCAACTGGCGGTCGGTGTTGACGGATCGCAACTTCGCCAACTCGCTGATCGTCACGGCTCTCTTCGTGGCGATCGTGGTGCCGGCGCAGACGGTGCTGGGCCTGCTGGCCGCGTCCATGCTGGCCCGCCAGCTTCCCGGCACCGGCCTGTTCCGCACCCTCTACGTGCTGCCCTGGATCTGCGCGCCGCTGGCGATCGCCGTGCTGTGGCGCTGGATTTTGGCCCCGACCGACGGGGCCGTGAGCACCCTGCTGGGACACAGCATCGAATGGCTTTCGGACCCCAGCTTTGCCCTGCCGCTCGTGTCGGCCGTCGTCGTGTGGACCAACGTCGGCTACGTCTCCCTGTCGTTCCTGGCGGGCCTGCTGGCGATCCCCGACGACATTCACGCCGCCGCGCGCACCGACGGCGCCACCGCTTGGCAACGGTTCTGGCGCATCACCCTGCCCATGCTGCGGCCGACCACGTTCTTCGTGTTGGTGACCGGAATTGTCAGCACGGCACAGGTTTTCGACATGGTCTACGCGTTGACCGGCGGCGGACCGGGGGGCAGCACCGATCTGGTAGCCCACCGCATCTACGCCGAGGCTTTTGGCGCGGCGGCCATCGGGCGGGCGTCGGTGATGGCGGTGGTGCTGTTCGTCATCTTGATCGGCGCCACGATGGTGCAGCACCTCTACTTCCGGCGGCGGATCAGCTATGACCTCACTTAGCCGGCTCGCCATTTACGGCGGGCTCATCCTCGGTGCGCTGATCACGTTGGTCCCCTTTCTCCTTGGTTTGTTGACCTCGTTCACCTCGGCGCACCAGTTCGCCACCGGTACGCCGCTGCAGCTGCCACGACCATTCACTCTGTCCAACTACGCCGACCTCGGTGGAGCCGGATTCGGCCGCGCGGCGGCGGTGACCGCGTTGATGACCGCGGTGATCCTGGTGGGCCAGTTGACCTTTTCGGTATTGGCCGCATACGCGTTCGCCCGCTTGCAGTTTCCGGGGCGCGACGCTCTGTTCTGGGTCTACATCGCGACGTTGATGGTGCCGGGGACGGTCACGGTGGTGCCGCTGTATCTGATGATGGCCCAGCTCGGCCTGCGTAACACGTTCTGGGCGCTGGTGCTGCCCTTCATGTTCGGCTCGCCGTACGCGATCTTCCTGTTGCGGGAGCACTTTCGGATCATCCCGAACGACTTGGTCAACGCCGCCCACCTGGACGGAGCCAACACCTTGGACGTGATCGTGCACGTGGTGATTCCGTCCAGCCGACCGGTGTTGGCCGCCTTGACGCTGATCACGGTTGTCTCGCAGTGGAATAACTTCATGTGGCCCTTGGTGATCACCAGTGGCCACAAGTGGCGGGTGCTTACGGTGGCGACGGCCGATCTGCAGTCGCGGTTCAACTCGCAGTGGACGTTGGTCATGGCGGCGACGACGGTCGCGATCGTCCCGCTGATCGCGCTGTTCGTCGTCTTCCAGCGTCACATCGTCGCATCGATCGTCGTCTCGGGGCTCAAGTGAGCCGTTCGCGCGCCGAGATTGCCGTAACGGCTGCGATTCCGGGCGATCCACGACCACCACGGCAATCTCGGTGCGCGACATGAGCCGGCCCCGCTTTTCGACGCTGATGGCCGGGGCGCTCGCGCTGGTCGCAGTGCTGTTGGGTGCGACCGCGGTACTGCTGGACTACTCCGGCCAGCCCCCCGGCGGCAAAATCGTCGTGACGGTGCGGGTCTGGGCCGAGCAGATCGCCGCGGCCTATCGGCAGTCGTTCGAGGCGTTCAATCGCGCGCATCCCGATATCGCGGTGCACACCAGCGTGGTCGCGTATTCGACGTACTTCGACACGCTTCGCACCGATATCGCCGGCGGCAGTGCCGACGATATCTTCTGGCTGTCCAACGCCTATCTGGCCGCCTACGCCGACAGTGGTCGGCTGATGAAGATCGACAGGGCCGCCCCGGCGTGGGATTCGGCGGTCGTCGGCCAGTTCACCCGTGGAGACACGCTGTGGGGGGTGCCGCAGCTGACCGATGCCGGGATCGCGCTGTATTACAACGCAGACCTGCTCGCCGCGGCCGGCGTCGACCCCGCCCAGCTGAACGGGTTGCGGTGGGGCGCCGCTGACGAGGACACGCTGCGGCCTATGCTCACCCGGCTCACCGTGGACGCCGACGGACGTCCCGGAAACACGGCGGGTTTCGACGCCGGACGGGTCCGGCAGTGGGGCTACAACGCCGCCAACGACCCGCAGGGTATCTACCTCAACTACATCGGCTCGGCCGGCGGTGTTTTCCAGCGCGGCGACACGTTCGCGTTCGACAATCCCGGTGCCGTGCAAGCCTTCCGCTATCTGGTCGGCCTGATCAATGACGACCACGTCGCGCCGCCGGCGTCCGACACCAACGACAACGGCGACTTCTCCCGCAACCAGTTCCTGGCCGGCAGGATGGCGCTGTTCCAGTCCGGCACCTACAACTTGGCGCCGGTGGCCCGCGATGCCCGCTTCCGCTGGGGGGTGGCGATGATGCCGGTGGGCCCGGTCGGACGGGTGAGCGTCACGAACGGCATTGCGGCGGCGGGCAATGCCGCGACGAAACATCCCGACGCGGTGCGTCAGGTCCTGGCCTGGATGGGCAGCAAGGAGGGCAACGAGTTCCTGGGTCGCGAGGGCGCGGCCATCCCGGCGGTCCTGTCGGCTCAGCCGGTCTACTTCCATTACTGGTCCACCAGGGGCGTCGACGTCACACCCTTCTTCGCCGTGCTCAACGGCCCGCGCATCGCGGCTCCCGGCGGCGCCGGCTTCGCCGCCGGCAACGATGCCCTGCGGCCCTATTTCGACGAGATGTTCTTGGGCCGCGGCGATATCGCGGCAACCCTGAAGCGGGCGCAGGCGGCCGCGAACGCCGCGGCGCAGCGTTAGCCCGGCAGCACCAGCACCGGCACGGGGCTTTCCCGGATGATCTTCGCGCTGCGGGAACCGAGGAAGACCCGCCGGATGTCGCCGCGCGGCCGGGTGCCCAATGCCAGGATCTCGCCCTCCTGCCAATCCGCCTCCGCCAGCGCATCTTTCCAACTGCGGCCGGTAACCACCTGCAGCGCAACATCTTCGCTGACGATCCCGCTCGTCTTCAGCTCCTCGAGGATGCCGCGCGCTTGCGACGCCCAGGCCTGCAATACCTGATCCTCGACCTCGAGCCCGACCTCCGGCGGATACATCGTCTTGCCACGGACCGCAAACGTGATCACCCGCATCGGCACGCCGAATCGCTGACCGAACTCGAAGCAGCGTCTCACCACGTCGATCGCATCGGGGGTGGCCGAGTAGGCACAGGTGAGGCGGGTCAACTTGCCTTGGTGTGCACGGTAATTGCGGGGGCTGATGGCCACCGGAACGGGCGACGCATGCAGCAGCCAGTCGGCGGTGGAGCCGATCAGCACTTGGCCGTGCCCGCCGCTGGGCAACGAACCCAGCACCAGCACGTCGGCGTCAATCTCGTGGATGACCTCGAGGAGTCCCCCCGACACGGAGCCGTGCGCGCGGTGCAGGTACGTGACCGCGATTCCGTCGGCCACCGTGTTCAGGACGCCGCCGGCCTCCTTCGCCGACTCGTCGGCCATGGCATCGGCCCACAGCTCGTATTCGGCGTCGACGCGGGCGAGCGACGGCGTCAGCCACGGTTTGGGCACAATCGTCACCACGGTGAGCGAGGTTCCGCGGGTGCGCGCGATGCGCACGCCCAGGTGCAAACCCGAGAGTCCCACCTTGCCGGCACGGTAACCGACGACGACGGTCACAGCGCGTCCCGCTCGAGCGCTTCGCTGTTGAGCGCGCTGTGATGGCGGCCCCACACGAAGTAGAAGGCTAATGCGAGCGCGACCCAGCCGCTGAACGCGATCCAGGTGTACCAGTGCAAACTGGCGAGGATGTAACCGCACGCCAGCACCGAAAGGACGGGCGTGACGGGATAACCGGGAACCTTGAAGCCGCGCGGCAAGTCGGGCTCGCGCACCCGCAAGATGATCACTCCGGCGGATACGACGACGAACGCGGTGAGCGTCCCGATGGACACCATGTCCGCCAACTTTTCCAGCGGTATGAAGGCGGCCAGCGCAGAGGCTGCGATGGCCACGATCACCGTGTTGCCCACCGGCGTCATGGTGTTCGTGTTCACGCGCGCGAAGCGCGTTGGCAGCAGCCCGTCGCGTCCCATCGCGAACAGGATGCGGGTCTGCCCGTACATGCTGACCAGGGTGACGGAGAAGATCGAGATGACGGCGCCCGCGGCCAGAATCGTGCTGGCCCAACTGCCGCGGGTGACCTTGTCGAGGATGGTGGCCAGGCCGGCCTCCTGCTGCCCGGCGAAGTCCTGCCACGGCTGGGTGCCCAGTGCGGCGAGCGCGACGAACACGTAGACGCTCGTGACCGTCACCAGCGCCGCAATCAGCGCGCGCGGCATGGTCTTCTGCGGGTTCTTCACCTCGTCACCGGCGGTGGACACGGCGTCGAGGCCGATATAAGAGAAGAAGATGGTGCCGGCGGCCGAGCCGATGCCCGCAGCGCCGAATGGCGCGAAATTGCGGAGATGGCTCGCATCGAAGGCGGTGAACGCGACGATCGCGAAGATGACCAGAACTCCCAGCTTGATCAGCACCATGATCGTGTTGACCCTGGCTGATTCGCTGGCGCCGCGGATGAGCAGCAGCGCGCACATCCCGATCAAGATGATCGCCGGGAGATTCAGCCAGCCGGGCCGCGCATCCCACGGCGCGGCCGACAAGACATGCGGCAATTGGAAACCGAAGACATTGCTGAGCAGCTTGTTGAGGTAACCGCTCCAGTTCACCGCGACCGCGGCGGTCGACACCCCGTATTCGAGCAGCAGGCAGGCCGCCACCCCCATCGCGACGACCTCGCCCAGAGTGGTGTACGCATACGAATAGGAAGATCCGGAAACGGGTACGGCGGAGGCCAATTCGGCGTAGCAGATGGCCGCCAGCCCGGCCGCGAGCCCGGCGATGAGGAACGAGAGAATCACTCCGGGGCCGGCTTCCGGCACGGCTTGAGACATGACGAAGAAGATGCCCGTCCCGACCGTCGAGCCGACCCCGAACATGGTCAACTGGAAGGTGCCGATGGTTCGCTTGAGGTGGTCCGCGGCCCCGTACGCGACGGGCGTGCCGACAACCGGGCGGCGCCGCAGCATCTGCTCTTTCAAGCTGATCGACGTGGGTGGCAATGGCCCCTCCTTGCTCGATCAGCTGATTATGGGCCAGCCTCCCGCAACACCATAGCGAACTGCTCAATCGCCCAGTCGATCTCCTGCTCGCCGATCACCAGCGGTGGCGCGAATCGCAACGTCGACCCGTGGGTGTCCTTCACCAACACACCACGGTCGGCCAGCCGAAGACTCAGCTGCTTGCCAGTCCCGAGCGCGGGGTCGACGTCGACGCCGGCCCACAGTCCCAGGCCGCGCACCGCCAGCACGCCGTGACCCACCAGTTCGCGCAGGCGCGCGTGCAGGTGCGCGCCCAACTGCGCCGCGCGGGCTTGGAACTCTCCGCGACCCAGCATGGAAACCACGGTGGTGCCGACGGCGGCCGCCAGCGGGTTGCCGCCGAAGGTGGACCCGTGTTCGCCGGGATGCAACACGCCCAGGACCTCGTCGTCGGCGACCACCGCCGACAGGGGAACGACGCCGCCGCCCAGCGCCTTGCCGAGCAGGTAGACATCCGGCGCCACGCCCCAGTGATCGCACGCGAAGGTGTGCCCCGTGCGCGCCAGGCCGGACTGAATCTCGTCGGCGATCATCAGCACGTCGTGCTCGCTGCACAAGGCGCGCACGGTAGGCAGGTAGTCGTCGGGCGGAACGACGATGCCAGCCTCGCCCTGGATCGGCTCGAGCAGGACCGCGACGGTGTCGTCGTCGATCGCGCGGGCCAGAGCGGCGGCGTCCCCGAAGGGCACGGAGCGGAATCCCGGGGTGAACGGTCCGAATCCGTCCCGGGCCACGGGATCCGAAGAGAAGCTGACGATGCTGATCGTGCGGCCGTGGAAGTTGTTGTCCGCCACGATGATATTGGCGCGGCCGTCGGGCACACCCTTGACCTCGGCACCCCACTTGCGGGCGACTTTGAGACCGCTCTCCACGGCTTCGGCGCCCGAGTTCATCGGCAACACCAGGTCTTTGCCGCACAGCTGGGCAAGGGCGGCGCAGAACGGGCCGAGCGTATCGGAATGGAACGCGCGGCTCACCAACGTGACGGCGTCGAGCTGGGCATGGGCCGCCGCGGTGATCTCGGGGTTGCGGTGGCCGAAGTTGACCGCCGAATAGGCGGCCAGGCAATCCAGATAACGCCGGCCCTCGACGTCGGTGATCCACGCACCCTCCGCGCTGGCCGCCACCACGGGCAGCGGCGAATAGTTATGCGCCGCATAGCGTTCGACCAGGCCGATCGCCGCCTCGGTTTGGGTCGAAGTCCGGGCGTCGAGGATCGTCACGGAAACACCTCCAATGTGCAGCACTTGACCGAACCGCCGCCCTTGAGGAGCTCGGACAGGTCGACGCCGACCGGCTCGAAACCGGCCGCACGCAGTTGCGCGGCGAAACCCGTTGCCGCGGCGGGGAGGACGACGTGCAGGCCGTCGGAGACGACATTGAGGCCGAGCACGAACGCGTCGGCGCTTCCGACCACGATCGCGTCGGGAAACAGCGCCTGCAGCTGGTCCTGTGCGGCCGCGCTGAACGCCGGCGGGTAGAACGCGATGGTGCGGTCGTCGAGAACCGCCAGCGCGGTGTCGAGGTGATAGAAGCGCGGATCCACCAGCTCGAGCGAGACGACCGGCACCCGCAGCGCCGCGGAGATTTCTGGGTGCGCGCGCCGGTCGGTGCGAAAGCCGTAACCCGCCAACACCGTTTCCCCGACCATCAGCAAGTCGCCCTGCCCCTCGTTGATATGACGGGTGGACACCGGCCGGTACCCGAGTGAGGACATCCATTCGGCATAGGCGCGTGATTCGCCCGTCCGCTCGGCGAATCGAAACCGCGCGACGATCGCGACGTCGCGCGCGATGAATCCGCCGTTGGCGGCGTACACCATGTCCGGGAGCCCGGGCACGGGCTCGATCACTTCCACCCGGTGCCCCAGCCGTAGGTAGCTCGTGCGCAGGGCGTCCCATTGGGCCTTCGCGACGCCGACGTCGACGGGCGTGGCGATGTCCATCCAGGGGTTGATCGCGTACTCCACCGCGAAAAACTCCGGCGGCGTCATCGCGTACCGGCGGGCCCGCGGCGTGCGCACGAGCTTGGCAGTCGCGGGTGCCGCCACGTACGAATCCGTCATAGATCAACGGTATTTGCGCCTCCTAAAACAAGCAAACGACGTTTCTTGCGCATCTATAGTCGATCTATTGCGCCATTGCGCGTGTAACGGCGATTTATTAAGGAGTCACGGATGGACCGCCTGGATGAGACGGACGAGCGCATCCTGGCCGAGCTGACCAGAAACGCCCGGGCCACCTTTGCGGAAATCGGCCAGACGGTGAACCTCTCGGCGCCGGCGGTCAAGCGCCGCGTCGATCGGATGCTCGATGACGGTGTGATCAGGGGCTTCACGACGGTTGTCGACCCTAGCTCGCTCGGCTGGAAGACAGAGGCCTACGTGCAGGTGTTCTGCCACGGCACCATCGAGCCCGAGCGACTGCGGGCGGCGTGGGTGGACATGCCCGAGGTGGTCAGCGCGGCGACGGTCACCGGCACGTCGGATGCGATCCTGCATGTGCTGGCCCGCGACATGCGTCATCTGGAGGCGGCGCTCGAACGCATCCGCTCGAGCGCGGACATCGAACGCAGCGAAAGCATCGTCGTGCTGTCGAATCTCATCGACCGGATGCGGACTTGAGACGCGGTCGCGCGCGGCGCGCGCGTAACGACACTGCGAAATTGCAGTCCATATTCGCAGTCCCGTTACGCTCGCGGCCTCAGCGCTTTCGAACGAGGCGCCTCAGCCTCGACGGCCCCGCCGTCGGCGGTCGGCGAGATGCATAGGGCCACGGACGGTTTCGCTCCGGGACGGAACTGGCCCTGGCCTGCTTGAGCTCGGTCCGCAGGTGTTGACGCACGCCGTGCAGATCCGGATCGGGCCAACGGTTGATCGCTTCGATCGGGTCCGCGGTGAGGTCGTATAGCTCCCACTGATCGTCGAGCGGGGACGTCCGGTAAGCCTCTCCCCCGAGCCCGTTGGCCGCCAAGTGCCGCACTCCTGGTTCCGTCCAGGTGCTCGGGTCGTCGAAAGTGCGCACCAGCTTCCAGAGATGGCCTGCGCCACCGGTGGCCGTCGCCTCGTCGACGCGGACCACCAGCCCCTCGAAGTTGGAGGCGGTGTAGGCGGGGACCCGGATGCGCAGCGGCGCAGGCGGATCGACGGTCCGTTTCAGGCGGCGAGCCAATCCCGAAGCGCCGCTGTCCCCTTCGAGCATGTTGTCGCGGGTTATCAGGTAGACGGCGCGGGTCTCGTCGGCCGGGGCACCATCCACGATGGGCATGAGGTTCCGGCCGGGCAGCTGATGTACTTCCGAGAACGACTGGGCCAGTGTGGCGGTCGCCGCCGCGACATCGACGCCCGCCGCCGCCAGCAGCGTGGGGACCAGGTCGACGTGTGAGGTGGGTGCGGTGACCAGCCGTGGCCGCGTCGAGTGCGCACCGATGCGGGCGACGACGAAGGGGACGCGGGTGGCCTCGTCGTAGAGGTTGAACCATTTCTGGTGCAGACCGCCGTGGGCGCCCAGCAGGTCGCCGTGATCGGCCGTGCGCACCAAAACGGCGTTGCGCGAGCCGCATTCGGTGACGGCACGCCTGACGCGGTCGATCGGTCCGTCCACCTCGGCGTGCAGCCGGTAATACAGGTCGCGGTAGCGCTGCGCGTTGCGCCCATAGGTGCGCTCGATCGCGGGCGCGGGGCCGTAGCCGGAGTAGTAGGCCTCGCGAAAGGCGATCTGCGCCGCCGGTTTCGTGGACAGGTCTTCGTCCGCGGTGGGCGCGGCGGGCACCGCGGGCGGGTCGAGTGGCGACGGCTTGACCGGGCTCCGCCGCGACCAGGTCGGGAACAGCACGATGTCGTGGGGATTGACGAAGCTGGCGACCAGTAGGAACGGGCGCAGCGCGGCGGGGTCGCCGGCGCGGCGGCGGGCGTAGCGGTCGGTGAGCCATGCGACCACCCGATCGGCGATCAGGGGGTCGCGGCGGATACCGGCATCGGCCAGTGCCGCCCCGTGCGGCTCCGGGCCGACCCATCCCGAGAATCCGAACGGCCCCAACGGATCCGCCTCCAGGTAGCGCCGCACCGCGGCGGCGTCGGCGACACCGTTCTCATCGTTGGTCGCCAGCGGCCCACCGGTCCTCGGGTCGGTGAGGTCGGCGTGCGAGATGTGCCACTTGCCGTCGTAGTGAGTGTCGTAGCCGGCGGCCCGCAGCCAATTGCCCAGCGTGGGCACTTCAGCCTGGCGTAGCCAGCGCATGCGCGAATCGCCGGCGGTCTTTCCGATGCCGTCGGTCTGGGTGACGCCGTGCAAGTCGGGATAGTGTCCGGTGAAAATGGTTGGGCGGCTTGGCACGCAGGCCAGCGAGCCGGTGTAGTGCCGAGCGAAGCTGACGCCGTGGTCGTCGAACCACTTGCGCCCGGTCAGCCTCCGGTCGCGCCAGGCGAGCACGTCGGGAGCCTCGTACGGCGGCACCGCGCGTTCCTCGTCCGTCATGATGACGATGACGTCGGGGCGATCAGACACCAGCATGCTCCAATCGATTCGCAAGCCCGGCGAGCATTGATTCGGACTGTCGCGCGAGGACGCGGCACAGGGCCAGTTCGGCCAGCTTTTGCATTGCGTGCGGACCGATTTCGACGGTGCTGGTGAGGGTCACCGCCGTCGCGGCGGCCGAATCGGCGGTGGCGGGTGCCAGCGTCCAGCGGTTGGACACCCTGCGCAGGCGCCTGGGCAGGCCTTCGATGTCGTAGCCGAGGGCGCGGGGCGGGTCGAACTCGGTGATGCGCTCGACGAGTGCGTCGCGGTTGACCTGCACCCGCCGGGCGGTCCCGACGGGAGCTCCGTCCGGTCCGGAAAACAAGATGCACGAGTGGTCGACATTGCCGGCCCACGAACTGATCGCCGCGAAGTCCGCGAGCGTCTCCCAGACGTCACCGATGCGAGCCGCGATCGTGCGAGTCCGGTGGATGTCGGCCACGCGCTCACGCTACGCGAATGATCATCGAGTCAGATGGAATATCGTCTCGATCGCCACCGCGGCACCGCTGATCGCCAGGGTGACCGCGAGCGTCGCCCAATCACCCAATCTCGGCCGCGCCGGATCGGCGGAGAGTTGACCGATGCCGCCGCGAGCGGTGATCGCGTCGCCCATCTCGTCGGCACGCCGCAGGGTCACCACGATGGCGGCGGCAACCAAGTCGATCGAGTTGCCCGTCGTCTGGCGAACCCGAGCCTTGCGACCCTGCGGCATGTGGTTGGGCCGCAATCGACGAGCGGCGTAGAGCACCTGGAATTCCTCGATCAACAACGGGAAGGCGCGTAGCGCCAGGGCCAGGGCCACCGCCCACTCGTCGACCGGAATCCGCAGCCATTTGAACGGGCGGCCCAAAATGGCCAGCGCCGGGGCGATTTCGGCGACGTTGGTGGTCCAGGACACCATGGCCCCCAGCCCGAGCAGAACGATCGACAGCGCGGTGATCCGCAGGAAGTTCAACGCTCCGCCGAGCCAGATGTTGACGCCGTGAATCGAGATCACGGGGCTACCGCCGGCCAACGCCGCGGTCACAAAACCCAATGCCAGGAGGACCCATAGCCACCGCGGAATCGACGGAACCGCACCCCGGGGGATATGTGCGATCCAGATCGCCGCCACCACGAGCACGGCCACCGCCCCGATGGTCACCCAGCCCGGATAGAGGGTCAGCAACACCGAAACACCGAATACCACCAGCAGTTTGGTGCCGGCCCACAAGTTGTGAATGGCCGACCTTCCGGGCACCGGAACCAGCAGCACCACCGGACGAGAACTGCGCCGTTTTCTCCCCGATGCGGAGGATGAGGTTGTGGTCACGCCACACCCCCGGCCGCGGCGGTGGCCGACAGAGACTGCAGCGCGCCATTCTGCAGATGCAGGACCCTTGGGCACACCTCTTCCAAACCCACGAAGTCGTGCGAGATAACCACCACGGTGAGGCCTCGGTGACGGCGCAGATCGGCCAGCAGGCGCAGCAGGCCCCGCTGGCTACCGATGTCCAACCCGGCTAACGGCTCGTCGAGGATCAACACGCGTGGCGAGCACGCCAGCAGTCCGGCCAGCACCACCCGCCGCATCTCGCCACCGCTGAGCTGGTCGATGCGGCGATTGCCCATGGCGGGCTCCAGACCGACCGCGCGCAGAGCAGCGGCCACGCGGTTCACGTCACGCTCCGAAAACCCGGCCACGGAAGCGATTTCCAGGCCAACGTGGCTGCGCATCAATTGCAGCCTCGACGTCTGAAACGACAACCCCACCGCGCCGACGTGCTCACGGATGGGTTGACCGTCAAGCAGACAGGCACCGCTGGTGGGAACGGTCAGCCCGGCCATGATCCACGCCAGCGTCGACTTGCCCGACCCGTTGCCGCCGTGGATCAAAATCCCGTCGCCCTGTTCGACTACGAAGCTGATCCCGCGCAGCGCGGTTTTCTGCCAGGGCGTGCCACTGTTGTATTCGTGTCGGACGTCGACGATTTCGAGTACCGGCTTGCTGAAACCCCGCTTGACTGCGATGGCCGGCGCCGGGGGCGGAGCCGTCTCGACCATGCCGGCGTTGCCGGGGGAATCGCTGAGGTTGATGGTCCGGTCCGCCGACGCGGCCTCGTTGTCGAAATGCGTGATGTGCACCAGCGCAGTCCGATGCCGTTGGGGAAGGCCTGACAGCACGTTCAACAGGACGTTACGGCCCTGTTGATCGACCATGCTGGTGAACTCGTCAGCGATCAATAGCGCCGGCTCCCGGGCGAGCGCCGCGGCCAGGGCCAAGCGCTGCAGTTCCCCACCGGACAGGCTGCCGGTATCACGCTCGGCAAAACCCTCGAGACCTACTTCGCGGAGCAAGTGGTCGACATCGACCTCGGTGCCCGGCGGCAACCCCCAGACCACATCGTCGGCGACCCGGGTTCCCAAGACCTGGCTCTTCGGGTGCTGCAGAACAAGCGCCGTGCCGCCCAACATGCCCAACCCCACCGCGCCCGGGCGCTGCACGGTACCCGACGTCGGTTGCCGACCGGCCAAAATCAGGGTCAACGTCGTCTTTCCGGAACCGTTGGCGCCGATGACGGCAACGTGTTCTCCGACTTGGAGTTCCAGGCTGATTTCGCGCAGGGCGTCTTGCTTCGCGTGCGGGTAGCGGAACCGCACCTTCTCCAACCGCACCGGCACCGGCCCGATCGTGGCGCCGGGCGACTCGTCAGGGGCGTCGAGTTTGTGCACGTCCGGAACGTTGCCCATCCGTTCGAGCAGGCGCGAAAGCGCCCACCACCCGATCAACGACGAGAACATCACCCCGTAGGTGACATAGCCGAGCATCAGCCACGGCCAGTAATGCAGCCCGAATTCGAAGCACCGCTTCACGTCGGCGCCGAGCCATTGCAGGTCCACCCGTTTGAGGAATGCGACAACACCATCCACGTTGGCCGTCATCACCTGAAAAATCAGATGCCGCAGCCGATTCAGCACCATCAACATGCCGACCGTTGCGGTGGCGACGGCGAGCCCGACGACGAGGGACGAGGCGAGCACCGTCGGGGTGCCCCTGCCCCTGCGTTTCACGAATCCGGTCAACCCGCCGATGTATGCGCAGTTGACGACGGTGAGGAAACTGCCCAGCCCGGAGATGAGGAAGGCGATCATTCCGGCAGCAAAGGTGGCGGCGAGCAGCACTCGCAGCCGGTAACGGTAGGCCAGCAGCCCCATCGGCACCGTGCCCAGCAGCGCCAGTCCCTGGGCGAACGGAATTACTCCGGCGATGATCGCGATGACCGCGCAGAGCGCCCCCATAACCGATGCCTGTGCCAATTCGGCCGGTTGTAACGGTCCACCCCGACGGCGCGAACGGACGGGGCGACGGGCATTCACTTCACTGATTGTGCCAGGGCGCGGCGCCAAGTCGCTTCATCACACTGAGTAACTTCCGACCCGGTTCGGCCGGCCGCCATTCGTCTCACTTAGCAAAGCTATGGAACTATGGAGACATGGACAGAGTTGTCGAGACCGCAAACATCGAGGCCCAACAGCTGGGCGCGGATTTGCTCGCCGTAGTGGCGCGGCTCAACCGGCTGGCCACCCAGCGGATCCAGATGCCCCTGCCTGCGGCGCAGGCCAGGCTGCTTGCCACGATCGAAGCGCATGGAGAGGCCCGGATCGGCGACCTCGCCGCAGTCGATCACTGCTCGCAACCGACCATGACCACGCAGGTGCGCAGGCTCGAGGACGCCGGCCTGGTCACCCGAACCGTGGACCCGGGCGACGCCCGCGCGGTCCGGATCCGCATCACCCCCCAGGGGAAGCGCACGCTCAACGCCGTTCGCGCCGACCGTGCCGCCGCGATCGAACCGCAACTGGCATTGCTCGAGCCGGTGGACCGCCAGGTGCTGACGGACGCGGTCAAGGTATTGCGCCGGCTGCTCGACAATGCATCGGTGGCGGGCCGGCGCCACACCCTGTGATCGCAGGACCCCGGTGGATGGACGGTGGCCGGCGGGTAGACACTAAGTCGAGC
>NZ_LZIL01000048.1 GCF_001667075.1 Mycobacterium sp. 852014-52450_SCH5900713 | reverse complement strand
GTTGTGTATAAGAGGGTGGGCCTGGGGTGGCTGACCGCACTGGCCGGGTCCGTGAAGATCATCAACTGGCTGACCGTGCCGACCGCGGCCGCCAACATCATTCACGCCGTGTTCAGCGGCTTCTTTGCGGTGCACTTCTACCCCTTGCTGCGCATCACCCGCTTCATCGGGATCGCGATCATCGCGGTGTCGCTGCCCCTGCTGTGGTGGCGGTTCCGGCGCGACGACAGGGCCGCCCTCACCGGCATCGCGTACTCGATGCTGGTGGTGGTGCTCTTCGTCCCCGCGGCGCTGCCGTGGTACTACTCCTGGCCGCTGGCGGTGGTGGCCCCGCTGGCGCAGTCCCGGCGGGCCGTCGCGATCATCGCCGGGCTGTCGACGTGGGTGATGGTGATCTTCAAACCCGATGGCTCGCATGGGATGTACTCGTGGCTGCATTTCTCGCTGGCCACCGCTTGCGCGCTGATCGCCTGGTACAGGCTCTACCGTGCCCCCGACGAGCGGGCCGGCATAACCGAGGAAGCTGTCGCTCAGTAAGCCCTCAGCAAGCCATCGCCTGTGCCCGACGCACGACTTCCCGAGCCTGGTGCGCGTGCAGGGCGTCGACGGGGCGGGCGTTGCTGATGGCATCCCGGCTGCCGTCGTGCGTGATCGTCAGCGACGGATCGGGGGTGAACAACCACCGCACGATCTCGGTGTCGTGGTAGCCGCCGTCGTGCAGGATCGTCAACAGTCCCGGCAGGCTCTTGACCACCTCACCGGACTTGGTGAAGAACACCTGCGGCACCACCAGGCCGCCCTCGCGCTTCACCGCAACCAGGTGACCTTCCCGAAGTTGCTGCTGGACCTTGCTGACCGAAATCCGGAGCAATTCGGCGACCCGCGGCAGGTCGTAGGTGGGCTCGTCGGGATCCAGAACATCGTCGCCGGCAGGAACACTGCTCACCCGCGCAAGTGTAGGCCTTGGCACGCGGATTCAACCCGTGTTCTGACGCCCAATCGCACCCTCACCCCTACGATGGCCCCGTGGCCGGACCCGGGACGCGAGACCCCTTGGACAGCGTCTTGCTGGATGGCCGCTACCTGGTGCAGTCCAAGATCGCCAGCGGCGGCACGTCGACGGTGTACCGCGGCCTCGACACGCGGCTCGACCGCCCGGTCGCGGTGAAGGTGATGGATTCCCGCTACGCCGGCGACGACCAGTTTCTGACCCGGTTTCAGCGCGAGGCCCGCACGGTCGCACGGCTGAAGGACCCCGGCCTGGTCGCGGTATACGACCAGGGCTTGGACGCCCGGCACCCCTTCTTGGTGATGGAGCTCATCGAGGGCGGCACGCTGCGCGAGCTGCTGGCCGAGCGCGGGCCGATGCCGCCCTATGCCGTGGCCGCGGTGCTGCGCCCGGTGTTGGGCGGCCTCGCCGCCGCGCACCGGGCCGGTCTGATTCATCGCGACGTCAAGCCCGAGAACGTGCTGATCTCCGACGACGGCGACGTGAAGATCGCCGATTTCGGTTTGGTCCGTGCCGTCGCGGCCGCTGGAATCACCTCCACGAGCGTGATTTTGGGAACCGCGGCCTACCTGTCTCCCGAGCAGGTGCGCCACGGCGACGCCAGTCCCCGCAGCGACGTGTACTCCGCCGGGATTCTCACCTACGAGCTGCTGACCGGGAGCACCCCGTTCACCGGTGACTCCGCGTTGTCGATCGCCTACCAACGGCTGGACACCGATGTGCCGGCGCCCAGTGCCGCGATCGACGGTGTACCCCCGGAGTTCGACGAGTTCGTGCGGCGCGCGACCGCGCGCGACCCGGGCGACCGGTACGCCGACGCGATCGAGATGGGCGCCGAGCTCGACGCGATCACCGAAGAACTTGCGCTGCCGGATTTTCGGGTCCCGGCACCGCGCAACTCCGCGCAGCACCGGTCCGCGGCCCAGCACAGCCGAATGAGCCAGCGCCCGGACACCGCCGCGCCGCCCGCCGCCGCACCGGTCCGCCACCCCACCCGCCAATTGACCCGCGGCCCCGAGGACTGGTCCGAGCCGCAGCGCCCGCCGCAATCCGATGACGAGCCCGACGACTACGAATACCAGCCCGTCACAGGGGAATTCGCCGGCATTCCGATCAGCGAATTCGCATACGCCCGACAGCACGGCCGGCGCATGGTGCTGATCTGGGTGGCGCTGGTGCTGGCGCTGACCGGTCTGGTTGCCACCGCGGCGTGGACGATCGGGACCAACCTGAACGGGCTGATAGCGGGCTAGTCGCGCAGCATCTCGGCGACCAGGAAGGCCAACTCCAGCGACTGCTGGGTGTTCAGCCGCGGGTCGCATGCCGTCTCGTAGCGCCCCGCCAAGTCCAGATCCGAAATGTCTTGCGCCCCACCGAGGCATTCCGTGACGTCTTCGCCGGTGATCTCGACGTGGATGCCGCCCGGGTGCGTGCCCAGCGCGCGGTGCACCTCGAAGAAACCCTGCACCTCGTCGACGACCCGGTCGAAGTGCCGGGTCTTGTATCCGTTGGACGACTCGTGGGTGTTGCCGTGCATGGGGTCGCACTGCCAGATCACCTGGTGACCGGTCGCCTGGACCTTCTCGACGATGGGCGGCAGCAGATCGCGCACCTTGTTGTTGCCCATCCGGCTCACCAACGTCAACCGGCCCGGCTTGTTGTGCGGGTCAAGCCGTTCCACGTATTCGACGGCCAGTTCCGGGGTCATCGTCGGGCCGATCTTCACGCCGATCGGGTTGGCGATCACCTCCGCGAACGCGATGTGCGCGCCGTCGAGCTGGCGCGTCCGCTCGCCGATCCAGACGGTGTGTGCCGACAGGTCGAATAGCTGCGGCTCCCCGTCCTCGCTCGCCGACAGCCGCAGCATGGCCCGCTCGTAGTCGAGCACCAAAGCCTCATGGCTGGCATAGATTTCGGCGGTCTGCAGGTTGCGGTCGGCCACGCCGCAGGCGCTCATGAACCGCAGACCCCGGTCGATTTCGGTGGCCAGCGCCTCGTAGCGGGCGCCGGCGGGCGACGTCCGGACGAACTCCCGGTTCCAGTCGTGGACCAGGTGCAGCGACGCCAGGCCCGACGACGTCAGCGCCCGCACCAGGTTCATCGCCGCACTGGCGTTGGCGTACGCGCGCACCAGCCGCGACGGGTCGTGCTCGCGCGCGGCGGCATCCGGGGCGAAGCCGTTGATCATGTCCCCGCGGTAGGACCGCAACCCCAGGGCGTCGATGTCGGCCGACCGTGGCTTGGCGTACTGGCCGGCGATCCGGGCCACCTTGACCACCGGCATGCTGGCGCCGTAGGTCAGCACCACGGCCATCTGCAGCAGGGCGCGGATGTTGCCCCGAATGTGGGGCTCGGTGTTGTCGGTGAACGTCTCCGCGCAGTCCCCGCCCTGCAGCAGGAACGCCTCGCCCTTGGCGACCTGGGCCAGCTGCTCCTGCAGCCGGAGGATCTCCGAGGGCACCGTCACCGGCGGCACGCTCTCGAGGACCGTTCGCATCGCCGCCGCCTGTTCGGCCGGCCAGCTGGGTTGCTGGGCGGCCGGCTTGGCCAGCGCGGCGTCCAGCCGCGCCCGCAGGTCGTTCGGCAGCGGGGGCAGCGACGGCAGCTGGTCGATCGGGATGTCGACAGTCCAGTTCATCGGTCCATGGTAACCGGGGCGCGAGGGTGACTGATCAGCGCGAACGTCGTCCGGGCGGGCTCAGGGCGATACTCCGGCGTTCGGATCGCTCCCGAGGCCGTCCCCCTCCGCCGAGATGATCAGCCGGTATCGCCGCATCTGGTCGCGGGCGTCGACCAACGCGTCGTGGGCATCGCGCGACCGCGGCGGCATGGGCGGGCAGCCCCGGTCCTCCCACAATTGCCGCAAGTCCCGGGTGAAACGGGGCAGCGCCCGCGGCAGCTCGGGCATCGTGCCCCATAGCTGGCACAAGGCCACGTGGTCGTAGGCGCCGATCCACGCCCACAGTTCGATGGGGTCAGCGCCCCGGACGTCGAAGAAATCCTCGAGGTCCGAGCGGATCTGTCTGCGCGAGCGCCACAGCTGAGACGACGGGGGTGGCAGCTTGGGCAGCACGTTGGCGCGCACCCAGCCGCCGGCGCGTTCGGGATCGAACTCCGTTGACACGGCGTAGTACTCGCGGCCGTCCTCGGCGACCACCCCGATGGAGATCAACTCGATGGTGCGGCCGTCCTCGATGAACTCGGTGTCGTAGAAGTACCGCACCGGCGAAAGCCTATCTGCTGATCAGGATGGGCCCCGTCGGCGGCGGTGCCGGGTGTACGTCGTGGTCGAGCTGGGCGTCGACCGCGCGCTCGTCGGGCAGGCGGGGCGTGCCCGCGATCGCGCACTGCAGATACAGCTTGGCCCGCACCACCGGGCGGCGCAGCGTCCGTTCGCGTTGTAGCGCTCGGCGCATCTTCTCGGGTTGGTTGGTGTATCGCCAGCGAGCCCAGGGCGCATGCGGGCGGGACAATCGGATCGCGCCGATGACCAGCAGCACGACGATGAACATGCCGAGCAGCCCGGTCCACACCTTGCCCTTGAGCACGACGATCACCGCCAGGGGCAGCGTCAACACCAGTCCGCCGGCCACCGCGGCGCGCAGCGGCCAGGAATCGGTGCCTTCCCAGATCGGCAGGAAAAACATCAGCGGATGCAGGCCCATGATCAAGAGTCCGGCCACCCCCACCGCGGCGAACACGGCGTCCACCGAAGTGCGCCCATCCTCTGACCAGTAAACGTCGGACAGGTGCAGGATCAACGCGTACTCGTCGAGCACCAGGGCCGCACCGATGCCGAAAAAGATTGCCGACAAAGTGAATTCGGGCTCGTGTCCGTCGATGGACAGGGTGACCAAGGTCAGGCCGGAGAGCAGCACCAGGACGACACCGAACGTCACGTGGTGGATGTGGACCCCGCTGACATGGACGTTGCGCGGGTGCCACCACCTGGCCGGGTGGCCGGTCTCGGCGCGGTGGCGGATGAAGCGCACGAACGTCCGCGTGACGAAAAACGTCAGGATGAATGCCACCAGGCAGCACAGCAGGGGCAACCGGCCGCCCTCGAGGATGTCGTGCGCGAACCAGCGCGTCACCCGCAGCACGAACCAGTGGAGCACTCTTGAAACGTACGCCTGTGGGCGTAGACACCGCCGGAAGCCGCGCGGAGCGACGTACCACCTCCGCGCACCGATTACGCTGTTGTGCGACATGAGTAGATGGCGGGCGCCCGACGTGGGCCACCCAAGCAAACGTGGCCCCGGGCAGGTCCTGTTGTGGTGCGGTCTCTGGCTGCTAGCGGCCGCGGGGCTGGGCTATGTGGCCTGGCAACTGTTCGGCCACATTCCCTATCGCATCGATATCGACGTGTATCAGATGGGCGCGCAGGCGTGGATGCAGGGCCATTCGCTGTACCGCGGTGATGTGCTGTTCCACACACCGATCGGGCTCAACCTGCCGTTCACCTATCCCCCGCTGGCGGCGATCGTGTTCTGCCCGTTCGCCTGGCTGCACATGCCCGCCGCCAGCGTCGCGATCACGGCGTTGACGTTGGTGCTGCTGGTGGTGTCCACCGTGATCGTGCTGACCCGCCTCGACGTCTGGGCCGCCTCGACGGCGCTGCCCGGCCCGGCCTGGTTGCGCCGCTGGTGGCTGGCCGTCGTCATCACGCTGGCGGCGACCATCTGGCTGGAACCCATCACGTCGAACTTCGCCTTCGGCCAGATCAACGTCGTGTTGATGACCCTGGTGATCGCCGACTGCCTGCCGCGCCGCACACCGTGGCCGCGCGGGCTGCTGCTGGGACTGGGCATAGCGCTCAAACTCACGCCTGCGGTGTTTCTGCTCTATTTCCTGCTGCGTCGCGACAACCGGGCCGCACTCACGGCCGTGGCGTCCTTCGTGGTGACGACGGCGGTGGGTTTCGTTCTGGCATGGGGTGACTCGTGGGAGTACTGGACGCACACCCTGCCGCACACCGATCGGATCGGCGAGGCGGCGCTGAACACCGATCAAAACCTCGCCGGGGCCCTGGCCCGACTCGGGCTGGGCGAGCAACAGCGCTTCCTGCTCTGGGTGGTGGCCTCGCTGCTCGTGCTCGCGCTGACGGTGTGGGCGATGCGCAGGGTGCTGCGGGCCGGCGAGCCCGTGCTCGCCGTCATCTGCGTCGCGTTGTTCGGGTTGATGGTCTCCCCGGTCTCGTGGTCACACCACTGGGTGTGGGGATTGCCGACGGTCGTGGTGCTCGCCGTGCTGGCCTGGCGGCGCCGCAACGTGACGCTGGCCGTGGTCGGTGCCGCGGGAGTGGCGCTGATGAGATGGTCGCCGATCGACCTGCTGCCCAAGCATCACGAGGCGTCGGCGGTCTGGTGGCGTCAGCTCGCCGGGATGTCCTACGTGTGGTGGGCGCTGGCCGTCATCGTCGCGGCCGGTCTGACGGTGACCACTCGCAAGCCGTCGCCGGATTCGGCGCCGCAAGAATTGACGCCGGTGACAGCAGCCGGCTAGTCGAGCCCGCGGATCAACCGACGGCGGTTTCCGGGATCCGGGCGGCCTCGCCGGTCGATCCATCGCCGTTGCGGCTTTCCTTGACGCTGGCGGCGTAGATGTCGACGTACTCCTGGCCGGAGAGCCCCATCAGCTCGTAGATCACCTCGTCGATGACGGCCCGCTCGATGAAGCGGTTGCCGGCCAACCCCTCGAACCGGGAGAAGTCCATCGGCTTGCCGAAGCGAACGGTGACCCGCCCGAAGCGCAACATGTTCGTCCCCGGCGGATTGACGACGTTGGTGCCGATCATCGCCACCGGGATCACCGGGACGCCGGTGTGCAGGGCCAGCCGCGCCAGACCGGTCTTGCCTTTGTACAGCCGGCCGTCCGGCGATCGGGTGCCTTCGGGGTACATCCCCAGCAGCTTTCCGGACGAGAGCAGCCGCTCGGCGGTGGTCAGTGCGGCCTGCGCGCTGTCGGCGTCGGTCCGGTCGATCGGCACCTGGCCCACGGCGGTGAAAAACCAGCGCTGGAACCAGCCCTTCAGGCCGGTCCCCGTGAAGTATTCGGCCTTCGCCAGGAAGGTGATGCGGCGGCGCACCACCAGCGGCAGGTAGAAGCTGTCCATCACCGCCAGGTGATTACTGGCCAGGATCGCCGGGCCGGAACTCGGAATGTGTTCCAGGCCTTCAACTTTTGGCCGACCGAGCAAGGCCAGCAACGGGCCGAGCAGTACGTACTTGAATAGCCAGTACCACATGGCCCTCCCTCTCGCCCGCCCGCCGGTGTTCTGCGCCAACTGTACCCACCGCATGCGGAAGGGACCACCTTCGACGCAGCGGGGTCACTCCTCGACGGTGACGGGAATGGGCTGATACCGGGTCCTGGTCGCTGAGTCGGGAGGCTCCGCCTCGGTGGCGCCGTGGCCGGGCGGCCCGTCGGGCGGTGGTCTCTCCGCGCCGTTGATGTCGTCGAGCATGGCCCGGATCACCTCGAGCAGGGCGATGCTGTGGTCGGCGATAACGGTGATCAGCGGGTGCTGCTCACCGGTCGCCAGCGCGGCCAGCGCGCACACCGGGCACCACACCTGTTGGCACTTGCCGGTCCCGGCTCCGCGGCCCGCCGTCAGCGCGGCCGCCGTCCGCACCGCCGGGTCGATTCCGTCCAGGATTGTCTGGGCGAGCCTGCGCAGCTCGGGACCGATATCCGAATGAGCCCCACTCACTTAGGCCACACCTCCGGATCTGGTCGAAATCGCACCGTCAGCTCGCTACCCCGCAATTGTGCGTCCAGCACCGTGCAGCGCCGGAGCACGGACGCCAACCTAACCCTGCGCCGCAATCCGCCGGCACTGACGATCAGGTCGTCGTCAACGCGCCCCAGCGTCAGCGTTGACGGATCGAGTTGCGGCAACGCTAGCCGCATTCGATAAATGGAACCAAGTCCCGTTCCGGATTCCAGGTCCACCGTCGGCCGCAATGGCCCCGGCGGCGGCGCCCCGCCGCGACGACGCGCGGAGTCGAGCAACTCGCCCAGGGCCTTCGGACCGATCGGCTCCCCGGACAGGTGCGGAGTCAACACCAGGGCCACCTCACCAATGGTGGCGTCGAGTTCGTCGAGAACACCACGTTGTTCGGAAATGCGTTCGGCGTACCAGTAAAACGCGGGGTGCTCCGGCAGGTTGCGGTATTCGTAAGATGCGTCTTCGGTCAGAACCTGGTTGACGATCAGTTCCTCGACGCGCACCCCCATCAATGCCAGCGAACCCAGCGTCCTGGCCGCCTCCGCAGCGACGACCCGCTCCGGCGTCAATACCAAGTGCGCGCCGACCAATTCGCCGTCGGTCAGCAGGGTGTTGAGCGTCTCGACGCTGGCGCCGATGCGCTCCAGCAGCTCCACCATCGCCGCCGAGCGGGAGTCGTCGGCGCCGACGGACAGCCGCCGATGCCGCGGCCACGCGCGTTCGACATAGAGCCCGAAGGTGGCGGGCAAGGTCAACATCCGCAGCGCGTCGGCGGTCGAGGCGCAGTCGACGACGATGCGATCCCAGCGCCCGGAGACGGCCAGCTCGCCGACGGCGTGCAGCCCGAGCACTTCCTGAACACCCGGCAGCGCCGAAAGTTCTTCGGGGGCAATGGTACTCAGCTCGGTATCGGGAAACCGACGATCCAGCGTGTCGACGACCTCGCGCCAGCGAAGCTCGAGCAGGGCCAGGGTGTCCAGGGCGAGCGCGTCGAGGAAGCCACCACCGGCCTGCTCGTCATCGGCAAGCACGCGAACCAGTTCGCCCGGGCTGGGCGGGACGGGGACACCGAGCACGTCGCCGAGTGAATGCGCCTGATCGGTCGACACCACCAGCACTCGCTGCCCCGCGCTTGCGGCACCGACCGCCGTCGCACAGGCCAGCGTGGACTTTCCTACCCCGCCCTTGCCAACGAAGAGGCTGATTCGGGCCGGGGTGGGCGCCCGCGATTCGCTGGACTCACTCAGCCCTCGACTCGTTTCTTCAGATCCTTCAACGCGGTGTCGGTCAACCGGCGCTCGGCCTTGCGCTTGAGCAGACCGATCATGGGAACGGCGAGGTCAACCGAGAGCTCGTAGGTGACCTCGGTGCCAGATCCCTTGGGCGCCAATCGATATGTGCCCTCCAGCGAACGCAGCAGCGAGCTGGAGACCAGGGTCCAACTGACCGACTGCCGGTCCTTGGGCCACTGGTAGGAAATGACCATCGTGTCCTTGAGCACGGCGGCGTCCAGCACCACCCGCGCGACTTTGGGATAGCCGTCGGCGTCTGTCTCCTGCACCTCGGCTTCCCGGTATTCCGAGATCCACTGCGGGTAGGAATCGATATCCGCGATGACGCCCATCACCGTGCCCGGGTCGGCGTCGATGTAAATGGTCTGCGACGTCTTCTCCGCCACCTGGTGCTGCCCTCTCTCCCGCAAGCGGTCGACGCCGCCGGCGGGGAAACTACCGTGCGGGTCTAACCCCCGGGCCTCCGGTCCGAAACGGTACTCTCCCCGCAAACCTGACCCGGCTAAACTACCGGAGAAACTCCGACCGGACGCGACCGTTCCAGTGTCGTCTTGACCTCGAAGGCCATTTTCTTTCCCGCCACCCGACGGCGGTGCGTCATTTTCGCGAGATTCAGCTTGGCCAACTGCCAGGCCGCCACCCCGGACGGTTCGGCGTGCAGGAAGTAATGCAGCACCACCCCGTCCAGCGACGGCTCCAGCCAGATCTCCATGGTTCCGGTCAGCGCGCCGGTGACCGCCCAGCGGATCCCCTTGTCGCCGCGCTCCTCGACGACCTGCAGCCGCAGGTCCGGCCACCACCGGCGCCAGCTCGACGGATCGGCGACCGCGGCGCCGACCCGCGCACCGTCGGCGGCGACGAACGTCTCGTCGGCGATCTGGATGCTGTTCACTACCCCAGCTTCACACACCCGCGCCCTGGCCCGGCGACTGCCACCGTTCCTGCGCGAACGCGCGGATTAGGCTGGACGGCAACAAGCCGGCCCCCGGAACGTCACCCAAGCCAAAACGAGGTCAGTAAGAGTGCGTGAGTACAGTGTCCCCGCCCGCTTCTCCGTCGGCGAGCACGACAACATCGCGGCCATGGTCTTCGAGCACGAGCGATCAGATCCCGGCTTCGTCATCTTCCGGCGTCAGGTCGACGGCGAATGGACCGATGTCACCTGCGCGGAGGTGGCCGAACAGGTTCGCTCCGCGGCGCTGGGTCTGATCGCGCTCGGCGTCCAGGCCGGCGACCGGGTCTCCATCTTCTCGGCCACCCGCTACGAGTGGGCGATCATCGACCTGGCAATCCTGTCCGTCGGCGCGGTCACCGTGCCGATCTACGAGACGTCGTCGGCCGAGCAGGTGCGCTGGGTGCTGCAGGACTCCGAGGCGGTGGTCGCCTTCGCCGAAACCGACGCGCACGCCGCGATGGTCACCGAACTCACCGCCGACCTGCCCGCCCTGCGCCGCGTGCTGCACATCGACGGCTCGGGTCCCAAGGCGCTCGACCAGCTCGCCGAGGCCAGCGCCTCGGTCGAGCCCGCCGAACTCACCGCCCGCCAGGAGGCGCTGCGCGCCGACGACCCGGCGACGCTCATCTACACCTCGGGCACCACCGGACGGCCCAAGGGCTGCCAGCTCACCCATTCCAACCTGCTGTACGAGACCCGCGGCGCCAAGGAGTGCCTGCCGACGCTGCTGCACGAGGGGCAGCGGCTGCTGATCTTCCTGCCGCTGGCCCACGTGCTGGCGCGCTCGCTGACGCTCTCGGCATTCGCCAACAAGGTGACCGTCGGGTTCACCAGCGACATCAAGAACCTGCTGCCGATGTTCGCCGTGTTCAAGCCGACGGTGGTGGTGTCGGTGCCCCGGGTGTTCGAGAAGGTCTACAACACCGCCGAACAGAACGCGGTCAACGACGGCAAGGGCCGGATCTTCGCGGCCGCCGTGCAAACCGCGGTCGACTGGAGCCAGGCGCAGGACGGCGGGCGGCCGGGGCTGGTGCTGCGCGCCAAGCATGCGTTGTTCGACCGGCTGGTCTATCACAAGCTGCGCGCCGCGCTGGGCGGTGAATGCCACGCGTCCGTCTCGGGCGGCGCGCCGCTGGGTGCGCGGCTGGGCCACTTCTACCGGGGCGTCGGCCTGACCATCCACGAGGGCTACGGCCTGACCGAGACCAGCTCCGCCATCACGGTCAACCAGGTCGGCAACGTCAGGATCGGGACGGTCGGAACGCTGTTGCCGGGCAACAGCATGCGCATCGCCGAAGACGGCGAGCTTCTGGTCCGGGGCGGCGTGGTGTTCAGCGGCTACTGGCGCAACGAGCAGGCCACCAACGACGCGTTCACCGACGGCTGGTTCAAGACCGGCGATCTCGGCGCGCTCGACGAGGACGGCTTCCTGAGGATCACCGGCCGCAAGAAGGAGATCATCGTCACCGCCGGCGGTAAGAACGTCGCCCCGGCCGTGCTCGAGGACCAACTGCGGGCGCACGCGCTGATCAGCCAGGCCATGGTGGTGGGCGACGCCAAGCCGTTCATCGGCGCGCTGATCACCATCGACCCCGAGGCGTTCGAAGCGTGGAAGGAGCGCAACCACAAGGCGGCCGGCGCGTCGGTTGCCGATCTGGCCGGTGACCCGGACCTGGTCGCCGAGGTGGACGCCGCCGTCAAGCACGCCAACCAGGCGGTGTCGCACGCCGAGTCGATCCGCAAATTCCGCATCCTGCCGGTCGACTTCACCGAGGACACCGGCGAGCTGACACCGACGATGAAGGTCAAGCGCAACGTGGTCGCCGAGAAGTTCGCCTCCGACATCGACTGGATCTACGAGAAGGATTAGCGGCCCGCCGTCACGCCTCCGCGGCCGAGCGTCACGCCAGGGCACCGCCCTCCTGCGAGCGTCACGCCAGCGTGACGCCGGGCGTCGAGCGTCAGGCCAGCGTGACGCTCGAGCCGTCAGCCGCCGAGGATTTCGGCCAGCCGTGCAGCGAGGGTGTCCCACCGCCAGTGGGCCGTCACCCACTCCCGCCCGGCCTCGCCCATGGCGGCGGCCCGGTCCCGGTCGCCGAGCAACTCGGTGACGGCGTCGGCGACGGCGCTCAGCGAGCGCCCATCGACTACTAATCCAGTCTTGTTGTGCTGCACGGCTTCTGGAGCCCCGCCGGAGTCGCCGGCGATCACCGGCTTGCCGGTCGCCGAGGCCTCGAGGAAGACGATGCCCAAGCCCTCGACGTCCATGCCGGCGCCGCGGGTGCGGCACGGCATCGCGAAGACGTCGGCCAGCGCGTGGTGGGCGGGCAGCTCGGCGGCCGGTACGCCGCCGGTGAAAGTCACATGCTCGCTGATCCCGCACTCGCGGGCGAGCTTGCGCAGCGATTCCAGGTAGGGACCGCCGCCGACGATGACCAGGGCGGCACCATCGACGCGCTGCCGGATCGACGGCAGCGCCTTGATCAGGATGTCCTGACCCTTGCGCGGGACCAGCCGGGACACGCACACGACCGTGGGCCGCTCCCCCAGCCGATACCGGTCGCGCAGCGCGGCGCCGGCCGCCGGGTCGGGCCGGAACCGGTCGGTGTTGACCCCGGGCGGCAGGTATTCCAGCGACGCGTTGGGCCCGAAGGCCGGCGCGAACCGGGCGCGGGTGTAGCGGCTGACGAACGTGACGACGTCGGTGGTGTCGCCGATGCGACGCAGCACCGACCGCGCGACGGGGAGCATCGACCAGCCCACTTCGTGACCGTGCGTGCTGGCCACCACCCGGGTCGCCCCCGCCTGCCGGGCCCGCTGCGCCAGCAGCGCCAGCGGCGCGGCCGCGCCGAACCAGACGGTGTCGATGCCGTTGTCGGCGATCAGCCGGCGCATCCGGGCGTCCACCGCCGGGCCGGGCAACATCAACGTGCCGGGATGACGGACCACCCGGTAGCCCGCCGCCTCGGCCGCATGGTCGAAGGCCTCGGCACCCTTCCATTGCGGCGCGTACACCGTCATCGAATGCAACCCGGCATCGACGAGGTGCCCGACGAAGTCGCTCAGGTAGGACTGGATGCCGCCCGGCCGGGGCGGAAAGTCGTTGGTTACCAGCAGGACCCGACTCACTGCGTCAGGCTAGCCTGACGCGCGCGCGGGCCGTGCGGGGCATCTCCTCAGCCGGCGCGGGTGAGCCACTCGTGCCAGCGCGCGAGCAGGCCGGGCGAGTCGGTGGCCAGCACGTCGTGCGCGGCGGAGGGCACGTCGGTGTGCCCGGCACCGCAGACGGCCAGATACAGGTCGTGCAGCTTGGCCGTCCCGAAGGTGTCCGCGACGAAGCGCGCGAACCACCAGGCGCGGTCGTACGCCAACGAACGCTGCGAGCCCGGTGCGTCCAGGTCGGCGTCCGAGGGCAGCGCCAGCGGGACCGGCAGCGCGTCGAGGGGCACCGGAGTCCGTGGCCGGCCGACGAAATCGGCCACGCCCTCGGTCAGCCACCGGGGCGCATCCGCGGCGGTGTCCGCGCGGGCCGCGTAGTGAAAAAGCTCGTGCGTCAACACGATTCGCAGCGCACCCTCGGTCATGTTGGCCGCGCCGGGCGCGAAGACGATCCGCTCACCGATGACCACCCGGTGCACCGGATCGACGCGGTCGGCGACCGTCACCGCCGCGATGTCCGCCCACTGCGCCGCCGGACCGCCACCGGCGGCCGCGCGGAACTCCTCGTCGGTGTGGGCGGCGACCACCGATATGTCGCGCGACCAGTCCAAGCCCCAGAACGCCTCGACCGCGTTGATCGCCGCGCCGATGCCGGACGCCACCCGGGACAGCAGCCGGTCGCCGGCCGGACCGCCGAGGCCGAGCAGCCGAACGGTGCGGTCACCGACGACCAGCGACTTCGTCGCGGCGCTGACCTGGCTGCGTGCGGGCGTGATCAGCTGCGGGGGTCGCGTGCCGCCGCCGCGTCCCGCGTCCAGCGGGACCGCCGCGGCGACGACGAGCTCGACAAGGAAGACCCAGGCCAGCAGCAGCGTCAGCCGCCCGCGCCGGGCGCCTGGTCCGCTAGTAGCGGCGGGCGTCGTGGATCGGGCCTGCGGCATTCATCGGCACCACGCGCACCGGCTGGCCGTAGGTCGAGGAATGGATCACCATGCCGTCACCGACGTAGAGGCCGCTGTGTGACGCGTCGTTATAGAAGGTGACCACGTCGCCGGGCTGCAGGTCCGACAACGACACCGGCTGACCGCCTTGAGCCTGCGCCTGGCTGGAGTGCGGCAGCGAGATACCGGCCTGCTGGAACGCCCACATCACCAGGCCGGAGCAGTCGAACCCGCCCGGCGCGGCGCCACCCCAGACGTACGGTGAACCGACCTGCGTCAACGCCGCCTGCACGACGGTCCCGCGGTCACCGCCACCGACCCCGCCACCGAACGGTCCGGGCATTCCGCCGGGAGGCGGAGCCTCACCGGGTCCCTGCGGCGCGCCGGGCGGCGCCGCCTCGGGCGCGGGGGCGCCGGGCGCCGGGAGACCCGCCGGGACGGGGCCGGGATCGGCGAGCGCGGTGCGCTGCTCGGGCGACAAGGACACGTACTGCGACTTGACGACCGCGATCTGCACCTGCAACTGACTTTGCTTGGACTGCAGGCTCGCTCGCACCGCGGCGGCCTGCTCGGCCGCGCTCTTCGCGTCGGCGGCGGACTTGGCGGCCTCCCGCTCGGCCTTGGCGGCCTGCTCGCCCGCGGCCCGGAAACTCGTCATCTGGTCGGCCATCTGGGTCGCCATCAGCCGCTGCATGGCCAGCTTGTCGATCAGCCCTTGCGGCGATCCGGCGGTCAACATGGCCGTCATGCCGTCGACGCGGCCGCCCATGTAGGTCGCGGCGGCAAGCTTGTTCACGGCACCCTGGAACGACGCCAGGCGAGCCTTAGCCGCATCGACGGCGGCCAGGGCGTCGTCGTGCTTCTTGTCCGCCGCGCGCTGGGCCACCAGCTTGTCGTTCAGGTCGAGCTGCGCGCTGTGCATCGCCTCGGTGGTCTGCTCGGCCTGGCGTGACAACTCGTTGAGTTTGGCCAGCGCATCACCGGCCGGGTCGGCCGAGACGTTCGCCGCGAGGGCACCCGATAAGACTGTGAAGCCCGCTAGCGTCCCGATGGCAAATCGTGTGACGACACGCACAAACGGGTATCTAGAGTCAAGCCTCAAGATTTTGCTTCCTTAAACGGGCCATTGACGACCAGGCGCCGTCGAGCTGGTTTAGGTCTCAGACAGGTTACGAAACGATATCGGCGTTTGTCCAAAGCGGGGGGTTAAGAATTTGGATAGATTTCTGTCATTATCATGTGGACGATGCTGACTCCCTCGTAAACCTTTGGCACACAAAGCATCTTAGGCGACGCCCGAATCGCGTTCGCGGCGGATAGGCACTAACCGTAATCGCGGTGCCAGGCCTACATCGGCGAGCACCGCCAACGCAGCGCATTCGTCCTCCAACAAAGTTCCCGGGACCCCGAGTAACACGCTGACTACGCAATCGCGGCATCCCGGTCCGCGCACCGCGCAGTCGTCGCAATCGATCACCACCGGCGCCCCCGCGTCCGGCACCGTCGTGCCGTCGCTGTCGGGCCCACTGCTTCGTGCCATCGGGATCGGTCCTCTCGGTCAGGCTTGGCGAACTCAGGTCGGACTCTCCGCACGGTAACCACACCCACCGACAACCCGCCGGCACCGCGTTTCGCCTGGCGAACGGGTTCGGTTTGCTCGGCGTGGGAACCGCGCGGGTGTCGGTGGACCCGCTTAACGTCGCGGCCATGGGTGCCGGTGATGCGACTCAGCTCAGTTTCACCGACTTGGGGTCATCCTTCGCCACCGCCGACGTCACGTTGCGCGACACAACCTTCGTGGTGGTGGACCTGGAGACCACGGGCGGACGCACGAAAGGCACCGACGGAAACGCGCCCGACGCCATCACTGAGATCGGAGCGGTCAAGGTCCGCGGCGGCGCCGTGCTCGGCGAGTTCGCCACGCTCGTCGACCCGGAGCGCAGCATCCCGCCCCAGATCGTGCAGCTGACCGGCATCACCACCGCGATGGTGTCCGACGCTCCGACAATCGACGCGGTGTTGCCGATGTTCCTCGAATTCGCGGGTTTCGACCACGGGACAGTGCTGGTGGCCCACAACGCCGGGTTCGATGTGGGATTTCTGCGTGCCGCCGCGGCGCGGTGCGACATCCCCTGGCCCCGGCCGAAGGTCCTGTGCACGGTGCGGCTGGCCCGCCGGGTGCTCAGCCGCGAGGAAGCCCCCACGGTGCGGCTGGCCGCGCTGGCGCGGCTCTTTGCCGTCGCCACCCAGCCCACGCACCGCGCGCTGGACGACGCCCGCGCCACCGTCGACGTGCTGCACGCGCTCATCGAGCGGGTGGGCAACCAGGGGGTGCACACCTACGCCGACCTGCGCTCCTACCTGCCGGACGTGACGCCGGCCCAGCGGCGCAAGCGGGTCCTCGCCGAAGGTCTGCCCCACCGCCCGGGGGTCTACCTGTTTCGCGGGCCGTCGGGCGAGGTGCTCTACGTGGGCACCGCCGTCGACCTGCGCCGCCGGGTCGGGCAGTACTTCACCGGCGCCGACCCACGCGGCCGGATGAAGGAGATGGTCAATCTGGCCACCGCGGTCGACCACGTGGAGTGCGCTCACGCGCTGGAGGCCGGCGTCCGCGAGCTGCGACTGCTGGCCGCGCACGCCCCGCCCTACAACCGCCGTTCCCGGTTCCCGCACCGCTGGTGGTGGGTGGCCCTGTCCGACGAGGCGTTCCCGCGGCTCGCGGTGGTCCGGGCACCGCGCCACGACCGCGCCGTCGGCCCGTTTCGGTCGCGCGCCGACGCCGCCGACACGGCCGCGCTGATGGCGCGCTTCACCGGCCTTCGGACCTGCACGGCCCGGCTGGGCCGCTCGGTCCTGCACGGGCCGGCCTGCCCCGAGGCCGAGGTCTCGCCGTGTCCCGCGGCGCGCGGCATCACGGCCACGCAATACGCGGCGGCCGTGGCGCGCGTCGCCGCGTTGATCGACGGGATGGAGAACGCCGCCCTGGTGGCCGCCGTGGATCAGGTCACGGCGCTGGCCGAGCGCCGCAATTTCGAAAGCGCCGCGCGCCTGCGCGACCGCACCGCCACCGCCGTCGAGATCCTGTGGCGCGGCCAGCGGTTGCGCGCCCTGGCCACGCTGCCCGAGCTGATCGCCGCCGCGCCCGACGGGGACGGTGGTTACCACCTCGCCGTCGTCCGGCACGGTCAGCTCGCCGCAGCCGGCACCGCCAGGCGCGGGGTGCCCCCGATGCCGGTGGTCGACGCCATTGCGGCTGGGGCACAGGCGATCTTGCCCGTCGCGGCCCCGCTGGGCGGTGCGCTGGTGGAGGAATCCGCGCTCATCACGCGGTGGCTGGCAGGCCCCGGGGTTCGCATCGTTCGGGTCGATGAATCCGCCGACGCCACCGGCTGGGCTTCACCACTGCGCTCGGCCGGCGCGTGGGCGGCCTGGGCCGCCTCGGCGCGTTCGGCGCGGCTGGCCTATGAACAGACCTCGGCACAAGCGGCCCAACACGACTCAGACCTGCTGGCTGAACCGCACCCATCGCGCGAGCACCTGTTCGGCCGCACCGGAGTCGATCGCCGCGGCGGCGCGCTGCAACCCGTCCTCCCACGCCGGCAACCATTCAGCGCGGCTGGATAGGCCGGCGTGGGCCACGATCGCCCCGGCGGCGTTGAGCACTACGGCGTCCCGGACCGGGCCCTTGTCACCGGCCAGCACCGCGCGCACCTCCGCCGCGTTGGCTTGCGCGTCGCCGCCCAACAGATCGTCGAGATCGGCTCGGGCAAAACCGAATCCGGCCGGATCGAACGTCAGCTTGTCCACCGTCCCGGCCTGCACCCGCCAAATCGTGCTGGTGGTGGTCGTCGTCAACTCGTCAAGTCCGTCGTCGCCGTGCACCACCAGCACGCTGGACCGGCGCGCGGCGAAGACCCCCGCCATCACCTCGGCGAGGTCGGCGAACGCGCAGCCGATCAGGCCGGCCCGCGGCCTAGCCGGATTGGTAAGGGGTCCAAGGAGATTGAACACCGTCGGCACGCCGATCTCGCGGCGCACCACCGACGCGTGCCGGTACGACGGGTGGAACAGCGGCGCGAAGCAGAACCCGATGCCCACCTCGGTCAGGCTCTGCGCCACCTGCTCGGGTTCGAGGTCGATACGCACGCCGAGCGCCTCCAGCGTGTCGGCACCGCCGGACAACGACGATGCCGCGCGGTTGCCGTGTTTGACCACCGGCACGCCGGCGGCCGCGACCACGATCGCCGCCATGGTGGAGAGGTTGACGGTGTTGACGCCGTCGCCACCGGTCCCGACGATGTCCACGCTGTCGTCGCGCATCGCGGGCATCGTGCGCGCGTGGCCCAGCATGACGTCGGCCAACTCGCTGACCTCGGCCGAGGTCGGGACCTTCATCTGCATTGCCACCGCAAACGATGCGACCTGCGCCGGGCTCGCGTCGCCCGCCATGATCTGATCCATGGCCCAGGCGGCCTGGCCGCGCGCCAGATCCTGACCGCCCATCAACCGGGCCAGAACCCCAGGCCACGAGGGTGCCGCCCCGGCCGGTCGAGCGGCGGACCCGCCAGTGGAAGCCTCAGATGACAGAGCCACGCGCCGATGGTCCCACGCGGACCCGACCTGCCCCAACCGGCGCGGAGTCCCGCCCGCTCCGGCCGGCGCCGCGACGCGAAAAGATGAAATGCCGCCCCGGGTGGAGTTAATCAACTACAAAGCGTCATACTTGCGGATGTGACCAGCGCTGTAGGGACCTCAGGTACTGCAATCACGTCGCGCGTTCATTCGTTGAATCGACCGAACATGGTCAGTGTCGGCACCATCGTTTGGCTCTCCAGCGAGCTGATGTTCTTTGCTGGCCTGTTCGCGATGTACTTCACCGCGCGTGCGCAGTCCGGCGGCAAGTGGCCGCCACCGCCGACCGAACTGAACCTCTATCAGGCCGTCCCGGTGACGCTCGTGCTGATCGCGTCGTCGTTCACCTGCCAAATGGGTGTGTTCGCGGCCGAACGCGGCGACGTCTTCGGGCTGCGCCGCTGGTACGTGATCACCTTCCTGATGGGCCTGTTCTTCGTTTGCGGGCAGGGCTACGAGTACTTCCACCTGGCCACGCACGGCACCACGATTCCCGGCAGCGCCTACGGCAGCGTGTTCTACCTGGCGACCGGTTTCCACGGCCTGCACGTCACCGGCGGTCTGATCGCCTTCATCTTCTTGCTGGCCCGCACCGCGATGAGCAAGTTCACCCCGGCGCAGGCCACCGCGAGCATCGTCGTCTCTTACTACTGGCATTTCGTCGACATCGTGTGGATCGCGCTGTTCACCGTGATCTATTTCATCCGATGAGCCGGCGGCTCCGAATACTGGAATGAACAGGAGTTCTCGGTTGAAGAAGCTGGGGTCCATGCGAAACCGGAAGCCGCGTCAAGGGCAGCGCGACCGCTCGAGGCGGCGGCTGCGCCGCCGCCTGTCCGGCGGGCTGTTGCTGCTGATCGCGCTGACCATCGCCGGCGGCCTGGCCGCCGTGCTGACGCCGCGCCCGCAAGTGGCCGTCGCCGACGAGTCGTCCTCGGCGCTGCTGCGGACCGGCAAGCAGCTGTTCGACACGTCGTGCGTGTCGTGTCACGGCGCGAACCTGCAGGGCGTGCCCGACCGCGGGCCCAGCCTGATCGGCGTCGGCGAGGAGGCCGTCTACTTCCAGGTCTCCACCGGCCGCATGCCTGCGATGACCGGCGAGGCCCAGGCGCCGCGCAAGGAGCCGATCTTCGACGAGGCGCAGGTCGACGCGCTGGGCGCGTACGTGCAGGCCAACGGCGGCGGTCCGACGACCGTGCGCAACCCGGACGGCAGCTTGGCGATGAAGTCGCTGCGTGGTGACGACCTGGGCCGCGGCGGCGACCTGTTCCGGCTGAACTGCTCCTCCTGCCACAACTTCACCGGCAAGGGAGGGGCGCTGTCGTCGGGCAAGTACGCGCCGGCCCTCGAGGCGCCCAACGAGCAGCAGATCCTGGCGGCCATGCGGACCGGCCCGCAGAACATGCCGAAGTTCTCCGACCGTCAGCTGTCCTTCGAAGCCAAGAAGGACATCATCGGCTACATCAAGTCGGTCACTGAAGAGCGCCAGCCCGGCGGCTACGGCCTCGGTGGATTCGGGCCCGCGCCCGAGGGCATGGCCGCGTGGATCATCGGGATGGTCGCCGCCATCGGTTTGGCACTGTGGATTGGGGCACGAGCATCATGAGCGACACCAATGCCGTAGCCGGCTCCGACACCGACAAGGGCGCCGCGCCGAACGAACCCGACGAGGCGGCCCTGGCCGCGATGTCCCAGCACGAGCTGGTGACGCTGGGCGGCAAGCTCGACGGCGTCGAGACGATCGTCAAGGAACCCCGCTGGCCCGTCGAGGGCACCAAAGCCGAGAAGCGCGCCGAACGCGGAGTCGCGCTGTGGCTCTTGCTCGGCGGTGGTTTCGGGTTGGCGCTGTTGCTGGTCTTCCTGTTCTGGCCGTGGGAGTACAAGCCGAAGGACGCCCCCGGCAGCCTGCTGTACGACCTGGCCACCCCGCTCTACGGGCTGACCTTCGGGATGTCGATCCTGTCGATCGCCATCGGCACCATCCTGTACCAGAAAAGGTTTATCCCGGAAGAGATTTCGATCCAGGAGCGGCATGACGGGGCCTCGCGCGACATCGACCGCAAGACGGTGGTGGCGAACCTGACCGACGCCCTTGATGGCTCAACCGTCCGGCGGCGCAAGGTGATTGGGCTTTCCCTGGGACTGGGCCTGGGCGCGTTCGGTCTGTCGACGCTGGTGGCGTTTGCCGGCGGTCTGATCAAGAACCCGTGGAAACCGGTGGTGCCCAGCGCCGATGGGAAGAAGGCCGTGCTGTGGACGTCCGGTTGGACACCGCGGTATGCGGGCGAGACCATCTTCCTCGCGCGGGCAACCGGCTCCGCCGGTGCATCACCGTTCGTCAAGATGCGCCCCGAGGACCTCGACGCCGGCGGCATGGAGACCGTCTTCCCCTGGCGCGAATCCGACGGCGACGGCACCACGCCGGAATCACAGGAAAAGCTGCGCGCCATCAACCAGGGCGTCCGAAACCCGGTCATGCTCATCCGCGTGCGGCCGTCCGACATGCCCCGGGTGGTCAAGCGCCAGGGCCAGGAGAGCTTCAACTACGGCGAGCTGTTCGCCTACACCAAGGTCTGCTCGCACCTGGGTTGCCCCGCATCGCTTTTCGAGGAGCAGTCCTACCGAATCCTGTGCCCCTGTCACCAGTCGCAGTTCGACGCCCTGCACTTCGCCAAGCCGATCTTCGGCCCGGCCGCCCGCGCGCTGGCGCAACTGCCCATCACGATCGACACCAACGGGTATCTAGTCGCCAACGGTGACTTCGTCGAGCCCGTCGGACCGGCATTCTGGGAGAGGACGACAACATGAGTCCGAAACTGAGTCCCCCGAAACCGCCCAAGATCGGCGACGTCTTGGCCCGTCAGGGTGAAGACATCGACACGCGCTATCACCCCTCGGCGGCGGTACGCCGGCAGCTCAACAAGGTCTTCCCGACGCACTGGTCGTTCCTGCTGGGTGAGATCGCGATGTACAGCTTCATCGTGCTGCTGCTCACCGGCGTGTACCTGACGCTGTTCTTCGACCCGTCCATGGCCGAGATCACCTACAACGGCGCCTACCAGCCGCTGCGTGGCGTCGACATGTCCAAAGCCTTCGCCTCGACCCTCGACATCTCGTTCGAGGTGCGCGGCGGCCTGTTCGTCCGGCAGGTACACCACTGGGCCGCACTGATTTTCGCGGCGTCGATCATGGTGCACCTGGCACGAATCTTCTTCACCGGCGCGTTCCGCCGGCCCCGCGAGGCCAACTGGGTCATCGGTTCGCTGCTGCTGATCCTGGCCATGTTCGAGGGGTATTTCGGCTACTCGCTGCCCGACGACCTGCTGTCGGGTATCGGGCTGCGCGCCGCGCTCTCCTCGATCACGTTGGGAATGCCGGTGATCGGCACCTGGCTGCACTGGGCGCTGTTCGGCGGCGACTTCCCCTGCGGCGGTGTGGGTAACGAGTGCGCGACCGCGGGCTACATCATCCCGCGCATGTACGCCCTGCACATCCTGCTGATTCCGGGGATCATCCTGGCGCTGATCGGGCTGCATCTGGCGATGGTGTGGTTCCAGAAGCACACCCAGTTCCCCGGCCCGGGCCGCACCGAGCAGAACGTCGTCGGTGTGCGCGTCATGCCGATCTTCGCGGTCAAGTCCGGCGCGTTCTTCGCCGCGATCGTCGGGGTGCTCGGCCTGATGGGCGGGCTGCTGCAGATCAACCCGATCTGGAACCTCGGCCCCTACAAGCCATCTCACGTCTCGGCCGGCTCGCAGCCCGACTTCTACATGATGTGGACCGAGGGCCTGGCGCGTATCTGGCCGCCGTGGGAGTTCTACTTCTGGCACCACACCGTTCCCGCCGCCGTGTGGGTGGCCCTCCTGATGGGATTGATCTTCGTCCTGCTGATCGTCTATCCCTTCCTGGAGAAGCGATTCAGCGGCGACCGCGCCCACCACAACCTGTTGCAACGGCCACGTGACGCCCCGGTGCGCACGGCCATCGGTGCCATGGCGATCTCGTTCTACATGTTGCTGACGCTGGCGGCGATGAACGACATCATCGCCTTGAAGTTCCAGATCTCGCTGAACGCGACGACCTGGATCGGCCGCATCGGGATGGTCGTCCTCCCGCCGGTGGTCTACTTCATCGCCTACCGGTGGTGCGTTGCGCTGCAGCGCAGCGACCGGGAGGTGCTCGCACACGGCATCGAGACGGGGATCATCAAGCGGCTGCCGCACGGCGCTTACATCGAGCTGCATCAGCCGCTCGGACCGGTCGACGACCACGGCCACCCGCTCCCGCTCGAGTACCAGGGCGCGGCGCTGCCCAAGCGGATGAACAAGCTTGGCTCGGCCGGTTCACCGGGTAGCGGCAGCTTCCTGTTCGCCGACCCGGCGTCGGAGGATGCGGCGCTGCGCGAGGCTGCACACGGCTCAGAGCAACGTGCCCTCACCGCCCTGCGCGAGCACCAGGAAAGCACCGTCGGCTCGAACGGCAAGAACGGCGAGCACCACTAGCTTCGCGCTGGTTCGGTGCAGGCCGTGGCGCATTGTTGCTGGGCCGCCCGCAGGATGGAGCCGGCAGCCAAGAACGCCGGCTTCGTCTGGTCGCGCGCTTCGACGGGTAGGTCGGCCGCGCAGCGCAGCACCATCAGGGCGAGCGCGCTGTAGGTCGCGTAGGGGATGACGAGCAGGTTCACGCGTGCGTCGCCCCCGACGATTGTCATCACATGCTGGCGCTTTCGTTCCCATCCTGACCAGTTCAAGTCGGGTGGTCGCTGCAGTGGTGGCCAGTTGACATTGATCGCGTTGATGTCGCCCAGCAAGGGGGTCAGGAGGGCGACCAGCTCGGGCAATTCGTTGGTGATGCGGTCTGCGCGCGGCCACCACGCGCCGTCGATGGGGCGGCCGAGTTCACGACAAACCGACAGCCGGACGGGATTGACTCGGCGTCGGCGTTCGAACAATTCGGTCATCCGGCGGCCCGGCGGCCAGGCAGATTCGCGACAACCACAAGCGGATCCCTTCACGTCGGCGTCGTTCGCGCCGGCTAGCCCGGGCGGACGGAGGAATCGCATTGCCGTGGGTCGCACTCGCTTGGGTAGCTGCGGACCACCGCTGACAATGAAACGGCTCGCAGCTAACGCTACGCCACCGCCAGCCACGGGGCGGCCCGGGGCCGGGTGGGCCGCCCTGGCTCGGTGGGTGCACTACAGTGGCGAGGGCCTGACCGTGGCGCTGTCCGGGTGAGCGGGGGGTTTACACGATGAGGATGGGCGTAATGGCGACAGAGGACTGGAATGACGCCCCGGAGATCCATCCTTCGAAGATCCGGGTCGGTGACATCATCGGCACGCTGCGTCCCACGAAGCTGCGCTACACCGTCAAGATGATCAGCGGGCCGCAGACGACTCCCCGGCGCTGGACGTTCTTCGGCCGCGACGACAACGGCACGCAGCACACGAGCACGTTCGGTGAGGACGAACTGGTTCGCAGGTACGCCAAAGCGTCGTAGGGCCTACTGCTCGGCGACGGCGCGGCGCAGTAGGCGAACATGCAGCCACTCGATCACCGGCATCCCCGCGGTGACGACGCCCGCGACCACGTATGCGACCCAGGCGGGGCCGTCGTGGCCCACGGCCATCAGGTAGGTCGCCGTGGCCACCGCGACCAGCGCGGCGCCGATCGCGGTCAGCAATAGCACGGTGCCGCGCAACCACACCCGATCGACCGCCTCACCCGACCATCCGGAGTCGGCCGTCTGTACCGGCGCCTGCACCCGGGGTTGTCTCGCCCGATCGGCCGCGGTGCGCGGCGCCTGGGACATAAGGCGCACGGGGGGCCGGTTGGGCGAGGTCATCCCCCGGGCGGCCGGCTCGGTCTGGGCCATCCGGCGGGCCCGCAACAGCATCGGGATAGCCCCGGCGATGATCAGCGCGGACACGATGATCACGGCGTACAACACCCAGGAGGTGCTGTGCGTACCGTTGGCCGCTTTGTGAAAGCCCCGCCCCAGGTCGGCCAGCGCGACGGCCGCAGCCACGCTCACGCCCAGCAATACCAGCCAGACGGCGGCACACGCCCCGATCAATATGCGGTCGATGACGTCGGGCGAGATGGTGTCGTCCCCCACCCCGCGGCGGTACGCCGAATACCTGCCGACCATCAGCAGCTCGTCTGCGGTGAGTCGTTGCTGTTCGACGAAAGGACCGTCCCGTCGCTTGTGGTGATCGAGCAGTTCAGCCGGCTGACGCGGAAGAGGCTGGACGCCTCGACGGAGCCCACGTCGGACTGCGAAATCGGCGTGACGGTCATCGACCACGGGATGTACACGTTGTGCTGGGTGCGCCGCCGACCGGACGCATCGACGTAGGTCACGGAGATGATGTCGCCGGGCGCCTTCGTGCCGGTCACCGAGTAGGTCACCTGTCGCGGCCCGGCGGCGTCATCTCCGTGACCTACGTCGATGGGCCCGGTGCGCGGCGCACCCCCCACAACGTGTACATCCCGTGGTCGATGACCGTCACGCCGATT
>NZ_LZIL01000047.1 GCF_001667075.1 Mycobacterium sp. 852014-52450_SCH5900713 | reverse complement strand
GGGCATTACCCAAGGCCGGCGCCTGGCCGGGGGCCGGGCCGGTCTGCGGGGCCGGCGGGACCAGCAATGCCTGCAGGTCCGCCGGGTTCTGGGCGGCGGGGGGCGTCTTGGCACCATTGGCCGGGATCCAGGTGAGATCGGGAACCGGTGTGGCCGACTTGGCCTGGGTTTCCGGGGTGTCGTAGATGATCTGACCCTTGTAGGCGGTGATGGTGTTGAGCGGGTGGAACATGATCGGCGGGTAGTTCACCGTGAGCCGGCGCAGCACCGGTCCCAGCCGCTCGCGGCACAGCTCGGCGCGTCGGAAGTAGTCGGGCGCGCGTGGCCCGGCCGCGGTTTCGAAGGACCCACCGCAGATGAACTGCACGGGGTTGGCGAATTCCGGAATCGACAACAGGCCGTTGAGCGTGCCCTGCGCCGGGTCGTAAATGTTGTAGAAGTTTGCGATGCCGGGGCCCGCCACGTGCAAAACCTGCTCGATGTTCTCGCTCTGGTCGCTCAGCGTCTTCGCGAAGTCGTTGAGGTTGTTGACCGTATCGATGATGGTCGAGTTGTTCTCGTGCAGGAATCCCCGGATGTCGGAGAGCGCCTTATTGAGCGTGCCCAGGGTGTTGTCAAGGTGACGCGAGCTGTCGGCGAGCACCTGGGAGACCGAGGCGACGTTCCCGGCGAACTGCACGATCTGTTCGTTGCTGGCCGACAGCGCGTTGACCAGAACCTGAAGATTCTTGACCGTGCCGAAGATGTCACTGCGCGAATCGCCCAGCCGCCCAGCGGCTTGGGAGAGTTCGCGCAACGCGTTGTGGAACGACTCGCCGTTGCCGTTGAACGTGTCCGCGGCCTGATTGATCGCCCGCCCCAACGGCCCCTGCATCGACCCCGTGGTGGGACCGAGCTGCACGGCCAGCTGCGTCAGCGACTCTTTGACCTCGTCCCACTCCACCGGAACCCCGGTACGTTCCAGGGCGATGCTCCCGCCGTCGGGCAGCACCGCGCCACCGGTGTAGGCCGGCGTCAGCTGAATGAACCGCGCCGCCACCAGGTTCGGCGACATGATGATGGCCTTGGCGTCTTTCGGGATCTTCACGTCCTTGGACACCGACATGGTGATCTTGACGTCGGAGGGCCGCGGCTCGATGGTGTCGATCTGACCCACCGGAACGCCGACGACCCGGACCTGGTCGCCGGGGTAGAGCCCGACCGCGGACGTGAAGTAACCGACGATGCTGCGCGTATTGCCGGTCGACGACAGCACATATACGCCACCCACCAACACCGCGATGAGCGCGATGGCGGTGGTGTAGCGCAGCCCCCGGCTGCCGGCGATTCGCCGCATCATGGCGACTTCGGCCTAATGATCCAGCGCTCCTGGATCAGCCCGCGCAGGTAGTCGGCCAAGCTGGCCGGCATCTTGCCGGGCTGGTAGAAGAAGTCGAACATCGTCGCGAGCAGCGGCGCGGGGATCACCCCGTAGACGTTGACGTTGAATCCCGGCCCGGACCCCACGACCTCGCCCAGCTCGGTCGCGTAGGTCGGCAGCCGCTTGAGGGCCTCGGTGATGTAGTCGCGGCGCTCGTTGAGGTTGCTCAGCACGTCGTTGAGCTTGCTCAGCGCCGGCCCGAACTCCTTACGGTTGTCGGCGACGAAGCCGGAGATCTGCGCCGAGAGGCCCTGGATCCCCGAGATCAACCGCCCCAGGGCGGCTCGCCGCTCGTCGAGCGCAGCGAACAACTCGTTACCGTCGTCGACCAGTTTGTTGACCTGGCCGGCGCGCTGGGACAGCACGCCGGTCACCGACTTCGCGTGCGCCAGAAGGCTTTGCAGCGCCTCGTCGCGCCGGTTCAGGGTTCGCGACAGCGTCGTCACACCGTCGAGCGCGCCGCGCAGCTCGGGGGTGGCGTCGTGCAGCGTGTCGGTCAATACGTTCAAGGCCTGCTCGAACTGAGGTTTGTTCAGGTTGTTGGCGTTTTGACCCAGGTCCTCCAGCGCGCCGGCGAGGGTATACGGCGTGGTCGTGCGGCTGAGCGGGATCGTTGTCGACCTGCCGCTGCCGGCCGGGCTTACCGCGATGGACCGCTCACCGAGAATGGTGTCGGTGCGGATCGCGGCGAGTGACTGATCCCCAACGGCGACATGGCGATCCACGCTGAAGCTGATCTTGGCGCTGTCTCCGGCGAGGCCAACCGACGTCACCTTGCCGACCTTGAAGCCCGAGACGTACACCGCGTTACCGGGATTGATGCCGCCTGCGTCGGAGAAATAGGCGTCGTAGATCTTTCCCTGCGGCCAGAACGGTAATCCCGCGTAGCCGAATGCGATGAGCACAACGCACACCACCAGCACCACCCCGAAGATGCCGGTGCGCAGCGGATCGCGCTCACGCTTTGCGTTACTTGGCAAAAGCGCACCTCCCCTTGCTGGGATCCACCTGGCCGCCGAGGGGCAGCAGGATGTCGCTGCCCGCCGGGCCATTGATCTTGATCGTCACCGAGCAGAAGTAGATGTTGAAGAACGAGCCGTAGGCGCCCAACGCGGCCAGCCGCAGATAATCCTCGCCCAGCTGCTCGACGTCGTTGTTGACCTCGGCCTTGCGGTTGTCCAGTTCGGTCGCCAGCGGCCGGGTGTTCTCCAGAATGCCCTGCAGCGGCCGGCGCGAATTCTGCAGCAGCTCGGTCAGATCCGTCGTGGTCGAGGCCAGCGGCGGGATGGCGCCCGCGATGTCGTCCTTATTCTTGGCGAGCCCGCTGATCAATTGCTGCAACTGGTCCACGCTGGTCGAGAACTGGGCGCTGCGCTCATCGACGGTCTTGAGCACGGTGTTGAGGTTGTTGATCACGTCACCGATGAGCTGGTCCCGCTGGCCCAACGCCGACGAGAACGCACTGGTGTCGGCCAGCACGTTGGACAACGCGCCGCCCTGGCCCTGCAGCAACTCGATGACGGCGCTGCTGATCGTGTTGACCTTGTCCGCGTCCAGCCCCTTGAGCACCGGCCGAAGCCCGCCCAGCAGCGCATCGAGATCCAGTGCGGGCTGGGTGTGTTGGGCGTTGATCGTCCCGCCCGGCGGCAGCTTCCGCAGCTCCCCGGGTCCCGAGGTGATCTCCAAATACCGGTCACCGACCAGGTTTTCGTAGCGGATCACCGCGCGCGTGGAGGAATAGAGCGTGTAGCGCTTGTCGAGTCCGAACGACACGTCGATGGTGTTGTCCTGGTTGAGCTTCACGCCGGACACCGCACCGACCGGCACGCCGGCGATACGCACCTTCTGGCCCGCCTTCAACCGCGAGACGTTGGTAAACGTTGCGTGGTAAGTGCTTTCGGGACCGAATCGGAAGTCGCCGAAGACCACCACAAGTCCCGCGGATACCAGCAGCATGGCCACCGTGAAGATGCTGACCTTGATCATCATCGAGCGGTGTGTCGGCATCTCCCCCGCGGCCATCAGAAGTCGTCCCGTTCCGCGAAGGCGCCGTGGAACAAGAACTGCAGTGTCGAGGGCGCGTCGAACTGCAGTTCGGTGAACGGCTCGTACGGAATGTTCGCGTTGTCGGTGACCAGGAACGGCGACCGGAAGAACGACCCGCCGGTCTGTTTCGTCGGAATGTCCGGCAACCCGCGGCAATTCGGTCCACCGGAGGCGTTGACGATCGGCAGGGACTCGGGGAAGGTGTACGCCGGCGCACCGAGCACGAAGCTCGAGGACGTGAACAGTCCCGCCTTGCGGACACCGAGCAGCGGGGCGAATTCCTTGATACCGCGCTCGATTCCCGCGAACAGGCAGCCGAATTCGGGCGAATAGTCCGCGGCCACCTTCAGCGGGGCCCGCAGCCGGTTGATGGCGTCGATGAAGTTCTGCTCGGCCGGCGCCAACGTCTCATAGGCGTTGTTGGCCAGGCCGATGGTGGCCAGCAAGGTGTCGTTGAGGTTGTTCTGCTGGTCGACAACGGTCTTGTTGATCGTCGGTAGGTTGTCGAAGATGGTGTTCAGGTCCGGAGCGGCGTCGGCATAGATGTTGGTGACGACAGCGGCCTTACGGAAATCCTCCTGCAGCGCAGGCAGCTTCGGGTTTGCCTGGCGCGTCAAAGTGTTCAGGCCCGACAAGATGCCGCCGAAGTCGTCGCCGTGCCCACGCAGACCTTCGGACAAAGCGCTCAGCGTCCCGTTGAGCTCGACGGGGTCGATCTTGTGCAGCAGGTCCATCAGCGACTGGAACAGGGTGTTGACTTCCAGCTGCACCGCGGAGGCCGCAACGTGCGCGTTGGGACGTAGCGAGGTCGGAGAAGGGTTCTGCGGCGGAAGGAATTCGACCGACTTGGCGCCGAATATGGTGTTACCCGCGATATGCACCGGCGAATTGGAGGGAATGAAGCGCATGTCGTCGCTGTTGATGCCCAACGTCAGCCGAGCCTGGTCATCGGCGTAGTCGATGGCCTCGACCTTGCCGATCTGGATGCCCCGGTATTTGACCTTGGCGCCCTTCTCCAACACCAGCCCGGCCCGGGGAGCCGAGACCGTGACCTTGTCGATCGAGGCGAAAGCCGCTGTGTAGGAAAGGTAAGTCACGAGGGCGAACGCCAGTATCAGGCTGGCCAGCACCGCTGCTGCCACCCGGACGGAGCTACGTCGCATTCCTGTGTTTGCCATGTTCCTTTAAGCGGTCCTCTTACCCGGAGAGGTTGAAGTTACCGGACGCGCCGTAGACAGCGAGTGAGATGAACAGTGTGATGACGACGACGACGATCAGCGAGGTGCGCACGGCCTGGCCGACCGCGATGCCGACGCCGACCGGGCCGCCGCTGGCGTTATAGCCGTAATAGGTATGGACGAGCATCACCGCGATGGACATCACGATCGCCTGGAGGAACGACCACAGCAGGTCCGACGGGATGAGGAACGTATTGAAGTAGTGGTCGTAGAGACCCTTGGACTGGCCGTTGATGTACACCGTGGTGAAGCGGGCGGCGAAGAACGCCGCCAGTACCGACAGTGAATACAGCGGGATGATCGCGATCAGTCCGGCGATCAGCCGGGTGGACACCAAGTAGGACACCGAGTGCACCGCCATGCATTCGACCGCGTCAATTTCCTCGGATACCCGCATGGCGCCCAACTGCGCGGTGGCACCGGCGCCGATGGTGGCCGCCAGCGCGATGCCGGCGATCACCGGCGCGACGACGCGAACGTTGAGAAAAGCCGACAGGAAGCCTGTCAGCGCCTCGATGCCGATGTTGCCCAACGACGAATACCCCTGCACGGCGATGACCCCGCCGGAGGCCAGGGTCAGGAAGGCCGCGACGCCCACCGTGCCGCCGATCATGACGAGCGCCCCGGCGCCCATTGTCATCTCGGCGATCAGCCGGACCGTCTCTTTGCGGTAGCGGGTGAGGGCATTCGGGACGTATCGGACAGTTTGGCCGTAGAACAACGCCTGCTCACCGAAGTCGTCGATCGGCTCCTGCAGCCGGAAGGCGAGGTTGCGCAACCGGTAGGTGACGTCGTAGCTCATCGAGTGCTCACTTCGCCGAGATTCGCACGCCGATGGCGGTCATCACCACGTTGATGACGAACAGACAGATGAACGCGTAGACCACGGTTTCGTTGACCGCGTTGCCGACGCCCTTGGGGCCGCCCTTGACGGTCAGGCCGCGATAGCAGCCGACCAGGCCGGCCATCACACCGAACAGCAGCGCCTTGACCTCGGCGAGCACCAGCTCACGCAGGCCGGTCAGCACCGTCAGCCCGTTGATGAAGGCGCCGGGGTTGACGCCCTGCAGGAAGACTGAGAACACGTAACCGCCGGACAAGCCGATGGCGCACACCAAGCCGTTGAGCAGGAGCGCAACGACAGTGGAGGCCAGCACGCGGGGTACCACGAGCCGCTGGATCGGGTCGATGCCCAGAACCCGCATCGCGTCGATCTCCTCGCGGATGGTGCGCGCACCGAGGTCGGCGCAGATCGCGGTGGCACCGGCACCCGCGACGACGAGCACGGTCACCACCGGACCCAGCTGGGTGATGGTGCCGAAGGCCGTTCCGGCGCCGGACAAGTCGGCGGCGCCGATTTCACGCAGCAGGATATTGAGCGTGAACGCCACCAGCACAGTGAATGGGATCGATACCAGCAGCGTGGGGACTAGCGAGACGCGCGCGATCATCCACGTCTGTTCCAGGAACTCGCCCAATTGGAACGGCCGGCGGAAAGACTGCCGGCCGGTGTCGATCATCATTTCGAAGAACCCGCCGACTGCGCGGGCGGGAACGGCAAGCTGCTGCATCAACTTGGCTACCCCCCTCAGCTGCTCGCGGCGAAGTCTATGCGTCGCCTTAGCGGTGTCGTTCGTCGCATGCGGCTCGGTGTGAGCCGGATCATATTAACCCAGAACAAGTTAATGCTGTCAATGAACAGCATTTCCTTGTCTGAAACGTTAACTTGCCAGGTCAGATGCGCTTACGCCATTCCAAACTGACACACGTTCTTACTGCTGATTCCCCCCCACGAAGTAACCTCACACAGCTATTGCTCCATCAGCCCGACCGCGGAAAAGTTCCGCTCCGGATCCCGCCCAGCAAAGTACTCTTGCAGCGTCGCGCTCAGTTGCGCAGGCTCCCACGCCTCACCCGCGGCGCTGAATTGATGTTCAGCGGTCGGGGCCGCAACCAGTGTCACCCGGGGCCCGTAGACAATGAACACCTGACCGTTGACTTCCGCGGCCGCCGGCGATGACAAGAATTTGACCAGGCTGACCACATGCTCAGGTGACAGGGGGTCGATGCCGCCCGCCTCGACCTCGGGTGCGGCACCGAAGACGTCGGCCGTCATGGCGGTGCGGGCGCGCGGGCAAATCGCGTTGGCGCACACTCCGTAGCGACCCAGCGCCCGCGCGGCCGTCAGGGTGAGCGAGATGATGCCGGCCTTGGCGGCGCCGTAGTTGGCCTGACCCACCGGGCCGACCAGGCCCGCCTCCGACGCAGTGTTGACCAGCCGGCCGAAGACGGCTCCCCCGGCATCCTTTGCCTTGGAGCGCCAGTAGGTGGCCGCGTTGCGGGTCAGCAGGAAGTGGCCGCGCAGGTGCACGGCGATCACCAGGTCCCATTCCTCGTCGGACATGTTGAACAGCATCCGGTCGCGGGTGATCCCCGCGTTGTTGACCACAATGTCGAGTCCACCGAGACCATCGGCCTGGGCGACCAGCTCGTCGGCGGTTGCCCGCTCGCTGATATCGCCGGCCACCGCGACCGCCTTGGAGCCGGCGGCATTGATCTCGTCGATGACGTCGGAGGCATCGAGGGCGGCGGCGATGTCGTTGACGACGACGGTGGCGCCCGCCCGAGCCAGGCCGAGGGCCTCGGCCCGGCCCAGTCCCGCGGCCGCACCGGTCACCACCGCAACCTTTCCGGAGAGATCGGTCGCGTTCGTGCTGCTAGTCAATTTATGAATACCTCTAGTTTCTGGTGGCGCACTTCAGTCTTCGCGCAACAGCGCGGCTCGCGGACACTCGGCGATCGCCTGCTCGGCCAACTGCTCCTGGTCCGCGGGAATCGGGTCGAGCTTCACGACGGCGTAATCGTCGTCGTCCAGGTCGAAGATATCCGGCGCGATTCCCATGCACACAGCGTTACCTTCACACCGGTCACGGTCGACGATCACCCGCACAGCACCCTCCTTGCACCTGGCCTTCACCTGAGGACGTGCCCCACAAGTATGTAGGACCACCATAGGGCCCCGATACCGCCGGGGAAACGGCCGCTGGAATCTCAGACTAGAACGTGTTACAACCGGGAAGACGAACGGGTAGTCGTCGGCCGAGTAACGTCGGCTAGTCGAGGCGTGTCACGTTAACAAAGGACGGCTGGAATGCGCATCAGTTACACCCCTGAACAGGAGGAGCTGCGTCGCGAGCTGCGGTCGTACTTCACCACGCTTATGACCCCCGAGCGTCGGGAGGCGCTGCACTCGACGCAGGGCGAGGTGGGAACCGGCACCGCCTATCGCGACACCGTCGCGCAGATGGGCAAGGACGGGTGGCTGACCCTGAACTGGCCCAAGGAATACGGCGGCCAGGACCGCTCCCCGATGGACTCGCTGATCTTCACCGACGAGGCCGCGATCGCCGGCGTGCCGGTGCCGTTCCTGACGATCAACAGTGTGGCGCCGACCATCATGGCGTTCGGCACCGAGGAACAGAAGAAATTCTTCCTGCCCAAGATCGCTGCCGGGGAGTTGCACTTCTCCATCGGCTACTCCGAGCCGGGCGCCGGCACCGACCTGGCGAACCTGCGTACCACCGCAGTCCGCGACGGCGATGACTACGTCATCAACGGCCAGAAGATGTGGACCAGCCTGATCGCCTACGCCGACTGGGTCTGGCTGGCCGTCCGCACCAACCCGGAAGCCAAGAAGCACCGCGGCATTTCGATGCTGGTCGTGCCGACGACCGCGGAGGGGTTCTCCTGGACGCCCGTGCACACCATGGCCGGTGTGGACACCAGCGCCACCTATTACTCCGACGTGCGAGTCCCGGTGACCAACCTGGTCGGCGAGGAGAACGGCGGCTGGAAGCTGGTGACCAATCAGCTCAACCACGAACGCGTCGCTCTCGTGTCGCCGCAACCGATCTTTTTGGCCCTCCGCGAGGTTCGCGAGTGGGCGCAGAACACCAAGGATGCCGGCGGGGCCCGGCTGATCGACTCGGAATGGGTGCAGATCAACCTGGCCCGGGTGCACGCCAAGGCCGAGGTGCTCAAGCTGATCAACTGGGAACTGGCTTCGTCGAACAGCGAGTCCTTGTCGCCGGCCGACGCGTCGGCGGCCAAGGTGTACGGCACCGAACTGGCCACCGAGGCGTACCGGCTGCTTATGGAGGTACTGGGGACCGCGGCGACGGTGCGCCAGGATTCGCCGGGCGCGCTGCTGCGTGGCCGGGTCGAGCGGATGCATCGCGCGTGCCTGATCCTGACCTTCGGCGGCGGAACCAACGAGGTGCAGCGCGACATCATCGGCATGGTCGCGCTGGGCCTGCCCCGAAACCGCTGAGCCCCCTCTTCCTAAGGACGAACATCGATGGACTTTTCGACAACCGAAGCGGCGAACGATCTCGGCGGCCTGGTCGACACGATCGTGAACTCGGTATGCACACCGGAGCGCCAGCGTGAGCTCGACAAGCTGGACCAACGGTTCGACCGTGAGCTGTGGGGCAAGCTCGTCGACGCCGGCATCCTCACCAGCGCTTCGGCCACCTCGGTGGGCGGCGATGGATTCGGGGTGCTCGAGCAGGTCGCCATTCTGGTGGCGTTGGGTCACCAGTTGGCGGCCGTGCCTTACTTGGAGTCGGTGATGCTGGGCGCCGGCGCATTGGCCCGCTTCGGAACCGAGGAGCTGCAACAGGATTGGGGCGCCCCGGCGGTCAGTGGCGAGAAGATTCTCGCCGTTGCGCTGCTGGGCGAGATGGGTGAGGGTCCGGTGCAGGCCACCCGCGCCGGCGACGGCTATCGCCTCACAGGTACCCGCACCCAGGTCGGCTTCGGGCCGGCAGCCGACGGCTTCCTCGTTCCCGCCGAGACCGATTCAGGCACGGCCGTTTTCGTGGTTGCCGCCGGAGATCCCGGCGTTTCGGTGACCCCATTGCAGACCACCGGCTTGGGCAGCGTCGGGCACCTGGCGCTGGACGGGACCGAGGTGGACGGTACCCGGATGGTCGGCGGCGCCGAGGTCGTCGTCTGGCTCGACATACTTGCGGCCCTGGGCCGCAGCGCCTTCCAACTCGGAGTGCTGGAACGTGGACTGCAGCTCACCGCCGAATACGCCCGTGAGCGGGAGCAATTCGATCGTCCGATCGGTAGCTTCCAGGCGGTGTCACAACGGCTGGCCGACGGCTACATCGACGTCAAAGGCTTGCGGCTCACGCTGACTCAGGCGGCGTGGAAGGTCTCCGAGGACGTTCCCGCCGACATCGACGTGGCAAGCGCCGCGTTCTGGGCCGCCGACGCCGGGCACCGCGTGGCGCACACCATCGTGCACGTGCACGGCGGCGTCGGCGTCGATACCGACCACCCGGTTCACCGCTATTTCTTGGCCGCCAAGGAGGCCGAGTTCGCGTTGGGCGGGGCCACCGGCCAGCTGCGCCGAATCGGCCGCGAGCTGGCGGAAACCCCTGCCTAGTTTCGTGCTTCCTCCCGACCCCACGGTCACCAGGCTGCTGGTACCGCTGGCCGAGATCGAGGACCGCGGCGTCTATTTCGAAGACTCGTACGTCAGCTGGCGCGATCACCTGCGCCACGGCGCCGCGATCGCGGCGGCCCTGCGTGACCGCCTCGACCCGTCGAGGCCACCGCACGTCGGCGTGCTGCTGGAGAACACCCCGTTCTTCTCGGCGATGCTGACGGCGGCCGGCATGTCAGGGATCGTGCCGGTGGGCCTCAACCCGGTGCGCCGCGGTGACGCGCTGGCGCGTGACATCGCCCATGCCGACTGCCAGGTGGTGCTGGCCGACTCGAATTCGGCCGAGTCGCTTGGCGGCATCGACTACGTCAACGTCGACTCCACCGAATGGGCCGACGAAGTTTCCGCACATCGCGATGTCGAGCCGCACTTCCAATCGGCAACGGCCGCAGACCTTTTCATGCTGATCTTCACCTCGGGTACCAGTGGCGAGCCGAAGGCGGTCAAGTGCAGCCACGGCAAGGTCGCGATCGCGGGGGTGACGATGACGCAGCGATTCGACCTCGGCCACGACGACGTCTGTTACGTGTCGATGCCGCTGTTTCATTCCAACGCGGTGCTGGTCGGCTGGGCGGTGGCGGTGGCCTGCCAGGGCTCGCTGGCGTTGCGGCGCAAGTTTTCCGCGTCCAACTTCCTGGTCGATGTCCGCCGCTTCGGCGCCACCTACGCCAACTACGTCGGCAAGCCCCTGTCGTACGTGCTGGCCACGCCGGAGCAGCCCGACGACGCGGACAATCCGCTGCGGGCGGTCTACGGCAACGAGGGCGTGCCCCGCGATGTCGAACGCTTCGCGCGCCGATTCGGCTGTGTGGTCCAGGACGGGTTCGGTTCCACCGAAGGCGGGGTGGCGATCGCGCGCACCCCGGAAACCCCGGACGGTGCGTTGGGCCCGCTGCCCGAGGGCGTCGAGATCGTCGACCCCGACACCGGTGCATCCTGTCCGGCGGGCGTGGTCGGCGAGCTGGTGAACACCGCCGGGCCGGGGCGGTTCGAGGGCTACTACAACGACGAGGCCGCCGAGGCCGAGCGGATGTCCGGCGGGGTCTATCACACCGGCGACCTCGCCTACCGCGACGACGCCGGCTACGCGTACTTCGCGGGACGGCTGGGCGATTGGATGCGCGTCGACGGTGAAAACCTCGGCGCCGCGCCGATCGAACGGGTGCTGTTACGCCACCCGGACGTGACCGAGGTGGCCGTCTACGCGGTGCCGGATCCGGTGGTCGGTGACCAGGTGATGGCCGCTTTGGTGCTGGCTGCCGGGGCCGAGTTCGATGCCGAGAAGTTTCGCGCCTTCCTGGCCGAGCAGCCCGACCTGGGGCCCAAGCAGTGGCCGTCCTACGTCCGGGTCAGCGCCGAACTTCCGCGCACGGTGACCTTCAAGGTGCTCAAGCGCCAGTTGGCGGCGCAGGGTGTCGACTGCGACGATCCGGTGGTGCGAATACAGCCGCAACGGGAGAGAGGAACGTCCGCGGGTGATGAAACTTCGTAACGTGATCGCCGGGTCGGCTCTTCTCGCGTGCCTCGGCCCGGCCGCGCTCGGGTTGGGCGCCGGTTTCGCCGTGGCGGAGCCAGTGCCACCGCCACCTCCGCTGCCTCCCCCGCCGCCACTGGTGTGGGCGCCGCAGACACCGGAGCCCGACCCATGGCAGCCTCCGCCGCAGGAGGAGTCACCGCCGCTGCCGCCGCTGCCGCCGAGCTAGCGACGCGCCGTCACCGTTGTCGCGCTGGGCGTCAAGACGGGTCGACGATAATGCGACACTGCACAGACATGTCGTCGAAGGAGACGCGATGGTTGGTCCGATCAGCCGGCCTCTGGAGACAGCGCTCGAAGCGAGCTTTGATCAGCTTTCCGCCACGGTACCGGCGGACGTCGGCATTGCGATCGCCCGACCGGATCGCACCTACTCGTTGGGCCGGTGGTGGTCCGGTGTCGCATGGTCGACCATCAAGGTGCCGTTGGCGATCGCCGCGCTGCGTTGCGATTGGTTGCACGCCAAGGACCTGGCCGTCAAGGCGATCACGGAATCCGACAATCGCGCATCGGAGCAATTGTGGTCCCGTTTGGGCGATCCGGGGGAAGCGGCACGGCGGGTGCAGGCGGTGATCGCCGAGGGCGGTGACACGGCCACCGTGGTCGAATCTCGCCGGCTTCGGCGTGGGTATACGGCGTTCGGCCAGACGCAGTGGACCCTGCAGCGGCAGGCGCGGTTCGCCGCCGAGCTGCCGTCGATCCCCGATTCGGCCGACGTCATCGACCTGATGCAGCGCCTCACCAGCGGCCATCGCTGGGGGCTGGCCGCCAAAGGCCTTGCGGCCAAGGGCGGTTGGGGGCCCGGCATGCACGGCGACTACCTGGTGCGGCAGTTCGGCATCGTACCCACGCCATCGGGGCAGTGGGGCGTGGCGCTGGCGGCCACGGTTCACGACGGGGTGTTGGAAACAGGCGTCGAGGTCCTGAACACAATGGCCGAGTGGGTCCTCAGCCGGCTTCCCGGGTTAGCCCGTTATTGACGGCACCACGGCGTCGATCAGGTGCGGCCCGGGTTCGCTCAAGGCTTGACGCAGCGCGTCGGCGAGTTCCTCCGCGGTGGCGACGCGGCGGGCGGGCACTCCCATCCCCTCGCTGATCTTGACGAAATCCATTGTGGGGCGCGACAAGTCCAGCAGGTCCAGCGCCTTGGGCCCGGGAGCCGATCCGGCGCCCACCCGAGCCAACTCGATCCGCAGGATGTCGTAGGCGCTGTTGTCGTAGATCACGGTGGTCACGTTCAGGTTTTCCCGCGCCTGAGTCCACAATCCGGAGATCGTGTACATCGCCGACCCGTCCGATTCCAGGCAGAGCACCGGACAATCGGGTGCGGCGACCGCGGCACCCACGGCGGCCGGGATGCCGTATCCGATCGCCCCGCCGGTCAGCGTCAGCCAGTCATGGGCCGGCGCCCCCGCCGTGGCCTGGGCGAGCAGCACACCCGAGGTGTTCGACTCGTCGACGACGATCGCCCGTTCCGGCAGTAGCGCGCCGATCACGTCGGCCGCTGACGCGGACGTGAGGACACCCGTGGGCAGCTGCGGCCGCGCCGCGGCCGCCACCGGGGCAGACGTTCCGGGCGCGACCTCGTCGGCCACCGCGGCGAGCGCCTCGGCGGCACCGCTGTGCCCGGCAAGCAGATGCACCTCGCAGCCGGCCGGGACCAGGTCGCTGGGCATGTTCGGGTAGGCGAAGAACGACACCGGCGACTTGGCCCCGGCCAGCACCAGATGCTTGGCACCGTCGAGTTGGGCGGTAGCAGCCTCGGCGAAATAGGCCAGCCGCTCGACGGCGGGAACGCCCGCGCCGCGCTCCAGCCGGGTCGGGAACGTCTCGCACAGCACGCGGGCGCCGGTCGCCTGCGCGATCCGAACGGCGGCGGCAAGACCCGGGCCGCGAGTGGCGTCACCGCCGATCATGAGCACCGTGGGTTCGCCGGAGCGCAGCACCTCGATCACTTCGAACGCCAACCGCGGCTCGGCCCCCGCGGGTTCCGCGGGCACGGTGCCGCCGGGTTGCGCCCCGTCCGACCAGGACACATCGGCGGGCAGGATCAGCGTCGAAATCTGCGAGCCCGCGCGGCTGGCGGCGATCGCCTCGGCGGCGTCGGACGCGACGTCCGCGGTGTGTTCGGTGCGACGCACCCACCCCGAGACCGTGCCCGCGAGCGCGTCGATATCGGATTCCAGTGGGGCGTCGTACTTTTTGTGGTACGTGGCGTGGTCGCCGACGACCACCACCATCGGCACCTGAGCGCGCCGGGCGTTGTGCAGGTTCGCCAGGCCGTTGCCCAGGCCGGGACCCAGGTGAAGCAGCACTGCGGCCGGCCGGCCGGCGATACGGGCGTAGCCGTCGGCCGCGCCGGTCGCGACTCCCTCGAACAGGGCCAGCACACCGCGCATGCGCGGGACGGTGTCCAGCGCGGCCACGAAGTGCATCTCCGAGGTGCCCGGGTTGGCGAAGCACACGTCGACGCCACCGTCGACCAGGGTGTTGATCAGGGCCTGGGCACCGTTCACGTAATTGCCTCCAGTTTGAAAACGCGCCCGGCGTTGCCGTGCAAGAAGTCCCGGCGGCCCTCGTCGGCCAGACCGAGGTCCGCCAATCCCGCCAAGGCGTGCGCGTGAGTCATCATCGGATAGTTGGTGCCGAACAAGACCTTGCGTTGTCCGGTAGCGGTTTTCATGAACCGGACGAGCTCATCCGGAAGTCGCTTGATCGTGTAGGCCGACGTGTCGATGTAGACGTTCGGATGCTTGCGGGCGACGGCAACCATCTCCTCGGTCCACGGATACCCGACGTGGCCACACACGATCACCAGCTCGGGAAAGTCGAGCGCGATCTGGTCGATGTAGGGGATCGGACGGCCGGTCTCCGATGGTCGCAGCGGACCGGTATGGCCCACCTGGGTGCAGAACGGCACCCCCAGCTCCACGCATTCGGCGAACAGCGGATAGTAGCGGCGGTCGGTGGGTGGCGCGTTCCACAGCCACGGCACCACCCGTAGGCCCAGGAATCCCTCTCGAACGCGGCGCCTCAGTTCACGAACCGCTTCCATCGGGCGATCGAGGTCGACGGTGGCCAGCCCGCCAAACCGGTTCGGATGCAGGCGAATCCACTCGGCGACCTCGTCGTTGGAGATCAAATCCTGGCCGCCGGGCCCGCGCCACGCGCTGAGCAGGCCGAACCGGACGTCGGCCGCGTCCATGGTCGCGATGCTCGCCTCGATCGGGACGTCGGCGTCCGGTATGGAGTCACCGGTCCAACGCCGCAGCGATGCCAGCATGTCGCTGCGCAGGAACCGCGCAGTGGGATGCTGCATCCACACATCGACCGTCATCGCGATCAAGAGTAGACGCGGTGTCAGAGGGCCAGCGCGGCGCGGGCGCAGGCGTGCGTCCGCTGGGCGTACCCGCCGCCGAACAGCACGACGTGCGCCAGCAGGGGGAAGAGCTGGTGCAGCCCGGTGCGGTTGCGCCATCCGGCGCGCAGCGGCCGCACCCGTTCGTAGCCCGCGACGATGGCGTCGTAGTGCGGGCAGCCGAACAGCGCGAGCATCGCGAGGTCGCTTTCGCGGTGACCGGCGTGCGCGGCCGGGTCGATCAGCACCACCCCGTCGGGCGTCCACATCACGTTGCCGCCCCACAGGTCGCCGTGCAGCCGGGCGGGCCGGTCGTCGTCGTCGAAATCGCCCGAGCGGCAACGCGCTACGACGGAATCGATGGCGCTTCGGGTGGAAGCATCGAGCCGCGGCGCGGCCAGCTCCGCCATCGGGATCAGCCGCTCCTCCGCGTAGAAGTCGCCCCAGCGGCGGTGCCGCCGCAGCGACATCGGCAGCGGCTGGGACAGCGGCCCGAAGAACCCGGGTCCGTCCCAGCCGTCGGGCCCGGCACCGAAGTCGGGGGCGCCGGCGTCGTGCGTCACGGCGAGGTGGCCGCCGAACGCGAGCGCCGCCTCCGGGGTCGGGAGCGCCGAATCAAGCCGCCGCAGGGTCAGGCTCGTCGCGTCGACGGAGACAACGTCCGCGCAGGGCACACCCCCGTCGACGCCGGCCAGCCACCGCAATCCGGCGGCCTCCCACGCGAAGTAATTGCTGGGCGCGGCCGGGTGCTGCTTGACGAAGTCGCTCAAGCGGTCGCGTGGGCGGCGTGCACGTCGTCGGCCGGACGTGCCTCCGTCTGCTCCTTGGCCCAGCGGTAGTCGGGCTTACCGGCCGGTGACCGCTTCACCTCGTCGACCAGCCAAAGGCTGCGGGGCACTTTGTATCCGGCGATCTCGGAGCGCACGAAGCGGTCCAGCTCCGCCAGCGACGGCCGGGCACCCGGGCGGGGCTGCACGACGGCGGCCACGTGTTGGCCGTAGCGGGGATCGGGAACACCGACCACCAGCGCGTCGAATACGTCGGGGTGGCCCTTGAGCGCCGCCTCGACCTCCTCGGGGTAGATCTTCTCGCCGCCGCTGTTGATCGACACCGAGCCGCGGCCCAGCATCGTCACGGTGCCGTCCTCCTCGACCAGGGCCCAGTCCCCGGGGATCGCGTAGCGGACCCCGTTGATGGTCTTGAACGTTTCGGCGGTCTTCTTCTCGTCCTTGTAGTAGCCGACCGGGATGTTGCCCTTCTTGGCGATGAACCCGCGCACACCCGAGCCGGGCTTCACCTCATTGCCCTCCTCGTCGAGGACGACGGTGCGGTGGTCGATCGTCACGCGCGGGCCGCCGGCGTGCGGCGCGTCCTTCGCGACGATGCTGGTGCCGCCGAATCCGGTCTCCGAGGAGCCGATCGAGTCGGTGATGACCCGGTTGGGCAGCAGCTCGAGCAGCCTCTCCTTGATGCTCGGCGAGAACAGCGCCGCGGTGCTGGCGAGCAGGAACAGCGACGACAGGTCATAGTCGTGGTCGGTGTCGAGCGCGTCGAGCAGCGGGCGTGCCATCGCGTCGCCGGTGAAGAACAGCAGGTTCACCTTGTGCTCGTGGATCGTGCGCCACACCTCTTCGGCGTTGAATTCCGGTGCGAGCACGGTGGTTTGGCCCGAGAAGATCGACATCCAGGTGGCCGACTGGGTGGCGCCGTGGATCATCGGCGGAATCGGGTAGCGCACCATCGGCGGATTGGCGGCCGCGGCCTTGGCCAGGTCGTGCTCGTCCTCGACGAATTGACCTGTCGCGAAATCGGTTCCGCCGAACAGCACCCGGTAGATGTCCTCGTGGCGCCACATCACGCCCTTCGGGAAGCCGGTGGTGCCGCCGGTGTAGAGCAGATAGATGTCGTCGGCGCTGCGCTCGCCGAAGTCGCGCTCGGGGGAGCCCTGGGCGATCGCCGAGTAGAACTCGACGCCGCCGTAGCGCTGGTAGTCGTTGTCGGAGCCGTCCTCGATGACGAGGATCGTCTTGACGTTCGGGGTGTCCGGCAGCACGTTGGCCACCCGGTCGGAGTACTGGCGCTCGTGGACCAGGGCGACCATGTCGGAGTTGTCGAACAGGTAGCGAAGCTCGCCCTCGACGTAGCGGTAGTTGACGTTCACCAAAATGGCGCCCGCCTTCACGATGCCGAGCATCGCGATGACGATCTCGATGCGGTTACGGCAGTACAGGCCGACCTTGTCGTCCTTTTTCACCCCCTGGTCGATCAGGTAGTGGGCCAGGCGGTTGGCCTTCTCCTCCAGTTGGGCGTAGGTCAGCTTCTCGTCGCCGCAGATCAGGGCGACACGGTCCGGCACAGCGTCGATGGCGTGCTCTGCGAGATCGGCAATATTCAGGGCCACGGCCACCAAATTAGAACGTGTTACATTTCTTGACAAGCTCATGCCCCTCGTCGACGGAAAGGCAGTAGCCGTGGCTCAGGCTCCAGCAAACGAACAAACGGGACAGGACGCCCTCGTCGAACAGCGCGGCCACACCCTGATCGTCACGTTGAACCGGCCGCACGCCCGCAATGCCCTGAGCACCGAAATGATGGAAATCATGGTGCAGGCCTGGGACCGCGTCGACAACGATCCGGACATCCGCTGCTGCATCCTGACTGGGGCCGGTGGCTACTTTTGCGCCGGCATGGACCTCAAGGCGGCAACCAAGAAGCCGCCGGGTGAGTCGTTCAAGGACGGCAGCTACGACCCGTCGCGAATCGACGCTTTGCTGAAGGGCCGCCGGCTGACCAAGCCGCTGATCGCGGCCGTCGAAGGACCCGCGATCGCCGGGGGCACCGAGATCCTGCAGGGCACCGACATCCGCATCGCGGGCGAGAGCGCCAAATTCGGCATCTCGGAGGCCAAGTGGAGCCTCTACCCGATGGGCGGGTCGGCCGTGCGGCTGGTGCGGCAGATCCCCTACACGGTCGCGTGCGACCTGCTGCTGACCGGTCGGCACATCACCGCCGTTGAAGCCAAGGAGATGGGCCTGATCGGGCATGTGGTGCCGGACGGCCAGGCGTTGACCAAGGCGCTCGAGATCGCGGAGATCATCGAGAACAACGGCCCGCTGGCCGTGCAGGCGATCCTGCGGGCGATCCGCGAGACCGAGGGCATGCACGAGAACGAGGCCTTCAAGATCGACACTCAGATCGGCATCAAGGTGTTCCTGTCCGACGATGCCAAGGAAGGCCCCCGGGCGTTCGCCGAGAAGCGCAAGCCCAACTTCCAGAACAAGTAACCCTCCGCTGGCGCCTTCGCGCCGAACGTGAACAGAGGGCCACATTTCGGCCGGTTTTTCGCCCTGACGTCACGTTCGGCATCTGTCAGTCCCCCGCGCCACACTGCCGGCATGCGGGAACCATTCATCGGCAGCGAGGCGCTGGCATCGGGCGCACTGACGCGGTACCGGTTGCGCAGCAGATTCGTAGCGCTGCACCCGGACGTCTATGTCGAACGCGACACGGATCTCACCGCCGTCACGCGCGCCCACGCCGCATGGTTGTGGTCACGGCGGCGCGGCGTGGTCGCGGGACAGTCCGCTGCGGCATTGCACGACGCCAAATGGGTCGACCACCGCGGCCCGGCTCAGTTGGTGTACGAACACCGTCGTCCACCGGCGGGAATCCGCACCTGGTCGGAGAGCGTCGCTCCCGGCGAAATCCAGTTGATCGGCGGAATACCGGCTACCACCTCGACGCGCACCGCTTTCGACCTTGCCTGCCGGAATCCCACCGGAAGGGCGGTCGCGGCCATCGATGCGCTGGCCCGGGCAACCAAGCTGAATGTCGATCAGGTCCAACGACTCGCCGAACGCTACAAAGGTCATCGCAACATCCGCCGGGCGCGGCGCGCGCTGACACTCGTCGACGCGGGCGCGGAATCGCCGCGCGAGACGTGGCTGCGGCTGCTGCTCATCGAGGCCGGCTATCCGCGGCCGCGCACCCAGATTCCGGTTTACGGCGAATACGGCGAGCTCGTCGCGGTCTTCGACATGGGTTGGGAGGACGTCAAACTGGCCGTCGAATACGAAGGTGATCACCATCGCACCGATCGCAGGCAATTCAGCCGGGATATCGCCCGCTACGAAGCGCTGGCCGACCTCGGATGGATGGCCATCCGGGTCACGGCCGACGACACGCGGGGCGGCATCCTCGCACGCGTGGCCGCCGCCTGGACCCGCCGAACGTGAACACATGGTTGGTTTCGGCCGATTTTCTCGCCCTCAGATCACGCTCGGCGAAGAGCGGTAGGGCGCCTACCCCAGCGGCGCGCTCGGTGTGAACGCCACCGGCATTTTTTCCAGGCCGGACACGAAGTTGGCGGGACGCAACGGCAGGTCGGCGTCCGAGGCCAGCCGCATGTCCGGCAGGCGCTGCAGCAGGCGGGTCTGCATGATGGACAGCTCCAGCCGGGCGAGCTGGTTGCCGAGGCAAAAATGCGTCCCAAAGCCGAAGGCGAGGTGGTTGTTCGGGTAGCGCTCGATGTTGAAGGTCTCCGGCTCGTCGAAAACCTTCTCGTCGAAGTTCGCCGACTCGAACAGCAGGATCATCTTCTCGCCCTGGTGCAGTTGGGTGCCGTGGAATTCGGTGTCGGCGGTGATCGTGCGTGCCATGTTCTTCACCGGCGCGGTCCAGCGGAGCATCTCTTCGATCGCGTTGGGCAGCAAGCTCAGATCGGCCGCCAGGCGCCGGTGCTGATCGGGATGCAACAGCAGCTGCCTCGTCCCGCCGGACAGCGTGTGGCGCGTGGTCTCGTCGCCGCCGATCAACAGCAGCAGCACCTCGGTGACGATCTGGTGGTCCTCGAGCCGCGAGCCCTCGACCTCCGCATGCACGAGCACGCTGACCAGGTCATCGGTCGGCTGCTTCTTGCGGGCCTCGATCATCCCCATCATGTACTGGCTGTAGGCCGCGAAAGCGTCCATGGTGACCTGGACGTCCGCTTCGGCCGCGGTGCTGCTCAACGCGCCGACCAGGTCGTCGGACCACTTGAGGAACATCGTGCGCTCTTCCGGCCGCACGCCGAGCATGTCGCCGATGACGGCCATCGGCAGCGGCGCGGCCAGGTCCCAGACGAAGTCACACTCGCCGCGTTCGCACACCGCGTCGATCAGCGTGTCGCACAGCGAAACGATCTTGGATTCCAGGTCTTTGACGCGCTTGCGGGTGAAGCCGGAGTTGACGAGCTTGCGGCGCAACAGATGTTGCGGATCGTCCATCTCGATCATCATCTCGACGCCCGGTTGGTCCGGGCGGATGCCGCCGGCGTTGGAGAACAACTCCGGGTTGCGCTCGGCCTCGATCACCGCCTGATAGGTCGAGGCGGCGGCTAATCCGTTGCGGTCCCGAAAGACTGGCTCGTTCTCGCGCATCCACTTGTAGACGGGCCGAGAGTCGCCGGCGTAGAAAGTCCCGTCGGTGAGGTCGATGTCGGGTTTGGTCTTCAACTCGCTGGCGGTCATGAGATCTCCTGGGCATCACCGAAGGACATTTGTACGCGGTCAACAGAGCTGGACACCATGGCACGCTTCGGGAGACCAAGCGAAGCAAGCTCTTTCGAGTACGGATGCTCGCCGAGCCGGATGCTCACCCCGCCGAATCGCGTGCGCACGCCGTCCAGGGTGTGCTCGAAGGCGGTCTCGCGGGTGACTCCGTCGCGGTGCGAGTAGGTGCGTTGCGCTTGCTGGCGCGGGGTCAGCCGGAACGGCAGGCCGCGGCGGAATTCCATGCCGATCACCGGCTGGCCGTCGATGCTGAGGTCAAAACCGAACCGTCGGCCTTCCCGAACGGTGAAGTCGCCCATCACCTTCGGGTAGCCCCAGATCTTGGTTCCCGCTTCCAGGGTGAACGCCTGGTCGACGGGAAGGTGGTGGATGAAGGCGCCGGCCGACTGCAGGGCACGCGGCCCGCTTGCGTTCGAGCCGGGCGGGTTCACCATCACGCTGGTGCCGAACTCGTGGTACCGGCCCAGGTCGCCGTCGATGTAGTGCATCAACATCAGCACCACAATCGCGCGGCCGGGAAGGTAGCGGCAGACCTGCAGGCCGCTGTAGTCGATCATCTGCTGCGCGGCGTCGGTGTCGACGGAGAACATCGCCATATGTTGATTTGCCTGGCGGATTCGTACCGGCATCGTGAGTACCGTGCCCGCGATGGTGTGCTGCGAGGCTGTCATCGGGCCAATCTAGAACGTGTTCTATTCGTTCGGCAATAGCGGGTCAGGTCAGCGTGGCGAGCTCCCTGATCTGCGCCTCGTTGCGTCCGTTGACCACCATCATGGTGACGCCGGCGGCTTCCCAGACCTTGACCTGCTCACGGACGTAGTTGATATCGCCGACGATCGCGGCGTCGTCGACGACCTCGTCCGGGATGATCGCCGCAGCCTTATCCTTCTGGTTGCTGCGGAAGAGCTTGGTCACCTCGTCGACCACCTCGGCGTAGCCCATCCGGCGGTACACGTCGGCGTGAAAGTTGGTGTCCTCGGCGCCCATGCCGCCCATGTAGAGGGCCAGATAGGGCTTCATGGCCGCGAAGGCGGCAGCACGGTCGTCGGTGATGACGATGTTCGCGGTCGCGCAGATCTCGAAGTCCTCACGGCTGCGCCGCGCCCCGGGCCGCGCGAAGCCCTCGTCGAGCCACTCGTTGTAGGTATCCGCCATCCGCGGCGTGTAGAAGATCGGCAGCCAGCCGTCGCAGATCTCGGCGGCCAGCGCGACGTTCTTCGGCCCCTCGGCCCCCAGCATGATCGGGATGTCGGGGCGTAATGGGTGGGTGATGGGCTTGAGCGCCTTGCCCAGACCGGTCGTCCCCTCCCCCGTCAGCGGCAACGGATAATGCGGTCCGTCGCTGGTCACAGCCTTCTCTCGCGCCCACACCTGTCTCATGATGTCGACGTACTCGCGGGTGCGGGCGAGTGGTTTGGGGAAGGGCCGGCCGTACCAGCCCTCGACCACCTGCGGGCCGGAGACACCGAGGCCCAGGATGTGCCGGCCGCCGGACAGGTGGTCGAGCGTCAGCGCGGCCATCGCGGTTGCCGTCGGGGTGCGCGCGGACAGCTGGATCACCGAGGTGCCCAGCCGGAGCCGGTGGGTCGACGATCCCAACCAGGCCAGCGGCGTGTAGGCGTCGGACCCCCACGCCTCGGCGGTGAACACGGCGTCGAAACCGGTTTCCTCCGCCGCGGCTACGAGCTCCGCGTGATTCTCCGGCGGCTGAGCGCCCCAATACCCGAGCTGCAACCCCAGCTTCATCGTCATTGACCCTTCCGGCGACCCGATGTTGAAACCGTTCTTAGAACCTGTTCTACTCGATGGCGTGACAGCCAGCTCGAGCAGCCCGACCTTGACGGATCACCCTGAGCCGCCGCTCTCCGCGCCACTGACGTTGTCGTTCGACTACACCCGTTCGGTCGGCCCCACGCTAAGCAAGTTCTTCACCGCACTGCGTGAGCGCCATGTCTTGGGGGTGCGCGGATCCGATGGCCGGGTGCACGTTCCACCGGCGGAATATGACCCGGTTACCTACGAGCCGCTGGGCGAGATGGTACCGGTCTCCAGCGTCGGCACCGTCGTGTCCTGGACGTGGCAACCCGAGCCGATCGAGGGCCAGCCGCTGGACCGTCCGTTCGCCTGGGCGCTGATCAAGCTCGACGGCGCGGACACCCCGCTGATGCATGCCGTGGACGCGGGCAGTCCTTCCGCCATCAAGAGCGGCTCCCGGGTGCACGTGCACTGGGCCGACGAGCCGGTGGGCGCCATCACCGACATCGCCTACTTCGCACTCGGCGAGGAAGCCGAACCCGCGTCCGAACACGCGGGGGGCGAACAGGATCCGGTGACCATGATCGTCACACCGATCTCGCTGACGATTCAGCACACCGCCTCCCACGAGGAAAGCGCCTACTTGCGCGCCATCGCCCAGGGCAAGCTGCTGGGCGCACGGACCGGAAAGAACGGCAAAGTTTACTTCCCGCCGCACGGCGCGGACCCGGCCACCGGACAGCCCACCACCGAGTTCGTCGAGCTGCCGGACAAGGGCACGGTCACGACGTTCGCAATCATCAACATCCCGTTCCAGGGGCAGCGCATCAAACCGCCGTACGTGGCGGCCTATGTCTTGCTCGACGGGGCCGACATCCCTTTCCTGCACCTGGTCGCCGACATCGACGCCCACGAGGTGCGGATGGGGATGCGCGTGGAAGCGGTGTGGAAACCCCGCGAGGAGTGGGGCTTTGGCATCGACAACATCGAGTACTTCCGGCCGACAGGGGAACCCGACGCCGAGTACGACACCTACAAGCACCACCTGTAAAGGGCCTACCTGTAAATGAGCGCTCGCAACGTTGCGGTGGTCGGCTTTGCCCACGCGCCGCATGTCCGCCGCACCGACGGCACCACCAATGGCGTCGAGATGTTGATGCCGTGCTTCGCCCAGCTTTACGAGGACCTCGGAATCACCCAGGCCGACATCGGCTTCTGGTGCTCGGGTTCGTCCGATTACCTTGCGGGACGGGCGTTCTCGTTCATCTCGGCAATTGACTCGATCGGCGCCGTCCCGCCGATCAACGAGTCGCATGTCGAGATGGACGCGGCCTGGGCGCTCTACGAGGCGTACATCAAGCTGCTGACCGGGGAGGTGGACACCGCGCTGGTGTACGGATTCGGCAAGTCCTCGGCCGGGATTCTGCGGCAGATCCTGTCGCGGCAGACCGACCCCTACACCGTCGCGCCGCTGTGGCCCGACTCCGTGTCGATGGCGGGGCTCCAGGCCCGCATCGGGCTCGAGAACGGCAAGTGGAGCGAAGAGCAGATGGCGCGCGTAGCATTCGACTCCTTCGAGAATGCCCGGCGGGTGGACTCTGTGGAGCCGGCGATCAGCGTGGCCGAACTGCTCGAGCGGCCGTTCTTCGCCGAGCCCCTGCGGCGCCACGACATCGCGCCGATCACTGACGGCGCCGCCGCCATCGTGCTCGCGGCGGGTGATCGTGCGCGCGAACTACGCGAAAACCCGGCCTGGATAACCGGAATCGAGCACCGCATCGAGACGCCCTCGCTGGGTGCGCGCGACCTCACCGAATCCGTGTCCACCAAGGTGGCGGCCCAAGTGGCCACCGGCGGCAGAACCGACAACCTCGACGTTGCGGAGATCTGCGCTCCCTTCACCCACCAGCACCTGATCATCGCGGATGCCATCCGGATACCGGGGCCGACGAAAGTCAATCCGTCGGGCGGCGCGCTGGCCGCCAACCCCATGTTCGTCGCGGGCCTCGAGCGCGTCGGCTTTGCGGCGCAACACATCTGGAATGGGTCGGCCGAGCGGGTGCTCGCGCACGCCACCAGCGGGCCGGCGTTGCAACAGAACCTGGTCGCGGTCATGGAAGGAATGAACTGATGGCCGGTGCAGGGCCGAACCTCGCCGCGGTACTCGGTACCGGACAAACGAAGTACGTCGCGAAGCGACAAGATGTCTCGATGAACGGGCTGGTGCGCGAAGCGATCGACCGCGCGCTGGCCGACTCCGGCTCCACCTTCGACGACATCGACGCCGTGGTAGTCGGCAAGGCTCCCGACTTCTTCGAAGGCGTCATGATGCCCGAGCTGTTCATGGCCGACGCCATGGGAGCCACCGGCAAGCCGCTGATCCGGGTGCACACCGCAGGTTCGGTCGGCGGGTCCACCGGGGTGGTGGCCGCCAGCCTCGTCCAATCGGGCAAGTACCGGCGTGTGCTGGCGATGGCCTGGGAAAAGCAGTCCGAGTCAAACGCGATGTGGGCGTTGTCGATTCCGATCCCCTTCATCAAGCCGGTCGGCGCCGGGGCGGGCGGTTATTTCGCCCCACACGTGCGGTCGTACATCCGCCGATCGGGCGCACCGCTCAACATCGGCGCCATGGTCGCGGTCAAGGACCGGCTCAACGGGGCCCGCAACCCGCTGGCCCACCTGCACCAGCCCGACATCACCCTGGAGAAGGTGATGCAGTCGCCGATGCTGTGGGATCCCATCCGTTACGACGAGACCTGTCCGTCGTCGGACGGCGCCGCCGCGGTCGTGATCGGCAATGAGGAGGCCGCCGAAGCCCGTCTGGCGCAAGGACAACCGGTGGCATGGATCCATGCCACCGCGCTGCGCACCGAACCGCTGCAGTTCTCGGGCCGCGACCAGGTCAGCCCGCAGGCCGGGCGTGACGCGGCCGCCGCGCTGTGGAAGGCGGCGGGCATTACCAGCCCGATCGACGAGATCGACGCCGCGGAAATCTACGTGCCGTTCTCGTGGTTCGAGCCGATGTGGTTGGAAAATCTCGGGTTTGCGCCCGAGGGTGAGGGCTGGAAACTCACCGAAGCCGGCGAGACGGCGATCGGCGGACGGCTGCCGGTCAATCCGTCCGGCGGTGTGCTGTCTTCGAATCCGATCGGCGCCTCCGGCCTGATTCGGTTCGCCGAGGCAGCGATTCAGGTGATGGGCAAAGGTGGGGATCACCAGGTTCAGGGCGCGCGCAAGGCCTTGGGGCACGCCTATGGCGGCGGCTCGCAGTACTACTCCATGTGGGTGGTCGGTGCGGACAAGCCGACGCCTGAGAAAGTCGGCTCGTGAGCGAACACCCGGCGCACGAGGCCGGTCGGCGCTCGCGCGAGGCGGTCATAGCCAGGGACAAAGAGGCATGGCTGGCGGTGTTCGCCGACGACGCCATTGTGGAGGACCCGATCGGACCGTCGGCCTTCGACCCGGAGGGCAAGGGCCACCGGGGCCGCGACGCGATCTCGGCTTTCTGGGACAAGGCCATCGCCCCCACCACCAGAATCGAGTTCGTCTTCCGCGACACCTACCAATGCGGCAACGAGGAAGCCAACGTCGGGCACATCCTCATCACCCATGGTGACTACCAGGTGACCGCCGAAGGCGTGTTCACGTACAAGGCCGACGACGAGGGCAAGATGACCGCCCTGCGTGCGTACTGGGAGATGGACCGGGCGACAGCCACGTTGAAGAAGGTAACCAGCTAGGTCGGGGGGCGAGCATCGCACGTTAGTGCTGAATTCCCCTCGCTGCTCCGATTCTGCCGACCGTCGGCCCCGTCTGCTGGCAGGCTATCTTCATGCCCGGCAAGCACGCCGTTCTCGTGCACGGCTCATGGAGCCGCGGGGAGCAGTGGGCACCCGCCCGGGCGGCTTTTGCGGAACGTGGCTTCACGGTGCACACGCCGACATTGCGTCATCATGAATTGCCCCTGCACGACGGTGCGGCCAGGATCGCGTCGTTGAGCATCCGCGACTACACAGACGATCTCGTCGCGCTGGTCGCATCGTTGGATTCCCCGCCGCTGCTGGTCGGGCACTCGTTGGGGGGCCTGTTGGTTCAGCTGGTCGCGGCACGGACGGCACATGCCGGCGTCGTCGCCGCCTGCCCGTCGTCAGTGGGGCCCTCGGGTCTGAACGCAACGACGATCGGCATCGCGCTGCCGCACGCCCGTAAGCCACGGCCATGGGCCAGGGCCGTCTATCCCCCGGCGTGGCAACGGTTTCGGCGAGGGATCGCGAGCGCACAGACCGACGAAGCGGCTCGCGAGGTGTTCGACGACCTGGTCTGCGAATCCGGGCGGGTGCTGTTTTTCGAACTGGCGATGCCGTGGCTGGACCGGAATAAGGCCGCAAGAGTGGATTTCGGCACCGTCACGGGACCCGTGCTCGTCATCAGTGGCGCCCGCGACCGCATCATGCCGCCGCGCCTGGCGCGCCGGGCGGCGGACCGGTTTGCCAACGCGAGTTACGTGCAGATTCCGGGGTCTGACCACATGGTGTTTTCCGGAGCGGCGCTACCCGCCACCATGGGCCTCATCGACGATTGGATCGCGACGCATCGCCTTTTCGCCGGTGTCTGACGCGTTGGCGGCCGCGTCAGCCGGGAAGGTCTAGAGCGGCTCGAGCCCGGCCAGGTGCCGCTGAGCCAGCTCGCGATAGGCCTGCGGATTCACCTTGACCCACATCTCGGCGCCCGTCCCGGCGACCGGGCCCTTGATTTGCGCCGGTGCACCGACCGCCAGCATGCCGGCCGGAATCTGGGTGCCGGCCGTCACCAGCGAGTGGGCCGCGATCAGGCTGCGTGCGCCGATCACCGCACCGTCGAGAACGGTGGCGTGGTTGGCGATCAAGGCCTCGGATCCGACGTGCACCCCATGAATGCAGCACATGTGCGCCACCGTGGCGCCGGGGCCGATGTCGACCGGAATGCCCGGCGGAGCGTGCAGCACGGACCCGTCCTGCACGTTCGCGCCCTCCCGCACCACGATGGGCCCGTAATCGCCGCGCAGAACGGTGTTGAACCACACCGAGGCGCCGGCCTCGACGACAACGTCGCCGATCAGGGTGGCGGTCGGGGCCACGAACGCGGTGGGATCCACCCGCGGCGCCCGCCCCTCGAAAGCAAACAGCGGCATCGTCTAGATATACCCCGAGCGCGCACACGCCGCGGGAAAGCTCAGCCAGATTCGCCATCGTTGCGCGCCACCGCCGCAAAACTGTAACGTGTTCTAGTTAGAGGGGTCGTGAGTTGGAGGTGACTGGTGAGTACCGACACCAAAGCGGTCGGCATCCGGGAAATCGATCCCGGCGCGTTGCCGACGAGGTACGCCCGGGGCTGGCATTGCCTGGGCGTCGCGAAGGATTTCCAGGACGGTAAGCCGCACTCCGTCGAGGCGTTCGGTACCAAGCTCGTGGTGTTCGCCGACTCAAGTGGGGACCTGAAGGTGCTGGACGGTTACTGCCGGCACATGGGTGGCGACCTCTCGGAGGGCACCATCAAGGGCGACGAGGTGGCCTGCCCGTTCCACGACTGGCGCTGGGGCGGTGATGGGCGCTGCAAACTGGTGCCGTACGCCAAGCGCACACCCAAGACGGCGCGCACCCGCTCGTGGACGACCGATGTGCGCGGCGGCCTGCTGTTCGTCTGGCACGACCACGAGCAGAACCCGCCGGACCCCGCGGTGCGGATTCCCGACATTCCGGAAGCAGCCAGCGACGAGTGGACCGAATGGCGGTGGAACCGGATCCTTATCGAGGGCTCGAACTGCCGCGACATCATCGACAACGTCACCGACATGGCGCACTTCTTCTACATCCACTTCGGTTTGCCGACGTACTTCAAGAACGTTTTCGAGGGCCATATCGCGTCGCAGTATCTGCACAACGTGGGGCGGCCGGACGTCAACGACCTGGGCACCTCGTACGGTGAGGCGCACCTCGACTCGGAGGCGTCCTATTTCGGGCCGTCCTTCATGATCAACTGGCTGCACAACAGCTACGGCGGATACAAGGCCGAGTCGATCCTGATCAACTGCCACTACCCGGTGACCCAGAACTCGTTCGTGCTGCAGTGGGGCGTCATCGTCGAAAAGCCCAAGGGCATGGACGAAAAGATGACCGAGAAGCTGTCGCGAGTGTTCACCGAAGGCGTCAGCAAGGGCTTCCTTCAGGACGTCGAAATCTGGAAGCACAAGACCCGCATCGACAACCCGCTGCTGGTCGAGGAGGACGGCGCGGTTTATCAGCTGCGTCGCTGGTATCAGCAGTTCTATGTCGACGTTGCCGACATCCAGCCGGAGATGGTGGAACGCTTCGAGATCGAGGTGGACACCACGCGCGCCAACGAGTACTGGAACGCCGAGGTCGAAGAGAACCTGAAGACCAAAGAGACCGAAGACGTTCCTGCGGAGCAACACTGACCGATATGCCCGGTGATCAGGTTCCTGACGTCGATCGGCTCGCTCGGTCGATGTTGTTGCTGCACGGCGATCACCACGATCACGACGAGCGACCGGTCAGTTCCGAAAACAATGGCGGATCTTGGTCGAAGTCAAGGGATTTCGCCAACGATCCGCAGCGCGCCGCCGCCGTCGCCGAGGCCAGCCGCGCCGACCGAGAACGCTACCTCAGTTCGGGGTTGCTTCCGGTGGACTGCCGGTTCTGTCACGTCACGGTTACCGTCCGAAGGCTGGGCCCGGGCCACACCGCCGTTCAATGGAACACCGAAGCCTGGCAGCGCTGCGCGCACTTCGCCGAGGTGCGTAGCTCCGGTGGCGATACCGCACGCACCCGGTCGTGCCCCAAACTGAGCGACAGCATCGAGCACGCCGTCGCGGAGGGCTATCTAGGCGAGCCAGCGCCCGAGGACGACTGATCTACAGCCCGGCGAACCGCTCCTTGACGGTTTCGACGGTCAGCCCGTAATCGGCCAGCGAGTAGCGGTGTTTCGGCGCCCGCTCGCCGGACTGGCTGTCCGCGTGCGCCTTTTCCATCGCCGCCCGCGCCTCCTCGGTCAGCGACAAACCGAAGTGCCGGTAGATGTCGGCCACCGTGCCGATCGGATCGGCGATCAGTTCCTTGTAGTCAACGTCATAGAACTGTGCAGGCGAGTACTTGGCGCGGGCGGTGTTGAAGCGCTCCAGTCCACGCGACCAGGTATCCATTGCGTCAGCCCCGATTTGAGCTCCGTCGAACGATGTCGACCATCCCTCCGCGGTGTGCTGGGCAAGCGAGCACATCGAAGCCATGATCGTCTCGACCGGCCGATGCGTCTGAATCACCAGCGCGTCGGGATAGGTCGCCATCAAGGCGTCCAACGCAAACAGATGGCTGGGATTTTTCAGCACCCAACGCTTTTCGGCGTCGTTCAGTCCGATCAGCTGGAGGTTCTTGCGGTGCCGCTGGTAGGACGGCGTCCAGTCCTGCTCTGACAGCCACTGTGCGTAGGTGGGCACGTGCGCCAACGTCTCGTAGGAAACCGAATGCAGCGATTGCCGAAGCAGCTGCCAGCACTCCTCCAGTTCGTATGCGGCCATGAAATGCAGGCCGGTGTAGCCGGGGTTGTCGCGATGGTGCTGGTTGAATTGCGCGTCGAGTTGGCGGTAAAGCGGGTGCGAATCCCAGGTTTCACGCGGTGGACGCGGCTGTGGGAATTCGGCCAGCCACATGTGCAGGCCCTGATGAGCGGGGTCGGCGCCGAGCAGGCGGTGCAGCGCGGTTGTGCCGGTGCGCACCAGGCCGGTGACGAAGATCGGGCGTTCGATCACCATGTCGGCGTGCTGCGGATACTGCTTCCACGAAGCCTCGGAAAGCAACCTGGCCACCAGCGCGCCGCGTAAGAAGAACCGATTCATCTTGCTGCCCAACACGGTTAGGCCGGCTTCGCGCCGGTAGGAGTCCAGCAGGACCTCCAGCGCTTCGAGATAGTTGTCGTCGTCGGTGCCGAAGTCGTCGAGGCCGGTCAGCTTGGTGGCCGACGCGTGCAGTTCGTCGACGGTGCCGATATCGGTGCGATCGGTCATCAGTTGTGGTACTCCCCGCAGTTGACGTCCAGGGTCTGCCCGGTGATGCCGCTGGACAGATCGCTGGCCAGGAAAAGGATCGCCGAGGCGACTTCGTCTTCGGTCGGCAGGCGCTTCAGGTCGGAGTTCGCCGCGGTGGCCGCGTAGATCTGGTCCGCCGTGGTGCCGTACTTGCCGGCCTGGTGCTCGAAATAAGCCTGCAATGTTTCACCCCAGATATAGCCGGGGGCAACGGAATTGACGCGGATTCCCTTTTCACCCAGCTCGGTGGCCAGGGATTGCGACATGGACAGCAGCGCCGACTTGGCCATCTTGTAGGCGCCGTATTTGGCTTGGGAGTGCCGTAGCACCATGGAGTTGACGTTGACGATCGATCCGTGTGAGGACTCCAGCGCGGGCGTGAAAGCTTGGATGAGCCGCAACGCGCCGAGCGCGCTGAGCTCGATCGCGTCACGGATGTGCTGAAAGCTGGTGCCGGCCAACGGCTTCATGGACGGCACCCGGAACGCGTTGTTGATCAGCACGTCGACCTTACCGTAGGTCGCCATAGTGGTCTCGACGAGATAGTTGACCTCGTCGTCGTCGGTGATGTCGGCACGCACCGCCAACGCCTTGTTCCCGGTGTCATTGATCTGCTTGGCGACGCTTTCCAGCCGCTCCACGGTCCGCGCCGCCAACACCAGGTCTGCGCCGTCCTGGGAACACCGGTTCGCCAGGGTGGTACCGAGCCCCGGTCCGACGCCACTGATGACGACGACCTTGTCCTTGAGCAATCCTGACATCGTCACCCCAGCATCCTGGCCGCAATTTGTTGTTGACGCAGCGCTATTCGCGCGCGCCATTCGTCGTCGGAGATCTTGTTGTGCTCGAAGTACGGCAACGTGGCCGGTACGGCGTCGAAGTCGACCAATTCCACGGTCGGGCCGTCGGCCTCGGTGAGCTGACGGGACACCCGCTGCCAACGGAACTGCAAAAAGCCCCGCCGATGGTTCAGCGTCTCCACCCAGTTGGTCACGCCCGGGTTCTGGTCGGACACGACGATGCGCACCTTTCCATCCGGATCCGCTTGCGCCTGAGTGTTGTTCAGCGACGTCTGATGGTTGATGTAGTCCAGCGAGATGTACCACAGGCTGCCCAGCTGGAAGCCGAGATAGGGCGCGTCGGAGACCGGGATGGTGATCACCAGGGCCTGATCGGGCCGCAGGTCGTAGTGGCCCACCGACGAATACTGCGTCGCCAAGCCGCCCGGCGTCAGCCGGGGCGCGACCATCGTGTTGACCGGAAGGTCGAGATAAAACCACTGCGGAAATTGCAGCCAGGTCTTCACCCGGTTGACGAGCTGCTTTCCGGCTGTGACATAACGCTTTTCGATGGTTTCGCGGGTCAGCGGCGGCGGGGCGGTGCCCGCGGTGTCCAGCCGGGAAATGGCCAACGTCCCGCGCTGTGCCGACCAGTCGCCGTAGACCTCGCGGATGACCAGCTGCCCATTGCTGGTGGGCCGCACCCGCCACTCGAAGCTGCCGTCGGCCGCGATCTCGAGCTCGCGGTCGTCGAATGCGGCCTGGCTGGCCGGCACGTTGTCGTCGGTGTATTCACCACCGAGCAGCTGGAAGCTCAGGTCAGTCGTAGTGCCGCGCCGGCCCGTGACGACGTAGTCATGATTGGCGCGCACCCGGGTCCCGAAGTAGAGGGTGTCGGGATTGTCCAGACCCATCTTGGTGAACGGGCCGGTGCCCGACTGCAGGAACGGGTGGTCCCGGTCGTAGTCGAAGGCCAGGTGTACGCAGGCCGAGACGCAGCCCGCCAGGTACTGCAGCCCTTCGAGCAGGTCTGCCTCGGTCTCGATGAAGGGCGCATCGACGACCAGTTTCTCGGCTTCGGCGATCGCGGCGGTGAGCGGGCGTGAAAAAGAATCTGCGGACACGCCTAGACGCTAGAACGTGTTCTACTTTTTCGTCAATGGCGAACGTTCCCGCGCGTCGGCCGCACGTTCAAAGACGAGGCCGACTCGCTAGGGTGCGCACTGCTGCGACAGGTCGATCAGATGCTGCCGCACGTCGGGATGCCGATTCAGGTAGTCCATGACGTTGCCGTTGCCGCCCTCCGCCTCAGACTTGGCCTGCAACTGCTGATGGAGCTGGGGATGCTGCTTCAGGTACGAGTCGATGGAATTACCGACGGTCTGATTGCACTGGGGAGCCGCGTTGACTGTGCCCGCCAGTGGCACGGCGATCACCGCGGCGGCGGTAGCGGTCATCAGCCCCCCGGCGAGCAGGCCGTACAGCCCACGGCGGCGAGCGCCGACTGTGTTGGATGTGCTCATGCGCGCCAGCGTACTCGCGGCAGCTTTGCGTAGCCTGTGCGTTGCCGTCGCTCAGGGAGAAACTGTCAGCGCGAGGTCGCGGCACCGCTCTCTTGTTCGCGCTTGATTTCCAGCGCGATGTCGATGAGTTGGTCTTCCTGGCCGCCAATGAGCTTGCGCTGGCCCGCACGGTGCAGCAGCTGGTGGGCGGGCACGCCATAGCGCTCGGACTGGCGGATGGCGTGCTTGAGGAAGCTCGAGTACACCCCGGAGTAGCCCATGATCAGCGCGTTGCGGTCCAGCAGGCACTCGGCGGGCATGGCCGGGGCGACCACCTCTTCGGCGGCGTCGGCGATGTCGAAGAAGTCGATCCCGGTCTTGACGCCGATCTTGTCGAACACCCCAATGAGCGCCTCGACGGGCGCGTTGCCCGCGCCGGCGCCGAACCGGCGGCACGAGCCGTCGATCTGCTTGGCGCCGGCCCGCACGGCCTCCACCGAGTTCGCCACGCCGAGCCCGAGGTTCTCGTGGCCGTGGAAGCCGACCTGGGCGTCGTCACCGAGTTCGGCGACCAGCGCCGCGACGCGGTCGCGCACCCCCTCGAGAACCAGCGCCCCGGCCGAGTCGACCACGTAGACGCACTGGCAGCCGGCGTCGGCCATGATGCGGGCCTGGGCGGCCAGCTTCTCCGGCGGAATCGTGTGCGACATCATCAGGAACCCGACGGTTTCCAGCCCCAGCTCGCGGGCCAGGCCGAAGTGCTGAATCGACACGTCGGCCTCGGTGCAGTGGGTGGCGATCCGGCAGATCGAGCCGCCGTTGTTCTGGGCTTCCTTGATGTCCTCCTTGGTGCCCACGCCGGGCAGCATCAAAAAGGCGATCTTGGCTTCCTTGGCCGTTTCGGCAGCCAGCTTGATCAGCTCCTGCTCGGGCGTCTTGGAGAACCCGTAATTGAAGCTCGACCCGCCCAGCCCGTCGCCGTGGGTGACCTCGATGACCGGCACACCCGCGGTGTCCAGGGCCGCCACGATGGCCCCCACCTCTTCTTTGGTGAACTGGTGGCGCTTGTGGTGGGAGCCGTCGCGCAGCGACGTGTCGGTCAACCGCACGTCCCAGATCGGGTTGAAGAAAATGTCGGTACTCATGCCTGCGCTCCCGGCGCCGTTGCGGATAGGGACTCCTTGGCGATCTCCTCGCCGACCTTGGTGGCCGCGGCGGTCATGATGTCCAGGTTGCCCGCATACGGGGGCAGGTAATCGCCGGCGCCCTCGACCTCGACGAACGTCGTGACGACCGCCTGGCCACCGGAGTTCATCGACGGCTCGTCGAACTGCGGCTCGTTGAGCAGCCGATACCCCGGCACGTAGGTCTGCACCTCGGCCACGACATCGTGGATGGATTTGGCGATCGCGTCCCGGTCGGCGTCTTCGGGGATGGCGCAGAAGATGGTGTCGCGCATGATCATCGGCGGGTCGGCGGGATTGAGGATGATGATCGCCTTGCCGCGCTTGGCTCCGCCGATCGTCTCCACACCCTTGCTGGTGGTCTTGGTGAACTCGTCGATGTTGGCCCGGGTGCCCGGCCCCGCGGAGACCGACGCCACCGACGCCACGATCTCGGCGTACGGCACGCCGCCGTGGTCGACCAACGCGCGACTGACCGCGTACACGATCGGAATGGTCGCCTGTCCCCCGCAGGTGATCATGTTGACGTTCGGAGCATCCAGATGTTGGCGGAGGTTGGCCGGCGGGATGACCGCGGGGCCCACCGCGGCCGGCGTCAGGTCGATCGCCCGGATTCCCGCGGCCTCATACTTCGGCGCCGCCTCCCGGTGCACGTAGGCGCTGGTCGCCTCGAACACCAGGTCGGGCTTCTCGGACTGGGCAAGCAGCCAGTCCACCCCTTCGTGCGTGGTCTCCAGGCCCAGCTTGCGGGCCCGCGCCAGGCCTTCGCTTTCCGGGTCGATGCCCACCATCCAGCGCGGCTCCAGCCAGTCCGACCGCAGCAGTTTGTAGAGCAGGTCGGTGCTGATGTTTCCCGACCCGACAATGGCCACATTCGCCTTAGTCGGCATGACGCTCCTTTGCGAAGCTCTCGATATTTAAGTCCGACGATTTAATTCGAGACTATTCGAACGACAACTGAACGGAACCCAGGCCCGTGAAGTCGGCCACAAACTGGTCGCCGGCGTGCGCGTCGATCGCTCGCGTGCACGATCCGGGAAGCACCAGGTCGCCTTTGCGCAGCCGCACGCCGAAGCCCTCCACCTTGCGGGCCAGCCAAGCCACCGCGGTGACCGGGTTGCCCAGCACCGCGTCGGTGCGGCCCTCCGCGACCACCTCGCCGTTGCAGCGCAACACGGCGTCGATGCCCTTCAAGTCGACGTCGCGCGGCGAGACGCGCGCCTTGCCGAGAACGAAGCCCGCGGACGAGGCGTTGTCGGCGATGGTGTCGCACAACTCGATCTTCCAGTCGGTGATCCTGGTATCGATCAACTCGATCGAGGGGACCAGCGCCTCGGTGGCCGCCAGTACGTCATCCTCGGTGCAGCTGGCTCCCGGCAGGTCGGCGTTCAGGATGAAACCGACCTCGACCTCGACCCTCGGCCACAGGTAGCGGTTCGCCTTGACCGGCGTGTCCTCGGACAATTCCATCTCGTCCAGCAAATGCCCGTAGTCCGGCTCGTCGACCCCCATCATCTGCTGGATCGCCTTCGACGACAGGCCCACCTTGTGGCCCAGCACCCGGGCTCCCTCGGCGACCCGCTGACGGATGTTGATCAGCTGGATTTCGTAGGCGTCGACGACGTCGATGTCGGGGTAGGCGGCAGTCAGCGGCGCGATCGGCTCGCGGCTCCGCTCAGCCTGCGCCAAGTCGGCAGCAAGCTCGTCTCGCATCGCAACACTGAGCATCTGCAGAAGTCCCCTCGTCCGTGTGACCGGCCCAGTAGCGCCCGGCCTGGGCAATTCTATAACGTGTTCTACATGACAGCACAGGAGCTCGACGTCGTCGTGGTCGGAAGCGGCGGAGCCGGCATGGTGGCTGCCCTTACCGCCGCTCACCGGGGCCTATCCACAGTAGTCATCGAGAAGGCTCCGCACTTTGGCGGCTCCACCGCCCGCTCTGGTGGTGGCGTGTGGATTCCCAACAACGAGGTGCTCAAGCGCGACGGCGTCCGCGACAATCCCGAGGCGGCCCGGACCTACCTGCACGGGATCGTCGGCAACGTCGTCGAGCCGGAGCGCATCGACACCTACCTCGACCGCGGACCCGAGATGCTGTCGTTCGTGCTGAAGCACACGCCGCTGAAGATGTGCTGGGTTCCGCGCTACTCCGACTATTACCCGGAGGCGCCGGGCGGTCGCGCGGAAGGCCGCTCGATCGAGCCGAAGCCGTTCGACGCCCGCAAGCTCGGACCCGACGAGGCCGGGCTGGAGCCGGCATACGGCAAGGTGCCGCTCAACGTGGTTGTGATGCAACAGGACTACGTGCGGCTGAACCAGCTCAAGCGACACCCCCGGGGCGTGCTGCGCAGCCTGAAGGTCGGCGCCCGCACCATGTGGGCGAAGGCGACCGGTAAGAACCTCGTCGGCATGGGCCGGGCGTTGATCGGCCCGCTGCGGATCGGGCTCCAGCGGGCGGGCGTCCCGGTGTTGCTCAACACCGCGCTGACCGACCTGTACGTCGAGGACGGCGTGGTGCGCGGGGTCTACGTCCGCGATAGTGGCGCATCAGAGTCATCGGAGCCGCGCCTCATCCGGGCCCGGCGCGCCGTGATCCTCGCCTCCGGCGGCTTCGAGCACAACGAACAGATGCGGGTGAAGTACCAGCGCGCACCGATCACCACGGAGTGGACCGTGGGCGCCAAGGCCAATACCGGCGACGGCATTGTGGCCGCCGAAAAGCTGGGTGCCGCACTGGAACTGATGGAAGACGCCTGGTGGGGCCCGACGGTCCCGCTGGTGGGAGCACCGTGGTTCGCGTTGTCGGAACGCAATTCGCCGGGATCGATCATCGTGAACATGTCGGGCAAGCGGTTCATGAACGAGTCGATGCCCTACGTCGAGGCCTGCCACCACATGTACGGCGGCGAATTCGGTCAGGGGTCGGGGCCGGGCGAAAACATTCCGGCGTGGCTGGTGTTCGACCAGCAATACCGCGACCGCTATATCTTCGCGGGATTGCAGCCGGGACAACGCATTCCCCGCAAGTGGCTGGAGTCCGGGGTCATCATCCAGGCGGACACGCTCGAGGAGCTCGCCCAAAAGGCAGGCCTTCCGGCGGCCGAGTTTCTGGCTACCGTGCAGCGCTTCAACGGCTTCGCCCGGTCTGGTGTCGACGAGGATTACCACCGCGGCGAGAGCGCGTACGACCGCTACTACGGCGACCCGACCAACAAGCCCAACCCCAACCTTGGCGAGCTCACCCACGCGCCGTACTACGCCGCCAAGATGGTGCCCGGAGATCTGGGTACGAAGGGCGGCGTCCGCACCGACGTCCACGGCCGTGCGCTGCGCGACGACGGTTCGATCATCGAAGGCCTTTACGCCGCCGGCAATGTCAGTGCCCCGGTGATGGGTCACACCTACCCGGGTCCGGGCGGCACGATTGGCCCGGCGATGACCTTCGGTTACTTGGCCGCACTGCACATCGCGGGGGAAAACTGATATGCCTATCGATGTAGACGTCGCGCTGGCCGCCGAGCTGGACCCCATCGAATTCGCTTGGACAAGCAGCGATGTGCAGCTCTACCACTTGGCGTTGGGGGCCGGTAAGGATCCGATGGACCCGCGCGAACTGCGCTATCTCGTTGACGACACACCGCAGGTCCTGCCGACGTTCGGCAACGTGGCGGCGTCCTTTCACATGACCAAGCCGCCGACCGTGCAATTCCCCGGCATCGACATCGAGCTGGGCAAGGTGCTGCACGCCAGCGAGCGGGTGGAGGTGCCCGGGCCGCTGCCGCCCTCGGGATCTGCTCGCGCCGTCACCCGGTTCACGGACATCTGGGACAAGGGCAAGGCCGCGGTGATCTGGAGTGAGACGACGGTCAGCGCGCCCGACGGCACGCTGCTGTGGACCCAGCGGCGGTCCATTTTCGCCCGTGGCGAAGGCGGATTCGGCGGCGAGCGCGGGCCGTCCACCTCGGACGCGGCGCCAGACCGGGCGCCCGATGTCGAGGTGGCGGTGCCGATCCTGCCGCAGCAAGCGCTGCTGTACCGGCTCTGCGGGGACCGTAACCCGCTGCACTCCGACCCGGAATTCGCTGCGGCAGCTGGCTTTTCGCAGCCGATCCTGCACGGCCTGTGCACGTACGGCATGACGTGCAAGGCCATCGTCGACACGCTGCTGGACGGCGACGCCGGCGCTGTGGCCGCCTACGGCGCACGCTTCGCCGGTGTGGCGTTCCCCGGCGAGACGCTCAATGTCGGCATCTGGAAGGAGGACGGGCGGCTGCTGGCCAGCGTCGTCGCCCCTGCCCGCGACAACGCCGTGGTTTTGAGCGGCGTAGAGCTGGTGCCGGCGTAAGTTTCTTTTCCACCGAACGTGAAGTTAGTTGCACGTTCGGCTTCGAGCGTGAAACTACGTTCACACTCGACGGGCACGAGCCGCGCGCACTCGGCGGATAATTTCGGCTGGCCGGTCCCCTGCCAGCACCCGGATGACGATCCACCCAAGCCGCTCGAGCGTTTCCAGTCGCCGGACGTCCCAGGTGTATTGCCGACGATCGCTGCGGTGTTGCTCACCGTCATACTCGACCGCAACTTTTATTTCCTCCCAGCCCATGTCGAGATAAGCCACCAGGTCCCCGAAGTCATCTGTGACCGGGATCTGCGTCACAGGTGGCGGTAATCCGGCCTGGACTAGCACAACGCGCAGCCAAGACTCCTTCGGAGACTGCGCCCCACTGTCGAAGAGAGCTATTGCCTCCCTTGCCTGTACGATGCCTCGACGGCCCGAGTACCGGTCCGCGAGCAGCTCGACATCGGCCGTTTTGATTCGCGTTGCGCGAGCCAACGCGTCGATGCCGGCAACCGCCGCCGTGGTCGAATACCAACAACCGAGGTCCAGAGCCGTCCTGGCCGCCGAAGTCACCGCGATCCCCCCTAAGACGACAATTTCGTCTTCGTCGATACGGTCTCCATGAGCTCTGATCCCAGCCTGACGGTGGCGGTTGTCGTGAATGAGGTCCACGACCGTCGCCCCATCGACCCATTTGCTCCCGTGCAGTGCCGCCGCGGAGAACCCGGCGACCACGCCCTGTCGCCCAGTCCACAACCATCCGGCCCTCGCGCGTAGCGCGGCGGTAACGTCTGAATCCCGACTGACGTACACATCTCGGAAGAGCCGGGTATAGCCAGTGCTTAGCTGACCTCGGGTCAATGCTCCTCGAGCAACGGCCTCACTGCCAAGGAAAGGCTCACCCACGACGGCAGCGTCGCACGAGTCACGCGGGGCGTCACTTCAGTCGTCGAGCGTGAAGTTAGTTTCACACTCGGCCGCGAGCGTGAAGCCAACTTCACACTCGGCGGGAAGGAAACGAAGGGCGAAGCCCTAGCCCAGGATCAGGCCCGACGTGGGGACGCCGGTTCCCGCGGTGACGAGGACGTGTTCGACGTCGGGTACCGGGTTCACCGAGGTGCCGCGCAATTGCCGCACACCCTCGGCGATACCGTTCATGCCGTGGATGTAGGCCTCACCGAGCTGACCGCCATGCGTGTTGATGGGAAGCCGGCCACCAATTTCAATCGCGCCGTCGGCGATGAAGTCCTTGGCCTCGCCCTTGCCGCAGAATCCCAACTCTTCCAACTGGATCAGCGTGAAGGGCGTGAAGTGGTCGTACAAGATGGCGGTCTGAATGTCGGACGGCTTCAGGCCGGATTGCTGCCAAAGCTGCTGGCCCACCACACCCATCTCGGGTAGGCCCAGTTCCGGTCGGTAGTAGCTGACCATCGTGTACTGGTCCGGACTCGAGCCCTGCGATGCCGCCTCGATGACGGCCGGCCGCTGCTTGAGGTCCCGCGCGCGCTCGGGCGAAGCCACCACGATCGCGACCGCGCCGTCGGTCTCCTGGCAGCAGTCCAGCAGCCGCAGCGGCTCGGCGATCCACCGCGAATTCTGGTGGTCCTCAATGGTGATCGGCTTTTCGTAGAAGTACGCCTTTGGATTCTTGGCGGCGTGCTTACGGTCGGCCACCGAGATGGCGCCGAAGTCGCGGCTGTTCGCGCCGGACAGGTGCATGTAGCGCTGGGCGATCATGGCGACCTGCGCGGCCGGCGTCGAGAGGCCATGCGGGTAGGAGAACGAGTTGTCCGCAGCGGTCGAATCTGCCTGTGCACGGGCATCTCCCACGAGCCGAGTCTGCACCTGGCCGAACCGCATGCCCGAGCGCTCGTTGAACGCCCGATACGCCACCACGACGTCCGCCACTCCGGTGGCGACGGCCATCGCCGCCTGCTGGACGGTCGCGCACGCGGCGCCGCCGCCATATCCGATCTGCGAGAAGAACTTCAGATCACCGATGCCCACCGCCCGCGCGACAGCAGTCTCGTTGTTGGTGTCCATCGTGAAGGTGGTCAGCCCATCGACATCGGACGGCGAAAGACCCGCGTCGCCCAACGCGTCCAGCACCGCCTCGGCCGCCAACCGCAGCTCGCTGCGACCGGAATCCTTCGAGAAGTCGGTGGCGCCGATGCCGACGATCGCGGCTTTGCCCGACAACATCAGGAGTCCCCCATCCGCAGGGTCACGGTCGCGATGACGTGGTCACCAAGGCTGTTGCGCCCGAACACCTTAACCGTGATCAGGCCGTCGTCCACGGCGGTCACCTCACCGGAGAAGGTCACCGTGTCGTAGGCGTACCACGGCACCCCGAGCCGCAGCCCGATGGACTTGATCAGCGCCGACGGACCCGCCCAGTCGGTGACGTAACGCTGCACCAGCCCGGTGTCGGTCAGGATGTTCACGAAGATGTCCTTCGACCCCTTGGCCTGCGCCAGATCGCGGTCGTGGTGTACGTCCTGAAAGTCCCGCGTGGCCAGGGCCGTCGAGATGATGAACGTGGGATCACCGTGCAGCTTCAGCTCCGGCAGTACGGTGCCCACTTCGATGGTCGGGGCGCTCATGCGTCTGGCTCCCATGCGTACAGGGTCCACTCGGGGCCGGTGTCGCCCGCCGGAAAGTCGATATAGGTTGCGCGCACGGGCATCCCGATCGCCATCGAGCCCGGGTCCGCCCCGCGCAGCTCGCCGAGCATCCGCACGCCCTCCTCGAGTTCGACCAGCGCGATCACGAAAGGCAGCGTGCGCCCGGGCACCTTCGGTGCGTGGTGCACAACGAAACTGAAGACCGTGCCCTTACCGCTGGCCACCACGTAGTCGATCGGGGCGGCCTTGTCCTGCCACACGGCGGGCACCGGCGGATGCTGCAGGCTGCCGTCCGGCCGCCGCTGGATCCGCAGCTCGTGCGCCTTGACGCCCTCCCAGAAGAACGCCGTGTCGCGCGACGACGAGGGGCGCATCATGGCATCGGGGTCGAGGTCGTCGGGCACCGACGAAGCCTGCTCAGCGGCCTCGCGCGGCCTGAATTTCAGGATGCGCCAGTTCATCTCGGCGACATCCTCGTCGCCGACCCGCCAGATGATGTGCTGGTTGATGAAATAACCCTCACCCAAACCGGTCTGCTTGGGCCCGACTACGTCGCCCATCTCCGAGGTGATGCTGACGTGCTCGCCGGGTTGCAGGTAACGGTGATAGGTCTGCTCGCAGTTCGTGGCGACGACGCCGATGTAGCCGGCTTCGTCGAACAACTGCATGATGGGGCCCATCGGGTCGTCCTTCGGCCGTTCCCCGCTCAGGCCGAACATGGTCCACACCTGAATCATGGCCGGCGGGGCCACAATTCCCGGGTGTCCGGCGGCGCGGGCGGCGGCCTCGTCGACGTAGATCGGGTTGCCGTCCCCGATGGCCTCCACCCAGTTGTTGATCATCGGCTGGTTCACCGGATCGCGGCCGGCGCGCGGCTTCGGGCCCCCGGTCGCCTTGATCTCCGCGATCGCTTCCTGGATGTCGGTCACCTGGGCACCCTCGGCACCTTGAGGCCGGCGGCCGCGATCATTTCCCGCATCACTTCGTTCACGCCTCCACCGAAGGTGATCACCAGGTTCCGCTTGGTCTGCGAGTCCAGCCAGTTGAGCAGCTCGGCGGTCTCCGGCTCGGCCGGGTTGCCGTACTTGCCGACGATCTCCTCGGCGAGCCGGCCGATGTATTGAATACGCTCCGTACCAAAGACTTTCGTCGAGGCGGCGTCGGCTACGTTGATGTCCTCGCCCGCGGCGGCCACCTGCCAGTTCAGCAGCTCGTTGATTCGCCACATCGCGTGGATCTCACCGAGCGCCCGCTTGACGTCGGCGTGGTCGATCGGCGTGACCCCGTCAGCGCCGGGCTTGGACGCCCAGGCGTGCACCCGGTCGTAGATGCCGGCCGTACGGCCCGCGGGGCCCAGCATGACCCGTTCGTTGTTGAGCTGGGTGGTGATCAGCCGCCAGCCGCCGTTCTCCTCGCCGACCAGCATGTCCGCGGGCACGCGCACGTCGTTGTAGTACGTGGCGTTGGTGTGGTGGGCGCCGTCGGACAGGATGATCGGCGTCCAGGAATAACCGGGATCCTTGGTGTCCACGATCAGGATCGAAATGCCTTTGTGCTTCACGGCTTCCGGATCTGTGCGGCACGCCAGCCAGATGTAGTCCGCGTCGTGGGCGCCGGTGGTGAAGATCTTCTGCCCGTTGACGATGTACTCGTCACCCTGACGCACGGCGGTGGTCCGCAGGGAGGCCAGGTCGGTTCCCGCCTCGGGCTCGGTGTAGCCGATCGCGAAGTGCACCTCACCGGCCAGGATCGCCGGCAGGAACTTCTTCTTCTGCGCATCGCTACCGAACTGCTGCAGGACGGGACCCACCGTCTGCAACGTCACCGCGGGCAGCGGCACATCGGCTCGGTGCGCCTCGTTGACGAAGATCGACTGTTCGATCGGGCCGAAACCCAAGCCGCCGAACTCCTTTGGCCATCCCACCCCAAGCTTGCCGTCCCGGCCCATCCGCCGGATCACCGCACGATAGGCCTCGTTGTGACGGTCCTGCTCCATCGCCTTCATCTCGTCGGAGGAGATGAGGTTCGAAAAGTATTCCCGTAGTTCCGCTTGCAGCTGACGCTGCTCCGGAGTCAGGTCTATGAACATTGCGCTCCCACCAGGTCGAGACGATGAGAAGGCCCGCCCAGCAGCCGGGTCAGGTCTTTGATTGTGGAGTAGTACCGATGCATCGGATAGGTGATGTCCATTCCCATGCCGCCGTGCAGGTGGTGGCAGAGCTGCATCACCGGGGGCGCCTGCGAGGTGACCCAGTACCCCAGGACATCGAGGTCGTCATCCGCATCCCGTCCTTCGGAGAGTCGCCACACGACCGACTTCGCCGCTAAATCGATTGTGCGCGAGGCGATGTAGACCTCGGCGAGCTGGGCGGCCACCGTCTGGAACGTCGACAGCGGCTTGCCGAACTGCTTGCGATTGGCGACGTAGTCGGCGGTGAGGCGCAGCGCCCCGGCCACCAATCCGTCGGCGTAGGCGCCGATTGCCGCCAGCGCCAACTGGTTGACCCGGGGCGCCGTCGCGCCCGCCAGCACGTCGGAGTCACCGACCGCGACGTCAGCGAACGTCACCGTGTACTCATCGGCGTCGCTGGATGTCGGGGTCTGGATAAGCTGCACACCGTCGGCCGTCGGCGATACGACGACGACCGCGCTGTCCGCGGTGACGATCATCCAATCCGCTTGTCCGGCATAGCCAACGCCGACCTTGGTGCCCGACAGCCGCCCGTTGGCGAACGTGGTTGACGGCCGGTCGGGCAGCGCGGTGCCCGGCTCGTTGAGCGCGGCCGTCAGAAGGCCGCCCTTCGGGACCCCGGCCAGGAACCGGTCCTGCTGTTCATCGGACGCCAGGTCGAGCAGCGGCACCACGCCGAAACCGAGCGTGACCAGCGCCGGCGTGATAGCGCCGTGGCGACCCACCTCGGTCAGCACCGTGGCGACCTCGGGCAAGCCGACACCGTCGCCGCCCAGACGCTCGGGAACCGGCAGTGCGGGCACACCTCCGCTGACCAGCGCGTCCCAGCTGAGATCCCGGTCCAGAACGGACGTCACCACATCGGCGACGGCCTGTTGCGTCGCAGTGAGATTGAAGTCCATCAGGACGTCACCGTGTGGAGCCGGTGTAGTCGACCTGCCAGTGCTTGATCCCGTTGAGCCAACCCGACCGCAGTCGCTCGGGCTCACCGATCGGCTTGAGGTCCGGCATGTGATCGGCGACCGCGTTGAAGATCAGGTTGATGGTCATGCGGGCCAAGTTCGCGCCGATGCAGTAGTGGGCGCCGGTGCCGCCGAAGCCGACATGGGGATTCGGGTCGCGCAGGATGTTGAAGGTGTGCGGGTCGTCAAAGACCTCTTCATCGAAATTGGCCGACCGGTAAGACATCACCACCCGCTGACCCTTCTTGATCTGCACGCCGGCCAACTCGGTGTCCTCGTTGGCGGTGCGCTGGAAGGCCGATACCGGAGTGGCCCACCGGATGATCTCGTCGGCGGTGGTCGATGGGCGCTCCTTCTTGAAGAGCTCCCATTGATCGAGGTTGTTCGCCATGGCGATCATGCCGTGGGTGATCGAGTTCCGGGTGGTCTCGTTGCCCGCCACCGCGAGCATGACCACGAAGAAGCCGAACTCGTCGTCGGAGAGCTTCTCGCCGTCGATGTCGGCCTGGATGAGCGTGGTGACGATGTCGTCGGTGGGGTTCTTGCCCCGCTCCTCGGCCATGGCCATCGCGTACGTGATCAGCTCCATGGACGACTGCGCGGGATCGACGTGGGCGTACTCGGGGTCGGTGCCACCGGTCATCTCGTTGGACCAGCGGAAGAGCTTGTCGCGATCCTCCTGCGGAACGCCGAGTAGGCCCGCGATGGCTTGCAGCGGCAGCTCGCACGAGACCTGCTCGACGAAGTCGCCGCTACCCTCGGTCGCCGCGGTCTTGGCGATGTTCTGGGCGCGCTGGGCCAGCTCGGCTTCCAGCCGTCCGATGGCCCGCGGAGTGAAGCCGCGGGAGATGATCTTGCGCAGCCGGGTGTGGTGGGGTGCGTCCATGTTGAGCATGACGCTGCGCTGCAGCTCGACCTGCTCGCGCTTCATCTCCGGCGGCCACGTCGGGATAGCGCCGTTCATCCAGCTCGAGAAGATGTCGCTGCGCTTCGACACCTCCTTGACGTCGGCGTGCTTGGTGACGAGCCAGTATCCGTGGTCCTCGAAGCCACCCGAGCCGCCCGGAATGTCGACCCAGTGGATCGGCTCCGCCTTGCGCAGCCAGGCGAGTTCCTCAACGGGCAACCCTGCGAGGTTGACGTCAGGGTCGAGAAAGTCGAAGTCGGCGGGAATGTTGGGGGGTGCCATGATGTGTGCGCTCCTCAATTGCAACGTGTTCTAGTGCCAGTAAAACACGGCTCCTGCGCAGATAAAAGGCAGGTCACCATCCTCGCTTGTCAGACTAATGAAACGTGTTCTAGCCTGACGGAATGGGTAACCCGGTAATCGTCGAAGCCACCCGCAGCCCCATCGGCAAACGCAACGGATGGCTGTCGGGCCTGCACGCCACCGAGCTGCTTGGTGGGGTGCAGAAGGCACTGGTTGAAAAGGCCGGCATCGACGCCGGCGACGTCGAACAGGTCATCGGCGGCTGCGTGACGCAGTTCGGCGAGCAGTCGAACAACATCAGCCGGGTCAGCTGGCTCGTCGCCGGGCTGCCGGACCACGTTGGCGCCATGACCGTGGACTGCCAGTGCGGCAGCGGGCAGCAGGCCAACGGCCTGGTCGCGGGTCTGATCGCGGCTGGTGCCATCGACATCGGCATCGCCTGCGGCATCGAGGCGATGAGCCGCGTCGGGCTGGGCGCCAACGCCGGTCCCGACCGCAGCATCCTGCGGCCCGCGTCGTGGGACATCGACCTGCCCGACCAGTTCACCGCGGCCGAGCGGATTGCCAAGCGGCGTGGCATCACCCGAGAAGACATCGACAAATTCGGCTACCAGTCGCAGGCCAAGGCCAAGCAGGCGTGGGAGGAGGGCCGCTTCGACCGCGAGATCTCCCCGATCGAGGCGCCGGCGCTCGACGAGAACAAGCAACCGACGTCTGAGCGCGTCACCATCTCCCGCGACCAGGGCCTGCGCGACACCACCCTCTCGGGTCTGAGCTCGCTCAAGCCGGTCATCGAGGGTGGGATCCACACGGCGGGAACCTCGTCGCAGATTTCCGACGGGGCCGCGGCCGTGCTGTGGATGGACGAGGACAAGGCCAAGGCGCTCGGATTGCGGCCGCGGGCCCGCATCATCAGCCAGGCGCTGGTCGGCGCCGAGCCCTACTACCACCTGGACGGCCCGGTGCAGTCGACGGCCAAGGTGCTGGAGAAGGCCGGCATGAAGATGGGCGACATCGACATCACCGAAATCAACGAGGCATTCGCGTCGGTCGTGCTGTCCTGGGCCCGGGTGCACAATCCGGACATGGACAAGGTGAACGTCAACGGCGGTGCCATCGCGCTGGGCCACCCGGTGGGCAGCACCGGCAGCCGGCTGATCACCACCGCGCTGCACGAGCTGGAGCGCACCGACCAGAGCACCGCGCTGATCACCATGTGCGCGGGCGGTGCCCTGTCGACCGGCACCATTATCGAGCGCATCTAGCCCGTCTTGATCGTCTCGGAATCCAGCCGCATCGCCGCGGCGCAGTCCTACATCGACGCGCTCGTCAGCCATAACGGCGACTCCGTTCCGTTCGCCGCCGGCTGCACCCGCATCGAGCAGGGTGTCAAGAACGGATTCTCCGGAAACCACTTGCGCCGCAGCCTCAATCGCGGGGCTCAGTACCGATTGCTCAAGGAAACGACGCCGCCCGAGTACAAGATCGACGGCGACCGGGTGCACGCGGTCTACGCCGTGCTGACCAAGGCGGCGTTCGGCGCTCGGCGGCTGGCCGCACGGGTCGACGAGACGTTCGTGATTCCCGCCGAAACCCCGAGCGGCAGAGCCGAAATCCAGCACATCAGCGTCCGCTTTCATCCGTTCATCCAGCGCTAGGAATGCGATGCCGAAACCGAAACCAAGCTCACTGAATTCGCCTTGGGTTGGCTTGATCATCAAGTACATGGCCAAAGGCAACACGTGGATCTACCGGCGCAGCAACGGAAGATTCGGCGGCACCTTCCAGAACGCTCCAGTCGCACTGCTCACCACGACCGGCCGCAAAACGGGTGAACCCCGGGTGAGCCCGCTGCTCTACCTGCGCGAAGGGAACCGGGTAGTACTCGTCGCGTCAAAGGGCGGCAGCGACAGGCACCCGCTGTGGTACCTCAACCTCAAGGCCAATCCCAAAGTCTCCGTGCAGATCAAGGACGAGGTGCTGCAACTGCAGGCCCGCGATGCCACCGAGGCCGAGCGCGCGGAGTACTGGCCGAAACTGGACGCCATGTACCCGTCGTTCGACGACTACCGGTCCTGGACGGATCGGGTCATCCCGATCGTCATCTGCGACCCCTAAGGTATTGACGATTTCCTCAGCCAAGACTTGACTGAGGATCTCGCCGTGTGTGACGATTTCGTCAGAAAGTGCCGTTGCCGCACCCCGACGGGCAACGCGCTGTGAGGAGATTCGATGCGTCGCACCCCGGCGGGTGTCCGGGTATACCACCCCGACATCTACTCCACCGACGCCATCATCGATCCTTATCCGCACTACCAGCGGCTGCGCGACCTCGGCCCGGTGGTCTGGCTGGGCAAGCAGAAGGCGTACGCGCTTCCTCGCTACGCCGAGTGCAAGGCAGCGTTGCGTGATGACAAGACATTTCTCTCCGGCAGGGGCGTTTCACTCAACCCGATCACCAATCGCTTATCCCGCGGCACGACGCTCAACAGCGACGGGGATGAACACGATCAGCGACGAAAACTGGTGGCGCACCGGCTGTTACCGCGCGTGTTGCGAGGGATCAGCGAGAGCGTGGACGCAACCGCCGCCGCGGTCGTGGATGCCGCGCTCGCTAAGGGTGAGGTCGATGGCGTCAGCGATCTCGCGGCCGCCCTGCCGCTCGCGGTAGTGCCCGACCTCATCGGGTGGCCGCGCAACCATCGCGGTCGCCTCATCGAATGGGGTGGGGCCACTTTCGACGTCCTCGGTCCGCTGAACTGGCAAGCGATCAAATCGACGCCTCGAGCGTTGCAAATGCTGAGCTTCGCGCGTCGCGTGGTTCGCCAGCGCGCTGTTCTGGACGGCAGCATGGCACACGAGCTGCTGATTGCCGCCGACGAAGGCAAGCTGTCGCACCGCGAATGCCCGCCGCTGATGGTCGACTACCTCGCGCCGTCGATAGACACCACCATGAGTGCCATCTCCAACGCGTTGTATTTGTTCGCCAACCATCCCGAGCAATGGCGGCTCCTCAAAACGGAGCCGGCCCTCATGACGAACGCGATCAATGAAGTCGTCCGGTACGAGCCACCTTTGCGCGCATTCGCGCGTTGGGTAGCTCGACCGACTGAACTCCTCGGCACGACAATGCCATTCGGCGCTCGGGTGCTCGTGATGTACGCCTCGGCCAACCGAGACGAAAACGAGTGGGAGCAACCCGACGTCTTCGACATTCGCCGCGACGCCAGCCGTCAGATCGGCTTCGGCCAGGGTGCACACGCCTGCGCCGGCCAAGGTCTGGCGCGCTTGGAGACGGCCGCCATGCTGTGCGCGCTCGTCGACCGCGTCGACCGCATCGAGGTCACCGGCCCACCGAAATGGGCTATCAACAACATCATTCGCCGGCACCAATCCCTGCCACTCAAGCTGATTGCCGCTTAGCGATCTCATTCGGGATTGCCGACGTACAAACGGATCTGAGAGGAATCCAATGAGACTCCTACCGCCGGCCGCCGAGCCTTTCCTCCCACCGGCCGAGCGCGACATGCTCCCCTCGGAGCGCCGCGAATTCGTCCGCACACACCGAACGTGTGTGTTCGGCTACCGCCGCCGCCGGGACGGGCCGGCCATGTCGGTCGTCTATTACGTCCCGGCCGATGACGACCAATTGCTGGTGTCCACCATGGCCGGACGTGCGAAGACGAATGCCGTGGCGCGGGACCCGAAAGTCAGCATGTGTGTGCTGGACGAGCGCTGGCCGTTCTCGTTCTTGCAGGTCTACGCCGACGCGGTGATCGAACGTGACAACGACTTGATCGTCGACGTCATGATGGCCGTGGGCTGGCGCATGTCCGGACAGCAGCCAGGCGCCGAAGCACGGCCCTTCGTCAAGGAAATGGCCGAGCGCGAAGGCAGAGTGGTGATCCGTTGTCGCCCCTACGCGACGTTCGCCACGCCGCCGCGTCATCTGTATGCGAATGAAGAAGCAACCGAACTGACCCACTGGGGATCGTCTTCGGTCGCCTGGAGCGCTCCGGACCCGGTTGCCCAATAGCTGAGTTAGGCGCCGTAGACAGGGACCGCCGGGCGCGCCTTGGCGAGCAGATCGGCGACGACGGGTCCCAGTTCCTCGGGGTCCCACTTCGCGCCCTTGTCGATTTGCGGTCCGTGCGCCCAACCCTCGGCGATCCGGATCTTGCCGCCCTCGACCTCGAACACCTTCCCCGTGACGTCGCGGGATTCGGTGCTGCCCAGCCACACCACCAGCGGTGAGATGTTCTCCGGTGCCATCGCGTCGAAATCCTGGTCCTGCGTTGCCATCATCTCGGCGAAGACGGTCTCGGTCATGCGGGTGCGGGCCGACGGTGCGATGGCGTTGACGGTGACGCCGTAGCGGCCCATTTCGGCGGCGCCAACCAGCGTAAGTGCCGCGATGCCGGCCTTGGCGGCGCTGTAGTTACCCTGTCCGACGCTGCCCTGCAGGCCGGCACCCGAACTGGTGTTGACGATCCGCGCGTTGACGGTTTTGCCCTCTTTGGACAGCCCGCGCCAGTACGAGGCCGCGTGCCGCATCGTGGCGAAGTGACCTTTGAGATGGACGGCGATGACGGCGTCGAACTCTTCCTCGCTGGTGTTGGCCATCATCCGGTCACGCACGATGCCGGCGTTGTTCACCAGAACGTCCAGCCCACCGAAGGTGTCGACGGCGGTCTGGATCAGGCCCGCGGCTTCGTTCCAGTCGGCGATGTTGGATCCGTTAGCGACGGCTTCCCCACCGGCCGCGGTGATTTCGTCGACCACGCCCTGTGCGGCGCTGCCGCCGCCGGCCGGTGAACCGTCGAGGCCCACGCCGATGTCGTTGACCACCACGCGGGCGCCTTCGGCCGCGAAGGCCAGCGCATGCGCGCGACCGATGCCGCCGCCGGCTCCGGTGACGATGACAACGCGGCCGTCAACCACTCCCATTGTTCGTGTCTCCTCTACTTGATCGCGCTGGCGTTCGTTGTGGCCAGATAGTGCGGCGGCTCACCGCCGCCGTGCACCTCCAGCGAGGCGCCGCTGATGTAGGACGCGGTGTCCGACGCCAGAAACGCTGTGGCCCAACCGATGTCCTCAGGCTTGGCCAGCCGGCCCAGTGGCACGTTCTTTGAGATCGCGGCGATGGACTCGGTGTCACCATAGAAAAGCTCGGACTGCTCGGTCTCCACCATGCCGACCACGCAGGCATTCACCCGGACCTTCGGCCCCCACTCCACCGCCAGTGTCTGCGTGAGGCTTTCCAAGCCCGCCTTGGCCGCACCGTACGCGCCGGTGCCGGGCGACGGCCGTCGACCACTCAGGCTGCAGATGTTGATGATCGACCCGCCGCGGTCCTGGTTTTGCATCTGAGCGTTGGCGTGTTGCGAAACCGACAGCGAGCCAATGAGGTTGAGCTCGATGATCTTTCGGTTGAACTTTGCGCTGGACTCCGCGGTCAGCACGTACGGCGAACCGCCCGCATTGTTGACCACGACGTCGAGCCGGCCGTGTTCGTCGACGATGGAGTCGATCAGCGCCTTGACGGCGTCGTCGTCGCGGATGTCACACGAATGAAATTCATAGGGCAGGCCCTCGACGGGACGCCGTGCGCAGGTGATGACAGTCGCGCCCTGCGCGGCGAAGACAGAACTGATACCGGCGCCCACCCCCCGGACCCCGCCGGTGACCAGAACCACCCGCCCGGCCAGCCCCAAGTTGATGGCGTCGGGTGCTTCGGCGCGAGTCACTGTGCTAGCGTACCAAGCAAGTGCTTGCTTAGGTAGTTACCCCACAAGGAAGTGGCACCGTGCCCATCACATCCAAAACCACCGAACCGGGCATCGTCGCGGTCACCGTCGACTTTCCCCCGGTCAACGCCATCCCGTCGCGCGGCTGGTTCGAACTGGCCGACGTCATCACGGCCGCCGGTCAGGACCCCGAGACTCACGTCGTCATCCTGCGGGCCGAGGGCCGTGGCTTCAACGCCGGGGTCGACATCAAGGAGATGCAGCGCACCGAGGGATTCGCCGCGCTGATCGACGCCAACCGCGGTTGCTTCGCCGCCTTCCGCGCCGTCTATGAGTGCGCGGTGCCGGTCGTTGCCGCGGTGAACGGGTTTTGCGTCGGCGGCGGCATCGGCCTGGTCGGCAACTCCGACGTCATCGTGGCCTCCGACGACGCCACGTTCGGGCTGCCCGAGGTGGAGCGCGGCGCCCTGGGCGCGGCCACCCACCTCTCCCGGCTGGTGCCGCAGCACCTGATGCGGCGGCTGTTCTTCACCGCCGCCACCGTCGACGCCGCCACCTTGCACCACTTCGGTTCGGTGCACGAGGTGGTGCCGCGCGACCAGCTGGACGAGGCCGCTTTGAAGGTGGCCCGAGACATTGCCGCCAAGGACACCCGCGTCATCCGCGCGGCCAAGGAGGCGCTCAACCTCATCGATGTGCAGCGGGTCAACTCGAGTTACCGCATGGAGCAAGGGTTTACGTTCGAGCTCAATCTGGCCGGCGTCGCCGACGAGCACCGCGACGCGTTCGCCGGTACGGCGAAGGGCAAGAAGGAATGAGCGACAAAAGGACCAGCCTGGATGAATCCGTCGCGCAGTTGCGCAGCGGCATGACCATCGGCATCGGCGGCTGGGGCTCGCGGCGCAAACCGATGGCCTTCGTGCGGGCCATGCTGCGCACCGACGTCACCGACCTCACGGTGGTCACCTACGGCGGACCCGACCTCGGCTTGCTGTGCTCGGCCGGCAAGGTCAAGCGCGCCTACTACGGCTTCGTCTCGCTGGACTCCCCGCCCTTCTACGACCCGTGGTTCGCCAAGGCCCGCACCAGCGGCGCCATCGAGGCCCGGGAAATGGACGAGGGGATGCTGCGTTGTGGCCTGCAAGCCGCCGCGCAACGCCTGCCGTTCCTGCCGATTCGGGCCGGGTTGGGCAGCTCGGTCCCCGACTTCTGGGAGGGCGAACTGCAGACCGTGACCAGCCCCTACCCCGCACCCGGGGGCGGCTACGAGACGCTGATCGCCATGCCGGCGCTACGCCTGGACGCGGCCTTTGTGCACCTGAATCTCGGTGACTGCCAAGGCAATGCGGCCTACACCGGGATCGATCCCTACTTCGACGACCTGTTTCTGATGTCCGCCGAAAAGCGCTTCCTGTCGGTGGAGCGCGTGGTCTCCACGGAGGAGTTGGTCAAGGCTGTTCCCCCGCAGACCCTGCTGGTGAACCGGATGATGGTCGACGCCGTAGTGGAGGCGCCCGGCGGCGCCCACTTCACCACCGCGGCACCGGATTACGGCCGGGACGAGAAGTTTCAGCGGCACTACGCCGAGGCGGCCTCCACCGAAGAGGGCTGGCGGAAGTTCGTCCAGACCTACCTGTCGGGCAGCGAGGACGACTACCAGGCGGCGGTTCGCGCATTCGCAGAGGAGGCCTGAAAAGTGAGCAGCACCCGCGCCGAAGTGTGCGCAGTCGCCTGCGCCGAATTATTCAGGGATGCCGGCGAAATCATGGTCAGCCCTATGACCAACATGGCGTCGGTCGGTGCGCGGCTGGCGCGGTTGACCTTTTCGCCCGACATCTTGCTGACCGACGGCGAGGCGCAGCTGCTGGCGGACACCCCCGCCCTGGGGCAAGCCGGGGACCCAAAGAGGATTGAGGGCTGGATGCCGTTCGGCCGGGTGTTCGAGACGCTGGCCTGGGGGCGACGGCACGTAGTGATGGGCGCGAATCAGGTCGACCGCTTTGGCAATCAGAACATTTCGGCGTTCGGCCCGTTGCAACACCCGACCAGGCAGATGTTTGGCCTACGGGGCGCACCCGGCAACGCGATCAACCACGCGACCAGCTATTGGGTGGGCAACCACTCGAAGCGGGTGTTCTGCGAGGCCGTCGACGTTGTCTGCGGCATCGGCTGGGACAAGGTGGACGCGGACAATCCGGCCTTCCGCTTCGCCAACACGTACCGGGTCGTGTCCAACCTCGGCGTGTTCGACTTCGGCGGCCCGGACCACACGATGCGCGCGCTGACGCTGCATCCCGGGGTTTCACCCGATGACGTTCGCGAGGCCACGTCGTTCGACCTGCATGGCGTCGACGAGGCCGGTGAGACCAGGCTGCCGACGGACGAAGAGCTCCACCTGATCCGCGAGGTGATCGACCCGAAGTCCCTGCGCGACAGAGAGATACGTTGATGAAGTTGCGCACGCCGCTGACCGAGCTGGTCGGTGTCGAGCACCCGGTGGTGCAAACCGGGATGGGCTGGGTGGCCGGCGCCCGATTGGTGGCCGCCACCGCCAACGCCGGGGGGCTGGGCATTTTGGCTTCGGCCACCATGACGCTGGACGAGCTCGCGACCGCCATCGGAAAGGTCAAGGCCGCCACCGACAAACCGTTCGGCGTGAACATCCGCGCCGACGCCGCCGACGCCGGCGACCGCGTCGATCTGATGATCCGCGAGGGCGTGAAGGTGGCGTCGTTCGCGCTGGCGCCCAAGCAGGAGCTGATCGCCCGACTCAAAGACGCGGGCGCAGTGGTGATTCCGTCGATCGGCGCCGCCAAACACGCACGCAAGGTCGCGGCCTGGGGCGCCGACGCGATGATCGTGCAGGGCGGCGAGGGCGGCGGACACACCGGACCCGTCGCCACCACGCTCCTGCTGCCGTCGGTGCTGGATGCAGTGCAGGGCACCGGAATCCCGGTGATCGCGGCTGGCGGGTTCTTCGACGGGCGCGGTCTGGCGGCCGCGTTGAGCTACGGCGCCGCCGGCGTGGCGATGGGTACCCGTTTCCTGCTGACCTCCGACTCGACCGTGCCCGAAGCCGTCAAGCGCCGCTATTTGGACGCTGCGCTCGACGGCACGGTGGTCACCACACGCGTCGATGGCATGCCGCACCGGGTGTTGCGCACCGGCCTGGTCGAGCGGCTGGAAAGCGGTTCGCCGGTAAGGGGTCTCACCGCGGCGGTGCGCAATGCGGCCAAGTTCAAGCACATGTCGCAGATGACCTGGCGGTCGATGATCCGCGACGGCATGGCGATGCGCCACGGCAAGGAGATGACGTGGTCGCAGGTGGTGATGGCGGCCAACACCCCGATGCTGTTGAAGGCCGGACTGGTCGAAGGCAATACCGAGGCTGGAGTGCTCGCCTCGGGCCAGGTGGCCGGCATCCTCGAGGACCTGCCGTCGTGCGCCGAGCTCATCGACTCGATCGTGCGCGACGCGATCACCCATCTGCGGTCGGCGTCGGCGCTCGTCGAAGAACGGTAAGCCGGCGACCAAAGACCCTGGCACCGGCTCGTTGGGCGGCGTCACCCTGGATGGATGATGAAGCTGACACCCGAATCCTGGCCGACTCCACTATTGAACGCGGTTCGTACTTCCAACAAATACCTGCTCAATCCGCTGATGGTGCGACTGGCCGGCCGCAAGAACTGGTATGCGGCAGCGATCGAGCACACCGGACGACGCTCGGGCAAGGTCTACACCACACCGGTCGTCGCCGAGCGAACCCCCGACGGCTTCGTCGTACCGCTGCCCTACGGCACCGACGTCGACTGGTTGCAAAACATTCGTGCGGCAGGGCGAGCGACCATCACGTCCCATGGCGAGAAGCACGAGGTGGTCAGGCCCGAGATCATCGACGCGGCCGACGCCCTGCCCATGCTGTCGACTTCCCGGCGACGCACCTTCGAACGCGTCGGCATAGCGGAGTTCCTCCGTGTCAAGGACAGGCCTGCTGATTAAGCTATGGCCTAATTTCTGCGGAATTTAAGCTATGATCTTCATATGGTCCAAGTGAAGGAAAATCCTTCACTACGCGCGACGGTCATCGGCGACGTAGTCGGATCCCGGCTTGCCGCCGACCGGCCGGGCCTGCATCGACGGGTGGCCGCCGTCCTGCGCCAGGCCGCCGCCGGCGCGATCGACCCGCCCGCCTTCACCGTCGGTGACGAGTTCCAGGGCAGTTACCCCACCGTCGGCGCGGCCATCGACGCGGCATTGACGATCCGCCTACTGCTGGCGCCGGAGACCGACGTCCGGTTCGGCATCGGCTGGGGCATGGTCACCGTCCTCGATGCCGGCGCCGGCATCCAGGACGGGCCGGGCTGGTGGACCGCGCGCGAGGCCATCCAGCAGACGGCGGAAACTCAGCGACAGCCCGGCTTCACGCTGGTGCGCACCGCATTCAGGGCAGCTGACGACACGCGCGCCGACGCCGCCGCCGTCAACGCGGCCCTGATTTGTCGGGACCATCTGCTTGGATCGCTCGATGAAAGATCGTTGCGGATTGTGAGGGGCTTGATGACCGGCCGAACCAAGAAGGAGCTCGCCGTGGCCGAGGGCATCAGCCCGTCCGCGGTCTCCCAGCGGGCCGCGCGGGACGGTTTGGACCTGATTGTCGTTGCCTCTCAATACCTTCGGAGCCTGCCGTGAGTGCCGTTGCGGTATTGCTGCTCGCGGTCGGAGTCGCCGACCTGTGCCGGCGAGCGGTCCGCGCGGCGTGGCCCCCGCTGGCGGTCGGGCCGGTCGTCGTGCTGGCTTGCGCGGCGCTGGGCGCGCTGTGGCATGGCGGCGATATACCGCTGCTCGTGGTCGCGGCCACCACGGCGGTCGTCTGGGAATGGTTATGTTTGCGCAGCGAACGTAGCGGTCGCGGGCAAGCGGCCCCGTTGGCGGTATTCGCCGCCGCGCTGGTGCTGCTGATCGTGTTGTCCGGATGGTCGACCCGGGTGAGCGGCGTCGTCGGGCGGTGGTCGGCATGGGTACAGCTGCCGCTGAGCCACGTCACGCCGACCCGGCTGCTGATGATCGTCGGTGTGGTGCTGATGCAGTTCGCCACCGGAAATCAGTTGGTGCGCCTTGTGCTCGGCTCGGTGGGGGCGGTGCGCCCGGCGGGCGAGCCGCAGCCATCGGACAGCCTCAAGGGCGGGCGGCTGCTGGGGCCAATGGAGCGGCTGCTGATCCTGAGCCTCGGCGTCGGCGGCCAGGTGGCGGCGGCCAGCGCCGTCGTCGCCGCCAAGGGCATCATCCGATTTCCCGAGTTGAGCGCCCAGAAGAACCGCAACGGCGACGTCGGCATCGACGAGGTGACCGAGTATTTTCTGGTGGGCAGCTTCACGAGCTGGCTGCTGGCACTCGGCGGGATCGCGCTGGTGCTGGCCGCCCGGTGATCGCGGGCAGACTATGGGGGTGGCATCCGCACCGGTAGCCCGGCACCTGCTTAGGGCCAAAGACTTCGTCGACGCGCATTACCACGAGTCGCTGTCCGTCGCCGACCTGGCAGCGGCGGCAGGCCTTTCCCCCGCTCACTTCAGCCGGCGCTTCAAGGAGACGTTCGGCGAGTCGCCGCACCAGTATGTGCTGACGCGGCGGCTCGAACGAGCCGCCGCATTGCTGCGCACGACCGACTGGACGGTGGCCGCCGTTTGCGTCGCGGTGGGTTGGGAAAGCGTCGGCTCGTTCACCACGAGTTTTCGCCGCATGTTCGGCGTGACGCCACAGGGCTATCGGGCCACCTTCCCACCCGCCGAGCGTCACGTACGAATTCCGCGCTGTGTCGCGCAGGCCTACGGGCGTCCACAAAACCGCACGTTTCGAGAAGACGACGGACCCGCGAAGTCCGTAGCGTCGAAGCGAGACCACCGGAGTGAGGAGAACCGATGATCAAGATCGCAAACGCACAGTTCTGGGTGCATGACCAAGACGCGGCGCTGGCGTTCTACACCAAGACCCTGGGCTGGGCGGTCCGGTCGGACGTGACGATGGAAGCGTGGAACTTCCGGTGGCTGTGCGTCGGTCCCGTCGGGCAGGACGACGTCGGGCTGGTTCTCATGCCCGTTCCAGGGCTGCCGATGCTCGACGCCGCGGCCAGCGCGCAACTGGCAGAGCTGGTGGCCAAGGGAGCTGGTGGCACCTTGTTCCTGGAGACCGACGACTGCCAAGCCGCCTACGACGAATTATCCGCTCGCGGAGTCGAATTCAATGATCCTCCAACGCCGCAGGCGTACGGTATCGACACTTCCTTCCGCGACCCGTCCGGAAACAACATTCGGCTCACCCAGGTACTCGAGTTCGATCCGGCCCGGCACTGATCACCCGCCCGGCTCGCGGTAAAGCGGCCCCCGCGGGCCCTACAGCCGCTCGATGATGGTGACGTTCGCGGTGCCACCGCCCTCACACATCGTCTGCAAGCCGTAGCGGCCGCCGATGCGCTCGAGTTCGTTGAGCATGGTGGTGAACAGCTTGGCGCCGGTCGCGCCCAGTGGGTGGCCCAGGGCGATCGCGCCGCCATTCGGGTTGACCTTCTCCGGGTCGGCCTTGATCTCCTTGAGCCAGGCCATCACCACCGGTGCGAACGCTTCGTTGATCTCGACGGTGTCGATGTCGTCGATCGACAGCCCGGCCTTCTCCAGCGCGTGGCGCGTGGCCGGGATGGGCCCGGTCAGCATGAACACCGGGTCGGCCGCGCGGGCACTGATGTGGTGAATGCGGGCCCGCGGCTTGAGCTTGTGATCCTTGACCGCCTGCTCGGAAGCCAGCAGCACCGCGCTGGCGCCGTCGGAGATCTGGCTGGCCATCGCCGCCGTCAGCCGGCCGCCCTCGACGAGCGTCTTGAGGCCGGCCATCTTCTCCAGCGACGACTCGCGCGGACCCTCGTCGACCCGGAAAGGCCCCGATTCCGTTTCGACGGTGATGATTTCGTTGTCGAAGTGACCGCCGCGGATCGCGGCGAACGCGCGCTCATGGCTGGTCAGTGCGTAGCGCTCCATCTCTTCGCGCGACAGGTTCCACTTCTCGGCGATCAGCTCCGAGCCGCGGAACTGAGAGATCTCCTGGTCGCCGTAGCGGTGCAGCCACTGCTTGGACTCATTGGTCGGCGAGGTGAACCCGAACTGCTCGCCCACGGTCATGGCCGACGAGATCGGGATCTGGCTCATGTTCTGCACACCGCCGGCCACGATGAGGTCGGCGGTGCCGGCCATGATGGCCTGTGCGCCAAAGGAAATCGCCTGCTGGCTGGAGCCGCACTGCCGGTCCACGGTGACGCCGGGAACCTCCTCGGGGTAGCCCGCGGCCAGCCACGAGAGCCGGGCGATGTTGCCCGCCTGCCCGCCGATGGCGTCGACGCAGCCGGCGATCACGTCGTCGACGGCGGCGGGGTCGACGTCGACCCGGTCGAGCAGCCCACGCCAACCAAGGGCGCCGAGGTCTACGGGATGCACCCCGGCCAGCGATCCATTGCGCTTGCCGACCGCGGTACGCACAGCGTCGATGACATACGCCTCTGCCATTTGTCAGACTCCTTCTTTGGTAATCCCACCGAGAACGATGGCGAGGTATTGCTGACCCACCTGTTGTGCGGTGAGGGGTCCGCCGGGTTGATACCAGCGCACCGACACCCACGTGGTGTCACGAATGAAACGGTAGACGAGGTCGACGTTGAGGTCGGGCTGGAAATAGCCCTCATCGATGCCCTGGTTGATCACCTCGACCCACATCTTGCGCTGCTGGCGGTTCATGTCCTCGATATAGGAGAACCGGGGCTGCGACAACAGCCGTTGGGCTTCGTCCTGATAGATGACGACCTGCGCGTGCCGATGCTCGATCGCCTCGAACGACGCCATGAACAGCCCCTTGAGCCGCTCCAGCGGGTTGGCCTCGCTGTCCACGATCTCGCGGTAGCGGGCGAACAACCAGTCCAGGAAACTGCGCAGCAGCTCATCGACCATCTCCTCCTTGGAGGAGAAGTGGTGATAGAGGCTGCCGGACAGGATGCCGGCACTGTCCGCGATGTCGCGCACGGTGGTGGCGCGCAATCCGCGCTCGGCGAACATGGTCGCGGCGAGTTCCAACAACTCGTCGCGGCGGCTGTTTGCCTGACCGGCCACTCGGTCCACTCGATCAGAGTATCAACCAAGCGCTTGCTTGGCTAGCCGGCGCTTACGGATGCTGGCTGGACACCGAGATGACCTCGCCGGTCAGGTAGCTGGAATAGTCGCTGGCCAGGAATGCGATGGTGGCCGCCACCTCCCACGGCTCGGCCGCCCGCCCGAAAGCTTCACCGGCCGACAGCCGGTCGAGCAGGTCGGACGAGGTCGTCTTGTCCAGGAACTTGTGCCGCGCGATGCTCGGCGACACCGCGTTGATGCGGACCCCGTAGTCGACGGCTTCTATTGCACTGCAACGGGTTAACGCCATAACCCCCGCTTTGGCGGCCGCGTAGTGCGACTGCGAGTGCTGCGCCCGCCAGCCCAGAACGCTTGCGTTGTTGACGATCACCCCGCCGTGGTCCGCGTCGCGGAAGTAGCCCAGCGCCGCCCGGGTGGCGCGGAACACCGACGACAGCGTCACGTTCAGGACGCGGTCCCACTCGTCGTCGGTCATGTCGACCACCGGTGTCTGACCGCCCAGCCCGGCGTTGTTAACCAAAACGTCCAGCCGGCCCATCCGGGCGGTGGTCGACGCGATCAGCGCGTCCACCTGCGCGCTGGACGTCACGTCGCACAGCACGCTCTCGACCCGGCCCAGCCCCAGCCCCGACAGTTCGGCGGCGGTCTCCCCCAGCCGTCGTTCGTGGTGGTCCGACACCACCACGTCGGCGCCCTCGACCAGCGCCCGTCGCGCCGTCGCCGAGCCGATCCCGGTGCCGGCGGCCGCGGTTACGACGACCACCTTGCCTTGCAGAAGCCCGTGCCCGGCAACCTCTTTCGGAGCTTCGGACAGGCTCATCCCTTTACCTCCCGGGGCAGGCCGAGCACCCGCTCGGCGATGATGTTGCGCTGGATCTCGTTGGAGCCGCCGTAGATGGTGTCGGCGCGGGTGAACAGGAAAAGCCGCTGCCACTCGTCGAATTCGCCGTCCGACAAGGTCAGCCCCGGCTTGCCGATCACGTCCATCGCCAGCTCGCCCAGATCGCGATGCCAGTTGGCCCACAACAACTTTGACACGTTGTCCTGGCCGGGCTGCTCAACGTCCATGGTGGCCAGCGCATACGAACGCATGGCCCGCAGACCGGTCCACGCCCGCGTCAGCCGCTCCCGGATGAACGGGTCATCGGCGGCGCCGTTGCGCTGCGCAAGGCCGGCCAGGTTGGAAAGCTCACGGGCGTAGCGGATCTGCTGCCCGAGGGTCGACACGCCGCGTTCGAAGGTCAGCGTGCCCATGGCGACCCGCCAGCCGTCGCCGGGCTGGCCGACCACGAGATTGGCGTCGGTGCGGGCGTCGTCGAAGAAGACCTCGTTGAATTCCGAGTCGCCGGTCAGCTGGATGATCGGGCGGACCTGCACACCCGGCTGGTCCAGCGGCACCAACAGATACGACAGCCCGGCGTGCCGCTTGGAACCCTTCTCCGTGCGAGCGACCACGAAGCACCACTGCGCCCAGTGCGCCAACGAGGTCCACACCTTCTGGCCGTTGATCACCCAGTGGTCACCGTCCAGCTCGGCGGTGGTAGAGACGTTGGCCAGGTCGCTGCCGGCGCCGGGCTCGGAATAGCCCTGACACCACAGCTCGGTGACGTCGAGGATCTTCGGCAGGAAGCGCTGCTGCTGCTCGGGTGTCCCGAAGGCGATCAGTGTCGGCCCCAGCAGTTCCTCGCCAAAATGGTTCACCTTGTCCGGCGCGTCGGCTTTGGCGTACTCCTCGTAGAACGCCACCCGGTGCGCGGTCGAGAGCCCACGGCCGCCGTGTTCCACCGGCCAGCCCAGGCAGGTCAGGCCGGCGTTGGCCAGATGCTGATTCCACGCCCGGCGCTCTTCGAACGCCTCGTGCTCGCGCCCCGGTCCGCCAAGGCCCTTGAGAGCTGCGAATTCGCCGACCAGATTGTCGGCGAGCCACTGGCGGACCTCCGCCCGGAACTCCTCGACGTCCTGCATGCCCTGTAGGCTAACCTACCAAGCACTTGCTTTGTTAGAGGAGCATTCATGGGGAGCGATCCGCGCACCGTACCGGCGGCGCTCGATCGATTGGCGCAGCAACTCCCCGGTCACGACGCGTTGATCACCGACGAGCGGTCGTTCACGGCGGCCGCGCTGCGCGACGAGGTGCACCGGGCGGCGGCCGCGCTGATCAGCCTCGGCGTGCAAGCGGGGGACCGCGTGGCGATCTGGTCGCCTAATACCTGGCACTGGGTGGTGGCCTGCCTGGCGATCCACCACGCCGGCGCTGCCATGGTGCCCCTGAACACCCGCTATACGGCCGAGGAGGCCGCCGACATTCTGGCCCGCACCGGTGCGCCCGTGTTGTTCGGGATGGGCCGATTCCTCGGGCACGATCGCGTCGCCGACCTGGACCGCTTGGGCCCTGAAGCCCTCCCCGCGCTGCGGCATATCGTGCGGATTCCGATCGAGGCTGATGACGGGACGTGGGACGACTTCATCTCCCGCGGCTCCGACGTCAGCGCGGTCGCGGCCCGCGCCGCCGCCGTCACGCCCGACGACGTCAGCGACATCCTGTTCACCTCGGGCACCACGGGACGCAGCAAAGGGGTGCTCTGCGCGCACCGGCAATCGCTGTCCGCCTCGGCGTCGTGGGCCGCCAACGGCAAGATCACCAGCGACGACCGCTACCTGTGCATCAACCCGTTCTTCCACAACTTCGGGTACAAGGCCGGCATCCTGGCCTGCCTGCAGACCGGGGCGACGCTGATCCCGCACCTGACCTTCGACCCGCCCCATGCGCTGCGGGCGATCGGGCAGCACCGCATCACCGTGCTGCCCGGGCCGCCCACGATTTACCAGACCCTGCTGGACCATCCGCAGCGCAAGGACTACGACCTGAGCTCGCTGCGGTTCGCGGTGACCGGAGCGGCCACCGTCCCAGTCGTCTTGGTCGAGCGCATGCAATCCGAGCTTGACATCGACATCGTGCTGACCGCTTACGGGCTGACCGAGGCGAACGGCATGGGCACCATGTGCCGCGCGGACGATGACGCGATCACCGTCGCCACGACGTGCGGGCGCCCGTTCGCCGACTTCGAATTGCGCATCGACGCAACAAGTCCCGGCGAAGCCGGTGAGGTGCTGCTGCGCGGGCCGAACGTCATGCTGGGTTACCTCGACGACCCGGCCGCCACCGCGGCCGCCATCGACGCCGACGGCTGGCTGCACACCGGTGACATCGGTGCCGTCGACCCGGCCGGCAACCTGCGCATCACCGACCGGCTCAAGGACATGTACATCTGCGGCGGATTCAATGTCTACCCCGCTGAGGTCGAGCAGGTGCTGGCCCGGATGGAGGGCGTCGCCGACGCCGCGGTGATCGGGGTTCCCGACGAGCGTCTCGGCGAGGTCGGACGGGCGTTCGTGGTGACCCGGCCCGGCGTCGTCCTCGACGAGCAGTCCGTGATCGCTTACGCCCGTGAACATTTGGCGAATTTCAAGGCGCCGCGGTCGGTGCGGTTCGTCGAGGCGTTGCCGCGCAATCCTGGCGGCAAGGTGGTCAAACCACAACTGCGAGAGTGGACGTGAAGTGGATCTGGAACTAGACGAAGAGACCCTGGCGTTTGCGGCCGAGGTGCGGGACTTCTTGTCGGCCAACGCCGATTCCATCCCGACGAAGTCCTACGACAACGCCGAAGGCTTCGCCCAGCACCGGCAGTGGGACCGCGTGCTGTTCGACGCCGGGCTGTCGGTGATCACCTGGCCCAAGAAATACGGGGGTCGCGACGCGCCGCTGCTGCACTGGGTGGTGTTCGAAGAGGAGTACTTTCGCGCCGGCGCCCCGGGACGCGCCAGCGCCAACGGCACCTCCATGCTGGCGCCGACGCTGTTCGCACACGGCACCGAAGAGCAGCTGGACCGCATCCTGCCGAAAATGGCCAGCGGCGAACAGATCTGGGCTCAGGCGTGGTCGGAGCCGGAATCCGGCAGCGACCTGGCCTCGCTGCGCTCCACCGCGACCCAAACCGACGGCGGTTGGCTGCTGAACGGGCAGAAGATCTGGAGTTCCCGCGCGCCGTTCGCGGAAATGGGCTTCGGGCTGTTTCGGTCGGACCCGGCGGCCGAGCGGCACAACGGCCTGACGTACTTCATGTTCGACCTGAAGGCCAAGGGCGTCACCGTACGCCCCATCGTCCAGCTGGGCGGCGACACCGGCTTCGGCGAGATCTTCCTCGACGACGTGTTCGTCCCCGACCACGACGTCATCGGCACCCCGAACGAGGGCTGGCGGGCGGCCATGAGCACCTCGAGCAACGAACGCGGCATGTCCCTGCGCAGCCCGGCCCGTTTCCTGGCGACCGCCGAGCGGCTGGTGCAGCTCTGGAAGGACAGCGGCTCTCCCCCGGCCTTCGCCGACCGCGTCGCCGATGGCTGGATCAAGGCCCAGGCCTACCGGCTGCAAACCTTCGGCACGGTGACCAGGCTGACCGAAGGCGGTGAGCTGGGCGCCGAATCGTCGGTGACCAAGGTGTTCTGGTCGGACCTCGACGTGGAGCTGCACCAGACCGCACTCGACGTCCTCGCCGCCGACGGCGAGCTCGCCGGCAATTGGACCGATGGCCTGCTGTTCGCGCTGGGCGGCCCGATCTACGCCGGCACCAACGAGATTCAGCGCAACATCATCTCGGAGCGGCTGCTGGGCCTGCCCCGCGAGAAGTCCGGGGGCAAGAAGTGAAATTTGCGCTAGACGAACAGCAGCGCGACTTCGCGGCCAGCATCGACGCCGCCCTGGGCGCGGCCGACCTGCCCGGTGTGATCCGCGCGTGGTCGGCGGGCGATACCGCGCCCGGCCGCAAGGTGTGGGGCCAGCTGGCCGACCTGGGTGTCACCGCGCTGGCGGTCCCCGAGAAGTTCGACGGCATCGAGGCCCATCCGGTCGACCTGGTGGTCGCGCTCGAACGCCTGGGACGGTGGTGTGTGCCCGGGCCGGTGGCCGAATCCATCGCCGTGGCACCGGTTTTGCTCGCCTCTGACGATCAGGCCGAGCGCTGCGCCGCCCTGGCCTCCGGTGAGCTGGTCGCCACCGTCGCGCTGCCGCCGCACACCCCCCGCGCGGTGGACGCCGGCACGGCCGGGCTGGTGCTCGTGGCAACCGACGAGGGCGTCGCCGAAGCGACGCCGGGTGACCGGCACGAGTCGGTCGATCCGAGCCGGCCCCTCTACGACGTGACCCCAACCGGCCGGGCGTGGCAGGCGGACCTTGGGCGCGCCTACGAGTTCGGGGCGCTGGCCACCGCCGCACAGTTGGTCGGCGCCGCCGAGGCGCTGCTGCGCGACACCGTCGACTACGCCAAGCAGCGGTCGCAATTCGGCCGGGTGATCGGTTCCTATCAGGCGATCAAGCACAAGCTCGCCGACGTGCACATCGCGATCGAGCTGGCCCGCCCGCTGCTGTATGGCGCGGCCTTATCACTCGAGCCCCGCGACGTCAGCGCCGCCAAGGCGGCGGCGTCCGAGGCGGGCCTGCTGGCCGCGCGGTCGGCGCTGCAGACCCACGGCGCGATCGGGTTCACCCAGGAACACGACCTGTCGCTTTGGTTGCTGCGGGTGCAAGCATTGCGTTCGGCCTGGGGTACGCCCGAGGCGCATCGGCGGCGAGTGCTGGAGGCGCTATGACGATGACAGAAGAACGGGAGATGCTGCGGGAGACCGTCGCGACCCTGGTGGCCAAGCACGCGAACCCGGCGGCGGTGCGCGCGGCGATGGAGTCCGACCGCGGCTACGACGAGTCGCTGTGGCAGCTGCTCTGTGAGCAGGTGGGCGCCGCCGCGCTGGTCATCCCCGAGGAGTTGGGTGGAGCGGGCGGCGAACTAGCCGATGCCGCAACGGTTTTGCAGGAGCTCGGCCGGGCGCTCGTGCCTTCGCCACTGCTGGGCACGACGCTGGCGGAGCTGGCCCTGTTGGCCGCGCCCGAGCCCGACGCCGAGACGCTGGGCCGTCTCGCCGAGGGCACCTCGATCGGCGCGCTGGTGCTCGACGCCGACTATGTGGTCAACGGCGATATCGCCGACGTCGTAGTCGCCCTCGACGACGGCCAGTTGAGCCGGTGGACCCGATTCGACACGCAGCCCGTGACCCCCATGGACCCGACTCGGCGGCTCGCGCGGCTCGAGGCCGAGGCGACCGAACCGATCGGAACCGACCTCGGCATCACCCACAGCGCGGCCATCCTGCTGGCCGCCGAGCAGATCGGCGCCGCCGAACGCTGCCTGGAGCTCACCGTCGAATACGCCAAGAACAGAGTGCAATTCGGCCGTCCGATCGGCAGTTTCCAGGCCCTCAAACACCGGATGGCCGATTTGTACGTCGCGATAACCGCGGCAAAGGCCGTCGTTGCGGACGCTTGCAACGAGCCCACCCCGACCAACGCGGCCACCGCGCGCCTCGCCGCGACCGAGGCGCTGTGCACCGCCGCCGCCGAAGGCATCCAGCTGCACGGCGGGATCGCGATCACCTGGGAACACGACATGCACCTGTATTTCAAACGCGCCCACGGCAGCGCGCATCTGCTCAGCACACCGCAAGAACTGCTCGCACGACTGGAAGCCGAGGTGCTCGAGACGTCGTGAACGACCACGTCGCGCTGCGCGCCGCCATCCCGCCCTTCTATGTGATGGACGCGTGGCTGGCCGCGGCCGAGCGCCAGCGCAGCCACGGCGACCTGGTGAACCTGTCGGCCGGCCAGCCAAGCGTGGGAGCGCCGGAGCCGGTGCGCGCGGCCGCGGCCGCCGCCCTGCACCTCAACGAGCTCGGTTACACCGTGACGCTGGGAACCCCCGAGCTGCGCGCGGCGATAGCGGCGGATTACCAACGCCAGCACGGGCTTCGGGTGGAACCCGACGACGTGGTGGTCACCACCGGTTCTTCCGGCGGATTCCTGCTCGCGTTTCTGGCGTGCTTCGACGCCGGTGACCGGGTGGCGCTGGCCAGTCCTGGCTACCCGTGCTACCGAAACATCCTGTCCGCGTTGGGATGCGAGGTGGTCGAAATCCCCTGCGGACCGCAGACCCGCTTCCAGCCCACCGTGCAGATGCTCGCCGAACTCGACCCGCCGCCCCAGGGCGTGATCGTCGCCAGCCCCGCCAATCCCACCGGAACCGTGATAGCGCCGTCCGAGTTGGCCGCCATCGCGTCGTGGTGCGAGAAGTCCGGGGTGCGACTGATCAGTGACGAGGTTTATCACGGCCTGGTCTATGAGGGCGCGCCGCAGACCAGTTGCGCCTGGCAGACATCACGAGATGCCGTGGTGGTCAACAGCTTTTCGAAATATTGGGCGATGACGGGTTGGCGGCTGGGCTGGATGCTGGTGCCACCGGCGCTGCTGCGAGCGGTGGACCGCCTGACCGGCAACTTCACCATCTGCCCGCCGGTGCTGTCGCAACTCGCCGGGGTGGCGGCCTTCACCCCCGAGGCGATCGCCGAAGCCGACGGCAACCTGCACCACTACGCGACCAACCGCACGCTGCTGCTCGATGGGCTGCGCCAGATCGGCATCGACCGCCTCGCGCCCACCGACGGCGCGTTCTACGTCTACGCCGACGTGTCGGACCGCACCAACGACTCGATCGCATTCTGCTCGAAACTGTTGGACGACACCGGGGTTGCCATCGCGCCGGGGATCGATTTCGACACCACGCACGGCAACTCATTCGTCCGGTTGTCGTTCGCCGGGCCGACCGGCGACATCGAAGAGGCGCTGCGACGGATCGGCCCCTGGCTTTAGGCGTCCAGGATCTTGTCCAGTCGAGCCTCGAGGGCACCGCGGTCGCCGACGTCGGACACGTTGATGCCGAACCGCCCGCTGAGGGTGTCGACCACCGCCGCCGCGTCGTCCAGGCGGATCTTCTCGCTGGCGTCGGCGCGATGGATGGCCAGGTTCCTACCGGCCAGGTTCAGTCGGGCGTCGTCGGTCACGCGCGCGGCCGTCAGACCGGTGACGAAGTGCGACGAGGGATGCGTCGAGACGAACCAGCTGCCCACTTGCAGGTCGACGTCCGGCGCGGTCCGGGTGCTGAACTCGTAGAGCGGTTGCCACTCGCCGCGGACCTGGGCCTGCAAGACCAGGCCATCGCCGCGGTCCTCCAGCCGGTAGGGCTCGTGCGTCGTCTGCTGCACGCTGCCGGTCTCGATGCGCAGTGGCGAGGTGGGTGTCTGGCCTCCGAAACCCACGTCGACGAGGTACGAAGCGTGGGAGCCGGGGAACGTCACCGCCAACACGGTGTGTGTCTGCGGCGGTGACGGCGCGTCGAGCGGCCGCATCCACACCACCCGGCCGGCCAGGCGCCGCACGCGGAAGCCCAGCTCGGTCAGCACGTAGCCCATCAGGCCGTTCTGCTCGTAGCAGTAGCCACCCCGGCCCCGCCGAACCAGCTTGCCGGCGAGGGCGCCCGGGCTCAGGTCGTCGACAGCCACACCCAGCAGCGGATCGAGGTTTTCGAATGGAATCGCTTTGGTGTGCGCGCTCACCAAGGCCTGCAACACGTCGAGGTTGGGCGCCGCGGCGCCGCCATAACCGATGCGATCGAAATACTCGCCCAGCTTCAGCGTCATACGGCCATTCTGCTGCCAACGCCATCGGCAGGCGTGCGACGGCCGGTAGCGGGTATGCCGTCCCTAGCCCCAAGCCTTGGTCCGAAGGAGGAACCCGTGGCCGACGTCGACCTCTATCTCGATCCCGTCTGTCCGTTCTCTTGGGTGACAGCGCGCTGGCTGCGTGACGCCGCGCAATCGACGCACACCCCGGTCGCCCTGCGGCAGATGAGCCTGGCGGTGCTGAACGAGGGCCAGGACACCGACGCCAAACAGCAACGCATGATGGAGCGGTCGACACGGCTGGGCCGCCTGTTCGCGGCGGCCGTCGCCGAGCGAGGACCGGACGCGTTCGCGGGCCTCTACGACTCGATCGGCCGCCGGATCCATGTGCGGCAGGAGGACCTCACCGCAGCAGGAATCCGGGAAGCCCTCTCCGAGAACGGCCTCGAGGAGAGGCTCGCCGAAGCCGTCGACGACAGCGGCTTCGACGAAACGGTCAAGCGGGCGCACCAAGCCAGCCAAGACGCCTTGGGCGACGAGGCCGGCAGCCCGATCATCGCGATCGACGGCCACGCGTTCTCCGGCCCCGTCCTGACCCGAACACCGAACACGCAGGACGGTATTCGCTTGCTGGAGGCAGTGCTCACCATGGCCGGCATTCCGGAATTCGCCGAGCTGCAACGCCCCCATCAGGGCCCGCCGACCATCGACGCCTGAGCGCTACCGACGCGCGTCGTCGGCTAACTCCTCCGGCCCTGGCCCGCGACCGGGTGAACGAAGGTTGCCGAAAGAGACACCGGCGAGGTTCTGAGCGCTTAACCTTGAGCTCGCCTGTCACTATTTCGCGGAGGGTTGAGCGCCAGCAAATGCCTGAAGAGCCCCATTCCGACAATGTCGCACCGGTACCGAGCGGCATCGCCGCGGAGCTGGCGGCCGCGGGGTTCGAGGACGCGCGCCAGGTGGCCCGCGGCGGAGCGGGCGTCATCTACTGCTGCTATGAGACCGCGCTCGGGCGAAGCGTTGCGGTGAAGGTGCTGCCGTCCCACATCGACGAAGACAGCAGAGAACGGTTCCTGCGCGAGGGCTACGCGATGGGCGGGCTATCCGGCCATCCGAACATCGTCAACATCCTGCGGGTCGGCGTGACCCCGAGCGGCAAGCCCTACATCGTGATGCCCTATCACTCGGCGGACTCGCTGGCGGTCCGGCTGCGCCGGGAAGGGCCGGTCGCCTGGCCCGAGGCGTTGCACATCGGCGTAAAGCTCTGCGGCGCACTGGAAACCGCGCACCGGACCGGGACCCTGCACCGCGATATCAAGCCGGCCAACATCCTCCTCAATGACTACGGCGAGCCGCAACTAAGCGATTTCGGCATCGCCCACATCGAAGGTGGGTATGAGACCGCGACCGGGTTCTTCTCCGGGACGATCGATTTCACCGCGCCGGAGGTCATGACGGGCAACCCGGCGACGATCGCGTCCGACATGTATTCGCTTGGCGCCACGCTGTATGCGCTCATCGCGGGCAACGCCGCGCACGAGCGCAAGAAGGGCGAGGACCTGATCGCGCAGTATCTGCGCATCAGCACCACCGGGATCCCGGACATGCGGCCCGACGGCATCCCGGACGCGGTGTGCTCGGCGATCGAGAGGGCGATGTCGATCGACCCCGCCGAGCGGCCCGCCTCGGCCGAGGAGTTCGGCCGCGAGCTACAGGGCGCCCAGCGCCGCAACGGGCTGAAACCCGACGCGATGGCGATCACCGGACGCCCCTCGGCCGTGGCGGCGGATGCCCCGTATGCCGAGCCGGTCCCGCCCGGCGGCCACAGCGAGGTGGCGCACCCGCCCCTCCCCAACACGTCGAGCATGCCCGCACCGACGCGTGGGCCGAGAGGGCACGACGACCCGACCTCCGCGATCAGCGCCCCGCTCGGGCTCGAACATGCGCTGGAAACGGCGGCCCTTCCGCAGTCGGCGCCCGCTGAGCTGGCGAGCTTGCTGCGTGGCGGGCAGGCGCCGGCGACGCAACCGAAGGTGCGGCAACCCAACGCCGCCCCGCCGTCGGGCCGAAACGGCGGCGCCCAGGGCCCGCCGCGCGGCCCCAGGGACCGGGCCGCCGCATGGTTCGCGGAGCCGGGGAAGAAGCGGAACCGCATCGCGCTGGTGGCCGGAGCGGTCGCCGCGGTCGTGCTGTTGGTCATCGGCGGCGTCTTTCTCGCGCTTTCGCCGGACAACAAGGCCGGGTCTAAAGGGGCGTCCGGCCAGCCGACCGCGCAGCCGCCCATGCAATGGAAACCGATCACCAACGCGCGCATTTCGCGGGACGCGGCGGCCACCACGCAGGCCGACGGAACCATCTGGATCTTCGGCGGCATCCGCAGCGACGGCGGCCTGACCGGACTGCAGGAGGGCTACGACCCCGTCATCGACAGCTGGAAGGTCGGCGACGACCTGCCCGTCCCCGTTTCGCACGCGATGGCGGTCACCTGGCAGGGCAACCCGGTGGTGCTCGGCGGCTGGAAGTCCGAGGGCGGTAAAAACGTTGCGAGCGACCAGGTTTGGCGCGTCATCAACAGCCGCTGGGTCGAGCTTCCGCACCTGTTGCAGCCCCGGGCGGCCGCGGCCGCGGCCGTGGTCGGCGACCGGCTGGTCGTCACCGGGGGAGTCGACGCAAGCGGCGCGCTGCTGAACACGACCGAGGTGTTCGATGGCAACACCTGGACCCTCGGCGCGCCCATCCCGACGCCGCGTCAGATGCTGGCCGCGGCCTCGGACGGGAAGCTGCTGTACACCGTGGGCGGCGCCAGCGGCTCCACCGACCTGGCGACGGTCGAGGCGTACGACCCGGCCGCGAAGACGTGGACGCCGTTGCCCGCCCTGAGCCAGCCGCGCAGCGACCTCGGCGTGGCGATCGTCGACGGGCGCCTGGTCGCGGTGGGCGGCGTGTCGGCCGGCCAACTTCTCAAGAGCGTCTCCGCCTTCGACCTGATGACGAAGGCCTGGTCCGCGCTGCCCGACATGACCACCGCGCGGCACGGGATGGCCGTCGACGCGGTGGAGAAGTCCGTGTACGCGATCGGCGGGTCGACCGCCGTCGGCGACGGCCAGCTGACGTCGTCGGCCGAGGCGCTGAAGCTGCCGGCCCGCCGGATCCAGCCGGCGTCGCAGTGGCGGTCGCTGCCGGACGCGCCGACTCCCCGGCTGATGACGGCATGGGCCGTGGTCAACGACAAGATCTGGATCGTGGGCGGCCTGCGCAACGGCGTCGCGCTGCAGACCGTTGAGAGCTACGACCCGCAGACCGGCGCCTGGCAAACCGGGCCACCCCTGCCCATCCCGCTGCATCACGCGGCGGCGGCGGCCTACCGCGGCGAGGTGGTGGTGCTGGGCGGTGCCAGCGATCAGCTGGCCAACGCATCCGACAAGGTGTTCGCGCTGCGCGGCGGCAATTGGGTTGAGCTGCCGCATCTGACGCACGCGCGTGCGGCGCCGGCGGCGGCGGTGGTGGGTGACAAGCTCGTCGCGGTGGGTGGCCAGAACGCCAAACAGGTCGTCCCCCAGACCGAGGTCTTCGACGGCAATTCGTGGAACGACGCCGCCGACATGCCGACGCCGCGCGAACATCTGGCCGCGGTGTCGGACGGCACCTACGTGTACGCGATCGGCGGTAGGTTCCTTTCCGCCGACAAGAACTCCGCGGCGAACGAGCGGTTCGATCCGCAATCGGGCAACTGGACCAAGCTGGTGGGCATGCCGACCCCGCGCGGGAGCTACGGCGCGACCTACATCGACGGCCGCATCGTGGTCGTCGGCGGTGAGGAACCGACGATGGTGCTGAACGTCGTCGAGATGTACGACATCGCCGACGCGAAGTGGAGCACCCTGCCGCCGATGCCGACCGCGCGCCACGCCGAGGTGGTGGCGACGGTCGGGAACACCGTCTACTGCATCGGCGGCGCGAACCGGCCGACCCACGAGGGCCCGATCGCGACCGTGGAGGCGCTGGACTTCATGTAGTGACGGTCTCCGCTCCCGCGGTCTCATGATTTCGGCGTCCACGGCGGCCGGGTAGAGGCCAAGGTCACCAGCCAGAGACGCCGATCCCTGCCCATTGTTTTACTTGCGCCAGATACGGGGATTCCACTACGAGCCGGCGTCTCGCGCCAGGCGCAAACCCGACCTGATGGGAGCCAATGATGAATAGCAGCGCTATCTGGATCGTGGTCGCCGCCGCGGCGGTCTTGGTGATTCTTGTTGCCCTCGTCGCACTGAGCAGAATGCGGCACCGCCGGCGGCAGCGGCAGGCCGAAGAGATCCGCGAACAGGCCAAGCTGGAGACGGCAAAGGTCGAGCGGCGCGAAGCCCTCGCTCAGGAAACGGCCGCCAAGGCCCGCGCCGCGCAGGCCGAGGCGGAGGCCAAGGCGGCCGAAGCCGCCCGGCTGCAGGAGCGAGCGGCCAACCATCAGAGCGAGGTCGCGGCGTCGCGCGAACAACTGCAGGAGCAGTTCAAACGGGCCGATGAACTGCACCCGGAGGCCGCCGCGAAGCCAGCGGGTGAGCACGACGATCCCAACGCGGTGCGGTCCCCGGAGTCGCACGAGCCGACGACCGACGCCGAGGCCGTCGGGCACGAGACCTACCGGGGGACGCCCTAGAGCCAGGTGTCCTGGGTGGTGGCGGTGAGAAACGCCTCGAGGTCGTCGCGCCACTGCGCCGGTGTCGTTTTGTCCGGTTCTATCCCGGTGTACTCCCCGCGATAGAACAGCAGCGGCCGCGGCTTGATCTTGGGTGCCTCCGACAACGACTGAACCGCGCCGAACACGACGAAATGGTCGCCACCGTCGTGCACGGATGCCACCGTGCAGTCGATGTAGGCCAGCGACCCGTCGATGACCGGCGAGCCGAGTTCCGAGGCGTGCCAGTCGATCCCGGCGAACTTGTCGGGCTCCTTCGAGCCGAAGCGCGCGGAAACGTGCTTCTGCTTCTCGGTCAGCACGTTGACGCAGAACCGGCCGCTGGCCTCGATGGCCTGCCAGGATCGCGACACCTTGGTCGGGCAGAACAACACCAGCGGCGGGTCAAGCGACAGCGCGGCGAAAGACTGGCAGGCGAAGCCGACCGGGACCTCGTCATGCACCGTGGTGATGATGGTGATGCCGGTGCAGAACTGCCCCAGCACCTGCCGGAAGGCCCGCGGATCGATCGGCGCAGACATGATTATCCGCGGGCGCCGACCGTGAAGTCGTGGCCCCACAGGCTGACGGCCGTGCTTTCCCGGGCGACCCAGTCGTTATCCTCGACTTGCCTTCCCTCGCAGCCGAATTCGATGTCGAACCCACCGGGTGTCTTCATGTAGAAGGACAGCATCAGGTCGTTGACGTGCCGACCAAGCGTGGCCGACATGGGCACCTTCCGGCGCAACGCACGGTCCAGGCAGAGCCCGACGTCGTCGGAGTTCTCGACCTCCATCATCAGGTGCACGATGCCGCTCGGCGTCGGCAGCGGCAGGAAGGCCAGGCTGTGGTGGCGCGGGTTGCAGCCGAAGAACCGCAGCCAGGCGGGCGCGCCGTCGGCCGGCCGACCGACCAACTGGGGCGGCATCCGCATGGAGTCGCGCAGCTTGAAGCCGAGCACGTCCCGGTAGAAGTGCAGGGCCTCGTCGTCATCGCGCGTGGACAACACCACGTGGCCCAAGCCCTGCTCGCCGGTGACGAACTTGTGCCCGTACGGGCTGACCACGCGGCGGTGCTCCAGCGCGACCCCGTGGAAGACCTCCAGGCAGTTGCCGGACGGGTCGGCGAACCGGATCATCTCGACGACGCGGCGATCCGCCAGCTCGGCGGCGGTGGCCTCCTTGTAGGGCACGCCCTCGACATCGAGCCGGTTCCGGATCTCTTGCAGCCCTTCCGCATTGGCACATTCCCAGCCCGCCTCCATGAGGTGGTCGCGCTCGCCGGGCACGATCACCAGCCGGGCCGGGAAGTCGTCCATGCGCAGGTAGAGCGCCCCCTCGGTGTTGCCTTTGCCCTCGACCATGCCGAGCACCTTCAGGCCGTAGTCGCGCCAGGCCGCCATGTCGGTGGCCTCGATGCGCAGATAACCCAGCGAACGGATGCTCATCACGCACCTCCCAGGAAATCGACGGTCAACTTGTTGAACTCGTCGAACTTCTCCACCTGCGCCCAGTGCCCACATTGCCCGAAAACGTGGAGCTGCGCACGCGGAATGGTCTTCAGCGCGACGAGCGCACCGTCGAGCGGGTTGACCCGGTCCTCGCGGCCCCAGATCAACAGCACGGGCTGGCGCAGCCGGTGCACCTCGCGCCACATCATGCCGAGCTCGAAATCGGCCCCCGCGAACGACATTCCCATCGCACGGGTGGCGGTCAGCGATTCCGGCGTGCTGGCCAGCGCGAACCGCTCGTCGATCAGCTCAGGCGTGATCAGCTTCTGGTCGTAGACCATGACCCGCAGGAACGCCTCGAGGTTCTCCCGGGTGGGTTCGACCGAGAACTTGCCCAGTCGTTTGACGCCCTCGGTCGGGTCGGGGGCGAACAGGTTGATGCTCAGCCCGCCGGGCCCCATCAACACCAACCGCCCGGCCCGGTCGGGATAGTCGAGGGCGAACCGGACCGCGGTGCCCCCGCCCAGCGAATTGCCCACCAGCGGAACACGTCCCAGGCCGATTTGGTCGAAGAGCCCCTTGAGCGCCCGCGCGGCATAGTGGTTGAACTGCCCGTGTTCGGCGCGCTTGTCGGACAGCCCGTAGCCGGGCTGATCGACGGCCAGCACGTGAAATCGCTGCGCCAGCACCGGAATGTTGCGCGAGAAGTTCGTCCAGCTGGCAGCGCCGGGACCCCCGCCGTGCAGCAGCACCACGGTCTGGTCGTTGCCGACCCCGGCCTCGTGATAATGCAGCTTCAGCGGGCCGTCGACATCGACTTCGGCGAAGCGCGAGGTCGACTCGAACGTCAACTCCCCCGTTGTGGCCGTCACGGCTAGACCATCGTGTCGCCCGGCGGCAACCCGAACTCGTTGTTTCCGAAGATCTGGTACGCCCGCTCGGGGTCGTTGGCCGCGTGCACCCGTCCCGCGTGCGCGTCACGCCAGAACCGTTGGACCGGTTGGTCGTTGCCCAGGGCGGTGGCGCCGGAAGCCTCGAACAGCCGGTCGATGGAGGCGATCGCACGCCCGGTCGCGCGCACCTGGTCGCGCCGGGCGCGGGCGCGCAGCTCGAACGGGATCTCCTTACCGGCGGACAGCAATGCGTACTCGTCGGCGACGTTGCCGCTCAGCTGGCGCCAGGCCGCGTCGATGTCGCTGGCCGCCTCGGCGATGCGCACCTTGGCGAACGGGTCGTCCTTGGCCTTCTCCCCGGCGAACGCCGCGCGCACCCGCTTGCCCTGGTGCTCCACGTGCGCGTCGTACGCGCCGTAGGCCATGCCGACGATCGGCGCGGAGATGGTGGTGGGGTGCATTGTGCCCCAAGGCATTTTGTAAACCGGGGCGGTGTTGGTCTGGTACCCGCCAGCGGTGCCGTCGTTCATCGCCTTGTAAGAGAGGAACCGGTGCCGCGGCACGAACACGTCCTTGACCACCACCGTGTTGCTGCCGGTGCCGCGCAGGCCCACGACATGCCACACGTCGTCGATGCGGTACTCGCTGCGCGGGATCAGGAAGCTGCCGAAGTCGACCGGTCGGCCGTCCTTGATCACCGGACCGCCGAGGAAGGCCCACGTCGCGTGGTCACATCCGGACGACCAGTTCCAGGAACCGTTCACCAGATAGCCACCGTCGGTCACCACGCCGGCGCCCATCGGCGCGTAAGACGACGAGACCCGCACGTTCGGGTCGTCGCCCCAGACTTCCTCCTGGGCCTGCTGGTCGAACAGGGCCAGATGCCAGTTGTGCACGCCGATGATCGAGCTCACCCAGCCGGTGGACCCGCAGGCGCTGGCGAGCCGTCGCACCGCCTCGTAGAACAGGGCCGGATCGCATTGCAGGCCGCCCCACTGCTCGGGCTGCAGCAGGGTGAAGAAGCCGATGTCCTGCAGTTCCTGAACGGTCTCTTCGGGCAGGCGCCGCAAATCCTCCGTCGCCTGAGCGCGCTCCCGAATCCGCGGCAGCAGATCATCGATGCCAGCCAAAACCGACTGCGCGTCGCGTTGTTGAATGGACGTCACTAGGTTTGCCTCCTGGGCCAAACTTACTCAGCGGACTTACACCAGAGACTAGAACACGTTCCGATTTGTGTCGAGCAGGGTATTCCTGCGGCTGGTAGCGATACGAATCCGCTTTTCTGTAACATGTTCTAGTTGTAACGAGAGGGAGGATGGGTCTTGGCCGAGGCCAATCTCGACGAGCCGCTCGGTGACCACGTCCTTGAACTGCAGATCGCCGAGGTCGTCGCCGAAACGGACGACGCGCGGTCGCTGGTGTTCGCGGTGCCCGACGAGCCGGGCGATCCCGACATCCCGCCCGAGCGGCTGCGCTACGCACCGGGCCAGTTCTTGACGTTGCGCGTTCCCAGCGAGCGCACCGGATCGGTGGCCCGCTGCTACTCGCTGTGCAGTTCGCCGTTCACCGACGACGCGCTGACCGTCACGATCAAACGGACCGCCGACGGATACGCGTCGAACTGGCTGTGCGAGCACGCGCGGGTGGGCATGCGGATCCACGTGCTGGCGCCGTCGGGCAATTTCGTGCCGAAGACGCTCGACGACGACTTCCTGTTGATGGCCGCGGGCAGCGGGATCACCCCGATCATGTCGATCTGCAAATCGGCCCTCGCCGAGGGCAGCGGCCAGGTGACGCTGCTCTACGCCAATCGCGATGAGAAGTCGGTGATCTTCGCCGACGCGCTGCGCGAGCTGTCGGCCAAATATCCCGACCGGCTCACGGTGGTGCACTGGCTGGAATCGCTGCAGGGCATGCCGAGCGTCACCGCGCTGGCGAAGCTCGCCGCCCCCTATACCGATCGCCCCGTGTACATCTGCGGGCCCGGCCCGTTCATGGATGCCGCCCGCGAAGCGCTGGAATCACTGAAAGTGCCCGCGCCGCAAGTGCATATCGAGGTGTTCAAGTCGTTGGACTCCGACCCGTTCGCGGCGGTGAAGATCGACGACACCGCCCCGGGCGACCAGCCGCCGGCCACCGCGGTGGTGCAGCTGGACGGTGAAACCCACACCGTGTCGTGGCCGCGCAACGCCAAGCTGCTCGACGTGTTGCTCGCGAAAGGTTTGGATGCGCCGTTCTCCTGCCGCGAGGGCCATTGCGGTGCGTGTGCGTGCACCTTGCGCAGCGGCAACGTCAGCATGGAGGTCAATGACGTGCTCGAGCAGCAGGACCTCGACGACGGCCTGATTCTGGCCTGTCAATCTCACCCGGAATCTGATTCGGTAGAAGTCACCTACGACGAGTAGTGGCGGGGTTAGGTTCACGGCTAGGGTTGGCGAACCGAGAGGGGAACAGCATGAAGCGGCTGATAACCGGGTTTGCGGTGGTCGGATCGGCGCTGACGTTCCTGCCCGGCCCGGTCGCCGGCGCGGCCAGCAACACCGCGACCACGTTGTTTCCGCTGGACGGACCCAACCAGCTCGAGACGCGCACCATCCTGAATTGCTTCAAGTCCGACGGCCACTGCGACTTCACCGCCGGCGCGGACATGCTGACACCCGACGGGGTGACCGGCTTCCCGCACGAGCTGTGGGCCCGCCAAACCACCGAGATCCGGTCGTCGAACCGGCTGGCCTACCTGGACGCGCACGCCACCGGCCAGTACGAGCGGGTGATGAAGTCGATGGGGTCCGACGAGATCACCACCGTCTACTTCGGTGAGGGCCCGCCGGACAAGTACCAGACGACCGGCCGCATCGACTCCACCGATTGGCAGACCGGTCAGCCCAAGACCGACAACAACGTCATCGTCTGCACCCACATCCAGGTGGTCTACCCCGGGGTCAACATCACCTCGCCCAGCACCTGCGCCCAGACCACGTTTTCCTAGAGCCGCCGCTCGCCGAGATTGCGTGCATGGCTGTGAAATTGTGCGATCCACGACCGTGGTGGCGACCTCGCCGGATGCCCCGCGAACATCATGGGTGAGCGCGTAACACTCGCGGGGACACAGCAGACCGCGCTGGTCACCCTCTACGGCAAGGCGCTGGAAAGCCGCCGGCCCGATTCCATCCTCGGCGACGATGAAGCCGACCGGGCCGTGCGGCGCCTCGACTACGACTTCGGCACCCTGCGCATGCGCCGTCGCGATCAGCAGTCCTCCGCGGTGCGCTCCAAGGCCTACGACCGGCGGGTAGTGCGATTCCTCGACGATCACCCCGCCTGTGTCGTATTGCATTTGGGCTGCGGGTTCGACACGCGGGCCTACCGCGTCAACCCGCCGGCCACGGTCGACTGGTACGACATCGACCTGGCCGATGTTATCGCGTTGCGCCGCAAGCTGTTTGAACCGCGCGCTGGACTGCACGTTGTCGGCGCCTCGGTCACCGACCCGCAGCTGCTCGGCGGGATCGCCGGGGACCGTGAGGTTCTGGTGGTCGCCGAGGGGCTGACGCCGTACCTACGGCGCGCCGACGGCGTCGCGATGCTGCGCCGCATCGTGGGGCATTTCGGAACCGGGGAGATGCTGCTGGACGGCTATAGCCGGGCCGGAGTTTGGCTCCTGCAGCGCTACCCTCCGGTCAAAGCCTCCGGCGCGCAATTGGATTGGAGCATAGGCGATCCGCGCGAGCTGGAACGGGCGGTGCCGGGGCTGGTGTTCGACTGCGAGTGGTGGTTCGCCGACGCCGAAGACATCCGCCGGTACTACTCGCCGTGGTATTGGTGGCTGATGCAAGCGCTCTTCCGGATCACCCCGGTTCGTCGCCTGGGCCGGGGCCTGCGTTACCGCTTCGGTTCAGGCGGGTGACCTGGAGTCAGCGCGGTAAGCCGAGGAGTCGCTCGGCGGCCACGGTGAGCAGGATCTGCTCGGTGCCGCCGGCGATGGTGAGGCAGCGGGTGTTCAGGAAGTCATACACCGCGTGGTTGCGGACCAGGCCGCCGCCCTCGGCGACGTCCATCATGAACTCCGCCAGCGCCTGCCGGTAGCGCACCCCGATGAGTTTGCGGACGCTGGACTGCGCCCCCGGGTCCTGCCCGCCCACGGCGAGCTGGGCGATCCGCTGGTCCAGCAGCGCGCCGGTTTGGGCGATGACGATCAACCGGCCGAGCCGATCCTGCTGCGCGGCATCGAGATCCAGCTCCGCCAGCACCTTGAGCAACTCCTCCATCGGGTTGCCCAGTGCGGTGCCGGTGGCCATCGCAATCCGCTCGTTGGCCAGCGTGGTGCGGGCCAGCCGCCAGCCGTCGTTCACCGCGCCGACCACCATCTCGTCGGGGACGAACACGTTGTCCAGGAAGACCTCGTTGAACAGTGAGTCACCGGTGATCTCGCGCAGCGGGCGGATCTCGATGCCCGGCGATTTCATGTCCACCAGGAAGTAGGTGATGCCCTTGTGCTTCGGGGCGTCCGGATCGGTGCGCGCCAGGCACACGCCCCACCGCGCCTTGTGCGCCGCCGACGTCCACACCTTCTGCCCGGTGAGCAGCCAGCCGCCGTCCCCGCGCGCCGCCTTGGTGCGCAGCGACGCCAGGTCGGAGCCGGCTCCCGGTTCGGAAAACAGTTGGCACCAGAGGAATTCACCGCGCAGGGTGCCCGGTACGAAGCGCTCGATCTGCTCCGGCGTGCCGTGCTCGAGGATGGTCGGGGCCGCCCACCAGCCGATCACGAGGTCGGGCCGCACCACCCCACCGGCCGCCAGCTCCTGATCGATCAGCAACTGCTCGGCCGGCGACGCGCCACGCCCGTGCGGCGCCGGCCAGTGCGGTGCCTGCAGCCCGGCCTCGGCGAGCGCCGCCTGCCGCTTCTCTTCGGGCAGCGCGGCGATTTCCGCGATGGCGGCGGCGATCTCCGCACGCTCGCCCTCGACGTCGGTGAGGTCGATCCCCAGGCGTCGCCGCACACCGCCCTGCGTCAGTTCGGTGACGCGGCGCAACCAGCGCTCGGCGCCGCCGAGGAAGCTACCGATGGCGTGCGCCCGCCTCAGGTACAGGTGCGCGTCGTGTTCCCAGGTGCAGCCGATGCCGCCGAGCACCTGGATGCAGTCCTTGACATTGGCTTTCGCGGCGGCGATGCCGATGCTCGCCGCCAAAGCGGCCGCAATCGAAAGCTGGTCAGCATCGCTATCCCCTGCGGCGCGTGCGGCGTCGGCGGCGGCCACCTCCGCCTGCTCGGCGCGACACAGCATTTCCGCGCACAAGTGCTTGACGGCCTGGAAGCTGCCGATCGGCTTGCCGAACTGCTCGCGGACCTTGGCGTAGTCGACGGCGGTGTCCAGCGACCAGCGGGTCACGCCCGCCGCCTCGGCCGCCAACACCGTCGCCGCCAGCTCCTCGACGCGCTGTGGCGAGTCGGTGATCTTGGTGGCCGGTGCCGACGTCAGTACCACCCGGGCCAACGGCCGGGAGAAATCGGTGGCGTCCAGGGCCTCGATCTGCACGCCGTCGCTCTCGGAGTCGACCAGCAGCCAGGTCCCGCCGGCCGGCAGCAACAGGACGCCCCCACCGGCGGCACCCAACACCAATGGCAGCACGCCCGAGGCCCGCGACGTTTCGCTGTCGAACTGCGCGTCCCCGTCCAGCGCCAGCCCGGCGAAGCGTTCGCCGGCGGCCAGTTGCGCCAGCAGTTCGGGGTCGGAGACGACGAGCGTTGCCAGCGCCGTCGTCGCCACCGGCCCGGGCACCAGTGCCTTGGCGGCTTCCTCGACCATCGCGCACAGGTCCTCGACGCTGCCACCGGCCCCGCCGTGCTCCTCCGGGATCGCGACTCCGAAAATGCCCAGCTCGGCGAGGCGGGCGAACACCGGGCGCCACGCGTCGGCGTCGCCTTGCTCGACCTCGCGGATCGCGGTCGTCCCGCCGGGTCCCGCCGCCGAATTGCGGGCCCAGTCGCGCACCAGCGCACGCGCGGCGAACTGCTCGTCTGTGACGGTCGCTACCACCCTCGGGACCTCCGCGTCCTTCGACTCGACGTGACATTGGGGCCTACGACCCCTAGCTCTCGATTCTCCTGCGTGTCTCGGGTCGCTGCGCAACCCGCCTCGTCGCAGACTAGAACGTGTTCTAATAGTGCCAGCGATCGACCGTCAAGTCGAACGCCATCACAGCAGCACACGCGGCTGTCCCGGCGGTACGGAGGTGGGAAATTCACACTCAGCATGCGTATCGTTTGCAAGCGAGCCGCCAGGAACAGGAGCAACCCGTCATATGCCAGCCGGTGCCAACTCGAGGGCCAACGCGAGCCGCGCTTCTGACTCGCAACCGCGCGAGGTCATGAACGTGGCGGTATTGGCGGAGTCCGAACTCGGCTCGGAGGCACAGCGGGAACGCCGCAAGCGGATCCTGGACGCCACCATGGCCATCGCCTCCAAGGGCGGCTACGAGGCGGTCCAGATGCGCGCAGTCGCGGACCGCGCCGACGTGGCGGTGGGGACGCTGTACCGATATTTCCCGTCGAAGGTGCACCTGCTGGTGTCGGCGCTGGGCCGGGAATTCAGCCGCATCGACGCCAAGACCGACCGCTCGTCGGTTACCGGGGGCACGCCGTTTCAGCGGCTCAACTTCATGGTCGGCAAGCTCAACCGTGCGATGCAGCGCAATCCCCTGCTCACCGAAGCCATGACGCGGGCCTACGTCTTCGCCGACGCCTCCGCGGCCAGCGAGGTCGACCAGGTTGAGAAGCTCATCGACTCCATGTTCGCCCGGGCGATGGCCGAGGGCGAACCGACCGAAGACCAGTACCACATCGCCCGGGTGATCTCCGACGTCTGGCTGTCCAATCTGCTCGCCTGGCTCACCCGGCGCGCCTCCGCCACCGACGTCAGCAAGCGGCTGGATCTGGCCGTGCGGTTGTTGATCGGGGACCAGAACGGCGGCTAGGCGGCGATCGCAAGCGCGGCGTCGCCGGGCGCGGCGGGTCGCCGCCATCAGCCATGCCTCGCGCGACAGCTAGGCCGGCGGACCGGCGGTTCGGCCGCGGATCAGCTCGGTAGCCAGGACCTCCGCGACCGGCAGGCCCGACCGCGGCGGATTCAGCAGTAGCTCACCGGCCCGGCGGCCCTTCTGCAGGCTGGGCTGAGACACGGTGGTCAGCCCACGGCCGACCGCGTCGGGCACGCCGTCGAAGCCGGTGACGGTCATCTGCCCGGGCACGTAAATGCCATGTGCGCGAAGGTAATCCATGGCGGACAGGGCCAAGATGTCGGCCGTACACATCAGCGCGGTGATCCGCGGGTTGGCCTCCAGCGCCGCCTTGGCGGCGGCTCCACCGGAATCCGGCAGGTGCTCGTAGCTCTCCACCACGGTCAGCGCATCGGGGTCGACGCCGGCGGCCGTCATCGCCTCCCACACGCCGATGATGCGTTCGCGCTGCACGTCGAAGGCCGGCGACCGCAACCGGTCCGCGTCCACCAGCCCCTGCCGGCGGTCCCGGCCCAGCCGCATTGTCAGCAGCCCGATCTCGCGATGCCCGAGCCCGAGCACGTAGTCCGCCAGCTCGCGCATCGCCGCCCGGTCGTCGATGCCCACCCGGGACACACCGGCGAGCCCCTTCGGCTGGTCGACGACCACGACCGGCAACCGGCGCTGCAAGACGACCTGCAGGTACGGGTCCTCTTCGCAAACCGAATACACCACGAAGCCGTCCACACCGGCGCCGAGCACCGCGCCCGTCCCGTCCTGGATGCTGCGGCCGGGCCCGACGGCCACCAGCAACAGTCCCTGCCCCAGCTCTTCGCAGGACTGGGCGACCCCTGCGACGAAGTCCCGTGCCGCCGGGTCACTGAAGAAATAGGTCAGCGGTTCAGCCATCACCAGCCCGACCGCACCGGCCTTGCGGGTGCGCAGCGAGCGCGCCACCGGATCGGGGCCCGGGTAGCCCAGCCGCCTGGCCGTCGCCAGCACGCGCTCACGCAGGTCGGAGGAGAGCTGATCCGGCCGGTTGAAGGCGTTCGAGATCGTGGTGCGCGAAACCTTCAATTCGTCCGCCAACGACGCCAGAGTCGCACGCCGGCGCGGTGCGGGGCTCACAGTCGGTGACGCTACAGCGAATCCCCACCCGCGCCTAAGCGGCTTCCACTCGTCACTTTGTAATGGAAACGATTTTCATTAGTATTATGTGTCGGCCAGTCGGCCAGCGAGAGGACATCGGACGTGCGCATGGCGCTCAAGCGGGGACGAAGCGCGGCCGCCAACGCACCGCGTTGGCTGCCTGCCGTCCTGCTCCTGCTCGCTGCCGGCGCCGCGCCCACCGGCTGCGCCAGCCCGGCGCATCCACACGCGACCGCCGTGGTCGCCTCGACCGGGGTGTGGGGCAGCGTGGCCCGCGCCATCACCGGCCGTCGCGTCGCGGTCACCACCCTGCTGCCCGGCGGGGACACCGACCCACACTCCTACCAGGCCAGTCCATCGGACGCGGCCGCGATCACCGACGCCAGCCTGGTCGTCTACAACGGCGGCGGTTACGACCCGTGGGTCGACCAGGTGCTGGCCGGGCATCCCGGCGTGAAATCGATCGACGCCTATGCGTTCCTGAAAAACTCCGGCACCGCAGCGCAGCAGGCCAACGAGCACGTGTTCTACAACCTGGACGTCGCGAAATCGGTCGCGTTCGCCATCGCCGACCGCATGGCCGTCGTCGACCCGGTCCACGCCGCCGACTACCGCGCCAACGCCGCCGAATTCTGCCGCGGCGCCGACGGCATCGCCATCTCCGAACACGCCATCGCCAGCGCCTACCCCGGCACCGGGGTCATCACGACCGAACCTGTCGCGTACTACCTGCTGGCGGCGTCCGGCCTGGTCAACCGCACCCCGCAAGCCTTCACCGCGGCCAACGAGAACGAAACGGATCCCGCGCCGGCCGACATGGCCTTCGTCCTCGACCTGATCGACCACCGTCAGGTGTCGGCGGTGCTGATCAACCCGCAGACCTCGACCACCGCGATCAACGGCGTGCGGGACGCCGCGCGCCGCGCCGGCGTGCCGGTGACCGAGGTGAGCGAGACGCTGCCCGACGGGACCGATTACCTGAGCTGGCAGCGCAACACGGTCAACCAGCTGCTGACGGTGCTGCAGTCCGGCCGGTCAGTACAGCCGTGAGCCTCGATGCGGTTCCGGCCGTCGACCGCTACCGGGACACCGTCTCGCTGCGGGGGGCGCGGCTGGCGTTCGGTGACCGCGTGCTGTGGGATCACCTCGACCTGTCGGTGTCGCGCGGCGAGTTCATCGCCGTCCTCGGTCCCAACGGCAGCGGCAAGACGTCACTGCTCAAGGTGCTGCTGGGCCAGCTGTCGCTGTCCGCCGGGGTCGCACTGGTGGACGGAAAGCCGATGACCTCGGGCAGCGGACGCGTCGGCTACGTGCCGCAACACCGACCGATGGACCACGACGTGATGCTGCGTGGACGCGACCTGGTTCGGCTGGGCGTCGACGGACATCGTTGGGGCAGCGTGCCACGCAGATCCGCCGACCGGGCCCGCCGGCGCGCGGCCGTGCGCGAGGCGCTGCGACAGGTCAACGCCGAACACCTGGCCGACGTCCGGGTGGGGGTGATGTCGGGCGGCGAGCTGCAGCGGATTCGCATCGCGCAGGCGCTGGTCAGCGACCCGATGCTGCTGCTGTGCGACGAGCCGCTGCTGGCCCTGGACCCGGCGAACGCGAAGCTGGTGTCCGCCCTGATTGACCGCCGCCGCCGCGATGCGTCGACCACCGTCATCGTCGTCACCCACGACGTCAACCCGATCCTGTCCTACGTGGACCGGTTGATCTATCTGGTCGACGGACGATTCCGGATCGGCACCGTCGAAGAAGTGATGACCACGGAGACCCTGTCCATGCTGTATGGGGCCGACATCCAGGTGGTGAAGGTCAAAGACCGCTACGTGGTGGTGGGCGAGCCGACCGACTGGGCCCACCAGTGAACCCTCGGCTCACCGGCGTCCTGGCCCACCTGCTCGACTTCGACGTCACCGCCCACCTGCTCGGCCACGACTTCGTCCAGCAGGCCCTGCTCGCGGCCGCGCTGCTGGGGCTGGTGGCCGGGTTGATCGGACCGTTCATCGTGATGCGTCAGATGTCGTTCGCCGTGCATGGTTCCAGCGAATTGTCGTTGACGGGAGCGGCTTTCGCGCTGCTGGTCGGCGTCGAGGTGGGGGTGGGCGCACTGGTCGGCAGCGCTTTGGCGGCCGCGCTGTTCGGCGTTCTGGGGCGGCGGGCCCGCGAACGCGACTCGGTCATCGGCGTGGTGCTGGCCTTCGGCCTGGGCCTGGCGGTGCTGTTCATTTACCTCTACCCGGGCCGGACCGCGACCAGCTTCGCGCTGCTCACCGGGCAGATAGTCGGCGTCGGCTACACCGGGCTGAGCATGCTGGCGCTGGTATGCCTGCTCGTCATCGCCGTCATCGCGACGTGCTACCGCCCGCTGTTGTTCGCCACCGTCGATCCCGACGTCGCCGCGGCCCGCGGCGTGCCCGTTCGCGCGCTGGGCATCGTGTTCGCCGCACTGGTCGGCGTGGTGGCCGCTCAGGCCGTCCAGATCGTCGGGGCGCTGCTGGTGATGTCGTTGCTGATCACGCCGGCGGCCGCGGCCGCCCGAGTGGTGGCCTCGCCGGCGGCGGCGATGGTCGCCTCGGTCGTCTTCGCCGAGGTTTCCGCCGTCGGCGGCATCGTGCTGTCGCTGGCGCCGGGTGTCCCGGTGTCGGTCTTCGTCGCGGGGATTTCGTTCGCGATCTATCTGTTCTGCTGGCTGCTGGGACGACGGCGGGAAGTTGCCTCCTAAACTTGTCGGCACAGACGTCCGAAAGGCTCTGGTGCGTAGGCAACTCCCAATCCTCCTGCAGGCGGTGGTGTGCGCCCTCGCGGCCGGCTGCACCAGCATCGTCGGCGGTAACGCCGCGCCCGCGGACACCCGCGGTCCGCTCACGCAGGCCCCGGTGGCCGTCACCGCCCTGGACGGGCTGCTGCTCGACGACAGGAAGGTCAACGACATCCTGGGTGCGGGAATGCGAATCCGGTATCGCACCCAGGAGATGTGGGACTCCACCCAGACGTTCAGCGAGAAGAGCTGCTTGGCGATGGCCGGGCCCGCCCAGCAGGCCGTATATGCGGACACCGGCTGGACCGCGGTGCGCGGCGAGCGACTGGACGACAGCTTCGACGACCCCAAGGTGCGCAACGACTCCGTCAACCAAGCCGTGATCGCCTACCCCACGGCCCGCCAGGCGAACGCGTTCTACGAGGCCTCGGTCAAGAGGTGGTCTGCCTGCGCCAACCGCCGCTTCGTCGACCATCCCGCCGGCCAGCCCGAGATCGCGTGGGCGGTGGCCGATTCCCATCAGGTCGGGGGCACGCTCAGCACGTCCGAAGAGCAGGTAGGCAGCGAGGACGGCTGGCGGTGCCAGCGCGCGCTCACCGCGCGCAACAACATCGTCATCGACGTGGCCGCCTGCGGCTCCTTCCTGCCCGGTGCGTCCGCGGTCGACGTCGCCCAACAGATCGCTGCCGCGGTCGTCACCCGGTAGCGACGGGGAGACGACCGGCTCTCCGGATGGCACTGGCGCCGCCCCATAAGCTGGGCGGGTGGCCCGCATCGACCTCAACGCCGACCTGGGCGAGGGCTTCGGCGTCTGGCGCCTCGGTGATGACGACGCCATGCTGCGGATCGTCACCAGCGCCAACGTGGCATGCGGGTTCCACGCCGGGGATCCAGCCGGATTGTTACGGGTCTGCCGGTCCGCCGCCGAGCGCGGCGTCCGCGTCGGGGCACAGGTGAGCTACCGCGACCTGGCCGGTTTCGGCAGGCGCTTCATCGACGTCGCCGCCGACGACCTGGTGGCCGATGTGGTGTATCAGATCGGCGCGCTGCAGGCCGTCGCGCACGCATCGGGTTCCGCGGTGTCCTACGTCAAACCCCATGGCGCGCTGTACAACACGATCGTGTCCAACCGCGACCAGGCGGCCGCCGTCGCGGAGGCGGTGCGGCTGGTGGACCCGGCGCTGCCCGTGCTGGGCATGGCGGGCTCGGCGTTCTTCGACGAGGCCTCGCGCCGCGGCCTGCGCACGGTGGCCGAGGCCTTCGCCGACCGCGCCTACCGCGCGGACGGCCAGTTGGTCTCCCGCCGCGAACCCGGCGCGGTGCTGCACGACCCGGCGGCGATCGCCGACCGCGTAGTGGCCATGGTGTCCTCCGGCCGGGTCACCGCCGTTGACGGCACACCGATCGCGGTCAGCGTGGAATCGGTCTGCGTGCACGGCGATTCGCCCGGCGCGGTGCAGATCGCGACCGCCGTCCGCGACCGGCTCGCGGCCGCCGGCGTCGAGATCGGGGCGTTCGGCTGATGCGGCTGAAACTCGGCCGGCCCGACATCGGCCGGTATGCGGATCGGTTCGACGCGCCCGGCGCCGAACCCGGATCCCTGTCGGTGACGTGGATGGGCGTGGCGACGTTGCTCATTGACGACGGGTCGTCGGCGCTGCTGACCGACGGCTACTTCTCCCGACCGGGCCTCGCGCGGGTAGCCGCCGGCAGGGTGGCGCCGTCGCCGGCCCGCGTGGATGGTTGCCTGGCCCGGGCCAAGGTGTCCCGGCTGGAGGCCGTGATCCCGGTACACACGCACATCGACCACGTGCTGGATTCCGCGTTGGTCGCCGACCGCACCGGTGCACGACTGGTCGGCGGCCGGTCGGCGGCCAACGTCGGGCGCGGATACGGACTGCCCGAGGACCGGCTCGTCGTCGCCGCCAGCGGCGAGCCGATTGCGTTGGGCGCCTTTGACGTGACGCTGGTCGAATCGCATCACTGCCCGCCGGACCGGTTTCCCGGCATGATCGAGGCGCCGGTGACCCCGCCGGTCAGGGCGTCCGCCTATCGCTGCGGGGAGGCCTGGTCGACGCTGGTGCACCACCGCCCGTCGGGCCGGCGGCTGCTGATCCAGGGCAGCGCCGGTTTCGTCAAGGGCGCGCTGGCGGGCCACCGCGCCGAAGCCGTCTATCTGAGCGCCGGACAGCTGGGCCTGCAACCGAAGCCGTACCTGGTCGACTACTGGACCGAGACCGTGCGCGCGGTGGGCGCGCGCCGGGTGATCCTCATTCACTGGGACGACTTCTTCCGGCCGCTGTCAAAGCCGCTGCGGGCCTTGCCCTATGCGGGCGATGACCTGGACTCCTCGATCCGCATCCTCGACGAGTTGGCCGCAGCAGACGGTGTCGCGCTGCACCTGCCGACGGTGTGGCGGCGCGAAAACCCCTGGGCCTGAATACATTGAACCTGACCCTTGCGCTGGTGCTGCTCGCTGCCGTCCTGGCCTTCGCCGTCGTGCGCCCGAGGGGCTGGCCGGAGGCGGCGGCGGCGGTCCCCGCGGCCCTCATCCTGATCGCGGTGGGCGCCATATCGGTGCATCAGGCGTTCGAGGAAGTGGCCGGTCTTTCGGGGGTGGTCGGCTTCCTGGGCGCGGTGCTGGTGCTGGCCAAGCTGTGCGACGACGAGGGCCTGTTCGAGGCGGCGGGTGCGGCGATGACGCGCGGACGCGTCGGGTCGCGCGGCCTGCTGCTGCGGGTTTTCGCCATCGCCGCCCTGATTACCGCCGTTCTGAGCCTGGACACCGCGGTGGTGTTGCTGACCCCGGTCGTGCTGGCCGGCGTCCGCCGGCTGCGAACCCCGGTGCGGCCCTACGCCTTTGCCACCGCGCACCTGGCCAACGGCGCTTCCCTGCTGCTGCCGGTGTCCAACCTGACCAACCTGTTGGCGTTTCACACCGCCGGCCTTTCGTTCACGCGGTTCACCTTGTTGATGGCGTTGCCGTGGGTGGGCGCGGTGGTCACGCTGTATGCAGTATTCCGCTGGTTTTTCGCCGCCGACCTGCGCGTGCAGCCGCACCCTGAGCAACCCGGGCCGGCGCCGCGGCCGCCGGTGTTCGTGTTGGCGGTGGTCGGGCTGACGCTGGCCGGCTTCGCGGTCGCCCAGTCCATCGGGGTGGCCCCCGCCTGGGTGGCGCTCGCCGGCGCCGCGGCCCTGGCCGTGCGCAGCCTTAGCCGCGGGCACACGTCGGTGGTGGACATCGCGCGCTCGGCGCACGTGTCGTTCCTGGTGTTCGTGCTCGCGCTGGGCGTCGTCGTGCGGGCGGTCATGCTCAACGGCATGGACAAAGCGATGTCGGCAGTGCTGCCGGCCGGTTCGACGCTGCCCGCACTGCTCGCCATCGCCGCGTTGGCCGCGGTGCTGGCCAACGTCGTGAACAACCTGCCCGCCACCCTGGTGCTGCTGCCACTGGTCGCGCCGAGCGGACCGGTCGCGATCCTGGCCGTCCTGCTCGGGGTCAACATCGGACCCAACCTGACCTACGTCGGGTCACTGTCGAACCTGTTGTGGCGGCGCGTGCTTCGCCAGCACGATGTGGACGCCGGAGTCGGGGAATACACCCGCCTCGGGCTGTGCACCGTGCCCGTGTCGCTGGTGGTCGCGGTCGTCGCGCTCTGGGTGTCGGCGCGGGTGCTCGGCGTTTAACCCCGGTGGTATGCCCGAGCTGCTCCCGGGCCTCCGCGCGCGGTTGGTGCAAGGGGGCACCCGTGAGACAGATTGAAGATCCCCAGGTCAGCGGACGCCGCAGCTGGCACAAAAGCCGCCCCTGACACCGCCGCCACTTAACGCTGTGTCAATATCGCTCTTCTTTGCTGGTAAAGACCCTATTCTTTGCGCATCGGGGAGTCGGGACCCGGATGGGCGGTGCTGGCATGACGGCTGCTGAAGTGGCATGCGTGGCATGCGGCACAGAACTGCGCCAGAATGCGAAATTCTGCGACGCCTGCGGGTCGCCGTTGACCGGGTCGGACACCCGCGCCGAGTACAAGCAGGTGACGGTGTTGTTCGCCGATGTGGTGCACTCGATGGACATCGCCGCAGCGGTAGGTACAGAGCGGTTGCGCGAGATCATGTCCGAATTGGTTGTCCGGTCCTCGGCGGCGGTGCAGCGCTACGGCGGGACGGTGGACAAGTTCACGGGCGACGGGATCATGGCGATCTTTGGGGCACCGGCTGCGTTGGAAGACCACGCATTACGCGCCTGCCTGGCCGCGGTGGACATCCAGCGGGAGGTGGAGCGCCTGGCAGCCGAGGTGGACCACGGGGATGGCGTGACGCTGGAGCTGCGAGTCGGGCTCAATTCCGGTGAGGTGATTGCGGGCAAGATGGGCTCGGACCCTGCCGGTTACACGGCTGTCGGGCAGGAAGTCGGAATGGCGCAACGCATGGAATCCGTGGCGCCACCCGGCGGGGTGATGCTTAGCGAGTCGACCGCGCGGCTCGTCGAGGCCTCCGTATTGTTGGGTGAGCTTGAGGCAGTGTGCATCAAGGGTTTCAGCACACCAGTGGGCGCACGCCGGCTGCTCGCACCAATCACGGAAACCAGGCACCCAGCCAGGTGGCGGTCGAAGCTGGTGGGTCGCGACATGGAGCTCGGCACCCTCGCCGGGTTACTCGATCAGGCGAAAGACGGCAACGGCCGCGTGGTCCGGCTGGTAGGACCGCCTGGGATCGGCAAAAGTCGGTTAGTGCTCGAGACAACCGCGATTGCGACCGAGCGCGGCGTCGAGGTCTACACGACCTACTGTGAATCCCACACCAGCGACATCCCATTCCACGTAGCGACTCGACTCATCCGGGATGTGTTTTCGATCGGTGGTCTCGGACCGGATGCGGCGCGCGCAAGGATTCGCGCCAGCCTGCCGGAGGCTGATCCTGAAGACCTGTTGTTGCTGGACGATCTGCTCGGCGTCTCTGATCCCGGCGCCTCGTTGCCGGTCGTTCATCCCGCCGCGCGCACGCGCCGGTTGACGTCATTGCTCAATGCGGCCGCGGTCGCTCGGACGTCTCCGGCGATTTTCGTGATCGAGGACGCGCATTGGATCGATCAGATCAGCGAGGCGATGTTCACCGAGTTCGCTAAAGCAGTGCCGCTGACGCGCGTGCTTTTGTTTATCACTTACCGGCCGGAGTATCACGGGCCGCTGGACCGGTTGCCGGGCTCACATCCCATTTCGCTTTCGCCGCTTCGGGATTCCGCTTCCACGGAACTTGTTAACGAATTGCTCGGGTCAGATCCATCGGTCAACGAGTTCGTCGAGCAAGTTACTCAACGCGCCGCGGGCAATCCGTTCTTCGCCGAAGAGATCGTGCGTGACCTGGCCGAGCGGGGAGTGGTGGGCGGCGAGCCTGGCGCTTATGTGTCGCAACACCACCCCACGGACCTGCGTGTCCCGGCCTCGCTGCAAGCTGCCATAGCCGCCCGCATCGATCGCCTCGGTGCGGCGGGAAAACGCTCGTTGAACGCCGCGGCGGTCATCGGACTCCGATTCGAGTCGGACCTGCTCGCCGGCATCGCGGAAGGCATCGAGCTACGAGACCTGGTCGAAGCTGAACTCATCGACCAGGTCGGGGTCACACCCGGACAGGAATACGCCTTTCGGCATCCGCTGATCCGCACGGTGGCCTACGAATCTCAACTCAAGGCGGATCGCTCTCGGCTGCACCGCAACCTGGCCACGGCGATCGAAGAACGCGATCCGAAATCGTGCGACGCGAACGCAGCGCTTATTGCTGAGCATCTCGAGGCGGCTGGAGACCTCAGCGCGGCGTGGAATTGGCACATGCGTGCCGGCGCATGGGCCCAGTCCCGCGATGTGCGGGCTGTGTATACGAGTTGGCAGCGGGCTCGCGACGTTGCCGACCGCCTTCCCGTCAACGAGCCCGACGGGTCCGCGATGCGGATAGCACCGCGAATGCTGATTTGCGGTAACAGCTGGAGACTCGGTATCAGTCTCGAGGAAGCCGGATTTGACGAACTTCGTCAGCTCTGCACCGCTGTTGGAGATGATCTGTCGCTGGCGCGCGGAACGGCCGGCATGCTGATGATGTTGTTGCTTCACAACAAGTTTCGCGAGGCGGCTGCTGGCGCATCGGAATGCGCCAGATTAATCGAGACGCGCGTTGAGCCGGCGCTGGTTCTCGATGTCATCTGCGCAGCAAGCAATGCCAAGTATCAAGCCGGTGAGGTCGTCGAAGGATTGCGGTTGGCCCAGTTGGCCGTCGATGCGTCCGGTGGTGATCCGACCAGGCCAAGCACGATCCTCAGGGTTCCGGTGGCTCTCGCATTGGCGTTTCGTGGACTGAACCGACTGTGCCATGGACTGCCCGGCTTTCGTGACGACCTCGACGAGGCCGCCTCGATGGGCCGGGCGTCGGGGGACACGTTGAACTACTCCACGTCCCTTTTTTGGAAGTACGGCTTTCCTGTTCTCAATGGTGCCGTACTACCCGATCAGATGGCCGTCCAGGAGACCGCCGAAGTGCTGGAGATGGCCAAGCGTTCCGGTGACGACTACGCAGCGGATCGCGCGCGAATAATTCGCGGCCTCATACTCGTTCGCCGGCCGGGTCAGCGGGCAGCTGGCTTGAAGCTGCTCAACTCGTTCGGCGAGGACTCGTCGCAGAACGACCTGTCAGCGTGGTGGCTGCGGCTCGTTGACACCGATATCGCGAAGGAAAAGGCCAGAGTAGGCGACCTCGATGTAGCGATTGCGTTGGCACGCGATGCTGTGGACTTCAGATTCACCTCAGGGGACATGACCTCTCGTGGGCCTGCCGTCACGGTGCTGGTGGAATCACTGCTCGGGCGAGGCACCGAGTCCGACATCACCGAGGCCGCTGCGGCTATCGAGACGTTAGCGGCGGTTCCGGTCGACCCGGGCTTCGTGCTGCACGAACTGCCCCTGCTGAGACTTCGTGCCCTGCTGGCTCAGGCTCGCGGCAACGACGCTGGATACCGATCATTCGCGAACCGGTATTGCGCGATGGCCAATGACCTTGGCTTCGAAGGGCATATGGCGATTGCAGAGGCGATGACATGACCACAGCCCGGGTTGGCATCCAGTTGGACACAGACATGAGACCAACCGCAAAGCCGCATGCCTGGTTGATGCTACGAACCGGAACTCCTGTTCTTGGAGCTATTAGGGGTGGTAGATGCCGCTTTCCGAGCTCATGATCGATACCGTTCTCGGGCGCCTACACGTCGAAGTCGAAGGTGAAGGATCTGTTGCGGTGCTGTGGCATAGCCTGTTCGTCGATTCCCGCTCCTGGTCGCGGCTACGCGGGCTGCTTCGAGAAGACCGACGCCTAGTCCTGATCGATGGCCCTGGCCACGGGAAAAGTGGTTATCCGACAGCAGATTTCGATCTCGACGATTGTGCCAAGGCGGCTACCGAGGTACTCGACGCCTTGGGTGTGCAAAAGCCCGTCGACTGGTTAGGTAACGCATGGGGAGGCCACGTCGGGCTCACGCTGGCCGCCAGTTCACCGGACTGGTGCCGCAGCGTGGCGACGATCTCTACCCCGGTGCAAGCGCTCAGCCGCCGCGAACGGATGACGATCGTGCCGATGGTGTGGGCCTATCGCTACGTCGGTGCCGCTCCCCCGCTCACGAATGCGGCTGCAGTCGCCATCCTCGGCAAGGAATTCATGCGGTCGCAGCCCGATGACGCCGCCGCCGTGATGCAGGCATTCCGCGGCGCGCCCCGAGCCGGCATGCATCGCGCCATGAAGTCGATCATGTTGAACAGGCCGGGTCTTGATCCCCTGCTACCACGCATCGACACTCCGACCGTGATGATGGTGACGACCGCGGACCCGATCCTTCCGGTCGCACAGATCCACAACGCGGTGGCTCAGATGCCTGCCGCGCGAGCCGTCGAGCTATGCGGTGAGGGCCATGTGGCCCCGATCATGACGCAGGTCGACGAACTGGTGGAGATCATTAGGGCGTTCTGGCGCGACCCGCGGGATTACGTCGCAACCGGGTCACTCTGATCTGGTGTCTAGGAGCGCGAGCAGACGCAGCCCCGGGGTTTGAGCGAGTCTGCGTCTGCTCGCCTAGTAACCGCCACCACTGTGGCGGCTGGCGTTCAGCTGATCGAATCTCTGAACTCCACGCCTTCCTGCAGCGCCTGAGCAGCTTGGGCCATGTCGACGACGGGATAGATCTGGTATTCGGCGATCATGGCGAATTTGCTTGTGGTGTCCGCCAAGTCGGCGGGGTTGTCGGTTTCCACCACGGCGAAACCGCCACTGCCATCCACTCGACCAAGGAACTGGTGATACGTCGAGCTCTGAGGCTGCGTCCACTTCGAGAACACGGCCAACCCGCGCCGCAAGGACTCTTCGTTCTCGGCTGCCGAGCCGCTCACACGGTAGGTCCACGCCAGTACATACTTCATTGCATCCTCCTTGGGATTTCGTTGGTTTTGACGGGGCCTGGGGTCCGCGCACGGACACGGGCGCGGATGGGCGCGGCGGCAACCACCGTGAATGGTGTTGCCAGCGGGAAGTCTTCGTCGAGCGATTCGATCTCGGCCGCGCGAATCATCGTCGCGACTGCGAGTGTGGCCTCCAGCATCGCGAAGTGGTCGCCGACGCATGACCGCGGACCGCCGCCGAAGGGGAGGTACTGCCAACGGCTTCGACCTCTCGACCGTTCCGGAAGGAACCGGTCCGGGTCGAAACGCAGCGGGTCCTCCCATAGCGCGGGGTCGCGGTGCAGCGCGTAAAAGCTCACCATCGCCATGGTTTCGGCCTCGACCCGATGGCCGTCCACGACGATGTCGCGGGTGGGGCAGCGCATCGTTCCCGCCGCGGGCGGACACAACCGCAGCGCTTCGTGCAACACGCGCACGGTCAGGGTGAGCTCGGGCACATCGTCTGGGGTCAGCGCCCGCTCACCCAGCGCGGAGACCTCCGCGCGGACCTGCTCCTGGATGTCGCGGTGGCGTCCCAACGACCACAACGCGTAGGTCAGGGTGGTCGAAGTGGTGTCGTGGCCGGCGAGCATGAACAGCACCAGCTCGTGGCAGATCTCATCGTCGGACAACGGCCGGTCGGTCTCTGGATCGATCGCCTCGATGAGGGCGCGCACTAAGGGGGCATCTAGATCGGGGTCGACACGAACCGCGTTCAGAATCTCGGCCGCCAGCTGGTGCAGGGTGTCGTTGGCCCGGCGAGCGGCGCGCTGGCCTCTGGTGGGCAGCCACCGCGGCGGGTTCACCGGCCGAGCCGCGCGGTCGGCAACCCATGTCAGTGAAGCGCGCAATGCACGACCCACTTCGTCGGCGCGCTCATCGAGGTCAACCCCGAGCACCGAGCGCCCCAGTGCGCGCAGGGTCAGCTTGCGGCACTCCGTATCGAGGTCCAAGAGCGCGCCGCCTCGCCAACCGTCGGCGACGGATTGCGCCGCCGCGGCCATGTGTCCCGAATAGCCGGCCACCCGTCGCTTGGTGAACATCGGCTGCAGCGCGCGTCGTCGCGGTAGCCAGCGGTCGTGCGGAAGGTCGAGTAAGTTGCCGCCCATCAGCGCGAGCAGCTCCACCATGGTGCGGGTACGGCCCCGGTCGGCGATCTCGTCGGTGCGGCCCAACAGATCACGCGCGCCTTGCGGGCTGGCAATCAATACCACGTTCGGTAACAGCCACTTCGGACCGAGCACGAGCCGGGTGATGGGGCCGCCGGCGTCCACCAGCGCTTGCATGCCGTCGACATAAGACCGCACCGCCTTAACCTGCCGCCAATACGGGAGCGGGTTCTTCGGCGCCAGCGAGCGCGGCCTGACTTCAGATTGTTCGAGCATCTCGACCATGCCGACTCCTTTGTCGAATGGCACGGTATTGCCGAATCAGGTGCGTTCACATGCGTAGTCGGCTACTCGACTTCGCGAGTATTTGGGCTCAGCCCGTCCCGCAGTCACCCGGCCCGGATCTGACGATCGACGCCAACGCCTCGCGTGATTGAGCCCCAACCCGCTGGCACGCCCGGTAGACGTGTCCTTCTACAGTGCGCACCGACATCACCAACTTCTCGGCGATCTGGCGGTTTGAGAGGCCGGCCACGACGAGCTCGACGACATCGCGCTGGCGGCCCGACAACTTAAGGCCCGTCGGCGTGCGCAGCGCGGGCGTGCATAAACCGCCACATTTTTGGGCCAACTCCTTGGCCAACGCCGCGGCATACAGTCCGCGCCTGTGCTGCTGGCTTTCGTTGAACGCGACCGAAGCCTGCGCCGCCGCGTCAGCGGCCGCGGCCCGATCACCGATCTGCCGGTACGCTGCCGACGCCTCCAGCAGGCCTTCGCCATCACCTGAGAGCAGGCTTTCCGCATGCAGGGCAACGGCGTTGGCCAGCGGCAGCGACAACGCCGCGGCTAGCTCGCGTGCCCGCACCGCCTGTGAGGCGTCGCCCCATTGGGCCGCGACCTGTATGCAGGCCAGCTCATGGGTGGGCTGGCCGCGCTCGCGGGCAAGCTGAGCAGCCTGGTGGGCGCTCGTCACGGCCTCGCTGAGACGACCGCTTGCTGCCAACGCCCAACCGCTAGCCAGCGACAGGGCGGTGTGCATGAACAAAAAGTCAGGCGGCACACACGACCGCGCCCCAGCTACAGCGTCGTTGGCCTCGGTGGGTTGTCCGAGCTTGGCGTGGGCCTCAGCCAGGGCGAAGTAGCTCGCCGCGCGCAAACCCGTTGTGACGGAGTGTTTTTCCACCCCGGCAAGCGCTTCGTGCACCAGTCGGGCCGCCTCGGCGACGGCACCGCGCACCAGTTCGGCGTTCCCCAGCAGGAGCGCCAGGTTCGCATACGCCAGACCCGGAATGTCGCGGGCGGAGTCGGCCAGTTGCTCTGCCGTGGTGACGAATTCGTCGATGCGCCCGGTCAATCGGCAGGCACGACCGTAAACAGCCCCGAACCAAAACCGCATATGGGACGCCTGGAACGACGTCGTCGTGCGCCGCAGCGCCTGCTCGGCCACGTCCGCGAGCTCATCGACCTCCCCCAGCGCACCCATCGCCATGATCAGCGCAAGCGATGCCATCATCGCGTGAAAGCCTGGTAGGGCTTCGAAACTCAATGCGGCCCGGGCCCGTTCGGCCGCAAGCGCGCAGCGCGCGGACATCGCGTCCAGGCAGGCCTGGACGGCCAGACGCTCCGCCGCCTGTGCCGGGGTCTCGGGGCTCGCGGCGAGACCGTCCAGGATCGCCGCAGCGGCTTGCGGGTTACCGAGCATCCAGGCCAGGTTGGCGGCCCGCACCGTCGCCCAGTGATGGCCGTCAGCCAAAACGGTGCCAGCCATGTCGCGCAATTCGGTCTCGGCCTCCTCGCCACGTCCGAGCAGCACCAGGTTCATTGCCAGCACCCCGGCCGCTCCGGGTGCCCCGGCTTGCGAAGCCGCAGTGGCGAACCGGTCAGCCAGATCCAGGTCCAGCAGCGTCATGGCGTGCCGCGCCGACTCCAGATAAAGGTCGGGGTCGGGATCAAGGTCCGATTGGAGCCTCAGCAGCGCGCGCCGCACGGTCGCCTGCATGTCGGCGTCACCGTCTTTGGTCAGCCGGGTCACCAGCCTGCCCCTGATTCCCGACAGATACATCTCGCCGGCGCTCGCGCGGCGCAGCTCACCGAACAGCGGGTGCGCCAGCCTGGCCGTCAGGCCGCCACCGGAGCGCTCGACGTTCACCAGACCCATGCTCTCGGCAACCGTCAGGTCGCGCCGGCGCGCCAAATCGCACAGCGCATCGACGGCCAACGGCTCGCACTGCGACAGCGTGTCTACCACGAGTGCCACTCCCGGGCTGAGCCGACCCATCTGGCGCGCGACGGTGTCGGAAAGGCTCGCCGAGACCGCGACGTCGCCGTCCCACATCCACACCCCGGCCAATTTGCGCATCCGCCCGGCCGCTATCTGATCGCTTAGTAGCTGCTGGAGGAACAAGGTATTTCCCCCGGTCAGCTTCCGGAACCTCGCCGCACTTCGGGCGTCGACTGGACCGCCAAGCGTGCTCTCGATCAGTTGGCGTGTTGCGCCGGCGGAAAGCGGTTCGAGATCGATGCGCGCCAGCAGCCCGTCCTTCCACAACGCCGTCACGGCGTCGGGCTCCGCACCGCCGGTTCGTAGCGTTACCACCAGCCGGGCCCCGCCCGACTGCGCCAACTGGTGAACGACAAGGGCGGACAGCCCGTCGAGCAGGTGAGCGTCATCGATTCCGACCATCACACGAGCCCGATGCTGTTGCGCGACAAACGAATCGATCACTCGGCGCACGTTTGCCAGTGGATCCGACATCGCATCGCCGAGCGCCCCGATGAACGCCCCCAGCGGTAGCGCACAAGCCGACTCTGTGCCGACGATCCACTTTGTCCGCTCACCGGACGCCTCTGCGCAGCGGAGCACTTCGCGGGCCAGCCTGGTCTTGCCCACACCGGCGGCTCCGGCGATCACTACGCCGGAGTGCTTGCCAGCCCCGTTCAATACGCGGCGAATGATCGCTAATTCAGTGTCACGCCCGGTCAACGGCTCTCCGCTGATCACGCGGCGACTATAGCGGTGCGGCGGTGTCACGCGGGCGGCTTTCTCGACGTTTCGTGGCACCGATTTATACCCCGTAGACCCTTTGCTGAGGTCAGCTGACGTTGGTGCCGAGGAGGCGCTGCTCGAAGAGATCCGCGCCGCGGGCCGTCCCGCCGGTGGCCTTGAATCCGGCCGCCACCCGTTTCGCACCGTGGGTCATCGTCATCGCTTCCCGCACTTTGGTGCGCAGCCGCGACGTTGAGAGTTTCTTTGCCGGCAGGCGGGTACCGCACTGGGCCACCTCGACGCGCCGCGCAACCTCGAGCTGGTCGCGACCGTATGGAACGACGCACACCGGTATGCCACGGGCGAGCGCCTTTTGAGTTGCGCCCATCCCGCCGTGCGTCACGGCACACACCGCCCGGTCCAGCACCAAGCCGTGCGGGATGAATTGCAGCACGGTTGCGTTGCGCGTCGACGCTACTTCGTCCGGTCGCCCGGCGGGCAAGGTCGCGACCACATGCACCGGCTCGTCCTTCAGTGCGGCGAGCGCGGTCCGGATCAGGTTGGTGTCCGCTTGTTTCTCCGATGACGTGGTGACCAGCACTATCGGCTGGTCGATTGAGGCCAGCCAATCGGGGACGGTGTGCGGCCCGGGGTCGACCACGCATGGACCGATCAGCTGCACCGCATCACCCCAATCCGTTTGCGGGTACTGGAACGGCTTGCCGCTGGCGACCAGCAGCAGCGGTGCGCGGCGCAAGAACTCGTCCATCGACGCGACCGACCGCAATTCGAGATCCGCGCGAATCCCGTTGATCGGTGGGAGCATCACCCGCTGCAGCGGACCCTCCACCGCGATGCGCACGGCGGCATCGCGCAACCGGCCCAACGCGCCCGACATCGGCCTGAGACCCGGGCCAAACGGTGGCACGCCGGGCGACCGCAGTGGCGGCGTGTACGGCACGAAACATGCCCATGGGATCTCACCGGTTTCGGCCGCCGACAGCGCCCCCCAGCAGTTCACGTCGACGAGCAGTGCATCTGGACCAACCCGCGCTATCGCGTCCCCGAGATCGGCGACTTCGTGCACGGCACGCCGGCCAAAGCTCGCAACTCCACGCTTGAGGGCGACCAGAGGATTGGCCGTCACCTCGCTGTCCCCGAGCTCGATCGCCTCGATGCGCGGATCGATCGCATCCGCCGTGAAGCCGAGCTCTCGCCCGATGTCTACACCGCTTGAGAGTGTCCGCACATAAACCCCGTGCCCACGGCTCGACAGCTCCGATAACAGCGCGCTCATCGGCAATAGGTGCCCCAGCGCGGGCGAGGTGTACGCCAGGATCGTCGCCACTTCAGCCCCGCCGCAGTGCAAGGGATTCATCGACCATCCGGCGTGCCTCGGGCTGCCGCCCGCGGGCATCGAGCTTGTTGCATGACTCGAGGTAAGCCTTCGACAGTTCGGCGTACTGGTCCGGGCGGCCTTCCGCCCGGGCCAGCAGCGCGCCGGATTTCAGCCACCACAGATCCGTAGCCGCGATGCCAGGCCGCCGAACGTGCCACCGACCGACGATGTCGCGGGCTTCGCGGAGGTCTTCGACGGATCCTCGCTCAACGAGCAGTTCGATGAGCGCCTCGGCCGTACAGCCGACGAACACTGGACTGCCGCTCTCGGAGTGCCGCAAGAACGTGGGGCGAAGATCGTCTATCGCTTCGTGGATCCGTCCTCTGCGGGCGGCATCGACCGCCAGATCGGCGGCAATGCTCGTCATCCCGATGTGATGCAGCTTGTGCTCCTCGATCAGGACGCGGGCGCGGTCAAGCAGATCGATGGCCTCGTCGCGCGACGTGTTCTCCGTGCGCAGCAGGGCCGATCCATGGGCCCACAGTGTGGCGATGATGCCGCTGACGTCGCCCAGCGATTCCCCGCATCGCAACGCCTCACGCGTCTCGTCGACCAAATCGTCGCCCCTGCACAGACCCAGCACCGCAACTGTTCCCGCGTAATGCGACATGGTCGCGTAGTTGAGGGGGCCGAGCGTATGTGCTTGTTCAAGGCCCTCCCGGAAATCCCGCTTGCCCTTACTGCAGTCGCCGAGGCACATGCCGATGATTCCGCGAAGAATTTGCGCCGCAACCGTTTCGTTCGCGGGCACATCCCCAGCCAGTGTCAGTATCGCGTCAATGACCCTTAGCGCGGCGTCGAATTCGCAGTTGGCAAACCGGATGAATGCTAACGAATTGAGGATTATGGCCCTGGTCGCCGCATCGCACACAATGCCGCTGACCATGTCTTCGAGCTCCGATGCCAGCGCCAGGGCCTCGGGAACCCGAATGTCGTTGATACTGAACGACCAGATGAGTCCGGCGGTCGCGAGCGCGAGCGGTGTCAGGTCGGTGGCCTGCGTGCTGAGACCGCGAAGCTCTTCGTAGAGACCGTCGGCGCCATCGGCGTCGCTCACGTAAAGCGCCGTAGAGATCAGCATGGCGCGCGGCGCGATTCGCATCGCGGTCACGTCCTCGTGGTCGTCGGACAGCCCATCTGCGATGCGGCGCGCACTCTCCCATTCCGCGCGGGCGGCGCGGATATCGCGCGGCCGAAGCCGTTCCGCCGCACGCAGATGCCAATGGTAGGCCTGGACGAGTTCGCCGCCCGACTCCAGGTGGGTTGCGATTAATGCCGCGTTGTCGTCGACGGCACCCGCGTCGCGCGCCTCGATCGCGGCGGCCAGCCGGCGGTGGGCCTGCACGCGGACGGCGCTCAGTTGTGACTCGTAGGCGACCGTGCGCACCAGCGGATGGTGGAAGCAATACCGTTGGCGCGGAACGAATTCGATCTGATCGATCAGCTCGGCCGACACCAGCTCGGCCAGGCTCGTGGATGCGCTCTCCGGCAGCAGAGCGTGCAGTGCGTCCACGTCGAAGTGGTTACCGATCACCGCCGCGGCGTTGAGGATCGACTTCGTGGTCGCGGGCAACCGATCGATGCGGGCGGCAAGCACCGCTTGCACCGTGGCCGGAACGGCGATTTCGTCGGCATCGCCCGTCAGGCGGTAGGCACCGCGACCGCCCGAGAGCACGCCGCGGCCCGCAAGGTCGCGAACGATCTCCTCGGCGAAGAAGGGATTGCCGGCCACCGCGGCTGCAATTCGTTCGCCCAGGCCACCCAGCGACTGGTCGCCCCCGAGGAGCTGGCGGACAAGGCGGACGGACGTCGATTCGGTCAGTGGCTGCAGCGTCACCGTCTGGTTCGATCGATTGCGTAGCGCGCCACGGAATTCTGGCCGGTAGGTCATGACGAACATCGACGTCGTCCCGTCGAGGGTGCTCGCGAAATCAGCGAGGACGTCGTCGCTGGGCTGATCGATCCAATGGGCGTCCTCCAGTGCAAACACCGTCGAAGTGGAGCGTGCCCGAACGGCATGCGCCAGGATTTCGATCAGCCGTCGGCGCCTCGCTTCGGCGCTGACCTGCAGGTGAGGGGCCATGGTGTCGGCGATGCCCATGGCCTCGAACAGGATTTGGGCGTCGGCGGAGTCCCGTCCAAGCAAATCTGCGTATTGCATGCTCGTGCGTTCGCGGGCCTCGCTTGCGCTAAGGCCTTCCAACTTGAACATGGCGCGCAGCAGGCGCGACAACGCCCGGAACGCAACCGTGCTGGTGTGCGCTTCGCAGCGGGCGACGACGATGTCGGCGCCTTGACTTGCGGCGATCGTCGTGAACTCCCTGAGCAGGCGGCTCTTGCCCAGCCCGGGGCGACCGACAATCCCAACGAGGCAGCCGGAATGGGCGGCGAACAGGGTTTGCAGCCGGCGCATCTCCGCATCGCGGCCCAGCATCAGGCCTTCTTGGCGGCCCAACACCATCCGCTCGGATTCCATGGCGAGGAGTTGTCGCGCGGGCACGGGTGCGTCGGCACCCTTGACGGAAATGTCTTCGACGGGACCGAGCCGGGCCGCTTCCTCGACGAGGCGTGCCGTGGAAAGCGAGCACATGACTCCACCCGGAGGGGCGGCGGCCTCCATGCGTTGTGCCATTCCGACGGGGTGGCCGACCGCGGTGTATCTTCCTTGGCCTGAACCTATTTCGCCGGCGATCACTGCCCCCGAGTTCAGCCCGACTCGCACCTGCAAGGTGACGCCGGCACGGCGAAGCACCTCGGCGGCAAGCTCTTTGGTGACCGATTGGATCTCCAGAGCGGAAATGCACGCCCGCAGCGCATGATCCTCCAGGGCCACAGGGGCACCGAACAGCGCCATCAAGCCGTCACCGGTGAACTTATCGACGGTCCCGTGATAGCGCTGAACCACGGCCGCCGCACGGTTGAACATCTCGTTCATGATCTCTTGGAGCAGTTCCGCGTCGAGGGCCGCCGCAAGCTTCATTGAGCCGACGACGTCGGCGAACAGCACGGTTACTTGTTTGCGTTCGCCGCTGGCCGGTCTTGGGATGACTGGAGAGCCGCAGACATCGCAGAAGCGCGCCTTGGCGCGCAGGTCGTTGCCGCACAGCCCACATCGGCCGGTGGCCTCGCTGACCGGGCTAACCATCCACCGATCTCCTGCGCCGTCAAAAGCCCCCGCGTGATCCCCATGATCGCCCATAGCGCCCCGCGGGCGGCACATATCCGCGAAACCTGCTCGCTGGAGTTGCCCAGAAGCTGGTCGGACCCTCCGCCGCGCTTTGCAGGACGACGGCTGACTCGGCACCCGCAAGTGGCGTAGCCGACTACGCTATCCCCTCCGACGGCGGCCGGTGAGCATGACTTTTGTCAGCTATCGGTGAGCGAAGGCGGTGTGCGATGTCCGACAAAGAGGCCAGGATCGGCAGTCACGCGGTGGTGTTGGGGGCGAGCATGGCCGGTTTGCTGGCCGCGCGATCGCTAGCCGACTTCTTCGACACGGTGACGGTCGTGGAGCGTGACCCGCTGCCCGATGCCCACGCCGCCCGCCGGGGCGTGCCGCAGGGACGGCACCTGCACGCTCTGTTGGCCCGGGGAGCACAGGTGATCGAGGGGATGTTCCCCGGCGTCCTCGACGAGATGGTTCTCGACGGCGCGCATCACTTCGACGGCCAGGATCTCTCCGAGCTCTACTACAACGTCGGCGGGCATCTGATGGCGCGGCGCGGCAGCGCCACGGGGCTGACCGCGTACAGCGCGACACGGCCCTTTCTCGAAGACCATGTCCGCACGCGGCTGCGCGAGATTCCCAACGTCACCCTGCTCGACGAACACGTGATCCTGGGCCCGGTATCGACACAGGATCGCCACCGCGTCACGGGAGTGCGGGTGGTCTGCGGCCGCACCGGCGAGCCCACCACGCTGCCCGCCGAGTTGGTCGTCGATGCCACCGGGCGCGCCGCACGCACCCCGACCTGGCTGGACGACTTGGGGTACGACCGCCCGCATGAGGATCGCGTCGACGTCCAGCTGACCTACGCGAGCCAGGCGCTGCGCATGACGGCGGAAGCGCCGCGGGAGCTCGGCTTCCTCATCGGTATCGTGCCCGGCAGGCCGAGAGGTTGCGGCCTGTTGCACTGCGAGGACGACACCTGGCTGCTCACGGTGATGGGGGTGGCCGGCCAGGAACCGGCGTCGCTCGACCTTGCGGAGATGTGTGATTTCGTGGCGGACTGCGCGCCGGCCCACCTGCTCGCCGCGGTGCGAGCCGCCGAACCCATCGGGGAACCGGTGCGGCACCGGACGCCATGCAGTCGATGGCGCCGCTACGACAAGCTGCGGCGCTTCCCCGAGGGCCTGCTGGTCATCGGAGACGCGATCTGCAGCTTCAACCCGGTCTACGGCCAGGGCATGACGGTCGCCGCGCTCGAGGCGTTGGCGCTGCGCGACTGCTTATCTGCCGGTACTGACGATTTGGCGCGGCGCTACTTCCGAGCCGCGGCAGCACCGATCCGCCAAGCCTGGCACCTATCGACCAACCCCGACCTTGCCCTGCCCGAAATCCACGGCACCGCACCGCTCGTCGCTCGGCTGTTCAACAAGTACGTCGATCGGGTGCTCACCGCGGCCGAAAGCGACACCGCAGCGCTGAATCAGTTCATCAGAGTGACCTCCCTCGTCGACCCCGCGACGCGACTGTTGCGCCCGAACATGATCTGGCGTGCTGCCCGCGCGCGCCGACCCGGCATCGATGCCGATATCGCGCCCGCCGACGTTCTGGTGGAAGCGCCGCGCTGACGCTAACCCCGGTGGTAGGCCGGCGGCAGCGGCATCCCGAGATCGGCCAACACGCCCCGCAACCGGGTCGGGTAGTCGGTGATGATGCCGTCGACGCCGTCGGCGATCTGTTCGCGCATCGCGGCCGCATCGTCGACTGTCCACGGGATCACCTTCAGCCCCAACGCATGTGCGCGATCGACATACGGCTGGCCGGCTACCAGCTGGTACCTGGGCGAGATGATGTCCGCGCCCACCAGCTTCGCCCCGATCATCGGATCGCCGATGGCGGTGGCGTTCGCCCCGGCCAGCCACGGCGAGTCCGGCACCCAGGTGTCCTCGTTGTACAACGCCACCAACGGAATTGACGGCTCTTCCCGGCGCACCATGGGCAAGGTCCGCCAATCGAAGCTCTGGATCTCCACGCGGCCGACCTTGCCGGCCGACCTGACCGCCGCCAGTATCACGTCGACAAACTGTTGGGGGTCGGCCGAGGTGCCGGGCTTGTCGGCTGCCACCTTCGTCTCGACGTTGTAGCGCACGGCCGCATGGTAGGAATCGGCCAGCGCAAACACCTCCGCCAGGACGGCTATCTTGTTGCCCCGCACAACTTCAGCATCGGGAAATTCGGCCAGCCGCCGCCCGCAGTCCAGCGTGCGAATCTGGTTCAGGGTGAGTTCGTACACCAACTTGCCGACGTAGGGATACTGCGGATCGCCGGCGAAGGCGGGCCCGGTGTCGGCGCATTTTTCGGCGTCGATCGTCGGATCGTGCCACACCAGCGGTTGCCCGTCTCTGGTGATGTTGATGTCGAGTTCAAGTGTGCTGACCCCCAACTCGAGTGATTTCGTGAAGGCCCGCAACGACTCCTCCGTCGTCTCCCCACGCCCGCCGCGGTGAGCCTGCAGGTCGAATTCGGGGGTTTGGGCGCCGGCCGCGGGCGCCAGCACAACGAGTAGCGCCAGCGCGGCACCGAGGCGCACGGGCCGCCGGCGCACCGGAGCTAAGCCCTGCGCTGGCGCGCGATTTCGGCGAGCACCACCCCGGCGGCCACCGAGGCGTTCAGCGATTCGGCGTGCCCGGCCATCGGGATGGACACCACCTCGTCGCAGTTCTGCCGGACAAGTCGCGACAGCCCTTTGCCTTCCGATCCGACGACCACCACCAGCGGGTCGGCGCCGTCGATATCGTCGACGACGGTGTCACCGTCGGCGTCCAGGCCGATCACCCGGATGCCTCGGTCGGCCCAATCTTTAAGCGTTCTGGTCAGATTGGTGGCCCGTGCCACCGGGATGCGCGCCGCGGCCCCGGCACTGGTGCGCCAGGCCACCGCCGTCACAGACGCCGAGCGTCGCTGCGGGATCAGCACACCGTGGCCGCCGAACGCCGCGACCGAACGCACGATCGCACCGAGGTTGCGCGGATCGGAGATGTTGTCCAGCGCGACCAGCAGGGCGGGCGGTGAGTTGATCGCGGTGGTCAGCAGGTCGTCGGGGTGGGCATAGTCGAACGGCGGCACCTGTAGTGCGATGCCCTGATGCAGGTGGTTGCTCGTCATCCGGTCCAGGTCGGCACGCGGCACCTCGAGGATCGAAATGCCCGCATCCGCTGCGCGGGTCACGCTTTCGGTGACCCGCTCGTCGGCCTCGATGCCCAGCGCCACGTACAACGCCGTCGCCGGCACGCCAGCCCGCAGGCACTCGAGCACCGGGTTGCGGCCGAGCACCGTCTCTGTCTCGTCGGTGGCGCGCTTGGCCGGCCGCCGCGGCGGCGACTGGGCGCGTTTGGCTGCGGGATGGTTCGGACGCAGGTGCGCCGGCGGTGTGGGACCGCGGCCCTCGAGCGCGCGGCGACGCTGGCCGCCCGAACCCACGGTGGGTCCCTTCTTGCTGCCCGCTTTGCGTATTGCCCCGCGGCGCCGCGAGTTGCCGGCCATCTAGTTGTCGCGCTTTTCTTCGCGGGCCAAAAGCTCCCACTGCGGCCCGTCCGCGGTGTCGGTGACGTCGATGCCGGCGAGTTTCAGGCGATCCCTGATCTCGTCGGCGAGCGCCCAATTGCGTTGCTCGCGAGCCTTTTCCCGGCTCTCCAGTTCAGCCCGCACCAACACCTCGACCGCGGCCAGCGCGGCCGTCGTCTCGTCGCGGGTTTCCCAGCGCTCGTCGAGCGGGTCACAGCCCAAGATGCCCATCATGGTGCGGATCGTGCGGGCTTGCTGCAACGCGCCGTCGTGGTCGCCGGTGTCGAGAGCGCGGTTGCCCTCGGCCCGGGCGTGGTGCACCTCGGCCAGCGCGGCCGGAACCGCCAAGTCGTCGTCGAGCGCCTCGGCGAACCGCGGGGTCCATTCGCCGGGCTGGACGGCACCGACGCGAATGCGGACGCGGTGCAGGAATTCCTCAACGCCCACATAGGCTTTCACCGCGTCCTGCAGTGCGGTGTCGGAGAATTCCAGCATCGAGCGGTAGTGCGCGCTGCCCAGGTAGTAGCGCAGCTCCGCCGGTCGCACCCGCTGCAACAGCGCCGGGATGGCCAGCACGTTGCCCAGCGACTTGCTCATCTTCTCGCCGCCCATAGTGACCCAGCCGTTGTGCAGCCAGTAGCGGGCGAATCCGTCACCGGCGGCGCGGCTCTGCGCGATCTCGTTCTCGTGGTGCGGGAAGACCAAGTCCATCCCGCCGCAATGGATGTCGAACTCCGGCCCCAGGTAGGTGCGGGCCATCGCGGAGCATTCCAGGTGCCAGCCCGGGCGTCCGCGCCCCCAGGGTGTGGGCCACGACGGCTCGCCGGGCTTGGCGGCCTTCCACAGCGTGAAGTCGCGTTGATCCCGCTTGCAGGTGGCCACGCCTTCGCCCTGATGGACGTCGTCGATCTTGTGACCGGAGAGCTGGCCGTACTCCGGGTAGCTGAGCACGTCGAAGTACACGTCGCCGCCCGCCGGGTACGCGTGGCCGGTTTCGATCAGGCGGTCCATCAATTCGACCATCTGGGTGATGTGCCCGGTGGCGCGTGGCTCGGCCGACGGCGGCAAGACGTCCAGGGCGTCGTAGGCGGCGCTGAACGCGCGCTCGTAGGTGGCCGCCCACTCCCACCACGGCCGGTCGGCGGCGGCGGCCTTGTTGAGGATCTTGTCGTCGATGTCGGTCACATTGCGAATGAAGGCGACGTCGCAGCCGCGCGCCATCAGCCAGCGGCGCAGGATGTCGAAGGCCACGCCGCTGCGGACATGGCCGATGTGCGGCAGGCCCTGAACGGTGGCGCCACACAGGTAGATGGAGACGTGGCCCTCGCGCAGCGGAACGAAATCACGCACGGCACCGGCCGCCGTGTCGTGTAGCCGCAAGCGGGCGCGATCGGTCACGACGTGCCAGCTTACCGGGTGGTTCCGAGTTGCCCGGCGCTGCGCGCGCCTTAGCCGGCGGCGATCACCAATGCGGTGGCGATGGCGGCGCGCCCCTCGCCGCGGCCGGTCAGGCCCAGCCCGTCGGTCGTCGTCGCCGCCACCGCGACCGGAGCCCCCAGCAGCTCCGATAGCACGCGCTGCGCCTCGGCCCGGCGCGGACCGACCTTCGGCTGGTTGCCGATCAGCTGCACCGCGGCGTTTCCGACCCGAAAACCGTCCCGGGCCACCAAATCGGCGACGTGGCGCAGCATGTCCGCGCCGCTGACCCCTTTCCAGCGGGGGTCGTCTACCCCGAAAACGGCGCCGATGTCGCCCAGCCCCGCGGCCGACAGCAGCGCGTCGCACAGCGCGTGCGCCCCCACGTCGCCGTCGGAGTGGCCGGCGCAGCCGTCGGCGCCGGGAAACAGCAGACCCAGCAGCCAGCAGGGCCGGCCGGGTTCGATCGGGTGCACGTCGACCCCGAGGCCGACCCTAGGCAGCTCGCTCACCGGCGCACGACCGCCTCGGCCAGCAACAGATCGAGCTGGGTGGTGATCTTGAACGCCAGCACGTCGCCGTCGACCACCTGCACCTGGCCGCCGACATGCTCGACGAGCGAGGCGTCGTCGGTGAAATCGGCGGTGCCCGCGCGCAGGTACGCCCGCAGCAGCAAGTCACGGGCGAAACCCTGCGGCGTCTGCACGGCGCGCAGTCCGGCCCGCTCGGGTGTACCCAGGACCACGCCGTTGGCGTCCACGGCCTTGATGGTGTCATGCAGGGGCAGCGCGGGCACGACGGCGTCGTGCCCGGCCCGCAACGCGTCCACCACGCGCACGATCAGTTCCGGCGGCGTCAGGGCACGCGCGGCGTCATGGACCAGGACGAAATCGGGTTCACCGGCGATGGCCGCCAGCGCCAGGCTCACCGATTGAGTGCGATCGGCGCCTCCGGTGACGACGGTCGCTCGCTCCCCCAGGACCCGCTCAGCCTCATTGACCCGGGCCGCAGGGACGGCCACGACCACGTGGTCGACGACTCCGGATTTCAGCAAACCCTCGACGGCGCGGTCCAACAGGGTGCGCCCAGCGACCTCGCAGAATGCTTTGGGGATGCCTGCGCCCAGTCGCTCGCCCGACCCTGCGGCCGGAACCACTGCGACAACCGTGCCCGAGGAGAGCGTCCCCGTGACCACCGAAGAGTCAGGGCCTTCAGGAAGCGGCGGCCAGAACCTCGTCGAGGATGGTTTCCGCCTTGGCGTCGTCGGTGCTCTCGGCCAGCGCCAATTCGCCGACCAGGATCTGGCGGGCCTTGGCCAGCATGCGCTTCTCGCCCGCGGACAGGCCACGTTCCTGGTCCCGACGCCACAGGTCGCGAACTACCTCGGCGACCTTGTTGACATCGCCGGAGGCCAGCTTTTCCAGGTTGGCCTTGTAGCGGCGCGACCAGTTGGTCGGCTCTTCGGTGTGCGGAGCCCGCAGCACCTGGAACACCTTGTCGAGGCCTTCTTGCCCGACGACGTCGCGGACACCGACGTACTCAGCGTTGTCTGCGGGTACTCGAACTGTCAGGTCTCCCTGCGCCACCTTCAAGACGAGATATTCCTTTTGTTCCCCTTTGATGGTGCGGGTTTCAATCGCCTCGACTAACGCAGCACCGTGATGCGGGTAAACAACGGTGTCGCCGACCTTGAAGATCATCTGATTCGAGCCCCTTTCGTTACTTCAGTCTAACACGGCCGCCCAATCGCGCGTGGAGCAACGATGCAGGTCAGGGGCACAACACGCGCAGATTAGGGGTTGACAGGGGGAGCAGAACGTGCAGTGATGCACATTACCAATGCGTCTATTCGGCCCCGGGAGCGGCCCCTGAGCGCCGTAAGGGAGCCCGCGGGACGGGCTCCCGGGCTGGTCTTACGCCCCGCGCTACCGCGCGCGAAACCTTCCTACTACTGTGCATAGTTGCATCAGTCGAACCGGCCCAGCAGGAGGCATTGAGTGAACCGATTCGAGATCAGCCTCTCGTTCCGGGCCGCGCTCGTCGGCCTGGTTGCGGTGCTCGCGGTCCTGCTGAGTGGCTGCGGGGCCGGCCAGGTATCGCAGATGGCCGTCCAGGAGCCCGCCATCAACGGCAACAAGGTCACCTTCAAAAACGTGGCACTGCGCGACATCCGCATGCAGGCCACGCAGACCGGTGAAGCCGTGCAGCCGGGCCGGACGGTCGATCTGGTGCTGGTAGCCATCAACCAGTCGCCTGACGTGCCGGACAGATTGGTCAGTATCACCAGCGACGTCGGCTCGGTGGCCGTGAGCGGAGACGGCCGCCTGCCCGCCGGCGGAAGGCTGATGATCGGGACGCCGGAGGGACAGAGGGTGGCGCCCGGACCCTTGGGCGCCAACACCAACGCCGCCAAGGCGACCGTCACCCTAGCCAAGCCGGTCAGCAACGGCCTCCTGTACAACTTCACCTTCAACTTCGAGAAGGCCGGCCAGGCCACCGTGCTGGTGCCGGTTTCGGCCGGGTTGAACCCGCCCCAGCAAAGCTAGGCGCGCGTAACCGCCTGTCATAGCGGGGATTTGTCGTACCGGCTCGATACCGTCATGGCGTGGCAAATCCGCGCTCGCAATACCGCTGCTCCGAATGCCAGCACGTCACCGCCAAGTGGGTGGGCCGGTGCTTGGAGTGCGGCACCTGGGGCACCGTCGACGAGGCGCCGGTACTGACCGCGGTCGGCGGCCGGCGAGCGGGTCCGGCCTCTGCGTCCGCTTCCCGGCCCGTCCCGATCACCTCGGTCGAACCCAACGCCAGCCAGCACCGCTCGACCGGCGTCGGGGAACTCGACCGGGTGCTCGGGGGCGGCGTGGTGCCCGGTTCGGTCACCCTGCTGGCCGGCGATCCCGGCGTGGGAAAGTCGACGCTGCTGCTCAAAGTCGCCCATCGCTGGGCGCTTTCGGGCCGGCGCGCGCTGTACATCTCCGGTGAGGAGTCCGCCGGCCAGATCCGGCTGCGGGCCGACCGGATCGGCTGCGGCGCCGACGAGGTCTACCTGGCGGCCGAATCCGATGTGCACACGGTGCTGGACCACATCGCGACCGTGCGGCCCGCCCTGGTGATCGTGGACTCGGTGCAGACCATGTCCACGACCGAGGCCGACGGCGTCGCCGGCGGGGTCACGCAGGTCCGCGCGGTCACCGCCGCGCTGACCGCCGCCGCGAAGGCCAACGGCGTCGCGCTGATCCTGGTCGGCCACGTCACCAAGGACGGAGCCATCGCCGGGCCGCGCTCGCTGGAACACCTGGTCGACGTGGTGCTGCATTTCGAGGGCGACCGCAACGGGTCGCTGCGGATGGTCCGCGGGATCAAGAACCGGTTCGGCGCGGCCGACGAGGTCGGCTGTTTCACGCTGCACGACAGCGGAATCGAGGACGTATCCGACCCGTCGAACCTCTTCCTGGATCAACGGCCGGCACCCGTCGCCGGGACCGCCATCACCGTGACGCTGGACGGGAAGCGGCCGCTGATCGGAGAGGTGCAGGCGCTGCTGGCGACCCCAGGGGGCGGCTCCCCGCGCCGCGCCGTCAGCGGCATCGACCCCTCCCGGGCTGCGATGATCAGCGCCGTGCTGGAAAAGCACGGCAGGCTGCCCGTCAGCGTCCACGACATCTACCTGTCCACCGTGGGCGGCATGCGGCTGACGGATCCCTCCTCGGATCTGGCCGTCGCGATCGCGCTGGCCTCCGCATACTCCGATCGACCGCTCCCGACGACGGCGGTGATGATCGGCGAAGTGGGGCTGGCGGGCGACCTGCGGCGGGTCAGCGGCATGGATCGACGGCTGGCCGAGGCCGCGCGCCAGGGATTCAGCATCGCGCTCATCCCGGACGGCGACGACCCCCGCCGCGAGATCGTGCCCGATGGGATGCGGGCGCTGCGGGCACCGACCATCGTCGCGGCGCTGCAACACATGAAAGCCATCGCCGAGCCGCGCAACGGCTGGACGCGTAACACCGCGGGGCCGCACAATGACACGCTGTGACACGTCCGACACTGCGTGAGACCGTCGCCCGCCTGGCGCCGGGCACCGGGCTGCGAGACGGCCTGGAGCGCATCCTGCGTGGCCGCACCGGTGCGCTGATCGTCATCGGCAACGACGAAAACGTCGAGGCCATCTGCGACGGCGGCTTCGCCCTCGATGTCCGGTACGCGCCGACCCGCCTGCGCGAGCTGGCGAAGATGGACGGGGCCGTCGTGCTGTCCACCGACGGCAGCCGCATCGTGCGGGCCAATGTGCAGCTGGTGCCGGACCCGTCGATACCCACCGACGAATCCGGGACGCGGCACCGCTCGGCGGAACGCGCGGCGATTCAGACCGGTTACCCGGTGATCTCGGTGAGCCACTCGATGAACATCGTGACCGTCTACGTCGGCGGGGAGCGCCACGTGGTGGCCGATTCCGCGACCATCCTGTCGCGGGCCAACCAGGCGATCGCCACCCTCGAGCGGTACAAGACGCGGCTCGACGAGGTCAGCAGGCAGCTTTCGCTCGCCGAGATCGAGGACTTCGTCACGCTGCGCGACGTGATGACGGTGGTGCAGCGGCTCGAGCTGGTCCGGCGGATCGGTCTGGTGATCGACTACGACGTCGTCGAGCTGGGCACCGACGGTCGCCAGCTGCGGCTGCAGCTCGACGAGCTGCTGGGCGGCAACGACATCGCGCGGGAACTGACCGTGCGCGACTACCACGCCAGCCCGGAGCCGCTGTCCCAAGCGCAGATGACCGCGACACTCGACGAGCTGGACGCCCTCTCGGACACCGAGCTGCTCGAACTCACCGCGCTGGCAAAGGTTTTCGGCTACCCGACCACGGCGGAGGCACAGGACTCGGCCGTGAGCCCGCGCGGCTACCGCGCGCTGGCCAGCATCCCGCGGTTGCAGTTCGCCCACTCCGACCTACTGGTCCGGTCGTTCGGGACGCTGCAAGGCTTGCTGGCGGCCAGCGCCGGCGACCTGCAGTCGGTCGAGGGCATCGGCGCGATGTGGGCCCGCCACGTGCGTGAGGGACTATCGCAGCTCGCGGAGTCGACGATCTCCGATCCGCTTAGTTAGCCGGCTGGGGCCGGCGCGACCGGCGGTGCCTCCGGCGGCGGCGCGGCGGCCGGCTGACCCGGCCCGGGCGCCGGGCCCGGCGGCGGTGGCGGCTGGTTCATGATGAACGGGACCGGCTGCGAGCGCAGGTTGCCCAACTGCACGACGAGGTTGTAGGTGCCCGGCCCGATGGCCGGCCGGGGCAGCGGGCAGTGCGGCGCCGACCCCATCCCCGTCCACGTCACCGCGGTCGTCACCTGCTCGCCCGGGGTGAATGTCTTGATCAGCGTCTCGTTGGAGGGCGCGCAGTCCAGGTTCGACCACAGTCGCTTGTTGTCCAGCGAGTACACGTACGCCGCCAGCACCGCGGCGCCGACATCCCGCTTGCAGGACACCAGGCCGATGTTGGTGACGACCATGGTGAACTTCGGCTGATCGCCGATGAAGTACTGGGGCGCATTGGTCAGGCCCTTGACGGCCAGCGTCGAATCGGGGCAGTCATCGCCCTCTTTCAGCACCGGCGGCGGCTGCACCGCTGCCGTCGGGGTGGGCATCTCCGGGTTCTGGCCCTGTTGCGGCGGCACCCCCGGGTTGGGCTGTTCCCCGGGCGCGGCCGGCGGAGGCGCCTGCGGCGCGGGCGAGCCGGGCTTGCTTTGAGCGGAATTCGGTTTGTCGGCACTGGCGGGCTTGGCGCCCGTGTTGTGTCCCATGAAGGCGATGACCGCGGCGACCACGATCCCTAAGACGACGACCGCGACGCCCACGGCCAGGCCACGGCGCCGCCAATAGATCTCGGTAGGTAGCGGGCCACGCGGTTCAAGATCCAGCACGTTTGCAGCGTAGGTCCAGGTCACGTCGAGTTGCCTGACCCGCCTCGGCGTGTCGCGGGGTTTGCTGGCTGACCGCCGTGTTAGTGACGACCGCCCTGGGCCCCGCTGAGGCTGGCTATTCGCCCGCTATTCGCCGATGTCGCCGACGTGATCGACCAGGGCCGCGCGCCCGTCGGCGAGGTGATAGGTGGCGCCCGCTATCGCCAGGGTGCCATCCGCGATCCGTTCGGCGATCGCCGACGAACGCGACACGAGCTGGGCGACCGTTTCACGCACATGCCGTTCCTCGAACTCGTCGACGCGGCTCAGGCCGTCGCGACGGCCCATCAGGACCGAGGGCGCGACCCGCTCCACCACGTCGCGCACGAAACCGCCCGGTATCGCACCGTCGTTGATGGCGGCCAGGGCGGCCTTGACGGCCCCGCAGCTGTCATGGCCCAGAACGACGATCAGCGGCACGTCGAGGACCGTCACGGCGAACTCGATGGAGCCCAGCACAGCCGAGTCGATGGCCTGTCCGGCGGTGCGCACCACGAACATGTCACCCAGACCCTGGTCGAAGATGAGTTCGGCCGCCACCCGGCTGTCCGCGCAGCCGAACACGACCGCGGTGGGCTTCTGCCCGCCGGCCAGGCTGGCCCGGTGTTCGACACTCTGGCTGGGATGCTGAGGCTTCCCGGCGACGAATCGCTCGTTACCCTCTTTGAGTGCTTTCCACGCGGTTACTGGGCTGGTGTTAGGCATGGCTGACATCATGCCGCATCCGCCGGTAAACGGACGGCCAAATATTGCGGCCGATGAGTTGCTCGAGTGGTACGAACGATCCCGGCGCGACCTGCCCTGGCGGGAGCCCGGCGTCACCGCATGGCAGATCCTGGTCAGCGAATTCATGCTGCAGCAGACGCCGGTCTCGCGGGTACTGCCGATCTGGTCGGACTGGGTGCGGCGGTGGCCCACCCCGTCGGCCACCGCGGAGGCCAGCGCCGCCGACGTGCTGCGGGCGTGGGGCAAGTTGGGTTACCCGAGGCGGGCCAAGCGCTTGCACGAGTGCGCGACCGTCATCGCGCGGGAGCACGGCGACGTGGTTCCCGACGACGTCGACACCCTGCTGACCCTGCCCGGCATCGGCAGCTACACCGCACGCGCCATCGCCTGTTTCGCCTACCGTCAACCGGTTCCGGTGGTGGACACCAACGTTCGCCGGGTGGTGGCACGCGCAGTGCACGGGCTGGCCGACGGAGGTTCGGCGTCGGCGGTGCGGGACATGGCCGACGTCTCCGCGCTGCTGCCCACCGACGATAGGGCGCCGCGGTATTCGGTCGCCCTGATGGAACTGGGCGCGACGGTGTGCACCGCGCGAACGCCGCGGTGCGGGTTGTGCCCGCTCACCCGGTGCGCGTGGCGGGACGCCGGTCATCCCCCGGCGCAGGGGCGCGCCCGGCGGGTGCAGACCTACGCCGGAACCGACCGGCAGGTCCGCGGACGCCTGCTGGACGTGTTGCGCGGCAACGACTCTCCGGTCACCCGGGCGGAGCTGGACGTGGCGTGGTTGACCGATACGGCCCAGCGGGACCGGGCCCTGTATTCGTTGCTGGTCGACGGCCTTGTGACGCAGACGGCCGACGGCCGGTTCGCACTGGCGGGCGAAGCGTAATCGCGCGTCAGAGGTCGTTGCCGGCGTAGGACTGGTTGAAGCTTTTGTTGGCCAGCGGGAAGTCGGGGACGATCGTGTCGGCCATCGCGACCGGCAGCGCGGGCCAGTTGAACCATGACGGATCGACGATCTTCGCGCGAGTGATCCGGTTGGCGGCGCCGGTTTCGACGCGGTGGACGGTGGTGCCGCGCCAGCCTTCGACGATGCCGATGCCGCTGCCGGGTGTGCGCGGCGCGGCCACGTCTTCGGCGTATTCGATTGGCCCGCTGTGTGATTCGATCAGATGGCAGGCCAGCTCGGTGGACGCGGCGAATTCCTCGCGCCGCACGGTGTATCGGGCCAGCACGTCACCGCCGGCGGCGTCGGTCTCGGTGACGGGCAATGCGGTGATGGGGTGTTCAAGCCGGGCGTCGGTGCGCATACCGCTGGCCCGAGCGACGTAGCCCAGGCAACCGAGCGCCTGAGCGTCGTCCCGCTGTAGGACGGCGGTCCCGGCGAATCGGTCGTACACCACGGAGTTGCGCAGGGTCAGCTCGGCAACCTGCGCGACGTCGGCCGCAATGGACCGCAGGTCGCCGACGTCGGGTAGCCCCCGCAGCGCGACCCCGCCGGGGCGGATGGCACCACGCAGCAGCCGGTGCCCGGTGACATTTTCGTTGAGCCGCAGCAGTTGTTCGCGGATGCGTTGAGCGTGGGCGTTGGCGAGCCCGAACCCGACGTCGTTGGCCAGCGCGCCCAGATCGGCGGCGTGGTTGTAGAGACGTTCGAGTTCGACCAGTAGCGCCCGCAACCGGTGCACCTCGTCGGGAAGCTCCATTCCGAGCGCGTCTTCGACGGCGAGGCAGTGGGCGAGCGCGTGCGCGGCGGAGGTGTCGCCGCTGACGCGCTCGGCAAGACCGACCGCGGCGCCGGCCGGCCGGCCCTCGAACAGCTTCTCGATGCCGCGGTGGACGAACCACAGTCGGGCCTTGAGCCGCAGCACGGTTTCGCCGGCGACGGAGAAACGGAAATGGCCGGGTTCGATCAACCCCGCGTGCACCGGACCCACCGGGATTTCGTACACGCCGGGACCCTCGACGGTGACGAACGGGAAGCGGCCGGCGCCATCGAACTTGGGGGCGGGCGACGCGTCACCGCGCATGGGATACCAGTCCTCGGGCCAGTGGGCGTGGCGCACCAGCCGGCGCGCCTTGGGGTGGCCCACGCACCGGATGCCGTACAGGTCCGCAATTTCGCGCTCGAACCGGCTGGCTGGAAAGGACAGGTAGGCCAGCGATCGGACCGTCGGGTCATCCTTAGGCACAACGCATTCGAGCTCGACGCGGCGATCGGGATATCCGGCGAGGAACAGGTAGACGACGCGTAGAGCGGCACCGTCGTCGTGGGCGGCCACCAGGGCCAACCGAAACCCCTTGCCCAGCAGGTCTTCTGTCGTTTCGGCCAATCTGCCCTGAGACAGCCGGTGGCGCTGCCATTGCGGCTTCATAGCGGTCCCCCGACGCTGCTGGCCGCGGCGGTGAACAGGTCGGTCAGTGGACCGGCGGTGACACCGAGAACGATCGATGCGGCGATGCCGACGAGCAGGGCGGCCGCCACCGTTCGCGGGACGGCGATTTCGGGAGCGGGGCCGGGGCCGCCCAGCAGGATTCGGCCCGAGTTGCGGGCCAGCGCGGCGAAGGCAACCGCAACCAGCGCCATGCCGGTGGCGAGCACCCAGGTGAGCCGGGCGTCGGCCAGCGATCGGCCGATGGCCAGCTCACTGGCGAACATCGCGAACGGCGGCATGCCGAGCAGCACGATCACGCCGACGGCGAGCGACACACCGATGAGGCGGGAGCGTTGCAGCACGGCGCGGATGTCGGCTATCGCGGTCGAGTTGTGCGCGGCCTGCAGCTGTCCGCTAGCCAGGAAGAGGACCGTCTTGCCGATGCCGTGCGCCAGGACGTGCAGCAGCAGCGCGGCGATGGCCAGGGTGGTTCCGGCCGCGGCGGCGATCGCGATCAGGCCCATGTTCTCCATCGAGGAGTAGGCGAGCATGCGTTTGAGGTCCGTTGTCACCGTGAGCATCAGGGCGGCGACCAGCAGCGTCGCCAGCCCGAGCACCAGCAGGCCCGACCGCATGAAAGTGGGTCCGGTGGCCGTGCCGATGATCGGCTTGAGGCGGATCAGTACCGAGAAGGCCACCGACAGCAGCACCCCGCTCATCAGAGCAGACACCGGTGCCGGGGCCTGGCTGTGGGCGTCGGCCAACCAGGTGTGGAAGGGAACCAGCCCGGCCTTGGCGCCGTAGCCGACGAGCAGCAGCCCACCCGCAAGTCGAGCGATGCCCGGATCGAGCCCGCCCGCATGCGCCGCCAGCACATCGAGGTTGAGGGCCGCGCCGGCCGGCGCCCCGGCATGCTCGGCGGCGTAGTAAAGCAGCACCGTGCCCAGGAAGGCGATGGCGATGCCGACCGAGCAGATCACGACGTACTTCCACGTCGCCTCGAGCGCGCCGCGGGTGCGGCGGTGCCCGACCAAAAAGGCGGTGATCACGGTGGTCGCTTCGATCGCGATCCAGATCACGCCGATGTTGTTGGCGCACACGGCGACAACCATCGCGGACAGGAAGCCCGCCGTCAGCGCGCCGTATGCCCGGGCACCGCGCGTGTCCGTGTGACCGTGCGCGAGTTCGGCATCGAGGTACCCGATGCTCGCCCAGGTGGCCAGTGTGGCAACGATTCCGATGACGATCAGCATCGTGACGGTGAGCGCGTCGAGCCGCAGCAGGCCGCCCAACGCGAACCGCGTTCCCGACCCGACCCGCAACGCGAGCGCCGCGCCACACGCGAGCACCGTGACCGCCGAGAGGACGATCAGCGTCGCTGTCGCCCGGCGCCATCCGGCAATCAGGACGGCGACCGAGGCGCCGACCGGGGTAAGGATCGCCGCAAGCAGTAAACCGGTCATCAGTCGTGCAACTCCTGCAACGCGTCCAGGTCCGCGCCGCCGAACGCGCGGGACAGCCGGCCCGTCAGTACACCGATCACGATGACCGCGAACAACACGTCCAGCGAGGCGCCGAGCTCGACGATCAGCGGCACCCCCGCGGTGAGCAGGAACGCGGTGGCCGCGATCCCGTTGTCCAGCATGAGGAATCCCGCGGCCTGCGACACCGCATGCCGCCGCGTGACCATCACGAGCAGCGCGATGAGCACCACCGCGGTGGCGGCCGGGACGGCGGTGGTCGTGGCGGCCGGCTGCAGATTCACCAGGGGCCGGGTGGTGGCGAACGCGGTCAACGTCAGCGCGGCGGTGATGAGGAGCGACGTGGCGGTGTTCACCAACGGGGTGGCTTCCCTGCGCGATCGCGCTTCGGCGCCGCCCGCGCGGGCCAGCAGCCGCGGCAGCACCGCAACCCGCAAAATCAGCACGGCCACACCGACACTGATGAGCGCACCGTCGCCGTCGTACAGCCCCCGGAGGACGGGAATGGCCGCCAGGGCGACCCCCTGCCATGCCAGCAGGCGGATGATGGCGACCAGGTCGCGGCGCCACACGATCAGCACGGCGGCCAGGAGCAGCCCGCCGGCGGCGAGGTCGACGAGTACCGAAAACGAGCCGTACGTCATGTCGGAACCACGAAGAAGTTGGCGGCGACGACCGCAAGCAACGCCAGCAGGAACGATCCGGCCAGCAACTCGGGCACCCGGAACAGCCGCAGCTTGGCGACGAACACCTCGACGGTGGCCAGCAGCCCCGCCAGCAACGCGACCTTGGCCGCCACGGCCGCGACACCGATGACGATGTCAACGACACCGGGGCGGCCCCCCGCAATGCCCCACGGCGCGAACAGGTTTGCCAGCAGCGCCAAGAGCACGGTCAGCCGCATCCCGGCCGCCCACTCGACCAAAGCCAGCCGCGGACCGGCGTATTCGAGGACCATCGCCTCGTGAACCATCGTCAGCTCGAGATGGGTGGCCGGGTTGTCCACCGGCAGCCGTCCGGTCTCGGCGACGATCACGATTACCAGCGCGGAGAACGCCAGCACCGCCGCCAGCGACACCACTTGCCCGGGATGGGTGATCGTATGCGCCACCAGCGCACCGAGATTCGCCGATCCCGCCGGCATGGACAGCGCGAACACCGCCAGTAAAATGGTGGGTTCGACCAGCGCGGCGATGGTGATCTCGCGGCTGGCACCCATGCCCCCGAACGAGGTGCCGGTGTCGATGCCGGCCAGAGTCAGCGCGACGGTGCCCACGAACAGCAAACCGACCACGGCGAACAGGTCGGCGCTGGTATCCAGTGGCGATCCGGTGGCGACCAGCGGTGCGATGGCGGCGATCAGCAATGTGGTTCCGGCGACGATCGCGGGCGCCGCCCCGAATACCACCGTGGTTCCGCGCGGCGTGATCTGTTGCTTGCCAAGCTGTTTGACGATGTCGCGCCATGGTTGCAGGATGCCGCCGCCGGCGCGGCCTTCCCAGCGCGCGCGTACCTGCCGGGTCAGCCCGACCACCAGCGGCGACCCGGCCACGACGCCGCCGATCTGGGCCGCGCCCGCGACATAGGACAGGACATTCATCGGGCTACCACCAGCACGATCAGCACACCGAGCGCACCGTAGGCCAGATACAGGTGCACGCTGCCGGTGTGGGCGCGCCGCACCAGGCCCGCCGCGGCCCAGACCGCCCGGATCACCGGCGCGTAGCAGCGCTCCTCGATCGCGTCCGCGATTCTGGTGCGGTAGGTGATTTTGTCGGCCAGATACCGGGATTCGACGCTGTGGGTGACTTCGATGTCGGTGTCGGGTCGCAGGACGTCATCGAAGATCCGTTGCAGCGGCTCGGCGAACGACGTGGCCGTGTATTGCATTCGCGCGGTGAGATCGTCGGCGCCACAGGCCCACAGCGGCAATGTGGCGGGCGCCGGCCGCCGGCTCCGGCGCCAACGGGCCAGCGCGGCCGCGGTCAGCGTGGCCACCACGACGCCGACTGCGATCGCGCCGGGTGCGATCGAGCCCGGTACGCCCGGCAGGCGCACCATGGCGCCGAGGGTGGTGAATTCCATTGCCCGGGTACCCGGCAGCGCGGCGACCGCCTGGCGCAGCGCGGGTGCCACCACCGCGGGCGTCACGGCCAGCACCAGGCAGGTGGCCGCCGCGATGGCCATGCCGGCCAGCATGGTGCGGGGCGCCTCGCGTGCCTGGGCGGCCTGTTCGGAGCGCGGCCGCGCCAGAAACCCGATACCGAACGCCTTGACCATTGCCGCCACGCCCAGCCCCGTGGTGAGCGCGACCGCGCCGACCGCGAGCGGCGTGGTCAATGCCAAGACGGCGGAATGCTCTCGCGCAGTGTGGATCAGCGACTGCACCAGCAGCCACTCGCTGACGAACCCGGCGCCCAGCGGCAGCCCGGACGCGCCGAGCGCGGCCACTCCGAAAAGGCTTGTCGTCACCGGCATCCGGCGGGCCAGGCCGCCCAGCCGGTCGAGGTCACGCAGCCCGGTGGCTGCCAATACCGACCCGGCGGCGAGAAACCCGAGGCTCTTGAATGCCGCGTGCGCGACGAGGTGCAGCATGGCAGCCGCCGCGGCGATCGTCGCCGGACCGTTCGCGCCGGCGGCCGCGAACAGCGTGGCCGCTCCCAACGCCAGCGTGATCAATCCGAGGTTCTCGGTAGTCGAATACGCAAGTAGCCGTTTGAGATCCGTGGCCACCGACGCCTGCACCACGCCGTAGAGCGCCGACACCCCGCCGACGACCATCAAGGTCAGCCCCCACCACCGCGGCCCCGGGCCGAGCAGCTGCAAGTCGACGCGGCAAATGCCGTAGACCCCGAGGTTGACCATCGCCGCGCTCATCAGCGCCGAAACGGGACTCGGCGCCTCCGGGTGGGCGCGCGGCAACCACGCGTGCAGCGGCACCAGCCCCGCCTTCGAGCCGAACCCCGCAAGCGTCAGCAGGAACACCGCGGTGCACGCGCCTTGCGGTATCCGGTGCAGGTCGGCAAACCGGTCCGCGCCCCCCGCCGCCGACAACATCAGCAGGCCGACCAGTATCGCCACGAACCCCAACTGGGTCATCACGGCATACACCAGGCCGGCCGAGCGAACCATCGGGCGGGTGTGGTCGGTCAGCACCAGCACCAGCGACGCGACCGCCATCAACTCCCACACCAGCAGGAAGGTGGTGACCGACCCCGCGGCGGGCACCAGCAGCATCGCCGTGACGAACGCCGGCAGGACGGCCAGGGTGACGGGGCCCAGCCGCTCGCGTCGGGCGTATCCGATCGTGTACAGCCCGACCACCAGCGCGACCGCCCCGGTGATCGCCATGAAGAATCCGCCCAGCGGATCGAGCCTCAGCTCGACGCCCGCCAGCGGAAGCAACCATCCGATGCGGACGGCGCGCACCGGGCCGAACATTCCGAGCCCACCGGCCCATATCCCCGCCCCACCCAGCAGCGAGGTCAGCACGCCCGCGCTGACGTACCCAGAGTACTTGGCATGCAACAGGTTTGGTTCCGGCGCCACGCGGGCCGCCAAGGCAGCGGTCACCGGCCGGTCACCGACCGCAGGGCCGCGACGATTTGGCTCGGCGTCGGCGGGCATCCCGGGATTTCCAAGTCCACGCACACCGTCTCGCCGACTGAGCCGGCCACACCATAGGCGTCGCCGAACACCCCGCGATCGATGGCGCAGTCCCCGCAGGCGATCACCCGTCGGGGTCGCGGCGTGGCCTCGATCGTGGCGCGCAAGGGGCCGACCATGTTGTGTGTCACGACACCGGTCACCAGGAGCGCGTCGGCGTGCCGTGGGGAGGCCACCAGGCGGGCGCCGAACCGCTCGGCGTCATAGACCGGCCCGAAGGCGCCCGCGATCTCCACCTCGCACCCATTGCACGAACCCGCGTCGACGTGCCGAATCTGTAGCGAACCACGCACCCCGGCAGGCGGCTCGGTCGTCGCCTCCGGTGGCGGGGCTGCGGGTTCGGCGATCCGGCCGACGCGCAATACTTTGCTGATCCAGCCCATCGGCGCTACCCCGCACCGCCGGCGCGCAGGCCTTCCAACATCGCGACGCGGTCGCTCAGCACCCCGGTGAGCACCTTGCGTGCCACCGTGAGCAGTTCGGCGATGTCCGGGGAGGCGATCGAGTAGATCATCGTGTTGCCATCCCGCAGCGCCTCGACCACCCCGGCCCGGCGCAGAACGCCGAGCTGCTGGGACAGGTTCGATGCTTCGAGCCCGACCTCGGGCAGCAGTTCGGCGACCGACTTGTCACCAACCACCAGAAGCTCCAGGATCCTGATCCGCGCCGGGTGCCCCAGCGTCTTGAAGAACTCGGCCTTGAGCTTGTACAGCGGCTGCGTCACGCAAATCTCCTGAAGCCTACAAGCATTCTATATTCGAACGATTGAAGAATTTATCATATGGTGATACAGGTCGTCACATCGAGCGGCCAGGCACTCGGGAGTCAGTCGCGTGCAGGCAACGCCGCCAAGAAGGACTCGACCGCGTCGCGGTACACCTGCGGCGCCTCGTCGTGAATCAGGTGGCCGGCTTGGGGGACATGCAAATACGTTGCAGCCGAGTTCATTTCGGCCATTTCCCGCATCTGCCCCGGCGGCGTTACCGAGTTGCCGGCCTCGATGAGCAGCGCCGGGGCACGCACGGCCCGCCACTGCTCCCAGTAGTGGCGCGTGCCCCATTCGGCGGCGATCTCGATCCACCGCGCGGTATGTCCGTGCAGGCGCCAGCCGGTGGCGGTGCGGTCGAAGGCCTCCAGGAAGTACCGTCCGGCAACGGCCCCGAACTCCTCGAATACCCGCTCTGCGGAACCGAATTCGACTGGCAGCGCGTGTAGCCACGGTTCCCATGGGCCGGTGGTGCGGCCCCGGAAGTCGGGGGCCATGTCTTCAAGCACCAGCGCGGAGACCAGTTCCGGACGCTCCGCGGCCAGACACCACGAGTGCAGCGCGCCCATCGAATGCCCGACCAGCGTGACCGGCGTTTCCAGGGTGCTCACCGCGTCGGCCAGGTCGGCCACGAAACGTTCGGTGCCGACCGGGTTCGGGTCGTCGACGCCGCGCCCCCGATGCCATAAGGCGTCGTAGGTGTACACCACGCCCAGCCGAGTCAGCCACGGGAGCTGCCGCGACCACGTGGTGCCCCGCCCCATCAGGCCGTGCACCAGCACCAACGGCTCGCCTTGGCCGCCGCGGCAAGTCAGCAGTTCACTGGGCATGTCACCATCCTGCGTGCCCCGCCCTGCAGATGGACAGGCCGGGCGAAGGGGTAGCCTAGCGGCATGCCGCCAGTGGTGAAGATCAACGCAATCGAAGTGCCCGCCGACGCCGGCCCGGAGCTGGAGAAGCGGTTCGCACACCGGGCACACGCGGTCGACAACCAGCCCGGCTTCCTCGGGTTTCAGCTGCTGCGCCCGATCAAGGGCGAGGACCGCTACTTCGTCGTGACGCAGTGGGAGTCCGAGGAGGCATTTCAGGCGTGGGCGCAGGGGCCCGCGATTGCTGCCCATGCGGGCGAGCGGGCCAACCCGGTGGCGACCGGGGCCTCGCTGCTGGAATTCGAGGTTGTGATGGACGTTGCCGGCAACAAGCAGGCTGGCTAGCGGGTACTCGGCCCGGCGCCGCGCGGTGGCGTTGAGTGCCGCCGCCGCACTGGTAGTCACGTTCGCGCCCGGTTGCGCCTCCTCCCCCTCACCGCAGGCGAACGCGGCCAATCCCGGTCGGCAGATCGACGTGCGGACGCCGCCCGGTATCCGGGCACAGCAGACGCTGGACATGCTCAACTCGGACTGGCCCATCGGCCCGGTCGGTGTGGGCACCCTGGCCGCGCCCGACATGGTCAAATCGGTGGAGACCACCATGGAGTCGCTTTGGTGGGACCGGCCGTTCACCCTCAACGGCGTCGATCTGGGCGCCAGCGTGGCCACGTTGCACCTGACGTCCTCCTACGGTGCGCGACAAGACATCCGAATCCACACCGACGACGGCGGCTGGGTCGATCGGTTCGACCTCGACACGCAGGCACCAAAGATCGATTCGTGGCACGACATCGATGCGGTGTTGAGCAAGACCGGCGCCCGCTACTCCTACCAGGTCGCCAAGGTCGACAACGGGCGCTGCGATCCGGTGGCGGGTACCAACACCGGTGAATCTTTGCCGCTCGCATCGATTTTCAAGTTGTACGTGCTGCACGCCCTGGCGGGTGCCATCAAGGACGGAACGCTCTCCTGGGACGATCAGCTGACTGTCACCGACAAGAGCCGCGCGGTGGGCTCGTCCGGTTTGCAACTGCCTGCCGGAGCGCAGGTTTCGGTTCGGACGGCCGCCGAGAAGATGATCGCGACCAGCGACAACATGGCGACCGACCTGCTGATCGGAAAGCTGGGCACGCACGCCATCGAAGAAGCGCTCGCCACGGCGGGCCACCACGACCCGGCCAGTATGACGCCGTTCCCCACGATGTACGAGCTGTTCTCGGTCGGCTGGGGTAAGCCGGACTTGCGCACCCAATGGCAGCATGGGTCACCACAAGTCCGCGCTCAGCTGTTGGAGCAGGCGAATTCGACTCCCTACGAACCTGATCCGGTCCGTGCCCACTCCCCGGCATCGTCCTACGGCGCGGAGTGGTACGGCAACGCCGAGGACATCTGCCGCATCCATGCGGCCCTGCAAGCCGACGCCGTCGGCAAGGCCGCACCGGTCAGACAGATCCTTTCAGCGGTCGCGGGCATCCAACTGGACCGCAACGTCTGGCCTTACATCGGCGCGAAAGCCGGTGGGCTGCCCGGTGATCTGACCTTCAGCTGGTACGCCGTCGACAAAACCCAGCAGCCGTACGTGGTCAGCTTCCAGCTCAACTGGCCGCGCGACCACGGGCCGACGGTCACCGGGTGGATGCTGCAGGTCGCCAAGCAGACCTTCGCGCTCATCGCACCGCGCTAGCGGTTGGCGGAGCGGCAGGGTATTCGTCCGATGGCTAAAGTGACGCAGACCACATACCACGCGGGACTTTTGGCCCTTCCCGACGGGGCGGCGCCAGACGAAACTGCATAACCTGCCAGAGTCGGGGGTCCGGACGGAGGTAGCGCGGTTTTGTATGTGCAGATGGGCCTTCGGCGGCAATTGAGAGTGGCTGCGCCTCATGATCGCCGCGACCGCACCGGTCACGCATGCGGTGGCGCGCATCGAGCGGAGACTGGCGAATGACAGCGTTGACACCGCCGCGCGAGGTGATCCAAATCGATGACCGCGAGGCGATGGGATTGCTGGGCAGTATCGACCATGGTCGGGTGGTGTTCACCGAGAGGGCACTGCCCGCGATCCGACTGGTCAACCATCTCGTCGACGACGGGCGGATCATCGTGCGTACCCGCCTGGCAGCCAAGGTGTCCACCGTGGTGCGGTCGGGCGCCGACGCCGGTGTGGTGGTGGCCTACGAGGCCGACTGCCTCGATCCCGAGCGGCGGGCCGGCTGGACCGTGGCGGTCACCGGGTGGGCAACCACGATCACCGACCCCCAGCAACACGCACGCTACGAACGACTTTTACGCCCGTGGGTCAACATGACCATGGACACCATGATCGCGATCCAGCCGGAGATCATCACCGGCATCCGCATCGTCGACGACGCTGGCGGAGAATAGCCGCCTCGGTCGGTCCGGCCGCAGTCAGAGGCGTAGCGTCCAGCGGCCATTGCGAAAGTGCAGTCCGGTGCGACTCATCGGTGCAACGTCGATGCCCCAGAACGATTTCGGGGGTGAGTCGAGGCCGTGCAGGATCGCCGCCCGGATCACCGCGGGGTGCGTCACCGCGACGGCGGCCGACGCGCTCTCGGTCAACGAATTCAGCCATCCGGCCACCCGCCGCATCAGGTCGGTGATCGACTCGCCGCCGTGCGGCGCCCGGGTGGGATCGGTCAGCCAGACCCTCAGGTCGCCGGGGGGCACGTCCTGAAGCCCCTTCCCCCGCCATCGACCACAATTCAGGTCGGCCAGCAGCGGGTCGGTTGCGGCATCCAATCCCAGCAGCTCCGCCGTTTGCCGGGCCCGTCGCTCGGGCCCGGTGAAATGTCGTGCGTCACGGCCTAATTGGGCGACGGCTTCGGCCTGCCGACGGCCCATGTCGTTGAGGGGTTCGTCGGCGGGGAAAAGCGCGGCCGCCATGGCATCGGTCATCGCGTGCGACACCAAGGTCAGCCGGACGACCTCCGTCACGCCGCGATGCTCGATGCCCGTCCACTCCCGGCGCGCTCCTGTCGCAGCCGCCCGGCGAGCGTCGCGAACACCACGCCGATGGTCGCCCACAACACCAGCTGGGTGGCCAGCGACAGCATCCGGAATTCGTAGAGGACGTCGGCGGGAAAGCCCGGATAGACGATCGCGCCCGACGCGTCGCGCAGCGGTCCGGGCGTCTCGTCGACGTTCGGCAGCAACATCATCACCACCGCAACCGCCGCGACGTATCCGCCCACCGCGAGCAGCCGGCCGTTCCACGCGCCGAACCGAGCCGTCAGCCCCCGCGCCAGCCACGCCGCGGCGGCGGCCAGCACCACTGACGCCAGCAGCATCACCAGATACCAGCCGGTGCGCGCCCCGATCGTGTCCGCCTGCCCCACCGCCGGTGGGTTCGGCGGATACTTCACGAACGGCACCAAATAGACCGCGACGAACGCGGCCGTCGCCAGCAGCAGCGAAAGCGCCCGCGCCCCAACATTTGTCGCACGCGCGGCGACGACGCAGAACAGCACTCCGAACAGCGCGCCCATCGCGAGGCCGAAGACGAGCACACCGAAGCCCAACCCGGCAGTGGACTGGACTCCACGGCTGAACAACTCGGCGCCGTGCTCGTGCACGCCATGGGCGTTCTCGGCGTCGGCGCGGCCGTCCTCGAAAGCGATCGCGCGGCCGATCACCGGCTCGGCGCAGACGCGGGCGAAGGCGAACGCCAGCACCGCGCCGACTGCACCGGCCAGCAGGCCGCGTCCGATCAGACGCTTCTCCACGCGATCAGTGGCAGGGGAAGCCGAGCAGGTGCCGCGCGTCGTGCATGAACTCGTGCACGTGCGAATCGCTGCCGAAGAGCGACACCGCGCCCTGGTCGACGCCGACGAAGTAGAGCGCCAACAGCGCCAGGAAAGCGGTTGCCGCCAACCAGACCGCGGCACTTGCCGCTGACAGGTCAACCGATCGGGTGCGGCTGCCGGTCAGCTCGGGATTCGACACGATGGCACTCCTTCCGGGGATATACGCGTCCCCGTTGGTGATGACGGGCCATGGGTCTGACTATCGACAGTGGCGCGACCGTTCTGGACTTTCACCAGATTCCGTTGCCCGTCAGGACGAAGTCAGTGTAAACCGGGGGTCAATGCTGCGGCGGTGGGGCGCCGTAGCCCAGCTGGCTCGCCGTGTATTTCGCGGCCTCGGTGACCGGTGTGGCCTGAACCGCCGTGCCGTACGCGCAGATCTCGGTCCACACGTCACCGATCTCGGTCGTGTCGAAACGCATTGCGACAATCGCGTTGCCGCCGCGTTTACGCGCCTCGTCGATCAGCCGGCCCATCGCTTCGTTGCGGCTCTCGGCCAGGTTCTTGGTCATGCCGGCCAGCTCGCCGCCGAACATGGCCTTGAAGCCCGCACCCATCTGGGAGAACGCGTTGCGCGAGCGGACGGTCAACCCGAATACCTCGCCGCAGACGCGCTGAATCTCCCAGCCCGGAAGGTCGTTGGTGGTGACGATCAGCACAGGCGGACTCCTTAGCTGCGAAACGGGCGGTTAATCCCGTCAGAGATTAACCACCCGTTTGCTGCAGTGCTACGGCGTTTCAGGGGCCGCGTGCGCTCCGGCCTTCGCCAGGTCCGGCTCGGCCGGCGGCTTGCGGGCCCCGGTGAAGGTGAACACCGCGTCCTCGCCGGGGCTCTCGCCGTCCCAGTTGTCCACGTCGACCGTGACGATCTGCCCCGGCCCGACCTCCTCGAAGAGGATCTTCTCGGACAGCTGGTCCTCGATCTCGCGCTGGATGGTGCGCCGCAGCGGGCGGGCACCCAGCACCGGGTCGAAGCCACGCTTCGCCAGCAACGCCTTCGCCTTGTCGGTCAGCTCCATGGCCATGTCCTTGGCCTTGAGCTGCTTGCCGACGCGCTCGATCATCAGGTCGACCATCTGGATGATCTCGTCCTTGGTCAGCTGGTGGAAGACGATGATGTCGTCGATGCGGTTGAGGAACTCCGGGCGGAAGTGCTTCTTCAGCTCGTCGTTGACCTTCTGCTTCATCCGCTCGTAGTTGTTGTCGCCACCACTCTGGGTGAACCCGAGGCCCACCGGCTTCGAGATGTCGGACGTACCGAGGTTCGAGGTGAAGATCAGCACGGTGTTCTTGAAGTCCACCGTGCGTCCCTGGCCGTCGGTGAGCCGGCCGTCCTCGAGGACCTGCAACAGGCTGTTGTAGATCTCCTGGTGGGCCTTCTCGATCTCGTCGAACAGCACCACCGAGAACGGCTTGCGCCGCACCTTCTCGGTGAGCTGGCCGCCCTCTTCGTAGCCGACGTATCCCGGCGGGGCGCCGAACAGCCGCGACGCGGTGAACCGGTCGTGGAACTCGCCCATGTCGATCTGGATGAGCGCGTCGTCGTCGCCGAACAGGAAGTTGGCCAGCGCCTTGGACAGCTCGGTCTTACCGACACCGGACGGGCCGGCGAAGATGAACGATCCCGACGGCCGCTTGGGGTCCTTCAGCCCGGCGCGGGTGCGGCGGATCGCCTTGGAGACCGCCTTGACGGCGTCCACCTGGCCGATGATCCGCTTGTGCAGCTCGTCCTCCATGCGCAGCAGGCGGGTGGTCTCCGCCTCGGTGAGCTTGAACACCGGGATGCCGGTCCAGTTGCCCAGCACCTCGGCGATCTCGTTGTCGTCCACCTCGGCAACCACATCGAGATCGCCTGAACGCCACTGCTTTTCACGCTCGGCGCGCTGGGCGACAAGGTTCTTTTCGCGGTCGCGCAGGCTGGCGGCCTTCTCGAAGTCCTGGGCGTCGATGGCCGATTCCTTCTCCCGGCGCGCGTCGGCGATCTTCTCGTCGAACTCGCGCAGGTCCGGCGGCGCGGTCATGCGGCGGATCCGCATCCGGGCGCCGGCCTCGTCGATCAGGTCGATCGCCTTGTCCGGCAGGAACCGGTCGTTGATGTAGCGGTCGGCCAGGGTGGCCGCGGCCACCAGCGCCGAGTCGGTGATGGACACCCGGTGGTGCGCCTCGTAGCGGTCGCGCAGACCCTTGAGGATCTCGATGGTGTGCTCCACCGTCGGTTCGCCCACCTGCACCGGCTGGAAGCGGCGCTCCAGGGCGGCGTCCTTCTCGATGTACTTGCGGTACTCGTCGAGCGTGGTGGCGCCGATGGTCTGCAGCTCACCGCGGGCCAGTTTGGGCTTGAGGATGCTGGCCGCGTCGATCGCGCCCTCGGCGGCACCGGCTCCGACCAGCGTGTGCAGCTCGTCGATGAACAGGATGATGTCGCCGCGGGTGTTGATCTCCTTGAGCACCTTCTTCAGGCGTTCCTCGAAGTCACCGCGGTAGCGCGAGCCCGCCACCAGCGAACCGAGGTCCAGCGTGTAGAGCTGCTTGTCCTTCAGCGTCTCCGGCACCTGGCCGTGCACGATGGCCTGCGCCAGGCCCTCGACGACGGCGGTCTTGCCGACGCCGGGCTCGCCGATCAGCACCGGGTTGTTCTTGGTGCGCCGGCTCAGCACCTGCATCACCCGCTCGATTTCCTTCTCACGGCCGATGACCGGGTCGAGCTTGCCTTCCATCGCGGCGGCCGTCAGGTTGCGCCCGAACTGGTCGAGCACCAACGAGGTTGACGGGCTGCCCGATTCGCCGCCGCGGCCACCGGTGCCGGCCTCCGCGGCCTCTTTGCCCTGGTAGCCGCTCAGCAGCTGGATGACCTGCTGGCGCACCCGGGTCAGCTCGGCGCCCAGCTTCACCAACACCTGGGCGGCCACGCCCTCACCCTCGCGGATGAGACCCAACAGGATGTGCTCGGTGCCGATGTAGTTGTGGCCGAGCTGAAGCGCCTCGCGCAGGCTCAGCTCAAGAACCTTCTTGGCGCGCGGCGTGAACGGGATGTGTCCCGACGGCGCCTGCTGGCCCTGGCCGATGATCTCCTCGACCTGGCTGCGGACGCCCTCGAGGGAGATGCCCAGCGACTCCAGCGACTTGGCGGCGACGCCCTCGCCCTCGTGAATCAGACCCAACAGGATGTGCTCGGTGCCGATGTAGTTGTGGTTGAGCATCCGGGCCTCTTCTTGCGCCAGGACGACGACCCTGCGGGCACGGTCGGTAAATCGTTCAAACATCGGTGGTTACCTGCTCTCCCTCACCATCGGTACTAGCCTCTCAGTGGCCCACCGGTCCCCGTTGGGGCCGGAATCGCATACCTGCCATCCACTGTAATGGTCGGCCTGCCAGGGGGCATAACCTTGCGGTTCCTTGCTCTTCAAGACCCGCAGGGCCGGTTTAGGGCGATTCCCCTGTGATTACAGCGCCGTAACTGAATCAACGTGGCGGAGTGGCAATTCGTTTCCTTACTCACCGGCGACATTTTTCGCGGCCAGCGAAACGACAAACCGGCGCCCAGGCCTGCCGCCCGGACGCCGGTTGAGAGGTTTGTCAGGTCGCCGCGTGGAACGCGTCGATTACGTCGGCCGGGATGCGGCCGCGCGTCGAGACGTTGTGACCGTTTCGGCGAGCCCACTCGCGGATCGCCGCGCTCTGTTCACGGTCGATCGCGCCGCGGCCGCGGCCGGAACCGGAACGCCCACGCCGGCGACCACCGACCCGACGGCCGGCTTCCACCCACTGCTTCAGGTCGCTGCGGAGTTTCGCGGCATTCTTGGACGAAAGGTCAATCTCATAGGTCACCCCGTCGAGCCCGAATTCGACAGTTTCGTCGGCTGCGCCCGCACCGTCGAAATCATCGACCAAGGTGACGGTCACTTTTTTCGCCATTAGCTTATCCTCGCATTTCGTCCTGAACAGTTGCCGAGCAGATTGGGTGAGCCTCCCCGGGTCATCAATCTGCCATAACAACGCAGCATACTCAATCCGGCCCCAAGCCGCACAGTTGCACTTTTCAAGTGGAGTGCGGCCGAACAATCGGGAACAAAACTGTCTCTCGAATTGACAGTCCGGTCAAAGACATCAACAACCGATCGATACCCATTCCCGTTCCGGTACACGGCGGCATCGCATACTCGAGGGCGGCGAGAAAGTCTTCGTCGAGCACCATCGCTTCGTCGTCGCCGGCCGCCGCGGCGCGGGCCTGCGCGGCGAATCTCTCCCGCTGCACGACGGGGTCGTTCAATTCGGAGTAGCCGGTGGCCAGTTCGACGCCGCGCACGTAGAGGTCCCACTTCTCGGTCACACCGGGGATGCTGCGGTGCTGGCGCGTCAAAGGCGTTGTCTCAACCGGGAAGTCCCGCACGAAGGTGGGCGCGGTCAACGTATCTCCCACCGTGTGCTCCCAGAGTTCCTCGACGAGCTTTCCGTGCCCGTAGCCGCGATCGCGGGGAATCTCGATTCCGAGCCGGTCCGCGATGGCCCAAAGCCGCTCAACCGACGTCTCGGGTGTGATCTCTTCGCCGAGTGCCGCCGACAGCGACGGGTACATTTGAATCGACGCCCATTCTCCGTCTATGTCGTAGACGCTCCCGTCGGGCAGCGGTAGTTGTCTGGTTCCGATCGCCTCATCGGCGACCTCTTGAATAAGCTCACGCGTGACGACTGCCGAATCGTCATAGGTTCCGTACGCCTGGTAGGTCTCCAGCATGGAGAATTCCGGAGAATGGGTGGAATCGGCGCCTTCGTTTCGGAAGACTCGATTTACTTCGAAGACCTTGTCAAAACCCCCGACGATGCAGCGCTTCAGGAACAGTTCCGGCGCGATCCGCAGGTACAGATCCATGTCGAGAGCATTGGAATGCGTGACGAACGGTCGCGCCGCCGCGCCCCCCGCCAGCGTCTGCAACATCGGCGTTTCGACTTCGAGAAACCCGCGCCGTTCGAGCGAGTTGCGTATGGCGCGCACCACGGCGATCCGCTGCCGCGCCACCGTCCGGGCCTGGGGCCGGACGATGAGGTCGACGTAGCGCTGCCGCACCCGCGCCTCTTCGCTCATCTCCTTATGGGCCACCGGCAGCGGTCGCAACGATTTCGCGGCCAGTTGCCATGAATCGGCCAGGACGGACAACTCGCCGCGGCGTGAGCTGATCACGTTGCCGTGCACGTAGACGATGTCGCCGAGGTCGACGTCGGCTTTCCACGCATCGAGCGCTTCGGGGCCCACCTTGTCGAGGCTGATCATCACCTGGAGGCTGGTGCCGTCACCCTCCTGAAGTGTCGCGAAGCACAATTTCCCGGAGTTGCGCGCAAACATCACCCGGCCCGCGACGCCGACGACGTCGTCGGTCGCGGTGTCGATCGGCAGGTCGGGATGGTCGGCGCGGACCTGCGCCAGGGTGTGGGTGCGTTCGATCGCGACCGGATACGGCTCACGGCCCTCCGCCAACAAGCGAGCGCGCTTGTCCCGGCGGATGCGGAACTGCTCGGGCAGGTCTGCTGGGTCGGCGTCACTCACGACGTGCCAGCTTAAATGACCGGTCTTCGAGCTTGCGTTGACGTGGTCTCAGCGCGCGGTTTTCAGCCGACCGCGCTGGGTGTCCCGGTTGCGCTCGAACACCAGGCGCAGTCCCTGCAGGGTCAGGTGTTGGTCGTAATGGCTGGCGGTGTGCAGCTCGGGCAGCAGCAGCGGTGCCGTGTGTCCCGTCGCGACCACCGCGACGTCGTCTCCGGCAAAGCCCTCGACGTCCTCGCGAATGCGCCCGACCAGACCGTCGACCAGACCGGCGAAGCCGAATACCGCTCCGGCCTGCATGCATTCGACGGTGTTCTTGCCCACCACCGAACGCGGGCGGGACAGCTCCACCCGGCGCAGCGCGGCGGAGCGGGCCGCGGCGGCGTCCGAGGAGACCTGCACGCCCGGGGCGATCGCGCCGCCGAGAAATTCACCCTTGGCCGAAACCACGTCCACGCAGATCGAGGAACCGAAGTCGATGACGATGGCGGCGCTTTGAAACCTGTGAAATGCAGCCAGGCAGTTGACGATTCGGTCGGCGCCGACTTCTTTTGGATTATCGACGAGCAGTGGGATGCCGGTGCGCACCCCGGGTTCGATCAACACGTGCGGCATCGACGGCCAGTACTGGTCAAGCATGATCCGCACTTCGTGCAGCACCGACGGGACGGTGGAGAGGGCGGCCGCGCCGGTGAGCCGCTCGGAGTCGTCGCCGATCAGGCCGTCGATGGTCAGGGCCAGCTCGTCCGCGGTCACCTCGGACTCGGTCCGGATCCGCCAGTGCTGCACGACCTTTGCGTGCTCCTTGGACCCGGAGATCAGCCCCACCACGGTGTGGGTGTTACGGACGTCGATGGCGAGCAGCACTGTTACCGCGCAACGATTCGGGGATCCAGCAGCTCGGCGGCGTCCGCGGGCACGAATGCCGGATCGTGGCCCAGGTCGATCGGCTTGTTGTCGGCGTCGACGAACACGATCCGCGGCTCATACGACCGCGCCTCGGCCTCTTCCATGGTCCCGTACGCGATCAGGATCACCAGGTCACCGGGGTGCACGAGATGGGCTGCGGCGCCATTGATTCCGATCACGCCGCTGCCCCGCTCCCCGGTGATCGCATAGGTCACCAGGCGGGCGCCGTTGTCGATGTCGACGATGGTCACCTGCTCGCCCTCGAGCAGGTCCGCAGCGTCCATCAGGTCGGCGTCGATGGTCACCGAGCCGACGTAGTGCAGGTCAGCCTGGGTGACGGTGGCGCGGTGGATCTTCGACTTGAGCATCGTCCGTAGCATCAATTCCTCCAAGATGATTCACGGGTGTCCCGATATCCGTCCGGCCCCACGGGTGCCGGCGAAGTTTCGATCTCGATCGAGATGTTGTCCAGCAGTCTGGTGCTGCCCAGCCGGACCGCGACGAGCAACCGGCCGATTCTGTTGGCCCCCAACGGGCCCAGGTCCGCGTCGCGCAACTCGAGGTAGTCGACCGTGAGCTCAGGCACCGCATCGAGCACCGCGCGCGCCGCGGCCAGCGCGGCCTGCGGCCCGGCGTCGGCGGCGTGCGCCGCCGCCGTGAGCGCCGCCGAGACCGCCACGGCCGCCTCGCGCTGCCCCGGGTCGAGGTAGCGGTTGCGCGACGACATGGCCAGCCCGTCGGCTTCGCGGACGGTGGGCACACCGACCACCGCGACGTCGAGGTTCAGGTCGGCGACCATCTGTCGAATCAGCACCAGTTGCTGATAGTCCTTCTCGCCGAAGAACACTCGGTCCGGGCGCACGATCTGCAGCAGCTTGCACACCACGGTCAACACGCCGGCGAAGTGGGTGGGTCGCGGACCGCCCTCTAGGTCGGCGGCCAGCGGACCGGGCTGCACGGTGGTGCGCAGACCGTCGGGATACATGGCCGCCGCCGTTGGGGCGAAAACAATTTCGACGCCTTCGCCGCGCAGCAGCGCCAGGTCGTCATCCAGGGTCCGCGGGTAGGCGTCCAGATCTTCCCCGGCACCGAACTGAAGCGGGTTGACAAAGATCGACACCGCCACCACCGAGCCGGGCACCCGCTTGGCGGCGCGCACCAGGGTGAGGTGACCGTCGTGCAGCGCGCCCATGGTCGGCACCAACATCACCCGGCGGCCGGTGTGGCGCAGGGCCCGGCTGACGTCACTGACGTCGCGCGGCCGCGAGTACACGTTGAGGTCGCCGGCCTTGAAGGCGGGCGGCTTGCCTGGTCTCATCCCGCCAGGACCTCGACGACGTCGGCGGGGGCGTGGGCGCGCCGGGCGGTCCGCAGGGCGTTCACCCGGTACGCCTGCGCCAGTTCCGGGTCGGCCTGGTCCAGCGCGGCAAGGTGCCCGGCGACCGCGGCGGCGTCACCGCGCGCGACCGGACCGGTCAGCGCGGCCTGCCCGCGTTGCAGGGTGTTCTCCAGCGCCGCCCTGGCCAGCGGGCCGACGATGCGTTCGGCGATCCCGCCCGGCTGGTCGTCGACGGACTGCTGCCCGAGCAGTTCGCTGCCGCGCAACGCGGCCCGCAACGCCTCGAGCGCGTCGGCGAGCACCGTCACCAGGTGGTTGCCCGCATGCGCCAGGGCGGCGTGGTAGAGCACGCGCGCTTCCTCACGCACGCAGAACGGTTCGCCGCCCATCTCCAGGACGAGCGACTGACCGATCGCATAGCCCACGTCGTCGGCCGCGGTGATGCCGAAGCAGGTGTCGGGCAGCCTGCTGACGTCCTCATCGGAGCCGGTGAACGTCATCGCCGGGTGAATCGCGAGCGGAATGCAACCGTCCTGGGCCAGCGGCGCGAGAATGCCCACCCCGTTGGCGCCGGACGTGTGGACGACGATCGTGCCCGGCCGCACCGACGACGTCGCGGCCAGCCCGGACACCAGGCCGGCGAGCTCGCTGTCGGGAACGGCCAGCAAGAGCAGCTCGGCGCCGGCGGCCACGTCCGGCGGGGCCACCACCGGGGTATCGGGCAGCCAACGCTGCGCCCGCTGTCGCGACACGTGGGAGATGGCGCTGCACGCGACCACGACGTGGTCGGCGCGCTCCAGCGCGACCCCGAGCGCGGTGCCGACCCGGCCGGCGGAGATGACCCCCACCTTGAGCCTGGCCGGGCGCAAACCGTCGAACTGCACCATCGCAGACGACCTCACAGATTTCTTCGTTCGTTCCGGTCCCACGTGGTGGGTACCGTTCGGTCACTAAAACTGTAGTCGATTACCGGGCGGCACCCAATGTGAGGAAGCTCCCAGCTCAGCCGTCGCGGCGCCGGCGGCGGCCGCCCTCGGACGGCTGCACCTGCAACCGCGCCAACAGGTCGGCAACCGACTGGCCTCCGGTCGAGGGGCCCTCGCCCATCCCGTTCAAACCCTCCGCCTGCGGGTCCACGCCGCCGTGTCGGGGCGTGTGTTCCGGCGCGGGCGGCGGTGCCAGGCGCGGTGGTTGCTCGGCGGCGGGGGGTCGGCGCCCCGCCCGGGGGCGGCGGTGCCGGAGGTTTCCGCGGCCGTCCCGGTGGCG
>NZ_LZIL01000046.1 GCF_001667075.1 Mycobacterium sp. 852014-52450_SCH5900713 | reverse complement strand
GTTCGCGGTCGTATAACCCCTTGACCGGCCGTCAAAACGGCGGTGGTTCGTCGTCTGGGGGTGCGGGGCCGGTTTGGGTGGTTTGGGTGGTTAAGCGGGTTTGGCGGTTGTGGTGGCGTTCGGTGGCGATGCGCTGGGCCCGGTTGTGGGCGCGGGTGCGGGTGCGCAGCGGCATCATCGCGGTGCGCTCGCCGCAGCGCTGGGGGCCGGCCGCGGGGGCCGGGAGCTCGCCGGTGGGCGCGCACAGGCTGGGGAACAGCAGCGCGCTGCCCGGGGTGGTGACGTAGGTGTGCCCGTCGGGTAGACGCCAGAGGAGGGTGCCATCGGGCAACTGTTCATCGCGCCAGCCCCAGAACGTTTTCAGCAAATGATGCTGGCGGCACAAACATTTCAGGTTCGATGGATGCGTCGGGCCGCCATCGGCGTAGGGGATCGTGTGGTCGATATCGCAGTCCACGGCCGGGCGATCACACCCGGGCGCCCGACACGTCAAATCCCGACACCGCACGAAATCGGCCAGCTTGGCCGAGGGCGTGTAGCGCGGTTCAGCTTCTATCGGGACACTCACCGGCACCAGCGTCGCCGAACCGGCCAACTCGGCAACCACCTCGGCGGAGATCAGTCCGTCGGCGCCTACCTCCGACGCCGGAGCCGACCCGCGGCCCTGGATGCTCGCCTGTTCGGCGATCACATGAATGACGACCGGCGTTGACGCAGGCCGCTTTCCCGCGGCGCAATCGGGCCGTCCACAGCGGCAACCCAGCCGATCCGCCGAGGCCGCCAACGCCCCCAGCGCGTCGGCGCGCCGCTCATCGCGGCTGCGCGGATCATGCTCACACACCGTGGCCGCCAAGGCATCTAACCGTTCGTCCAAGGCGTGGGCATCTGGACTGAACAGGCTGCCGTGGATTTCGGACATGCCGCCCTCGAGATCCTCGATCCCGACACAGCGCTCGTCCCGACACCGCTGCCGACGGCGCACCGCATCAACGTCGGCCTTCGCCACGATCTTATCGACCTCACCGGCCAACCGGCCCCGAGTCATCGACGGCCACCGCGCCGCGCGCACGGCCAACTCGCCATCCACGGCGGCCAGCACCTCAGCATCGGTGATCAAATCGGTGCGGTACACGATGGTTTGAAACAACCGGTAATTGATATCACCGGCGCGGAACGCCGCCGCCACCTGTGGCAGCCGCTCACGCATCGCCAACGCATACCGCATGAAGCTGCCCGCCATCGCCAAGCTCACCCGAAACGCCGCAGCCACCTCGGCCCCCACCGCCGCCCAGGTGTCCACCGCCCAATCCGCCTCCTCACCGCGCTGGGCGCGGCGCAGCTCGAACAGCTCCCCGACCGCATCCAACCGAGCCGCCACCACTTGGGCCTCTAACCGCCATGACTCGCACATCCGATCCACCAACTCCCGCGAGCGCTCACACCGCGGAGGCTCCCAGTACTCATGCAGCCGTGTATCGAACATGTGTTCGAGCATAGTGCGTGCCACCGACAACCCCGATCGGCGGTTACGGCATCCGGGTGCGATGCCTCTTGTCGTGCGGCGGGACGCCGTTCACCCCGCCGGTGGACTGCGCGTAGCTGCCCACGGCGTACGCGACGCCAGAACCCATGATGGCCAACGCGTCGCGGTTGATGTTGTCGGCGGTTTCGTGGGGGCCCTGATAGTTGGGGTCGAACGGGACGCCGGCCTGCCCACCCCACAATCGGGCCTGCACCGTGGTTTTCGGCTGCGTGGCGCCGGCCGTCATGCCACCGATCGGCACGCCCGCGACCATGAAGGGGTGGTAGTCCGCGAGGGTGCTCAGCGGCATGTCCGCGGGCCGCTTCCCGGCCAGGTTCAGATACCCGGCCAGGGTGCGCTCGATGCCGGCCGAGCCGTCGGGGATGTCCGCGTAAGTCACCCCGGGCGCCGGCGGACCGGACTGATCGCCGTCGTCGGTGAAGAAGCCGGCGTTGGGGGAACCCAGCCTGGTGAAGTTGAGGTACATCGCGAGATCGTTGAGCTGGTCGCTGTCCAGGCCGAACACGTAATCCATTACGCCGTTGAGCCCGTCCTCGTCGGCGCCCCAGAACGCGAACCGCACGGCGTTGTTCACCGGAGCCAATGGCCCCAGCTGTAGCGCCGTTTCCAGCACCGCGGCGACCCCGGATCCGTCGTCATTGATGCCTGGACCGCCACGCGAGCTGTCGAGATGCGCGCCGACCATGACCACTTCGTGCGGCGAACCGGTCTTGGTCTGCGCCAGCACGTTTCGCGATGTGATTTTGGTGTTCTGGGCGTCCAGCACCAGATGTATCGGCGCACTCGCGTCGGCGAGCGCGGTCGCGGCGGACCTGCCCGCGACCGCGACCGGCACGGTCAGCTGCTTGAAATAGCCCGGATTGAACAAGGTGGCCGGGGCGCCCTGGCCCGCGGGCGCACTGAGCACGACCAGCGCGGCGGCGCCGTTGGCCACCGCGCTGTTCTGCTTGTCGACCACCGAACAACGCGCGTCGTCGACGACGGCGATCGAGCCTTTGGGCAGCGCGGCCGGATAATCGCTGGCCGCACAGCCCGAGGGCTGGACGGGCCGGACGGGCTGGCCGGTCAGGCCACCGGGGGGTGTCTGGACCAACAACGACGCCTGGTCGACGGGGTAGCTGTGGCCGGCGATCGTTATCGCCGGCCTGCCGGGGGCAACCGCGTACAGCCGATCGAACTGCGGGGTCATCACCTCAAAACCCCTGTCGCGCAGGGCTTTAGCCACGTAGTCGACACTCGCGTCGTATCCCGGCGTGCCGTCCGCCCGGTTTCCCTTGTTGGCGTTGGCGATGTTCTGCAGCGCGCGCAGATGGGCGAACATCTGATCGACGGTCACTTTTCCGGCCAGGCCGCGACCTAAATCCGGTGCGGCGGCGGGCGATCCCGGCCGTGCCGACGAGCAGCTCGCCAGCAGCGCGGTCGCCAGCAGCAGTGCCGCTCCGAGCCGGCGGCTCATGGCTTCGTGAGCACGTGACGCGTGCGGTCCTCCATAGTGGGCACCCCGTTGTGGCCGCCGAGGTCTTGGGCGTAGAGGCCGACCGTGTAGGCGACGCCGCCGCCGTTGATACCCAGCGCGGCCTTGTCGATGTGATCGAGGGTGTCGGTCTTCTGGTGATAGTTGGGGTCGAACGGCTGGTCGGCGGTCCCACCCCACAGCTTTGCCTGCTCCGCAGACATCTTCACTTCGGCGCCGGAGAACAGGCCACCGGCGGGGATGCCCGCCAGGGTGAACCCGTCGTAGTCGGAGCGGCCGTCAAAAGACGTGTCCTGCGCGGTCTTTCCGGCGGACTTCAGGTAGGCGACCAGCGTTCGCTCGATACCGGCCGACCCCTCCGGTACGACCGGCTGCCCGCGGGCGTCCGCCGGCAGCGATTGATCGCCGTCATAGGTGAAGTAACCGGGGTTCGGCGACGCGAGCATGTCGAAATTCAAGTACAGCGCAATATTTTTGAGCGCAGTCAGGTCAAGAGATTCGACGTAGTTGCGCGATCCGATCAGGCCGAGTTCCTCCGCACCCCAGAACCCGAACCGCACCGCGTTGCGCACCTGTGGCGAATTACCGAGCCGCAGAGCGGTTTCCAATATCGCGGCCACTCCCGAACCGTTGTCGTTGATGCCCGGTCCATCGGGCACGCTGTCCAAATGCGCGCCCGCCATCACGACGTTGGTCGTCGATCCCGTCTTGGTCTGCGCGATCACGTTGCGGGCCTTGAAGCTCTGCACCCGCGCGTTCAGCTTGATGGTGGCCGGTCCCGGCTGGGTGCGCAGTTGCACGCCGACGGACTTGGTCACGCTCAGCACCGGGATCTTGACGTTCGTGTCCGGCCCCAGCGTCCCGCCCATCTGTTGCTCGTCGACGTTGTCGGCGACGATCATCGCGGCCGCACCGCGCCGCGCCGCGACGTCCTCCTTCTGAGCGAACGGGCACGTTCCGCGGTCCACCAGGACCACGGCCCCCTGCACCGGGAGGTTGCCGTAATCCGAGGCCGCGCAACCGGGGGCGTTGTTTGCGGGGATGGCGACCAGCGGCCCGCTCACCCCGTCCGGCGGGGTGCCGAGGCTGAAGTCGAGCGCGTGCGCCTCGACCGGCCTGCCACCCACCGTCACCTCCGGCTTGTCCCCGTGAAACACCCGCGCGGAGAATTCGGGGGTCTGCACATCGAAACCACTGCCGCGCAACGTGTTTACGACGTAGTCGACGCTGGCATCGTAACCGGGGGTGCCCACCGCCCGGGTGCCGTGGTTGGCGTTGGCGATGTCCTGGAGCTTTGTCAGGTGGGCCATCATTGCGTCGGCCGTGACTTTGTCGTGCAGCGCGCCGGCGAACTTCGCCGCGTCGGGGTTGCCGGTCGCTTGTGGCGAGGACCGGTGGAAGCAACCGGCCGAGATTGCGGTAAGCGCGACCACAACGAGCGCCGCCGGGATCGTCGTGAATTTGTTCACCATCGCGCCCCAGGTTAGACCGCGCGACGAGCGGCCGGGATCAGGACACGGCGGTATCAGACATAGAGCGCGTTGAACGGCGCAAAGGGAATGTTGCGCACCACAAACCACGCCGCGACCAGCGTCAGCGTCACCACCGCGGACCAGCGAGCGTGCTGCCAGCTCCGGACCCGTTTGCCCGCCACCCGTCCATAGGTCCAGGCAAGGTACGCCCATACCAACAGCACGACGGCCGCCAGGCCCAATGCGTTGAACCTGGCGGCCGCCATGACGTTGCCGTGCATCAGGGAATACAGCATGCGCAAGCTGCCGCATCCCGGACAGTCGATCCCCAACAGCGCCTTGGTGGGACACACCGGCAGCGGACCGTTGGGAGTGGTCGGGTCACCCGCCCAGATGGCGGCGCACATCAACGTCGTGGAAGCGGCCACCACAAGTGGGGCTCCCAGACTCAGCGGCGCCGACCCTGGACGGGTCACCATATTGGGAACCGGGCTCAGAACATCGCGGCGAGCGCCGCATTGGTGTTCGTGTTGAGCGCGCCGACCGCCATCAAGATGCCGTAGATGATGCCCACGACGACCCCGATGACCGCCGACCAGATCACCCATTTCTTGGCGCTGTCGGCGGACGCCTGCGCCTCGGCATAACGGCCCTGCGCCCAGAGACCGTTGACTTGGCTGGACTTGACGATCGCCACGATCCCGAAGGGGAGGCAGCAGAACAGGGTCACCAGGATGGACCACACCAAATAGTTATTCGGCGCTTGCCCGGCGGGTTGCTGCGGCGGGTAACCAGGCGGCGGAGGAGGCGGTGCCGGCGGTTGTGTCATGAATTCTCCAGTCCCGAGAAGTTAGCTGGCGTAAAGCGGTGCTAACCATACCCGAGCACAGTCGCGGCGGCACTAGCAATTTGAAAATCCCCTTTGGACCCGCTGACATGCTGCGCGACCGTCCCCCCCGCGTTAAGTCTCCGTTCTCCTACCGGCCCATCGCGAAAAGGGCTGGCAAGAAAACGGTTTCGAAAGCCCGCGTTAGTACCCGTTGCGCTGCGGTGTCGAGAAACATGCCGAGACAGATAATTGCCAGCGGAATGTGTTGCTTTGTCTGGACATATCCCTACGATCCCTACTTAGCGGAAGTACGTTTCTCCGGTGAGCGACGCCGCCCCCACAACCGCTTAGGAGCCAGAGGATGTCCCATCTCAGCAACGCGTTGCGGGTCGTCACGGCCGCGGCGTCCGCGTGCGGTTGCGCCTTAGCGGGGACGGCCACCGCGGCGGCGGATCCCGCGGACACCGGTAGCTCGTCGGACATCAACACGCTTGCGGCATCGCTGTCGAAGGGTTACGGGCTGAACAACTGCACCGCCCAGAACATCACCACTGGCGAACTGGCATCGCTGACCTGCGGGCAGAGTCCCGACCCGAGCGGCCCCGTCCAGGCCAAGTACATCCTGTTCAACAACGGCGAAAACCTGGTCGGCTCGTTCAAGGCCAGCATCAAAGACGACGTACTGGGCACCTGTGGGGACAGCGGCCAATCACCCACCAGTTGGCACCAGGGCAGCAACAGCGGCAATGCCGGACAGGTCGCGTGTGGGACGTATCAGAACGCCGCCGAGATCATCTGGACCTCGGACGCCAAGAACATCTTGAGCTACATCCGCGGGTCCAACACCGACGGCGCTGCGCTGTACCAGTGGTGGCGCGCCAACGGCTGACTTCGCAATTGGGGGGCAACGGGTTTCGGTATCACCCATCCAACAACCATAGGGAGTCAACGAAAATGTCACACCTCAACACCGCGCTGCGTGCCGTGTCGGCGGCAGCGCTAATCGGCTGTTTGGCTTTCGCGGGAAGCGCCCCCGCGGTCGCGGAACCCAACACCGGCACCGCAGCCGATATGAACACGCTGGCGGCCAACCTGTCGAAGGGCTACGGCCTCAACAATTGCAAGTCGCAGGAGTTGACCGAATCCGGTGAGCTGGCCGAGCTCCTGTGCGGGCAGAGCCCCGACCCAAGCGGCCCCGGCTCCGGCGTCTACGCCCTCTTCTCCAACGGCACCAACTTGGCCTCCGCGTTCAGTTCCACCATCAAGGACGTCTCCCTGGCCGCGTGCGGGGACGCCGGGCAGTCACCGGGAACCTGGAAGCAGAACGGCCAGACGGGCGGCCAGATCGCCTGCGGCACCTACAAGAACTACGCGACGTTGACGTGGACCACCGACGCCAAGAACGTCCTGGGGCACCTCACCTCGGCCAACTCCGACGTCAACGCCCTCTACCAGTGGTGGCGCACGAACGGCTGATCCTCACCACCGCGCGGACACCAGTTCGGCTACGGCACGCATCCCGGCGGCGTTGGGGTGCAACGGCGCCGCCCGGCCCGGTAGCGGCACACCGGGTCTCGTGGTCCACGGCTCCGGCGACCACGCGTGGTGCTCCCGGCTGGCCGCCGCGGCGCCGACCACTTCGCAGCCGGTTGCCGTCGCCGCGTCGGCCGTGAGCCGTTCCAGCGTCGCGGCCACGTGGCGCCCGAGGTCGGCGTCGGTGGCCGAGAGCGGCGCGGCCGGCATGCCCGCCGGAGGCAGGACGGTCAGGTAGTCGACGAAGAGGACCCGGGCCCGGGGGGGGGGGGGGGGGCCCCCCCCGCCCCCCCCCCCCCCCCCCCCCCCCCCCCCCCCCCCCGCGCCCGGGCCGGCCGGGGCCGCCGCGCCCCGCCGCCG
>NZ_LZIL01000045.1 GCF_001667075.1 Mycobacterium sp. 852014-52450_SCH5900713 | reverse complement strand
ACCCCGCACCAACACCTACCACCACCCCGAAAGAATCCTCCGCGACGGTGACGACGACGAACCCGATTGACGCAACGTGTATTTGCGACGCTAGGCCCGATGGCGGTGACCCGCTTCGCCCGGCTTCGCCGCGCTCGCGATCACCGCTAGGCCCGATGGCGGTGACCCGCTTCGCCCGGCTTCGCCGCGCTCGCGATCACCGCTAGGCCCGATGGCGGTGACCCGCTTCGCCCGGCTTCGCCGCGCTCGCGATCACCGCTAGGCCGGCATCACCCGGCGCACGTCGGGGCCCCACAGCGGCTGCATGCCGCCGGGCAGCGCCAACTGCGTGGTGGTGATGACCTCGGCCAGCTCGCGCAACCCGGCGTGCACCGAACCGAGCAGGTCGGCCAGCGCGGCCCGCTGCCCGTCGGCGCTGACGACTTCCAGCTCGGCGGGATGCGAGCGGCGCAGCAGGGTGGCGATCTCGTCCACGAGCCGTTCCGGGCGCGACGACCCCGACGCCCCGGGCAGGTCCTTGAGGTTGGCCCGCAGCCGCTCCACTTGATACAGCAGCGACCGCGGGTTCTGCGCGTCGAACAGCATCAGCTCGGCCACGGCGGCGACGCTGACCTGGCCCACGGTGCGGCGCCGGTAGATGACCGAGGACTCGCACGCCACCAGCGTGGCCTCGATGATGGTCTGTTCGGCCGCGGGCGCGCGGACGGCGGTCAAGTTGGCCCGCAGCAGCGCGGTCAGCCAGAGGCCGCGTTCGATGCGCTTGCCGATGTCCATCATCGTCCAGCCCACGTCGCGCACCATCGACTCACCGGCGACCCCCGACAGGGTGAGCATCCCGGACAGCGTCTGCACCTGGGCCGACGCGAGTAGCGCGTCGGCCTCGGCGAGGGAATCCGGAGGCTCCCGCCGCTGAGCCAGCGCGCGCTCCACCCCGGCCAGCACTATCCAGGTGTCGTTGGACATCTGGTCGCGCACCGCCCTGGCGGCCAGCGCCAACCCTTCCACCGACTGCACCAGCGACCCGGACCGCTCGGGATCCACGGTCAGGGACCACAGCGTCGAGGGGGCGACGGCGATCATCTCGGCCCCGTCGCTGGCACGGTCGTCGTCGGCCCCGGTGATCCGGCCCAGCGCGGCCATCAGCACCGGCACGCATTCGCTCTCTTCGGTGTGCTGCTGATGCCGGTAGACATGGAACCTGTCCCGGGCGACGAGCAGCAGGCGCGCCATGCTCTCCGCGCGCTCGCCGTAGCGGCCGATCCAGAACAGGTCGGACAGCACACGCGGCGAGCTGACACCCCAGGTGCCCGCCGCGGTCTTCGCCGGCGACACGGGCGACGGCAGGGTCACCGTCTCGGCCCGCGCACGCTCCGTCGGGCGCACCCAAACATCCTTCGAGGCAACGGTTTGCAACGTGTACGCGGCCGGCCCGGGCGCCAGCACGTAGCCGACGCCGCCGATCATCGGGGCGTACCCGCTGCGCTGGGCCACGTTGAACAACCGGATGCCGACGCCGGCCGAGGACAACACCCCGGCATGGTCGGTGGGCGCCGACGAGAACTGCGGCAGTTCCTGGCCGATCCACTGCCAGGGCATCTTTTCGATCGCGGCCGCCAACTGTGCCAGCTGCAATGACGAAAGGGTCGGGCCGACAAGGGTTTTACCGCCGACGGTCGACTTCACCAGGAGCGAGGACAGATTGGCCAGCAGGTGTGAGCATTCGCTCGCGATGCCGCCCCAGTAGACCGGCGCGGACTGCAGCAGCGGCGCTTCGGAGAGGAGGCGCTCGGACAGCTCGGGCAAAAACCGAAGCAGCCCAGGGTTTTCCAGGATGCCACTGCCCAGCGTGTTGACGACGGTCACCGTCCCGCGGTGCGACGCCTCCACCAGACCGACGACGCCGAGCCGGGAGTCGGCCCGCAGATCGAGCGGGTCGGCGTATTCGGCGTCGACCCGGCGCAGGACCACGTCCACCCGTTTCAAGGTGCCCAGCGAGCGCATCCACAACTTGCCGTCGCGTACCACTAAGTCCGCGCTCTCCACCAAGGGAAAGCCCAGCAGCGTCGCGAGATACGCCTGATCGAAAGCGGTTTCGGAGAAGATACCCGGGCTCAGGACCACGACCACCGGATCCTGCGCATCGTCGGGCGCGGCGTCGATGAGCGCCAGCCGCAACGCCTGGGCGAACGGTGTCGTCGGGCGCGGCGCGATCCGTTCATAGAGATCGGGCACGGAGTGCGCGACGACGCGCCGGTCGGCCAGCGCGTAGCCGGCGCCCGACGGCGCCTGCGTCCGGTCGGCGTTGACCTGGAAGGTGCCGTCCGGTAGCCGGCTGACGTCACAGGCGTGCAGGAAGAGCTGGTGATGCCCGGGCACTTCGATGCCGTTGGCCGCGCGCACGTAACCGGGATGGGCGAACAGCAGCTCCGGCGGCAGCAGCCCCTCGGTGAGCAGGCTGCGCGACCCGTACAGGTCGGCGAGCACGGCGTCGAGCAGCCGGGATCGCTGCACCAGCCCGGCCTCCAGCGCCTCCCACTCCGCGGCGGAGAGGACGAGCGGCAGCGTGTCCAGGATCCACGGCCGCGGCTCGAGGCCGTGTCCGGCGGGATCGACGTCGGTGTAGGTGATGCCGTCGCTGTCGATCAGGCCGCGCACCACCGAGCGCAGCCGGTCGAGCCCCGCCCGTCCGCGCTCCGCGATGGTGTCGGCCAGCTCCGTCCAGGCCGGCCGCACCTGTCCGTCCCGGTCAACGAATTCGTCGTAGCCGGCGGCCGGGCCATGCCGGAGATCGAAGAGCGCTTCCTGGGCGCGCGCGGCCCGGTACCCGGCCAGCAGGCGGTCGGCGTCGTAGCGGTCGGCCGGGGGCGCCGACCCCGTACCGATGCCGAATGTCATGTCCGCAAACGCCATTACCGCTGAACGGTACGCACGCGGCGCAGGTCGAGGATGCCCGGCGCGCCGATATCGGTGAAGATCCGGGCCTGTTTCTCCCGAATGTCGGACAGATCGAGCTTGCCGGGGGTGAAGCCGGTCGCCTCGAAGCGGCGGGCGCGCCGTGCCTCGGCCTCGACGGCGTTGACGGGCGGCTCGTCGTAGGCCCGCCCACCGGGGTGCGCGACGTGATACGTGCACCCGCCGCGCGACGTGCCCGTCGTCAGGTCGACCAGCTCGAACTGCAGCGGCACGTCTGTGCTGATGGTGGGGTGCAGCGCGCTCGGTGGCTGCCAGGCCTTGAACCGCACTCCGCCCACGTGGATGTCGGGGTTGTCGGTGGCCAGCAGCGGCACCGGGTAGCCGTTGACCGTCACCACGTAGCGGTGCCGGTCGGCGCCGATGATGCGGATCTGGATGCGCTCGACCGACGAGTCGACATAGCGGGCGGTGCCGGCCGCGGTGGCTTCCTCGCCGAGGGTGTTCCACGGTTCGATCGCCCCGCGCAACTCGATCTCCACCCCGTCGAACACCGCCGTGCCGATGCGGGGGAAGCGGAATTCGGTGAACGGGTCCAGCCAGCTGGTCTCGAACGCGATGCCGTGCGCGCGCAGGTCCGCGGCAACGTCGGCGATGTCGTGAATCAGGAAGTGCGGCAACAGGTATCGGCCGTGCAGGTTGGCGCCGTGGCGTATCAGCGGGGCGCGTAGCGGCTCGTCCCAGAACCACGCCACCAGCGAGCGCACCAGCAGCGACTGCACCATCGCCATGCGCAGATGCGGCGGCATCTCGAAACCGCGTAGTTCCAGCAGGCCGAGCCGGCCGCGGGCGCTGTCGGGGCTGTAGAGCTTGTCGATGCAGAACTCTGCGCGGTGGGTGTTGCCGGTGATGTCGGTCAGCAGGTGCCGCAGCGCGCGGTCGATCACCCAGGGCTTCGCCGCACCGCCGGCCGACAGCCGGGCGATCTCGGCGAACGCGATCTCGAGTTCGTAGAGCGCCTCGGCGCGGCCCTCGTCGACCCGGGGGGCCTGCGACGTGGTGCCGACGAACCGGCCCGCGAACAAGTACGACAGCGACGGGTGCCGCTGCCAGTACGTCAGCAGCGATACCAACAGGTCCGGTCGCCGCAGCAGCGGCGAGTCGGCGGGCGTGACTCCGCCGAGGGTGATGTGGTTGCCGCCGCCGGTGCCGCCATGGGTGCCGTCCACGTCGAAGGACTCGGTGGACAGGCGCGCCAATCGGGCTTGCTGATAGAGGGTTTCGAGCTGCTGACTCTGCTCGGCGAAGCTCGCGGTGGGCGCGACGTTGACCTCGATGACGCCGGGGTCCGGGGTGATGGTCGTCGAGCGCAGCCGGGGGTCCGGCGGGGGTTCGTAGCCCTCGATCACGACCGGGCAGTCGACCTTGGCCGCCGCGGCCTCGACGCGTGCGACCAGGTCGACGAAGTGCTCCAGCGCCTCGGTGGGCGGCATGAAGAGGTAGAGCAGCCCATCGCGGATCTCGGCGACCATCGCGGTAGGCGGCGCGGTGTCGGAGTCCTCCACCACCGCGGTGCCCGACTGCGTCGACAGCTCGTCCCCGACGCCCAGGGGATCGGCATCGAACGACGGGCGCGGCGGCCGCCAGCTGATGGAATCCAGCGGCAGCCGCAGCCCCGCCGGAGAATCGCCGTGCAGCAACACGATTCGGCCGCGCCGCAGCTGCCAGTTGGCGCTGGCCCAGCCCTGACCATCGTCGCGGCGGTGCAGCGGCAACACGAAAGCCGCTGGGGCGGTGACGGATTCGTCGAGGCGGGCCAGCAGGGCGGCGCGGCCGGCGGGGGAGTCCGCGTCGAGGTCGTCGGCCGGGTCCACCGGGTCGCCCTCGGGTTGTCGCACCTTGGTCGCCAGCCGGTGCAGCGGGTCCTCGTAGGCGGCCCGCACTTGCGACGGCGGCAGCTCCAGGCCGTCGGCGATCGCGGCGAGCAGCCGGTGGCCCGCGTCGCTATCGGCCGGCGCCAAGTCGCCCAGCCACGGGTCGGCCAGCAGCGTGCCGTCGCTCCACAGCGGTCGCCCGTCGGTGCGCCAATACAACGCGATCTGCCAGCGCGGCAACGGTTCTCCCGGATACCACCGGCCCTGCCCGCGCTGCACCAACCCGCTCGGCGCCCACACCTCTCTGAGGCGCGCGGCCAGGTCGGAGGCGCGCTGCCGCTTGTGCGGGCCGTCGGCGGCCGTGGTCCATTCCTCGGCGACCTGATCGTCCACCGAAACGAATGTCGGCTCGCCCCCGATGGTCAGCCGCACGTCGGCGGCCGCCAACCGCTCATCGACGCGCCGGCCGACCTCGCGGATCGTGTCCCACGCGTCGTCGGTGTAGGGCAGGGTGACGCGCGGGTCCTCGTGGACCCGGGTGACGGTGTTAGAGAACTCCAGCACCGATTCGCACGGTTCGGTGCCGCCGCTGATGGGCGCCGCCGACGCCGGCTGTGGGGTGGCCGCCAACGGGATGTGGCCCTCGCCGGCGAACAACCCCGACGTCGGGTCCAGCCCGATCCAGCCCGCACCGGGGATGTACACCTCAGTCCAGGCGTGCAGGTCGGTGAAGTCGGCGGCGGGGCCCGACGGCCCGTCGAGCGCCTCCACGTCGGAGGCCAGCTGCACCAGGTAGCCGGACACGAAACGGGCGGCCAGCCCAAGCTGGCGCAGGATCGATACCAGCAGCCACGCCGAATCGCGGCACGAGCCGACCCCGGTTCGCAGCGTGTGATCCGGTGTCTGCACGCCGGGTTCCATTCGGACGCTGTAGGCGACGTCGGCGTTGACGGCGCGGTTGAGCGCGACCAGCAGGTCGATGGTGCGGGTGCCGGCCGGCACCGAGAAGTTGCGCACCCAGGCCCGCGTCAGCTCACCGGGCCCCGACCCGTCACCGTTTTCGTCGACCGGCCGCAGGTATGGCTCCAGGTCGTCGGCGAGCTCCTTCGGGTAGGTCAACCCATGCGCCGGCCACGTCTCGGCCCAGTCCTCGATGAAGAAGTCGAACGGGTTGATCACCTTGAGGTCCGCGATCAGCCCGACGGTGATGGTCAGCCGCTGGGTGGGATTCGGAAATACAAGGCGCGCAAGGAAATTGCCCACCGCGTCCTGTTGCCAGTTGATGAAGTGCTCGTCCGGCTCGATGCGCAGCGAGTAGGCCTCGACGGGCGTGCGGCAGTGGGGCGCGGGGCGCAGCCGCACGACGTGCGGATACACCCGGACCGGCCGGTCGAAGGTGTAGCTGGTGCGGTGCTCCAGCGCGACTTTGATGCTCATGACATGGTGATCTCATCACAAGCGGCACAACGCCGCAGCGCACCGCGGCTGCGGCTTACAACGCCGTAACTTCGGGCGCGGCCTCCGCTTGGATCGGCGGTTACGCCGGCGGCGGACCCGGGTGGTAACCCGGCTGCGGCACGGGGACCACCTGGCCGCCGCTCAGCCTGCGGTAGGCGTAGATGATCAGCAGCGACGCGACCGGGGCCGCCACCAACAGGCCGACACCGCACAACAGAAGCCCGACGATGGCGGACGCGAACACGATCAGCCACACCAGCAGCGCGTTGACGAAATTCGACCCGGCGAGCGAGAAGCTGGAAGTGAAGCCCTTGATCGCCGACTCCGAGCGATCGATCACGAACGCCACGGTGAACTGGGTGAATATGCCCAACACGAGACCCGGGATGAAGCAGAAAGCCGATGCGATCGAGGTGAGGACCTCGACGATCAGCACGGCCAGAAACACCATGCCGAGGTTGCGCGGCTTGAAGAACGAGCCGATGGTGACGGCGCGCCCGTCGGCCAGGTCAAGACAGCCGGACAGGAACGCCGACTGCGCGAATGCGCTCACCGCGTAGGCCACCAGGTAGCCGAGGACGAGCAGCCCGTACCCGGGGCCGGTCAGGTTGGTCGTGAAGGTGAAGTCGTAGTCGTCGGGAGTCGTTCCCGTGTTCATGTTCTGGCTCAGCGTGATCAGCGCGCCGGCCACCCCGATCAGCAGCCCGTAGACCAGCGTGGGCACGATCAACGCCACGGCGTTCTTGGTGAAGGTGTTCCACGCCCAGTTGAACCCGTCAAGCACGATGATCGGGGGCTTGGGTGGGGCGCCGTAGCCGGGCGGCGGGCCGGAGCCGGGCGGTGGTGGCGGCGCGCCGTAACCCGGCGGCGGGC
>NZ_LZIL01000044.1 GCF_001667075.1 Mycobacterium sp. 852014-52450_SCH5900713 | reverse complement strand
CCCCCCCCCCCCCCCCCCCCCCCCCCCCCCCCCCCCCCCCCCCCCCCCCCCGCCGGGGGGGCCGGGGGGCGGCCCCGCCCCCCCCCCCCCCCCCCCCCGCCACCCCATCGCTAGGCCACGGAACCCCATTGGCTTTACGGTAAGCGCATGCCAGAGCAGTCCCATGCGATAGACGCCGGGCACCCACCGTCGGCGCTACTGCGCATCGTCAACCCGATGCTGGGCTTCTTGCTGCGCACCCCGCTCGCCGGCGCCGCCCGCAAGGAGCTCATGGTGCTGAACTTCACCGGGCGAAAAACGGGCCGGCCGTTCTCACTTCCGGTGAGCGCCCACATGATTGACAATCAGCTGTACGCGCTGACGGGCGCCCCGTGGAAACAGAATTTCCGCGGCGGCGCGCCCGCGCGGGTCGTCTACGACGGGAAGCAGACCGCGATGCGCGGCGAGCTCATCCGTGACCGCGCCGTGGTCTGCGATCTCTTCCTGCGCTGCGCCGAGTCCTACGGCGTTCGGCGCGCCCAGCGGATGATCGGGCTGAAGTTTCGCGATCAACGCATACCGACGCGCGAGGAGTTCGCCGAGGCGGTCGACCGCATGCACCTGGGAGCGGTGCGCCTGACTCCGGCCGAATAGCCGTTACTCGGAGCCGGCCGCCCGCAGATGCGCGGTGAGCAGGGGCCGTGACTTCGACGTCGCCGGTCGGCTCGGTTACCCACCCGGCCCCGCGCCGGCGGCGGCACGGGTTCGGGCGATGACCGGTTGCTCGAAACCGGCGTCGCCCACCGCGCGTCGCACCGCCTCATCGATCGCGCCGGTGCGGTCGGTCGGCACCAGCGCGATCACACAGCCGCCGAACCCCCCGCCCGTCATCCGCGCGCCGAGGGCGCCCGCCCGCACCGCGGTGTCAGCGATCAGATCGATGTGTTCGGTGGTGATCTCGAAATCATCACGCATGGACGCGTGCGAGGCGCTGAAGATTCGTCCCACCTCGGCGAAGTCCGAAACATTGAGCGCCGCAACACAATCGAGCACACGCTGATTCTCGCTCAGCACGTGGCGGGCCCGGCGGGCGTCGACCGGATCGCGCACCGCGGCGGCGAGGGACGGACCGCGGTCCTGGATCTCGCGCAGCGACGCCACCCCGAGATCCGCGGCCGCCCGCTCGCACGACGCGCGGCGCGCGGCATAGTCGCCGTCGGCGTGACTGTGGGGGGCGCGGGAGTCGATCACCAGCAGCGCGACGCCGGCGGCGTCCGGGTCGAAGGCCACCGGCGCGACCGTGACATCGCGGAAATCGATCAGCAGCGCGGTCACCGGCCGGCCGTACAGCGAGGCCAGCTGGTCGAGCAAACCCGTCGGGGCGCCGACGTAGTCGTTCTCGGCGCGCTGGGCGAGCCGCGCCTGCTCCTTCGGGTCGATGCGCACCCCGGCGCCCGCCGCGATGGCGCCCAGCGCAGCACACTCCAGCGCCGCCGACGACGACAACCCCGCGCCCATCGCCACGTCGCTGGTGATCCGCATCGCGCCGCCGGTCACCGGGTGACCGGCCTGATGCAGCGCCCACATCACGCCGGCCACGTAGGCGGCCCAGCCGGTCACGCCGCCGGGAGCGGTGTCCAGCGGAATGCGCACCCGCCCGTCCGCGCGGTCGCTGGCCACCGTGATCGCATCGCCGCGGTCGGGCGTGAACGTCACCACCGTGCGTTGCGGCAATGCGATCGGCAGCGCGAACCCCAGGTTGTAGTCGGTGTGCTCCCCGATCAGGTTGATCCGCCCGGGCGCGGAGTACCGGACGGTCACGCGAGCTCCCGCAGGCGCTGGGCCACGCTCTCGGGCGTCACATCGCTGATGAACGCGTCCATACCCGACTCGGAGCCCGCCAGGTACTTGAGCTTGGTGGCGCTGCGCCGGATCGACATCAACTCGACATGGAAGTACCCGTCGGCCTGCGCGTCGGTGTCGGAGTACTGGTGCAACGCCGAAATATAGGGCAGCGGGGAGGAATACATCCGGTCGAATCGCCTCAGCACATCGAGGTAGACCCGCGCGAACCCGTCCAGCTCGTCCTCGTCGAGCTCGATGATGTTGCGCACGAACCTGTTCGGATAGATGTGCACCTCGACCGGCCAGCGCGCGGCGAACGGCACGAACGCGGTGAACAGGTCGTCGCGCGCGACGATTCGGCTGCCGTCCGCGACCTCGCCGGCCAGTAGGTCGGCAAAGAGATTGGTGCCGTGGTGCATTCGATGCCGGCGCGCCTGTTCCAGCATCGCGGCGGTCCGCGGCGTGAGATAGGGATAGCCGTAGATTTGACCGTGCGGGTGCGTCAACGTCACCCCGATCTCCTCGCCGCGGTTCTCGAAGCAGAACACCTGCTCGATGCCCGGCGTGGCCATCAGGTCGCCGGTGCGGTGCCGCCACGCGTCGAGGACCAGCCGGGCGTGCGCGGGTTCGAGCCCCGCGAACGAGCCGGTGTGGTCGCTGGAAAAGCAGATCACCTCGCAGCGGCCCTGCCCCGGGGCGGACACGAAGCCGTCACCGGCGGGCGCGAGGGCCGGTCCGGTGCCGGACAGGCTGGGGAACCGGTTTTCGAAGACGACGACGTCGTAGTCCGGGGCGGGCACCTCGCTGGTCAGCCCCGTCGGACCGGGGCACAGCGGGCACTGGTCGGGGGGCGGCTTGTAGGTGCGGTCTTGGCGTAGCGCCGCGACGATCACCCACTGCCCCATCGTCTGGTCGAACCGCAACTCGGTCTGCTGCCCGTCGCGCGCCGGCAGCGGCCTACGGTCTTCGACCGGCGCCGGACGGTGCCCCGGCAGCGCGAAGAACAGCAGGTCACGGCCATCGGCCAGCTTCGCCCGCGTCGGCGCTGTCACGATGTCGAAGACTAGCTTGTGCCGAAGTTCGGGTAACCATGATGCGTTCAACAGGCGAGAAGGGGGGCACGGCGATCAGCGTTTTCTACGAACAAGCCGGCAACTGGGTGATCGGCTCCGATCCCGGTCTGCTCCGGCTGCGGATGGCGACGCGGACGACCGCCGCGCTCGGCTGTTCGCTGCTGGCGCTGTACGTCCTGACCCGGGCGACGGGACAGCCGCTGACCGTCGCCTTGTTGGGCGTCGTCATCACGATGGTCGCGTCGCGGTCCGTCAGCGAGCCGGACCCGCACCAGCAGCGGATCACCATGGCCCTGCTGCCCCTGCCCGCGGCGGTCTCCATCACGGCCGCCGCGGTGCTCGCGTCCCACCAGGTGGTCAGCGACGTGGTGTTCGTGATGGTGGTGTTCACCGCCGCGTACATTCGCCGCTTCGGGGCGCGCGGCCGGGCGCTGGGCATGGTCGCATTCATGTCCTACTTCTTCACCTTGTATCTGCGAGCGCGCATCTCGGAGCTGCCGTGGATGATCGGGGCGGTCGCGGTGGGCACGGTCTGCACATTCGTGATGACCACCTACGTCATGCCCGATCGACCGGAGCGCGTGCTGCGGGACACCGTCCGGGCGCTGCGGGCCCGGATGGCGATCGTGGTCGACACCACGGCCGAAGCCGTGCGTACCGGCCGCCTCGACGATCGGCGCCGGCGTCGCATGCGTGCGCGCACCCTCCGGCTCAACGAGACCGCCCTGATGGTGCAGAGCCAGATCGAGGACAAGGCCGACCCCGCCATGCTGTGGCCGGGTGTCACCGCCGAACAGTTGGCGCCGTGGCTGCTGGACGCCGAGCTCGCCATCGAATGGGTGGCCACGGCCGGGCGCCGGGCGGCGGCGCTGACCGCGGAGAACCCGGACGCCATCCCAAGCCAAACGCGGGCCGAGCTCGTCGACGCGCTCGCGCGGCTCGCGCGCGCCATCCGCCTCCCCGAACCGGGCGGCCTTCGACAGGCCGCCGCCCAAGCGCAGCGGCTGCTGAACGAGCAGTGCGGCCCCGCCGACGCCGACCCGGGCAGCACCGCCGTGCGCCGCCTCGCCCTGGCTGTAATCAACGCCGCGACAGCGACTTCCGACGTGCGGACCATCGTCGACCGCGCGGCCGCCGGGGGTACCGGCGGCGTGGAAACCGGGGGTAGCGAGCGGCCGCCGGCCGCCGGCGACGCGCCCCCGGACGAGGCCGCCGAACCGTCGCAGCCGGCGGGCCTGTTACCGACCACGCGGCAGGCCATCCAGGTCGCCGTCGCCGCGTCGCTGGCGATCGTCGCCGGCGAATTGGTCTCGCCGGCGCGCTGGTATTGGGCGGTGATCGCCGCGTTCGTCATCTTCGCCGGCACCAACTCGTGGGGCGAAACCCTGACGAAAGGCTGGCAACGCCTGCTCGGCACCTTGCTCGGCGTGCCCTGCGGTGTGCTGGTGGCCACGTTGCTGGCCGGCGACAGAACGGCCGCGCTCGCCGGTATCTTCGTGTGCCTGTTCTGCGCCTTCTATTTCATGACGGTCACCTACAGCTTGATGACCTTCTGGATCACCACGATGCTGGCGTTGCTGTACGGCTTGCTCGGCCAATTCTCGTTCGGCGTACTGATGTTGCGGATCGAAGAGACCGCGCTCGGTGCGGTCATCGGAGTGACCGTGGCCATCGTCGTGCTGCCCACGCACACCAGGGCCGCGATCCGTGACGACACCCGCACCTTTCTGGCTAGCCTGTCGGCCCTGATCGAGGTGTCCGCCGCGACCATGTTCGGTGAGGACGAGAGCGTCAGCCCGTCGGAGCAGGCACGCCAGCTCGACCGGGACCTGCAGCAGTTCCGCGTCACCGCCAAGCCGCTGCTGGCGGGGGTCGCCGGCCTCGCGGGCCGGCGCAGCATTCGCCGGGCGTTGCGCATCTTCGCGGCCTGCGACCGGTACGGCCGCAGCCTCGCGCGCAGCAGCGAGCAGTACCAGGACCCGGTGGCGTCGCAGCCCCTTGCCGACACCTTCTCGGCCGCCGCGGCCCAGACGCGGCGCAACATCGACGCGCTGGCAGCCGCGATCGGCAGCGGCCGCGCGCCGACCATCGTCTCGGCCGCCGACGACCTCGACGCCGCCGAAACGCTGGCCCGGCAGCGAGACGGCGAGGCGGGATCATCGGGCCAACCGGGGCCAGATACCCGGCGATTCCTCACCGCGGTGCACGCGTTGCGTCAGATCGAGCGAGCCGTCGTGACCGCGGCGACCAACCTGGGCGGGCGCGAAACGGCCAAGGCACCCAGCCCGATTCGGGGCTGAGGGAGATCAGAGGCCGGGCAGGCACGCGGGAAAGTAGCAGGGCTGATTGGGCCCTTGGGCCTTTCGCACCAGGTCGAACAACGCGAACATGGTTTGCAACAGCCGCATTTCCACCCCGGGCCGCTGCGCCGGCGGGAGGTTTTGCACCTCGTTGGACACCGTCGTGGCCTGTTGCTGCAGCTGCGTCAGCCGTTGCTGTCGTTGCGGCGGGGTGAGGTTGTCCCAGTTGTCGTGCAGTTCGGACACCTGCCGCTGCAGCTCTTCGACATCGGCTTCGGGATCGGGCTGCCCGCCCGGTGCCAACGGGTAGAAGTGGCTCGGCACTGGTGCCGCGGCGATCTCCGCCTGCGCGCAACCGGCCGCCGCCACCGCGCCGGCGGCGAGGCCGGCCGCCACGATCGCAATGATTTTCATGAAGGCTTCTTTTCTTCAAGGCTCGGCTTTATGGTGCTGGCAGTAAGGCATGTCGGGTTTGCTACCGATCCCAATAGGCACGTCCTTAGGAGAAGTCCGATGGCCACACCGAACCTCCCGCCGGGCTTCGATTTCACCGACCCCGATATCTATGCCCACCGGCTGCCGGTGCGGGAGTTCGCCGAACTGCGCGCGACGGAGCCGATCTGGTGGAACGAGCAGGCACCCGACGCCGGCGGGTTCGGCGACGGGGGCTACTGGGTGGTGACCAAGCACCGCGACATCCGCGACGTCTCGCTGCGCAGCGAAGTCTTCTCCTCAGCGACCAAGTCGATCGTCCCGCGCTACCGGGACGACTTGGCGGCCGGCCAGATCGAGGCGGGCCGGGCGTCGATGATCATGATGGACGACCCCGAGCACAGCCGGTTGCGCAAGATCGTCTCGCGGGCCTTCACGCCCCGCGCGGTCGAGCGGCTGCGCGCCGAATTGTCGGAGCGGGCGCGGCGCATCGTGATCGATGCCGCGGCGGCCGGGTCGGGCGACTTCGTCCGTCAGGTTGCCTGCGAGTTGCCGCTGCAGGCCATTTCCGGGCTACTCGGGGTTCCGCAGGAGGATTACGACAAGCTGTTCGACTGGACCAACAACATGATCGGCAGCGACGATCCGGAGTTCGCCGGAAACGACGCGTTGACCTCCGCGGGCGAATTGATGTGGTATGCAATGCAATTGGCCGCACGCAAGCGCGAAGATCCCGGTGACGACATTGTCACCACGCTGATACAGGCCGATGCCGAAGGTCAGCACCTGTCCGAGGCGGAATTCGGCATGTTCGTGGTCACCCTGGCCGTCGCCGGGAACGAGACCACCCGCAACTCCATCACGCAGGGAATGATGGCCTTCACGGACTATCCGGAACAGTGGGAGTTGTTCAAGGCGCACCGGCCCAAGACGGCCGCCGACGAGATAATCCGTTGGGCCACACCGATCACGGCCTTTCAGCGCACCGCGTGCCAGGACACCGAGCTCGGTGGTGTCCGGATCGGCAAGGGCCAGCGCGTGGTGCTGTTCTACCGGTCGGCCAATTTCGATGAAGAAGTCTTCGACGACCCCTACGCCTTCAACGTCTTGCGCAGCCCGAACCCGCACGTCGGATTCGGCGGCACCGGAGCGCACTACTGCATCGGCGCAAACCTGGCGCGCATGACGATCGACCTGATGTTCAACGCCCTCGCCGATCACCTGCCCGGCCTGACTCCGCTCGCGAATCCCGAGCGACTGCGGTCGTCGTTCATCAACGGCATCAAGCACTGGCGGGTCGACTACCGGGGCGCGCGTACCCCGGTCGCCCACTAGGCCGGCGTTCGTCCGAGCCGCGAGCATGCGGCTAACGCATTCATATATGCGCATGAATGTACTAGAGTGATAAAGACCGAGACCAGAGAAACAGAGCAGAGAAAGGATGTGTTCAAGGTGTTCGAGTTCAGCGAATCGATCTTGATAGCGGCACCACACGCGCAGGTGTGGAGCGTGCTCAGCGACATCGACCGCTGGTGGCTGGCTTCCAACGGCGAGCACGAGAGCCTGGAGCGTCTCGACTCACTGCCACCGACACAGGTCGGCGCCCGGCTGCGGATCGAGGAAAAGATCGGCGGGATACCCGGGGTGGCCGAGGGGACGATCACCGCCGTGGATCCCGGCACGGCCGTCACCTGGGAAGCCGACGCGCGCTATCGCTGGTTCGGGGTCCCGCTGCGGGTGGGAGAGGGTGTGACCTGGCGCGTCGAGCCGGGCGACGGGTCGAGCACCCGGGTCAGCGCGCACGTGTGGGCCACGTTCCCACATCACTTGTTGGGACGCGTCGCGGCCTTCGCGTTCACCCACCTGCTCAACGGTGTCGAGAAGGATCGTGAACACACGCGAACGGAACTGCGCTACCTGAAGAAGATCATCGAAGACCCGCGGAGGTAACCCCGGCGCCTCTCAGGGTCGGCAGAGCCCCTCGAGCACGACACATTCCGCGACGGGGCCGCCACGACAGTCGACGTCCGAACTAGCGATCAACTCGGCGATGCGGCTTTCGAGCGTCTGCAAGTCCGCGAGCTTTGCCCGCACCGCGGTGAGATGGAACTCAGCAATGTCACGGGCCTCGAGGCAGGAACGGTCGGCATCGTGCGTGAGTTCGACCAGACTGCGAACCTGCTCGACCCGGAAATCCAGGTCGCGACAGCGTCGAATGAACGTCACCCGCCGCACGTCGTCGTCGTCATAGCGCCGCTGACCGCCGACCCGCCGCGGGCTGGGCAGCAGGCCGATCCCTTCGTAGTAGCGGATTGTCGGCGCGGTCGTACCGGTTGCGCCGGCAAGCTCGCCAATTTTGAGAGCCATCTGCCCATCGTCCCGCGTGCGGTCTTGACCCTCAACCCACTTGAAGTCGGATCCTTGAGCAATGACCGAAAAATACGTTGCCTGCACTCTGACGGCGTCCGATCACGCGGCTCGGACCGCGTGGATCGAACAGCTCAACGCGACGGCGCTGGACAGCTACCAGCGCGACGATCATCGCATCCGGCTCCGGTACCGGCCGGCCGCCGCTGCGCAGGCACGGGAACTGGTTCGCCGCGAGCGGGAGTGCTGCCCTTTCCTCCAGTTCAGCACTGAGGAGCACGACGACGCATTCGTCGTGACGATCGACGCCCCAGCCGATTTGGGCGCCGCGGCCGACGATCTCTTCGCGCCCTACGCTCGACTGGGAGTCCGCCGATGATCGACGTCTTGCGCGACAGCGCCGGCGATGTGCTGGGGCTGCGCGCCACGAACAAACTGACAACGAGTGATTACCGCGACGTGCTCGACCCCGCGGTGCAAACCCTGATCGACCGCTTCGGCAAGGTGAAGGTGCTGTTCCTCATCGATGAGCCCTTCGACGGATGGACCCTACGCGCGGCGTGGGTCAACACGCTCTTCGATATCAAGCACCGCAACGACTTTGCCAGGGTGGCCGTGGTCGGCGCACCACGGTGGGAGCAATGGTGCGTCAATGTCGCCGCGGCGTTCCTTATGAGCGGCGAGTTGCGAACGTTCGACCGTGAGCGACTGGACGCCGCATGGCAATGGGTGCAAACGTAGGGCCCACCATGAGAATCGCCATCAGCGGGGCCGGCGTGGCGGGGGCGGCACTCGCCCACTGGCTGCATCGGACCGGCCACACGCCGACGCTGATCGAGCAGGCCCCCCACTTTCGCACCGGCGGCTACATGATCGACTTCTGGGGCGTCGGCTTCCAGGTGGCCAAGCGCATGGGCATCGAAGAGCAGATCCGCGCCGCGGGCTATCACATGGAACGGCTCCGCTCGGTCGGTTCGCGCGGCGAGGTCAAGGCGGACGTGGACGTGAACGTCTTTCGCCGGCTCCTTGGCGCCGACCTCACCAGCCTGCCGCGTGGCGATCTGGCCGCCGCGATCTACACCACCATCGAGGGCAGGGTCGAAACGATCTTCGGCGACAGCATCGCCGCCATCGACGAGCACAGCGACGGCGTCCGGCTCTCCCTGAACAGCGGCGGCACGCGCGAATTCGACCTGGTGATCGGAGCCGACGGACTGCATTCAAACGTGCGCCATCTGGCCTTCGGGCCCGAGCGACAATTCGAGCACTACCTCGGCTGCAAGGTCGCGGCCTGTGTGGTCGACGGCTACCGGCCGCGCGACGAGCTGGCCTACGTTACCTACGCCGCACCGGGACGGCAGCTGGCGCGTTTCGCGCTTCGCGGTGACCGCACCACGTTCATGTTCATCTTCCGCGCCGGGCACGATGACCGCGGCGCCACGCCGAAAGACCAGTTACGCAACGAGTTCGGCGATATCGGCTGGGAAGCCAACCGCATGCTGGACACCCTGGAGGACGTCGACGACCTGTACTTCGACGTCGTCAGCCAGGTCCGGATGAACAACTGGTCGCGCGGCCGGGTGTTGCTGCTCGGCGATGCGGCCGGGTGTATCTCGCTGCTCGGCGGCGAGGGCACCGGCCTGGCGATCACCGAGGCCTACATCCTGGCCGGTGAGCTGGTGCGCGCCGGAGGCGACCACCTCCGCGCCTTCGACGCCTACGAGACGCGCCTGCGTCCCTTCATCGCGAACAAGCAAGCGGGCGCTGTCCGCTACACCGGGTTCTTCGCCACCCGCACCCGACTCTGACTGTGGTTGCGCAACATGGCCCTGCACACCATGAACTTCGCCCCGCTGGCAACGGTTTTCGCGGGCGGCGTGCGCGACGATTTCGAGCTGCCCGACTACGGCATATAGCTACCGCGCCGGTGTCTCCGTCGCCGACGGCGCCGCGGCGGGGACGACCCTGAGCGCACGGAGCCGGATGCGCGCGCCGCGATGCGGTATCAGGACAACGAATTTCAGCTTCTGCCGTTCGCCGGCCGCGGTGGTGGTGCGCAACTCGGCCCGGCGCAGAATCTCGCGCAAAACCACGCGCATCTCGACCATGGCGAAGCCGGCGCCCAGACAGCGGCGGTTGCCGCCGCCGAAGGGGAACCACGTCGTCGGTGTCAGGGTGGCGCCCAGCATGCGATCCGGATCGAACCGGTCCGGGTCCGGATACACCGTGGCGCTGGTGTGCACCAGCCCGATTCCCGGCGCCACCATGACCCCGGCCGGCAGCCGGTAGCCGGCGACGTCGGCTGGTTGGGTGAGCACCCGCCCCACGTCGAACACCACCGGACGGATCCGCAACGTCTCCTTCACCAGCGCGTCGAGATACTCGTCGCCGGCCGGATCGCCCGCGGCGCTGGCCTCGGCCGCCAGCACTGCCTTGGCCAATATGGCCGGGTGGCGGGTCAACCGCTCGAGCGCCCAGGACAACCCGTTGGCGGTGGTGTCGTGCCCGGCCACCAGCAACGTCATCAGCTGGTCCCGCAGCTCGCGATCGGACATCGTGCGCCCGCCGTCGTCGGCGCGTACCAGCATGGCCAGCACGTCGGTGCGCCCGGCCAGGTCGGGGTCGGCGCGGCGCTCGGCGATCTCGGCGTAGAGCAGGCGGTCGGCTTCGGCCATTCGCCTGCGCAGTCCCCGCCATGGGAGGTAGCGCTGCAGCTCCGGCTTCGCCAGTGCCAGCGTCGCCCACGAACCCACGGTGAGCAGCTGCGGCATGATTTCACGCAGCGCGGTGAGCCGAGCCGGGTCCGTGGCGCCGATGACCGTTCGCAGGATCACCTCGAGGGTGATCTCCGACATCTTGGGCGCGGCCGCGAAGGTCTCCCCCACCGGCCACCCCGCGATGTTCGCCGCCGCGATCTCGGCCATCAGTCCTGCCTGGCGTGCGACGGCGTCGCGATGGAACGGCGGCAGCATCAGACGGCGGCGATCCCGATGGACGTCCTCGTCGACGACCAGAAGAGAGGTATCGCCGAGCAACCCGCTCAGAATCGAATTCGCTTCGCCGGCATGGAAGACGTGCGGGTCACCGGCAAACACCGTCTTGATGTCTGCCGGGTCGGCCAGATACACCAGCGTGCCCATGCCCGCTACCCGCAGCGTGAACACGCTCCCATAACGACGGCGGCAGGCGGCGACGAAGTGCGACCCACGGTGCAGCATCAACGCGGCCTGTACCGCCCGGGGCAGCCGGGGCCCCGGCGGAAGCGCGGTAGGCGGGGCAGTGCGCATCACCGCAATTTTACGACCGGAGTGCGCACCGAAGCGACGCTTAACTCTGCAGCTGAGTGCTCTCCGTTTGACGGCGGTCGCCGGTCGCGATGAAGTCCTCGATCAGCTCCACCACCTGGTTCGGCGTCTCGACCTGCGCGAAGTGGCCGACGTCGGGCAGGATTTCGAGCCTGGCATCGGTACGTGCCTCGTGTGCGGCGTACGCGTGATCGACGGGAATGATGGCGTCACGCTCGCCCCAGATCGCCATGACCGGCAAGTCCTCGCGCAGCCGCAGCCTGCTGAGCGCGCTGACCGCCTGGCCCCGGTAATCGACCACCGATCGCAGCGTGCGCAGGAACGACTGCCGGGTCTCGCCGTCGGACAACGACGAGTAAGCGCTCCACATCTCGGCGCCGCGCGGCGATTGAATGCCGGCGCCCCGCAACCACGACCTGAGCCGATTGCCGACGGCGAGGACGGGTTTCGGGGCGATGATCGGCAGCACCAGCTCCGCGCCGGGCGCCGAGAGCAGCCGCAACACCCAGCCGACGTCGGGGCCCAGGCCGCCGCTGCTGATCAGAATCAACCGCTTGGCGTAGTCGGGGTGCTGGTAGACGAACTGCATCGCGACCCCGCCGCCGAGCGACTGACCGACCAGGCTGGCCTGGCTGACGCCGAGTTCGTCGAGCAGGTCACGAAGCCACACCGCGAAGGCGCCCAGCGAATAGTCCGTGCGCGGCTTTGCCGACTCCCCATGGCCGAGCAGGTCGGGGGCGATGACCCGGAACTTCTTCGACAGCATCGGTATCACCGATCGCCACGTCTCCGAGCTTCCGGCCATCCCGTGGATGAGTAGGAGCACCTCGCCGTCGCCTTCGTCGCGGTAAGCGACGCGATCGCCGTGCAGCTCCAGATACTTCAACTCGTTCATTGCACCGGGATACCCGCTCTCGCCTCGGTTACGGCCGCAATCGGGCGAATCGTGACGGAAAACGCATCCGGCCCGTCCAGTGCCCGGCGCCTCAGCAATGATTTAGTCCATGACCGAACCGGTTGCGGCCCGCGTGGCCGTCTACCTCGACTTCGACAACATCGTGATCTCCCGATACGACCAGGTCAACGGCCGAAGCTCGTTTCAGCGCGACAAAGCCAAGGGCCTCGAGCAGTATTCCGAGCGGCTGGACCGGGCCACCGTCGACGTCGGCGCGATTCTAGACTTCGCGTCGTCGTTCGGGACCCTGGTGCTCACCCGCGCCTATGCGGACTGGTCGGCGGATATCAACGCCGGGTACCGCGGGCAGCTGGTGGCCCGCGCGGTCGACCTGGTGCAGTTGTTCCCCGCCGCGGCCTACGGCAAGAACGGCGCCGACATCCGGCTGGCCGTCGACACCGTCGAGGACATGTTCCGCCTGCCCGACCTCACCCACGTGGTGGTCGTGGCCGGTGACTCCGACTACATCCCGCTGGCCCAGCGCTGCAAGAGGCTCGGCCGCTACGTCGTGGGCATCGGGGTGGCCGGCGCATCGAGCCGGGCGCTGGCGGCGGCCTGCGACGAGTTCGTCATCTATGACTCGCTGCCAGGGGTGCCGGCGCTCGAACCGCAGGCCGCGGGCGCCGAGGCGGACGCAAAGCCGTCCAAGCAGCGTGCGGGGCGCGCCAAGCCGGAGCAGCCCGACGAGCCGGAGCCACCCGATCCGCAGGCCGCCGCCACCGCGCTGCTGACGCGTGCGCTGCAGATCGGCCTGGAGAAGGACGACGTCGACTGGCTGCACAATTCGGCAGTGAAGGCACAGATGAAGCGGATGGACCCGTCGTTCAGCGAAAGGTCCTTGGGATTCCGGTCATTCAGCGATTTCCTGCGTTCGCGGTCCGATGCCGTCGAATTGGACGAGACGTCGACGACACGGATGGTCCGGCTTCGTGCCACAGAGTGAACCCGACGTGGGGCCCCGCTGGCTCACTCGCAACGTCCGGGTGCTCTCCGGGGTCTCGTTTCTGCAGGACACGGCCAGTGAGCTGTTGTATCCGCTGTTGCCGATCTACCTGACCGCGGTGCTGGGTGCGCCGCCGTCGGTGGTGGGAGCCGTCGAGGGCGCGGCCGAGGGCGCCGCCTCGCTGACAAAGCTCGCCTCGGGTCCGCTCGGCGACAGGTTCGCGCGGCGCCCGTTGATCGCCACCGGGTACGGCATGGCGGCGCTGGGCAAGGTGATCATCGCGGTGGCCGGGGCGTGGCCGGGCGTGCTCGCGGGTCGCGTCGTCGACCGGCTCGGTAAGGGCGTGCGCGGTGCGCCGCGGGACGCGCTGCTGGTCGACGATGTGGACGACGCCCTGCGCGGCCGGGTTTTCGGCTTCCACCGCGCGATGGACACCTTCGGCGCCGTCTTTGGTCCGCTGCTCGGGTTGGTGGGTTATGAGCTGCTCGACCACCGGATCGCGCCGTTGCTGTATGTCGCCATCGTGCCCGCCGTCCTGTCCGTGGCGCTCGTCTTCCTCGTGCGCGAGCGCAGCAGTCGCGCCCCGCGAGCGCAGCAATCGATGTGGGCCGGCGTGCGCTCGTTGCCGCGGCCGTATTGGCGGGTGACCGCAGTCCTCGTGCTGTTCAGCGTGGCGAATTTTCCCGACGCCCTGCTGTTGTTGCGGCTGAACGAGATTGGTTTCTCGGTGGTGGGGGTGATCCTGGCATACGTCGGGTACAACGCGGTGTATGCCCTGGCCAGCTACCCGGCCGGATCGCTCGCCGACCGCATCGGCAGGCCGGCGTTGTTCGGCCTCGGCCTGGCATTCTTCGCGATCGGCTACATCGGGCTGGGACTGACCACCGACATCGTGACGGCGTGGCTGCTGATCGGCGCCTACGGGCTGTTCACCGGGTGCACCGACGGCGTCGGGAAGGCCTGGATTTCGGGGCTGGTCGACCCGGAGCACCAGGCCAGCGCGCAGGGCTTGTTCCAGGGCGGCATCGGACTGGCCGTCCTGGTGGCGGGGTTGTGGGCGGGCTTCCTCTGGGGTGCGAATGGTCAACTGCCGCTGCTCATTTCGGGAGTCACCGGCGGGGTGTTCGCGGCCGGGCTGATCGGCAGCCAACTGGTTCGCGGCATGAGACACGGGTAGGCGTCGAACCACACGGCCACACACGCCTTTTAATTTGTATGGCCCGTTAGCCCGAGAAGGCGCGAGATCGTTGACACCCAATCGGTACGGCCATACATTGTGTGAAAGTTGTCGCGAACGGATCGCTCGCGCGGCCTCGAGGAGACCGTCATGACCGTCGGTACCGCTCCCACAAGCGTTTTCGATGCCGATCTGCCGACGCTGACCTATGGCGCCGAAGAAACCCCCGCCGACGTCTATCCCCGCCTCCAGGCGGCGCAACGGCAGGCTCCCGTCGCCATCGGACCGCACGGACCCGAAGTCCTCTCCTACCACCTCGTCCGCTCCGTCCTTCGCGACGCCCGATTCCACATCCCGCCGGGGATCAACCTGCTCGTCCAGGGCGTCACGTCGGGCCCCTTGTGGGACAAGGTGATCAACAGCCTGCTGTGCCTGGAAGGCGACGCACACCATCGGCTGCGCAGCCTGACGTCCAAGGCGTTCACGCCCCGCGCGACCATGCGGCTGCACGACACCATGGTCGAGGTGATGAACGGACTGGTGGACACGGTCATCGACGCGGGCAGCTGCGACGTCGTCACCGACCTCGCCCGCCCCTACCCCGTCCCGATCATCTGCGCATTGCTCGGCGCTCCGCGCGAGGACTGGCAGCAGTTCTCGTTGTGGGCGGACGACGTCTTCAAGGCCTTCAGCTTCAGCGTCGACCTGCGCGCGGTCGAACCCGTCGTCATGAACGCCTGGCACCAGCTCGACGCCTACGTCGAGGACATGGTCGCGCGGCGGCGGCACAGCTTGACCGATGACCTGCTCTCCGACCTGATTCGCGCCGAGGACCCTACTTTTTCAGGCGACCGGCTGAACACCGCCGAGCTGCGGATGCTCGCGGGCGGCCTCCTGCTGGCGGGCACGGACACCACTCGGAACCAGGTGGCCGCCTCGGTACACGTCCTCTGCGAGCACCCGGAGCAATGGGGCCTGCTCAAGGAGCACCCCGAACTGGCGATGCGCGCGGTCGAGGAGACCATGCGCCACTCGCCGATCGCGTGCGGGACCCTTCGCCTGGTGGTCGAGGACGCCGAGCTGGACGGCTACCTCTTTCCCGCCGGCACGATGGTCCTGGTGAACACGGCCGCGGCCAACCGCGACCCGGCGGTGTACGACGAGCCAGACCGGGTCGACATCACGCGTGAGGGGGCGCCGCCCATCCTGACCTTCGGCGGCGGCGTGCATTACTGCCTGGGCGCCAACCTGGCCCGCCGCGAGATCGCCGAGGCGCTCAACGTCATCGCGGGCCGCCTGCTCAACCCCCGCACCGCGGGACCGGTCCCGTGGAAACCGATGGTGAGCCTCAGCGGACCGAAGCGCCTGCCCATCGAGTTCGACCGGTAGCCGGTCGCGGGCCTGGTGTGACGAAGACCGCCTGACACAAGTCGCGGTTAGTCCCGGCCCGCCTTACGCTCGTTGGTTACACGAACTTAACGGGGGTTTTCCGATGCGGGCTTTCACGGGGCAAACTGCGCCCAAATGCGGGCTTGCCCTCGTCGCATCGGTCATCTGCCTGGCCGCCGTGTCCTGTTCGGAAACCGCGTCCCCGCCCGCGGCGACCCCGACCACCTCGACTTCTCCGTCGAAAACCGCCACCAGCGCGGCCCCATCGCCGGCCGCGATAACGGGTCCGCTGGAGAAGGATTGGAAAAGCTATGGCGGAACGGCGTACTTCGGTTGCCCCGACAGACTTTCGACGAGCAAATCCGCGATCGAGGACATCCGACCGAAAATCTTCGATCCGAAAACCGGTCAATACATCGCGCCGGCCGTTCCGACGCTAGCCGCCGGCGAGAACCTCACCGGCGCCGTCTGTGCGCTGACGGGCACGGCGGACGACATGAGGGTCGTCTACATCGTCACGACCGTCAAACCCGCCCAGGCGCAACAACCCGCAGTCACCAAGGCGACCGCGTACGCCTACGACTTCAAGGCGGGTCAACCGTTGGCGACAAAAGAACTGCAGCCGCCGACCCCCGACCTCAAGTTCACCGCGGCGAAGGACTGGGGGCTCGCCTCGACCGCGGCGGGTGTGGCGTGGACCAACGCCTTCACCGACGGGCACGGCGCCACGTCACCGCCCCGGACCGTGCTCCTCTCCGGCGCCGACCTGTCGATGCCATGGAGCGACCCCCAATCCGGGCGTGCCTGGCAGGACGTCCTCGCATTTCAACGCAACACCGACGCCGCCAAGACGTCGGGCGCCGAGCTGCGCCGGCCCAGCGGGGAGGCGATCTATCAGGACAACGACATCCGCAGTGTGGATGCCGAATTGACGGATGGCCCAAACAAACTGGTCCAGATCACGCACTGGGATTCTTACAATCCCCCGGTGCTGTCGACGATGTTCTATGACCTGAACGCCAAAGCCGTCATCAAGATCGGTGACTCCGACCGCATTCCCGGTGGCGGGCTATCAGCGACGTTGTCCGGCGGGAAATTGTTTGTCGATGGCCATGATTCGGACAACTCCGCGTTCGGCTTCGGGGTGTGGAACCTGCGCAGCCAGCAGTGGGATTATCTGAAGACGCGGGACGACGCGAAGAAGATGTCGATTGCCAAGGTGGCGTTCTTCGAAGACCACCTCTACATCACCAACACCGGCAATACGTTTGCCGTGCTCGCCCTGCCCGCCACCGATCCGATTGCGACCACTTGGTCCGTTCGGCCCTTCACGCGAATATCGGGCTGGACGCTGGTGTGCCGCGGTGAGAATGCCGCGGCCTTGAACGGGGACTGCAAGGACATCGTGATGGTGCAAGACCAGGACGGCCATTTCCCTGGGCCCTGGTCCTGACCTCGTCAGGGGTCCCGTGTCAGGTGGCGGCGCAGAAACTCCGTCTCGACCGAGCTGATCGCCTCGAAGAGAGTGCCCGTGTAGACGTCGAAGTGCCCGACCGGATAGCGGTGCAGTTCAACGTTATTCATTGCTGACGCGATGCGTACGGCGAACCTGGGCGACGCTTGCAGGTCGTGGTCCCCCACGCACATCAGGACGGGCATGTGCAGTTTCTCCGCGGTTCCGCTGCGGTAACGCGGCAACGCGAACAGCATGCGGGGAGCCAGCGCATTGCGCCAGCCGACGGCTTCGCCGCCCAGCGCCTCGAACGCGGCTTTCGCCTCGGGCTCCGTGAACACCGCGGTCTCGCCGGGATCGGCAACCACCGGAACCAGATACGGCGGCCGGCCCCACTTCGCGCCAACAGCGTCGCGCACCGCTGCGACGGTGAATTGCAGCGTCCGCCGCGTGACGTCCCAGCTGAGCCGCTCGCGCAGCCCGCGGCCGCGGTGCCAGCCGTCGATCAGCGGGACCTGCGTCACCACGGCGGTGATTTCGGGATCCGTGGCGGCGACCGCCAGCACGTGACCACCGCTGAGGGACGTCCCCCACAAGCCGATTCGACGCGGATCGAGGTCGTCACGGCCGCGTGCGTATCGCACCGCCGCCCGGTAGTCGTCTCGTTGTTCGGCGACGTCGATGACTTGCCGAGGCTCGCCGCCGCTGGCTCCGAAATGCCGGTAATCGAACGCCAGCACCGCAAGGCCCGCCGCGGTGAACTTCTCCGCGTACGCGGGCAGACCGAGGCGCTTGGTGGCGCTGCCGCCGTGTCCCATCACCACACAGGCGAGCCTGTCGCCCGCTTGGGCGGGCCGGTAGAGGTCGGCCGCGCACCGCACCCCGCCGGACTCGAAGGACACTTCCTCAAACGCTGACACACCGGTTCCGCTCTGAGTCGGTACAACGTGGTCTCAATCTGCCCGTGGCCGCGCCGCCCCACCAGAACCAAGAGGACCACCCTTCGGTGACCTTGGCCCCTACTGAACGGTCAAGCGGATGTCGATGCTCTCGGTATGCGTGGCAGACGACCGCAGTTGCTGCTCGACCAACTCCACGACGAACGCGGCCGACGGGTTGTGCTGGTCTCGCACTGCCTGCTGAACGAAAACACCCGTTACGCCGGCGGCGCCACCCGACCTGGTGCCGTGCCGGAGGTGGTCGAGGAGCTGATGAACGCGGGTTACGGAATTCATCAGCTGCCGTGCCCGGAGCGGCTGGCCTGGGGCGGGGTATTGAAGCCCCACAGCCTGCACCTGCACCACTCCAAGGGCGGATGGCTGTATCCACTGCGCGGCCCACTGCTGCATGCCTTCGTGCTGTGGACCCGCCTCGTCTATCGGCGCTTGGCGCGGCAGGTCGCCCGCGACGTTGCCGACTACCAGCGTTCCGGGATCACGGTGGCCGGCATCGTCGGGATCGGTGCCTCGCCGTCGTGCGGGTTGACCACGACGCTGGACATGCGGGCCTCGCTGGAGGTTGTCGCGTCGTGTCCGGCCGCCGCCCTGACGCGGGACGTGATGACCGAACGTGCCGTTCTCGGGTGCCGTCGCGAGGGTGAGGGCTTGTTCATCGCTGCGCTGGATCGGCGGTTGCGCCGTCGGGAATTAGAGGTTCCGGCGCTCGAACACGACCTCGCGGCGGAGCTTCGGGGTTCGCGGCAGACAGTGCTCGCCGTGGGAGCGGTGCGGACCCTGGGTGCACTCGGGCAGCGAGATACCCCGCCGAGCGGTGGCACACCCCACTGACCGTGCTCCCGAGTCCTCAGCTGCGACAGCACAACTCAATAACATCGGCCGCGCAAAAATGCTCTTGCGTTTGATACCCTACGGGGGTATAGTCCTCGGTATGAACGAGACAGATACCTGCCACTGCAAATCCACCGGTTGCACCTGTGGGGACTCCGCCTGCACCCGGGCGGGCGGCTGCACCTGCGGTCACCCCGCGTGCACGTGTAACGATTAGTCACCTTCAGTTCAAGGCCTCGACCCCGCGTCGAGGCCTTGACTGGTTTATCGATGCTTGCGGCCACAACGTTGACGTCATTACCCTACGGGGGTATGGTTGCCGGCATGGAAGCGGCCGAATCTTGCCGCAGATTCGCGGACTCAGGCTGTAAGTGAGTCATTACCAGGTGATTACGAGACTCTTTATCAGCATCAGCGTCGTCCTCGGCGCCGGGGTCGAGCTAGCGCCAGCGACCAGCGGTGACCCCGGCCCGTTCAGCAACCTGAGCTGTCATTGCCCGTCGCCACCGGATCCCAGTGCTGATGTTCCCGGTCAAATCGCCCGCGGAATGCACGACGGTCTCTCTCGGCTGCAAGCCCATCAAAGCGATTCGCCGCCAGCCAGACCCTGATGCGGGCCGCCCTGGGTGGTCTCGATCCGGCGTGCCCCTTGACACTCGTGGGCGCAGAGGACTTAAGCCCCTACCCCCTTGGGGTATGAGCTCGCACACTGAGGGTTACGCGCAACAGAGAACGGAGACTCTGATGAAATCTCGAGCGAGAAAGGCGATCGTGCTGTTCAGCGGTGCGACGGTGCTGACTTTGGCGGCAGGTTTCGGCGGCGGCGAAGTGCTCAGCAACACCACCACACCGATGGCAACCCCGACCTCCACCGTTGCGCCGGCACCCCCGGCCAAAGACGGTCCGGGAGCGCCCGCAACGAGTCAGCCCACGCGGGACTTCGACGGTCCACATGGCGACACCGGATGTATTCCCCATATCAACTGTTAGGTCATCGACACCGTCGCGAATGCGAACAGATGTGGTTGTGCCCGAACACATCCGGGCGGTGACGCGTAGTCGCTAGAAGAGGTGGGGGGTGCTTCGGTGATGTCGGTGGTCGTAGTGCACGACCGCCGCGACCACACCGGCGCCGAGACCGACGCAGGACAGCAACGCGGCGGCCGCCACCATCGCCCAGCCCGGGTGGCCGGAACCGGCCGCGAAGAGGGCCATCGGCAGCGCGGCGAACGCGAGCAGTGTGGACATGAGCCCGGTCCAGGCGGCGAATCTGTTGAGCATCATGATCTGAGCCTCCTTAGCCGTCAGTCACGATCATCGTCCTTGTCATGGCCGGCGGGCAAGATGCCAAATACATCGAAGTCCGTGCCGAGGTGCACCTCCGTCGCTGAACCCTCACCCATCTCCTGCTCTGCGTCACCGGCCGGAGCGCCTCGATCTGGACCGCCCGACCGCGGGCAGAGCGGGCCGGGCGGGAACTGGCTAGCCCCGTGTTACGGGGAACACGCTCTTCGTCTGGCGCGCAGCACTTCTCGGGACACAGCCGCCGAACGATCACCATTGAGTACGGCCGCGCGAACGAATTCGGTCACTTTCATCCTGGCTTCATGTGCCGGCGCTAGCGTCGCTTTCGCAACCAGGTCACGGACGGAAAGGGATGGATCCATGAGGGTCAGAACGAAGATCGGTATCGGTGTGGCCAGCGCCGCCACCCTAACGGCCATCGGCATCGGCGTCGCCGCCGCGGACGACCAGGAGATCACCGGGCCGGCCGCCGACCAGGCCCGCGCCGCGGCGGTACAAGCAATACCGGGCAAAGCCGGGAAGGTCGAAAAGGAGACCAACGAGGGCGCCGCATATTACGGGGTACTCGTTACCAAAACCGACGGCACTCAGGTGGAAGTCCACCTGGATCAGGGCTTCCATTTCCTGGGTACCGAAGCTCCGGATAACGATTGACCCCGGAATCTCGATTCGCATGGGTCGCGATGCCGATCCCTACTCCGGCGGGCGTCGGCGGACCCAGATCGACGGGATGGCGCAACTTCAGTCGGAGCTGCGGCGAAAGACGGGGGTTTCGAAGTGAGCCAAACCGTTGAAACGGCAACCTATCTCGCCGGGGCGGCCGAACGGTTCGGCGCGCCACGCATCGCGCTCACGGCAGGGCTGACCGGCGTGCTCACACTGGCCGCTGCGGCATGGCGGCTGCCGCGGAGTGCTTGGAGCGACGTCGTCGCCCTCGGCGCCCTGAGCGCGGCCGCGGTGTTCTTGTGGCGAATGTCCGCCAACATGCCACAACTCAACAGCGACGGGCTGCCAGGCTTTTCCGCGAACGATTGGCTGGCACCCGTAATGACCTATTTCTTCCTCTCGGCATACACCGATCTCCGGTCACCTAGTGATCCACGGCGTTATGGCCAAATCCGCACGATTGCCGTCGTAATATCGCTGTTCGTCAACGTCGTCACCATTTGAAAGACGCCGCGTAGTTCCCTGGCGTGCAACACTTCTCGGCCGTCTGGTTCGCCGATTCGTCTCACACCGGATTCAGGCGTCGATCGTCAGAGGCAACGTTGATTACATACTCGATATGAGTCAGGCCGACCCTTACCCACCCGCCGGCGCCGTCGGCTTCGGCCGGCTCCTCGCGTACTTCTTGAAGCTGGGCGCAATCGGGTTCGGTGGAGCACCAATGGATCGATCGTCAGGATTTCCTCGACGGAGGCTTCGTGCTGAGCATCGGCACTACCCCGACTGCAGGTTGGTGGAGTCGAGGGCCGGGCGCAGCCCCTTCGCCAGGGTGACCGCATCGTCGACCGCCCAATAATGCATGTAAAACAGCCGGGGCTCCTCGGTGAGGCCGTGATTGTGCAACTCGACAATCTGGATGTTGCCGCCGCGCAACGCCTGGATGACCTTCTGCACCTCGGGGGCGATCAGGATGAAATCACCGTTGATCGCTGTGCGACCGCCGCCGATCGGCTGAAAATTGACCACGGTCGTCAGGTTCAGCGATGCTGCGGGCAGCACGCGTCCGTCCTCGACGATGGTGTCTTTGCGGGGGATGCTGTACTTCAATAACCCGCCATCTTGGGTTCCCTTGCGGCCCAAAGTTTGTTGGACCCCGGCAACGTCGATGTCGACCGGCGGCTGCTGCGCCGGCGGCGGGATGGCCGGGCCGATCGATGTCGCGTCCAGCGCCGCTCTAAGCCCCTTTGCCAGCTGCACAGCATCACCCATGCCATGGATGTGGGTCCACCACACTGGCGGATTCTGTTGCAGCAGTTGCTTGTGCAGCCCGGTCTGGGCGATGCCATGCGCCTGCAGCGCATCGGTGACCGCGGGCAACTCTTCCTCGGTGACCACGAGGTCGCCCATCATCAGCGCCGCGTTGTCGCCGTAGCGGGCGAATGCCACATACCCGCCCAAGGACAACCCCGGTTTGATGTCCACACCGTAGGAGGTGATGTGAAGATCGTTGCGCGGCAGATTGATCCGATAGGCGGTGTTGTTGTCGCCGAGCTTTCCGGTCCGTCCGATAGCGTCGGCCACCGGCTTCCAGTCGGCATCGCTGGTGCTCACCGCTGAACGGGGGTTGGCCGGTTGCCCGGTGCCGCTACCCCCGCCGCCCTTGGAGCCAGAACCACACCCTGCCAGCACTACCGCCGCCACGGCGGTGATCGCGGCAATTCTCGCCACACCATGCTCGACACCCGCCATGGCCGTGGGTCTACCGCTTCTTCATGAAGCCACGATGAAGCTTGACCGGAGCGTGCCCGACACGGCGGGCGTGTCCTCATCGTGGCTTCATCAACGCCGACTACACCCGACATACGTCGACAAGGGCGATGATGGTGTAGGCCCGGTGCCGTCACAGGCACCGAGCACGGAAAGGGTGGTGACTACCGTGCGCGTGCTGGTCGTCGAGGACGAGCCCAAGATGGCCGACCTGCTGCGCCGGGGTCTGACCGAAGACGGCTACGCGGTCGATATCGTTGCCGATGGCGCCAGCGGCTACCACGCCGCGACCGTATACGACTACGACGCGGTGGTGCTGGACGTGATGCTGCCAGGCATGTCGGGTTTCGAAATTTGCCGAAAATGGCGCAGCAGGCAGAACTGGGTCCCGGTGCTGATGCTCACCGCGCGCGGCGCCGTCATCGACCGAGTCGCCGGGCTTGACGGGGGGGCCGACGACTACCTCACCAAGCCGTTCCACCTCGATGAGCTCTTCGCCCGGCTGCGGTCGCTGATCCGGCGCGGACCCACACCACGGCCCACCGTGTTGACGGCCGGGGAGCTGCGCGCCGACCCTGCGAGTCGCAAATGCTGGCGCGGAGATGTCGAAATCGACCTGACCACTAAGGAATTCGGTCTGCTCGAACTGCTGATGCGGCGGCCCGGCACGGTCTTGACCAGAGAGCTCCTGGTGGAACATTGCTGGGACTTCGCCTACGAATCGCGCTCCAACGTCGTCGACGTCCACATCCGCGCGCTGCGCGACAAGATCGACCGGCCGTTTGGGATGCGCTCCATCGAAACCGTGCGGGGTATCGGCTACCGGATGCGCACCGACGGCGGCGTGCCCGAGAAACCGGGCCGATGATCCGGCGCTGGCCGATCCGGATCAGACTCACCGCCGCCTTCACCGCCGTGATGGCGCTCTTGCTGTTGGCCGTTGCAAGCCTGACCGTTGGCCACACGAAGGAATCGCTGGACACGGCGATCACCGAGTCACTGCTAAACCAACTGACCAATTTGCGGCCGATCGCAGAGGACGATGATCCCTTGCTCGCCGGCGGCGATGCCGATACCGCCCAACAAGTCATCGCGGGCGACGGCAGGGTGCTTGCTGCCACCTCGAATCTCGTCGGGCAGACCGCGCTGACGCCGTCCGAGCTGGACAGCGCCCGACGCGGCCGGCTGGTTGCGGATCACTCTCGGCTGGGCAACCTGGAGAGCCCGGTTCGGGTGGCGGCAGGCCCGGTCGCGGGGGGACGCGTCGTTGTGGCGGCCCAGAGCATGGCCGACTGCGACGCAGCGGTGGCGGATCTGCGCAACGAGTTGGCCGTCGGTTTCCCGTTGGTGTTGTTCGTCGCCGCCATCGGAGCGTATCTGCTGGCGGCCGCCGCCCTTGGACCCGTCGAACGCATGCGCGCCCGTGCCGCGGGCATCAGCGCCACCGACGCGCACGCCCGCCTGCCCGTCTCGGCCGCCCGCGATGAAATCCAGTCGCTCGGAATAACATTCAATGAGCTCTTGCAACGGCTGCGCGACGCGCTGGAGCGGGAACGACAGTTTGTCAGCGATGCGGGCCACGAACTTCGCACCCCGCTCAGCCTGCTGACCACCGAACTCGAACTTGCCCTGCGACGCCCACGAAGCAACCCCGAACTGGTCTCCGCAATGCGCTCGGCCCTCGACGAAACCATCCGACTTTCCCGCCTGGCCCGGGACCTGCTCACAGTCGCAGACACCGGCGGCTCCGCCAAGCGGGAAACCGTTGACCTACGAACCCACCTTGATGCAATCGGCGAGCGTTACCGCCACGGCCTCGACGAACAACTCGAGATCGACTGCCCCGCGGGGCGATACGTCAGCGTCGATCCGGTCGACCTCGATCGGATCATTGGCAACCTGATCGACAACGCCACCCAACACGGCGCTCCGCCGATCACCATCCGCGTGCCGCAGGCATCCGCCGAGGGAGTGGAGATCCGCATCGGCGACCACGGTCCGGGATTCCCGCCCACCTTCCTCCCACATGCCTTCGGCCGATTCACCCGCGCCGACACGGCACGAACCACCGGCGGCACCGGACTTGGTCTGGCCATCGTCGACACCCTCACCCGGCGCAACCATGGCACCGTCACCGCCGGAAATCACGCCGCGGGCGGCGCGGAAGTGATTGTCACGTTGCCTGCCGCTGCACCGCCCGCGGAAACTGAATGACAACTCGCCTGAAGCGCCGCAATTAATCTATTATCTACGTATGGATGCAGATAGAGCTGGACGGCGATGACCGGCGAGAACGTTCACCAACATCACCACGACCATGGTCATGACCATGACCACCCAGGGGGGATTCGCGGCGTGGTGGCCCACCTTTTCGTCCCGCACAGCCACGACGCCGCCGACAGCGTCGACACCGCGCTGGAATCCAGTTCCGTCGGCATCCGGGCGGTCAAGATCAGCCTGATCGGCCTGGCCGCGACCGCCACCATGCAGGTGGTCATCGCCGTCGTGTCCGGGTCGATCGCCCTGGCCGCCGACACCATTCACAACTTCTCGGACGCGCTGACCGCGGTCCCGCTCTGGATCGCGTTCTCGTTGGGCCGACGTGCGCCAACCCGCCGATACACCTACGGCTACGGGCGCGCCGAGGACATCGCGGGCTTGTTCGTCATCGGCATGATCGCCCTGTCGGCGATCATCGCCGGCTACGAGGCCGTCCTGCGGCTCATCCACCCCGTCGCCGTCGAGCACGTCGCCTGGGTCGCGGTGGCCGGCATCGTGGGCTTCCTCGGCAACGAGGGCGTCGCGAGCTACCGGATCCGGGTCGGCCGCCGGATCGGCTCGGCCGCCCTCGTCGCCGACGGCCTACACGCGCGGACCGACGGATTCACCTCGCTGGCAGTGCTTTTCGGGGCGATCGGCGTCGCTCTGGGCTACCCGATTGCGGACCCGGTCGTCGGCATGATCATCACGGTGGCGATCGTGGCCGTGCTGTACCGCGCCGTGCGCGACATCTTCCGCCGGCTCATGGATGCGGTGGACCCGAGCCTCGTCGACACCGCCGAGGCGTGCCTTGCCGCCCGGCCGGGTGTCCGCAGCGTGCGCAGCATCCGGATGCGCTGGATAGGTCACCAACTGCACGCCGACGCGGAACTCGACATCGATCCCAACACCAGCCTCGAGGACGCCCACCGCATCGCTCATGACGCCGAACACGAGCTGACTCACGCGGTGCCCAAGCTCAACAGCGCACTTGTGCACGCCTACCCGGCGCACCACGACGAATAGGACGTCTTAGGTCAAGCCCAGCGCCTGCGGAACCATGTAGAGCCCGAAGCCCATGACAACGAGGCACAGAACCCAGGTGATGTATTTGTGCGGCCCGCGCATGCGCCACTGCTCGGGCAGCGCCTTGGCCTCCAGCGCCAACAGCAATCCCAGCACGATCGGCAGCAGCAGGGCGTTCATCACTTCGACGTCCACGGCGAGGTTCACCAGGTCGACGCTGGCCAGGACGAGCACGGCGCCGACGACGTGGGCGAGCCCGTAGGTGATGTAGAACTTGGCGGTCTCACGGTTGGGCCGCTCGTTGAGCGTGTGCCGCCACCCGAAGACCTCCGCAAGCCCCCATGCTCCGGCGAGCGATGCGACGATCGCGGCGACCAGCGCCGCGCCGAGCATTCCCAACCCGAAGAGGACCGTCCCGCCGGTGCGGCCCAGGTAGGGGGTCAGCGAATTGGCGATCTCGCCGACGGTGTTCAGGGAAGCTCCGCCGTCGTGCGCGCCAACCGTCGAGGCCATGGTGACGACCACCGCGATCATGATGAGCTGGGTCAGCACCGCGCCGGTGGCCGTGTCGTAGCGGGCCTGCCGAATCGTGGCCTCCGACAACCGCTTATCCACCACCGCGCCCTGCTGGTAGAAGACCATCCACGGCATGATGACGGCGCCGACGTTGGCCGCGACCAGCAGCAGGTATGACGAGTTGCCCAGCGGCATCGAGGACAGACCGTCCAGCAGCGCGTCCAGCCGCGGCCGCGCCAACACCATGGCGACCAGGAACGCCAGCTCGGCCGCGCCGACGATCAGGCCGATGCGTTCGACGCGCCGGTAGCTGCCGGTGAACGCCAACGCCAACAGCGCGCCGGTCGCGACCGGGATGCTGAACCACCGCGAAACACCGAAAAGTTCCCCCACCCCGGCGACCCCGGCGAACTCCGTCAGCAACGCCCCGATCGCCGAGGCGAACAGCGTGAAGGCCGACAGCCACGCCCAGCCGCGACCGAACCGCTCCCGGATCAGCGCGCCGTGACCGCGTTTGGTGACGATGCCGAGCCGCACCGTCATCTCCTGCACGCAATAGAGGATCGGCATCAACATGAGCTGCGGCAGCACCATCCGGTAGCCCCACTGGGCGCCGGACTGCGACGCGGTGATCAAGGAGCCCGCATCGGTGTCGGCCAGCATCACCACCAGCCCGGGGCCCCAGACCGCCAGCAGCCCCCACCGCAGCCAGCGGCCGCGCGCCCGCAGCGACACCGACGGCGGGCCGTCGAATTCCTCCGCCACTGGCGTGGTGGTATCGGTCACCCTTGCCCCATTCCTTCACACGACTGCGTTCAAGCGGCCCGACTGCCGATGATAACTAAGCCTCACCTAACCGCTGCAGTTTCGCCTGAAGAGCGGCATTCTCAAATCTGCGATCTGCCCTCTCCGAGAGCGAGAGTACGTTACCGGAGCATGCGCAAGGGACGAGACTTAATGCCCAGCCGGGTCAGGCGTCGATCACGAGGCGATCGCCCTTGGCCCGGGAGACGCACACCAGCATCTCGCCGTCGCCCTCCACGGTGCGGCCGCGGCGATCAACCTGCCCCGCAAGCACTTTCACCTTGCAGGTGCCGCAGAAGCCTTGCTGGCACGAGTATGCGGTCCTCGGGTCGCCGTCGAGCATCACGTCGAGCGCCGAGCGGTTTCCCGGGACGCTGAGCACGCGCCGCGAGCGGGCGAGCTCCAGCTCGAACGGCACACCGTCGACGACGGGCGGCGGCCCGAAGCGTTCGTAGTGCAGCGGCGCGTTCGCGTGCTGGTCGCGCTCCGCACGCACCGCTTCGAGCATGGCGGTCGGGCCGCACACGTAGACGGCCGTCGTGGGCCCGGCGTCGGCCAGCAGTTCGCCGGCGGTGGCTATGCGGCCGCGCTCGTCGTCGACCCATACCGTTACCCGGTCGGGCGCGATCGCCACGAGCTCGTCGAGCAGCGGCATGTACTCGCGGCTGCGCCCGGCATACACCGCGCGCCAGTCGATTCCGTGCTGCTGGGCGAGCCGGACCATGGGCAGGATGGGTGTCACGCCGATGCCGCCGATCACGAACAACACCTCACGCTCGTCGGTGACGAGATAGAACGCATTGCGGGGGCCCTCGAACTCGACCGTGTCGCCCACGTCGAAGGCGTCGTGCATCTCGATCGAGCCACCGCCGCCGTCGGCGATCCGGCGCACCGCGATGCGGTAGTCGGTGCGCCGACCGGGCGGACCGCACAGTGAGTACTGGCGGCGGCGGCCCGAAGCGAGCCGGATATCGATGTGCGCGCCGGGAGTCCACGACGGCAGCAGACCGCCTTGCGCGTCGGCGAGCGTCAACGCGACCACGTCGGGCGTGAGAAGTTCGCGCTTGGTGACCAGCGCTGTGTTGGTACGCGGCACCGGCACGATCCGCGACGGGTCCCACCGCGACGCCGATGCCAACCCGCCGAAGAGGGTGCCGACTCCCCACAATGCCGTGTAGAGACGATCGCGCTTGCGGCGACCGTACAGGTCGGCGGGTCTGTTACTCCAAATCGCATGTGCCACTGCGAATTTCCTATGCCTGTCGGATGTCGATGACCTGGTTGACCCATTCGGCCGTCAGCCGCGCGATGACGTCGGGATCGGAGGACACCACCCAGTGCCCGCCCTCGATCGGGATCACCCTGCCGCGGGCCGGTATCGAGCCGGTGAACCGCTGCAGGGGCGGGGACACGAAATAGTCCTTGCGCGCCACCAGCACCTGCACGGGGACGCTGGTCTCCGGCACCTGCTTTCCCGGAGCCAGGAAAGGTCCCGGCATGTTGGCGCGGTACAGGTTGAGCCCGTTGAGGTAGTCGCGGATCGACCGGGTGGTCGCCGCGCGCTGCCGGCGGGTGCCACGTGGGCGGCCGATCAGTTCGACCCCGGCGAAGACCGCCACGGTCGCCCGGGACCAGATCGCCAGCTCGGGCACCCCCGGACACAGGAAGAACCAGATGTACGTCGAGGCCAGCGCCTGCTTGAGCACGTCGAACACCCCCCGGGGCGTGCGTGCGGACCGCAGGAATTTGCCCGCGTAGTTCAGGTGCGGGCCGGAGATCGACGTGAACGAGGCGACCTTGCGCATCACCGTGTCGTCGGTTACCGCCGACCAGGCCTGGATGGAACCCCAGTCGTGGGCCACCAGGTGCACCTGGTCCACGCCGAGGCTGTCGATCACCGCGCCGATATCGGAAACCAGTTGGGGCAGGCGGTATCCCGAGCGCCGCGCCGGCTTGGACGAGGCACCGACGCCGCGCACGTCGAAAGCCACGAAGTTGAAGCGCCCGCCGAGCTCCTCGGCGACCCCATCCCACACGTGGTGGTTATCCGGGTAGCCGTGGATCGCCAAGATCGTCGGGCGCCCACGGTCGATCTCCGAGTGGGCGTGGACCGCAAGGGATACGCCGTCGGAAGCGATTACGTTGCTGCACTGGGTCATTCGCGCGAACTCCGGAAGCTCAATGCGCCGCGCGGGCGGCTGGTGATCGGGCCAGGTAGTCGACCGCGCGCCCGACTCCGCCAAGTTTGGAGGGGTGGAAACTCGGCGTGTAATAGGCGCCGATCACCCGCAGGAACTGGAAGGGGCCGGGCACCAGGCCACGCCGTGCCGCGCTGAAGTAGTCGCGCCAGCGCGGTTTGGTGCCCGGCGGCAAGTACGGGTCGACCGAGTACATGAACCGCACCCCGCGAATGAACAACCACAGCAGCGCCGGTGTCACCAGCAGCTGGGTGCGCACCTGGCGCCAGTAGCCGGCGCGCAGGTGCTTCATCGTGTCGAACGCCACCGCTTTGTGCTCGACCTCTTCCGCTCCGTGCCAGCGCAGCAGGTCCAGCATCACCGGGTCGGTGCCGAGGGCGTCGTGTTGCGGGGTGTCGAGGATCCATTCACCCAGGATGGCGGTGTAGTGCTCGAGGGCCGCCACCATCGACACCCGCTCGAGCAGCCAGCTCTGGCGTCGCCGCCGGCCCCATCCGGGCCGGTCCCCGATGAGTTGGGAGAACAGCCAGGCCATCTGGTCGGTGAACGGCGTGACGTCGACGCCGTTGGCCGCGAAATGGTCCAGCACCCCCGAATGCGCCTGGGAGTGCATGGCCTCCTGGCTGATGAAACCCTGCACGTCCAGCCGCAGTTGATCGTCTTTGATCATCGGCAACGTGTTCTTGAACGCGTCGACGATGAACTCCTCGCCGGCGGGCAGCAGCAGGTGCAGCACGTTGCAGAAGTGGGTGGTGAAGGGCTCGTTGGGCACGTAGTAGAACGGCAGCGACGCCCAGTCGAAGTCGACGTCACGTGCCTGCAGAACGATCCGCTCGTGGTCGAGCGACGCGTCATGCGGACCCGTCGCCTGATCGTCGACGGTGAACATAGAAGACCCCCTTACGGCTAGGCGCTGCGTTGCGCCTCGGCCTCAGCCTCGGTGATCAGGCGCTCACTGCGCAAGAACCGGACGAGATTCTCGACCGTCTCCGCCAGCGCCGGCTCACGCAGGCGGACCGCGGCCAGCGCGCGCGCACGTTGGTATTGGCTGTTGCCGTAGCGCTTGTCCCGCATCGCCGCGATCTTGTCCGCCGAGCGGGTGAGGAAATCCACCAGCGGGTAGATCGGATCGCGCGGCGTGCACCGACGGTTCATCTCGGCGGCAAACGACGGGATGTCGCGGTAATCGAAGCGGTAGCCATAGCGCTCGGTCAAGACCCGGGTGATGTCGGTCATGTTGTAGTAATCGTCAGCGGTCATGTTGAAGACCGTGCCCGCGTCGGCCGGCAGCTCCATCAACGCGACGATGTGATCGGCGATCAGGTCCGCGGGCAGCAGGCTGAGCTGGTTGAGCGCGTTGGCGGCGACGCCGTGCTCGATCATGAACGCCATGGTGCGCACCAGGATGTCGTCCTGGCTGCCGAACCCCGCGCTGGTCGGTGAGATCAACGAGGGCCGGAAGATGCGCACGTCGAGCCCCTGCCGCTGGGCGGCGAACGCCAGCTGCTCGGCGACCCATTTGGTCTGCGAGTAGCCGAAGTCCAGGGCGTTCATCTCCAGGTTCGCGTCGGACTCCCCGACCACCGGCTTGACGCTCCACCCGTAGATGAAGGTGCTGGAGACCAGGTGGAAGGTCTTGCGGTGCGCGGTCATGGCCAGCCGCAACAGCTCGTGCGTCCCGATCACGTTGGCGGGCCGCAGGGCGTCGTAGGTCCTGACGTAGTTGACCAGGGCGCCGTTGTGGACGATGGCGTCGACGCTCTCGGCCAGCCTCTGGAACCCCTGCTCACCGATGCCCAGCTGCGGCGCGGCGAGGTCGCCGCAGACCACGCGCACCCGCTGGCGGACCTCGGCTTCCAGGGCCGGCGACCACAGGCGCGCCTTGCGCAGCGACGCGACGATCCGGTCCAGGCCGTGTGCCGAGTCCGTGGCGCGAACCAGCGCGTGGACGGTGCACGACGTCCGGCCGAGCAGGCTGCTGACAAGGAACGGCCCCAGGAATCCGGTCGCGCCCGTCAACAGGATGTCGCTGGGCGCGCCCGAGCGTGCCGGCGGCAGCGCCGGCAGCGGAAGCTGCGCGTCCGCACGCATCCGGGCGACCTCGTAGGCCTCGTACTCCGTCGCAATCTGGTCCAGCGCCTGACGCAGCGCATCGAGCGGCTGGCCGGACTCCTCACCGAATTGCCGCATCAGGCGGAAGAATTCGGCCACCGTGAGTCGCTGCAGCAGGCGCGTGTTGACCTCCTCGGCCAGCCCACCCGCGCCGTGCTCTTCCAGCAGGGCCTGCAGGTCGGCGCGCAGCTCGGCTAGCGCCAGCGAATCGATGCCCAGGTCCGCGAAGGAGCAGTCCTCCTCGCCGGTGAGGTCGTAGCTCTCGATCAGATTCCGGAACCTGTCCAGCGGCCCGGGGTTCGCGTCGGCCCGGTCGTGCGGCTGATGGGTGTAGGCCGCCAGGACGGGCAGCTCGCCGTCCAGCCAGAGCTGGCGCGTCGAGGAGCGCCTGATCTTGCCCGACGTGGTCTTGGGAATGCTGTGTGGCGGCACGAACGCGATGGTGTGCGGGTCGATGTGGCCGTGCCGCCGGATGGCCCGCGCCAGGGCCTTGCCATCCGGTAGCGCGTGCTCGCCGCGCACCTCGGCCACCACGGTCAGCACTTCCTGCTCGTCGTGTTCCACCGAGAAGGCGGCGACGCAGCCGCCGCGGACCTCCGGGGCCGACCGCTCCACGATGCCCTCGATGTCGGAGGGGTAGCAGTTGACGCCGCGCACGATGATCAGGTCCTTGCTGCGGCCGCAGACGAACAGCTCGCCCTCGTACACGAAGCCGAGGTCGCCGGTTCGCAGGTAGGTGTGCTCGGTGTCGCCGGGGATGCGGGCCGCGAAGGCCTCCGCGCTCAGCTCCGGGCGGTTCCAGTAGCCGCCGCCCTTGGACGGCCCGTCCAGCCAGACCTCACCGACCCGGCCCTCGCCGAGGGCCCGCCCGGATTCCGGATCGACGATTCGGACGACGTTGCCGTCGATGGGCTTGCCGCAGCTCACCACCGGCGCCTGGTTGCTGTTCTCCGGCTGGGCCTTTTCGACGCGCGCCAGGTTGTTCTCCAGCGCGCGCTTGTTCAGCGCCAGCGTCTGGCGCCCGCGAAGCGAGACGATCAGGGTGTTTTCGGCCATGCCGTACGCGCCGGTGAGCGCGTTGGGCTCCAGGCCGTAGGGGGCGAAACGCTGCCGGAAGCGGGTGAACGTGCTGGCGCGCAGCGGTTCTGCACCGACGACGATGCTCTCCAGGCTGCTCAGGTCGATCCCGGCGAGCTCGGACGTGGGCAGCTTGTCCTCGCGCAGGCACAACTCGAGCGCGAAGTTGGGCACCGGCGTGTGGGTCGCGCGCACGTCGCTGATGAGCCGCAGCCAGGCCGACGGTCGCTTGAGGAAGTCCAGCGGGGACATCGCGTGTGTCGTCCCGCCGATCAGCGGGATGAACAGGTAGGCGGAGATCAGGCCCATGTCGTGGTGTTGCGGGAGCCAGCTGACCAGCACCTCGTCTTTGGTGAAGGCCGAGGCGTTGGCGATGACGTTGGCGTGGCTGACCACCACGCCCTTGGGGTCGCTGGTGGAGCCGGAGGTGTACTGCAGGAAGAGCACCGGTCCAGGCGTGTCGGGCACGGGCGTGCCGCCGAAGTCCTGCGTGCCGTCGGTGCCGTACCAGGGCAGTTCCGGGGGCCGTTGGGCGTCCGGCCAGGGCGACCCATCGTCGAGGTGGTTGAGCAGCAGGCGGTAGTCGTATTCGAACTGCTTGGTCGACAGCACCGCCTTCGCCTGGCAGTCGCGGGCGATGAAGCTGAGTTTGGCCAGCCCCGACTCGAACGACATCGGCAGCGGGGGGCTGACCGGCACAGCGATCACCCCGAGGCGGGCGCACGCGTAGAACGCAGCGACCATCTCCAGACCGGGTGGGTAGACCAGCAGGGCGCGGTCTCCCGGGCGCAGCCCGGCCTCCGCCGACAGGTAGGCGGCCAGCTCACGCGTCCGCTCGGCGAAACTTTGGTAGGTGTAGTGCTCCTGCTCGCGGCCTTCGTCGTCGACGAACCGGAAGAGGGTCTTGTCCGGAGTCAGCGCTTCCCGCATGTGCAGGTGATCAATGAGCGTCTCCATCGCAGGAGCCACCCCCTTCCGGGTCAACTATGAGCGATAAGAACTTTGGGATCAATCGATAAAGCCCAATGTAACGCCGCTAATGGGGGTCAGGCAAAGCGTGCAGAGGCTTTTCCTATACTGCACATTGATCTCACAGGATCGGCTTATCCAGCGACAACATTGTGCGGCGAGCCGCGTCCTTAACTACGGACTTCAGTATTTCAGTTTCCGCTTTTACCAGGGGCTTTCGTCGGTACAGCGTTCAGCAAGCCCGCGAATACTGAGATGCGTATTTGCGCTAATGCTGAATTCTTGCGTTTGAATCCGTAGGCAATTGCCCCGCCGTTTCGTATCGCCAACGCAAAGGGCATAGCCGCGTCCAAACGATTTGAAATCTCGCGCCTGCCGACGACGTTAGCAAGTGATTTCCACCACGGTTCTCGCGGCCCGCGTTGCGGATCTACTGAGATGCGGAGTCAGCCGGTTTGAGCGACGCGGATGAGCGGACCGGCGCGGGCCACCAGCCGGGTGATACCGACGAACCGTTCGCCGTCGATGATCGGTGAGAGCGGCTCCCCGTCGGCCTCGATGATCATTTCGTGGCCATTGACGTCGCGCACTCCGCGACCCCGGAGCGTGCCATTGGTGAGCGCCGCGGGCAGTTGCGCGACGATGCGCGAGGGCCGCACCTCGCCGGCCTGGAAGTGCAACGCGCCGGGCTTCTCGGCCTTCGGGAAAAGCCGGAACGGCCCGCCGATCCGCAGGTCGATGGCGCCGGCGTGCAGCACGCGGTGCATCCGTGTCGGAACCTCCTCACCGTCGATGACGACCCGGGCGCGCGTCGGGGCGAACAGCACGGACGCGTAATTGGAGTCCTGCGAACGGCCGACTTTCGTACCGAGGTAGTCGCGGAACGAGCGACCGATCACTCGAACGACTTCGCCTCGGCCATGATCGGGTTTCCCGTAATACATGTCGTAGAACCGATTTCCGACACCCCCGGCGGCCAGTCCGAAGCACAGACGATGGAACGCGGCGCCCTCGGCGGTTTCACCGTCGAGTTGCAAGGTGTCAAGGGGCATCTCGGGCGGGGGCCGATCCGCCTTGGCGGCGGCCGCCAGCGCGCGGATGATGGCATCGGGCCGGCCGCGCACGTGTGCCTTGCGGGCGACGGCGTTGACGCTGCCCCCGTTGGTGGGCACGAATGTCGGCCAGCGCTCCGGGTCGCTCTCGCAACGCTCGATCTCGTTGATCAGCCAGTGCAGTGCGCCGTCGCCGCCGTCCCCGACGAGGTGCGTGACCCGCGGATGGAGCTGGTCCAGGGTCTTGCCGAGGTCCTCGATCGAGGCGGTTTCGTGCACCTCGCCGAACGGACCGACGATGCGGCGCAACTCGGCGACGCGGTCGCCCCGCCCGCGGCGATTCCTGCGCGCGAGCGGATTGACGATGACCCCTAGGTACATCAGCGCCGTCCAGGTGAGGTTCCGCCGGCCATCCCACGCACGATACCTGCGGCGGCTTGGCGGGTGAGATCACGTAGTTAGGGTGGGCTGCATGCCTGGTTGGACCGCTGCAGACCTGCCTTCGTTCGCCGGACGCACCGTCGTGATCACCGGGGCCAACGCCGGTCTCGGCGAGGTCACCGCGCGGGAGCTGGCGCGGGCCGGGGGCCGCGTCGTTCTGGCGGTGCGGGACACGGAGAAGGGCAAGGCCGCCGCCGAGCGGATGGCCGGCGACGTCGAGGTGCGCCAACTCGACCTGCAGGACCTGGGCTCGGTGCGGCGCTTCGCCGACGAGATGGCCGCGCTGGACGTGCTGGTCAACAACGCCGGCATCATGGCCACCAAACATGCGGTGACCGTCGACGGCTTCGAGGGCCAGATCGGCACCAACCACCTCGGCCACTTCGCGTTGACCAACCTGCTGCTGCCCAAGCTGATCGACCGGGTGGTGACGGTCTCCTCACTGATGCACCACTTCGGCTACATCAGCCTCAAAGACCTGAACTTCCAGTCTCGCCCGTATTCGGCGTGGCTGGCCTACAGCCAGTCAAAGCTCGCCAACCTGCTGTTCACCAGCGAGCTGCAGCGACGTCTGGACACCGCCGGTTCTTCTCTGCGCGCGCTGGCCGCCCACCCCGGCTGGTCGCATACGAACCTGCAAGGCAACTCCGGCCGAAAGCTGGGCGACGCGGCGGTGTTGGCGGTCGACCGCATTGTGTCCACCGATGCCGACTTCGGCGCCCGCCAGACCCTGTACGCGGTGTCGCAGGATCTGCCGGGCGACACCTTCGTCGGCCCGCGCTTCGGCCTGTACGGGCGCACCCAGCCGACGTGGCGTAACTGGCCAGCCAAGCGAGCCGGCACCGCCGTGGCGCTGTGGGACCTGTCCGAAGAGCTCACGGGTACCGCGTTCCCGCTCTGAACCGCGCTCGGCGGGCGGTTTGCCGGGGCCCGGCTAGATTAGTGGCATGTCGAGGGCTGATATGGCGGCGATTCTCGCCCTGTGCGCCGCGCTGGCGTCGGCGATCGGCAACGTCGTCCGTCAGCGATCCGCCCAGGAGGTCACCGACAAACCCGTCGGCCACCTGGCGCTCTTCGGCATGCTGTTGCGCGATACGCGGTGGTGGATGGGCGGTCTCGGAGACATCGCCAGTTACATCTTGCTGGCTGCGGCCCTGGACAAGGGCTCGGTGCTGTTGGTGATGTCGCTGCAGGTGACCGCGCTGCTGTTCGCACTGCCGATCTACGCGCGGATGAGCCGCCATCCGGTCACCCGCGCGGAGTGGGTGTGGGCGGTGTTGCTGACCGCGGCGTTGGTGGTTGTCATCGCGGTCGGCGATCCGACCGGCGGCCAGCAGCGCGCGGCGGCACACGTGTGGCTGATCGTGGCCCTCGCGATGGCCCCACCGCTGCTGTTGGCGATGCTGGGCGCGCGCATCTGGTCGGATCGCCCGCTGGCCGCGGTATCGCTCGCGGCGGTCGCCGGCTCGTTGCTGGCGGTGTTCGCGGTGCTGATGAAGGGCGTCGTCGACATCCTCGAACACAACCCCGAACAGTTGTGGAGCAGACCCGAGGTCTACGGCTGGGTGTTCTGCGGCGCGGCCGGGATGGTGATCCACCAATCGGCATACCGCGCAGGGGCTTTGACGGCCTCACTGCCGACGATCATCGCCGCCAAGCCCATTGTCGGCGCGGTCCTCGGGATCACCGTGCTCGGCGAGACGTTGGACGCCCAGGGCTTCGATTGGGTCGTGCTGGCGGTGGCGGCGGTGCTGGTGATCGTCGCGACGGTGGGGCTGGCTCGCGGCGAGGCCGCGACCGTGTCGGCCGGCGCCGGCCGCGACGTGCGGACCGCCGACGAGCCGAAACCGCCGTCGCCGCAACGCCTGAGCGGGTAAGCCCTTCAGTCTGTTTGCGCGATGCTCGACTGCCCTCATCACAAGTGCCACACTGAGTTAGTGGGCTAGTGGTCAGGAGGAAGAACCGATGAGGAGGGCAATCGGGGCGTCCGTGGCGGCGCTGATAGCGCTGGCACCCCTCTGCATTCCACCGGCACAAGCGCGCGCCGACGACCCCTGTGCCGGCATCACCGATCCCACGGCCTACCAGGCTTGCACCGACAGCTCCTCGACCGATGACCCCATGCACGGGCCCCGAATGGGCAATTGCCAGGCCAGCCCCGACTACGGACAACTGGGGCAAGTTTGTCGCAATGCCTGGATTCGAAAGTCTCCGCCGCACACCGCTGCGCGTGGCTCAGCGGAGAGGATCACAGCCGGGGGCGCCCCCGGTGCGTTGAGAACGCTGTAACGGGAAGGGCGCTGACGAACGGGGGGGAGATGCGTTCAACACTGAGGCCTTTTCGTGTGCCAGGGACCGCGCCTCTTGCCGTCAACTGTCACATCCCAGGCAGGAGTTTTCGGCCAATCACGACTCGGGCGGCCTGCCCCCGCGCGGGCATCCAATACGCGCTTCGTGGGGAGGTCCGAAGTCGGAATCAGAGCGCACTGCCCCGGCTTTCCGCGCGAGTGGCGAATCGAGAGGCGCGGCGAGCTGACCAAATGGATCTCACGATTCCCGGAGTGAGCAACCCCGCGGGCGCATACGCTGTCAATCGACGAATCGGGCCACGTACCGGACAGGAACGTCACCGAAAGGGACAACGCGTGGGGAGTGAGAATCGGTCCCTCGGCGGACGCTTGGCCGCGCAGGCCCGCATGCGCGGCTTCAGGATTATCGACTCCAAGCTCTGACGGGGGGTCGGCGATGGACTTCTGGGCTCCTCCCGAGATCACATCGGCACTGATTCATTCAGGGCCGGGGCCCGGATCATGGCTCACCGCCGCCGACGCCTGGCGCCAGCTGGCAATCGAGCTGGGACAGACCGCCGCCGGCTACGCCTCCGTCGTGGCGGAGATTCCCTGGCAGGGGCCGTCAGCGACGGCGATGACCGCATCCACCCTGCCCTACGTCGCCTGGCTACAAACCACCTCGCTCCAGGCCGCTCATATGTCGATGGCGGCTGACACGATGGCCAGCTCGTTCGCCGCCACCCAGGCGGCTGTGGTGCATCCCAGCGTGGTCGCCGCCAACCGCGCGCAGCTGGCCCATCTGATCGCGACAAACGTTTTCGGCATCAACTTTCCCGCCATCGCTGCCAACGAGGCCCAGTACCTGCAGATGTGGGCGGGTAACACGACCGCCATGCTCGGCTATCAGGCCAGCAGCCTCCAGACCATGGCGATGCCGACGTTCAACCCGCCGTCCCCGATGACCGCTCCGACCGCCACTACCGTTCAAACGGCTGCAGTGAGCAGGGCGGCAGCCGCCGCGCCGGTGGTAGGCGCCCCGCTAGCCCCGGCAGCAGTCGACCCGACGCAATTCTTCGCCAATCCGTTCGTTCAGACCGTCAACGGTTATCTGCAAAACCTGGTCAGCAGCGGTATCGGCAACCCCCAGTCCTTCATAGGCTTGATTACGAGCGGCCACGATTACTTCCCCGGTCAGTTCCCAGACGTCCTGTCCGCGACGCCCCGCAACCTGGCCATCGCCTACAACATCACCGGTCCCGAGGCTGTGGGCGGGGCCCCCAATATCTATGCCCCGCCAGCCGCTACGGCCAGTACGGCCGGCGCAATCGAGAGTTCCGCCACCGCTTCTCTGGGCAAGGGCATGTACGTTGGCAATCTCGTGGTCCCGCCTTCGGCGGTCACCTCTCCGATCCAGCTGTCCGCCGCACAGGGCCCATTGATGGCAACGACGGCCGAGGGCGCGCCTCTCACCCCGATGTTCATCCCACCGATGCCGCCGGGGGCGCGTAAAGCCCAGCGGGACAAGCCCGACGAGAAGGGCTACGGACCGCCCATCTTCGGCCACATCATGCGCCGACCCCCGTCAGGCGGATGAGGCAAAGGCGCACCACGCCGGGTTCGCCCGTGCACATGTGTCGTCCTATCCCGCCCAAATACGTTGTGCTGCAATGCATTCAATTGAGCCAAGCAAGGTTCGAGGACAGCGGTTAGGCGTGTCAACAATGTGCCTATCCATGCAGTTCTCGTCGCCTGATTGATCAACTAATTTGCTGGATGGGTTGTAGGCGCCTACCACGTGTCGCTCGAGTCGCCGTCCACCCCGATCTATCCGATAATCAGTGGCCATCGAGGGTCGGGAAAGGACGAACCAATGAAAACGGTGGTAATAGGCGTGGCGGCGGCAACAGCCGTAGCATTGGGGCTCATCTGCATTCCAGCAGCACCGGCACGAGCCGACAATCCCTGTGCCGGCATCTCCGGTGCCGCCGCCCGTCAGGCTTGCATCGACAACCTCCCGCACGATAACCCCGTGCGCAGATACCAACTAGGCGATTGCGAGGGCGCGAGCCCCATTGACGGGCAGCTGGGCCAAATCTGTGGGTGATTTCTGGGTCCGAAATTCCGCCACCCGGATTTCAGTTCTTCCCGCATAGCCCTGTCCCCCGTTGGGGCGCACCGCCGCCGTCGAGTCGGCAATGTTGTCCGACTAGCGCGCCGGGTGGACGGAGTGCTTGCCCCCGGCGACGCCCACCAGCTAGTGCCTACTCAGCCTGCATCTAAGCCGGCCGTAGGCGGGACAAACTAGTTCTCTCACGAACGTTGGTGGCAGGTACAGGATTCGAACCTGTGAAGCTTTCGCGACGGATTTACAGTCCGCTCCCATTGGCCGCTCGGGCAACCTGCCGCCAGACAGGTTACAACGAGGGGGTAGACAAAGCACAAACGGCCATCACCGGATGAAGGGACGGATCGAATGGCGGACTCATCGTTCGACATTGTCAGCAAAGTCGAGCGCCAAGAGGTCGACAACGCACTCAACCAGGCAGCCAAGGAGCTGGCCACCCGCTTCGACTTCCGCGGCACCGACACCACCATCGCGTGGAAGGGCGACGAGGCTATCGAGCTGACGTCGTCCACCGAGGAACGCGTCAAGGCGGCCGTCGACGTCTTCAAGGAGAAGCTGATCCGCCGCGACATCTCGATGAAGGCCTTCGACGCCGGCGAACCGCAGGCGTCGGGAAAGACTTACAAGGTCAGCGGCACCCTCAAGCAGGGCATCGACAGCGAGCACGCCAAAAAGATCACCAAGTTGATCCGCGACGACGGGCCGAAGGGCGTCAAGACGCAGATCCAGGGCGACGAGATCCGGGTCAGCAGCAAAAAGCGCGACGACCTGCAAGCCGTCATCTCGATGCTCAAGCAGGCCGACCTCGACGTCGCGCTGCAGTTCGTCAACTACCGGTAGCTCCCGTGCGTTCGGTTCGTGCAGTAGAATGAACTGCACGAACCGAACGCTGGAGCGATCCCCATGACCACCGTCGCCGAGCTGGCCACCGCGCACGAGCGCCTCCGCGAAAGCGCGCGCGCGGTGGGCGTCGCGCTGTCGTCGGTCGCCGTCTATACCGAACCCGCGGTGGCGCGGGCGGTGCAGGCCGAGCAGAACCTGTACGGCCGCATCGAGGCCGAGTTCGGGATGCTGAGCAGCACCGACGCCGGTAAGCGGATGGGCTCGCGGTCGAGCGCACCGCGCAACCTGGCCACCACCGCCCACCGCAACAAGGCGCTGGTAGCCGTGCGGCGCGGCAATTACCTCGCGTACCCCGGGTTCCAGTTCGGCCCGGACGGGAAACCGCTGGCGGTCATCGCCCGGCTGCGCGAGATCGCGGAGGACAACGGCTGGTCGGAGGCCGGGCTGGTGCAGTGGCTGTGCTCGCCCACCACCTACCTGGACGGGAAGCGGCCCGTGGACCGCCTCGCCACCGATCCGGATCGCGTCGTTGCGGTCGCTGCGGAGGCCCTGGCCGTCTCGTGGTGAGGCGACCCCCGGACCCGTTCGACCCGGCCACGGCCACCCTGCCGGCGGGACACCCGCTCTACCGCGTGCTGTCGGCGACGCGCACCGCCACCGACTTCAACCCCGGCATCGGCGCGCGCACCCGCTTCGGTTTCTTCGGCGACCCGGTCGTGCCGATCATGTACGCGGCCGACACCGAGGACGCGGCCATCGCCGAGACGCTGCTGCACGACATTCCCGTCGAGGGCGGCCTGCTCCCCTACGACCAATACGCGGACAAAGTGCTCGTCCGACTGGAGGTGACCCGGCCCGTGCGCCTGGGCGTGCTGCACGGCACCGGGCTGCGACGCCTCAAGGTCACCGCCGGCGAGCTCACGGCGAGCCCGGCGTCGAGCTACGACACCACGATGCGCTGGGCCGAAGCCGCGCACAGTGCCGGGCTGGACGGGCTGGTGTGGATGTCGCGGCAATGCAACGACACCAAGGCCTACGTCTTCTTCGGCGACAGGTGCGGCCCCGGAACAGACCCGGCCTTCGCTCAGGACCCGTCCCACGCGCGCATCTTCGCCAGCCCCGCCGACCAGATCTGGCTGATCGACCGGTGCGCGCCGCTGCACGTCGACGTGCTGATGGAGCCGTTATGACGATCACTGGCCCGGCCAACCGCTGGGTGCCTACTCTAGTGACCAGTCCCACAAAGTGAGTGAGGTTCACGATGACCGTGACTCCCCAGGAAGCCGACGGCCAGACACCGACCGAGGCCGACTACTCCGACGTCATCATCGTCGGCGCCGGCATCTCCGGCATCGACGCGGCTTACCGAATCAGCGAGCGCAACCCCCAGCTGACCTACACCATCCTGGAGCGGCGCGCACAGATCGGCGGCACGTGGGACCTGTTCCGCTACCCCGGGGTGCGCTCGGACAGCAGCATTTTCACGCTCTCCTTCCCCTTCGAGCCATGGACGCGAAAGGAAGGCGTGGCCGACGGTGTTCACATCCGCGAGTACCTGGCCGCCACCGCGCACAAGTACGGCATCGATCGACACATTCGGTTCAACAGTTACGTCCGCTCGGCCGACTGGGATTCGTCCACCGACACCTGGACGGTCACCGTCGAGCAGGACGGCGCGCGGAAGCTGTACCGCGGCCGATTTCTGTTCTTCGGCAGCGGCTACTACAACTACGACGAGGGGTACACCCCTGAGTTCCCCGCCATCGAAACCTTCGGCGGCGTCGTGGTGCATCCCCAGCACTGGCCGGAAGACCTGGACTACACCGGCAAGAAGGTTGTGGTGATCGGCAGCGGGGCCACCGCTGTCACGCTGCTGCCCTCGCTGTCGGACCTGGCCGCCAAAGTGACCATGCTGCAACGCTCACCCACCTATCTCATCTCGGCGTCGAAGTACGGCACGGTCGCCGCCGTCGCGCGGAAAGTGTTGCCCCGCGGGCTGGCCCATCTCGTGGTCCGGATGTACAGCGCACTCACCGAAGCGGTGTTCTTCGCCCTGTCGCGCAAGGCGCCCGGGCTGGTGCGATGGCTGCTGCGACGCAAGGCGATCAGCAGCCTGCCCGCCGGCTATGACGTCGACACCCACTTCAAGCCGCGCTACAACCCGTGGGACCAACGGATGTGCCTGATCCCCGACGCCGACCTGTACAACGCCATCGCCACCGGCCGCGCCGACGTGGTCACCGATCACATCGACCATTTCGACGCGACCGGCATCGCGCTGAAATCCGGCGGGCACCTCGACGCCGACATCATCGTCACCGCCACCGGCCTGCAGCTGCAGGCCTTGGGCGGGACCGCGATCAGCCTGGACGGCAACGAGATCAAGACCAACGACCGCTTCGTTTACAAAGCCCACATGCTCGAGGACGTGCCGAACCTGTTCTGGTGCGTCGGCTACACCAACGCATCATGGACGCTGCGCGCCGATATCACCGCCCGGGCCACGGCAAAGTTGCTGGCGCACATGACCTCTCACGGCTACACCCACGCCTACCCGCATCGCGGCAACGAGCCGATGACCGAGAAGCCGTCGTGGGACATCAACGCCGGCTACGTGCTGCGGTCGGTGCACGCGCTGCCGAAATCGGGAACCAAGCGGCCCTGGAACGTGCGGCAGAATTACCTCGCCGACGCCATCGACTACCGCTTCGACCGCATCGAGGAAGCGATGGTCTTCGGCCGGGCATCCGACCGGGCACCCCTGGCCGGGTGAGGCTTGACCGACGCCGACCGAAGTTCGTGAACTGCTACTAAATGCGAGGTGTCGGCAATACGCTGATCGCCATGGCAGCTGAGAAGCGCGAACCCAAAGTCGTTGTCCTTGGTGGCGGTTCCTGGGGAACCACGGTGGCGTCCATCTGTGCGCGCCGCGGCCCGACGCTGCAATGGGTCCGCTCGGAGGAGACCGCAAGCGACATCAACGAGAAGCACCGCAACAGCCGCTATCTCGGCAACGACGTGGTGTTGAGCGACACCCTGCGCGCCACCACCGACTTCGCCGAGGCGGCGAACTCCGCCGACGTCGTGGTGATGGGCGTGCCCTCCCACGGCTTCCGCGGCGTGCTGGCCGAACTGGCCAAGGAACTGCGGCCGTGGGTGCCGGTGGTGTCATTGGTCAAGGGCCTCGAGCAGGGCACCAACATGCGGATGTCGCAGATCATCGAGGAGGTCCTGCCCGGCCATCCCGCGGGCATCCTGGCTGGGCCGAACATCGCGCGCGAGGTCGGCGAGGGCTACGCCGCCGCGGCGGTGCTGGCCATGCCCGACCAGCATCTGGCGACCCGGCTGTCCGGGCTGTTCCGCACCCGGCGTTTCCGGGTGTACACCACCGACGACGTGATCGGCGTCGAGATGGCCGGGGCGCTGAAGAACGTCTACGCGATATCGGTCGGGATGGGCTACTCCCTGGGCATCGGGGAAAACACCCGCGCGCTGGTGATCGCCCGCGCGCTGCGCGAGATGACCAAGCTCGGCGTCGCCCTGGGCGGCAATCCCGAGACCTTCCCCGGCCTGGCCGGCCTGGGCGACCTCATCGTGACCTGCACCAGCCAGCGCAGCCGCAACCGTCACGTCGGCGAACAACTGGGCGCCGGCAAGCCGATCGACGAGATCATCTCCTCGATGAACCAGGTCGCCGAGGGCGTCAAGGCCGCCAGCGTGATCGTGGAGTTCGCCAACGAGTTCGGACTGAACATGCCGATCGCCCGCGAAGTCGACGCGGTGATCAACCATGGGTCGAGCGTCGAGGAGGCCTACCGGGGTCTGATCGCCGAGGTACCCGGCCACGAGGTGCACGGTTCGGGGTTCTGAGATGTCCGTCGGATGATGCGGAATTTAAATCTTTGCGTTCCATATGGGGTTGGCTCGTCCGCTTGACCCCGGGTTTGCCAGCAAAATACCGTCACTAACGCAGCCAGGGGTTCCCGGCCATGATCCTGCGGATCCGGCCGGGTTGTAACCGTTTGTGCGCCAAGGTGTTACGCCGACGTAATACAACGCTATATGGGGCGGATATCGGAAGTTCCCCCGCTAACTCCTAACGAGGGACGAGACCGATGCAAAACATCGAACAGCTCGGCAATCAACCTCCCGACCAGGCCAAGGACTCACGCAAAGATCGAGTGCGATCGATCATCCGCCACGACCTTCCTTCGTCACTCGTGGTTTTCCTGGTCGCACTCCCATTGTCCTTGGGCATCGCGATCGCTTCCAACGCCCCGGTGCTCGCCGGCCTCATCGCCGCGATCGTCGGCGGCATCGTGGTCGGCGCCATCGGCGGATCACCGCTGCAAGTCAGCGGCCCAGCGGCGGGCCTGACCGTCGTCGTCGCCGACCTCGTATCCGACTTCGGTTGGGGCGTAACGTGTTTGATCACCGTCGCCGCGGGCGCCCTGCAGGTACTGTTGGGGCTCAGCCGCGTCGCACGGGCGGCCCTGGCGATCTCACCGGTGGTCGTGCACGCCATGCTGGCCGGCATCGGCATCACGATCGCGCTGCAGCAGGCGCACGTGTTGCTCGGCGGAAAGTCCAAGAGCACGGCCTGGCACAACCTCATCGGCCTGCCGGGCCAGATCATCAGCGCGCACCGGCCCGGGGTGATCCTGGGCGTACTGGTGATCGTCATCCTGGTGGCCTGGCGGTGGGTTCCGGCCAAGGTGCGCCGCATTCCGGGGCCGTTGGTCGCGATCGTGGCCGTGACGGTGATGTCGGTCGTCTTTCCGTTCCACGTGCGGCGGATCGACCTCGAGGGCTCGCCGCTGGACGCATTGCAGCTGCCCGACATTTCGCACGGCAACTGGGGCGCGGTTGCGATCGGGGTGATCACCGTCGCGCTCATCGCCAGCGTCGAGAGCCTGCTGTCGGCGGTGTCGGTCGACCGCATGCACAACGGGCCACGCACCGATTTCGACCGCGAGCTGGTCGGACAAGGCGCCGCCAACATCGTGTCGGGGACCATCGGCGGGCTGCCGGTCACCGGTGTCATCGTCCGCAGCTCCACCAATGTCAACGCGGGTGCCAAATCGCGCGCCTCGGCCTTCATGCATGGCGTATGGATCTTGTTGTTCACCATCCCGTTCGCCGGGCTGGTCGACGAGATCCCCACCGCCGCACTTGCCGGTCTGCTCATCGTCATCGGCGTTCAGCTGCTCAAGCCGGCACACATCGAAACCGCGATGAAGCATGGCGATCTCGCCGTGTACGTCGTGACCGCCGTCAGCGTCGTCTTCCTCAATCTGCTGCACGGCGTCCTGATCGGGCTCGCGTTGGCCATCGCGTTGACCGGTTGGCGGGTGATCCGGGCCAAGGTCGACGCCAAGCCCGTCGACGGTGAGTGGCAGGTGCTCATCGAGGGTGCGGCCTGCACGTTCCTGGCGCTCCCGCGGCTGACACGGGTGCTGGCGTCCATACCCGCCGGATCCCTTGTCACCGTTGAGGTTTCGGTGCACTACCTGGACCACGCGGCGCACCAGGCGATCAGCGACTGGCAGCACCAGCATGAGGCCAACGGCGGCATGGTGCGCATCCGGGGAAGGCTCGAGACGGGCCATTCCGCTCGCAAGGATGCAAGTGAGGCCATCGGACCCGAAAGGCCCGAGGCCGCAGCCTGAGTGGCGTGCTTAATCCCACCCGGAGAGCCCGAAGGTGCTGCTGGGCGCCCTCCCGCTGAGCTTCTGGACGATCCACTGGTTCATCGGCACCCCCTGCTCGATGGCTTCCAGCGCCAGGCGGGCATGCAGCTGCGGCGACGTTCTGACGAGGATTTTCCCGCTGTAGCGTCGTTCGGAAAGCGGTGTGGGGACTTGCTCTCCGGTGGCGCGCAGGCCCTCCACATGCTCCTTCACGGCCTCCACATGCTCCTTCACGGCGGCCACAGCCTGCGGCGCGGTCGGCGCTTCGCGCCTCATGTAGGGGAATTCGATACGCCCAGGTACTCGTCGTAGTCGCGCAACCACTGAGCGCGGTAGGTGTAGCGGTTCACGCCGGATTTGATAGCACGGGTGCTATCAAACCGGGAGTCACTCATCCCCAGGGACGCGCGGCTGTTCGGACCATATGGCTCTCACCGAATTTGATAGCGCGGGCGCTATCGAAAACGGCAGCGCACACATCCTTGCGGAGAGCGCTCATAGTGCGGGCCATATCTAGCCCCGCGCCATCGCCTCCAGGCGCCGGATGCGGTCCTCGATCGGCGGGTGCGTCGAGAACAGCGACCCGATGCGCTCGCCCGCGCGGAACGGGTTCGCGATCATCAAGTGCGCCTGGCTGGCCAGCTGCGGCTCCGGCGGAAGCGGGGCGACCTGGACACCACCCGAGATCTTGCGCAGCGCAGACGCCAAAGCCAGCGGGTCGCCCGTCAACACCGCGCCCGATTCGTCCGCCTGGTACTCGCGCGAGCGGGACACCGCCAGCCGCACCACGGTGGCGGCGATCGGACCCAGCAACGAAACCAGCAGCATCGCAAAGGGATTACCACCCTCCCGGTTTCCGCCGCCGCCGAAGAACATCGCCATGTAGGACAGGGCGGTGATCACCGACGCCATCGCGCCGGCGATGCATGAGATGAGGATGTCGCGGTTGTAGACGTGGGACAGCTCGTGTCCGAGCACCGCGCGCAGTTCACGCTCATTGAGGATGTCCAGAATGCCGGTGGTGCAGCAGACGGCGGCGTTGCGCGGGTTGCGTCCGGTCGCGAACGCGTTGGGCGCGTTGGTGTCGCTGATGTACAGGCGGGGCATCGGCTGGTGCGCGGCCGTGGCCAGCTCGCGCACGATCCGGTACATCACCGGCGCCTGCAGCTCGGAAACCGGTTGCGCGTGCATCGCCCGCAGCGCCAGCTTGTCGCTGTTGAAGTACGTGTAGGCGTTCATGCCGATGGCGAACAGCACCGCCAGCCACATCGCCGTCCGGCCGAACAGCGAGCCGACAAACACGATCAACGTGGACATGCCGACCAACAGGGCGAAGGTCTTCAGCCAATTGGCATGCGGATGCCAGGTCATCGGTGTCCTCCTACGAGAGCCCGTTCATTGCTTGACTGTTGTCGATTGAACGCCCGAGGAGACCTCTGGGGTTCCTGGACGCGCTATCCGTGCCGGCTGATGGTGTATTCGACCAGCGTCTGCAGCGCGTGCCGGCCGGGAACGTCGGGCAAAAGGGCCAGCTCGTCGCGCGCTTGGGCCGCGTATTCCGCCAAGGTGTGCTTCGCCTTGGCCATCCCCGGGGACGCCCGTAACAGCGCCAGCGCCTCGGCCACCGCATCGTCGTCCTCGATGGGCCCGGCCAGCAGCTCACGCAACCGCGCCGCGTCGGGCCCGGGTTCGCGCAGCGCGTAGACCATCGGCAGGGTGTGCACACCCTCGCGGACGTCGGTGCCCGGTAGCTTGCCGGACTCGTGCGAGTCGCTGTCGATGTCGATGATGTCGTCGGAGATCTGGAAGGCCGTGCCCACGATGCCGCCGAGCCGGCTGAGCCGCTCGACCTGCTCGGCCTCAGCGCCCGAGAACATGGCGCCGAACCGGCCCGCCGCGGCGATCAGGCAAGCGGTCTTCTCGTAGACCACCTTCAAGTAGTGCTCGATCGGGTCGGCCCCTTCGGACGGGCCCGTCAGGCCGCGCGTCTCGCGCATCTGCCCCGTCACCAGCTGGGCGAACGTCTCGGCGATCAGGCGCACCGCCTCGGGCCCCAGCCGCGACACCAACCGCGACGCCGTGGCAAACAGGTAGTCCCCGGCCAAGATCGCGACGTTGTTCCCCCAGCGGACGTTCGCGGTGGGGGCACCGCGGCGCACCTCCGCCTCGTCCATCACGTCGTCGTGGTAGAGCGTGGCCAGGTGAACCAGTTCGATGACCGCGCCGGCGATGGTCACCTCGTGCGCGTCGGGGTCCCGCCCGATCTGGGCGGACAGCACCGTGAACAACGGCCGGAATCGCTTGCCGCCGGCCTTGAATAGGTGCGTCAGCGACTCGGTCATCACCTCGTCGGCGCTGCGCAGTTCGGTGTCCATGAGCTGCTCGATCCGCCCGACGCCGCCGCGCACCGTCGCGGCGAACGCGGGGTCACCGAAGTCAACGCCCGCCACCACCGTCGCCGGAGTACTCACTCGACCAACATACTGGTGAGCGTGGAGACCCAAGCCGACCTGGTGGTCGTGGGCGCCGGACCCGCCGGTTCGGCCGCCGCCGCGTGGGCCGCACGCGCGGGCAACGACGTCCTGGTCATCGACTCCGCCAGCTTTCCGCGGGACAAGCCGTGCGGTGACGGGCTGACCCCGCGCGCGGTCGCCGAGTGCGAGCGCCTCGGGCTGGGCGACTGGCTGGACACCCGCATCCGGCATCGCGGCCTGCGGATGAGCGGGTTCGGCGGCGAGGTGGAAGTCGACTGGCCCGGCCCGTCGTTTCCGTCGACCGGCAGCGCGGTGGCCCGGTTCGAGTTGGACGACCGGATCCGCAAGGTCGCCGAAGATTCCGGTGCGCGGATGATGCTGGGAACGAAAGCCGTTGCGGTGCATCATGACTCGTCGAGGCGAGTGGTGTCGCTGACGTTGGCCGACGGCACGGAGGTGGGTTGCCGCCAGTTGATCGTGGCCGACGGGGCCCGGTCTTCGCTGGGCCGCAAGCTAGGCCGGCGTTGGCACCAGGAGACGGTCTATGGCGTCGCGGCCCGCGGGTACCTGGCCACTTCGCGCGCCGACGACCCGTGGCTGACGTCGCATCTCGAACTGCGCTCCCCCGACGGCGCGGTGTTGCCCGGCTACGGCTGGATCTTCCCGCTGGGCAACGGTGAGGTGAACATCGGCGTCGGGGCTTTGTCGACGTCGAAACGGCCGGCCGACCTGGCGCTGCGACCGCTGATCAACTACTACACCGACCTGCGCCGCGACGAGTGGGGCTTCGACGGGCCGCCGCGGGCCGTGTCGTCGGCGCTGCTGCCGATGGGCGGTGCCGTGTCCGGGGTGGCAGGCCCCAATTGGATGCTGATCGGCGACGCCGCGGCCTGCGTGAACCCGCTGAACGGCGAGGGCATCGACTACGGGATGGAGACCGGGCGGCTGGCCGCCGAGCTGCTGGACTGTCATGACCTGTCCCGGGTGTGGCCGTCGCTGTTGCAGGAGCACTACGGCCGGGGGTTCTCCGTCGCCAGACGGCTGGCGCTGTTGCTGACGTTCCAGCGGTTCCTGCCCACGACGGGGCCGATCGCGATGCGCTCCCCGAGGCTGATGACGATCGCCGTGCGGGTGATGGCCAACCTGGTCACCGACGAGGACGCCGACTGGGTGGCGCGGGCCTGGCGGGGCGGCGGCCGGCTGTCGCGGCTGCTCGATCGCCGGGTGCCGTTCAGCTGAACGCCTTTGACGTGCGCAAACGGTGCTCCGACCAGATTGCGGCCATCGAGAATTTTCCGCACGGTTCCGGCGAGCGGTGTATAGTCCGGCTAATGAAGGGAACGAAGCTGGCTACTATCGGCGGCCTGGCCGCCGCCGCCATCGCGTTGGCCGCTCCGGCGCTGGCCTCCCCGCCGCCGCCCAACGACCAAGACGCGCCGTTCAAGAACACCGTCAACGGCTTCGGCATCTACCAGCCGCAGGACCAGCTCGCCTGGCTGGGCAAGATCACGTGCGAACGGATCGGCAGGGGCGTGGACGGCGACCCGTACAAGTCCGCCACTTTCATCCAGCGGAACCTGCCGCGGGGCACCACCCAGGGCCAGGCGTTCCAATTCCTCGGCGCCGCGGTTGACCACTACTGCCCCGACCAGGTCGGCTTCGTCCAGAGCGCCGGTTCCCACTAGGTCGTTCTCAACGCAGGGGCTTGTACCCCGCGTGTAGGGCCACGATGCCGCCGGTCAGGTTGCGCCACCGCACCGCCGCCCATCCCGCACGTGAGATGTCGTGCGCCAGGCTCGCCTGGTCCGGCCAGGCCCTGATCGACTCCGCGAGATAGACGTAGGCATCGGGGTTGCTGGACACCCCGCGCGCCACCCGCGGCAGCGCACGCATCAGATACTCCTTGTAGACCGTGGCAAAAACCCGGTTGGTGGGCGTGGAGAATTCGCACACCACCAACCTCCCACCCGGCCGGGCGACGCGCACCATCTCGCGCAGCGCGGCCTGGGGGTCCACAACATTTCGCAAACCGAAACTGATTGTGACAGCGTCGAATACGTCGTCGCCGAATGGCAGCCGGGTGGCATCGGCGGCGATCTTGGGCACGTTGCGCGCGGCACCCGCTGCCAGCATGCCGACCGAGAAATCGGCCGCCACACACCACGCCCCCGATTTCCTCAGCTCGACGGTGGATACCGCGGTGCCCGCGGCCAGGTCCAACACCTTTTGGCCGGGCCCGATCGCCAGCGCCGACCGGGTGGCTTGCCGCCAGTAGCGGTCTTGTCCCAACGACAACACCGTGTTGGTCACGTCATAGCGGCGGGCGACGCCATCGAACATCGACGCGACATCTCGGGGGTCCTTGTCCAACGCCGCGCGATTCACGATGAAGACGCTACCTGCCGGGAATTAGGTGGCGACATCGGCGTTGTACCGCTGCGTGACTGAAAAAGTTTGGTTTATCACCGGTACATCGCGAGGTTTCGGACGGGCATGGGCGATCGCGGCGCTGGAGCGCGGTGACAAGGTCGCCGCGACGGCGCGCAACACGGCGTCGCTGGAGGACTTGGCCGAGAAGTACGGCGACGCGCTGTTGCCGATCCGGTTGGACGTCACCGACCGGGACGCGGACTTCGCGGCGGTCAAGCAGGCGCACGACCACTTCGGGCGGCTGGACATTGTGGTCAACAACGCCGGCTACGGCCAGTTCGGGTTCGTCGAGGAGCTCTCCGAGCAAGAGGCACGCGAACAGATCGATACGAACGTGTTTGGGGCGCTGTGGATCACCCAGGCCGCGTTGCCGTACCTGCGCGAGCAGCGCAGCGGCCACATCATCCAGGTTTCATCGATCGGGGGCATCACCGCGTTCCCGTTGCTCGGCGCCTACCACGCGTCGAAGTGGGCGCTGGAAGGCTTCTCGCAGGCGCTGGCCCTGGAGGTCGCCCCGTTCGGCGTGCACGTCACGTTGATCGAGCCGGGCGGCTTCGACACCGACTGGGCCGGAGATTCGGCGAAGCTGGCCGATCCGCTACCGGCGTACGACGACGTTCGCGCCGCCGTGCAGGCCGAGCGCAGCAAGCGCTGGGCCAGCCCGGGCAACCCGGAGGCATCCGCCACAGCGCTGCTGAAGGTCGTCGACGCCGAAAAGCCGCCCCTGCGAGTGTTTTTCGGCGCATCGCCGCTGGAAACGGCCAAGGCGGACTACGAAATCCGGCTGCGCACCTGGGAGGAATGGCAGCCCGTTGCGGAGCTGGCGCAGGGGTAGCTAGCGAGAACCGGGCTCGCCTCGATAACTATCGCGCGGTGCGGATGACAAAGGCATCGATGTTCTCGTCATAATCGACCGACTCATCCACGAGCAGTTCGCCCACCGGGTGGCCGTCCTCAGCGACGGCGATGAAGGTCGCTTCCTCCGGGTTGTACGTTACCGATCCTTGCACGAACATCGCTGCAACCTCGTGCCCGTCGGCTCCGAAAACGACAAGCTTCAACCCTCCGGCGTCCTTGACGTATTCCGCCGCTTCAGCACGTGTCGTGATCATCGCATCGATTCCATTCCTGTTGCGGGTCAACTCTTTCGCCTCGCCACTTACCTGCAATCAGGGTATCGAATGGAATGACGGCGTCACACCGACGAACCCGCGCAACCATGACGAAAAATGGTCACCCTTCGACGTCGCCGGCGCTCCTACCTATGAGCGGGTCCACCCCGGGCTTGCCGGTCAACAAATCGCACGAGAAGGAAAGATCAAATGAGTATCAACCACGACAAGATCGCGCTGCGCCGACAGAGCATCCGCACACTGACCGCTGACGAGCTGCGCATCGCCCCCGGCGGCCGCGGCAACGGCACCGGCACGCGCACGGCGCACACCAAGACGAAGGCGTGAGCTGCTCGGCAAACAGGTCACAATCGTCGGCACCGCCCCATAACCGTTGCATCGGTTATGGGGCGGTGGTCGTACGCGTGCTCCAGGTACCGACCCTTACCAAACAGGTAGGAAACCCTTCCCTTGCGGAAGCTGAAACTGGCTTTCACGGTAATTACGAAATCAACCAGCAACCCCGAGCATTTCAGTCATGACTTTCATGACCACGGTGCCGAAGAACCCCATTATCAGCGACACGGACCTCGCCCGCGCCGCGGCGACCGGCGATCGCGCCGCGCTGGCCGCGATCTACAACCGCTATGCAGGCCCACTGCACGCCTACTGCGTCGGCATGCTGCGTGACCGCCACGCGGCCTCGGACTGCGTGCAGGAGGTCTTCTGCATCGCGACGACAGAGTTGCCGAAGTTGCGTGATGCGGACAAGCTGAGGCCGTGGCTGTACGCCATCGCCCGTCGCCGCGCCCTGCGGACCCTGGCCGAACGTCGCCGTGAGGCCGCCTGTGACGAGCTGCCCGACGATGTGGCGACGGGTCCGGGGCCGTTTACGCTGACGGCCCAGAACGAGCTCCGCCAACTGATCGACCAGGCCGCCGGCGGATTGTCCGAGCGGGACCGGCAAGTGCTGAACCTTGCCTACCGCCACGGCGTGACAGGAACCGAGCTCGCGGAAGCGCTGGGCATCAGTTATGAGTCCACCAAGAAGCTCCTGCAGCGGCTGCGCGACACCGTCGAGCGCTCGCTGGGTGCGCTATTGGTGGCAAGGCGCGCCCCGCGGAACGGGTGCCCCCGGCTCGCCGCGGATCTGTCGGGCTGGGACGGAGAGTTCACCGTGCTGATGCGGAAGCGCATTGCCCGCCATATCGAGTCGTGCCCCACATGTGACGGATACCGTCGCAGTGCCCTCAATGCCGTCGCCATGCTCGGCGGCGGGGTGCTCGACAAGATCTCCTAGTCACCCTTGCGTACGGCGGTCTCGCAGCATGGAGCGGTTGACGGCGCCGAGCCGGATGGCCGCATTGGCCAGTCTTACCCGGCGATCTCCCTCGGTGCTGATGCCGAACTTGTCGTAGAGGTGTTGCAGATGTTGCTTGACGGCTGCTTCGGTGACGAACAGCTCCTGGGCCATCCGACGAACCGATGCAGGCTCGGGAAACGGGTCGTCGGATACGAAGGGGCGACACAAAACCTTGAGGACGTCGAGTTCGCGCTGGGTCATCCGAGGTGGCCGCAGGACGGACTTGCCGGTTTCGGTTTCTTGATCGCCCGGTGCTTCGTCAGCGCCCCTGGTCATCCAGAAGACCAACCGTGAACTGCCGAGCCGCAATTCGTCGCCAGACCGCAGAATCCGTTCCGCAGCGATCTTTTCTCCGTTGACAAAGGTGCCGTTGCGGCTACCCAGGTCCCGCACGGACCACGCTTGACCGAAGTTCTCCAAGACGGCGTGAACGCGAGACACGGTCGGGTCGTGCTCGAACGACACCGCGTTGGTCAAGGACTTGCCGAGGGTCATTCGTTCACCGCTCAGCGCGATCAGCTCCCGCCCTGACGGTTTCCACACCTCCAAATGCGAAGCCATGCTGACCCTCCTATCAGGCCAATTCTGCCCCTGCGACTCAGAGCTTGGCCGAGCCGTCGATGCAGCCCGTGACCAAGGCAACGCCCTTGCCCCGCCGACCCGGCACCAAACTTGGATGTTAAGGCCCAACACACGGCCGCGAGAAACATTCAGCCGAGCTGACGACAGCAAATCGTCGTCCGCGTGGGCCCGCCCCGGGCCGAACGCTAACTCACTCGCCCTGCGCGTACCGCTTGGCGAACATCCGCCTGCGGGCAAACGGCGAGAGCACCGCCTCATAGTGGCCGAGCAGCTCATCACAGATGACCGGCCAGCTGCGGCCGAGCACGCTGCGCCGGGCGGCCAGCGCGTACCGGTGGCGTTCGTCGATCAAATGGGTGACGGCCGCGAGCAGCCTCGCCTCGAATTCGCCGACGCCCAGTAACAAACCGGTGCGCCACGGCGTGACGAGATCGCGTGGGCCGCCGGCGTCGGGGGCGATCACTGGCAACCCCGACGCCAGCGCTTCCTGCACGACTTGGCAAAACGTTTCGTGCTCGCCGGGATGCACGAAGACGTCCATGCTGGCGTACGCCGTTGCGAGTTCGTCGCCGTACAACGCACCCGTGAAAACCGCTGTCGGCATTGCCTTTTGCAACTTGCTCCGATCAACGCCGTCACCGACGATGACGAGTTGCACGTCGTCTCGGGCCGCCAGCGGGATCAGCCGCTCGACGTGCTTCTCGGGCGCCAACCGGCCCACGAAGCCGACGATCGGCTTGGCTTGCGGCGACCATCGTTGTCTGAGTGCCTCGTCACGCGCCGACGGGGCGAACCGCAGCACGTCGACCCCGCGTGCCCACTGGTGAACTCGCGGGAAGCGATGCGCCACAAGTGATTCCATCGTGACGCTGGACGGCGCTAAGGTTCGGTCGGCGAGGCTGTGCAGATGGCGGAACCAGGCCCACGCGGCCCGTGTCGTCATGGGAATGCCATAGCTCGCCGCGAAACCCGGTACGTCCGTTTGATACACGGCGACCGTCGGCACCCCCAGCCACCGGGCCGCCTTCACCCCGCCGTAACCCAGCAGCGCCGGAGAGGCCAAATGCACCACGTGCGGGTCGAATCCGCGTAACACGCTCACCATCCGGGGCATCGGCACACCGAGGGGCAGCGTGGTCACCTTGGGAAACATCCGCGACGGAACACGATGCACGCGGATCCCGTCGTAGACGCGATCGGCCGGGGCGGCACCGGGCGGGGTGTCCGGGGCGATGACGAGGGCTTCGTGACCGTTCCGGCGCAGGTGCTCGAGCACCCGGATCACCGAGTTGCTGACACCATTGACTTCCGGCAGGAACGATTCGGCGACGATGGCAACGCGCACAACACCACAGTTTCAGCACCGACTTTCGACAAGGTTGCCTACGGGCATACGTCGTGCGAAATCTGCTGGTCGGGAGCCCCAGCGCGACGATCCAGCATCTTGTCCAGCAGCGCCAGTCCTACCAGGAGGACCGTCGCCGCCAGCCAGCACACCACCGCGATCGACCCCGCCGGGATGATGGCCAGCCCGGCATTGCGGTGCTGCACGCGAACCAGATTCGGGTCGTTCTTGTTGTACTCGACGTAGATTCGCATGCCCGTGGCCAGATGCGACGGGTACAGGACGCCGAGCTCGGGACGGTACGTGACCCGCTCGGGTGTGACGAATTCGATGGTCGAGCGGCGCGGCCCGGCACTGAGCACCTCGGCCTGCGCCACCCCCATATTGTGTTGGATCGCAAGGTCGTTGCGCCAGGCGCCCGCGACGAGCAGGGCCGATTGCAATGTCACCAAGCCGGCCACGATCAGCACCGCAATCCGGGCCCAGCGCAACGCAATCCTCGACGGGGTATTCGGCGGCTTCTCGCTGCGGCCGTGAATCAGTATGTGCAGCACCCTTTTCGGGTAGTTCACGAAACCCTCACAGGGCCGCCTTGATGGCCGCATGCAGCTGCCGCAGCGAGGACCGGTCGGCCTTGACCTCCAGCACCCGCATCCCGGCCGCGGGTTCGTCGAGGGCCGCGCTGAGCTGGTCCACCTCGATCTGGCGGCTCTCAACGTGATAGGCACGGCACAGCGCGCCCACATCGACGTCGTGCGGCGTTCCGAAGATTCGCGACGACACGTCGGAGAACCGCGGGTCGCCCTGCTCGAGCAGTTCGAAGATGCCGCCGCCGTTGTCGTTGGAGACCACGATGGTCAGCTTGCGCGGTGTCGGCTCGGTGGGGCCGATCAGCAGACCGGAGCTGTCGTGGACGAACGTCAGGTCGCCGATCAGCGCGACGGTGCGTCCCTCGTAGGCGAGCGCGGCCCCGATCGCGGTGGAAACGGTGCCGTCGATGCCGGCGACCCCGCGGTTGGAGCGGACCTGGATGTCGTGGGTGTCCAGGCCGACCAGCGCCGCGTCCCGGACCGGGTTGGACGCGCCGAGTACCAACTGGTCTCCGGGGCGCAGCGCGCCGGCCACCGCCGCGGCGACGTGCAGGCCGGTGGTGAGCGGGTGCGCCTCGAGTTGGCCGCGCACCGCTTCGATCGCGTGCCTGTTGACCTCCGCGCAGCGCTTCAGCCACGCCGGATTCGGCGTCCCGGTGGTCACCGCCCGCGTGCCTGTCGCCTGGGAGTTGCCCGAGACGTCGGGCCAGCGCGGCCCGGTGGTCAACGCGTACACCGGCACCTTCGGATCGGCCAGCAATGCCGAGACGGGCCGGTGCAGCGTCGGGCGGCCGAGCATGATCACCTGCTTGGGACGCAGCAGCGGCAAGGCCAGCGGGTGCAGGGGGTTGGCCGGGGCCGGTGCCGTCGGCTCGGCGACGGTCGGCAACTCCGCCAGGTTGGGGTGCGCGCCCGCGCCGTGTCCGGCGATGACGACGGTGTCGGGCGACAGGTCGATGTCCAGCGGCTGGTCGAACGTGACCGGCGGCGTGTACGTCCACGGCCGTCCGCCGGGCCGTCCCTGCGGGATCGCGGCGCCGTGCGGTTCGGGGTCCGGCACCAGAGGCTCGCGCAGCGGGATGTCGAACTGCACCGGGCCCGCGTTGGCCGTGCGAGATCCCGTGGCGGCTGTCAACACCCGGCAGGTGGCCGACCGCCAGGTGGCGTTGAGGGCGTCCAGCCGTTCGGGCGCGTCCTCGGCCAGGCCCAGGCTGATGGCAGCGCGGACCTGGGTGCCGAAGTACCCCAGCTGCTCCATGGTCTGGTTGGCCCCGGTGCCCAGCATTTCGTAGGGCCGGTTGGCCGACAGCACGATCAGCGGCACCCGCGCGTAGTTGGCCTCCACCACGGCCGGCCCGAGGTTGGCCACGGCGGTGCCCGACGTCATCGCAACGCACACCGGGGCACCGGCGGCGATTGCGAGGCCGATGGCCAGGTAGCCGGCGGTGCGCTCGTCGATGCGGACGTGCAGCCGGATCCGGCCAGAACGGTCCGCATCCTGCAGCGCGAACGCCAGCGGCGCGTTGCGCGACCCGGGGCACAGCACCACGTCGCGGACGCCGCCGCGGATCAGCTCGTCAACGACGACGCGCGCCTGTGTCGTCGAGGGGTTCACTCCTACAGCCTGTCACAACCAGCACATCGGGGGCGCCGAGCGCAGCTGGCGCCAGAACTAGTTGCTGGCGAAGAACTTCAGCGCGGCCTCGTTGACGGCGTCGGGGCGCTCGAAGAAGCCGAGGTGGCCGGCGTCGGGTATCTGCACGTAACGGCCGTTGGGCAGCGCGTCGGCGACCTCGCGCCCCAGGTAGGGCGGCGTCAACACGTCGTCGGAGAAGCCGATCACCAGCACCGGCGTCGCGATGCTGCGGTAGGCCGGCAACCGGTTGGTGTGCGGGGCGATGTCGAGCTGGCAACGCGTTCCCGGGGTTGCCTTGACGGGCCACATGCTGAACATGGCGATCCAGTCCGCGACCGCGACGTCGTCGTTGAGCGTCTTGTGCGAAAAGTTTTCCAGCAGGCGGATTTTCGCCTCGTACGAGCTCGGCACCTGGACACCGGCGTCGGCCAGCTCGGCCTCGGCGTCGCGGAAGAACTCGCGGGTTTTATCCATGCGGCCCCGGGTGCCCATCAACACCGCGGAGCTGACGAGCTCGGGCCGCGCGAGCATGAGTTCCTGGGCGATGAACGCACCCATCGACATCCCCACGATGCGGGCCGGCGCGGCATCCAGTCCTTCGATCAGCGCCGCCGTGTCGGCCACCATGGTCTGCGTCGTGAAACCCTGCGCGTTCTCCGTGGCGCCGATGCCCCGATTGTCGAAGGTGATGACGCGGTAGCCGGCCGCCAGGAACGCGGGGACCTGATACGGCTGCCAGGTCCGGCCGGCCCCGCCGTGGCCGCTGATGAACACCACCGGCTCACCGGAGCCGCGGTCGTCGTAAGCCAGGTTGATCACTCGGACGACGGTACAAGGAGTGCGTGGCAGGCCCTGACCCGGTCGATCCACCATTGCCGCCGCTCCGCGGGCGCGGCGAGGTCCCGCAGCCGGGCTGGGTCGGGGGTGACCGGCCCGACCGCCAGGGTGCCGTCGACGGGGGAGGCAACGTCGGCCACGTCCGCTACGAACAGCCCGCCGGTGCCGAGCCCGCACGCGTGGCTCAGCACCGGGAGGGCCGCCGCGGCGGCCAGGCCATGACTGATGCCGACCGCCGAGTCGATCGCGCTGGAGACCACGACCGGAATGTCGATCTGCGCGGCGATCGCAAGCATGGCCGCAACGCCGCCCAGCGGGGCGACTTTCAGCACCGCGATGTCGGCGGCGCCGGCGCGGACCACGGCGAGCGGGTCGTCCGCCTTGCGGATGCTTTCGTCGGCGGCGATCGGCACGTCGATCCGCGCGCGCAGGGCGGCGAGCTCGTCGACGGTCGCGCATGGTTGTTCGAGGTATTCCAGCGGGCCGTCGACGGTCAGCGCGGTGGCTGCCCGCACCGCCTGCTCGACGGTCCAGCCGCCGTTGGCGTCCACCCGCACGGTCGGCACGAGTTCGCGCACCGCGTTGACCCGCTCGACGTCGTCGGCCAGCGTCTGGCCCGGCTCGGCGACCTTCACCTTGGCCGTGCGGGCGCCGGGGAACCGGGCCAGCACCTCGCCCACCCGGGCGGCGTCGACGGCCGGGACGGTGGCGTTGATCGGGATGCGGTCCCGCCGCGGCTGCGGCGGCGGGCGGTAGGCGGCCTCGATGCCCGCGGCCAGCCAGTGCGCGGCCTCGGGCGGCGCGTACTCCAGGAAGGCCCCGAACTCCCCCCAACCCGCGGGGCCCTCGATGAGCGCGACCTCCCGGGTGGTGATGCCGCGGAACCGCACCCGCATCGGCAACGCGACCACGTGCAGGCGGTCCAATAGGTCGTCGAGCGTGGGCGTCACCGGCCGTAGACCTGGCGGCCCGCCAGGAACGTCGCGCGCACCTCCAGGTCGGCGATCTCCTCGGGCGGCACGGTCCGCGGATCGGCCGACAGCACCACCAGGTCGGCGTACTTGCCCACCTCCAGCGAGCCGATGACGTCGTCGGCGAACAACTGCCACGCCGCGTCGATGGTCTGCGCGCGGATGGCCTGCTCGACCGTCAACCGCTCCTCGGGCGCCAGTACCCGGCCGCTGGGCGCCGTGCGCGTCACGGCCACGCTGATGTTGCGCAACGGCTCCTCGGGCGTGACCGGGGGGTCGTTGTGCAACGAGATGCGCATGCCGGTGGCGACCGCGGAACCGGCTGGCATCCAACGGGATCCGCGTTCGGGGCCGAACAGGCCGTCGACGATGATGTCGCCCCAGTAGTGGATCTGGTCGACGAAGATGCTGCAGGTGACCCCGAGGTCGGCGGCGCGCTGCAGCTGCTCGGGCCGGATGGCGCCGACGTGCTCGAGCCGCAGCCGATGGTCGTCGCGCGGGTGGCGGTGCAGCGCCTCCTCGTAGACATCGAGGATGGTGTCCACCCCGGCATCGCCCTGCACGTGGCAGGCCATCGGCCAGCCCAGCGGGAAGTAGGCGCCGACGATTTCGCTGAGCTGCTCGCGGGTGTAGTTGGCGTGGCCGCAGGAGCCGGGCGGCACCCCGATGGTGCGGGTGGCGTCGGTATCCAGGTACGGGAAGGACAGGGCGATGTTGCCGACCCACGGGGAGCCGTCTACCCAGATCTTGATGCCGACCTGGCGCAGCATGTCGTCGCCCTGGCCGGGGGTGGCGTCGGTGCGCATCTGCGGATTGGAGATCTCGTAGGTGCGCAGCCGGACCGTCAGCTGGTCGCGGAGCCGCTCGACCACCGGCCCGAACGCCGGGTCGAAGGCCATCTCGGAGCAGGTGGTCAGGCCGGCGCGGTTGAGCCGCGCGCATTCGGCGAGCAGCATCGCCGGATAGTCGCCGGGCGCGATGGCCCCGGCCAGCAGCGGGAACACCGCGCCGGTCTCCTCGGCCGTGCCGTCCAGCTCGCCGTGCGCGTCGCGGCCGAACCGGGCGCCCTTGGGATCGGGGGTGTCACGGGTCAGGCCGGCGCGCCGTGCGGCGGGCGAATTGAAATAGGCCTTGTGCCCGGAGTTGTGGATGATGATCAACGGCCCGTTCGGCGCGATCTCGTCGAGCCAGGCCAGCGTCGGCTGGGGCAACCCGGACTGCAGCAGCGGGTCCCAGCCGTTCAGGTAGGCGCCGGCCGCTCCCCTGGCGGCGACCTCACGGCGGACGGCGCCGACGACGTCGTCGGCTTCTCGTATGGTGACCGGCCGGATGTCGACGATGCGGTCCGACAGCGCCAAGGCCTCCATCAGCGGATGGCCGTGCGCCTCAACGAATCCCGGCATGACGCAGCCTTCGCCGAAGTCGATGGTCCGCGTCTCGGGGCCGGTCAGCATGGCCACATCGGAGCGGCTGCCGACGGCGACGATGCGCCCGTCGGCCACGGCGAGCGCCTCGGCGGTGGGCCGCGCGTCGTCGACGGTCAGGATGGTTCCGGTAACGACCAGATCTGCCTGCGCCATGTGCAGGGATGCTAGTGCTCCGAGGGGGTGGCTGACCGGAATTGCAACACGTTCTAGTCTTGCCCCATGAGTGACGATCTGCTGCGCCATCCCATTCATTCCGGACACCTGACAGTCGGTGCGCTCAAGCGCAACAAGAACAAGCCGGTGTTGCATCTCGGCGACACCACGCTGACCGGTGGACAGCTCGCCGAGCGCATCAGCCAATACATCCAGGCTTTCGAGGCGCTCGGTGCGGGCACCGGCGCGACCGTCGGGCTGCTGTCGCTGAACCGGCCCGAGGTGCTGATGATCATCGGCGCCGGCCAGACCCAGGGCTACCGGCGCGTGGCCCTGCACCCGCTGGGTTCCCTGGACGACCACGCCTACGTGCTGGGCGACGCCGGCGTGACGTCGCTGATCATCGATCCCAACCCGATGTTCGTCGAGCGGGCGCTGGGCCTGCTGGAGAAGGTGCCCGGCCTCAAGCAGGTGCTGACCATCGGCCCGGTCCCCGAAGCGCTGGGTGATTCCGCGGTGGACCTGGTGGCCGAGGCCGCGAAGTATCCGCCGCAGCCGTTGGTGGCGGCCGACCTTCCGCCCGATCACATCGGCGGAATGGCCTACACCGGTGGCACCACCGGCAAGCCCAAGGGTGTGCTGGGCACCGCGCAGTCGATCACCACGATGACCACGATTCAGCTCGCGGAGTGGGAGTGGCCGGAGAACCCGCGCTTCCTGATGTGCACGCCGCTGTCGCATGCCGGTGCGGCGTTCTTCGTGCCGACGATCATCAAGGGCGGCGAGCTGGTCGTGCTGACCAAGTTCGATCCGGCCGAGGTGCTGCGGGTGATCGAGGAGCAGAAGATCACCGCGACCATGCTGGTGCCGTCGATGATCTACGCGCTGATGGACCACCCGGATTCGCACACCCGCGACCTGTCGTCGCTGGAGACGGTCTATTACGGCGCCTCGGCGATGAACCCGGTGCGGCTGGCCGAGGCCATCCGCCGCTTCGGGCCGATCTTCGCCCAGTACTACGGGCAATCCGAAGCGCCGATGGTCATCTCCTACCTGGCCAAGAAGGACCACGACGAGAAGCGGCTGACCTCCTGCGGGCGGCCCACGCTGTTCGCCCGCACCGCACTGCTGGACGCCGACGGCAACCCGGTGCCGCAGGGCGAGGTCGGTGAGATCTGCGTGTCCGGGCCACTGCTGAGCGGCGGGTACTGGAACCTGCCGGAGGAGACGGCCAAGACGTTCAAGGACGGCTGGCTGCACACCGGTGACATGGCCCGCGAGGACGAGGACGGCTTCTGGTTCATCGTGGACCGGGTCAAGGACATGATCGTCACCGGCGGATTCAACGTGTTCCCCCGGGAAGTGGAGGACGTTGTCGCCGAGCACCCGGCCGTCGCGCAGGTGTGCGTGATCGGCACGCCGGACGAGAAGTGGGGCGAAGCCGTCACCGCGGTGATCGTGCTGCGACCCGACCATCCCTCCGACGAGGAGTCGGTGGCGCGGGTGACCGTCGAGATTCAGTCCGCGGTCAAGGAGCGCAAGGGTTCGGTGCAGTCGCCAAAGCAGGTGATCGTCGTCGAGTCGGTGCCGGTGACCGCGCTGGGCAAGCCGGACAAGAAGGCCGTGCGCGCCCAGTTCTGGGAGGGCGCCGGCCGCGCCGTCGGCTGAGTTTGTGTCGCCGAGCGTCACGCCAGCGTGGCGCTCACCGGGCGCCGTCACTCCAGCGTGACGTTGGGCGCAAAAATCCGGCTAGCTTGTCGCGATGCCGGCCGCCAGCAGGTCGAGCATGCGGCCCGTCTGCTCGGGCGAGCCGCTGGCCAGGAAGATGCCAATCAGGCTGGACACCACATCGTCGGCCTGCACGTCGGGGCGCAGGCTGCCGTCCTCGACGCCCGCACGCAACAGCAGGTCGACGGCGCCGACGATGCTGTCACGAGTCTGGCCGGCCTGCATGGCGCCGGAGGCGAAGATCGCCTGCAGCGACTCGGCCATGCCACGCTTGGCGGCCACGAATGACGCGTAGCGGTCCATCCAGCGGCGCAGCGCGGCCTTGGGCGGATGCCGCTTGAGTAGCCGGTCGGCCGTTGCGGCCACTTCGGCGAGCTCGGCGCGATAGACCGCCTCGACGAGCGCCTCCCGATTCGGAAAGTGGCGGTAGAGCGTGCCGATCCCGACGCCGGCCTCGCGCGCGATGGCCTCGAGCGACACGGATCGCCCTTGGCCGGCGGTGAACGCCGCCGTCGCCACCTCGAGCAGCCGCTCACGATTACGGCGCGCGTCCGATCGGATCTCGACCAAAGCGGAGGTTCCTCCGTTTCTGCTAGGCTCGAACAAGCGGAGGACCCTCCGCATTTCTCCAGTGTGGCACGAGGGAGCACCATGACGGACAAACCACAACCCGGCGGGCGGGGCAACATTGGCGCGTCGGCAGTCGCCCGCATCGGCTACGGCGCGATGCAGCTGTTCGAGGCCCCGTCTGCCGAGGATGCGGCCGCGGTGCTGCGCCGCGCGGTCGACCTCGGCGTCAACCACATCGACACCGCGTCGTTCTACGGCCCCGGCGAAGTGAACCGCCGGATCCGGGCGGCGCTGGCCCCCTACCCGGACGACCTCGTCATCGTCAGCAAGGTCGGTGCGCGCTTCACCGGCGAACAACCGATCCCCCTGGCCGCCGCACAAAAGCCCGAGCAGCTGCGCGCCGCGGTCGAGGACGACCTGCGCCAGCTCGGTCTGGACTGCGTTCCGGTGGTCAACCTGCGGCGCATGGACCTGGGGCCCGGCGTGGCCGCCGAGGGCGACCAGGTCGTCGACGTCGACGACCAGCTCGCCGAGATGATCGCGCTGCGCGACGAGGGCAAGATCGGCGCGATCGGCATCAGCGCCGTGCCGCTCGAGGTGGTGCGGCGGGCGTTGCCCGCGGGGATTGCCTGCGTGCAGAATGCCTACAGCCTGCTCGACCGCTCACAGGAAGCCACGCTGGACCTGTGCGCGGCCGAGGGCGTCGCCTGGGTGCCTTACTTCCCGCTGGGCTCGTCGTTTCCGGGCTTCCCGAAGGTCGCCGACCATCCTGCGGTGGCCGAGATCGCCGGTGCGCTCGGCGTCACGGGCGCCCAGGTCGGCTTGGCGTGGCTGCTGGCGCACGCGCCGAACACATTGCTGATCCCGGGCACGCGATCCGTCGGGCACCTCGAGGAAAACCTTGCCGCGGCCGACGTCGCCCTCGATGCCGAAGCACTGGAAACGCTGGACGCCGTTGGTACAACCGAACCCCAGCCCCATGGCGCGGAGCCCTTTGAGAGGTAACGTCGCTGCCTATGGGAAGCGGCAAACCGATCAAGCCGCCGTGGTGGTTGAAGCCGGCCAACAAGGTCTTCATCCAGATGTCGCGGCTGGGAATGAGTTTCGGCGGCGAGAGCCCAGTGGTGCTGACGGTGACCGGCCGCAAGTCCGGCGCGGACCGCTCAACCCCGGTGACCCCCATGACCGTCGACGGCCGGCAGTACGTCGTCGCCGGGTTCCCGGGCGCCGACTGGGTGGCCAACGTTCGGGCCGCCGGTGAGGCCACGATCGCGCGCGGCCGTCACGCCCAGAGGGTACGGATGGCCGAGCTGTCCGCCGACGACGCGCGGCCGATCCTGCGACTCTTCCCCACCGAGGTGCCGACGGGCGTCGGCTTCATGAAGCGGGCGGGGCTCGTCACCGAAGGGCGCCCCGACGAGTTCGAAGCCCTCGCCGGCCGCTGCGCAGTGTTCCGCCTGGACCCGGTATAGGAGTTCGAAACCCTTGACTGACAATCCCTTTGACGCCCAGGCCTGGCGGCCCGTGGCCGGGTTCGACGACCTGACCGACATCACCTACCACCGGCACGTCACCGACGCGACCGTGCGGGTGGCGTTCGACCGGCCCGAGGTGCGCAACGCCTTTCGGCCGCACACCGTCGACGAGCTCTACCGGGTGCTCGACCACGCGCGGATGTCCCCCGACGTGGGCGTGGTGCTGCTGACCGGCAACGGTCCGTCGCCCAAAGACGGCGGCTGGGCGTTCTGCTCCGGCGGCGATCAGCGGATCCGGGGGCGCAGCGGTTACCAGTACGCGAGCGGCGACACCGCCGAGACCGTCGACCCCGCCCGCGCCGGCAGGCTGCACATCCTCGAGGTGCAGCGGCTCATCCGGTTCATGCCCAAGGTGGTCATCTGCCTGGTCAACGGCTGGGCGGCCGGCGGCGGGCACAGCCTGCACGTGGTCTGCGATCTCACCCTGGCCAGCCGCGAGCACGCCCGGTTCAAGCAGACCGACGCCGATGTCGGCAGCTTCGACGGCGGCTATGGCAGTGCGTATCTGGCGCGTCAGGTGGGCCAGAAGTTCGCCCGCGAGATCTTCTTCCTCGGCCGCGCGTACACCGCCGAGCAGATGCACCACATGGGCGCGGTCAACGCGGTCATCGACCACGCCGACCTGGAGAAGGCAGCAATCGAGTGGGCCGCCGAGATCAACGCCAAATCGCCTCAGGCGCAACGGATGCTCAAGTTCGCCTTCAACCTGCTCGACGACGGGCTGGTGGGCCAGCAGCTGTTCGCGGGAGAGGCCACCCGGCTGGCCTACATGACCGACGAGGCCGTCGAGGGCCGCGACGCCTTCCTGGAGAAGCGGCCGCCGGACTGGAGCCGGTTCCCGCGCTACTTCTAGCGGGTCCGACGCTCGGCGGCCCACGTCACGCTGGCGTGACGTTCGGCGGCCCACGTCACGCTGGCGTGACGTTCGGGGGCACGGGGCGCGCCCCTAGACTCCCCACGTGAGCAAGAGTCCCCTGCGCCGGATCACCGATCAGCTGGTCCTGGCCACCATGCGCCCCCCGATGGCCCCGCAGGTGCTGATCAACCGGCCCGCCATCAAGCCGGTCGACCTCAACGGCAAGCGCATCCTGCTGACCGGCGCGTCGTCGGGCATCGGCGAGGCCGCGGCCGAACTGCTGGCCTGCCAGGGCGCGACGGTGGCCGTCGTCGCCCGTCGACAGGAACTGCTCGACGCGCTCGCGGAGCGGATCACCACGGCGGGCGGCACCGCGCTGTCCCTGCCGTGCGACGTCTCCGACATGGACGCCGTCGACGCGTTGGTCGCCGACGTCGAGAAGCGGCTCGGCGGGGTCGACATCCTGATCAACAACGCCGGCCGGTCCATCCGCCGGCCGCTGGCGGAGTCGCTGGAGCGCTGGCACGACGTCGAGCGGACGATCGCGCTCAACTACTACTCGCCGCTGCGGCTGATCCGCGGGCTGGCGCCCGGCATGCTCGAACGCGGCGACGGCCACATCATCAACGTCTCCACCTGGGGGGTGCTGTCGGAGGCGTCGCCGCTGTTCGCGGTCTACAACGCATCGAAGGCGGCGCTGTCGGCGGTAAGCCGCGTCGTGGAGACCGAGTGGGGGCGCAAGGGTGTGCATTCGACGACGCTGTACTACCCGCTGGTGGCCACGCCGATGATCGCGCCGACGAAGGCGTACGAGGGCATGCCCGCGCTCACGTCAGAAGAGGCCGCCGAATGGATGCTGACCGCCGCCCGCACCCGGCCGGTGCGGATCGCGCCGCGGATGGCGATCGCCGCGAAGGCGATCGACACGTTCGGTCCCCGGCTGGTGAACACGCTCATGCAGCGGCAGCGGATCCAACCCAACCGCGAAAACGGCAGCTGAACCGGCCCATGTGATAGACACGACGCTATGGAGATCCTGGCCAGCCGGATGCTGTTCCGGCCGGCGGACTATCAGCAGTCGTTGACGTTTTACCGAGACCAGATCGGGCTCGCAATAGCCCGTGAATACGGCGCGGGCACAGTCTTTTTCGCCGGCCAGTCGTTGCTGGAGCTGGCGGGCTACGGCTCCTCGGACCATTCCCGGGGCCCGTTCCCCGGCGCGCTGTGGCTTCAGGTTCGCGACATCGAAGCGACCCAGGCCGAGCTGCAAAGCCGGGGCGTGCCGATCGCGCGCGAGGCGCGCCAAGAACCGTGGGGCCTATACGAAATGCACGTGACGGACCCGGACGGGATCACGCTGATCTTCGTTCAAATCCCGCCCGACCACCCGCTGCGCCGCGACACCCGGGGTAAACCGCAGGGGAATTCCGGTTAACTGAGAGGTAACATCTGGCGACGACTCTCAATACACCCGCGATTCAGGTCTTCCTGCATTCGACAATGGAATCCCCCTACCACCAGAATCGGGCGCTGTGAACATCCAGTTGTTCCTCTTGAGTATTGTCGTAATCACGGCACTGGCTTTCGATTTCACGAACGGCTTCCACGACACCGGCAACGCGATGGCGACCTCCATCGCCAGCGGCGCGCTCAAGCCCAAGGCGGCGGTCGCACTGTCCGCGGTGCTGAACCTGGTAGGCGCGTTCATGTCCACCGCCGTCGCCGCCACGATCGCCAAGGGCTTGATCGACGGGCACATCGTGACGCTGGAGCTGGTATTCGCCGGCTTGGTCGGCGGCATCGTGTGGAACCTGCTGACGTGGCTCTTCGGTATCCCCTCGAGTTCCTCGCACGCCTTGATCGGCGGCATCGTCGGCGCCACGATCGCCGCCGTCGGCGGGCACGGGGTGCTGTGGAAAGGCCTGGTATCCCACGTACTCATCCCGGCTGTGGTGGCCGCGATCCTGGCCATCGCCGTCGGGGCGATCGCGACCTGGCTGGTGTACCGGATCACCCGCGGCATCCCGGTCAAGCGCACCGAGGCCGGGTTCCGGTACGGCCAGTGGGGCTCGGCGTCGCTGGTTTCGCTGGCGCACGGGACCGGCGACGCGCAGAAGACGATGGGCATCATCTTCCTGGCGCTGATGTCCTACGGCTCGATCAGCAGAAACGCCGCGATGCCGCCCCTATGGGTCATCGTCGCTTGCGCGTTGTCCATGGCGGCGGGCACCTACCTGGGCGGCTGGCGGATCATCCGCACGCTGGGCAAGGGGCTGGTGGAGATCCAGTCGCCCCAGGGCATGGCGGCCGAGTCGTCCTCGGCCGCAGTGATTTTGCTGTCCACCCACTTCGGCTATGCGCTGTCGACCACCCAGGTCTGCACCGGTTCGGTGCTGGGCAGCGGACTCGGCAAGCCCGGCGGCGAGGTCCGCTGGGGCGTCGCCGGCCGCATGGGCGTCGCCTGGCTGGTGACGCTTCCGTTGGCCGGGCTGGTCGGCGCGGTCACCTACTGGATCGTGCACTACATCGGCGGCTACCCCGGCGCGATCGTCGGCTTCGCGCTGCTGGTCGCGGTTTCGGCCACCATCTACATCCGGTCGCGCAAGGTCAAGGTCGACCACAACAACGTCAACGCCGAATGGAAGGGCGACCTGACCGCCGGGCTCGAAGCCGCGGACGGCCACGAGCCGCCCTCCGACGGTGGCCCCATGGCGGGCGCCACCCCCCGGTACGACTCCGACGACCCCACGATGAAGGCGAACGCTTGATGAGTCACTTCAGCGACTGGTTCAACTACCAGGCCTCCCTCAAGATCCTGCTCTTCGCCATGCTGGCCGGAGCCGCGTTGCCGGGGTTGTTCGCCCTGGGGCTCCGATTCCACGCAGTGGGTGCGGGGCAGGTAAGCACCGACGGCAGCTCGGCACAAAAAAACCCGGTGCTGCTGGCCCTCGCATGGGCGATTTATGCGGTGGTCCTGCTGGCGATCGCCTTTGCTCTGGCGTACATCTCCCGGGATTTCATCGCCCATCACACCGGCGTCGCCTTCCTTGGAGCCAAACCCAAGTAGCATCGAGCGATGCCCACCGCGTCAACGAGCCGGACACCGGGGGGAGTTGGACCAGCGTGAACGGATTTCTCAATTCGATCGTCTCGTGGCTGCGCGCGGGATACCCGGAAGGCGTCCCGCCGACGGACACCTTCCCGGTGCTGGCGCTGCTGGCCCGCCGGATGTCCAACGACGAGGTCAAAGAGGTGGCCTGCGAGCTGATCCGCCGCGGCGAATTCGACGACGTCGACATCGGTGTGCTGATCACGCAGATCACCGACGAGCTGCCCAGCCCCGACGACGTCGAGCGGGTGCGGGTCCGGCTGGAAGCGCAGGGCTGGCCGTTCGATGACGCGGACCAGGTCGAGGACCCCGCATAGCCGTACTGCGCGCCCAGACCGTCCTGCCGGGTTCGGCCGTCTCGTCGCTGTTGCCCGCCCTGGAACGGGTGCTGGATGGCCGCGACTCCGCCCTGGTCGCCCTGGCCCCCGGCTCGGATGCGCTGGCGGCGGCCCTGCGGGTGGGGGAAGAGATCGACGACGGCGTGGCCCTGGTGGTGACGACGTCGGGAACCACGGGTGCGCCCAAGGGGGCCCTGCTGACCGCGGCCGCGCTGACGGCCAGCGCCGCGGCGACCCACGACCGCCTCGGCGGGCCGGGCAGCTGGCTACTGGCGTTGCCGCCGTACCACATCGCCGGACTGCAGGTGCTGGTGCGCAGCGCGCTCGCGGGCTCGGCGCCCGTCGAGCTGGACGTCACAAACCCCACCAAGGGCTTCGATGTGGCCGAATTGCCCGGCGCGATAAGGCGATTGGGACCCGGCCGGCGCTACACGTCGCTGGTCGCGGCGCAGATGGCCAAGGCGCTGACCGATCCGGCGGCCGCGGGCGCGCTCGCCGAACTCGATGCCGTGTTGCTCGGGGGTGGACCGGCCCCGGCGGGCGTGCTCGACGCCGCGGCGGCCGCCGGCATCACCGTGGTTCGCACCTACGGCATGAGTGAGACCGCCGGTGGCTGCGTCTACGACGGCGTGCCGCTGCGCGGCGTATTGGTCCGGGTGGACGACGGGCGCATCGCCCTCGGGGGCGCGACCCTGGCCAAGGGCTACCGCAATCCGGTGGACCCCGACCCGTTCGCCGAGCCGAGCTGGTTCCGCACCGACGATCTCGGCGTCGTCGACGAGGCGGGCGTGCTGACCGTGCTGGGCCGCGCCGACGACGCGATCAGCACGGGCGGCTTGACCGTGTTGCCGCAGCTGGTCGAGGCGGCGCTGGGCACCCACCCCGCCGTGGCGGACTGCGCGGTTTTCGGCGTGGCCGACGACCGGCTGGGCCAGCGGGTGGTGGCCGCGGTCGTGCTGGCCGAGGGCTGCCCGGCGCCGACGCTGGACGCGCTGCGCGCCCACGTGACGGGCACCCTGGACCCCACCGCCGCCCCGCGCGAGTTGCACGTGGTCGACGCGCTGCCGCGGCGGGGCATCGGCAAGGTCGACCGGACGGCGCTGGGGCGCCGGTTCGGCCGATCAATAGGCTGATCGACCGTGAGGGTGGCACGTCGGGAGTCAGCGGCCGTCGCGGTCGGGGTGGTACTGGTCGGGGCGGCGTTCATCCTGCCGCGGCTGCACTGGGGCGTGCGGCCGCGGACCGATGTCGGGCAGGAGCGGTTCGGCACGCACGCCGGAGCCGCGCCGATTTTCGGTGCCTGGGAAATCCACGCCAGTTGGGGTACCGGGCCTGCCATCGCCCTCGCGATTGCCGCGGTGGCGTGGGGACCGATTCTGGCGCAACGCCTTTCGTGGCGGATCCTCACGCTGGGCACCTGGGCCACCGCCTGCGGCTGGGCCTTCGCGCTGGCGATGATCGACGGGTGGCAACGCGGCTTCGCCGGCCGGCTGACCACCCGGGACGAGTACCTGTCCCAGGTGGGAAGCATCGCCGACATTCCGGCTACGTTGCGCACGTTCGCGAGCCGGATCGTCGACTACCAACCGAACTCCTGGACCACCCACGTCTCCGGGCACCCACCCGGCGCGCTGCTGACCTTCGTCTGGCTGGACCGGATCGGCCTGCACGGGGGCGCGTGGGCTGGGCTGCTGTGCCTGCTCGTCGGCTCCAGCGCGACGGCCGCGGTGCTGATCGCCGTTCGCGCGCTGGCCGACGATGAGACCGCGCGACGTGCTGCGCCGTTCGTGGCCGTGGCGCCAACCGCAATCTGGGTAGCGGTATCCGCCGACGGCTACTTCGCCGGGGTCGCGGCATGGGGCATCGCGCTGTTGGCCGGAGCGGTGCACCGACCGGTCCGGTTCCCCGCGGGGGTGGGCACCGCCGCGGGCCTGCTGCTGGGCTGGGGCGTGTTCTGTAACTACGGCCTGATGTTGATGGGGCTCCCGGCCCTGGCGGTGCTGGCATCGGCCGCCGACTGGCGCGCCGTGCTGCGGGCGCTCGGCCCGGCGACGCTGGCCGCGGTGGCGGTGGCGGTCGCCTTCGCGGTGGCGGGGTTCTACTGGTTCGAAGGCTATACCCTTGTGCAGCAACGCTATTGGCAGGGCATCGCTAAAGACCGCCCGTTCGCGTACTGGAGCTGGGCCAACCTGGCGTCGGTGGTGTGTGCGATCGGGTTGGGCAGCGTGGCCGGCATCAGCCGGCTGTTCGACCCGGTGGCCATCCGCCGCCGTTCCGGGTTCCACCTGCTGCTGCTGGCGGCGCTCGCCGCGATCGCCTGCGCGGACCTGAGCATGCTCAGCAAGGCCGAGGTCGAGCGCATCTGGCTGCCCTTCACCATCTGGCTCACCGCGGCGCCCGCGCTGTTGCCCGTCCGGTCGCACCGAGTGTGGCTGGCGCTCAACGTCGCCGGCGCCCTGGCGCTCAACACCCTCATCGTCACGAACTGGTAGGCGCGGGCTACAGGCCGGCCGCGCGGGTCACCTTCGCGAAGCGACTGGCGGGCCCGCACGCCTCGCGCACCACCGCCACGTCGTCGAAGACGTCGAAGTCGGCCAGTCGGGGCGCCGCAACGGGCTCAATTCCCAAGTCGTGCAACGCCCGATACGTCAGCAGTCCGGTATCGGGCTGCGACATCGGGACGGTGCGCAGGCATTCGGCCGTTTCGGGGCTCCGCAATCCGAGCACCCACCAGCCGCCGTCGACGGCCGGCCCGAGCACGGCCGGCGCCTCCTGCAGGCGTTGCGCGCAGTCGATCAACATGTCGGCGGTCACCTGCGGGGTGTCCATCCCGATCTGCACCACCGGATAGCCGTCCGCCGCGTCGGCATGGGCGTTGGCGAGGCGATCGGCGAAGTCGTTGCCGCGCTGGGGAATCACCGTGAAGGACTCCAGCCGTTGCCGGATCTCGTCGGCGGCGGCTGCGGCGCTCAGGTCGCCGGTCATGGCCACCACCCGGTTCGCCACCGGCGCGGCGGCCACCGCGTCCAGCGTGTCCAGCAGTGCGGCGGCGGCGATTTCGGCGGCGACGAGGTCCCCGACCGTCGCGGCGAGCCGGGTCTTGGCCCGGCCGGGCTCGGGCGCCTTCGCGACCACCAGCAGCGTCACCGCCACGACAGTCACGAGATCACCTTCCAGAAGTCGACGATCGCGGTGATGCTCCCCCGCAGCGAACCGCTGACCTTCGACTGGCCGCCGGTGCGGGGGCCGTAGCTGACGTCGAGTTCGACCACGCGCCAGCCGGCGGCCGCGGCCCGGACCAGCAGCTCCAGCGGGTAACCCGAACGCCGGTCGACGACACCGAGATTCAGCAGCGCCTCGCGCCGGGTCACCCGCATCGGCGCGATGTCGTGCACCGGCAATCCGTGGCGGGTGCGCAGCCGCCAGCTCATCACCACGGTGCCGACCCGGGCCACCCACGGCCAATGCAGCCCGGCTACCGGCCGGCGCCGTCCGATCACCAGATCGGCACCCTGCTCGAGCGCGGCGACCAGCCGCGGCAGCTCCCCGGCGTCCATCGAGCCGTCGGCGTCGATCACCGCCACGATCGGCGTCCTCGCGGCCACCACGCCCGCGTGCACCGCCGAGCCGTACCCGGCCCGCGGCTCGACCACGACCTCGGCGCCGTGCCGCCGCGCGACCCCGGCAGTGTCGTCGGTGCTGTTGTTGTCGACGACCAGCGCCCGGTATCCGGCGGGGATGGCCGCCAGCACCGCGGGCAGCGACTCCTCCTCGTTGAGGCAGGGCAGCACCACCGTGACGGCGTCGGGCATGGACGCCTCAGAACCCGCGATGGGTGCGTGGCTGCTGCGGGGCGAGCGTTTGCGGGGTCTGCGTGTGCGGCGCCACCGTCGTTTCGTGCGTGCTGGGCGGCGGCGCGGCGGTTGTCGGCGTTTGCGTCGAGGTGAACGGCTCCTTAGAGCTCGTCGGCGGGGTGGTCGTGGTCACGGGCGGTGTCGTCGTCGTCGGCGTCGTCGTGGTTGGCGTTGTGGTGGACGGCTCCGTCGTGGTGGACGTCGTTGTGGTCGGTGTCGTGGTCGTCGGCGTCGTGGTCGTGGTCGTGATCGTCGTCGTGGTCGTCGGCGTCGTGAACGTCGGCGGGTTGTATGGGGGCGGCGGATACACCGGGACCGGAACGATGATCGGGACCGGAACGGGCACAGCGGGATTCGGGTTAGGTACGAAGCCGGGCGACACCGGCGCGGCGGGGACGGCCGGCCCACCGCCGCCCTGTGCCGGAATAAGACCGTTGGCATCCGGGATGACGCCGCCCTGGAAACCCGCGTTGGGCTGATCAACCGGGGGCGGTGGCACCGGCGCCTGCTGCTGGGTCGGCAACAACGGCATGAACTTGCCCGGGGCGGCGTTCTGGTGTCCCACCACCGGCTGTTGGCTCGCGGTGGGACGGACCGCAATGGCCACCGCGGCGGCCAGCGACGCGAAACCGATGACCGCGAAGGCGATCACGGCGTTGCCCACCACCAGGGATCGGCGGCTCAGCCGCGAGGGGATGGCCGTGGTCTCGTCGACGTCGTCGAAGTCGTCGTATTGGGGGCCGTACTCGTCGCCGGCGAACGGCTCGGCATCGTCGGTCATCGAGTACGCCAGCTGTGGTTCCTCCACATCTGCCGGAGGCACGACCGTCGTCTCGTCCCCGGTGAGCCCGGGCGCCATGGCGGTCTCATCCCCGGTGAGCCCGGGCGCCATGGCGGTCTCGTCCCCGGTGAGTCCCACGGCCGGCGCCATCGCGGTGGCATCCCCGGCCGACAACGCCGTCTGCGCCGCGGCGGCCATCGCCGCGCCGCGGGCGATCGCGAAGGCGGGGTCGTCGGCGACCTGCACCCGCATGGTCGACGCATCGCGGATCTGGTCGGCGACCTGAGCCAGCTCGGGCGAAGCGCCCACCAGGTACACGTCGCCCGGGGCGTCCGGCCTGGCGCCGAGTTGGGCCATCATCGTGTTGAACGTCGCGGTCGCGTCGCTGCCGGCGACCGCCTCCCTGGCCAGCACGGTCGGCGGTGCGTTCTGGTCATCGGCAGAACCCGGCACGGACAGCGTCGCCGTCGCGTCGTCCAGCACCAGCGCGGCGGCGCCGGGGCGGCCGGCCGCGCGCATCAGCGCGGCCACCGCTTGCGAGTCGGAGAGCAATGCGACGTTGGAAACGCCGGAATCTTCCAGTGCCTGCCGCAGCTGGCCGGCCCGCGGATCGTCGCTCCAGCACACCCGGGTGCTGACCAGCCGGTGGTTCTCGTCCGCCAGGAGCCGATTGGTGCCGACCACCGTCTCGGTGAGTTTGCCGACCGGGTTCTCATCCAGGTCGACGACGGATTGGTCGATCACGTCCGCGCCCGGCCCGACAAGCGCCAAGCGGGCAACCGGGCCCGTGACCGCGACCCCCAACACGACGTCCATCCCGGTTCTCCTTCGGCTGGCTACCCCACGACCAGCAATGTCCCGGCATCATTACACTTGCGATACCGTTGGCAGTATCCGTTATTCGGGCGACAACGTTTGCCCATAGCGCAGCGTAACCAGCTTCTCGAACGACAGGACGGTCGCGGGGGAATCTGCGAGGGCGTCCGAACGGAGAATATGTTCGCAAGCGAGCAGTCCGGCCGCCTCGGCAGGGTGTTCACCCGCCGCGCAACCGAACCTGCGCCACGATTGACGGTCCTTGAATTCCGGGGGGCATGGTGATCCAGAGCAGTGACGACGCGCCCACCGGCCCAATCGATCCCGGACAGGCGCAGCAAACCGCTCGCATCATCCGGCCGGGCGCCCCCCCCCCCCCCCCCGCCGGGGCCCCGCCCCCCCCGCGCCCGCCCCCCCGCGCCCGCCCCCCCCCCCCCGCGCGGGGGGGCGGGGGGGA
>NZ_LZIL01000043.1 GCF_001667075.1 Mycobacterium sp. 852014-52450_SCH5900713 | reverse complement strand
TGGTGAGCTGGCTGTATCGCGACGGCAACTGGGCCAGCGGCGGCCCCGAGAACGCGGTGTCATCCCGCTTGGTGGTCATGGCCGCGGAGCTACTGGGGGCCGCGGTGGGGGCGGCGGATGGCGCTGGGGCCGAAGGGGTGTCGCGCTGCAGTCCCCAGGCGAGGCCGGCGCCGAGCAGCACCAGCGCGACGGCCACGGCAATCCAGGCCCGGCGCCTATTGATTCCGGCCGGCGTCGACGGCGGTCGTGCGGCGGCCGGGCGGATCTGGAGGTCGGTCACCAGCGACCGCAGCTCGCCCAGCGTGGTCGCCCTGGTTGCCGCGGCTACCCGCTCGCGGTGCTCTTCGGTCGACAGCTGGCCGTCGCCGAGGGCCGCGTCGAGCGCTTCGCAGGTCCGGTTTCGGTCGTTGTCGCTCGCCCGGGTGTCATCGATCATCGCCCGCTACCCGATGAGCTTCGTCAGCCAGGTCGGGTCGGAATAGTTCACCGACGCGGTGCCGTCCCACACGAACGGTGTCGAATTGGCGTTGAGCCCGGACAGCGTCGCGTACCCGGCCGCGGACTTCGCCTTGCCCGTGCCGACGTCGTCCCCGGACTTGATGCACGTCAGCACGTCGGCGTCCGCGCCGATGTTCTTGGCCAGTTGGGCCAGTTCGCCGTCGGTGCGGTCCTCCGCGGCGTCCTCCGCCGGCTGGAAGTTGCTGGCGAACAAGCCCGAATAGAAGGCGGTGTAGGTCTTGGCGTCGTTTTGCGCTGCGACGCAGTACGACGCCGCCACCGCCCGGGTCGAATAGTTCTTGCTGTGTGACTTGTCGTCGAGGAAGTCGAGCAGGTGGTAGCGCACCGCGAGCTTCTTGTTGTTCACCGCGCTCTCGATGTCACCCGCGTTCGACCTGATGAAACTGCCGCAGGGCGGGCAGATGGGTTCGTTGAACACGTCGATGGTCATCGACGCCGCCGAGCTGCCGACGAACACACCGTCATCGAGGACCCGGAGCGCGACGGCATCCGGTGCTGGCGGCGGCTTGGTCGGCTCCGGCGGCGACGCCGACTCCCAGGGCCGAACGACGGCGAGCGCCACGCCCACGGTGGCCACCAGGGCGGTGGCGGCGACGCCCACCCACAGCCAAGGCTTTCTGCTGCGCCGCGGCGGCTGGCCCCATGGCGGCGCCCCGGCGATGCTGGGAGTCCAACTGGGGGAACCGGCCCAGCCTGTCGGCTGGGGCACCGGACCCCCGGGCGGTGGCGGCGCCGACCACATCGGACCGGACGAAGGGGCGTGCGCCGGGGCGGCCTGGGCGATTCCCCCGGGCTGCTGGCCGGCGAACGCCGCCGGCATCCGCGCCACCTGGCTGCGCGCCAGGATGTCGGTGGCCCGGTCCTGGTCTGGTTCGGCCAGTGCCGCGTAGGCCGCCGCCGACAGGTCACCGCAACTGGCGTAGCGGTCCGCGGGATCCTTGGCCATGCCGCGGGCGATCACCGCGTCGAAGGCGACCGGGATGCCGGGCCGCGCGGCACTGGGCCGCGGGATCGCCTGGTGCAGGTGGGCACCCATCACGCTGATCTGGTCGCCGGTATACGGCGGGGATCCGGTCAGGCACTCGTACAGCACGCAGGCCAAGGCGTAGATGTCGGCCCGATGGGTGACCTCGGAGTCGCTGAAGCGCTCCGGGGCCATGTATTTGACGGTGCCCACGGTGGTGCCGATCTGCGTCAGCTTTTCGTCGGCGGTGGCGCTGGCGATTCCGAAGTCCACGAGGTAGGCGAAGTCGTCGCCGCTCACCAGGATGTTTTCCGGCTTGACGTCGCGATGCAGGACGCCGGCGGCGTGCGCGGCGTCGAGCGCCGAGCCGATCTGGCGCACGATGGCCACCGCCCGGGGCGGGGACAGCGGCCCGTACCGGCTCAGCATGGTGGCCAGGTCCTTGCCGTCGATCAGACGCATGTCGACGTACAGCTGGCCGTCGATCTCGCCGAAGTCGTGAATGGGGACGACGTGCGGTTCCTGCAGCCGGCCCGCGGTGCGGGCCTCGCGCTGCATGCGGGAGCGGAAGACCGGGTCGGTGGACAGCGTCTGCGACATCAGCTTCAGCGCGACGGTGCGTTCCCGGACCGTGTCCTCGGCCTCATAGACGTCGCCCATGCCGCCGCGACCGATCAGCCGCCGCAGCAGATATGGCCCGAACTGCGAACCCTCCCGCGAATCCGCGGTCGTGTCACCCATCCCGACTCCTCAGTCACCGACCGTGCGCAGGCATAAGGCTAAGGTTTCACAGGCCACTGGGCACGGCGAATAGCGAAAGCCAGCTAATTGGGCAACGCGGATTAACGGAGTTCGTCGTCACCGTTGGTGCGTTCGGTCAGCCCTTCGCGGGACAGGGCGCGGACGAATCCGAACGCCTGCATCCCGGCGGGGCCGGGGTTTTCGGTGATCCAGTCGTTGATCTTGCCGAACGCGTTGGCCAGGTCATCGCGCTTGACGCGGACCAGATAGGTCATCCTGTCGTCGTCCGGATCGTCGATGGATTCGGCGACGGCGACGGGATTCTTGAAGGCGTACGCGATCCCGTGTACGGCGTCGTGGTTCAGCGCCCATTGAAGTTCGCTGGGCCGCAGCCGGTTGACCGCCAGATTGCGGTAGTCATGGTCGTCTTTTGAGCTGCTCACCTGGCCGATAGTCCTCCTCTGTGTGGCTCGAGAAAGTGGACGGCGAGGAATTGAAAATGATGCCGCGCAGGCGATTCGATACGAGTGCGCAACCGGGCATTTCCATCATAGGAAGCGGTCCCGTCGGCTGCATGTCGAGCGGAATCAGCGGCGATATTTCAAGAACAGGTAACCGTCGCAAGCCAGCGCGTGTTCGAGGCGCATCGTCACCGGTGCGGGCAGCGACGACGGGGTGAGACGTTGGCCCACCGGCTGGCTGGCGGCGAGTTTGGGCGCCAAAGTCACGCAGATCTCATCGACGGCGTCGGCTTCCACCAGCTCGTCGAGCACGGTCGGGCCGCCCTCGCACAGGATGCGGTGCAGCCCCCGCGCGCGCAGCCGCCCGACGGCCCGCGCCACGTCGACGGATTCTTCGCCGGCCACCAATACGTGCCGCCCACCGTCGCCGAACTCGTCTCGCGCCGCCGCTGCGTGCGCGCACGTCACCACGATCGGTGGCTGGTCGGGGTCGCCGAACAGCCTCGACGGGAGCCGGCCGCTGCGGCTGATCACCGCGATCGGGGGCGGTGCGGTCCGGGCCGGGTCGAGGAGCCGCACCGGGCCGTAGTTCTCGGCGCGCGCGGTGCCGGCGCCCACCAGGACGACGTCGGCGAAGCCGCGCAGGGTTTTCAGCAGCTGTTGGTCGATGGGACACGACAGCGGACCGGCTCGACCGCCGAAGGCGGCCGCGCCGTCGGCGCTGAAGATCATGTTGGCGCGCACGCCCGGCGGGGGATCGGCGTAGAACGATGCGAGTTCGGTGATGCCGGCGACGGTGCCCACCCGGGGGATCACTGCTACGCCTCGTGGCCGGGTTCCAGATGCTGAACGTCGCTGAATGACACCCAGCTTTCCAGTTCCCGCGGGGGCCGGCCGTCCACCGGCGCGAGCAGATGCCCTACGTGGTCACCCAGCGTGAAACGCTCGAGAATCTCGCCGACGAACCATGCGGCCGCGTCGTCGAGGATGGGCATCCGCGCCGGACCGCTGTGCCACGAGCAGCGGTCGAACTTGTTGATCTTGTCGCCGGTTTGGCTGCCGAACAGCTCGACGATGTCGAGGTGCTCGTGGTCGAACACGTGCACCGCCAGGTGAGTCGCCTCGGTGGCGACCCGGAATGTGTGGTTCTTCCGGGACAGACCGACCAGAAATCGGGGTGGGTGAATGCTGGTCTGGCTGGCGAACCCGACCAGGCAGCCCGCCGCGACGCCGTCGGCCCGCGTCGTGACGACGTACATCGGGTAGTTCAGCACCGCGACCAGCTTTTCGAACGCGTCTTCTCCCGGGTCGGCCATCCGGTCAGTGTTCCCGTTGGGCCCGCGGGGGAATCGGGCGGTGCCCCTAGGCCTGGCAGCAGGGCTCGTCGGTGGTTTCTCCGAAGGTGTCGGAGTCCGCGATCACCGTGTAGACCTCCCAGCGTTCCCCGCCGGGACCGGTGACCCAGACCTTGTCCTGGCTGGCGAAGCAGCAGGTGGTGTTGAGCTCCTCCTCGGTGACCAGCCCACCTTCGGCGAGGCGGGCGATTTCGGCGTGCACGGTGTCACTGGTGGCGACCTCCACGCCGAGGTGGTTGAGGCTGCCGCCGTGGCCGGGATTCTCCAGCAGCACCAGCTTCAGCGGGGGCTCGGCGATCGCGAAGTTCGCGTATCCGGGTTTGACCTTGGCCGGTTCGGTGCCGAACAGCTTGGAATAGAAGGCGATCGCCTGGCCGAGGTCGTCGACGTTGAGGGCGAGTTGCACACGAGACATGAGGTGTCCTTTCTTTCGGTGCGGGGCTATGGGGTGGTGGGCAGGAGTTCGGCGATCAGCGCCTCGACGCGGTGGGCGATGTCGTCGCGGATGGCGCGCACCGTGGTGAGCGGCTGGCCGGCGGGGTCGGGCACGTCCCAGTCGCGATAGGACACTCCCGGAAAGTACGGGCAGGTGTCACCGCAGCCCATGGTGATGACGACGTCGCTGGTTCGCACGTCGTCGCCGGTGAGGATTTTCGGGTCGGCGGCGGCGATGTCGATGCCTCGTTCGGCCATGGCGGCAATCGCAACGGGGTTGACCTCGTCGGCGGGTTGCGTTCCGGCCGAGCGGACTTCGATGCGGCCGTCGGCCATCGTGCTCAGCAGGGCGGCGGCCATCTGTGAGCGTCCGGCGTTGTGCACGCAGACGAACAGGACGCTGGGTTTACCGGACATCGGCGCGGGTCCCTCGGGTCGACTCGGCCGGGAACAGCCGGGCGCGCAGCGCAAGCGAAACGTAGACCAGCCCAACCAGCACGGGCACCTCGATCAGTGGTCCGACAACCCCGGCGAGGGCTTGCCCCGACGTGGCGCCGTAGGTCGCGATGGCCACCGCGATGGCCAGTTCGAAGTTGTTCCCGGCGGCGGTGAATGCCAGCGTGGCGGTGCGGGCATAGCCGAGCCGCAGCAGCAGGCCGAGGCCGTACCCGCCCGCCCACATGATCGCGAAGTAGGCCAGCAGCGGAATGGCGATGCGGGCCACGTCCCCCGGCCGGGACGCGATCGCATGGCCCTGCAGCGCAAACAGAATCACGATGGTGAACAACAACCCGTACAGCGCCCACGGCCCGATGCGGGGGATAAACCGCATCTCATACCAGTCGCGGCCCCGGATCCGTTCGCCCAGCCGCCGAGACAGGTACCCGGCGAGCAGCGGGATGCCGAGGAAGATGAGCACCGCCTTGGCGATCTGCCATGGCGAGACGTGGATGCCGGTTTGGGGCAGGCCCAACCACCCGGGCAGCACCGATAGGTAGAACCAGCCCAGGGCGGCGAACATGACCACCTGGAACAGCGAATTGAGTGCGACCAGCACGGCCGCTGCCTCGCGGTCCCCGCAGGCCAGGTCGTTCCAGATGATGACCATCGCGATGCAGCGGGCGAGCCCGACGATGATCAGGCCGGTGCGGTACTCGGGCAGATCCGCCAGCAGCGACCAGGCCAGCGTGAACATCACCGCGGGACCGATCACCCAATTGAGCAACACCGAGGACACCATCAGCTTGCGGTCGGCGGTGACCTCGTCGAGCCGGTCGTAGCGGACCTTGGCCAGCACCGGATACATCATGACCAACAGGCCGACCGCAATCGGCAGCGAAACCCCTTGCACCGCAACCGCGCTCAGCGCCGTTCCGAGCCCGGGAACGATGCGTCCAAGCAACACGCCAGCGGCCATCGCCGCACCGATCCATATCGGCAGGAACCGGTCCATGACAGGGAGCCGGGCCGTTGCCGCGGCTGCGGTGGACGTCGGCGTGCTCATGGCTTCAAGACCGACGAAAGTTGCTGCAGCGCGGCGGGAATCACCCAGTAGTACACCCAGGTGCCGCGTCGCTCGCAGTCCAGCAGCCCGGCCGAGCGCAGCAACTTGAGGTGATGGGAAATCGTCGGCTGCGAAAGGTCGAAGGTCGCCGAAATCTCGCAGACGCAGGCCTCGCCGCCGGGGTGGCTGGCGATCAGGCTCAACAACCTCAGGCGCACGGGGTCGCCCAGGGCTTTGAACATCGTCGCCAGCTCGGCGGCCTGGGACTCGGCCATCGCGGCCGTCCCCAGGGTCGGGCAGCATGCCACCTGTTGATTCGACATTCTTCTATATAAGCACTTATCGAATCAGCGCGCCACCCTCACTTCGCGCGGACGAGCCGAATCGCGTAGGCGGCGACGCCCAACCCCAGCACCGTCACGCCCGACAGCACCGACGAGGGCGGCATCGCGAACGCCAAGACGACACACCCGACCAATCCGAGCACCGGGATCGCGCGGTGCGGGCGGCCCTCGTCGGGCTCGAGGGTGAACGCGGAGGCGTTGGCCACGGCGTAGTAGATGAGCACGGCGAACGAGGAGAACCCGATGGCGCCGCGCAGGTCGGCGGTCGCGGCCAGGACCGCCACCACGAGGCCGATCAGCAGTTCGGCGCGGTGGGGGACCCCGAACCGCGGGTGCACGCTTGCGAGAGCGTGCGGCAGGTGGTGGTCACGGGCCATGGCCAGCGTGGTCCGCGAGACGCCCAGGATCAGCGCCAGCAGGGAGCCCAGTGCCGCGACGGCAGCCCCCACCTGGACGACGGGAACCAGCCAGGCCGTCCCGGCGGCCCACACCGTGTCGACGAGCGGCGCCGTCGCCTGACCGAGGCGCCGCGGCCCGAGCACCGAGAGCGCGGCCACGGCCACCAGCGCGTAGACGGCCAGGGCGATGGCGAGGGCGAGCGGTATCGCGCGGGGGATGGTGCGCGCCGGGTCGCGCACCTCCTCGCCCAGGGTGGCGATGCGCGCGTAGCCGGCGAAGGCGAAGAACAACAGCCCCGCGGCCTGAATCACCCCGCCGACGGTGGTCCCCGCCGGGCGGACGTGTACCGCGTCGCCCGCTGCGGACGTGAACGCGGCGACGACCACCGCGGCCAGCACGGCGAGGACGAGCGCGACGATGACGCGGGTCAGCCAGGCCGACTTCCGCACCCCGGCGTAGTTCACCGCGGTCAGCGCCACCACGGCGGCTACGGCGACCGGGTGCGCGTGCGCGGGCCACGCGTAGGAGCCGATGGTCAGGGCCATCGCGGCGCACGAGGCGGTCTTGCCGACGACGAAGCCCCACCCCGCCAGGTATCCCCAGAAGTCGCCCAGCCGCTCGCGGCCGTAAACATAGGTGCCGCCGGAGGCGGGGTAGCGGGCGGCCAGGCGCGCGGACGAGGTGGCATTGCAGTAGGCCACCACCGCGGCCACCGCCAGGCCCAGCGGCAGGCCCGAGCCCGCGGCGCGCGCGGCCGGGCCGAGCGCAGCGAAGATCCCGGCGCCGATCATCGAGCCGAGCCCGATCGTCACCGCGTCGAACAAACCCAGGCTTCGGCGAAGCTCGCCGGAGTTCTTGTCGGCCAATCGGTCTCCTCACCGCGCACGCAGCGGCCAACCTATCAAAATAGTTTGATGTAATGTCTGCTGGGATGGCGGCGAGCAAGACGGCGGTTCCGTCGCTGATGCGAATGGCGTCGCACCCGGTGCGCTGGGCGCTGCTGACCGAATTGGCGGGCAGCGACCTCCGGGTGCGGGAACTGGCTGCCGCCGTCGACGAGCCGCAGAACCTGATCTCGTATCACTTGGGGCTGCTGCGCTCGGCCGGCCTCGTCGACGCACGGCGCAGCAGTTTCGACGGTCGCGACACCTACTACCGGCTGAACCTGACGGGCTGCGCGGGGGCGTTCCGCGAGTCGGCCCTGGCGCTGCACCCGGCGCTGGCGCCGACTCCTGTCGCCAAGCCGGCGGCGCGCTCGGTGCTGTTCCTGTGTTCCGGCAACAGCGCGCGCTCGCCGATGGCCGAGGCGCTGCTTCGGCGACGGGGCCAGGGCCGCATCCGCGCCGCCAGCGCCGGCAGCCATCCCAAACCGCACCTGCACCGCGACGCGATTCGCATCATGCGCGACCGGTACGGGGTCGACCTCGCAGCGCAGCGGCCGCAACCGTTGACCGCGGTGGCGCGGCGTCGCTTCGACTGCGTGATCACGCTGTGCGACAAGGTCCGCGAGTACGCGCGCGGCCACCACCTGGCGACGACGATGCACTGGAGCCTGCCCGATCCGTCGGCCGGCGGCTACCGCGAATTCGAGAGGGTGGCAAGCGAATTGGACGAGCGCATCGACTTCCTCCTGCCCGTTCTCGACGCTTACCCGCGGGGGCGATGACGTGTCGCTCGCTAGGCGTGACTTCTTCAAGTGGGGCGGCCTGGCCGCGCTCGCCGCTAGCGGGGGCGCGTGCGCACGGCCAGCTCCACCCGGCGCCAAGGCCGATTACACGCTGCGAATCGGCACGGGGGCAGTCGAATTGGCGCCTGGTCACGTCGTGTCGACCCTGACCTACAACGGCCAGTTTCCGGGCCCGCTGCTGCGCTTCAAAGAGGGTCAGCGGACGACGGTGGACGTCTTCAACGACACCGATTCCCCCGAGCAGCTGCACTGGCACGGCCAGCACGTCGGCGGCGACGTCGACGGCTCCGCCGAGGAGGGCACGCCCTACATCCCCGCGCACGGCATGCGGCGGATTTCCTTCGTCCCCGGCCCGGCGGGCTTCCGCTTCTACCACACCCATGTGGTGCCGCGATCCGACCTGTCCCGCGGTCAGTACACCGGACTCGTCGGCCCCGTCTACATCGAGCCCAGGCAGAACCCCGGGGCCTATGACCAAGAGGTCTTCCTGACGCTGAAGGAATTCGAGCCCGCGTTCAGCCGCGGCGGCGACATGGCCAGTGAATTCCTGGCCGGCGACGAGGACCCGGAGCTCAAAGCCAGGGGGGAGTCGTCGATGGCGGCCTCGCTGGCCCGTGGCGAACCCCGCGGCTTCGAGGTCGGCTACGGCGCGTTCGCCGTCAACGGCCGGATGCTCGGCCACGGCGATCCCATCCGCGTGCGGACCGGCGAAAAGGTTCTGCTGCACGTCCTCAACGGCAGCGCCACCGAGACCCGCAGCTTGGCGTTGCCCGGGCACACCTTCAACGTGGTTGCGCTGGACGGCAATCCCGTTCCCAACCCGGCGCCGGTGCCCGTGCTGTGGCTCGGTGCGGCCGAACGCATTTCGGCGGTGGTCACCATGGAGAACCCCGGGGTGTGGGTGCTGGGCGACCTGTCCGACGATGACCGCGGCCACGGCATGGGCGTCGTCGTCGAATATGCCGGGCGCGGCGGGGATCCGCAGTGGGCGACGCCCCCGCCGTCCAAGTGGGATTACCGGCTGTTCGCGCCGCCCAACCCGGCGCCGGCCCCGCCACCCGATCACACCATCGAGCTGCTGATCGAGAAGCGCAACGCCGCTGACAACGGGTTCAACGTGTGGACGTTCAACGGCACACCGTTTTCCATGGACACCAACCAACCCGTGCTCAATGTGCAGCGCGACAAGCGCTACCGGCTGCGCTTCCGCAATGCCAGCGACGACTTGCACCCAATGCACCTGCACCGGCACACATTCGAAATCACCCACTTCGCCGGCACGCCGACGGCCGGCGTGCGCAAGGACGTCGCGATGCTGGGTGGCTACCAGAGCATGGACGTCGACTTCGTCGCCGACCAGCCCGGCCTGTCGCTGCTGCATTGCCACCAGCAGATCCACATGGATTACGGGCTCATGCTGCTGCTCAACGGCGCCTGATCTCAGCCGAGCGGATTGTTCTCCCGCACACCGCGATACATGCCCCAGCGCACGATCCACGGCATCACCACCCGCTCGACCGACCACAACGGAAATCGGAACGCGTGCCCGGTGGGCAGAAACACTTCCAGCCCGTCGGGTTGGATACCCACCAGCGAACCCCACCGCCGCGTCGGCGCACGGTAGGTCTCGAGCCGCCCGCCGCTGAGTTCGGCCCGGACATTGCGGGCCACCAACGCATCTCCGCGGTTGCGGGCCGAGCTCCGCAGCGGATCGGTCGCCGCGACGTCGCCGACCGCGAAGACAGCCGGGTGCCCCGGGACGCGCAGTTCTGGGGTCACGCGTACGAACCGGTCCTCGTTCAGCAGCTCGCGCGGCAGCCAATCGGTGTTGGGGCGCACCCGCCCGATCGCCCACAGCACGGCGTCGGCGTAGGCCGGGGGTTGTCCGGTGCTCCAGGACACCGGGTCACCCGTGATTTCGTCGCCCGCGAAGGCGTCGGGCAGGACGGCGCGGTGGCCGGGGTGGATGCCCACGCCCAGGGCGGTGAGCCGGCCGCGAATCCGGTCCCAAATTCGTGGGTGGTACTCACCCAAGGCGCGCGATCCGGGGAAGTACAGGTCGATCCGCTTGTCCGGCCACGTGGTGGCCATGTTGAGCGCGCTGCTCACCGCCGCCGCGCCGCCGCCCACGACGACGACGGAACCGGCGGCCGCCAGCCGGTCGTGCGCGGCGCGCAGCTCCGCCCCGACCTCCGTCGCCGATTGCAGCGTCGGCCGGCGCCAGAAGCCGTTACTGACCCCGGTCGCGATGATCAGCGCGTCGTACTCCTCGGCGAGCTCCGCCCCGTCGGCGCGTTTGCCCAGGACGGTGCGGGCGGCCAGGTCCACGCTGGTCAGCCGGGCCTGCACCGTCCGCACCCGGTCCAGGCGCCGGAACCGGTCGAACGGAATCCAGTAATCGCGGGCCCAATCGTCCGGGCGCGAGAGCCGAACGCCGAGTTCCTGGCCGCTGACCAGCGCGGGCTTGACGGAGATGCCGACGACGTCGGCGTGCCCGGACAGCCGGATCGCGGCCAGGACACCCGCGTCTCCAAGCCCGGCAATGACGACACGCTTGCGGTTCATGTCGCTATCCTGCCTGGCATGAAGTTTTCGACCACGCGCTGATCGATCGATTGCCAGGAGCACGTGAGTTGATCGCCACCGAGATGCAGCGGCCGATGCACCCGCGCGCGCGTGCCGCGTTGCGCGCCGCCGTGCGCGCGTCGGCGCCCCGGCCCGACGCCGCCCGGCGGGCTGCCAAGGACTTCGAGAAGCCGGGCCTGGCGGCGGTGTGCGCGGAGATCCGGTGGGCGTTCACCGCGCCCCGCACGTGGCTGATGGGGGTGGTCGCCAACATCATCTTCGCCGCGGCATGGCTACTGGTGCAGCCGCTGACCATCGGCCGCCACCACACCGACTGGGTGATTTTGATTGGCACCTACTTTTCATCGTGGGTGCTGGCCGACGTCACCACCACCAACCTGTTCGGCGCCGATCACTATCGCGTCCTGGCGGGCCTGTCCGACGGCATGCCGTTCTGGCGAATCCTGCTGATCAAGAACCTCGCCCTGCTTGCGATCGTCGGGCTGCCCACCTTGCTGGCGGCCATGGCGTTGACGCTGTGCCTGGAAACGCCTGGGCGGCTGGGGATCACGATCCCTACCGTCGCCGTGCCCATCGTTTCCTGGCTGGGGATCGGCAACCTGATCTCGGTGCTGCATCCGGTCAGCGTCGAGCCGCTGATCCGGCGCTGGCGGCAGCGCGGCAACCGGCGCCGCACGGGCAGCTGGCTGACGGTGCTGACCCTTCCGTACGCGCTGTACTACATTGCCGACCCGATGAACGGGGTCGAGCACAAGGTGCTTTGGACGAAGCTCCCCGCGATGATCTGGCCGGTGTTCGGTCGCGACACCAAGAGCTTCGTGCACCTGGCGATAGCCGTGGGCGTCTGGGTCTTCGGCACGGCCACCGCGGTGTGGTGGGTGCGCAAGCGCGGGTTGACGATCAGGTGATCGGTCCGGCCACTTTGGGCTTGATCTCCTCGATCACCCACTGCGCGTAGTCGAGGTATTCGTCGACGCCGCCGACGGCGGGGATGGGTACGGCGCTGACCGTCACGCCCTGGCCGGCGAGCCAGCCCAACCGGTCGACGATCTCGTCGGCGCTCATGCCGGGCCGTCCGGCCGGGTCGTCGCGTGCGACGTGTCCCTCACCGACCCGGTTCGTGCTCAGCCCGTACATCACCTCGAACGGCCGGCCGTCATAGCACGGCTGGGATTTGAGGTAGTCGAGCCTGTCGGCGATCTGTTCGGGTGGCGTCAGGAACGGCCACCAGCCGGACGCGTACCTGGCCGCCCTGCGCAGCGCGGCATCGGCGTCTCCGCCGATCCAGATCGGAAGGTGGGGCTTTTGAACCGGTTTCGGCTCGAACGCGATGCCGTCGAACGACACGTAGCGGCCCTCGAATCGCGGGGTGTCACTGGTCCACAGCTCCACGATGGCCGCCAGGTATTCGTCGGCGATGCGTCCCCTTTCGCCGAACGGCACCCCGAGGAGCTCGAATTCCCTTGCCAGCCAGCCGACCCCGAACGTAACCATCATCCGGCCCCCGCTCATCCAGTCCGCGGTGGCCAGCGCCTTCGCCAGGGCGATCGGCTGGTGCAACGGCAGGATGGTGACGCAGGAATTGACGGCGACCCGGTCGGTCGCGCCGGCGATGTAGGCCTGGGCGGCCGTCGAGTGCAGGTAGTGCGGCCCGGACAGCTCGACGTGCTCGGTGGGGATGACGAGATGTTCGGGGACGGCGATCATGTCGTAGCCCCACCGGTCGGCGCACTTGACCATGCGGGTCTGGTCGGGCCCCGTGACCGCGGCCTCCCAGGGTTGCGTCATCGCCGGCAGGCGCACCATGTGGGGCAGGGGGAACGCGAATTTCATGGTGGTTTCCTCCAAAGCCCATCACGCATGCCCGGGGACCGGCTGTATCCCTTGCGACCATCGCCCACCACACTGCATCCCGCCCAGCGGTCCGCGTCAAACAGATCCTCGTCGCGGGTTGTTAACCTTGCGCCGTGGCCTCCGAACCGGACCCTACCGGCCAGTCGAAGGCGGCGCTTGCCGCCACGAGTTGGGCGCTGCTGGGCATGATGTCCTACGAGGAGGAGGTCTCCGGCTACGACCTGAAAAAGTGGATCGACTGGAGCGTCGATCTGTACTACTGGAGTCCGTCGTATAGCCAGATCTACACCGAGCTGAAGAAGCTCGAGGGGCTGGGCCTGGTGACCTCACGCGTTGAGCGCGACGAGGGCCCGCGCAGCCGCCGGCTCTACAGGATCACGCCGGCCGGGATGGCCGCCGTCACCGACTGGACCAACAACGCCCCGGTGGACCCCCCGGTGCTCAAGCACAGCGTCCTGCTGCGGGTGACGTTTGGTCACCTCAGCAACCCGGCCCGGCTCAAGGAGCTGCTCGCCGAACACGTCGCCTACGCCGAGGCCAGGCACCGCAAGGCGGTTGAGGACGCCGACGGCGCCGAGGCCCAACCCGCATGGGCGTATTCGGTGATCGCGCTTCGCTGGGCGGCCAAGTACTACGCCGCGGAGCGCGAATTCGCGCTCGAACTGATGAAGGACATCGACGGGGCGGACGCCATTCTGAAGAAGGCGGCGAAGGGGGGCTTCGGGCAGCCGCGCCCGATGCCCGGCTACTGGCGTGAGGTCGAGAAGCAGGTCGAGGCCAAACGCAAAGCGGACTGATCCTGATGGCGGCGACCCGCTTCGCCCGGCCTCGCCGCCCTCGCGATCGCCGCTAGCGCGTCGCGTCCCGCGCCGCCGCATCGCGGGCCGCGATGAAGCCGTACACCAGGCCCTGCGCGATCGTCGCCCCCGCGCCCGGGTACGTCGTGCCGAACGCGTTGGCGGCGGTGTTGCCGATCGCGTACAGGCCGGCGATCACGCTTCCATCCTCGCGGAGCACCCGTGCGCGCTGGTCGGCCTTCAGTCCGCCGCACGTGCCCAGGTCGCTGAGCACCATCTTCACGGCGTAGAACGGGCCGTTGACCAACGGGCGCAGATTGGGGTTCGGCTTGATCGTGGGGTCGCCGTAGTAGCGGTCGTAGGCGCTGCGCCCCCGGCCGAAGTCGGGATCCTCACCGGCGGCGGCGTTTTGGTTGAACCGCGTCATCGTCTCGCGGAATTCCGGCACCGACACGTTCATCCGGGCACCCAGCTCGCCGAGGTTGTCCGCACGCACCGCGATGCCCGCGTCGTACCAGGCTTGCGGGATGCGCATGCGCGGGAACAGTTCGGCGCCAAAGACATAACTGTTGCGGTACTGCTGGTCGAACACGATCCACATCGCGTCCACGGGGCTGCCCGACCGCTCCAGCTCGAGCAGCCGCTGGCCGAACGACATGTAGTCCGCGGACTCGTTGGCGAATCGGTGGCCGTTTTGGTCGACGATGAGGCTTCCGGGCAGTGAACGTTCGGCCAGCATTACCGCCGGCGCCTTGCCCGGCAGGGGCGCGATGGCGGGAAACCACCAGGCTTGATCCATCAAAGCGATATCGGCGCCGAATTCCTGCCCCGCGCGAATGCCGTCGCCCGTATTGGATTGGGCCCCCAGGCTCAGATTGGCGCCCAGCGACTCGGACTGGAACTTCCACCGCATGTCCATGCTGTGGTCGAAACCGCCCGTTGCCAGCACCACTGCGCGCCGGGCGGTGATCGTCACCTCGCGCCCGTCATGGTCGACGACCGCGCCAGTCACCCGCTGCCCGTCGCCTTGCAGGCGGACGAGCGGGCAGTCGGTCCACACCGGGATGCCGGCGCGCAGCACCCCCGCGAACAGCCCGGCCATCAGACCCTGGCCGCCCGCTGCGTAGCGCCGACCGATCAGCCTCCCGCCGAAGCCCTGGGCCACCCGCTTGCCGAACGTCGGGATGCCCTTGCGCGGCACCCGGGCCACGAGGTTCATCCACCGGTAGTCGGCGCCCGTCGTCGGTATCGAGACACCGGCCTCGAGCACGCCGGGGCGCAACCGGGCGCGGTACCGGCCGAGGATCGAGGTGTCGAACGGGTGGCATTCGCACGTCCGGCCCGCCGCGCTGCCACCCGGCTCCTCGGGGTGGTAGTCGGAGTAGTCGCGGGCCCAGAACAGCCGCAGCGGGGTCGCTCGGCGCAGCATGTCGACCGTCGCCGGGACGTGGGCCACGAATTCGGCCGATCGCTGTGGCGGGGCCGAACCCGCCACCACCGAGTCCAGATACGCGACGGCGCGCTCGGGGGAGTCCCCGGCGCCGGCGTCTCGCAGAATGGGACTGACGGGTAGCCACAACGCGCCGCCCGACCGGGCAGTGGACCCGCCCACGTACGACGACTTCTCCACGATCAGCACCGACAGCCCGAGTTCGTGGGCGGCCAGTGCCGCGGCCATGCCGGTCCCGGACCCGACCACCAGCAGGTCGACCGTCATATCGGCCACGGGTAGCCCGGCGGGGATCGTCGCGCTCTGGGGGTTCACGCGCAAAACCGTATGCCCAGGCCGCCCGGCAACGGAAGAGCCGTCCTGATCAGTGGGAACAAGCGGCTCCGCAAACGGAGCGACGGGAGTTTAATCATCCCTATGACGACGCAGTCCGAGGTCGACGAAGTTCGGCTGATTGAAGCGCAGGCCGTTCCGACGCGGTTCGCCCGCGGCTGGCACTGCCTGGGCCTGACTCGGGGTTTCGGTGATGGGAAGCCGCACGCCGTCAACGCCTTCGGACAAAAGCTCGTTGTCTTCCGCAGCGCGAACGGCACCATCAACGTCCTTGACGCCTTCTGCCGGCACATGGGCGGTGATCTCTCGCAGGGCGAAATCAAGGGCGACGAGATCGCCTGCCCGTTCCACGACTGGCGCTGGGGCGGTGACGGGCGGTGCAAGCAGGTGCCCTACAGCCGGCGGACGCCGAAGTTGGCGCGCACCGCGGCGTGGACCACGCTGCAGCAGGACGGGATGTTGTTCGTGTGGAACGACCCGGAACGAAAACCGCCGCCCGCGGAGGTCACGATCCCGCGCATCGAGGGTGCCACCAGCGACGAGTGGACCGACTGGCACTGGTACACCACTGTCGTGCACAGCAACTGTCGCGAGATCATCGACAACGTGGTGGACATGGCCCACTTCTTCTACATCCACGGCTCGTTGCCCACCTATTTCAAGAACATCTTCGAGGGGCAGGTGGCCACCCAGTACATGAACGGCGGGAGCCGACCCGACATCGGTAGCCCCGAGGGGACCACGATGCTGGGGACCACGTCGGTGGCGTCCTACTATGGGCCGTCGTTCATGATCGACGACTTGACCTACCACTACACCGACGGCGACGCCAAGACGATCCTGATCAACTGCCACTATCCGATCGACTCGAATTCCTTTGTGCTGCAATACGGCATCATCGTCAAGAAGTCGGACAAGTTGCCTGGCGATGAGGCGCTGAAGACCGCGATCAGCCTGGGCGACTTCGTCAAGATCGGGTTCGAGCAGGACGTGCAGATCTGGCGGCACAAAGCGCGCATCGACAACCCGCTTCTGGTCGAGGAGGACGGGCCGGTCTACCAGTTACGTCGCTGGTATCAGCAGTTCTACGTCGACGCCGCCGACGTCCAACCGGACATGGTGGACCGCTTCGAGTTCGAGCTCGACACCACCCGGCCCTACGAGGCGTGGATGAAAGAGGTCGAGGCCAACATGGCCGCGCAGGGTGCCGGTTAGTGTGATGCCGCTCGATTCGCCTGTCCGGCAGGACAATCGCCTCGACGAGATGCCGATGTGCCCCGTTTGGTGCCGGAGGTGCGGCGCGCAGGTACTGGCTCGCAAAAGTAGCTGGAATCAGACCAGCGTGCAGTGGAACGCCGATGCGACGGCCCGGTGCGTCGAGCGGGCCGAAGCACAGAGGATTTCCACGCCCGGCGGTCGCGGCGTGTTCCTGGCGTGTTCGGCGTTGCAGGGGTCGATGCTCGAGGCCGTACGGCGTGGCGGTTTGGCGATCGTCGACGAAACTGTTTGACCCTTATTCCGCCGGCCGTCGAATTATGGTGGCGGTGAAGGAGTTTCCGTGCAGACAGGTCGACGTTCGGCGGTGAGGTGGTCCGTCATGCGAGCTGGAATGCGCTGATGGGCGCCTCTTCGGGGTAGACGGCGGGGCCGCCCAAGTCATAGCCGGCGTTGAGCGCGCCGATGAACGCCGGGTCGTGCAATGGCTCACTGGGAATGTCGAGCTTGATGCCCCTGCCGTTGAGGTCGTCGACCATGATGTCGATGGCCTTCTCGATCGTCAGGTCGTGCGAGCCCTCCATGTTCTTCTTCAGCTCGTCATGGTCGGTGAACACCTCTGCGGACCAGTGCACCAGGAACCGCAGTTGGCCGGTGGGGTGGCGGGCGATCACCTCGTCGCCGTTCTTGAGCAACCATTGATGCCGATCACCGGGGTCACCGGAAAAGACGGTGTCGAACGACAATCCGGCCGGAACTTGTTGTTCGAGTGGTCCGTTCGCTTCGCCGCGATGCACCATCATTTCGTTCTGCACCACCACGCCACGGTTGTTGATCGGCGGCAACACGCGTTTGGGGGCCTTGAGCGGCCCGTCGGGCCAGTAGGTGAATCCGCTCCCGGGATCGAGCGAGAACCAAGTGATCACCTGCGCCATCTTGATCAGGTACTCGCCGAACAGGCCGGACTTGCCCATCACGCTGGTGAGCCAGGTCGGCGCGTTCTCATGACGCACGCCGCGAAAGCTCGGCGAGTCCAGATGTCCCGGGTCGCGGTTGGCACAGGGCCCGTTGATGTTGAAGAGCATCAGCTGCGGCTTGGCGTACTGGGCGTTCCAGTAGCTTTTAGCCATCTCGAGGAACCGCGCGTTGTAAAAGCAGTCGTACAGCTCGGGGTAGAGCACCGCACCGTAATTGGCGAGGTAGCCGCGGAAGGTCGGGGTCAGGAACAGGTCGAGCGATGGGGTGAAGCCTTCTGGGAAAAGGCCGCTCATGGTGGCGATCAGCTCATCGGGTGACGCGAAGTGTTGCGCGATGATCAACCGCCACGGCCCTTCGGTGCGTACCACGTCGAGCAGGCGTTCGCGCTGATCGTCGGTATAGACGTTGTCGATCTCGCGCGGCGGCGCGGCCGGCCGTAACACGTCGGAAAGCTCCATCCGCCGGTCGTCGGTGAGCATCAGCTGTCTCCTCTGGAAGTTCGTGGTCTGATTGTGGGCGGCGTGGTGGCGATGCGCGCGGCGGTGACCCGGTCACCGGGACGTCAAAACTTCGACCGGATGGCCGAACTTGGCCCGTAGTAGCGCGCCGATCTCGGCGATGGCCAGCCGGCCCCGCGCCGTGGCATCGGAACGCATCAGAAATCCGTGGCACATCCCGGGATAACGGGTCAGGGTGGTCTGCACGCCGGCGTCCCGCAGCCGATTCGCATACCGCTCACCCCAATCCCGGATCGGGTCGCACTCCGCGGTGACGACGATGGCCGGAGGGAGCCCGGCGAGCTCGGATGCGTATGCGGGAACCAGGTATGGGCTGCTGGGCGCACCCGCATCCCCGTCGACCAGGGAGTGCATGTAGTCGATGTCATCGCGGGTGAGCATCGGGGCGTCGGCCAAGGAGGTGACGGACGGAGCCGTCATGTCGCGGTCCAGGCCTGGATAAAGCAGCACCTGCGTTCGGATCGGCGGCCCGCCGCGATCACGGGCGGCGAGCGCGACGCCGGCCGCCAGTGCGCCACCGGCGCTGTCGCCGATCACCCCGAGTCTTTCGGGGTCGACCCGGAGATGGCGGGCGTTCCGTGACACCCATTGCGTCGCGGCGTACGCATCGTCGAACTGCGCGGGCGGCGGCCACTCCGGGGCCAGGCGGTAGTCGACCGCTACGACGGTGGCCGCCGACGCCGCAGCCAGCTCACGGGCCAGGGGCTCGAACGAGCGGTTCGACCCCATCACGAGCCCGCCGCCGTGCAAATACACCAGCACGGGTCCGGCGCTCCCGGTGTCGGGACGGTAGACCCGTGCCGGGAGGTCGCCGGCGGGACCGGGAATGGCTTCTTCCGTGACGGCGGCCATCTCGGCCATCGACTCGGGCGGTGGCGCGGATTCGAGCGCGGCGCGCACCGCCGCGAGCCCGCGCTGGCGCATCGGTGGGATGTCACCGAACGAAGCGATGCGAGCGGCGGCATCGGGGTCCAGTCCGCAGGTCCCCGCCTCAGAGCTGGTCGGCACCGAACCGGCGTTCCGTGCGCAGTGCCGGGGGTCGTTGCGTGGCAAGCACTTCCGCGCGCTCCGCCATCGCCGCCCCGACTTGGGGATGGGTGAGCAGGTAGAATCGGTCCTCGGCGGCCTGTTGGAACAGCGTCTCGGCGGCCGCCAATGGGTCCATCCCCACCGCTTTGATGTCCAGCATGGCCGCGCGATGCGTCTCGGCGGCGCCGACATCGGCGGCCTCCGTGGCATCGACGCCGCCCGCGGATTCGAAGATGTTCGACACCACCGGTCCGGGCAACACCGCCTGCACATGTATGTGGTGGTCGTGTCCCGCCAATTGAACCTCGGTGCAGAGGCATTCGGTCATCGAGAGCACGGCGTGCTTGCTCACGATGTAAGGCGTCTGCAACGGCATTGCCACGACGGCGCCGACCGACGCAACGTTCCACACCCACGCCTGCTCGTCGACGGACATCATTTTCGGCAGAAATGCCCGCACGCCGTAGAAGACTCCGCTGATGTTGACGTCGACGACGCGCTGCCAACTCGTCACCGGCGTGTCCCACAGATAGCCGAACTGTTCGATCCCCGCGTTGTTCACCAGCAGCCGCACCGCGCCGAAATCCCGATAAACCCGGTCCGCGAGGTCCTGCACCGCCTCGGGATCACGCACGTCGCAGACGATGTCGACGGCCGTGCCGCCGGCCGCGCGCAGTTCGCCGCGCAGCGCTGCGATCCCGTCGGCGTCGATGTCGGCGAGCACCACGGTCATGCCCAACCGGTGGGCGTGCCGCGCCAAACCGGCACCGATCCCTGATCCAGCCCCGGTGATGACGGCGACGCCGCCGGAGAATGCGTCGCCGGCGGTCATGACGGTGCGGTGCTGTCGGCATGCAGGTCGGCCAGCAGGACCGAGTTCGTCGCATCCAGAACCACGTCCATCTCCGTGAATTGCAGTCCGTCTGCGCCGCGCCGCACGCCGACGTTGACGACCCCGCTGGACACCGCGAACGGCACGAAGTTGGCGATCTGGTTGACGAGGATGTAGAACCGCGCCCGGGTGATCGCACCGTCGGTCCCGGTGCGGTGGATGTTGGTGGCGTGGTGTCGCAGTGGGTACGGGCTCTGCTTGCGGTGCTCGGACAGCCAGTCCATCACCGCATCGCGGCCGTTGAGTTCGGGCGACATCAGTTCCTCGAAAGGGCTTGCGCCCGAATCGCTTCTAGTCACGTAGCGCACGTCATGGGCGTATCTAACCGCAAGCTCGTCGTAGTGGGCCTCGTCGTAGTGGTACCAGAACTCGCCGATGAACTCCTGCAGTTCCGACAGCGTGACGTCGTTGTTCATGGCATCGAATCAAACCCCATTGTGACCGCGGCGGCACCGCGACCGCCCGATCAGTGGAACACCGTCCGTGTCACTCGGTAATGAGGCTCCACAAGCCCCCGGCGCTCGCGTGCATTGCGGCGTCGGTGACGACGTCGTCCCAGTAACGCATCGAACCGAACTCCGATCGCCACGCGAGCGCAGCCCTGGTGAATTCATGCAGGCGGTGCTCACGGGTGGTGCCGATGGCGCCGTGCACTTGGTGGGCGTTTCTGACCACCACGGATGCCGCGTAGCCCGCACACGAACGCGCCGCGGCCACAAGGAATTCCAGCGTCGGGCTCGACCACTCCGCCGTGACGCCGGCCGTCAACGCCGCCTCGGTTGCGGCCCTGGCGAGCGCGGCCTCGGCGGCAATGTCGGAGACCAGGTGCTGAACGCCCTGGAATTTCGACAGCGGGCGCCCGAACTGGGTTCGCGAGCTGACGTGCTCGATGCACAGCTGCAGTATCTCGTCGAGGGCGGCGCACACCTGGATCGCCCGCACCAACCCTGACTTCAGCCGCAGCTGGCGCAGAAGGGTCGGGCCGATTGTTTTTCCCTGTAAGCCGGAGAGCTCGGCAGCCACGGTGTCGCGTGGCTCACCGATCAGATTGACGCCGGGGGTGATGCTGAGCCTTTCGGGGGCAACGTCGGTGACGCGATATTGTCCGTCGGCGCGCCATACGACCACTACCCGTTCGGCCATGCTCGCCCACGGCACCTCCGTCGCGACGCCGTGCGTGTCGACGACGCAGACCGTCCGCGCCGCGCCGTCGGCGGCCGACCCGTTGGCCTCCAGGAGCCAGCATGCCAACAAGTCGTGCTCCGCCAGTGGGATCCGGATACCGCTGCGCACCGACGCCTTCAGGAGTTCGGCCGCCTCGTACCACCCGGCCCCGCTGCCGCCGTGCTCGACCGCACCGGTGAGGCGCAGAAGACCGAGTTCGGCGAGCTGGCGCCACAGATCAGAGCCCCGCTCGACGAGCGTTGCGCCCGCGAGCTTTTCGCGGTGACCGGCAAAGACGGCACCCATCATGTCGGCCAACGCTTCGTCGACGGACGGCCGGGCGCTCACCGCAGCCCCAATCCGCGGGCGATGACTCCGCGAAGCACCTCGTTGGTGCCGCCGCGCAGGGTAAACCCGCGCCGCTGGTCCACGGCGGCACGCACCAAGTCCGCGAAGATCCGATCGGGGGAGTCCTGCAGGTCGGCAAACTCGGCGATGTCGCCTTCGGTGCTGGTGCCGAGCACCTTTACCAGGGCGGCGGGGATGTCGGCCGGCTCGCGCCGTTCCAACGCGCCGGCCACCGCGGTGGACATGTGGTGCAGGCCGGTGACCCGCGCAACGAGCCTCCCCAGATCCGCGTTGCGGGGAATGGCGTTCGCCGCCATCCGGTCGGCGCAGGCGGCCAGCAGGACGAAGGTCGACAGGTACCGCTCGGGTCCGCTGCGCTCGAAGCTCAGCTCGGAAGTCACCTGCCGCCAGCCGTCGCCGATTGCGCCGAACACCATGTCGTCGGGGACGAACGCCTCATCGAGTATCACCTCGTTGAAGTGGTGGGCGCCGTTCATCGAGACGATCGGGCGCACTTCGACGCCGGGCCCGCGCAGGTCGACGATGAATTGGCTCAACCCGGCATGCCGGTGCTCTGGATCCGGTGGCGTTGTGCGGGCGAGCACGATGAACGCGTGCGCGAGGTGTGCGCCCGACGTCCAAACCTTGGTGCCGGTCAGCGACCAGCCTCCGTCGACGCGCCGCGCCCTGGTGCGCACGCCGGCCAGGTCGGAGCCGGACTCCGGTTCGCTCATGCCGATCGCGAAGAAGCACTCGCCGCGCACGATCCGCGGCAGGAAACTCAGCTTTTGCGACTCCGTGCCGTATTTCAGCAACGACGGCACGATCTGCCGGTCGGCGATCCAGTGCGCGGCGACGGGGGCGCCGGCGGCGAGCAACTCCTCGGTGACGGCGAACCGCTCCAGGAACGAACGCCCGTGGCCGCCGTATTCGACGGGCACCGTCATTCCCAACCAGCCGCGCGCCGCGAGCGCGGCGGTGAAGTTCTCGTCCCATCCCGACAGCCAGGCGTCCACCGACGGGGTGAACGCCCCGGCCGCCCGCTGGTCGTCGAGGAACTGCCGCACCTCGTCGCGAAGGCCCTGCGTCGACACCGGGTCGATCGAGTTAGGGGGCACCAACCGGGTGAACGCCATCACCGTATCTTCCACCCTGTGCGTTTCACCGCTCAGCTGATCCCGAGCTGAATCGCTCGCGCAGCATCCGTTTCAACAGCTTGCCGCTGGGGTTCTTCGGTAGCGAATCGACGAAGAAAATTCGCTTGGGCGTCTTGAACCCCGCCAGGTGCGCGCGGCAGTGCGGGAGTATGTCGCCCTCGGCGAGGTTGACGCCGTCGCGCAGCACCACCGCGGCGACGACGGCCTCGACCCAAACGGGGTGGGCCAGCCCGAACACGGCGGCTTCTTCGACGCCGCTGTGGCGGTAGATGACTTCTTCGACTTCCCGGCTTGCGACGTTTTCCCCGCCGGTCTTGATCATGTCCTTCTTGCGGTCCACGACATGCAGCAGCCCGTTCTCGTCGTAGTAGCCGAGGTCGCCGGAGTGGAACCAGCCGCCCCGGAAGGCCTCGGCTGTCTTCTGCGGGTCGTCCAGGTAGCCCAGCATCAAATGCGGGCTGCGGTGGGCGATTTCACCGACGACGCCCGCGGCAAGCGGGGCGCCGTTGTCATCCAGGATCGCCGTCTCCACGTTGGCGACCGGACGCCCCGCCGAACCTGCGTGTGCGTCCTGTTCGTCGGGGGCGAGCGCGGAGGCCAGCGGCGCCATTTCGGTCTGGCCGTAGAAGTTCCACAACCTCAGGCGCGGCAGGCGCTCCCGAATCTCGCTGAGGATCTCAACCGGCATCGCCGAGGCGCCGTAATACCCTTTGCGCAGGCTGGACAGGTCGACGGTGTCGAAGACGGGTGATCGCAGCAACGAGATCCAGACCGTCGGTGGGGCGAAATAGTTGGTGACGGCGTAGCGCTCGATAGTGCGCAGGACGAGTTCGGGATCCGGCCGCGGCAGGATGATGCTGGTGGCGCCGAGATAGACATCGGTGGCCAGGAAGTTGTCGAGCTGTGCGCAGTGGTAGAGCGGCAGGGAATGGATCTCGACATCGTCGGCGGACTTGTCGCCGGCCAGGATCGTGCTGATGTAGTTCCACATCAGGCTTCGGCTGGTGTGCATGGCGCCCTTGGGTCGCGATTCGGTGCCGCTGGTGTACATCAGGCGCACCAGTTGGTCGTCGTCGATGTGGGGGCGTGGGGCCGTCGAGGTGGTGCTCAGCCACTCGGCGAAGTCGGGCCAGCCACGCGCGGCGGACTGCCCGGGCGGCAACAGCACCGCCTTCGTAGCCACCGATCCACCCAGTCGCATGGCCCGGTCAGCGGTGGGGGTCAAGGCCGCTTCGACGATGAATCCTCGTGCGCCACTATGGCCGAGGATGTAGGAGACCTCCTCGGCGGTGAGCATGAAGTTGACCGGGACGAGGACAACCCCCGCCCGCGCGGTGGCGAATACCAGTACGGCGTATTGCCAGCAGTTGTGGGACAAGAGCGCCAGCCGGTCGCCGGCTCTGAAACCGTTGTCGGCCAAGGCCGCGGCCGCACGGTCCACCAGGTTCTCGAGCTCGGCGAAACTCAGCACGACGTCACCGTCGACAATCGCGATCTTGTCCGGGTGCCTGCGCGCCGGCCGGCGGGGGATATCGCCGAGCGCGTGGCTGCGCGCGCGCGTGATGGTGACGTCAAGGTCGCCCGACTGCATGCGCGCCACCGTAGGCGCCGATACTCGACGGCTTGTCGCCGGTGTCCCGCTGAGTAGACAAGGGCCGCCCGGTAGCGGTGGGCGGCGGCGATACTCGGCGTCATGAGCACTGGCGCAACCGCGAGGGCCGACCGCACCGGGCGGGTGGGCGATGATCGCGACGAACTGCGGGCCAACCTGGCCCGGGCCGACCCCGGCGTGCTCGTCGCGGTGCTGGCGCAACTCACCGGTGACGCCGGGGTGGTCGACCGCTTCGCGCCGAAGATCACCCACGTGCCCGACCCGCCGGAGCAGGCGGGCGCTACCGATCCGGTGACGAGGGCGGCCATCGTCGAGGCCGTGGTCAGCGCGCTGCAGATACCCCGGTCTCGTCACGCCGCCCGTGCCGACGACCCCGACCTGTTCGCGCGCATCGCGCCGGTCGCACTCGGCGGGACGATCGACCCCGAGTACATCCCGCTGCTGTTGGAGCAGGGCGGATTCCAGCCGCCGCAGCCGGTGTTGCCACGCACCGCGAAGCTCCCCGACGACTTCCGGGTGGCGATCATCGGCGCCGGTATCGCGGGATTGACCGCCGCATTGGAGTTGGCCGACGCCGGCGTGGACTACCAGATCTTCGACCGTCACGACGAGGTAGGCGGGACCTGGTACACCACAACCTATCCCGGAATCGGTGTGGACACCCCTTCGGCGTATTACTCGTTGTCGCGCGACATCAACGGCGACTGGTCGAGTTATTACCCGATGGGGGCGGAGTATCAGTCCTATCTCGTGTCGGTGGCCGACAAATACGAACTGCGGCAACGCACCCGCTTCGGTACCGAAGTCGAAGCCCTCCGCTGGGACGACGAGCGCCGTCAGTGGCAGATCCGTGCGCTGGGCCCCGGCGGCGCCCGTGAGATCAGTTACGCCAATGTGGTGATCCCGGCCGCCGGCTACCTGAACCGGCCCCGCTGGCCGCAACTGGATGGACGGGGGACTTTCTCGGGAGTCGAAGTCCATTCGGCGCGGTGGGACCCTGGTCTGGATCTGACCGGCAAGCGGGTCGCCATCATCGGTGCGGGGTGCACAGCGGTGCAGATCGTCGACGCGTGCGTCGACCAGGTGTCGCACCTGACGGTGTTCCAGCGCCAGCCGCACTGGGTGGCGCCGCGGCGGCGGCTCACCGATGACGTGCCCGACTATCAGCGATGGCTGGGTACCCGATTACCGTTCTACGCCAATTGGATTCGGCTCAAATCCTATTGGGGAACCGCCGACAACAACTACCCGGTGATCTTGTACGACGCCGAATGGGCGCGTGGCCATCTGTCCATTTCGCCGGCCAACGACGCGCTGCTGCAGATGTGCCTGAAGTACATCGACGACGTCTTCGGCGCCGGCAGCGAACTGGCGCGGAAGGTCACGCCGGACTTCGCGCCGTACGGCAAGCGGATCATCCGCGATCCCGGCGGATACTATGCGGCGCTGGCCCGCGAGCACGTCGACGTCGAACCGAGCGAGCCGGCCCGAGTCAACGAGGCGGGCATCGTGACGTCCGACGGCCGGCAGATCGACCTGGACGTCATCGTCTACGCGACCGGTTACCATCTGGATTTCCTGTCGACCATGGACATTCAAGGGCGAGACGGCAAGAAGCTGGCCGACGAGTGGGGCAACCGACCGCGGGCGTACCGCGGTGGGACCGTCCCCGGGTTCCCGAACTTGTTCATCTCGTCGGCGCCCAATTACAGCCCGGGACACGGCGCGGGCCACAATTTCGGCGTCGAGGTGATGGTGCACTACGTCATGGAATGCCTGCAGCTCATGGCGCTGCGAGCGGCGTCGACGATCGAAGTCACGCAGCGCGCATACGACGACTACGTCGCCGACATCGACGCGACCATGCAGGGCACGGTGTGGTGCCACACCCCGTCCGCGCACACGTACTACCGTTCGGGCGGCGGACGGATCGTGACGGCCTTCCCATACAGGCTGCTCGACGTATGGCGTGATCACCGTGCACCGGTCGAGGGCGATTTCGAGTTGCGATGAGCGAGTTGCTCTCCGGGAGGACGGCTTTGGTCACCGGCAGCAGCCGCGGGATCGGCCGGGCGATCGCCCGGCGCTTGGCTGCGGAAGGCGCCACCGTGGCAGTCACGGCCCGCTCGCACGCCGCGTCGGCGTCCGTCCGCGGCGGGGCGGCCAGCACGCTTCCCGGCACCGTCGGCGAGACGGTCGGGTTGATCGAGGCCGCCGGCGGGCAGGCATTCGCCGTCGCGGCGGATCTCGAGGATGCCGCGCAGCGCGACGGGCTGATCGACGCGGTGCTCGATCGCACCGGCCGCATCGACATCCTGGTCAACAACGCGGGTTTCGCGGACTACTCCCTGGTCCAGGACATGAGCCTGGATACGTTCGACCGCACGGTGGAACACTACCTGCGCACGCCGTTCGTCTTGACGAAAGCGGCTGTGGCGCAGATGCGCAAGCAGGGAGCGGGCTGGATCGTCAACATCGGCTCGGTGACCGGGGTCGCACCGGTACGGCCGTATCGCGACTACAACAAGACCGCGGGCGACGTGATCTACGCGTCCTGCAAGGCCGCGCTGCATCGCTTCACCCAGGGCGTCGCCGCCGAATTACTCGATGCCAACATCGCGGTGAACTGCGTAGGCCCGTCGACGGCCGTTCGCACTCCCGGTGCGGCCCAGCTCATTCCGAATGGCTTCCCGACCGAGCCGGTGGAATACCTCGCCGAGACTGTGCTGGCGATGTGTCACCTGCCCGCCGCTGAGCGCACCGGGCTCGTCGCGTTCAGCCTGCACTTTCCGTGGTCGCAGCACCTACCGGTGCACAGCCTGGATGGAACCGCGGTACTGCCGCCGCTGCCGCCACCTCCGACGGCCAACCCTAATATCCGGGACGCGGGGCTTTAGCTCGCCGCGTCCACGACGCCCGCCCGTCAGCCGAGAACCGGGTCGTGGCAGGCGCAGAAGCTGTGGCAGACGCGGTCGTGGATGATGACGTCGGGACACTCCGGGTCGAACCAGCGGTCCACGACGGCCCAGTGGATCGGATGCATCAAATAGGGTCCCAGCAGTCCGTCGACGTCGGAGAACTCTTGCTCGAACACATGGGTCCAGGCGGAGGTGCCGACGCCCTCGGAGACCCGGCTCAGTTGCCATGCGCGGATGGACGAGACATAGCGCGCCATCGATGACAGTTCGTGCTCGAAACGTGCGACTGTGTCCGGCGCGGCCTGGGGTGCAACGCGAAGCAACAGCGTCCGGTACACCGTGCCCCTCGGCTCGCCGGATCCGACGGGCCGACCCGAGTAGTTCGCGCCGTTGACGCGGGTAACCGCCGAGTCGGACATCAAGGCATCGAAGATCGGTGCCGCACAGTCCCATTGGGCAGGTGTGCCGAACCGCAGGTGGACCAGGACGTCACCGCCGTTGCGCGCGCCCGGCAGCGTCGGCGCCACCACCCACCGCACAGCGCCGCTGTCGGCCGCGGCGGCACGCATCTCGTCGAGCAGTCGGTCGCGGTCGTCCTCGACGATGTCGAGCAACCTTGTGACGCTATACATCGCAGAGATCGTCGACATCATCGGCGCTCGCCGCGAAGGAGCGCGACCGCTCCTGCACGAACTCGCCGATCCGCGACCACCATTGGCCGAGGGCCGGGTCCGGCCTGCCCTTCCACGTCATCTCCCACCACGCCCGCACGTCGGGCAGCGTCCAGGTGATCGTCACGGTGTTGGTGTCGTCATCGAACCAGATCGGCGGGCTGACCAGAACATCGCGCAACGTCATCCCGCGCTCCCGCGCGCCAGGGGCGTACTCGGCGAGGTAGGCGTCGACGAACCGCCGGGCGCAGCCGGGCCGGGTAACCACCCGGTCGATCACGAAGACGTGGCCGTCCGACATGTGCACGCGTTCACGCGTACTGAAGGGCGGGACGCGACGGCGGACCTGCGGGACGCAGCGGGCGCAGCGGCTGCAGGGTTGGAGCGACGCGCTGCGGGCCGTCCTCGACGTTGCGCCAGATGCCCATCGCGGTCATCCGCACCGGGGCCGTCAACCGCTGGTCGAACGTCATGCGGTTCATCGGACCGCACACCGACACCGCGGCTACCGCCTCGCCCGGCGCCCCGATCGGCGCCGCGACGCAACCGAATCCGAGCAGCGACTCCTCGCGCTCGAAGGCGACGCCATGCGCGCGCACCTTTGCCAGTTCAACGGCCAACTGGGCGCCGCTGGAGATCGAGTATCTCGTCTTCCGAACCCGCAGATCGATGTCGGCATCCTCATCGCGATAGGCGAGGATCGCCTTGCCGACCGCGGTGCAGTGGGCGGGTTGGCGACCGCCCACCCGGGTGGGAATTCTCTGGTCGCCGATCTTGTCCAGGTACACAACGTCCGGGCCCTCAAGCACGGCCAGGTGCACGACAAGGCCCGTGGCGCGGTGCAATTCACCCAGCAACGGGCCGGCCGCCCGCACCAGCCGGTCCTGATGCACGGCGAGCGATCCTAGTTCGACGAGGCGCATCCCCAACTCGTAATCGCGGCCGCTGCGGCGCAGCCAGCGCAGCTGCACCAGGCGTTCGAGCATCCGATGCGCCGACGAGCGCGGCAGGCCGGTACGCCTGACGATCTGCGCCAAGGTGAGCCGCCCCGGACCCTCGAAGGCGTCGAGAACCAGCGATATGCGGTCGATGACGGCCGTGGGGGTGGCGGGTTCAGCGATACCTGACATCGATTCTCCAAATGTGCCTGACCGATATATTCCTATTAGGAATATATTCCTAGCACACTGGTGTGGCGGTTGTCACGCATAACGGACCCGGGCTTGGCGGCTCTGTGGTTGCGGCGATGAAGGATGCGGCCGGGCTCAGCCCTTGGTCGCGGACCGGCCCGCGCGCCGGCCGTAGAAGCTGCCGTCACCGAGCGAGACACCGCTGGCGTAACCCCACGCGGCCAGGCCGGCGGTGCAGCGGCCGGCGGCGAAGAGGCCGGGGATGGTTTCTCCGCTGACGTGGAGCACCTCGGCGTCGAGCGTGGTGGCCAGGCCGCCCAGGGTGAAACCGCCGGTGTTCTCCCGTAAGTCGATGGCGCCGATCGGGGAACCGATGGGCTTCAACCACTCCGGCTTCTTGTGCAGCAGCGGGTCCTCGCCGCGGGCGGCGGCCTCGTTGTAGGCGGCGACGGTCGCCTGCAGGGATCCCGGCGCCAGGCCCATGTCGCGTTCCAGGTCGGCGACGCTATCGGCCACCCAGGTCGCCGGGCGCAGCATGAATTTCGGGGACCACGACGCCATCGCCTCTTGTTGGGCGTCGTCGTCGATGATCAGGTAAGCGATGTTGTCCTGCTGGTAGAGGGTGAGCTGGCCGATGCGGCCCGGGTAGGTGTCCTCGGCGACGTAGCGCTGGCCGCGGCTGTTGACCAGGATGCCGCGCACCAGTTGCTGGGGGTCGATGAAGATGGCGACCTCGGTGGCGTCCATGTGCGCCAAATCGGCGCCCAGCGCCTGCGCCATCCGGATCGCCTGGCCGTCGTGCTGCTCGATCGAGGCGGCCGGGCGGCCGGCGATCCGCGGGGCATAGCGTGCCACCATCGCGTCGTTGTAGGCGAAGCTGCCCATGGCCAGGACCACCCCGCGCCGCGCCCGGACCGAAATTTCGCTGCCGTACCGGCGCCCGCGAATCCCGACCACCCGGCCGTCGGCTTCGACGACGAGGCGTTGCACCCGCACGTCGTAGATCGCACGCGCGCCGGCGGCGGTGGCGGTTTCGACGAGTGGCTTCATCAGCATGTAGCCCGCGCTGGCTTCGCCCTGTTTCTTGTTGGACATCTGCGGGACGTGTCCGCGCGGGGCGGGGGAGGCGATCGTGTTGAACGGGTAGGCGTTTTCGCCGCCGCTGTACATCAGGCCCTGGTCGCCCATCGGTTCCCAGCCGGGCTCGGAGAAGAACTCGGCCTTGAACGGCACGCCGCAGCCGACCAGCCAGTCGTAGTGGGCCACGCTGCCGGCGCAATAGTCGGCGATCCGGTTCTCATCGGCGCCGGGCCCCATCGCCACGTTGAGGAACGCGGCCATGTTGTCGACGGAATCGTCGAAACCGCAGGCCTTTTGCAAGGGCGTACCGCCCCCGAGGTAGATGAACCCGCCGGCCATTGCCGCCGCCCCGCCCCACGACCCGGTGCGTTCCAACACCAGCACGTCGGCGCCGGCGCGCGCCGCCTCTACCGCCGCGGCGGCACCGGCCACCCCGTAGCCCGCGATGACCACGTCGGCCTCGTCATCCCACGCCGTGATCGACGCGGCCGGGACCGGCGTGACATCGGTATCCGGCGTCATAACCGCATGGCCGCGGGCATTTCGCCGATCCACTGATGACCCCAGTAGCTGTCGGCGGTGATTTCCTCTGCGGTGTAATATCTTTCGTCGACACGCATGCCGTCGGTGCCGAACTCGATGTCCCAGTCGCCGGGGGCACGCACGTAGAACGAGATCATCTTGTCGTTGGTGTGTCGGCCCAGCGTGGAGGACAACTGGAAGCCCTCGGCGTTCACCCGGTCCAGCGCCTGCCCGACGGCGTCCAGGCTGTCGACCTCCACCATGATGTGCACCAGGCGCGGGTCGCGCTGATGTGCGGCCGGCACGATCGCCAGGCTGTGGTGTCGTTCGTTGATGCCCAGGAAGCGAACCCGCACGGGCCCAAACTCTTTCGGCAGCGGCACACGGAACGCGCCGCGGGCGCGGAAACCGAGCACCTCGGTGTAGAAGTCGAACAGCCCGTTCGGGTCCATCGCCGGCACCACGACGTGGCCCATGCCCTGGTCGCCGGTGACGAATTTCGCGCCGAACGGGGTGACGACGGGGCTGTGGTCGAGCACCGCACCATGGAACACCTCGAGGGTGGTGCCGGCGGGGTCCTCGAAGGTAATGACCTCTTCCACGCGGCGGGCCTCGGCCTCGTCGGTGGACAGCTGCTTGAACGGGGTCCCGGCGGCGTCCAGGGTCGCCTTGACCCGTTGCAGCCCCGGGCGGTCACGCACCTCCCAGCCGATCGTCAGCACCCGGTCGGTCTCACCGGGCACCACGATGAGCCTGGCGGCGCGCTCGTCCATCCGCAGGTACAGCGCCTCGGGGTCGGGGCCTCTAAAACTAGGGGAGCCCTCGGCGAAACCCAGTACCCCGAAGGCGAATTGCCGCCAGCGGTCGATGTCGTTCGTTGAAATCGTGATGTAGCCCAGGCTTTTCAGATCGGTCAACGTGCTCTCCTAGATCAAAGCCCGCAGGGGGCCCTCGGGCGGATCGATACCCAACGAACTCAGCGCCGACGCGTGATAGGTGGTGCCCGGCATGTGGATGGCGTGCAGCTGGCCGACGTGCATGTCGCGCCAATACCGTTGCAGCGGCTTGTCCATCCGGGCCGCGTTGCCGCCCGAGCGGGCGAAGATCTCGTCGACCGCGGCCACCGCGCGCCACACCGCGCGGATCTGGGTGCGCCGACCGGCCGCGCGGTCGGCGAACGACACCTCCTTGCCCGCGGCGACCATGTCGTAGATGCGGTCGGCGTTGGCCAGGAGTTCCTGGCGGGCGGCGTTGATGTCCGCGGCCGCCTCGCCGATGGCGAACATGACGTAGGGGTCGTCCTTGATCGCGGTTCCGGTGGCGCCGACGCGCTCGCGCTGGTAATCCAGGTGCGCGGCCAGGGCCCCTTCGGCGATGCCGATCGTGGCCGCCGAGATGCCCAGCGGGAACATCGTCGACCACGGCATCAGATAGAGCGGTTCGGTCATGCCGGCCTCGCGCTGGGCGGTGCCGTCCATCACCTTCGTCGCGTCCATCGTCCGGTAGGACGGGACGAACGCATCCTTGACGATGACGTCCTTGGAGCCGGTTCCGCGCAGCCCCACCACGTTCCACGAGTCCTCGACGATCTCGTAGTCCCTGCGCGGCAGGATCATGTGCAGCATCTGCGGCGGCATGATGGGAATGCCCTTGTCGTCGCCCAGCATCGCGCCCAGGATGATCCAGTCACAGTGGTCGGTGCCCGAGCTGAACTGCCAGCGGCCGTTGAAGATGTAGCCACCGTCGACGGGCTTGGCCACCCCCTGCGGTGCGTACGGCGAGGCCATCCACGTGTCGACGTCGTCGGCCCAGATTTCGGCCGCGACCTTCGGGTCGGCGTACGCCAACTGATAGGGGTGCACACCGACAACGCCGACGATCCAGCCGGCCGCCGGGTCCAGCGCCGCGGTCGCCATCGTCGTCTCGGCGAACTCGCGGGGGTGGACCTCGAACCCTTGGTACTGCTTGGTCTGCAGTAGCCGGATCAGGCCGGCGCCCTTCATCAGCTTGACCGTGTCGTCGGTGAGTCGGCCGATCCGCTCGGCCTCGGGGGCCTGGTCGCGCAACTGATCCGCCATCGCCACGACCCGGTCGAGTACCCGTTCGCTCATGTTGGTGTCCTTACGTCTGGAGGCTTAGTAATGGTCTACCGCAGTTCGTGCCGCAGCCGAAGCCGTTCCCGATGAGCGGAAGCAAAAGCGCTCAGAATTCAACTGACGATGCGCCGCTCACCGGCCGGGTCTGCACATGGGAACCGGGCCGTCCAGCCGGCTCCAGGTTGCCGTGCGCGCCGACGAGCGGCCGATGGCCGGGACAACGTCACCGCAGTGTCCGGTCACCGGGATCCGGCCCCGGCGGTCGAGGTGGCAGGACATACCGTCGGCGCCTGTGAATAGCGCGGAGCTGGTCGACGTTGTCGTGGTCGGCGCCGGGTTCGCCGGCCTCTACGCCCTGCACAAGCTCCGCAGTCAGGGATTGTCCGTGCGGGTCCTGGAGGCGGCGCCAGAGCTGGGAGGCACCTGGTACTACAACCGATACCCGGGGGCGCGCTGTGACGTCGAAAGCGTCGATTACTGCTATTCGTTCTCCGATGAACTGCAGCAAGAGTGGAACTGGACCGAGAAGTACGCCACCCAGGCGGAGATTCTCGCCTACCTGAACTGGGTGGCCGACAATCTCGACCTGCGCCGCGACATCACATTCCGCGCCCGCGTCGTGTCCGCGGCGCTCGACGAAACTACGCTGCGCTGGCTGGTCACCACCGACGGCGATGACGTGCTGTCCGCCCGGTTCTGCCTGATGGCGACCGGTCCGCTGTCAGCCGCGTTGACCCCGAACTTCCACGGCCTCGATTCGTTCGCGGGCGAGATCTATCACACCGCCGCGTGGCCACAGCATCCCGTCGATTTCACCGGAAAGCGGGTCGCCGTTATCGGCACCGGTTCGTCTGGCATTCAATCGATTCCGATCATCGCCGAACACGCCAAGCATCTCTTTGTCTTCCAGCGCACGCCCAACTACAGTGTCCCGGCCGGCAACAAGCCGTTGAGCGAACGGGAACTCGATGACATCAAGGCGAACTACGCAGAACGGCGGCGGCTCTCGTGGCGCAGCAGCGGCGGGTCACCACACATCACGGCGCCGAAGCCGACGATGGAATTCACGCCGGAGGAACGTCGGGTGGCGTTCGACAAGCGTTGGCAGCTGGGCGGTGTGCTGTTCTCGAAGACGTTCCCCGACCAGATGACCGACTTGACCGCCAACGACGAGGCCCGAAAGTTCTACGAGGAGAAGGTGCGCGCGGTCATCGACGACCCCGCGCTGGCGGACTTGCTTATCCCCAACGATCACCCGATCGGCACGAAACGGATCTGCACCGACAGCAACTACTTCAGCACCTTCAACCGGCCGAACGTGTCACTCATCAGTGTCCGCGACACACCGATCGAATGCGTGGACACCGCTGGGATCAGAACCGTCGACGCGCACTACGACGTCGACATGATCGTGCTGGCAACGGGTTTCGACGCTCTCACCGGTGCGCTGGCCAAGATCGACATCATCGGACGCGGCGGTCGTCGGTTGCGGGACGACTGGGCACAGGGGCCGCGCACCTACCTGGGGCTGAGCGTCGACGGATTTCCCAACCTGTTCCTGATCTCCGGTCCCGGGGCGCCCGCCGTGCTGGCGAACATGGTGCTGCACGCCGAGGCGCAGGTGAATTGGATCGCCGCAACCATTGTCTACCTCGATGGCCACGGGTTGGCCGCGATCGAGGCGACCCGCGATGCCGTCGACGGCTGGGGGGCCGAATGCGCCCGCCTCGCCGAGGCCACGCTGTTCACCAAGGCGGAGTCCTGGTACATGGGCGCCAACGTGCCCGGAAAGCCAAAGGGATTCATGTTGTTCGTCGGTGGCTTCGCAACATATAACGACATCTGCGACGAGGTGGCTAAGGCCGGTTACCCGGGCTTCGATCTGGTTAAGATGCCGCGATGAAGAGACTGCTTGGCAAGGTAGTGCTGGTCACCGGCGCGGCCAGGGGCACGGGACGGGTGCATTGTCAACGCTTCGCCGACGAGGGCGCAGATGTGATCGCGCTCGATGCCACCGCGGCGAGCGACGAGTTGCTTGACACCGCAAGGGATGTCGAAAACCGCGGGCGACGCTGCGTGACGGGTGTTGCCGACGTGAGTCATTTGGAGGCTGTAACGGGCGCCGTAGCCAACGGCGTCGCGGGACTGGGACGCCTCGACATCGTCGTCGCGAATGCCGGAATTCACCTTGCCGGTGGCCGGACATGGGAACTCGACCCCCGGGACTGGCAGCGCACGCTCGACATCAACCTGACCGGCGTATGGCACACGGTCAAGGCCGGTGTACCGCACATGGGCGAAGGCGGCGCCATCGTGATCATCAGTTCGACCAATGGTCTTCGCGGGACGCCCAATACCGCGCATTACACGGCGAGCAAACACGCGGTGGTGGGTTTGGCGCGCACCCTGGCGAACGAGCTCGGGCCGTCGAGCATCCGGGTCAACACTGTTCATCCCGGGCCGGTCGCGACTCCGATGGTGCTCAACGACAAGATGTTTCGGCGCTTACGCCCGGATCTCGAAAACCCGACCGCCGCGGACGCCGCGGAAGTGCTGCGGGCGCGCAACCTGCTGCCGGTGCCGTGGGTAGAGCCCGTCGACATCGCCAATGTGGCGGTGTTCCTGGCCTCCGAGGAGGCCCGCTACATCACGGGCACGCAGCTCGTCGTGGACGCCGGCCTCTCGCAGAAGGCGACATGAGCGGCGGACCGGATGAGCGGTCTCCATGCTCGTGGGGGTGGCGCGATCATCCGTGCTCGCCAAAACCGCACGCTTCGCGCAGCAAGGGCTGGCAGGGATGAAGGGCAACGATGACAGCGGCGCACCGGCGTATGAAGCGCTCACCCAGTCCGTTCGCCGGCTGATCGACGCGACCATCCGCACCGAGGCCGACACCGGTACCGTTGCGGCCGCGAAGACGCACATCGATTGCGCGATAGAGCAATTGAGCGAAAGCCTGATGCCGGGATCGTTCGGTGTTCGCCATCCGTTCGACGGCCAACCCGTGGCTTCCGGCAACGTCGTGATCGGCGTACGCAACCCGATCGCACCTCCGCTGGTGATTCACCGCGACGCCGGTGGCGCCGTGTGGACCGAGATCACCCTCGGCGCCGCCTACGAAGGACCTCCGGGACATGTCCATGGCGGAGTGTGCGCGTTGGTCCTCGACCACGTCCTGGGCGCGACCGCGCACGAACCCGGCCGACCGGCCTACACCGGCACGCTCACGCTGCGCTATGTGCGGGGGACCCCGTTGGGTCTGGTGCGGGCAGAAGCGTGGGTCGAGCGCGTCGAGGGCGTGAAGACCTTCGCGAAGGGGCAGATCACCGATAGCCAAGGGCTCACGGTCGGCGCGGAAGGTGTGTTCATCAAGCCGCGCGGTGCCCACGACTGATGGACTCACGGGCTATCGGTGACGGCCTCCGCCGAAATCCGATGCTGGTGTCGGTCCACCAACTTCAGTGCACGGGCGGCCTTGGCGGGAGCCGCGAGGACCGCGGTATGCGGCGCCCGGGATGCGTTGTGCCGCGGTGCTGGTGGGGCGGACTGGGCGGGCTCGGCGAGTTCCGGGTCATCGGTCAGTGGTGACTCCTCGTCCCCGCGACCCGGCCGCAACCGATTCGTGGCGGCGACGGCGAGCACGGCGGCCGCCGCGGTGCCCAGCCCCTGCGCCCAGCCCACCGGACCGACCGGTGTGCAGCCCAGCAGTTGGCTGATCCCCGGGGTGCTGATCATCGCGGTGAATGCGGCGAACGAGCCGGCTGCGGTGAGGAGCACCAGGGGCGCGTGCGAGTCGACCACGGTCTGACCAAGCTCGACGGCGACCAACGAGATCAGCGCGACGGTGGAGGCGCGCTGGGGCAGGCCGGTGACCGACGCCATCACCCAGGCCGTCGTGGCGGCGGTGGCGGTGAGCGTCCCCCGCGCGACAACGGTTCGCCGAAGCGCGCGTTCGTCGATGCCGCGGCCGACTCGTTGCACCGGCCCGGCGGGCGTGCTGACGGCGACCGCGGTCGCGGGCAACGCGTCGGTGAGCATGTTGATCAGCAGCAGCTGCCTGGTGTTCAGCGGCGAAGTGCCGGTGAGGGCCGTCCCGAGGACCGAGAAAATCACCTCGCCGGCGTTGCCGCCTAGCAGGCCGGCCACGGCCGCCTGGACGCCGCGCCACAGTCGGCGTCCCTCGTCGATGGCGGCCACCAGCGTCTCGATGCGCCCGTCGGTCAGGACGAGGTCGGCGGTCGTGTGGGCGGAGTCGCTGCCGCGGGCGACCACACCGACGCCGACGCTTGCGGCCCGGATCGCCGCGGCGTCGTTGGCGCCGTCGCCGACCATGGCGCACACCCGCCCGGCGCGCTCGAGCGTCTGGACGACCTGCACCTTGTTCTCCGGTGACATCCTGGCGAAGATCACCCGCTCGGAGACCGCGCGCTGCTGATCGTGGCGCGACAGCGCGTTCCATTCGGACCCCGTGATCGCCTGGTCGGCGCTCACCGCGACCCCCAGTTCGCGGGCGATGGCCGTGGCGGTGACGGGGTGGTCGCCGGTGATCAGCCGGATTGCCACGCCCCGCTTGGCCAGGTCCGCCAGCAACCGTGGCGCCTGGGGGCGAGGCGTGTCCGACAGGCCCAGGAATCCGGTGAGCGTCAATCCCGTCTCGCACAATCCGGTGATGCTGTCGGGGTCCTTCCGCAACGATCGCGCCTGCGCCGCGGTCAGGCGGCGTTGGGCCACCGCAATCGTTCGCAGCCCGGCCGTCGTCAGGGCCGTCACCGCGTCCTCCGCCTCCGGGCCCGCTTGCCGGCACGCCGCCAAGACCACTTCCGGTGCGCCCTTGATGGTCAACTGCGTGCCCGTCACCGAGGCCGAGAACGCCCTGCCGGACCGGAACGGCAGGTGCGCGTCGGGCTCGGGTCGTGAACCGGACCCCGCCACCGCCTCCGCCGCCTTGATGATGGCTTCGTCGGTGGCATGGACGTGGGGATTGCCATCGTCCGCCGGCGCGGCCTGGGCGGCGCACCGCAGGATGTCATCGTGGGAATGGCCCGCCACCGGGTGCACCTCGGCGACGCGAAGACGGTTCTCGCTCAGCGTTCCGGTCTTGTCGAAGCAGACCACCTCGACGCGACCGAGCGCCTCGGCCGCGCGCGGGACCCGCACCAGCGCCCCGCATTCGCCCAGCCGCTGGGCCGACGCGGATTGGGCGAGGGTGGCCATCAGTGGCATGCCCTCGGGGACGGCCGCCACGGCGACCGCGATGGCGCTGCCGAGGGCTTGGCGCAGACCGCCGGCGCGCAGCAGGCCGAGCGCGCCGACCAGGACGCCGCCGCCCGCGCTGAACGGGAACGCGCGGCTCATCAGGTGGCTGAGTTGATGGTGCAGGCCGACCGTCGGCAGTTCACCGGACGCCAGTTCGGCCGCGCGGCGGCTCTGGGTGTCGGCCCCGACGGCGGTGACCAGCGCGACCGCGGTGCCGGCCACCACGGTGGTTCCGGCGTAGATCATGCAGCGGCGCTCGGCCAGTTCGGCCCCGGGCGTGGGCTCGACCTGCTTCTGGACTGACAGGGATTCACCGGTCAGCGACGATTCGTCGACCTCGAGGTCGTGTGCCTCGATGACCCGTGCGTCGGCGGGCACCACCTCGTCGCTGCGTACCTCGATCACGTCGCCTGGCCGCAGCTGTTCGACGACGACTTCGCGGTAGCCGCGTGGGGCGTCGGGCCCCTGGGTGAGGACGCGGGCCGGCGGGGTCTGCTGAGCGAGCAGGCGGTTCAGCCGGTTCTCGGCGCGAAGCTGTTGGGCCGTCGAGAGCAGCGCGTTCCCGGTCAGCACGGTGCCGACCAGCACCGCGTCGGTCGGTGACCCCAGCACCGCGGTGGCCGCCGAACACAATCCGAGGATTGGCGTCAACGGGTCGCCGGTCAACTCGGCGACGGCGGCCCTGGCGAACTCCCACGCGGCGGCGGGCAACCCCGCGCCGTCTTGTGCGGAATCCGTTGCGGCCGAGGGTTCTCCGGGGTCGCGCAGCGCCGCCAGCACTTCGCGGGCCCGCTCGGCCGACATCGCGTGCCACTCGAACGCCGGCGCCGGCCTGGGTACGGGCGTGCGAATCGTGCCGAGCGCCAACAGGTATCCCGACAGCAGCCCCGCGACCGCGCCGACGGTCACCGGGCCGGGCCCGCGCAACCGGCGCACCCCGGGCACCATGAACAACGCGCCCAGCGCCGATGCGCCCACCGAGATCGCGATGCCCTGCTGGCTCGCCCTCCTGGCCGCCGGTAGCGCGTGCAGCACCCGCCACGCTCCGGCCAGGTCGTCGAGCATCAGGTCGGCAGTCCAGGGCGGAGCAGCATCCGCGTCCGGCCTGATCCCCAGCGCCACGTCGGCGCCCGAAAGGGCTTGCGCACCAGAACAGGACAGCACCGCGACGGTGTGGCCGTCGCGTTGCAGTGCGGACACCGCATCGGCGAGCGCGCCGTCGATGTCGCCGTCGCCGACAGGGTGGACGTCGTCGAACGCGGGACGCAGGTCACCGAGCAAGTCGGTGTCAACGGACACCAGGCGCGCGCCGGAGTCGCGCGCGCGGGTGATCAACGCCGACGCGAGAGGGTGTGGGGCCGGGGCGATGAGCGCCTCGACCGCGCCGCCGCCATCGTCGTCGTTGGGAGATGCGGGAATCCCGTGCCAGCCCGGGGCCGGGGCGTCGTCGAGCAGATCCTGCGCGCGGGTCCAGGCGGTCAGTAAGTCGTCGTCGCGGGCGCCGCGGACGCGAACCACCCGCATCGAAGCGTCACACAGCACGCGCGGATCGACCAGCAGAGCGTCGACCTTGTCGAGCCTGCGCAGGCTTTCCGGCCGCAGCGGAAGCACCGCGTGGTGGTCCGCCAAACCTCGCCCGAGTGTGGCCGCGAACGCCTCATGGGTGGTGCGCATCGCCTTCGGCGAGGCCGCGAGCGCGGCGTTCGACGCCATCGTGACGTTGCGCGTGAGGGCCCCGGTCAGACCGACGCCGATCATCTGCACCCACGCCACGCGCTGCCCATGACGGTCGATCGGACCGGCCGGTGGGGGAACCGGGCGCAGGGAGCGGTGCACTTCCGGCTCGTCGGCATGCCGGGCCAACTCCGGCTCATAACGGGCCCATGCCCGCGCCGCGGCCCGGCACTCGGCGGCCTTGAACGCCTGCATCGCCAAGTCGACCGAGAGCTTCGCCGGTGACAGCGTGACCACATGCGCGGCCGTGCCGAACACCGACAACGCGGTGTCCGTCGCGCCGGGGCCGATCCCGCCCTCGAGCACACGACGCAGCCACGGTTGGTAATTCGCGATCGCGGACGCCGCCTCGACGGCTATGGGGGCCGCCGGCAACCGCAACGCGCGGCCCGCAACGGCGACCGCGAACCCGGCGGCGTTGACGGCCACCATCGCGCTGCGATGGGCCAACAACAGCCCGTCGCCGGGCAAGCTTTCGGCACGCGTGGAATGGCTTACGCCGCCGGCATTTTCGGCGGAATCGAGCGCGGAGCAGAGTGCGTCGAGCGACGCCCCGGCGTCGATGTCGACAACCACCCTCGACAGCGGACGGTTCAGCCTGACCTGCGTGACGCCGGGTTGCGCCCGCAGCGCATCAACCGCAGCGCGGCCACGTGCCGCACCGCCCGTGCCGTCGAGGCCGCGCACCTCGATCCACACGCGACCGTCGCCGCGCCCGCACCGCCGCGTCAGCGTGGAGTGGGAGATCTCACCCGAGAGCACCCTCGCGCCCACCCGGACCGGCAGCGCGACAACGTCGAGGCCGGCGGTCGCCAGCCTGCCGACCGCTTCGCCAAGTCCCGCGGCGGCGCCGAGCCCTGTCGACATCACCCGCAGCGGCGAAAGCTGTCGCACGCGCAACCCCTTTCCCGCACATGACGAATGGTGGCTTCGCGGTTTTCCGCGACGAGGCCGCCGACCGACGCTGGCCGCGACTGCAAACCCGACCAACCTAACCCGAGGTCAAGGACCCAGCAACTTGAGATTGCCGCGCGTAAACAACATGTAAAAAGTGATCGCGCCTGTTAGGAGGCCTCGATCAAAATGTTCGGGTTGGCCGATTTATGGATTGAGCAAACCAAAATGGGCCGTTGTGGTTACGCGGGATCGAGACCGGTCGGCCCTTGAAGCGCATGCCGTCCGTCCTAACGTGTTGGGATCGATAGTGGTCCGCTGCCGCGATCCCGACGATGAGGAGCAATTATGAGCGACATCGACGAGTTGGCGACTCGGCTGCGCCGGCTCGAGGACGAACGCGATATCGCGCGGCTGATCGCCTCCTATGGCCCGGCGGTCGACGCGGGGGATCCCGATGCGGCCGCGCGGTTGTGGGCACACGACGGAATCTACGACGTCGACGGCTGGCGCATGGAGGGCCGGGCGGAGGTGCACGCCATGGTGAGCTCGTCGGCCCATCAGAACCTGGTGGCGAAGGGATGCGGGCATTTCCTTGGGCCCTGCGTCGTCACGGTCACCGGCGAATCGGCGGTGGCGGTGTGCGGGTCCTTGGTCCTGGTCCGCGACGGCGATGGATATCGCGTATGGCGTTGCGCCGCAAACCACTTCACACTGCGACGGATCGACGGCCAGTGGCGGATCGAGGTCCGTACCACCCGTGTCCTGGACGGCAATCCCGACGCGCACGACCTGTTGAGCAGAGGCCTGGCCGGGTCGGTTTAGCCTCGATGGCGGCGACCCGCTTCGCCCGGCTGCGCCGCGCTCGCGATCGCCGCTAGCGGGACAGGAACGCCAGCACCGTGCTCTCGAACGCCTCGCGGGCTTCGATCATCGCCCAGTGGCCGGAGTTGGGGAAGATGTGCAGCTCCGCGTTGGGGATGGTGCGCATCGGGATGAGCGCCATGTCCGGCGGGCTCACCCGATCGTCGCGTCCCCAGGTCAGCAGGGTGGGCGCGGTCAACTTGTGCATGACGGCCCACGGCAGCGGGCGGTCGGAGGCGGCCATCGCGGCGTTCATGGCACTGAAGGCCGCTTTCCCGTACATGCGGCGCGCGGCGGCCAGCGTGTCCGGGTCGGTGGCCAGCTCCCAGCGTTCCTCGATCAGTTCCTCGGTGATCAGCGCCTGGTCGTAGACCATCGACTTGAGCCAGTCGACCAGCCGCTGCCGGGTGGGGTCCTCGACGAACTCCTGCAGCAGCCGGATGCCCTCGCTGGGGCTCGGGCTGAAAATGTTGGTCCCGATGCCGCCGATGGTGACCAACCGGTGGACGCGGTCCGGGTTTCCGGTGGCGAAGTTGATGCCGACGCCGCCGCCCATCGAGTTTCCGACGACGTGCACCCGCTCGACGCCGAGCGCGTCCAGGAAGGGCGCCACGGTGCCGAACGCGGTCACCATCGGGTGACCGCCGAAGTCGTCGCTGACGCCGAACCCGGGGAACTCCAGGATCAGGCAACGGAACCGCTCGGCGAACGCGGGCAGTATGCCGCGGAAGTTCCGCCAGCCGGTGACACCCGGTCCCGAGCCGTGCAGGAACAGCAACACCGGAGCTGATTCCGGGCCGCAGTCGTAGTAGCGCAAAGCTCCCTTGGGAGTGCTGATTTCGCTCAGGTCCTGCTGCGTAACGGTGTCTGTCACGGGTGCCACCTTGCCATGCCGTGGCGGTCAGCTCCGCTGGTGGCTCGATTCGCTGCAATTCAGCAGCTCTTTGAGCGCCGCGGGAAACGCGTCGGCGAGGTCCCAGAGATCGGCAACCAGGTCGGGGCAGGAGATGAGGCCGACGCCGAGTCGGCCATTGAGCGACATGACGGTGATGTTGAGTCCGGCACCGGCGATGATCGGGCCGAGCGGATAAATCGCATCGACCCGGCAGCCCATGAAGTACAGCTGTTCCTGCGGCCCGGGCACGTTGGACAGCACCAGGTTGTGCGGCGGCTTCTCGGGCAGCGGGATACGGGGCAGCAGCTTCATCGCGGCGCCGAACATGGTCTGACCGGTCACCTGCGTCCAGTCCTGCAGCAGGCTGGAACCCATTGCGGCGGCGTGGTCCTTGGCCGCGGCGTTGCCCTGCGCGATGCCGCTCAGTCGTTCCGCCGGGTCGTCGATGTGGGTTTCGAGGCGGCAGAGCATCCAGGTGGTCTGGTTGCGGCCCGGCCGGTCGGATTTGCCCCGCACCGAGACCGGCACGCTGGCCACCATCGGGCTGTCCGAAAGTTCGTTGCGGTCCAAGAAGAACTGTCGCAGGGCGCCCGCGCACAGCGCCGTCACCACATCGTTGATGGTGACTCCGAACCTGTTCTTGACCTTCTTGACGTCCTCGAGGTCAAGCGACGTGAACGCGACGTTGCGGCGCCGGGTGAAGGGGCCGTTGAACGCCGTCGGCGGCGCAGCGAACGGGGCGGCCATCGTGGGTCTGCCGCCGCGGGCGCGCAACAGCGTCTGCGCGAGCGTCAGCGCGGTTGCCGGCACCACCTTGGCCAGGCGCCACGGCCGCAACGCGGCGCCGATGAGTCCGGACGCGGCGATCTGTAGGGGATTCGCCCCACCGGAGCGGGCGGCGGGCTCCGGGGCTGGGGCGTCCTGCGCGGTGCTGCACAACTGGGCCAGCAGGTTGGCCCCGCCGATCCCGTCGACCACCGCGTGGTGGGCCTTGAGGACGACCGACAGCGCGCGGCCGTGCAGGCCCTCGATCACCCACATTTCCCACAGCGGGCGATCGCGGTCCAGCGCCAGCCCGGCGATGTGCCCGCAGATCTCCGCTAATTCCCGGGATCCCCCGGGCGCCGGCAGGGCAACCCGGTGGAGATGCCGCGCGAGGTCGAAAAGTTCGTCGTCCACCCAGACCGGGTGGTCGAAGTTCAGCTGGTTGTCGGCCAGCTTGAGGCGGAATTCCGGCACCGCGTCCACTTGCGCCGACAGCGCCCCGCGAAATTGCTCGAAGGTGTAGCCCTCGGGCAACTCAGCGGGGTCCAACTCCAGCACGCAGCAAACATTCAACGGCTGCGTCGGGGATTCCAGGTACAGAAAGAACGCGTCTAATCCACTCAGTCGTTGCATTTTCGCTCGTCTCGATTGTGTGGCCATGACCGCTGGTCACGTGACCTGCGGTCAGCCCCGGGCCCCACCGGGGAACGCAATCACGGTTGACTGCAATCTCAAGGTCTGATCCCTATCTGTAGCCGTTGAACGGTCTGCGGCAAACATTTGAGCGAGAGATTCAACGAAATTGCCACCGACGTTCATCTCGGCGCAGGACTCAGTCGCCGCGCGACCGCCTTGCCATCGTCGACCCGCGCGCCGCCCAGTCGGTCGACACCTTGCGATGCTTGATCAGCCAGGCGTCACCGTCGGGCACCAGGGTGTCGCGATAACGGCCGAAATGGTCGAGGCCGATGTCGGTGAGCACGGTGAAGTAAGACGAGACCTGCGCCTGATCGGCATCCAGTGCGGTGAACACCACGTTGGTGACGTTGTGCCGGACGACGGGCTTCACGCGGGCGCCGGCGGCGACGGTCCCGGTGATGCCGCCGAGGAAGGTGACGATCGCGGATCGACCGCGCAGCGGCTCGAAGCCTCGTATCTCGAGGACACCGTCTGGGCAGAACGTCTCCGCGAGACCCTCGAGGCGGCCCGCGTCACCGGACCAGTTGTATCTCGCCAACGTCTCGCGGATTCGTTCACGGGCGACCAGTTCCCAAGTCTCCACCGTCGTGACTCCTCGCCAGGAGCGCTCTCGCGCTGCGTATCGCCGGGTCTTTGTGTTGGATGACTAGCGTAGGCAGGTGGCGAGCAAGCAGGGGGCAGTCATTACAACAGGCGATCTCAAACGTGTCGTCGGCACCGACATCGAAGTCGAGGTGACGGCGCCGACGACCCTGGAATTCCAGGTCACCGTTGCCCAGCAGCCGGGTGTCGACGTCAGCGAATCGCTGGCGATCACCTTGGACGGTAAGCCAATTGAGCCGCGTGAGATCGTCGGTGAGCACGGCACCCGGATCCATTCCATCGAGGCGGAAGCCGGGATCGTCACGCTTTCGTACTCGGCAACGGTGGCCGGACAAGCTGAGCCCCCGCCCGTGCGCGACATCGACTTGATCACTTATCTGCGCCCGAGCCGGTACGCGGAGGCCGACAAATTCTTCGGCTTCGCCGCCACGGAGTTCCAGCAGTATGCGACCTCGGAGAGGCTGCTCGAGAGGGTCTCGTCGTGGGTGGGCACGCGGCTGAATTACGTTCCCGGCTCCAGTGATCCGATCGACGGCGCCACCGACACGTTGCTGGCGGGCGCCGGTGTGTGCCGTGACTACGCCCACCTGGTGATCGCATTGCTGCGCGCTTTGAACGTCCCCGCCCGGCTGGTGGCGGTCTACGCGCCGGGATGCCAGCCGATGGATTTCCACGCGGTGGCCGAGGCATTCGTCGACGGCGTCTGGCGTGTGGTCGACGCGACGTGCCTGTCGCCGCGGCAGTCGATGGTGCGGATCGCCACCGGTCGTGATGCCGCCGACACGGCGTTCCTGGACAACCACAAAGGCTCCGTCACGCTGAACAACGCGACGGTCACCGCGGTGGTGGACGGGGAGCTACCCAAGGATTCGGTCGATCAACTGGTGAGCCTGTGGTAGCGGCTCTGCGAAGTCACCGCACGATGTGAGGCCGGAAGCCTCGTGGGGCGGCCGGCGTCACGCCGTTCAGATCGAAGACGGCGATCAGGGCGCGCAGCAGGGCGGGGGACCAGTCCTCGAACGGTTGCGCGTCCAGTCGGCTGAGGACTTCATCTCGCAGATAATCGATGCCCGACGGGTGCCGTGGTTCGCTCAACGCGCCAGCTCCCTTCCCGAAGATCTACTGCGTCGAAGCTAGGGCCGGGGCGTCGCGCTTGTACAGCCGACTGGTCGAACTCAAATGTGTTTCAAAAGCCGCCCTGCCCACCATCAACCCGCCATCCGTCCATGCTTATTCCGGACACGGGAATGAATCCCGGCCCCCGGCAGTCACATCAGGCATGAAGCTGAACGACGCCGCCCGCGACCTGATCGGCAAGGGCGCCGATGCCACCCTGGTCACCCTCAACCCCGACGGCAGCCCCCAGGTCAGCCTGGTCTGGGTCGCTCTGCAGTCGACGCCCGACGGAGACGAACTCGTCACCGCGCACCTCGCCGCCCACAAGAAGGTTCGCAATGTCCGTAACGACCCGCGGGTGGCCGTCACCGTCGTGTCGCTCGACGAGCCGAGCACGGGGATGCGGCCGTACCTCTCCATCACCGGCACGGCGCGAATCGTCGAGGGCGGCGCTCCCGAGCTTCTCGAGGAGCTCAACCCGATCCTCGGGGACCCGAACACGAAATTCCCGCCGGACGGCGCGCCGCCCGGATTCCTGACCCGGATTCGCATCGAAAAGGCCGGCGGCATCGGCCCCTGGGCGTCCTGACCCGGATTGCCACTTCCGCGACGGTGAGTAGCGGAATACAGTGAGTGGGTGACGACGTGCCAAGACGGCAGGCATCTGCGCACCTGCCCCCTGTGTGAAGCCATGTGCGGCTTGGAGATTCAGGTCGACGGCGGCAGGGTCACCAGCATCCGGGGAAACCGCGACGACGTGTGGAGCCGCGGACACATCTGCCCCAAGGGCGTCTCACTTGCGGCGCTCCACGACGACCCGGACCGCATCCGCCGGCCCATGATCAAGGTAGACGGCCAGTGGCAGGAGGTCAGCTGGGACGCGGCCTTCCGCCGCTGCACCGAATTGCTGACGCCGGTGATCGAGAAGTATGGAATCGGGGCGGTCACCGCCTACACCGGTAACCCGCTGGCGCACTCGTTTTCACTGGCCCGGTACGCGGGTGTGCTGATGGGCATGTCCGGCATGCCGATCACGTATTCACCGGGGACGGTCGACCAGTGGCCCAAAAACCTGTCGTCGCACCTGATGTACGGCCTTTGGTGGAACTTCCCGGTGCCCGACATCGAACGCACCGACCTGATGGTGATCATGGGCGCCAACCCCGCCGCGTCGCAGGGGTCCTTGCTGGCGGCGCCCGATGTGATGGGTCTGATCGACCGGATCCGCCAGCGCGGCAAGGTGATCGTGATCGACCCGGTGCGCACGCAGACCGCGGCGCGCGCCGACGAGTGGCTTCCCATCGTGCCCGGGACGGACGCCGCGCTGCTGCTGGCCGTGGCGCACACGCTGTTTGACGAGGGCCTGATCGATCCCGGACCACACGTCGACGGGGTTGACACGATGCGCCGGGTCGCCGCGGAGTGGCCGCCGGAACGGGTCAGCGCCGTTACCGGCATCGACGAGGACCGCATCCGGCTCTTGGCCCGCGAGCTCGCCGGCACCGAAAAGTCGGTGGTGTACGGCCGAATCGGTCTGTGCAATCAGGAGTTTGGCAGCCTCGCCAGCTGGCTGGTCGACGTCATCAACATCTTGACCGGCCATTTCGACGTTCCCGGGGGAGCGATGTTCCCCAAGCCGGCGGCCTGGTCGATCACCACGCAACCGCTGCCCGGCCTGGAAGGTGGCCTCCCGGAATTCGGCCGCTGGCGCACCCGCGTGCGCGGGGCGAAGGAAGTGCTCGGCCAGGCGCCGGTGTCCTGCATGGCCGAAGAGATCGCCACCCCGGGCGAGGGACAGCTCAAGGCCCTCATCACGGTCGCCGGCAACCCGGTGTTGTCCACTCCCGGCGGCGACAAGCTCGACGAAGTCCTGCCGATGCTGGAAGCGATGATCTCCGTTGATCTTTGGCTCAACGAGACGACGCGGCACGCCGATGTGATCCTGCCCGGCCTATCCCCGCTCGAACAACCCCACCACGATGACCTGATCCTGCTCTTTGCGATCCACAGCATCGCGAATTACTCGGCGCCGGTGTTCGATCCGGGGGACCGCCCGCACGAATGGGAGATCCTGATCCGGCTGACCGGCCTGTGCACGGGCACGCCGGCCGAAGATGTCGACGTCACGGCGATCGACGACGGCTTCTTCGATTACCTGGCCTTCACCCGCCGCGTCGACGGCGCTCAGATCCGCAAGCTCTACGATCAGGGCGGTCCCGAGCGCATGCTTGACCTCACGCTGCGAACCGGGCCCTTCGGGGATCAGTACGGGAAAAACCCGGGCGGGCTGACGCTGGACCTATTGAAGGCCAACCCGAACGGCATCGACTTCGGCCCGATGGTCCCGCAGCTGCCGGACATCCTCGGCACCCCCGACAAGAAGATCCGGCTCGCCCCGCAATACCTGCTCGACGACCTGCCCAGGCTGGCCGCCCGGATGGAACGACCGGCCGAGCCGCTCGTTCTGGTGAGCCGCCGACACCTGCGCTCGAACAACACCTGGCTGCACAACGTGCCGGCGCTGATGAAGGGAAAGGACCGGTGCACGTTGCTGATTCACCCCGACGACGCGGCCCGCTGCGGCATCGAGGACGGCGATGTCGTCACCGTGAAATCGGACGCCGGGGAAATCAAAGTGCCGGCCGAGGTCACCGACGCGATCAAAACCGGCGTGGTGTCGATGCCGCACGGCTGGGGGCATGGCAAGCCGGGCACCCGCATGGCGGTGGCCAACAGCTCGCCGGGCGCAAACACGAATGTGCTCTCCCTGCCGACGTTTATCGACGAGCCGTCCGGCAACGGCGCGCTCAACGGCATCCCGGTGACGATCATCGACGATCAAGCCCGATTCCGGTCCGCGCAAACAATCTGATCGCGTTGGCCCGCTGCCCCCGGCATACCCCCTCGCTTGGTTAACGCTTAGCGCAGGACTGTGGTTCATCTCACCAGGATGACCCTCCGATGAACCGTTGAGCGGAACCCGTCGTCGGCTTAGGCATGACTGCAACATCGCATCTCACATCCACATCGCGGGCCGTCCAGCGTGGCAGCGGCGCGCCGCACATCGTCGGCGCCGCGGTGGCCTTCACTACGCACCGCTACAACCAGGACGAAGTCGCCCGCGAGCTAACCGAATTCACCGACCCGCGGTTTCTGCGCTTCGCGCAGACGACGGGGGTGGACCAGCGCAGCCTCGCGCTGCCGCTGTCGCGTTACCCGCGGTTGAGCGGCTTCACCGAAGCGAACGACGCCTATCTCGAGGTCGCCGTCGACCTCGGCGAGCGGGCGATACGGTCGGCGCTGGCCGACGCGGGCATAGAACCACACGAGGTGGACACCATCGTGATGGTATCCAGCACCGGGATCGCGGTGCCCACCATCGACGCACGGCTGATGGCCCGAATCGGATTGCGGCCCAATATCAAACGTGTCCCGCTGTTCGGTCTGGGCTGTGTCGCCGGCGCCGCCGGGATGGCGCGCGTGCACGACTACCTGCATGGCTACCCGGGGGATGTGGCCGTGCTCCTGTCGGTCGAGTTGTGTTCCCTCACGCTGCAGCGCGACGACACCTCGGTTCCCGCCCTCATCGGTGTGTCGCTGTTCGGTGACGGCGCCGCCGCGGTGGTAGCCACGGGCGCCGATCGAATCCCTCGGGGCCGCAGGGATCGTCGGGCGCCCCGAATCCTCGGGACCCGCAGCTGCGTCGTGCCCGAGACCGTCGACGTCATGGGCTGGAACGTCGGTTCCAGCGGTTTTCAACTCGTGATGTCGCGCGACGTGCCGAAGATGGCCGACGCCCATCTGCGCAAAGAGGTTGACGGATTCCTGGCCGACCACGGCCTGTCCCTGCCGGACGTCTCGACGTGGGTGTGTCACCCCGGCGGACCCAAAGTCCTCGACTCGATTGAGGACGCACTCGGACTACCGGCGGAGGCGTTGATCCACAGCCGGAACTCCATGCGCGACAACGGCAATATCTCTTCGGCATCCGTGCTCGACGTGCTGCGCCGAACGGTGGCGGAGCCGCCGGCCGAAGGGAGCTTCGGGGTCATGCTGGCGATGGGTCCGGGCTTCAGCTTCGAGCTGCTGCTGCTGCAGTGGTGAGGGGCGAGGCCGTGTACTACTACCTGTTGATTCTGGCGATCGGCGGCGAACGCCTGGTCGAGCTGGCGGTCGCGCAGCGAAACACCAAATGGTCATTCGCGCACGGGGGCAAGGAGTTCGGCCGCGACCATTACCCGGCGATGGTCAGCATGCATGCTTTGCTGCTGGTTTCGTGCGTCGTGGAAACCTGGGCGCTTCACCGGCCGTTCATTCCGTGGCTGGGCTGGCCCATGCTCGCGGTCGTGGTGCTCAGCACGATCGTGCGGTGGCGCTGCGTGAGCGTCCTCGGCAGGCGCTGGAACCCAAGGCTAATCGTGATCCCGGATGCTCCGCTGGTTAGCGACGGGCTGTATCGGTGGGTGCGCCACCCCAATTACACGGCGGTCGCGGCGGAGGTGGCGGCGTTGCCGCTGGTTCACTCGGCGTGGCTGACGGCGACCGTGTTCACCATCGCGAACGCGCTCGTGCTCAGGGTGCGCATCCGCGCGGAGAACGCCGCGTTGGGCCTGGCCTGAGGGCTGTCCGCGTGATCAGGGCGCGATGGGGCGATTCGTCCACTCGCGGTCGGGCCGGCGCGACGAGCGGAACCAACCGCCCGCCGCGCCGGTACCGCCGTCGGTCGGGATGGTGTGGCCGGTGACGAAGGCCGAAAAGTCGGAAGCCAGAAACAGGATGACGTGGGCCTGATCCTCGGGCACGCCCATCCGGCCGAGCGGCACCCACTGCGGCCACTGGGTCTGCTCGTCGGCCGACAGCCACTGCGAGTAGGGCACCTGGAGGGATTCGGTGACGTCGGGGGCGATCGCGTTGACTCGCACCCCATGCACGCCCACCTGCACCGCAAGGCTGCGGGTGAACTGGATGACGGCGGCCTTGAATGCGGCATAGACCGGGTCCTCCGGGTAGCCGCGCAGGCCCTCGACGGAGGAGACGTTGACGATCGCGCCGGCCCGCCGGGCCACCATCTCCGGCAGGAACGCGTGGGTGACCAGGAAGACGTGGTGCAGGTTGATCCGGTACAGCTCGTCCCAGAACTGGGTGTCGGTGTCGACGAAATCTCCCGGATGGCGCAGCCAGTGGCCCACGTTGTTGACCAGAACGTCCACCCGGCCGTAGCGGTCCAACACCGATCGCGCCAGGTCGTCCACCGCATCCGCATCACGGACGTCGGTAACCACCGCCACGGCCGATCCACCCGAGGCCGCGATGTCATCGACGGTGCCCGCGGCAAGTCCGCCGTCGATATCGACGATGACCACGTGTGCGCCGTGCTGAGCGAAGACCCGGGCGGTGGCCGCGCCGATGCCGCCGCCACCGCCCGTCACCACCGCCACCCGGCCGCCGAGCAGCGGCTCAGCGCGCGTTTCGTCGCTCATCGCTCATATCTTGGCGTAGTGGGCGGATATCGGCCGGAAATCGGCCAAGGCCAAGGCGCGGCAAGCCGCGGAAAGTTCCCTTGTACCCATCCGCCCGCGCCGATAAACCGTGATGTAGCCAACATTCATGCGACCTTAACTCGCAGTTTTTCCCAGCCGTTGCGGGGTATTCCCTGCCCACTTAGGAGGGATTGCATGGTTAGCACCACCGATCCGCGTCGCGTATTGCCAAGTCTCGCAATGAAGCGGCGAATCCACCATCGCCACAGCCCGCAATCGGTCGCGGTCTCGTTGGCCAGCCGCCTGATTGTGAAGAACACCGTGCGCGCGTGGGCATTCAGCCCGAACCTGCACTGGCCATTCGAATACGTCGACGGGCTCGCGGGATTGGCGCCGCGCCTCGGCATTCCGGCGGATATCGAACCGGTGCAGCTGGAAAACTGTGCCGCCGAGTGGGTTTGCGCCCCCGGCGCGTCGACCGATCGGGCCATCCTCTATCTGCACGGCGGTGCCTTCCTGACCTGCGGGCTGAACACCCATCGCTCGGTGGTGACGCGTCTTTCGAAAGCCGCGGACGCCGCCGTGCTCACGGTCGGATACCGAAAGCTGCCCACGCATCAGATAACCGACGCGATCGACGATGGGCTGAGCGGCCTACGCTGGCTGCAGGATCGCGGCTTCGACGGCGACCAGGTAGTAGTGGCCGGCGATTCCGCCGGCGGATATCTCGCGTTCATGACCACGCTGCTGGCCATCAGCAGTGAGCTGATGAGGCCCGCGGGGATTGCGGCGATCTCACCGTTCACCGACGCCGACCCGGCACGAAAGCTGAAGCACCGCAACGCGCGCAAATGCTCGATGTTCACCCGTGGGGCTTTGTCGATGTTCGCCCAATACCTCAGCAGGGCACAGCTTTTGGAGGGGCGCGGCGATTCCACCGTCGCCTCACCCGTCGACGCCGATCTCTCGTCGTTGCCGCCGGTGACCATCCATGCCAGCTCCGACGAGTTGCTGCTTCCGGATGCCGAATTCATGGCAAAGCGCTTGGAAGCCAGCGGAATCCCGTGCGATCTGCACCTATGGGACGGACAGATCCACGACTTCCCGCTGGCGGCGGACATCCTGCCCGAGGGCCGACGGGCCATTCGCTACATCGGGGATTTCATCAAGGACGTCACCGCAGCGCGCGAGTCGTGGCGCTATAGTTTGCACGCCACCGCAGCCGCGGGGTAGCAGAACCCCCGGAAGTGCCTGCAGCCCGAGCTGATTCGACAATGACGAGCCGGGTCACCTACTGGTCGACATCCTCGGATTCGTGGTCCATCAGACTGCTCCTGCCAGTCGGGCGGGGCGTCTGGAGCGACCCGGCACTCGCGGGGCCGTCGCCGGGCGGAACGTCGGCGGTGGCGCGCAGGGAGACGTCGGCGACGGAACGCTCCTCCCATGCACGGCGGGTTCCCCACCCATACGGCAAACCCGGGGCCCAACGCGTCGCGTCCTAGCTGGTGGCGAGGTCCGGCCGAAATTCGGCGTCCCGATTCTTGCGGCTGCCGATACAGTTGGTCCTGATGAGCCGACCAGCCCCGCCCGTGTTGACCGTGCGGTACGAGGGATCCGAGCGCACGTTCGCCGCAGGCAATGATGTTGCGATCGGGCGTGACCTGCGGGCCGACGTACGCGTGGCGCATCCCCTGATCTCCCGCACCCACCTCATCGTCCGATTCGACCAGGGCCGATGGATCGCCGTCGACAACGGCAGCCTGAACGGGCTGTTCGTCAACCATCATCGCGTGCCCATGGTCGACATCCAGGACGGCACGCGCGTCAACATCGGCAATCCGGACGGCCCGGCGCTTACCTTCGAGGTCGGCCGCCACCAGGGCTCGGCCGGGCGCCCCCCGCTGACGACCTCGATACCGATCGTCAACCCGGCCAGCATGGCGAACCCTCAGGTGCCCCAGACCCAGCCGCCCGGCGCGCACTGGCCCGGCCAGCCCCAGCAGTCACCGTCGGCCGCTTTCCGGCAGCCCAGCGGACCGCAGCCCGTCCACCCGCCGAGCGGATCGATGCCGAGCTACCCGTCGGCCCCCCAGCCCCGATACCCGACCGGTGGCCATCCCGCGGCACCGCCCAGCGGACCACAACAGGCACCGCACATCTACCGCTCGTCGCCGGTGAATGTTCCCCCGACCCACGCCCAGCCCCCGACGGGGCTGGAGACCGGCCGCGTCGGCGCTGATGCGTCGAACCTCGCGACATCGATGCTGAAGATCCTGCGGCCCGGCAAAGCCGCGGCGGAGTCCGCGCCTGGCGCGATCAAAATCGGCCGGGCCAACGACAACGACATCGTCATTCCCGAAGTGCTGGCGTCCCGCCACCACGCCACCCTGATTCCGACGCCACACGGCACCGAGATCCACGACAACCGCAGCATCAACGGCACCTTCGTCAACGGCGCCCGGGTCGACTCGGCGGTGCTGCACGACGGCGACGTCGTCACGATCGGCAACATCGACCTCGTCTTCGCCGGCGGCACGCTGGCCCGCCGCGACGAGAGCGCGACCGCCACCCCCACGGGCGGCCTGGACGTGCGCGGGGTGACCTGGACGATCGAGAACAACAAGACGCTGCTGGACGACATCTCGCTGGGAGCGCAGCCCGGAACGCTGACGGCCGTCATCGGCCCCTCGGGTGCGGGCAAGTCGACGTTCGCCCGGTTGGTCGCGGGATACACGCACCCGACCAGGGGCACGGTCGCGTTCGAGGGCCACAACGTGCACGCCGAGTACGCCTCGCTGCGCAGCAGGATCGGCATGGTCCCCCAGGACGACGTGGTGCACGGACAGCTGACGGTGCAGCAGGCGTTGATGTACGCCGCCGAGCTGAGGCTGCCCCCGGACACCACGAAGGACGACCGGGCTCAGGTGGTGGCCCGGGTCCTCGAGGAACTTGAGATGACCCAGCACCTGCACACCCGGGTCGACAAGCTCTCCGGCGGCCAGCGCAAGCGCGCCTCGGTCGCCCTCGAGCTGCTGACCGGGCCGTCGCTGCTGATCCTGGACGAGCCGACCTCGGGGCTGGACCCGGCGCTGGACCGCCAGGTGATGACGATGCTGCGGCAGCTGGCGGACGCCGGACGTGTCGTGCTCGTGGTCACCCACTCGCTGACGTACCTGGACGTCTGCGATCAGGTCCTACTGCTGGCGCCCGGAGGCAAGACCGCCTTCTGCGGGCCGCCTGGCCAGATCGGGCCGGCCATGGGCACGACGAATTGGGCCGACATCTTCAGCTCGGTCGCGGGCGACCCGGATGGGGCGAAGGCGCGGTACCTGGCGCGCACGGGTCCGCCGCCGCCACCACCCCCGGCGCAGCAGCCCGCCGACCTGGGCGACCCGTCGCACACGAGCCTGTTCCGGCAGTTCTCCACGATCGCCAGGCGGCAGGTCCGGTTGATCTTCTCCGACCGCGGCTACTTCGTCTTCCTGGCGGTGCTGCCGTTCATCATGGGTTCGCTGTCCATGTCGGTGCCCGGCGACGTCGGGTTCGGCATCCCCAATCCCATGGGCGCCGCACCCAACGAGCCCGGCCAGATCCTGGTGTTGCTCAACGTGGGCGCGGTGTTCATGGGGACCGCGCTGACCATCCGCGACCTGATCGGTGAACGCCCGATCTTCCTGCGCGAACAGGCGGTCGGCCTGTCGACCAGTGCCTATCTGATGGCGAAGGTCTGCGTCTACACGATTTTCGCGGTCATCCAATCGGCGATCGTGACCATCATCGTGCTGCTCGGCAAGGGCGGTCCGTCTCAGGGGGCGGTGGCGCTGGGCCGGCCGGGTCTCGAGCTGTTCGTCGACGTCGCGTTGACGTGCGTGGCCTCGGCGATGCTCGGGCTCGCGCTGTCGGCCATCGCCAAGTCGAACGAACAGATCATGCCGCTCCTGGTGGTGGCGGTCATGTCGCAGCTGGTGTTCTCCGGCGGCATGATCCCGGTAACCGGGCGGCTCGGACTGGACCAGATGTCCTGGGCGACGCCGGCGCGCTGGGGGTTCGCGGCGTCGGCCTCCACCGCCGACCTGACCAAATTGGTGCCCGGTCCGCTCAGCCCGAAGGATGCCCACTGGCATCACACGCCGGGCGCATGGTGGTTCGACATCGCCATGCTGGTGGTTATCAGCGTGTTCTACCTGAGCTTCGTCCGCTGGAAGATCCGGCTCAAGGGCGGCTGAGCTCGCGCCGGGTCAGGCCCCCTTGCGGATTACCTGCTCCGCGGCCGTCCGCATGCGGTCGGACAATTCCAGGAGCGCATGCTCGCCAACGCCCAGCGGCAGGGTGTACGCCAGCTGGCGCAACTCGACGGCATAGTTGCGCATGTCTTCGCGGAGGCGGGTCTCAAGAGTGGGCATGACTTCTCCCTCAGGCTGCGGCTGGGCAGAGTGCCTGGTCAGCATCGACCGGCCGATGTAAAAAGCTTGGCAGCCCGACCGCGCATCTGCGAGAGCGCCGACGCGAATTAACGGGAGTTTGACAGCGCCTTTACAGTCGGAGCGATCAGATGGCGCCCCGCGCCGAGGGTGACGTCACGACGAAATCCCTGGCGTGATCTCACCGTGGCGTTACGCTGGCGCTGCTTGGTGATAAGCCTTTCAGAAAGGCTGCAGAAAGGCAGAGCCACCCCAATGGATTTCGAACTCGACGCCGGGCAGCGCGCCTGGCTCACCGAGATCCGCGAGTTCCTCCACGACAACGTCACCGCGGAGCTGCGGGCCGAACTCGCCGAGCACGATCTGGAGTTTCCCGACGGCGAGGTCGCCCGGTTCCGTCGCAGGATCGGGGAGAAGGGCTGGTTCGGCCTGAACTGGCCATCCGAGTACGGCGGACTGGGCCTGGGTGCCATCCACCTGCATCTGCTCATGAGCGAGTTCGAGTACTGGGGCGTCCCCGGGCCCGACCTGACCGTCACGTCCGTGGCGCCGATGATCATGCGGCACGGCACCGAACGGAACAAATCCGAATGGCTGCCGCTGATCGCCAAGGGCGAAATGATCTGCGCCGTAGGCTATTCCGAACCCGACGCCGGCACCGACCTGGCCAGTCTGCGCACCAGTGCTGTCCGCCACGGCGACGAATGGGTGATCAACGGCACCAAGACCTGGAACAGCGGCGCACAGCGCGCCACCCACGAGTGGCTTTGCGTGCGTACCGACCCCAACGGCGTCCGGCATCGGGGCATTTCGGTCATCATCGTGCCGATCGACAGTCCCGGCGTGACGATCCGCCCCCTCTACGCGTGGTCGGGGTATCGCACCAACGAGGTGCACTTCCGCGACGTCCGGGTGCCGGTCACCAACCTGGTGGGCGAGGTCAACCGCGGCTGGACGTACATCACCGGCGCGCTGGACCTGGAACGCGGCGCGCTGACCAACGCCGGCGACCTACGCCGCGCCGTCGATGAGCTGCGCGAGCTGGCGCGAACGCCGCGCCGTGACGGCACGGTGCCCGCCGACACCCCGTCGCTGCGGCACCGGCTCGCGCAGGCGGAAGCCGACGTGGCGGTGGCCACCCTGATGGGCTACGAGGCCGCGTCGATCCTCGACAGCGGCGTCATCCCTTCGGTGGAGGTCAGCATCGAGAAAATCTTCACCAGTGAACTGCGCCAACGCATCGCGGTGCTCGCGCTCGACCTGCTCGGCCCGGACGGTTTGTTGGCGCACCGCAGCCAAGAGGCGCCGCTGGGCGGCAAGTTCGAGCGGCTCTATCGGGCTGCGCCCCTGATGCGTTTCGGCGGCGGCACCAACGAGGTGCTCCGCGACATCATCGCCCAGCGCGGGCACAAGATGCCCAGCTATGGGCGCTGACGCATGAAAGCGATACCCACCGCTGAGCGGCGCGAGTTCGCCGCGACGCTGCGCGCACTGTTGGCGGCCGAGAGCCCCGTGCCGTTGGTGCGCGCGCTGAACGAACCGGACGCGGACCGTCGCACCCCGGCGCTGTGGAAGGCGCTGACCGACGCGGGCATCCTAGGGCTGGCCATCGCCGAGGAATACGGTGGCTCCGGCGGCTCGCTCGACGATCTCGCCGTCTTCTACACCGAGGCGGGGCGCGCGCTATGCCCGACGACGATTCACAGCAGCATTCAAGCCGCGCTCGCGGTCGACCAGCTCGGCTCCCCGAATGCCAAGGGCACCTGGCTGCCGCCGCTGGCCCGCGGCACCGTTCGCGGCACCACGGCGCTGTGCAGCGCACGCGACGCCGCCGTGGTGTCGGCGGCACTCCGCGCCGACCCGGTGTCGGGGCAATGGCGGCTGAACGGCATCGCGGACTACGTCGCCGACGCCGACGTCGCCGACATCATCGTGATTTCGGCTGCGGCGCAAGAACATACGTTCGCTTTCGTCGTCGAGACCAAAGCAACCGGGGTAGCCACGGAACCGCTCGCGATGGCCGGCGGGAACCGGGCGTTCACCGTGCGCTTCGACGACGTTGTGGTCCCCGCCGACGCGCTGCTCGGTGACGTCTCCGCCTTGCAATTGCGCCGAGTGGCCAATTCGGCGGTGGCATTGGGATCGCTGGACCTGGCGGGAGTCGGGCAGGCGGTCCTCGACCGCACCGTCGACTACACCACGCTGCGTCACCAATTCGGCCGGCCCATCGCGTCGTTCCAGGCCGCCCAGCACCTGGTCGCCGACATGCACATCGCCGTGGCGGCGGCGCGGCTGGCCGCCCACGCGGCGGTCTTCTGGATCGCACGCGGCCGCACGGCGACCCGGGAAACCGCCATCGCGCGGATGCACGCGGCCGGCGCGGCCAGGCTGGTCACGCTAAATGCCCACCAATTGCACGGCGGCATGGGGTATGTCACCGAAACCGACCTGCATTTGTGGACGGAGCGGGCACGGCTGGGCTCGACGTGGGGTGGCGGGGCGGACGTAGCCGCATCGTGGCTGGAGGAGACGCTGGACTCGGAGGAGCCTGGATGAGCTCGAATGAACATGACAGCTTGATCGATGCCGAATCCGCGTCGCGCGTCGGCACCGTCGCCGCCACGGCGACAGGCGAAATGAACCGGCGCGACTGGCAACGCTGGGCGGCGGCGATCGGTGACCACAACCCGTTGTGGTTCGACCCGGACTACGCCAGGGCCAGCGGCTTTCGTGACATCATCTGCCCTCCGCTTTACCTGCAGTACGCGGTGCTCGGTGTTACGCACCTCGAGGCACTGCGGCCCGACGGTTCCTCCGGCGCGATCTCGGGCAGCCTCGCGTTCCCGCGCGCGCCGAAGCGGATGGCCGGCGGCGAGAGTTTCACCTTCCACCTGCCGGCCTATCACCGCGACGACATCGAAATGGTGCGCAGCGTCGAGTCCATCGTCGAAAAGCAGGGCCGCTCCGGCAGATTCGTGTTGGTCACCTGGCGCACGGTGTACCGCAACCAGCACCGAGAGCTGCTCGCCGAAGCATCGACTTCGATGATCGCCCGTCCCTAGGAGCGTCATGGCCGACCAAGTCTTTTATGAGGACGTCGAGGTGGGTGACGCGATGCCCGACCTCACCGTCACCGTCGACGAGACGCAGTTGTTCTTTTTCAGCGCCGCCACCTACAACGGCCACCGCATCCATTACGACAAGGACTGGGCGCGCACGGTCGAGGGCTACGATGACGTGCTGGTGCACGGCCCGCTGCAGGCCGCGCTGCTCGGCCGGGCCATCGGGGACTGGATCGGCGCCCGTGGCCGGCTGGTGTCCTTCTCCGTCCAGAACCGCGCGGTCGCTCACCCCGGCCAGCCGTTGAGCTTCGGCGGCACGGTCACCGGCAAACGCCTCTCCGACCGGGGCGCCGGGCTGGTGGACCTCGACATCGCCGGTCGCCGCGAGGCGACGGTGCTGATGCCCGGCACGGCGACGATCGAACTACCCCGCCGCCGAACGCCTCGGGGAGCCGATCGGTGACCGGCCTGCGGGGTGAGGCCGCGATCGTCGGCATCGCCGAGTTGCCGGCGCAGCGGCGTCCCACCCGCCCGCCGCTGTTCACCCTCGACCAGTACGCGCTGCTGGCCAAGATGGTGATCGAGGACGCCGGCGTCGATGCCGCGTGCGTCAACGGCCTGCTGACCCACGGCATCGCCGAGTCGGCGATGTTCGCACCTGCCACCCTGTGCGAATACCTCGGCCTGCCACTCGATTTCGGTGAGCGCGTCGACCTGGGCGGCGCCACGGCGGCGGGCATGATCTGGCGGGCCGCGGCCGCCGTGGAGCTCGGCATCTGCGACGCGGCCCTCGCCGTGGTTCCGGGATCGGCTTCGCAGCCGCAGTCCGAGAAGCGGCCACCGCCGGCCGCCAATTGGTATGGGGCGTCGTCGAACAACTATGGGTCGCCGCAAGCGGAATTCGAGATCCCATATGGCAACGTCGGCCAGAACGCACCCTACGCGCAGATCGCGCAGCGCTATGCGGCCGAGTTCGGCTACGACCCTGCGGCGGTGGCCAAGATCGCCGTCGACCAGCGCACCAACGCGTGCGCCCATCCGGGCGCGGTCTTCCACGGGACCCCGATCACGGTCGACGACGTTCTCGCCAGCCCGATGATCGCCGACCCCATCCACATGCTGGAGACCGTGATGCGGGTGCACGGGGGAGCGGGCGTGCTGATCGCCAACGCCGACATCGCCCGGCGCGGCCGCCACCGCCCGGTGTGGATCAAGGGCTTTGGCGAACACATCGCCTTCAAGACCCCGACGTACGCCGAGGACTTGCTGCGCACCCCGATCGCCCGCGCCGCCGACCGGGCGTTCGCGATGGCCGGCCTGAACCGGTCCGAGGTGGACATGGCGTCGATCTACGACTGCTACACCATCACCGTGCTGATGAGCCTCGAGGACGCCGGGTTCTCCGGGAAGGGCGAGGGGATGTCCTGGATCGCCGGCCACGACCTGACCTACCGCGGTGACTTTCCACTCAACACCGCCGGCGGACAACTGTCCTTCGGCCAGGCCGGCATGGCCGGTGGCATGCACCACGTCGTCGACGGTGCCCGGCAGGTGATGGGCCGGGCCGGCGATGCGCAGGTGCGCGACTGCCACACCGCTTTCGTCACCGGCAACGGCGGCATCATGAGCGAGCAGGTCGCGCTGCTGATGCGGGGGGACTAGCGGTGAGCATCCCGGTTCCCGAGCCGACGCCGGTGTCGCGGCCCTTCTGGGACGCCCTGGCCCAGCACCGCATCCTGGTGCAGTACTCACCCTCGCTGGGGCGCTACGTGTTCTACCCGCGCACCCTTGCCCCGGGAACATTGGCCGACGATCTGGAATGGCGCGAAATCGACGGCGCGGGAACGCTGTACACGTTCACGATCGCCCGCAGGCCCACCGGCCCGCCCTGGGCCGGCTCGCTACCGCAGCTGCCGGCCGTCGTGCAGTGGGACGCGGGACCGAAATTCAGCACCGAGCTGGTGGACGTCGACCCTGGCGACGTCGGAATCGGCATGCGGGTCGAGCCGGTATTCTACGATCTGCCCGAAGACGAAATCACCCTATTGAAGTACCGGCCGGCGTGACCGACTCAACGAGGAGTTCGGGAGGTGTACATGGACGATCCGTTTGACGGCGTCCAGGCGATGCTGCGCGAGTTGGACGCGGGATTCCCGCGCGTCGAGGCCATGACCGCCGCGCAGGCCCGCGCCGCCGTCGCCCAGCGGCGCCAGCCCGTCGACAACATCGACGACGTCCACCGCACCGAAGACCGGTCGATCCCGAGGCCCGGCGGCACCATCCCCGCGCGGGTCTATTACCCGCACGGCGAGCCGCAGGACGACCGCGCCGCGGTCGTGTTCTGCCACGGTGGCGGATTCGTGTTGTGCGACATCGACTCCCACGATGGCTTCTGCCGCGCCCTGGCCCGCGGCACCCAGGCCGTCGTCGTGTCGGTCGGCTACCGTCTCGCGCCCGAACACCCGGCCCCCGCGGCCGCCATGGACGCCTTTGCGGCGTTCTCCTGGGTTGTCGGCCACGCGTCCGAACTCGGCATCGACCCGGCGCGGACCGCCATCGCCGGCGACAGCGCCGGCGGCAACCTCGCCGCGGTCACCGCCATCCTGTGCCGTGAACGTGCCGTCGCCGGGCCGGCCGCGCAGCTCCTGATCTATCCGGCCATCGATCCGTCTTTTGACACCGAAAGCTATCAACGCTGCGCCACCGGCCACTTCCTCACCAGCGCTGCCATGCAGTGGTACTGGCGGCAATATCTCGGCGCCCAAACGCTTCCGGAGCAGGCCCACCTGGTGGCACCGGCGCGCGCGGGGTCGCACGCCGACCTGCCGCCCGCGGTGATCGTCACCGCCGGCCTCGATCCGTTGCACAGCGAGGGCTGCGGCTATGCGCGCCGGTTGCGCGAGGCGGGCGTGCGCGTGGTGCACCGCGACTTTCCGGACCTGTTCCACGGCTTCCTGACCATTCCGTCGTTTCCACCGGCGGCCTCGGCGCGTGACCTGATCTGTTCCGACCTGCGGGAGTTACTGCAGCCCACCCTCTGCGAGTCGGCATGACGCAAGCCGACGTGATCGTCATCGGCGCGGGGTTCGCCGGGCTCTACGCCGTGCACCGGGCGGCGGCGGCGGGCCTGTCGGTGCTCGGCCTCGAGGCGGCGCCCGACGTGGGCGGCACGTGGTACTGGAACCGGTACCCGGGCGCCCGGTGCGACGTCGAAAGTGTCGACTACTCCTACTCATTCGACGAGGAACTGCAGCAGAGCTGGACGTGGACCGAACGCTTCGCCGCCCAGCCGGAGATCCTGGCCTACCTGCGCCACGTCGCCGACCGGTTCGATCTGCGCCGCCACTACCGATTCGGCGTCGACGTCGACGGCGCCGCGTTCGAGCAAGGCCAATGGCGGGTCCGTGCGCGCGATGGTCAGGCCTACGCCGCGCAGTTCCTGATCTGCGCGACGGGCTGCCTGTCGGCGGTCAACCGCCCTGACATTCCCGGCGTAGACGATTTCGCGGGCGAGGTGTACTTCACCGCCGCGTGGCCGCGCGAAGATCCCGACTTCCGCGGCAAGCGCGTGGGCCTGATCGGCACGGGATCGTCTGGCATCCAAGCGGTTCCGATCGTCGCCGCGCAGGCGGATCGGCTGGTGGTATTCCAGCGGTCCGCGAACTACAGCATCCCGATGCCCAACCGCCCCTGGACTCCGGAGGAGCAGCAACAGATCCGGGAGCAGTATCCCGAGCGCCGCCGCGCCTCGGCCTACGCGGCCGCGGGCACCCCGCACGGCACGTACCACAAGAACGCGGTCGACACCGAACCGCAGGAACGCGCCGAGGCACTCTGGCGGCGCTGGCGCGAGGGTGGGGTGCTGTTCGCGAAGACGTTCCCCGATCAGAACTCCGACCTCGCCGCCAACCACATCGCCCGGGAGTTCGCCGAAGAGCGGATCCGCGAAATCGTCGCGGATCCGGTCGTGGCCACCGACCTCATACCCGTCGACCACCCGATAGGGACGAAGCGAATCTGCACCGACGGCGGTTATTACGCCGCGTTCAACCGCGACAACGTGTCGCTGGTGAACCTGCGCCGCGAGCCGATCGAGGCGGTCACCGCCGGCGGCGTGCGAACCAGCGCGGCGACCTATCCCTGCGACGTGCTGATCTTCGCCACCGGCTTCGACGCGCTGACCGGCGCGCTGACCGGCATCGACCCGGTGGGGCCCGGGGGAGTGCGACTGCGCGACGTCTGGGCCGACGGCCCCCTGACCTTCCTCGGGCTGATGGTGCCCGGCCTGCCGAACCTGTTCACCATCAGCGGACCCGGCAGCCCGTCGGTGCTCGCCAACATGGTGCTGCACGCCGAGGTGCAGGTCGACTGGGTCATCGGGCTGGTGTTGACCACCCGCCGCCTCGGGGTGACGGAGGTGGAGCCGCGCCGCGACGCCGCCGAGGCCTGGACCGACCACGTCGCGCAGGCGGCCGAGCGGACACTCTTCCCCAAAGCGGCCTCGTCGTGGTACCTGGGCGCCAATATCGAAGGCAAGAAACGGATTTTCATGCCGTACGCCGGTGGGTTCGGCACCTATCGTCACCACTGCGACGATGTGGCGCGTCGCCACTACGCCGGGCTGGTGCTGACCACCCGATGATCGAGACGGTTCAGCAGCTGCTGCGGCAACGCCGCGACGACGACGCCCCGGCCCTCGCCTCCGGCGAGCGCACCTGGACGTGGCGCGAACACCTCGCCGAGGCGGAGGCGGAGGCCGCCGCGCTGATCGGGATCGCCGACCCGGCGCGTCCGCTGCACGTCGGGGCCCTGCTGCCCAACTCCCCGGCGATGCTGCGCGCCATGGCCGCCGCCGCGCTGGGCGGCTACGTGCTGTGCGGGATCAACACCACGCGGCGCGGGGCGGGGCTGCTGGCCGACATCCGGCGGTCCGACTGCCAGCTGCTACTCGTCGACCCGGAACACCGCGAACTGTTGGATCACCTGGACCTCAACGGGATTCAGGTGCTGGACGTGACGGGTCGGCGCTACGCCGAACTGGTGGCCGCCGCGCCGCCCCTGGTTCCGCACCGCGAGGTCACCGGCGGGGACACGCTGATGATGATCTTCACCTCGGGGACCAGTGGTGATCCGAAGGTCGTCCGGCTCGCCCACGCGATGGCGGTCATGTGCGGTGCCAGCCTGATCTTCCAGTACGACGTCACCGCCGACGATGTCTGCTACCTGTCGATGCCGCTCTTTCACTCCAACGGCATTGCCGCCGGATGGGCGGTCGCGATCGGTGCCGGCGCCACCATGGTCCCGGCCCGGTTCTCGCCGTCACGCTTCCTCGACGACGTGCGCCGCCACCGCGTGACGTACCTCAACTACGTCGGCAAGCCCCTCGCATTGGTCCTGTCCACTCCCGAGCGGCCGGACGACGCCGACAACACGCTGCGGGTGGCTTTCGGCAACGAGGCGACCGACCGCGACATCGCCGAATTCGCAAGGCGTTTCGGTTGCCGCGTGGTGGACAGCTTCGGTTCCAGCGAGTTCGCGGTGATCGTCGTCCGCGAGGACGGCACCCCGCCCGGATCGATCGGCAAACCATACGCGGGAGTCGGCATCTACAACCCGTCGACGCTCACCGAGTGCGCCGTCGCGGAATTCGACGAACACGGGGCGCTGACGAACTTCGACGACGCGGTCGGCGAGCTCGTGAACACCCAGGGCGCGGGCCCGTTCGTCGGCTACTACAACGATCCGGCCGCTACCGCGCAGCGGATGCGGCACGGCATGTACTGGTCGGGCGATCTGGCCTACCGCGACTCCGACGGCTGGATCTACCTGGCCGGCCGCACCGCGGATTGGATGCGGGTGGACGGCGAGAACCTGGCGGCGGGGCCGATCGAGCGGATCCTGGAACGCCTGCCGGAGGTGAGCCAGGTCGCGGTCTACGCGGTGCCCGACGAGCGGGTCGGCGACCAGGTGATGGCCGCCCTGGTATTGCGAGACGGGGCGCGGCTGGGGCCCGACGACTTCGCGAGCTTCCTCGCCGCGCAACCGGACCTGTCGCCCAAGGCCTGGCCGCGGTATGTGCGCATCAATGCCGAGCTGCCGACGACGGCGACCAACAAGATCCTCAAGCGCGCGCTGACGGCCGCCGGCGTCAGCGCCGAGGGTGGCGTGTTGTGGACCCGGCCGGCCCGCGGGACGGCCTACCGTCAGCTGACGGCTTCGTCGGCCTGAGCCGATTCGGCAACCTCCTGCGGCGCTTCCCCGAACCGCGCCAGCACGAGTGTCGCCGACACCGCCACCACAAAGCCCGCGATGACCAGCCAGCCAAGCCCGTCGCGTGCGCTGTCGCCCAGCCACACCACTCCGACGAACGCGGGCGCGATGGTTTCACCGACGACCATCCCGGCGACGGCCGTGGTCACGGACCCACGGTGCAGGGCGGAGGTCAGCAGCAGGAAACCCGCGGCCCCGCCGGCGGCCGCCGCGTACAGCGCCGGATTGGTGTAGAAGGCGCGTTTGGTCGGATCGATCACCTCGATCAACCGCACGCCGACCTCGATGACCCCGAAGCCCGTCCCCGCCGCCAGCCCCAGCGCCAGCGCGCGCGGCCGGTCGGGGAGTCGGCCCGTCACCGCACCGGCGATGAATATCGCGGCCACCACGCCCAGCAGAGCCCACCCGAGACCGGCCGGGGCGTGCCGGAAGTGCCCGGGCCCGGCCGCGAGCGCGAGGATCACCAGGCTCGCGCAGACCACACCCACCGCGGTCCATTCGGACGGAGACAGCCGCGCCGACAGCAGCCAGGCGGATGCGATGCCGGTGACGGCGATCGAGGCGGCCAACGCCGCGGCGACCACGTAGATCGGCACCATGCGCAGCGCCGCCACTTGAAGGAGGAAGCCGACGCCGTCCAGGCCGACGCCGACGAGGTACCGCCACTGCCGGGCGGCGCGCATCAACAGCACGGTATCCACGCCCGAGCCGCTGCCCGCTTCCACCGATCGCGTCGCCGCCGCCTGCAGCACCGACGCGGTGCCGTAACAAACCGAGCAACCCAAAGCGAGGAGGAAGCCGATCAGCACACCTCGAACAATAGGCGTCGGCGCGGAGCGGCGCGGGCGAGCGGCCGGCTGAGAATTCTCTGAACAAATGTTTGGGCGGGGTGCCCTCCGGGCACGTCTCACCTACGCATGGCGTCGACTCCACCCAGGTCCCGATCGCGAGTAGTGAACAGCCATGCGTAATTTCTATGGCCGTTGAGTGTCTGTTGAACAATGCACCACAAGGCAATTCAAAACGGACGTTTAAAGTGAGTGCACAACTGTGTACTCTGACGGCATGGCTGAACGAGGCGCCCAGCCCGAGGTCCCACGGGGACGACGGTTGTTCCTGCGCGCGGTACGGCGCTTGTTCAGCCCGCTGCAGCCGGACGACTACCTCGAGATGATCAACCCGCTGTGGACCACCAAGGAGCTGCGCGGGAAGGTCGAAGCCATCGAGCAGCAGGGCTCGGAAGCGGCCAGCGTTCTGATCCGCCCCGGATACGAATGGCCGGGCCACAAGCCCGGTCAATATGTGCGCCTCGGCGTGGTCATCGACGGCGTCTACCACTGGCGCGCGTACTCGCTGACGTCGGATCCCACGCCCGAAGACGGACTCATCAGCGTCACGCCCAAGAGGGTCGACGGCGGCGCCGTGTCGCCGTATCTCGTCCACAAAATTCAGCCCGGGGATCTGGTGCGGCTCGGCGAGATCGAGGGCGTCTTCACCCTGCCCGAGCCCGTGCCGGACAAGATGTTGTTCATCAGCGCCGGCAGCGGCATCACGCCGATCATCAGCATGCTGCGCAGCCTCGATAGCCGCGACGAGATGGGCGACGTGCTGGTCATTCACTCCGCGCGCACCCGCGAGCAGGTCATGTTCGCCGAGGCGCTCGAAGAGCTCGCCGGCCGCCACGACGGGATGCGGCTGGACCTGCGCCTCACCTCCGAACAGGGGCGACTGACACCCGAGGACCTCGATGAGGTGTGCCCCGACTGGCGCGAGCGCGAGGCGTTCTGTTCGGGACCCGGCGAGATGCTCGACGCCCTGATCGAGCACTGGGAAGAAAACGGGGATCGCGAACGCCTGCACTTCGAGCGGTTCCAACCGAAGATAGGCGGCGACGCCAACGCCGGCGAGGGGGGCACGGTCTGCTTCCTCGACAGCGACAAGGAAGTCGAATGTGACGGCGGCACATCGATTCTCGAGGCGGGCGAGAAGGCCGGCCTCAACCTCGCATTCGGCTGCCGGATCGGCATCTGCCACACCTGTGTCGGCACGCTGAAGTCAGGCAAGCTGCGCGACCTGCGCTCGGGTGACGTGATCGAACCGACCGAACAGGACGTCCGAATCTGCATCAACACCGCCGAGGGCGACGTCGAACTCGAACTCTGATCGAAAGGAGCGGCTTGTGACAACTGCCGTGAAGAGGGCCGGGGAGAGCCCGCTGTCCCGACTGGGGGAGCAAGAACTCGAAAAGCTCGCAAAGGAATTCGACGCGATCCACGACGACGTGTTCGCCGATCTCGGCGACCGCGACCGGCGCTACATCAAGAACGTCATCTCGGCACAACGTCAGATCGTCGTGGCCGGCCGGGTGCTGTTGCTGGCATCGCGCTCGAAGACCGCGTGGCTGCTGGGCACCGCCTGTCTCTCCATGGCCAAGATCCTGGAGAACATGGAGATCGGCCACAACGTGATGCACGGCCAATGGGATTGGATGAACGATCCCGACATCCACTCGTCGGTGTGGGACTGGGACACCGCGTCGACCGCCGAGTCGTGGAAGCACTCCCACAACTACATCCATCACACCTTCACGAACATCCTCGGCAAGGACAAGGATCTCGGCTACGAGATCATGCGCATCGACCCCAACCAGAAGTGGGCTCCGCGCTATCTGGGCCAACCGATCTACAACCTGCTGCTGACGCTTCTGTTCGAGTGGGGCGTTGCCGTCCACGACATGGACATCGACGCGATACGCAAACGCGAGAAGCCGTGGTCGGAGGTGCGCAAGGACCTCAGAGGCATCGGCGTGAAGGCCCGCGCGCAGATCTACAAGGACTACCTCGGGTGGCCGGCCATCAGCGCCGGGGCCTTCGCCCTGACCCAGCTGGCGTTGCGCGGCCGGCTCGAGCAGCCGGCGCGGTCCCGCATCGGCAGGCGGATCCGTCGGGTGTCCAACAAGGGCAGGGCCGCCAAGGCGGCGAACTTCCTCGACAAGGTCGCGCCCGGCGTCGAAAGCACCTACCTGCGCACCCTGACCGCCGCCGCGCTGGCCAACGTCATCCGCAATGTGTGGGCGCACGCGATCATCTTCTGCGGCCATTTCCCCGACCAGACGTACACGTTCACGCAGGAAGAAGTCGAGAACGAAAGCCGCGGTGGCTGGTATGTACGCCAATTGCTGGGCGCCGCGAACATCGATGGCGGCCCGCTGTTCCACATCATCAGCGGCAATCTCGGTTATCAGGTCGAGCACCACCTCTACCCGGACATGCCGAGCAGTCGATACTCGGAGATCGCGCCGCAGGTCAAGGAAATCTGCGAGCGCTACGAGTTGCCGTACAACTCCGGCCGTTTCTCGAAGCAGTGGTGGATGGTGCACCGCAGCATATTCCGCCTGGCCTTTCCGGGCGGAAAGCCACGGCCGAAGCCGGGCCCCTACCACGGCAACGTGCATCGACCCGATCCCGATCGGCCCAGCGAGGGCACGCGGTTCCGTGAGCGTGTCCCCGCCGAACACCCGGCCGCGGGGCCCGAACACGATTCCACGGGCGTCGAGGTGGAGCCCCCGCCGCGGGGCAAGGACTGACGCGCGGCGCTGATCCGCGAATCTGAACCATTTCCGTCGGCCGGTCGTGGATGATCATCGATGGTGCAGGGCATCCGCGGGTCCGACAGCGAAGAGACCGAGCCGACGGCCGATTCCGGCGGCTTCGGGTTTCCGGCGCGGCTGTGGAGCTTGCTGGACAAGCACCCGCCGCCGGGTGTCCGCCAAGCGCAACGGTGGCGCAGCCCGCTGCGGGGTCCGTGGCTGACATCCGTGTTCGGTTCGGTGCTACTGGTCACGCTGCCGGTCGTCATCGTCACCGGCCTGCTTTCGTACATCGCCTACGGACCTCGGTTCGGCCAAGCCATCCCGGGCGACGTCGGCTGGCTCAAGCTGCCCACGTTCGATTGGCCCACCAACCCGTCATGGCTGTATCGGCTGACCCAAGGACTGCACGTCGGGCTCGGGCTGGTCCTGATCCCGGTGGTGCTCGCCAAGCTCTGGTCGGTGATACCGAGGCTGTTCGCATGGCCGCCGGCCCGATCGATAGCCCAACTGCTGGAACGGGTTTCGCTGCTGATGCTGGTCGGGGGCGTCCTGTTCGAGATCGTGACGGGTGTGCTGAACATCCAGTACGACTACATCTTCGGATTCAGCTTCTACACCGCGCATTACTTCGGCGCGTGGGTGTTCATCGCCGGATTCGTCGTGCATATCGCGATCAAGATCCCGACCATGTGGTCGGGCCTGCGCTCGATCGCACCGCGCGACGTCCTGCGCACCCGGCGTGCGGACACTGCAGCCCAGGCGTGGGAGCCGGACGGGCTGGTCGCCGCGGACCCGCACCCCGCGACGATGAGCCGCCGCGGGGCGCTCGCGCTGGTGGGTGGCGGCGCGCTGTTCATGGCCGTCATCACCGCGGGCCAGACGCTGGGTGGTTTCGCGCGACCCGCCGCGCTGCTGCTGCCGCGTGGGCGCACCCGTGGCGACGGGCCCAGCGACTTCGAGATCAACCGAACCGCGGTAGTCGCCGGCATTTCCGCCGAGAACACCGGCGAGCGCTGGCGGCTCACCCTGACCGGCGGTCCCCGCCGCGTGGTGCTGGACCGCGTGGCGCTGCTGGCCATGCCGCAGCACACCGCCGTCCTGCCGATCGCCTGCGTGGAAGGCTGGTCGACCACCCAGACCTGGACCGGGGTGCGGCTGGCGGACCTGACCCGGCTCGCCGGCGTTCCCACGCCGGAGTCGGCGCTCGTCTCATCGCTGGAGCGCTCCGGCGCATTCGGCCGAGCGACACTGCAGCGGAACCAGGTGCTGCACCCCGACGCGCTGCTGGCATTGCGCGTCAACGGCGCCGACCTGTCCCCGGATCACGGCTTCCCGGCGCGCATCATCGTGCCGGCGCTGCCCGGGGTGCACAACACCAAGTGGGTGGAGTCGATAGCCTTCCGGGCGGCCGCAAATGTCTAGCGCCCGAGCGGGTTTCGCAAAGCTCTACGGGTCTCGCCCGGTGCATCTGCTGACCCTGATCGCCGGGTTTGCGCTCTTGGGCTACGTCGTGGTCATGATAAAACCGGTCGCACTGTGGAACCCACAAGTGTGGTGGCAGTCGATCATCGTGTGGTTCGCCGCCGCCATCGTCGCCCACGACCTGGTGTTGTTCCCGATCTATGCGTTTTTCGACGGGCTGCTCTCGCGGACCGTTGTCCGGCCCGCAACGCCGCCCGTGCCGGTCAACTACATCCGGGTGCCCGCGCTGGGTGCGGGGCTGACGCTGCTGGTGTTCCTTCCGGGCATCATCAAGCAGGGCGGCGCCACCTATTCGGCTGCCACCGGTCAGACGCAGGACCCCTTTCTGGGGCGCTGGCTCCTGCTGACTGCGGCGCTGTTCGGGGTCAGCGCCACGATCTACGCGATCCGCGTGGCGACGGCGCGCCGGCGGACTGGCGCGGCCGACCTAGATGTCGGCGATGATGTGTAGCCGCCGGGCGCTGTACTCGGTGTCGGAGATCGCGCCTCTGGCGTGCAGTTCGTCCAGCTGCCTGAGGCGCTCGGAAAGCGGCGGCTCGGAGAGCGGGAGCGCGGCCGGGTGGGCGTGGGCGCCGCCGTTGTGCTGCAGGGTCGCGCCCTTCGTGCTCCACCCCGAGCCCAGTTCGATGAGCCGCAGGGCGAACAGCACGCCGGCGCCGGTGACGGGCAGGCCGAGGTAGAGCATCCACCCCAACGGCACGCCGGCTCGGCTCAGCGCGAAATAGCGTGTCAGCAGCACTAGCGCAAGCATCCCGCCGGCCAGTAGCACGACGACCTTGCTTCTCATTGGCGATGTACCTCCGGGTAGGTCGCTGCGGGGTCACAGCGGTGGTGGGGCAAGTGCAAACGACCCTTGGCGCTACCGATCCCAAAGCGCGCTGGGCGACTTCACCGTGGGGGGCCGCCCTTGGAGGATTCTTGGCGATTTCTATGAGTGTTCTTTCAAGTCCGCGCGCGCTCTGCGCATCGCGCGGCGAGTAACTAAAGTGGGGAGGCGTGGGAAACGGACAGGCCAGGACTGCGGCGGCGCTGTGTGCCTGCGGGGCCGCGCTGGTCCTGGCCTTCGGTTGGTCGGCCGGCGACGCGGCCATTTCCGTCGCATCTTCATCGAGCGTGACGCCGGCGCCGCCGATCCCTGGTGGGGCCTTGCCGGTGCAGCCCGTCGGCGGGGGCGGTTGCATCATCGGCCTCAACTGCGGCTGCACTCAGCACTGCCACCAGCCGCCGCGCCCGCGTCCACCTGCGATTGCCGGTGACCCGCAGCACGCCGCTCCGGCTCCGGCGCCGCAGAACCCCTAGCGGGCGTCACCGGGCGGGGCCGCCCGTGGGCTTCCCTATCATCTGCTCATGCAGACCGTGGGCCCGCCGGCATTCACCGACGAGGATCCGGCCCGGTTCCGGGCCGCGGGCTATTGGTCTGACACGACGCTGTCGGACGCGGTGCGTAGCAACGCCGAAGGGTCACCGGACCGCTTCGCCTACGTCGACCATCCGGGGACGGCGCTGACGTGGCGTGAATTCGACCGGGCGGCAAGCGATCTGGCCGAACAGCTGGCCGGGGCGGGGATATCGCCCGGCGGCCGGGTGGCGGTGTGGCACGGTGACTCCGCCGCCCTGCACGTGCTGTTCGTGGCGATCGAGCGGTGCGGGGCCGTCGTCGTCGGTGTCGGGGCGCGCGCCGGCACCCGTGAGGTCACGGCGATACTGCGCGGCGCGCAGCCGGACATCCTGATCAGCGATCAGCGGCGCGGCGGGGAAGCGGCGACTGTCGCCCACGGGCTTTCGCTGCCCACCCTGGTCTTGAGCGGTGACACCGGCGCGCCGCGACTGAACATCCGGGTGGCGCCCAGGGCGCTTACCGGCGAGTCCCGACTCGGGCCAGACGATGTCTTCCTCATCAACTCCACGTCCGGGACCACCGGCGTGCCCAAGTGTGTGGTGCACACCCAGAATCGTTGGTACTACTTCCACCAGAAGGCCGTCGCCAACGGGCGGCTGACGCCGGAGGACACGTTCCTGCCCGTCATACCGACGCCATTCGGCTTCGGACTGTGGACCAGCCACACCACGCCGATCTATCTCGGCGCCACCGCGGTGATCCTGGAACGGTTCAGCACGAGGGCGACCTGCGAGGCGATATCCCGGCACAAGGTCAGCGTGTTGTGTTGTGTCAGCACACAATTGACCATGCTTATGGCCGACCCCGCCACCCGCGGGTACGACCTGAGTTCGCTGCGCGTCGTGTTCACCGGCGGCGAGGCGCTGCCATACCGGCCGGCGGTCGAGTTCGAGGAGCTCACCGGTGCGACGATTCTGCAGTTCTACGGCTCGAACGAAACCGGGATGCTGAGCGCGACCACGATCGATGACCCACGCGAACGCCGGCTGCGCACCGGTGGCCGGATCGTCCCCGAGATGGCCGTCCGGCTCTTCGACGGGGAACGGGACGTCACCGCGACGGGACGGGGCCAGCCCGCATGCCGCGGCCCCGCGACCAGCCTCGGCTACCTCGGCGGGACCGACCACGACAAGCTGTTCACCCGCGACGGGTGGATGCGCATGGGCGACATCTGCGAAATCGACGCGGACGGCTATCTGACCGTCACCGGGCGAACCTCCGACTTCATCCTGCGCGGCGGCAAGAACATCAGCGCGACCCAGGTCGAAGATGCCGTCACAACCCACCCCGCCGTCGCGGTGGCGGCCGCCGTGGCGATGCCCGATCCGGTGTTCGGCGAAAAGGTCTGCCTCTACGCCGAACTCGTCGACGCGGCCACCCTGGACCTGCCCGAGCTGGTCGAACACCTGCTGTCGCTGGGAGTGTCGAAGGAGCTACTTCCCGAGCGACTGATCGTCGTCGATGAGCTGCCACGATCTTCCGGCGGGAAGGTTGCCAAAGGCCGGCTGCGCGAGGATATTCGAGCCAGAACGGAGGCCCCATGACGAATGCCCCTAACCCGCGCCGGGGCGGCCTGGAAGTGTGGGCGCCTTCGGTGGTCCCGCCGATCGGCGTCGAGCTGTCCGAGGAGCAGGCGCTCGCGGTGGCTTTCCGCCACCTGGCCGGCATCGGATTCGCCGAGAACATGGCGGGACACATCACCTGGCAGCCGGACGGACAGACGCAGATGTTCGTCAATCCGTGGGGGCTGTGGTGGCAGGAAATCACCGCGTCCGATATCTGCGTCGTCGACGCCGACGCCCAAGTGTTGCGCGGGCGTTGGGATGTCACTCCGGCCATCCACATCCACACCGAGCTGCACCGCGTCCGCGACGACGCCCGGGTAGTCATCCACAATCACCCGTACTACGTCTGCGTGCTCGCGGCGCTGGGCAGGCTGCCCGAATTGGTGCACCAGACCGGTTCGTTGTTCCTCGATGACCTGTGCCTGGTGGACACCTACGACGGCGAGATCGACAGCCCCGGCCGCGCGGCCGAACTGGCGGCCCGCATCGGGCCCGCGAACCTGACCATCCTGGCCAACCACGGCGTCATCGCCACCGGCCGCAATCTGCCCGAAGCCGTCTACCGGGCGGCGTCGATCGAACGGGTATGCAAGCTGGCCTACGACGTGCTGCTCACCGGCATCCAGCCGGTGGCCATGAAGTGGTCCGACATGGCGGGCATGCAGCGGTCGCTCGTCGAACGCGCCGCAGACGTGTACTGGGCGGGGGCGGCCAGGATGACCATCAAGGCCGACCCCGATGTGCTGAAGTGATGAGCGTGCATCCTGGGCGGCGACACGCCGACAGGCGTCGCCGTCGCCGCACACTGAACTCCGTCACCACACACTCAACGACGCTATCCCGCAAGGAGATTGACGAGTGAAATCGATCGACGAGCTGGCCGCCGACCTGAGCTTCACCACCGCGAAGACGGGCGAACAGCGCTCGGTCACCTTCCTGCCGGACCCGCCCCGCGCACCCCGGCGCTACACGGTGATCTCGGTCGACGACCACATCGTCGAGCCGCCGGACACCTTCACCGGGCGGCTGCCGCGCAAGTTCACCGACCGCGCGCCCAGAGTCGTGGAGACCGACAGCGGGGGCCAGACCTGGGTCTACGACGGCCGGGAACTACCCAACGTCGGGTTCAACGCGGTCGTCGGCCGGCCGGTGGCGGAGTACGGCTTCGAGCCGGTCCGGTTCGACGAAATGCGCAGGGGCGCCTGGGATATCCACGAGCGCGTCAAGGACATGGACCTCAACGGCATCTACGCCTCGCTCAATTTCCCGTCCTTCCTGCCCGGGTTCGCCGGCCAGCGGTTGCAGCAGGTGACCAATGACCGCGACCTGGCGCTGGCCTCGGTGCGCGCATGGAACGATTGGCACCTCGAGGTCTGGGCGGGCTCATATCCCGAGCGCATCATTCCCTGCCAGCTGCCGTGGTTGCTTGACCCCGAGCTCGGCGCGAAGATGATCTACGAGAATGCCGAGCGTGGATTCCACGCCGTCACCTTCAGCGAGAACCCGGCGATGTTGGGACTGCCGAGCATCCACTCCAAACATTGGGACCCGATGATGGCGGCGTGCGCCGAGACGGACACCGTCGTGAACCTGCACATCGGCTCGTCGGGGTCCTCGCCGTCCACCACCGAGGACGCGCCGCCGGACGTGCAGGGCGTCTTGTTCTTCGCCTACGCGATCTCGGCGGCGGTCGACTGGCTGTATTCCGGCTTGCCCAGCAGGTTCCCCGACCTGAAGATCTGTCTGTCGGAAGGCGGAATAGGCTGGGTCGCCGGCCTGCTAGATCGCCTCGACCACATGCTCAGCTACCACGCGATGTACGGCACCTGGCAGACGCTGGGCGAAAGCCTCACTCCGGCAGAGGTTTTCACGCGAAATTTCTGGTTCTGCGCGGTGGAGGATAAGTCGTCGTTCGTGCAGCGCGACCGGATCGGCGTGGACAACATCATGCTGGAAGCCGACTACCCGCATTGCGACTCCACCTGGCCACACACCCAGCGGACGGTCCACGAACAGATCGGTGACCTGCCCGAGGACGTCATTCGCAAGTTCAGTTGGGAGAACGCCTCTCGCCTGTACCGCCACCCCGTTCCGGAAGAAGTGCAGCGCGATCCCGAGGCGTTCTGAACGCGGGCGAATCCGCGCGGGGGAGTCGCCTGCGCGAAATTTGAGCGACGTTCCATCGACGCCGCCTCTGGCGTACGCTACGTTAAGTACGTACTGAACGTACGTGGGGGAGGGTCCGTGTCGCCGGAAGAGTCCGAGTTCGTCGATCGCCTCGGCCTGTTCTTCGAGTTGCTCGGCGCAACCCGCACCATGGGCCGGGTTTATGGCTGGCTCCTGATCTCTCATCCGCCCCAGCAGTCGTTGACCCAGCTGGCCGACGCGTTATCGGTCAGCAAGGCCTCCATCAGTACGGTTGCCCGCCAGCTGCTGGAGGGCGGCATGGTGGAGCGGTTGCCGAGCCCGGACCGTCAACACCTCTACCGGGTCACGCCCGGCGGCTTCACCAGTGTCCTGGAAACGCAGCTGTCTCTCATGCGGCTGGGGATCGAGCCCGCCGAGTTCGCGCTTTCCGTGCTCGGCGAGGACCGTGCCGAACAGCGGCAGCGCGTCGAGGATTTCCGCGATTTCTGCGAATTCTGCACCCATGCCTACCGCGACCAGCTCATGCAGATGTGGACCGAATATCGGGCGGCAAGGAGAAAGCCATGACTACGGCCAAAGTCGATTTCAGTTCCGTCCGCTGGGGCTCGGTGGAGTGGACGAACCTTGTCACACTGTACCTGCGCGCTCATGAAAGCCGTTCCCGCCGACCAATTTTGGGTGACACGGCGGCCGCGGAGGCGGTCGACCGGATCGACTACGACTTCAAGAGGATCCATCGCAGCTCGCTGCCGGTGTCGAACCAGTACCTGGTCGCGTTGCGGGCGAAAGCGCTCGACGATTGGTGCGCGGACTTTTTGCGGCGTCACCCCGACGCGGTGGTCCTGCACCTGGGTTGCGGCCTCGACGGCCGCGCTTTCCGGCTCGACGTACCGCATTCGGTTTCGTGGTTCGACATCGACCAACCAGGTGTCATCGAGCTGCGGCGGCGACTCTACGACGATACGGAGTGCTACCGGATGATCGGCTCGTCGGTGACCGATCCGAAGTGGCTGGAGCAGATCCCGACCGGCCGGCCCACGTTGGTGGTCGCCGAGGGCCTGCTGATGTATTTGACCGAGCCGCAGGTGCGGCAGCTGCTGCAGCGGCTGACCGATCGATTCGATTGCGGCGAAATGCATTTCGACACGCTCTCGGCCCTGGCGCCGCTGATGTCGAAGCTTTTCACCAGGGGGATCATCAAGTGGGGCATCCGCGACGCGCGGGTACTACAGACGTGGAACCCGAGGCTGCGGTTGGTCGAACAGGCGCCCGCGCTGGCGGGCTACCGAAAAATCGAATCGACGGCGGTGCGGTGGATATACAAGCTGACGTGCGCATCGCCCGGCGGCAAGTACGACATGCTGAACCGCTTCGATTTCTGACGGCGTCACAACCCGGAAGCCAGCCGCCGCAGGATGTCGGACGTCGGTTCGGCGGTGGCGCTGCGGTATCCGGTGCCGGCCCACAGGTGGACATAGTCGGGCTTTCCCGCCGCGGCCGCGGCTTTGCGCAGCGGGCTGGTGAGGTAGTGGATGGCGGGATAGCCCAGCGGCGCCTGCGCCTCGTGGGCATCGATGAATGCGTTGCGCAGCCCGCGGGCGGGGCGCCCGGTGAAGGCGTGCGTGAGCACCGTCTCGCTGTAGGCGGGATCGGTCAGGGCTGCCTGATGCGTGGCCGAGGCGCCGCTTTCGTCGGCGCGCAGCAGGATCGTCCCGACCGCGGCCGCCGCGGCCCCCCGCGCGGATCACCTCGGCAACGGCGCCGGGGGAGGCGAGCCCGCCGGCGGCGATCACCGGCAGCGGCACCGTCGCGACGATCCGTTCGACCAGCTCGGCGGTCGGCACCGGCGTCAACGGCTTGCGCGGCGAGAGCGTGCCCGAGTGACCGCCGGCGGCCGCCCCCTGAACGGCGAGCATGTCCACCCCGGCGTCGCGCGCCTGCACCGCCTCCTGGGGCGCGGTCACCGTCTGCACGACGACGGAGCCCGCCTTGCGCAGCGCCGCGATCACGCCGTCCGACGGGATGCCGAAGGTGAACGACACCATCGGAACCGGGTTGTCGAGCAGCAGCGCGATCTTCTCGTCGAACTTGTCGGTGTCCTCGACGGGCCCCGGGGGCAGCGTCACACCGAACTGGTCGGCGTCGCGCTGAACGATAGCGGCATACGCCCGATACGCCTCGGGGTCAACCGGTAGCGGATTGGGTGCAAAGAGGTTGATACCGAATGGGATTCCCTCGGAGCGAATTTGTTTGAGCTCCGCCTCGACGGCCTCCACGGTCTTGTAACCGGCGGCGAGCATGCCCAGGCCGCCCGCACGATTGGCGGCCGACACCATCGCGGGGGTGGTCGGGCCGCCCGCCATCGGGGCGGCGACCAGCGGAATGGACATCCCGAACTGTGCCAGCATCTCAAAGCCCTTCCGGTGTAGCAGTGTCGCAGGCGCGGAGATCGCCGCCTCGACAATAACGACGTGCCGTTGCGGCAGCATTCCGCCCGGGGGCGGGACCTGGCAGGATGCTTGAGCGTGAAGAGGCCTAACTTCCTCGTGATCGTGGCGGACGACCTCGGGTTTTCCGATATCGGCGCGTTCGGCGGCGAAATCGAGACGCCCAATCTCGATCGGCTCGCCCACGCGGGGATCCGGTTCACCGATTTCCACTCCGCGCCCGCGTGCTCGCCCACCCGGGCGATGCTGCTGACGGGAACGGACCACCACATCGCCGGGATCGGCACCATGCTGGAGGTCGCGGGGCCGGCGTTCCGCGGCGCACCCGGCTATGAGGGTTATCTGAACGACCGGGTCGTGGCGTTGCCCGAGCTGCTCCGCGACGCCGGATACCTGACGCTCATGTCGGGCAAGTGGCACCTGGGCGCGACCATCGAGACATCGCCGTGGGCGCGCGGCTTCGAGCGCTCGTTTGCCTTGCTGCCGGCGGGGGCCAGCCATTACGGGGGCCGGGCGGCCGGCGGCTTCTCGCCCATTCCAACGCTTTACACCGAGGACGACCGGTTCGTCACGGTCGGGGACGACTTCTACTCGTCGGACTTCTACACCGACAAGTTGTTGCAGTACCTGCGCGAGCGCGCACCTGGCGAGGACCGGCCCTTCTTCGCTTATCTGCCGTTCCAGGCGCCGCACTGGCCGCTGCAGGCGCCGGACGAATCCATCGCGAAATACCGTGGCCGCTACGACGCCGGTCCGGATGCGCTCCGCGAGGAGCGACTGGCGGCCCTCAAGCGGCTGGGCCTGTGCCCGCCGGACGTCGAGGCGCATCCGGTCGTCGCCGACGACGCCCCCGAGTGGGCGGACATGACCGACGAACAGCGCGCGGTATCTGCCCGCAGCATGGAGGTCTACGCCGGGATGGTCGACCGGATGGACTGGAATATCGGCAGGGTGATCGAATACCTTTCGGACAGCGGCGAACTCGACGACACCGTCGTTATCTTCCTGTCTGACAACGGTGCCGAAGGTGCCATTGTCGAAGCGATGCCGCTGCACGGTGCGCGTATCGCAGCGCAGATCGAAAAGCATTGCGACAACAGCGTCGACAACCTCGGCCGGCCCTCCTCGTTTATCTGGTACGGACCGCGATGGGCACAAGCCGCCACCGCGCCGTCGCGGCTGCACAAGGCGTTCACCACCGAGGGCGGGATCCGGGTGGTCGGCTTCGTCACCTGGCCCGGCTTTGACCGGCAACGAGACGTCGGGACCGCGTTCAGCACCGTCATGGACATCGCCCCGACGGTGCTGGAACTGGCGGGGGCCGCGCATCCCGGCGCGGCCTATCGCGGACGCGAGGTGGCACCGATGCGCGGCCGCTCCATGGTGCCGTATCTGTCGGGAGGCGCGGAGACCGTGCATGACGCCGAGACCGGCACGGGCTGGGAGTTGTTCGGCCGCCGTGCGATTCGCCAGGGGGACTGGAAGGCGCTGCACCTGCCCGCACCATACGGTCCGGGCAGCTGGCAGCTCTACGACCTCGCCACCGATCCGGGCGAGATCCACGACCTCGCCGGCTCGCACCCAGACAAACTGGCCGAACTGCTGACGTTGTGGGACCGCTACGTCGAGGAAAATGGCGTCATCCTCGATCCCGTCTCGGTGTTCGACGTCGAGTTTGACCTCTGATGGCTGAGACAACCTCGTGTGCGATCGTCGGTGGCGGCCCGGCCGGAATGGTCCTAGGGCTGCTACTGGCGCGGGCGGGTGTCCAAGTCACGCTGATGGAGAAGCACGGTGACTTCCTGCGGGACTTCCGCGGCGACACGGTCCACCCGACCACCATGCGGTTGCTCGACGAACTGGGTCTGTGGGAACCGTTCGCGGCCTTGCCCTTTACCGAGGTCCGCACCGCGAAACTCGAATCCAACGGGCAGGCGGTGACATACGTCGACTTCGAGCGGTTGCGCCAGCCCCACCCCTTCGTCGCGATGGTGCCGCAGTGGGACTTGCTCAAGCTCCTCGCCGGTGCGGCACAGGAGGAGCCGAGCTTCTCACTGCGGATGAACACCGAAGTCACCGGGCTCCTGTGGGAGGGCGGCAGGGTTGCCGGTGTGCGCTACCGCGGGCCCGAGGGGCCGGGCGAATTGCGGGCCGAGTTGACCGTCGCCTGCGACGGCCGCTGGTCGGTCGTTCGGCACGAGGCCGGACTGAAGGCGCGCGAATACCCGGTGAGGTTCGACGTGTGGTGGTTTCGGTTGCCGCACAAGGAAGACACCGAATACTCCTTTTTGCCCCGCCTTGGTCCGGGCAAGGGGCTCGCGGTGATCCCACGGGAGGGTTACTTCCAGATCGCCTACCTCGGGCCGAAGGGCACCGACGCCCAGCTGCGGGCGCGCGGCATAGACGCGTTCCGGCGCGACGTCGAAGAGTTGTTACCGGATATGCCGGAGTCGGTCGCGGCGCTGCAATCCATGGACGACGTCAAACATCTGGACGTGCACGTGAATCGGTTGCGGCGCTGGCACACCGACGGGCTGCTGTGCATCGGGGATGCGGCGCACGCGATGTCGCCGCTGGGCGGGGTCGGGATCAACCTGGCCATCCAGGATGCCGTCGCGGCCGCGACCGTACTGGCCGAACCGCTGCGACGACACCGCGTCGGTGATCGCGAACTCGCCGCGGTCCACCGCCGCCGCGTGTTCCCCACGGTGGTGACCCAACTCGTGCAGCAAGTGTTGCACCACATGTTGCTCGGGCCGTTGTTGCGCGGCGCGGACCCCACGCCGCCCGCGGCGCTGCTGGGCCTGATGAAGCGGCTGCCGTGGCTGTCGGCCGTGCCGGCCTACTTCGTCGGCGTCGGCGTGCGGCCCGAGCATGCGCCGGGATTCGCGCGCCGCGCGCCCGGGCCCCGTGCGGGCTGAGTCAGCGTCCCGGACGCGTCCGCCGCCCACCGAATCCGGATCCCCTTGCTGGCCGCGGGGGCGGTTTGACTTTTCGTGAGCGGGGGTAACCATCTTGTGACATTTTCGAGGTCGCGAAAATTGGTTCTGTCTCCGCGGTTCGGACGCCGCCAATGGCGAGCCATAGACCGAGAGGAGGCCAGCAATGAATCTCAAGAACTTCGCAGGTAAGGCCATCGTCGCCGGCGCATTGAGCGCGGCGGCACTGAACCTCGGAAGCGGTATGGCGCAGGCCCACCCGGGACCGTGGCCGCCGCCGGTTCCGCCGGGTCCGCACGTCGTCGACAATGGTCATTGGAATCCGCTGCCGCCTGGGCAGGTCAAGCAGATTTGTCCCTGGCAGGCGCCGCCCGGTCAGTGGGTTGGCGGGCCGCACGGCGTTCCGTGCACCTGATCTCCGCAGAATTCATGCACGATTGCCGCGCGGCGTCGCCGTCCATGCCGATGCCGAGTCCAGCCCCTCTCGTGCTGACGTCATGAGGGCCGGCTGGCCAATTGGGCTAATTGCGCTGCGCCCTCGGCGGTTTGGGTGGTCAACGCGATCCGCCCGGAGGCGACCTGGTCTTCGATGATCGGGGCCTCCAGAACGAGATTGTCGCGGATAAAGGCCACGTGGTCCTTGAGATGCGCGGCGGTGTAGGACGCCCACGCGGTCGCCGACGGTGGGTCCAGGGTCAGGGTCACGTCGTAGAAACCCGCGGTCAGCGACTTCGGTGGGTCCACGTGTAGCAGCCCGAGCTGCATGCTCTCCGGGCCGAGCATGTACAACGTGGTCCGGGCGATATCACAGGTGGTGAGCGCATCCGTCGGTGCCGCCACCCGATTCGCGTCCGGGCACTTCTCGGGGCTGGTCGGTTGAGACTTGTTCACCGGCCGGACGGGCAACGGTGCAATCTTCACAATCGGAGTGGGCGATGCGGTTGTGGTGGCCGACGGGGTGGTGGTGGTCGTGGTCGACGTGGTGGGCGCGCCCTGATGGCGCGTCGGGCTGCAGCCGCATATCAGCACCGCGAGCAGGCCGGTGCACGCCAACGAAACGGCCGTGACGCGCCCTCGGCGGCGCGCGCAGCGATGCCTCCCCACGCCCTCTGTCTCTTCACTCCGACGTCCAATCATCGGACCATTGTTCCAGTCGAACACACGCCGTCCCGCCGATGCCTGATAGTCGTTGCATCGCAGACGTTTTCGTGCGGGGCGGGGAAAGCCCGCCTGGTGGCCCACCGGCCCGCCGTCATAGGCGATCAGACCGGCCCTTTACCGACACTACGAATATAGAGTAAGGTCTCGGTCCGAGACGGATTGCCATGGACAAACGCCGAAAACCTAATCCCGGGGAGCGCCGCCGCGACTTGTGCGACGTGGCGATTCAATTGTTGGCCGACGACGGGGCCAAGGGATTGAGCCACCTCAAAGTCGACCGCAAAGCCGGCGTGCCCGACGGCACCACGTCGTTCTACTTTCGCACCCGCTCGGCGCTGCTGCGCGCCGTGGCCGAGCGGTTGGCCGAGCTCGACCTCGCCGACCTACAGTCCGTGGCCGACGACTCCGACGGCCGGGGCGACAACCCCTCGCCCTCGCGACTGTCCCAGGTGGTCATTCGATCCGGTAGCGAGCCGCAATTGTTCCGGACCAAGGCGCGCTACGAGCTGACCATGCAGGCCGCCCGCGACCCGTCGCTGGCCGCGATCCTGCAGCGGGCCACGGACGAATTCACCAAACTGCACCGCGAAATACTGGTCCAGCTGATGCCGCACGGCGCGGACCTGGACCCCGCCGTGGTCGAGGATCTGAGCAATGTGACGTTGACGTTCATCAACGGGCTGCTGGTGCGGTTCGCGCACGGCGACCGGATCGTCGACAGTCCCGAGCAGCTCGACGGCATCTTGTCGGCCATCGCCGCCGGCATTCTGCGGAGCCCGCAGCAGGGCCGGCTGACCGAAACGGCCGGCCGGCGCACCACGGGCCGGGACCGGGCGACGGCGTTCGGCTGAGCGGGCCGAACACGCGTGAATCGGTGGCGGGTGATGCGGCATGGGGTCTTGCCAGACCATTCGCCGTATGGTTCTCTACGAGAATAGAGTTAGGCCGTGCTGACGGGCCGATTTCAGCCCAGCCCATGCGAATGTCACAGCAACGCAATTAAGCGGAGTGTATAAATTGCCCCGAACCGGATCCAGGGCTGCCAGGCCCTCGGCATGCCGGTAAAAGGCAGCGGTAGGAGGGATTTCGTGACGACGAGCACCGATAGCCATGTGCGATTCGACCCGTACGACGTCGAGCTGATTGCCGACCCATATCCCATGTTCAAGCGCCTGCGTGACGAGGCGCCGCTTTACTACAACTCCGAATACGACTTCTACGCGCTGAGCCGATTCGCCGATGTAAACAAGGCCATCATCGACTACAACACTTACAGCTCCGCTCGGGGCGTGATCATGGAACTGATCAAGGCCAACCTCGAGATCCCGTCCGGCATGTTGATCTTCGAAGACCCGCCGATCCACGACGTGCACCGCAAGCTGCTGTCGCGCATGTTCACCCCCCGCAAGATCGCGGCGTTGGAGCCGATGATCCGCGAGTTCTGCGCGCAATCGCTGGACCCACTGGTGGGGACGGGGCGGTTCGACTTCGTCACCGACCTTGGCGCGATCATGCCGATGAAGGTCATCAGCGCACTGCTCGGGATTCCCGAAGAAGATCAGGAGTACATCCGCGATCGCGGCAACGCCCAACTACGCACCGAGCCGGGCAAGCCGATGAGTGCCGCCGAGCACGGCTTGTCAGTGGGCGAGCAGTTCGAGGCCTATATCGACTGGCGTGCCGACAATCCGTCCGACGACATCATGACCGAGCTGCTGAACGTCGAGTTCGTCGACGAAACCGGCACCACGCGGCGGCTGAGGCGTGAAGAGATCTTGGTCTACCTCAACGTGGTGGCCGGAGCGGGAAACGAAACGACAACGCGGCTTATCGGTTGGGCGGGCAAAGTGCTCGCGGAGCACCCCGACCAGCGTCGCGAGCTCGCCGAGAACCCCGGACTCATCCCGCAGGCCATCGAGGAGCTGCTGCGCTTCGAGCCCCCCGCGCCGCACATGGCACGCTATGTAACTCGCGACGTCAGCCTCTATGGCCAGACGGTGCCGGAAGGTAGCGTCATGCTGATGCTTCTCGGGTCGGCCTGCCGCGACGAGCGGCAGTTCGGTCCCGACGCAGGCGAATTCAACATTCATCGCGCCGCCCGGCCGCACCTCACGTTCAGCGTCGGCGCCCACTTCTGCTTGGGTTCGGCGCTGGCCCGGCTGGAAGGCCGGGTCGCCCTCGAGGAGATCCTCAAGCGCTTCCCGGAGTGGGAGCCCGATCTGGCCAACGCAAAGCTGAGCCCGACGTCGTCGGTGCGAGGCTGGGAAACCCTGCCCACCGTGGTGCCCTGATGACCGGGAGCGTTGAGGGCCGGGTAGCGGGAAAGGTCGCGTTCGTCAGCGGCGCGGCCCGCGGCCAGGGCCGCAGCCACGCGGTGCGCTTGGCGCAGGAGGGTGCCGACATCATCGCGATCGACGTCTGCGGGCCGATCGAGAACCTGGCGTACCCGCACTCGACGCCGGAGGACCTGGCCGAGACGGCCGATTTGGTGAAGGCCCAGGACCGTCGGATCGTCACCGCGCAGGTGGACGTCCGCGACTACGACGCGCTGAAATCCGCCGTGGACGCCGGTGTGGAACAACTCGGGCGGCTCGACATCATCGTCGCGAACGCGGGTGTGGGTACCGACGGCAGGAAGCTGCACAAGATCCGCGAGAACGTCTGGCAGGACATGATCGACATCAACCTGAGCGGCGTCTGGCATACGGTCAAAGCGGGCGTCCCACACCTACTTTCGGGTGGTCGCGGCGGATCGATCGTGCTCACCAGCTCGGTCGGCGGACACAAGGCCTACCCGAACACCGGCCACTACGTCGCCGCCAAGCACGGCGTCATCGGCCTGATGCGTGCGTTCGCCGTCGAGCTGGGCCAGCACATGATCCGCGTCAACGCCGTGCTACCCACCCAGGTGAGCACCACGATGGTGATGAACGACAACACGTTCCGCTTGTTTCGCCCAGACCTGGAAAATCCGGGCCCCGACGACTTCGCCCCCATATCCCAGATGATGCACACCCTGCCGGTGCCCTGGGTGGACGCCGCGGACATCAGCAACGCGGTCCTGTTCCTCGCCTCTGACGAATCTCGTTATGTCACCGGCGTTTCGCTTCCCGTCGACGCGGGCAGCTTGCTCAAATAAACGCTAATTCAAGAGAAGTTGGAGAAGACGATGCCCGAATACGATTACGAAGAAATGAAAAAGGAAGCCGAGCAGTACATCAAGTTCGAGAAGGACAAGAAGAACCGGATCGCTTACATCACCTTCAACCGCCCCGAGGAGCTCAACTCCACCACGTTGGGTATGCGGCAGAACTACGCCGACCTGATCCACAAGTGCAACGTGGACGACGACGTCAAGGTCGTCGTGATCCGTGGCGAGGGAGATGATTTCGGAAGCGGCGGCGACCTGCCCGAGCAGCGGGGGATGCTCGAGAACCCTGGCATGCCGCTACTGCACGAGGTGGCCATCAACGATGACGACGTCAAGTACCCGCCCGGCGGATCGTACCGCTACCTGTCGACCGTCACCGACTTCTACGCCAAGGCCCGCGCGGGAAACCGCCCGCTGCAGGAGCTGCGCAAGATCAGCATCATCGAGGCCAAGGGCTACTGCTACGGCTGGCACTTCTACCAGGCCGGCGACGCCGACCTGGTGGTCTCGTCCGACGACGCCCTCTTCGGCCACCCGGCGTTTCGCTACGTGGGTTGGGGACCGCGGCTGTGGTGGTGGGCCGAGACGATGGGTCTGCGCAAGTTCTCCGAAATGCTCTTCACCGGAAGGCCGTTCAGCGCCAAGGAGATGTACGAGTGCGGCTTCGTCAACAGCGTGGTGCCGCGGGAGAAGCTGGAAGAAGAGACGCTGAAATACGCGATGGCCTGCTCACGTTCCCGCCCGACCGACACCGTAGCGGTGCAGAAGACCTTCCTGGAGCTCTACAAGCAGCACAAGGGTGAATACTTCGGCAGCCTGCTCACCGGAATGGTCGAGGGCATGCTGCCGATGATCCAAAACGACGCGGAGGAAGTGGACCTGACCGCGGGCACCTTCGAGAAGGGCCTCAACAACGTGGTGAAGGACAACGACCTGAACTTCCCGCCCGAGTGGCGGCTGAGCCGCTCGGGACGCGCGAAGCCCTGACCGTCAGAGCTCGCATGTCGGCGCTGACCGGTTTCCGGGTCGTCGAGCTGGCCGGGTCCGTCGCGGGGGAGTACTGCGGAAAGTTGTTGGCCGACTTCGGTGCCGACGTCCTCAAGGTCGAGGCGCCGGAGTGCGGCAGCCCGACGCGCGCGATGGCGCCCATCGTCGCCGACGGTCCCGAGGGCAGCGGGCTGTTCGCGTATCTCAACACCAACAAGCAGTCCGTCGTGCTGGATCTCCGTTCCGCCGCCGATGTCGACACGCTGCACCGGCTCGTCGGCAGCGCGGACGCGGTCATCGACGACGGGGCCTTCGATTGGGCCACCGGCTGGGCGCGGCTGCACCCGGACGTGGTGTTCTGTTCGATTACCCCGTTCGGGCGGGACGCGCCCACCGAGTTCGGCAATGCCAAGAGCATCAACGTGTTCCACGCCAGCGGTTGGGGATACCACACGCCCAGCCACCCCGACCCGGCCAAGCCGCCACTGCAGGGGCCGGGTCGATTCCTGGCCGACTACGAAGCCGGACTGGACGCCGCGCTGTGCGTGACGGCGGCGCTCTTCGGGCGCCTGCACAGCGGACACGGCGATTCCATCGACGTCTCCGAACAGGCGGTGCTGGCCTCCCGCGCCGACTGCATCATCGGCCGGTTCGTCACCGGTGAGGTGACCGCCGAAGGCCACCGCGGCGACTACGACCAGGCGGGCCCGGCTGCGTTTTTCGCATGCGCCGACGGTTTCGTCTTCCTGTACATGACCAGCCGCGCCCACTGGCTCGGCCTGAAAGAACTCATGGGGCACCCGGAGTGGCTGGACGCTTTTCACGACGACTGGCTGGAGTTTTCCGTTACCCCGGAGAAGGTGGCCGCATTCCAGCGGGGCTTTGCCGCGTGGATCCGGCACCTTGCCAAGGACGACGCGTCCGATCGAGCCCAGCGCCTGGGCGTGCCGCTGGTGCCGGTGAACGGCGCCGCGGACCTGCATGATTCGCCGCAGTACCGGCACCGGGGATTCTTCCAGCAGGTTCGGCACCCCGTGTTGGGCGACGCGGCGTATCCGACGGTGCCATACGCGTTCAGTGCGTCACCGGCTCGAATCACCTCCGCCGCACCGGCCCTCGGCGAGCACACCGGGCAGATTCTGGGCCTCATCGATACCCCGCGCCCGCGTCCGCGGGTCAAGTCGGCGCAACTCAAGCCGCCGAGGGATCCGCGCGGTGGGCCGCTGCAAGGGGTTCGGGTCGTCGAGCTCACCAAGGTGTGGGCCGGGCCCTACGCGGGCAAGCTGCTGGCGATGCTGGGCGCCGAGGTCATCAAGGTTGAAACCGCGGGCAGCCCCGAGGAGATGCGCGCCTACGGCGGCACCGACGTCAACCACGCGCCGTACTTCCTCAGCATCAATCCCGAAATCCTCAGTGTCGACCTCGATATCAAGTCCACCGAGGGCATGAGGCAGCTGCGTGAGCTGGTCGCCCGCAGCGACATCGTGATCAACAACCTGCGCCCGGGCGCGATGGAACGCCAGGGCCTGGGCCATGCGCAGCTGATCGAGATCAAGGCGGACATCATCTCCGTGTCGATCAAGATGTGGGGCAACGACGGGCCGCTCGGCCATCAAACCGGTTACGCGCCATGCTTCGCCGCCCTGGCCGGGCTCGCCCCGCTGGTCGGCTATCGCGGCGGACCGCCCCTCGGGACGAGCATGCGCTACGGCGACTCGACCGTCGGCGCGGCGGCCGCGTACGCCGCGGTGGTCGCATTACTGCACCGCGAACTCACCGGCGCCGGGCAGTTCGTCGACCTGTCGGCAGTGGAAACCCTGTCATCGATGATCGGCGACCGTCTGCTCGAACACGCCCTCACCGGACAAGCCTTCGCGCCCGGCGGCAATGACCATCCGGACCTGTGCCCGCATGGCTGCTACCCGTGCGCGGACGGTGGCTGGATCACGGTGGCCGTCGCCGACGACTTGCAGTGGCGCGGGTTGTGCGACGTGCTCGGCGCGGGATCGCTGGCCCGAGAACGCCGCTACGCCACCATGGCGGGGCGACGGTGCGACACCGAGACGCTCGATGCCTGCCTCGCGCAACTCACCCGGTGCCATCGCGCCGAGCAACTGGCGGACCGATTGCGCGCGGCGGGTGTGCCGGCCGGCAAGAGCGCCACCTCTCTCGACGTGATCGGCGATCAACGACTGTGGGACCGCGAGCTGTTCAGGTTCGTCAGCGACCATCGAGAGGGCCAGCGCCCGATCGTCGGGCCATCCTGGCGGATGGCCGGCGGCCAGGCGCGCATCGCCCGCGGCGCGCCGGACTTGGGCGAGCACACCGAGTACCTGCTACACGAGATACTGGGCGCATGACGGGGACACTCGCACATACCGCGGCCCTGGTCACCGGCGCGAGTAGCGGCATCGGGGCCGCGACGGCCAAAGCGCTCGCCGCGGAAGGCGCGGCGGTGGCCCTGCTCGCGCGTCGCGCGGACCGGCTCGCCGAGTTGCAAGCCGATATCGAATCCGCCGGTGGCACAGCGCTGTCCGTGGCGGCCGACGTCACCGACGCCGAACAGGTGTCGGCGGCCGTGCAGCGCGCCGTCGCGCAGTTCGGCCGGCTCGACACCGTGGTGAACAACGCCGGACTGATGCAATCCGGCCCGGCGGCCGAGGCGTCGCTGCAGGATTGGGACGCCATGGTGACGGTCAACGTGCAAGGCGTCCTGTACGTCACCCGCGCGGCGCTCCCGCACCTGATCGATGCCGCCGCTAACTCGCCGCGCGGTGTCGCCGATCTGGTCACCATCAGTTCGACCGCCGGATGGGTGGCCCGGCCGAACACCGCGGTCTATTCGCTGACGAAGTTCGGGGTGAACGCGTTCAGCGAGGGCATTCGGCAGGAGGTGCTCGGGCAGCGGGTCCGGGTTGGCGTGGTGGGCCCGGGAACGGTCGATACCGAAATCTTCGACCATCTCGCCGAATCGTCGCGGGAGGCGTTCGAGCGCCAGACCGCCGGCATGGTCAAGTTGCGCCCCGAAGACATCGCCGACGCGGTGCTGTTCATGGTGACCCGGGACCGCCGGGTGGCCGTCAACCACATGCTGGTGCGCGCCGCCGAACAAACGTGGTAAGCAATTGACTCCACATTGGGCCGCGGGCGACCGGTACGGGTTGACGTTCCCGGCCGACCCTGCGGCGCTGGAAAGCGGCGCGGCGCCGTTCCTTACCGCGGCGTTTCTCGCCTCGGGCGCGTTGCGGGACAACGGCATCGCGCGGGTTACCGAGTTTGCCGAAGTGGCAGGCGGCAGCACGGGGCGCAAGGCGATCCTCTCCGTCGAATACGCCGGGCCCGCCCCGGAACTGCCCGCCGACTTGTTCGTCAAGTTCTCGCGCGACTTCGACGACCGGACGCGCGATCGCGGCAAGACCCAAATGGAACCCGAAGTGCGATTCGCCGCGCTGTCCTGTGCGCCCGAATTTCCGATCGCCGTACCCCGGGTGCTGTTCGCCGACTATCACCGCCAGACGGGCACGGGAATACTGGTCACCGAACGGATCCGATTCGGCGGCAACGGGATCGAACCGCAGTATCACAAGTGCCTCGACTACGAGATGCCCGAACCGCTCGAGCACTACCGGGCGCTGCTCACCGCGCTGGCCCGGCTCGCCGGCACCCATCGATCCGGCAGGCTGCCGACCGAGTTGACCGCACCCTTCCCGCTGGACGTCGCCGCCGCGACGGTAGGGGATCGTGCGCCGCTCTCCCCGGACAAGCGGGAGCGCCGGGTGGACCAACTGGCGGAATTCGCCGATCTCCGCCCAGGGCTGCTGCCCGCTTGTTCACCGGAGTTGGTCGCGCGGCTGCGCGCGGATGTGCCACGGTTCGCGCATTGCGAGCAGACTGTCGCGGGGCTGCTGGCCGATGATTCCGACTATGTCGCGCTGTGCCATTGGAACGCCAATATCGACAACGCATGGTTTTGGCGTGACGGCGACGGCGTTCTGCGTTGCGGCCTGATGGACTGGGGATGCGTCAGCCAAATGAACCTCGGCATGGCGATCTGGGGAGCCATGTCCGGCGCCGAAACCGACCTGTGGGACTCCCATCTCGACGAGCTGCTACGGCTGTTCGTCACCGAGTTCCATCGTTGCGGCGGCCCGCAACTCGATCCGGTTCGATTGCGCCGACACACGCTGTTGTACGCGGCGGCGATGGGCGTCGCCTGGCTGCTGGGCGTGCCGGCGTTGATCCGCAAGCGATTCGAAGCCATACCGGACAGTCGACGCCATCCATTGATCAGGAACGACGAGAGCGTGCGCGCCCCGTTGCAGATGCTCTCGAACCTGCTGTTCCTGTGGGACCGGCATCGCGTCGGGGATCTGCTCGACGCCGCGCTTGCGGAGTGGAGCACCTGAGCTAAGGCCCGTCGTCTTCGTCCCGGAGCAGCTTCTCCGGATGATGAAAACTGTTGGTACGGGGCTGGCCTCGATCCAGATGCGGGGGTGGGATCCATTCGGTGTCACCCTTTGCGTTCTTGCGGGTGCTCCAGCCGCCGGGTTTGAGCAGGCGGTGATGCGGTCCGCAGGCGAAGGTGAGGTTGTCGGCATCGGTGCGGCGGCACTTGGCCCAGTCGGCGACGTGGTGGACCTCGGAGAGGTAGCCGGGCACGGTGCAGCCGGGAGCCGAGCACCCCCGGTCTTTGGCGTAGAGGACGATGCGCTGACCGCGGGCGGCCAGCCGTTTGGTGTGATACAGCGCCAGCGCCTTGCCCTTGTCGAAGACGGCTAGATAGTGGTGGGCATGGCGGGCCAGCCGGATCACATCGCTCATCGGCAGCATGCTGCCGCCGCCGGTCAAACCCCTGCCGGCGGCGGCCTCCAGATCTTGTAGCGTCGTGGTGATGACGATCGATGCGGGTAACCCGTTGTGCTGGCCTAATTCTCCCGAGGCGAGCAACGACCTGAGCCCCGCATTGAGTCCATCGTGGTTGCGTTGCGCAGCCGAGCGGGCGTCGCGGTCGATGGTCTCTTGGCTGGGGGCGCCATCCACGCAAGGGGTGTCCTCGAGCGGGTTGCACATGCCGGGCGCGGCCAGTTTGGCCAACACCGCCTCCACGGTGGCCCGTAGCTCGCGGGTGATCATGCCGCGCAACTCGGACATTCCATCAGGGCCTTGCTTGCCCAAGGTGAGGCCGCGACGGCGGGCGCGGTGGTCGTCGGTGTAGGTGCCGTCGGGGTTCAGGCAATCGGCGACGTGATCGGCGAGCTGGGCTAATTGTTCGGGGCGGTAGTTCATTCCGTGAGCGACGAGGTCGGCTTCGACGGCCTGGCGGGTGGCGAAGTCCACCCAGCCGGGCAGCTGACGGAAGAACCGGCGGATCACCATCACCTGTCCGGTGCCCAGCTTTCCGTCTCGTTGGGCGTCAGCGGTTGCGGCAAGGATCGGCGCCAAGGGCGCCCCGGTCAGCCCGCGCCGCGGCCCGAGGTCGGTGGCTTCTTTCACGCGGCGTGACGCCTCCGCGCGGCTGATCAACGTGGCCTCGGCGATGGCACGCGGCAGCGTGCCGCCGAGCTCTTCGGGGGTGGCCTTGTGGGCCAGGGAATTGATCAGCGGGTGCTCGATGGCGGGCAGCCGGCGGCGCACGCTTTCGCAGTGTTCCAACATCGCCAGCTGCTCGCGGGTGGCCAGGGCGTCGCAGTCCGACCTGACCAGATCGTCGACCGCAGCGTTGATGACGGCAAAGGCCGCCGACAACGCCTCCGGGTCAACACTCATACCTCGAAACTATCGGGACCCACCGACAAAAAACGCGGTCTTGGGACCGCTGAAACTGAAGTGACGCAAGTGAATTCAGCAAGCCCACGCCGGGCTGGTGGTCATCACGTCGACGCCGCCTTCGGTGATGTGGACGGTGTCGCGCCGGAACACCGCTCCGACACCCTCTTCCCAGACATACCCGGTGATCGCCAACACCATGCCCGGCTCCAGCTCGTCGCGTTCGCCTGCGGCCAACAGTGTTTCGGACACCAACGGGGGGTCGAAGCCCAGCCCCAAGCCGTGTGCGATCGGCATCGGCGGAATCGGTTCTCCGGCCGCCTGATAGGCGGCCACCAAGTCGGAGGTGGGAGCGCCGGGCCGACAGGCCGCAAGCATGTTGTCGTACAACACATCCGAGCGGCCGAATAGCGTATGGGGAGAATCACCGGCCGGCCAGGTCCGACCCACCTCCGCGACGTATCCGTTCGCCAGGGCCCCCGCGGCGAACGCGACCAGATCACCCGGGCGTACCTCGCCCGAATCGGCACGGCGCCAGGGGTATTCCTTCGACGTCACCCAGGCGGCGTCCTGCGTGGCTGGCGTGCTCACCCCGCCCGCGGCCATGGCCTGCATCATCGCCCCGGCCAGCGTCCGCTCCGACACTCCCGGCGCGAATTCGGCCAGGGCGGCGGCAAGTCCGCGTTCGGCGACCCGAAGTGCGGGGCCCATCGCCGCGATTTCATCGGGAGTCTTGACGCGCCGCGCCGCGCGCATCGCCACCTCCGCGTCGACGAGCTCGGCATTGGGGAACGCCTCGGGCAGCAGCGCGGCGAAAGTGGGTGTGATCGCATCGGTTCCGACCCGCCGGGCCCTATCGGCCCCGTCGATCTTCTTCAGGACGTCGATGAGCGTCATCGGGTTCCAGGCCAGCCCGTAGAGGTGATCGTGCCCGATCTCCTCCGGAACCCCCTCGTCATCGGTGCTATTGAGGTAGATGTCCCCGGAGGCGCGCACTACGACACACATGGGACCGAACGGCCGCGTCCCGGCTATCCAGAGCTGCGGTGCGCCGGTGACGTAACGAATGTTGGCCTGCCGCCCGAGCACCAGGATGTCGAGCCCTTGTGCGTCCATTTGCGCCAGCGCCCGTTCCCGACGACCCGTCCGCAATGCGCGGGGGTCGGGCAAAACCTCAGTCGCCATAAGGGGCATAGGGGTAGTCGGTGATCGGCAGGTAGCCGTCTTCGGTGATCACCACGATCTCCTCACTGCGGTAGCCGCCTGTCCCGTCCTCCCACACTACGGGTTCCAGAACCAGAACCATCCCGGGTGAGAAGACGAAGTTGTCGTCGAATTCTTCGCCGAGATCCGTTCCGATCATGGGCGCTTCGGCGGGGTAGGTGCCGATGCCGTGGCCTAGATAGAAATGCGGCAACCACGGTTTGCGGCCACCGTTGGCGGCGATTGCCGCCCGCGCCAGATCGCCGGAAGTGACACCGGCTTTGGTCACGGCGAGCACCGCATCCAGGATGGCACGCCATTGCCGGAACTGATCCTGCTGCCGCGGCGTGGGCTGTTCGCCGACAACCCAGGTCCGGCCGAAATCGGAGCAGTATCCGAGGTAGGTCATGCTGATATCGGTCCAGAGCACATCACCGGCGGCGAGTTCACGATCGGTGGGCAACAGCGGCAACGCAAGATCGCCATGGGTCGTCCAGACTCCGGCTTCGCGCGAACTGGGCATGACCTGCCAGATGGCCTCCAGCATGTTGGTGGTGGCGCCCAGCTCGAAGGCGCGACGCACCAGCGTGGCCGAGAGATCGATCTGCCGCACTCCCGGCGCCAGGGCCCCCTGCACGTCCACGATCGCTTCCTCGGTGATGCGGGCCGCCCGGCGAAGGCAGGACAGCTCATCCCGTGTCTTCACCAACTGCGCGGCACCAACCACGATCGCCGCATCCGTCGGCGCGCCCGCGGGGAACAGCTTGGGGCCGGCCCTGCGCATCGCCCCGGTCAATTCGTCGACGGCGATGTTCGCACCCGGGGGGATCAGTCCCGCTAGCTCGCGCGCGAATTGCTCTACCCCATGGTCGAATTCGAGGTAGACCGGGCCGTGCAGGTGGTCGTCAGGCACCGGTGGCCGCGCGGACGCACCGCCGCGGAACGGCATGAACAGGTGCGGGTGTTCGTCGTCGGCGAGCACGACCGCGACCGGGCGCTCCACGTGCGAGAGGCCCGCGTCCACCAGGGGCCAGCTGGCCCCCGTCGCGTACCCGACGTAGCCGTTCATCAGCAGGATCAGCGCGTCGACGCCGTGGTCGGCCATCGCGGACCGCAGGCGCGCCCCGGTCTCCGCGCGCATGCGCGCCCGATCCGGTTCATCGGGTATGTCGATCACAGAGCCACGTGCTGTGGAAGAAGTCATCTCAGATACCCAGGAAGTTTCTGATGTTTCCGCTGACGACGCGGACGGCGTCCTCGGGACCGACGGCATCGACCACCGCGGCCAGGGACCGCTCCGAATATCCGTAAGTGCTTTCGTTGTGCGGGTAGTCGGACGACCACATCACCTTGTCGATGCCGATCTCGTCGATCTGGGCGAGCCCAAGGCCGTCCACCATGAACGAGGCGCACATGTGGGTGTCCCAGTAGTAACGGACGTCGTGTTCGGGTTGGTGTGCGAGCATGTGCCGGTACGAGGCCAGCACGTGCTCGGCGTCCTGCAAAGCCGGTGGGACCCAGGCGATACCGCCCTCGAACCAGCCGACCCGCAGCCGCGGATGGCGGTCGAGGATGCCGCCGAAGACGTACTTGGAGAACATCTCCCGGAACGAGTCGATGTTGACCATCATGGCCACCGCGACGCTGTTGACCTCGCTCGGAACCTTCGGCTGGCTCTCGCCGATGTGGTGGGCTACCGGCAGCCCGGCGTCCTCGATTTCGTCCCACACCGCACTCATCGCGGCACCGGCGAAGTCGATGGCGTGGCCGTTGTCGTCGATGCCGGGGCTTATCGGCATCAGAAACGTCTTGAGCCCCAGCGATTTCAGCTCGTTCAGCGTGCGCCGGGCTCCGCGCGGATCCCACCAGTTGATCAGACCGACACCGTAGCAGTGGCCATCGGAGCGCTCCTGGAAGGCGGCGATGTGTTCGTTGTAGATGCGGAAGATGCGCTCCCGAAGGTCCTTGTCGGGATAGTGGAACAGTGCCAACACCGCGTTGGGAAACACCAGTTCTTTATCGACGCCGTCCTCGGCGAGCTCGCGCACGCGGGCGTCGATGTTGCTGCTGACCGCCCCGGCCAGGTCGTCGTACTGCATCAGCACCGCGCTGAAATCGCCGATCACCATCGACTGCCCCGGCCGGCCGAGCAGGTAGGCGCCGTCCTCGTACCAGATTCGCGGCGCGTAATCCTTCAGGTCGTCGGGGAAGTGGTCGTAGAAGATGTCGTCGGCCACCGAAATGTGGTTGTCGGCGGAAAACACCTCAGTACCGGGGGGCAGGCCCGTGCTGACGCCGGCGGCGTGACCCCGCCGGTGCTTGGGCGCGCCGATCACGCCCTCCGGGTACAGGGCGCGAGTTTGCGATGACATCATCGTCCACTCACCATGTCACTGGCAGCTCGTAGAGGCCATAGGCCAGCGCGTCGTGTTTGAACGGCAGCTCTTCCACGGGCCCCGCGAGCCGCAGTGTCGGGACGCGGCGTAGCAAGGTGGGCAAGACGATCTGCAGTTCCATCCGGGCCAGCTGCTGCCCGACGCACTGGTGCCGGCCGTAGCCGAACCCGACGTGCGCGCCGTCCTCCCGGCGCAGGTCGAGCCGGTCCGGGTCGGGGAATTGCCGGGCATCCCAGTTCGCCGGCGCCACGTCGAGGATGATGCCCTCGCCGGCCCGGATCGTCTCGCCGCCCACCTCGATGTCCTCGACGGCGATGCGGCGCTGCCCGGTCTGAATGATGCTGAGGTAGCGCATCAATTCCTCGACCGCGACGGCGATCACCTTCGGGTCGTCGGTATCGCGCATCAGCGCCAGCTGGTCGGGGTGGTCGAGCAGTGCCGCGATGCTCAGACTGATCATGTTGGCGGTGGTCTCGTGGCCGGCGATGAGCACGCCGGTGGCCAACTGCGCGGCCTCGCGCACGCTGAGCTCTTCGGCGTTGACCCGCTCGGCCAGGTCGGACACCAAATCCTCCGACGGGTCTTGCATTTTGGCCCGCACCAAGTTCGCCAGGTACTTCGCCAACGACGCGGCGCCCTGCGCCGTGTCCTCCTCGGTGGCGTAGCGGCCCATGCCCCGCTGGGCCTGGGCCTGGAAGAAGTCGGCGTCCTCGTATGGCACGCCCAGCAATTGGCTGATGACCAGCGACGGGACGGGCAGCGCCAAGGTGCTGACGATGTCGCCCGGCTTGGGGCCGGCCAGCAATGCGTCGATGTGATCGTCGGTGATCTGCTGCACCGCGGGCCGCAGCGCCTCAACCCGCTTGAACGTGAAGGGTTTTGACAGCATCCGGCGGAATCGGGTGTGTTCTTCGGCGTCGGAGGTGAAAACCGATCGCGGACGCTTGTGCACCGTCGCGAGCATGCCCGCATTCCAATGCGGATAGCCGGGCAGTCGGTCGTCGACGCTGGCGCGTGAATCGGTGAACAACGCCCGGATCGCCTCATAGCCGTGGATCAACCACGGTGTGCTGTCGTCCCAGATCCGCACCCGGCTCAGCTGCTTGTCGGTGTTGAGCTCCAACACCTTTGGCGGCGGGGCGAACGGGCAACCCGGCGCGCGCGACATCGGGAACTCCGGAATATCCGTGGCGGTCGAGACGTCGGTCATCGTTCTCCTTGCTGGCCTGGTTTGGTTTTCGGTCGACTAGCCGGCTGCCGCGCCCACGTGGACCGGTGCGCGCCACAGGCCGACGATGGCGTCGATCAGGCCTTCGCCGGCGACCGGCCAGGCCGAACGCGAACGTGGCCCGTGTTCGGCCAGGGCGCCTTCGTGCTCGGCGCAGGTATGCATGAGCAGGTTGCGCACCATGACCATGCGTTCCGAACGCACCCGCTTGGGCAGGTCGGGGAGGCAGTGGTTGATGCCGTCGATGGTCTGCACCAGCAGTGGTGACGTGAGCGCGTCTTTGGTGACGACGTGGCGGTAGGTGGGGTCGGCCATCGCTTGGGCAGCGAAGCGCGCGTACCAGCTGGGCACCCCGAGCGCGTGCAGGTGATCGGTGAGGGGCCGCACCAACGCGCCCACCCAGTCGCGCAGGTCGGTCGAATCGTCGATGGCGGTCAGCATCTGCGCCCGCAATTCCTCGATCGGCTCCCGATGCTTGCTCTCGATCGCTCGGAGCAGGTCGGTCCTCGTCCCGAAGTGGTAGCACACCGCGGCGTTGTTGCCCTGCCCGGCCGCCTCGCTGATCTGCCGGTTCGATACGGCGTACATGCCACGTTCGGCGAACAGCACTTCCGCGGCCGACAGGATCGCCTCCCGGGTGCCTGTCGACCTGTCGGAACGGGCGATCCGCTCGGCGGTCATCGCCTCAGTGAACACCGCGTGCCCGATTAAATCAAGCAGTTTATTTAACGGCGTGGCGGCCGCGGCGGTGTGCTGCGCGTCGGCATTGGAATCCCGCCCCGTCAAGGCGATTTCATCGTTGCGACGCCCAAGCCGGCTCGCACGGGAATACAGTCACCGTATGAATCCGCTCCAGCGGTTGGCCGGCAATCCGGTGGCCTACCGCCGGTTCGTCCTCAATGGCCGGCCGGTCGCGGAAGCTGTTGAGGCGCTGTTGCGGTTCGCGACCGGTGGGCGGCTCGGCGTGCTGGACCTCGCCGGCCTGCCGAACGTGCGGATCACGACGTCGGGTCGCAAAACGGGCCTCGCCCGCACGGCGACGGTGCAGTACGTGCCCGTCGAGAATGGGTTGTTGCTGGTCGGTTCCAACTGGGGCCGGGACCGCCACCCGTCGTGGTCGGCGAATCTGAAAGCCACGCAGCGAGTTACCGTTCGCAGGCGCGGACAGCGCTTCGTCGCGACGGTGCGGTTGCTCACCGGCGAGGAGCGCGAAAAGGCGTGGTCCGAGGTGCTGGCGCACTGGCCGAACTATCAACTCGCCCAAGATCGCGCGGGCGGGCGCCAGTTCCGCCTGTTTCTGCTTACGCCCATTGCATAGGCGACGTGACGACCGTTAACCAGGGTGGTGGGATTGTTCCAGCCGGGTGATTTCGCCACCCCAAACCGATTGGGCCCCAGCATCACCCACGCGGTAGATCTGGACCGTCGATGCGATGGCGACGGCGAGCACCAGTATCGCGATGGTCGCGCGCACGACCACGCGGCGCTTGTCTGAGCGGCGTTCGATCAGCCGCATCGCCACCAGCACCAGCGCGGCCGCGAGCAGTGCGGCGGAGAAGTAGGTCATCGTCGCGCCCAGCGCGGCGTGCTTCTGCAGGATGGCGGTGGGTTTAGCCCTCAGGTCGTAAAGCCATTCCCCGGCGTTTACCGTGATCGGCGTCAACACCATGGTGGCGGCAGCCGATATCACCGCGAGCCACAACAGTGGGCCCCGCCGCGCCGTCGGCCAAATCACGCAAACGATCTCGAGCAGGGCGGTCAGCGGTACCAGCACGACCACGAAGTGCAGCAGCAGGGCATGGGCTGGCATGCCGTTGATGATGGTCATCGGGCTCCTTTGTGGTGGGCGGTCAGTTCGCGCTCAGCCGCCGAGCCCCTTCTTGATGGCCGCATCTTGTTTCTGGCCCACGTCGTTGACGAAATCCGCGGGGGCCAGGGTGTCGGGCGGGCCGTCGAACTGCAGCGTGACGAAGGCTCTGCCCTCGGTGAACAGGAGAATCGTCACGCCCTTGCTCTTGTCCGGATTATTGCCCAACAACGTTGTTCCGCCGGTTCCGACGTTGGCAGCTTGCGTCGTCGGGGTCTTGATCACGTCACCCTGAGCGCCCTTGGCCGTGTTCAACGCGTCGGTGGCGGCGCCGGGGTCCGCGAACACCTGGATGGTGTCCTTGATGACGTGGCTGCCGTCCTCGTCCTTGAACGTCGTCGCGACGCCCGGCTGGCCATTCGGGTTGGAGGTCGGTGGGGTGGCGGTGAACGGTATCGGCGCGTTGATGTCGCTCGCCTGGATCAACAGTCCGGTGTACTCGCTCGGCTGAGCGGCGGCCGACGACGTCGGTGCCGAGCTGTGCGCACTGGTGGCCGAGCTGGACGACCCCGACTTCGACGGCGTTGACGACGTCGGATTCTTGCCGCACCCCGCTACCGCCACCGCAAGCGCCGTCGCCACCGCGACGCCCGCGGCCACCGTCCGTGAAGTCCTCATAGCTCGAGCTCCCTTCCAGGCTGCCTCCGGCGCCACCGTCGAGTTCGTTCCCGAATCGCACAGTACATTGCGGCGCGGCGCCACCGTGGCACCGAAGGCCCTGGGAGAGATGAAGGGGCTAATCCAGTTGGTCGCGTAGGCCGCGCAGGGTGCTGGCCAGAATGCGGGACACCTGCATCTGCGAGACCCCGATGCACTCGGCGATCTGGCTCTGCGTCATCGATTCGAAGAATCGCATGCGCAAGACCTCGCGTTCACGCTCGGGGAGTGCGGACACCAGGACGCGCAGCGCTTCCCGGTTGGTGATGTGTTCGATCTGCGGGTCGATGCCGCCGACCGCGTCCGCGACCAGTCGCGGCGTGCCCGAGCTATCGGTGCCCACCGGCGCGTCCAGGGAATCCAGGCGGTAGGCGTCGCCCGCCACCAGGCATTCCACTATTTCCTCGCGGGAGACTTCCAGCGCTTGCGACAGCTCGCCCGCGGTGGGCGCGCGCCCCAGCTTCTGGGCCAGATCGCCGGTCGTCCTGCTGATCTGCACGTGCAATTCCCGCAGTCTCCGCGGTACCCGCATGCCCCAGCTGTAGTCGCGGAAGTAACGGCGAACCTCGCCCATCATGGTCGGAACCGCGAAGCCGATGAAGCTGGGCCCTTTATCGGGATCAAACCTGTTTATGGCGTTCATCAGCCCCAGTCGTGCCACCTGGATGAGGTCATCGAGACCCTCGCCGCGGCGCGCGAAGTGGCTGGCCACATGGTCGGCCAGGGGCAAACAGCGGGTCACGATCCGTTCGCGCTGGCGACGGTAGTCGTGCGACTCAGCCGGCATCTGGCGCAGCAGCACGAACATTTCGACCACGTCGTCGTACGAATCGTCGGCTTTTCTGTCACGGCTCGGGGCCGAAGGGGCGGAAGCAGGTCGGGCGGGGGCGATCACACTGGTCATAGGCGCACGCGCCCATTCTCGGCGCGGCTGATCCTGAAAGCTTTGGTGCACAAACATTTCTGCATTACTGACTCACTCCTCTGAGTCGTGTGCAGCGAGGCTGGCAGCTATGCGCACGTCGCCTCACCGCATCTGTATCCGCAGGACTGGTCACTTATCGAACGCGCGGGGTTACCGACGGGAGATGACTCAGGTGTTTGTCGCCGGAGCCATGTCGAGCTCAGTAGCCATACGGCTGACGGGCCGCTTTGAGCTAAACGGCGACACATCCAGAACGGACTTCGTTTACGACTATACGCCCCATTGCGTGCGCCCGCGATCGCTTACCCCAACCGGGTCCCGGCTCATGTCCCACCCGTTTCCACCGAATAAACCAACCGCATTGCAGCAAACCTCCTGGCGCTTGCCCATGCCGGCGCTTTCAGCTGGCGGAACTGGACCGTCCAGGTTTTTCCGGTTCGAACCGGCGACCGTCGGCAAAGCGGAGCGGCATTTCGAGGATCAACCGGAGGCGCCCGCGCTGCTCACGTTCCGCGCGTGTCGAAAGGTGTCGACCGCGGTTCTCATTTCTGTCCCGGCTGGGTACTGTTCGCCTAATGTTCGAGACCGATCTCCCGCGACTCACCCTCGGCTCTGACCGAGAGCTGTTCGCGCACAATGCATTACGACAGTCACGGCGATGAATGTCGGTGGGCGCCTGCTGGACGGGCGCGGCGTGGCGGTGGTCGGTGGCAGCCGTGGGATTGGGCGGGCCGTCGTCGAGCTGCTCTGCGGCCTGGGCGCCGGCGTGATCGTCAACGGGCGCGACGCGGGCCCGGTCGAGGAGACCGTCGCCGCGGTCACGGCGTCCGGCGGGCGCGCCGGTGCGGTGGTCGGACCCGCGGACGACGAGCGCATCGCCGGCGTCCTGATCGACGACTGCGTGCGCAGGTACGGACGGCTTGATGCCCTAATCAACTGCGCGGGGATCGCGGAGCCACCCGGCTCTTCGATCCTGAACATTTCGTCGGGCGACTTCGACCGCCTGATCAGCGCGCACCTCGGCACCGTGTTCCACACGTGCCGGGCGGGGGCTCGCGTCATGGCCGCCCAGGGGCACGGCGCCATCGTCAATACCAGTTCGGTCGCATTTCTGGGCGACTACGGCGGCACCGGCTATCCCGCGGGCAAGGGCGCCGTGAACTCCCTGACCCTGGCCATCGCCGCCGAACTGAAGGGCCACGGCGTGCGAGCCAACGTGGTGTGCCCGGGTGCCCGGACACGTCTGTCCACCGGCGCCGAGTACGAGAAGCACATCGAGGACCTGCACCGGCGCGGCCTGCTGGACGAAACGACCATGCAGGCCTCGCTCGACAGCGCGCCGCCCGCATTCGTGGCTCCGCTCTACGCGTATCTCGCAAGCGACCTGGCGCGGGCCGTGACGGGTCAGATCTTCGTCGCGGCAGGCGGATTCGTCGGTAGCTTCGACCGGCCGACACCGCGGGTCCTGGGCTACCGCGACCACCACGACGCCGGACCCTGGTCGGTCGAGGAGCTGCACACGATGATCGGCGCCGCGCGAGCCGCGCACTGAGCGCCCCGAACCGCCGGGCAACAGCAAATCGATCTCATCGACGCCGCGGCGGTGCCCGCGCGGGTCGGGCCCGGCGCCCCCGGGCACCCTGATTTTGCCGCCGGTGCACCGGAAAGACGCACGTTGCGGGTGTGCGAGGCGGTCCGGCGGCCTAGGCTGTCCTGCGAACCGCAGGAGGGTGTTTTGACAATGCAACCGAACCCGCTCGACCCAGTTGCCAGCGAACGGCTGTCGCACGCAGGCAAAGTGTTCACCTCCGATCTGTCGATCAACGAATTCGCCTTGCTGCACGGGGCCGGGTTCGAGCCGATCGAACTCGTGATGGGTGTCTCGGTCTACCACGTCGGTTATCAGTTCACCGGGATCCGGCAACAATCCGAACTGCCCGTGCTCACCGACGCGACCTACCGGGCGCGCTGGAACGCGATGTCGCGGATGCAGGCGGAGGCCGATTCGCTGGGCGCGGACGGCGTGGTCGGCGTCCGCCTCGAATGGCGTCATCAGGGCGAGGGCGAGCATCTGGAGTTCATCGCGGTCGGCACCGCGGTGCGATACACGGAGAAGCCCGGGGCCTATCGCCGCCCCAACGGGCAGGCGTTCACCAGTCACCTGTCCGGGCAGGATCTGACCACCCTCCTGCGATCGGGATTTGTCCCGGTGGCGTTCGTGATGGGCAACTGCGTATTCCACATCGCCGTGCAAGGGTTCCTGCGCACGCTCGGCCAGGTTGGACGCAACGCCGAGATGCCCCAGTGGACGCAGGGGAGCTACCAGGCGCGCGAGCTGGCGATGTCGCGCATGCAGAGTGAGGCCGAGCGCGACGGCGGAACCGGCGTCGTCGGGGTGCACTTCGCCATTTCCAACTACGCCTGGGGGCATCACACCGTGGAGTTCTATGTCGCGGGTACCGCGGTCCGCCGCGGCGGTGAGGCGCAGACGCTGACGCCGTCGTTCGTCCTGCCCATGAGCGATTGATGACGAGCCTCGATTACGAGCGGGTCGGCGAGTCCATCGGAACGGCCTTGTCCGGTCCCGGGGGAGTCGGGCTGGTCCTGAGAGTCTTCTCGGGCGTTCCGGGGGTGATTTTCGCTCCGGCGCGCCGCGGTTTCTTCCGGTCGCAGCCGGAGCGGGTGCAGATCGGCCATTGGCGTTATGAAGTCACTCCCGACGGCCGCCTGAGCGCCGCCCACCTGGTGAACGGCATCGTCCTGGCCGAAGAGGTCCTCGCCGCCGGCGCCGTCGGACCGCACATCGCTCGTGCCCTCGGGCAGCTGGTGACCAGCTACGGCCCGACGATCATCCCCAACATCGATGCGGCCCTCGAGGTCCTCGAGGCCGGGGCCGGACCGCGCTGAAAGCCGGTTCAGACGCGACCGGCGGCGAAATCGGCCGCCTGGTCGACCATGCCCGCCTCGACGTACTGCCGGTGCGCGACGGGGTTTCCCGCGTCCGAGCAGATCGGGTCGCCGGGCACGCATAATTCGATGGTCTTGGCCGCGTACGAGGGGCCGATCGTCACGGGCGGCTCGTTGATGATGTTCATGAACTGGCTCGACGGCTTTCCGAACAGCGCGACCGCCGACACGTGGTTGGAGACCTCGGCCGGCATCGGCTGCAGCGCCTGCACCAGGTGCACCCCGTCCGGTACCGCGCTTTCGGTGACGAAGCCAATCACGGCCGCGCCCTGGGAGTATCCGCCCAGCACCATCCTCGTTCGCGGGCAGGAGACCGCCATGTGTTCGACGTGCGCGCCCGCGTCGCTGATACCGTCCACCGCCCTGGGGAAGTCCGTGGTCGCCGGGTAGTCGACGGGATACACGCCCAGGGACCTGCCGCCGACGCGCGGGCGCAGGCTGTCGACGAAGCTCTGCCCGATCCGGCCGACGCCGGGCGGCTCGTTGGTACCCCGGGCGAACACCACCTCGACATCGGGACACGGCTCGGCGGCCGCGACGGGAGCGACCGGGAACCCCCAAAAGGGTGCCAGCACAGCACAAATCAAACTGCCGAGACGAAGCGCCTTCACAGCGTGATTTTGTCACAGGGTGACAAAGTGCGCGCGTTATGCGGCGGCGGCCCCCGGGCCGGGCTACCGCGGCGAGTCGGCCCCGGGCGCGTGGGATCGTCTGTGCACCAACGAGCCGGCGGAGCGCAGCACGCCGCGAAACGCGTAGGCGGCGGTCACGATGGTCAGCAGGATCAGCAGGACGAACATGGGCAACCAGTTGCCCCGGCTGTGGTCGACGTCCCACCAGATGATGGTGAACAGCACCGCGCAGACCAGGAGCACCACGTCCCGCCAGTTGCCCCGGTAGGACAACGCCGCCTTGCGCAGGGCCCGGCCCCGGTCGGCGGTCTCGATCAGGTCGTCGATGCGGGCGTCGATGGTGCGCTGCAATTCGGCGCGCCGCGTGGCGGCCTCCGGCGGCATCCGCTCGAGCAAGTCCATGTCCTGCGCGATCAGCCCCCGATAGTCCGGGCCCCGGAATTGGCCGGCCGCGACGGCCAGCATCGCGCCACCGAACACCGGCGCACTATTCAGAGCGATCTGTCCGAGACCCGTCATGCCCGCTCCTTCCGGTCGTCGTCAACGTCGCTCGATGACGGGGTCAGGATGCCTTGAAAGGGCGGCGTCGTGTTCGCGGCGGCTCCGGGCTTTGCAGCGCATCCATCGCGCGCACCAGCTGCGGGTAGGCGATCGCCGGTCCCAGCCAACGCGTGAGATAGCGCCGCAGATCGGCACCGCTGCGCGGCGCCCGCCCCGGGTCGGCGAGGAACGAATGCAGCACCCGCAGGCTGAATTCGTTCAATTCGTCGAGGCCGGATTCGTCGAAACCGTAACGCTCCCAATCGATGTCGTAGCGATGCAGCATCGACCGGCCGAACGCCAGGGCGGTGTCCGAGATGATGGAGACCTTCTGCCCGCCGCGATGGCGTTGGCTGAGCACGAATTCGACCTGGTTGTCCGACGCCAGCTCTTCGATGGCGTACGCCATTCCTTCGGTCATCGCCACGACGGGATCGGTGACCCCCTCGAGGTGTGCCGCCATCCGATCCAGGAACCCGTCGGCCGATCGCATCGCCGAGGCCACCAACAGCGCCTGCGTCCCGGGGAAGTACCGATACACGGTCTGCCGGGTGACCCCGAGCGCCCGCGCCACGTCGGCGATCCGCAGCGCCGACCCGCGTTCGTCGATGATCTGGTCGGCGGCATCCAGGATGCGCTCGATCGCCTCCTCGTCGGAGGCGGGCGTGTTCCCTGCCCAACCGTGACTGCGCATCTATCGAGCGGCAAATCCGTAGTCGGTGATCCCCACAGCCGGATCATAGCGGCTGGGAGCAGGCGATCGTGGCTGGTTAACACGACCGGACACTTCCCTCGTTATGTATGCTCATTGCGAACCATGGGGGTGCCGCGCGGCAGGAAGGCCGACCTTTGCACTACGACACCGTGATCACCAACGGCCGTTGGTTCGACGGGACGGGCGCGCCGTCGGGGCGCAGAAACATCGGGGTGCGCGACGGCCGGGTCGTCACCATCACGCCCGAACCGCTCGACACGGCGGGCGCCGACGTAATCGACGCGACGGGCCAGTGGGTGATCCCCGGAATAATCGACATCCACACTCACTACGACGTCGAAATCCTCTGTGAGCCCGAGCTTTCCGAATCGCTGAGGCACGGCGTGACGACCGTGATGCTGGGATCGTGTTCGCTGTCCACGGTGTATCTGGACAACGTCGACGCGGGTGACATCTTCGGCCGGGTCGAAGCGATTCCGCGGCGCTATGTCATCGAGCACCTGGATGCGGCCCGCTCGTGGACCAATCCGGCGGAGTATGTCGCCGAACTCGAGCGGCGGAACTTGGGTCCGAACGTCGCGGCCTTCATGGGCCACTCCGACATGCGCGCCGCGACGATGGGCCTGGACCGGGCAACCCGCAGGGACGTCCGGCCATCGGCAGCCGAGTTGGCGCGGATGGAGTCGATGCTGAACGAGGCACTCGACGAAGGCTTCGTCGGGATGTCGTCGCAACAACTGCTGTTCGACAAACTCGACGGCGAGGTCTGCCGGTCGCGCACCCTGCCGTCGACCTACGCGAAGCCCCGCGAACTGCGCCGGTTGAACGCTATCTTGCGGCGGCGCAACAAGATTCTGCAGTCGGGGCCGGACATCAAGAACCCGCTATCGGTGGTGTCACAGCTGGCGACGTCGCTGGGATTCGGCCGGCCCCGGTTGAAGACCAGCCTGCTCTCGGCGGCCGACATCAAGGCCATATCGCCGGTGATCCACCTCATGGACTCCCTTGCCCGGGTGGTGAACGCGCTGGGCGGCGACTTTCGTTGGCAGCATCTGCCGGTCCCGTTCGAGGTCTACGCCGACGGCATCTCGCTGGTGGTTTTCGAGGAGTTCGGGGCCGGTGCGGCGGCGCTGCACCTGCAGGGTGAGATCGAGCGCAATCAGCTCATGCGCGACGAGGACTACCGCCGCTGGTTCCGCGAGGACTACGACAAGAGGTTCGGGCCACGGGTGTGGCACCGCGACTTCTTCGACGCCGAGATCGTCGCCTGCCCGGACGCGTCGGTGATCGGCAAGTCGTTCGGCCAGGTGGGCCTGGACCGCGGCGGGCTGCATCCGGTCGACGCATTCCTCGACTTGGTGGTGGAGCACGGCGAAAACCTGCGCTGGCGGACCACTATCTCCAATCATCGTCCCCAGGTGCTCAGGAAGCTGGCGCAGAGCGGAACCGTCCAGATGGGTTTCTCGGACGCCGGCGCACACCTGCGCAACATGGCCTTCTACAACTCCGGACTGCGGCTGTTGCGGCACGTGCACGAGGCGGATAAGCACGGCTCCCCGTTCATGTCGATCGAGCGTGCCGTGCACCGGCTCACCGGCGAGCTCGGGTCCTGGTACGGAATCGACGCGGGCACCCTGCGCGAAGGGGATCGCGCCGACATCGTCGTGATCAACCCGGACAAGCTCGACGGTTCGCTGGATCGTTACGCCGAGCATCCGGTGCAGTCCTACGGCGGCTTGACCCGGATGGTCAACCGCAACGACGACACGGTCAGCGCCGTGTTGGTGGCGGGACAGTTCGCGTTCGGTGCCGGCGAGGCCGCACCGGCGCTGGGCAAGCGGAAGTTCGGCCGCTTCCTGCGGGCGGGCGAGTCGTCCAGGAGCTTGACGCCGGTCGCTTAATCGTTGCCGCGCAGCGGTTTATGCTACGGATGCACCCAGAATCAGGTTGACGGCCTCGTCGAGTTGTCCCGCAATCTCGTCGAAGCTGACGAACCGGGCGGTCATCAGAGCGCCGGAGAACGTCATCTGCAGCGTCGATTTCACGGCGCGGGGCCAGCCCGGCCCCAGTGCGGCGCCGATACGGGTGGCCACCTCGTGGCCGATCTGCTCCCGAATCGGCTTCACCGCCGGATCGTCGGCCATTAGGGCCGCGCCGCACGCGGCGGTCAGTTCGGGCTCGTCGGCGACCACGACGGCCATGTCGCGCAGCGTCGCGCTGACGCGCGTCTTCGTCGTGTCGTTGACATCGGTATGCAGCGGCAGCTCGCGGAGAAAGCGCAGGTACACCGCCGCGACCAGCGCGCTTTTCGACGGAAAGTAGGTGTAGGCGCTGGCGGGCGACACTCCGGCGCGACTCGCGACCGAACGCATCGTCAGGTTGGCGTACGACGACGCGCGCAGCTCGTCCAGCCCGGCATCCAGGACCTTGCGGATCGTCTGGCCGGGCCGGCGATCGGACCGGCGAGCCGCATCTTTAGACACCCGTCCAGTGTAGGAAGGCGGCGAGAGCGCGAACAACTTCCGTCCGGGTCGTGTCCAGGGACCGATCCGCGCCCCGCGCTGTTGTTTTGCGTCAGCCGCCGAAGGGCGGTCCGGTATCCGTCGGCCGAGATTTACAGACAGCTGTCCAGAACAGCGGGTGCCTCTAGAGTGGCGGCTATGGCCGAGGCGGACCGGCAGCGCTGGGACGAGCGGTACGCGACGAGAACACCGCCGTCAGTGAACGCGGTGGGACCACCCGACTTCTTGGTACCCCATGTAGATGTAGTGCCTACTGCGGGAAGGGCTCTCGATCTCGCTTGCGGACCCGGAGCCGGCGCGGTGTGGCTCGCGATGCGCGGGCTTGAGGTGGTGGGCGTGGACGTATCCCCGGTGGCGGTCGGCCAGGCGCGCGAGCTGGCCCAGCGCGCCGGCGTGAGCGGCCGGTGCCGCTTCGACGTCGCCGACCTCGATGACGGCCTGCCGGCCGGGCCGTCCGTCGACGTCATCCTGTGCCATAGATTCCGGGACCGCCGCCTCGACCGGGCGATCGTCGAACGCCTGGCGCCCGGCGGCGTGCTGGCGATCGCTGTGCTGAGCGAAGTGGGGGCCGCCGCGGGACCGTTTCGGGCGGTCGCCGGTGAGCTTCCCGCGGCGTTTGCCGATCTCGACCTGTTGGCCGCCGGTGAAGCCGAGGGCTACGCTTGGCTGCTGGCGCGCGCACGGCGCGAAGCTCGCTGAGTAGCAAGAGTTTTCCGCACGAATCGCGGCACGCCGAAATGGCGTTTGGCGGTGCCATTTCGGCTGCCGGCCGGGTAATGTCACGCAAATGGAGCGGCGCGTTCTCGAAGCGGTCATCTATGAGCGCGAGCCGCCGATTGCGCGGATCATCCTGAACCGGGTCGACAAGGCCAACACCAAGGACGCGGTCCTGGTGACCGAAGTCGACGAATGCCTGCATGAGGCCGACCGCGACAAGGAGATCAAGGTCGTCATCCTCAAGGCCAACGGAAAGGGTTTCTGTGGCGGACATGTGGCCCGCTGGGGCCCCGACGAAAACCCGTATCCCGACTTCGGCGAGACGTTCGAGGATCTGTACAAGGGCACGGCCGACCTGTTCCTGTGGCCGACGCTGTACCTGTGGGAGTTTCCAAAGCCGACCATCTCCGCGATTCACGGCTACTGCATGGGCGGCGGAATCTATCTCGGTCTGCTGACCGACTTCTGCGTCGCGTCGGAGGACGCGTATTTCCAAATGCCGCTTGCCCAAAGCCTTGGCGAGCCCGGCGGGCACACCATGATCGAACCGTGGTTGCTGATGAACTGGCATCGCACCATGGACTGGCTGCTGCTGGCTCCGACGCTCTCCGCGCAGGAAGCCCTCGACTGGGGCCTGCTCAACAAGGTGGTGCCGCGCGAAGACCTCGACGAAGTGGTCGAGCAGATGGCGCGCAAGATCGCCCAAATCCCGTTGACCACCCTGATGGCGGTGAAGAACAACGTGAAGCGCGCGTGGGAACTGATGGGCATGCGGGTGCACCTGCAAGTCAGCCACATCCTGACGAACATGGTCGGCGCCGCCTCCGACGTCCAGGCGCGGCGGGCCGAGCTGAAGCAATCGGGTATGAAGCCACGCGATTTCGTCGGCCGCGACGAAAAGGATGCCGGGACCTAGCGCCTTGGATCGCCGGCGACACGCGCGGCGGCGGCGTGCCGGGCGGCGACATAGCCGAACACCATTGTGTAGGCGATGCTTCCGCCCGCGCCCAGATAATTGCGGCCCATGACAGTCGCGGTGATGTTTCCCGTCGCGTACAGTCCGTCGATCACGCGGTCGTCCTCGTCGAGCACCTGGGCGTGCTCGTTCGTAATCACCCCGCCGCACGTTCCGACGTCGGCCGGAACGACTTTGGTGGCGTAGAACGGTGACCGCTCGAGCGGGCCGAGGGCGGCGTTCGGGCGATGCCCGGGATCACCCAGACAGTCGTTGTACGCCGACTGACCGCGCCCGAAGTCCGGGTCAAGGCCCTTGGCCGCAAAGCCGTTGAAGCGCTTGATCGTCTGCTCCAACGCGTCGGCCGGTACGCCCATCTGGCGCGCCAGCTCGCCGATGGTGTCGCCCCGCATCACCGCGCCCCGCGCGATGAGTTCTTCGGGCAGGCGACGCTTCTTGAACGGGTTGGCCCCCGAAACGTACCGGCTGATGTAACCCTCGTCGAAGACCATCCAGCACGGCACCGCCTTGTTCGCGTACATCGCCTTGCCGACTTCGACGTACGAGTTGGACTCGTTGCAGAACCGCCGGCCGGTTCCGTCGACGTAGATGGCGCCGGGACGCTGCCGCCCGCTGCCCAGCGCCTTCGCGGCGTCACCTCCGTCGGCGATGAAAACCGAGGGCAGCCACCAGGCCTCGTCCATCAGGTCGGTCTTGGCGCCCAGCCGGATCGCGGTCTGCAACACCTCGCCGGTGTCGCCGGCGTTCGCGATCGACCAGAGCCCCTCGTTGGGCTGCTCCCCGCTGTAGCGGCGGCGCATGTCCGCGTTACGGCTGAAGCCGCCCGCCGCCAACAGGACGCCCTTGCGCGCCTCGATGTTCAGCGCCTCGCCGTGACGTGAGACGCGCGCGCCGACGACCCGGCCGTCCTCGACGATCAGGTCCTCCATCGCCGCGCCGGTCCAGATCGGCGGCTCGCCGCGCAGATCGATCAGCACCTTGAGCATCTGACCGATGAGCGAGGCGCCGTTGGTGAGGATCTCCCGACGGCGGAGCCGGGCGGCCCTGGTGCGCGCGAACACTCGCATCGCCACCGCGAACGCTCGCGGCGACCGATTGAAGTACTGCACCGAACGCAGCTCGTTGGTTTTGAGAACGAACCCGCCGTAAGCCTTGGCCATCGAGGGCTGGACCCGGTCACGCCAGTTGCCCAGCGCGGCGGCATCGTACGGGACGCACTCGATGGCGCGACCGGCTTCGTTGCCCCCCTTGTGGTTCGGGTAATAGTCGCTCCAGCCGGGGCACCGCACAAACCGAACACCCTTGCGGGTGAGGAAGTTGATCATTTCGTATCCCGCGCTGAGGAACGTCTCGCGGCGCGCCGGTGACGAGGCCGGACCGATGTCGCCGACGACGTCGTCGAAATATGCCAGGCCGTCCTCGTGCGAGTCCGGGATGCCGTCGGCGCGCATCAGCGGGTTGTTCGGCAGCCACACCATGCCACCCGAAAGGCCGGTGGAACCTCCGACCAGGGATTGCTTTTCGATCACCAGCGGCTCGATGCCGGAGTCGAGCGCCGCCAGCGCCGCGACCATGCCGCCCCCGCCGCTGCCGGCGATGAGCAGGTCCACGGAGCGGTCCCACCGGGTGGTCATCGTGCCTCCGCGCGCAAGGCCAGGTCGGCGACCGGTACGTCGATGGTGGTGTTGGTCTTCTGGATCGCGGGGACCAGCGCCTCGTGCGGCAGCCCGGCGAGGAAGCCGTCGACGACGCGTTCGAAGTTGGAGATCAGGCCCTCGATCTGGTCCGACAGCCGCATGTATTCGAAGCCCTTGGAGTGCAACCCTTTCTGCTGTCTCGGCAGATTGGAGAAGTCTTGCGCGGGGATCGGCGGCCAGCGCGGGTCGTCGGGCGCCATCGGCTCCGGGGGCTGGGGCCTGCCTGCGGGAACGTCGTCGGGAAACCGGGTGAGGGACCAGATCTCGAACAGGGTGTCCTCGGGGCCGAGCGGGCGGATGCGGTACGACGACGCGCTGCTGTAGGTGGGGAGGATGAAGTAGTGCGGGAAGCAGAACCCGATCGCATCGGTGATCCCGCGGCGGACCAGCTCGTTCAGGTCGGGCATGGTGCTGCCCCGGGCCCGATGCCAGCTGACGACGGCGTCGTTGAGGGCGCTGCGCCAGGCATTCATCGCCGCCGCAGGATCGGCGGGCAGCTCGATGTTCTGCAGCCCCTCGGCGATTCGGATGTCGTTGTCGTGCGTCATGCCGCCCATGCCGGTGCCGAGGGTGCGCATGAAGTACAGGCTGCTCGCGACGACGGGATGCACCGCCGATTGGGCGGGGTCACCGTTCTGTGCGGATGGCAGCAGCTGAGGATGGGTTTGGGGGACGTGGTAGCCCTCCATGAACGCCGCCGCCGCCAGCTTCCAATTCACCGGCAACCGGCACGACTGCCACCACTCGACCCGCAGCGATTCCACCTGCCAGGCGTCGTAGGTCGACGCGAAGGGCTCCAGGCAGTCGCGCAGCGCGGGGGCCCCGTCGTCGAGGTTGATCCACGCGCATCCGCCCCAGGTCTCACACCGCACCGAAACCAGCTGCAGATCTTGGGGATTCATGTTTTCCGCGGCGAACGCCTCGGGCCGCAACACGAACGTGCTGCGCCCGTCGATGCCCCAGCACCAGCCGTGGAAGGGGCAAACGAAAGTCCGCCGGGAGCCGCTGCCTTCGACCAGCTTCACCCCGCGATGGCGGCACGCGTTGTGGTAAGCCTGCACCGTGTCCGCGTCGACACGCACCACGATGATCGACTGATCGAGGATCTCGTATTCGACGAAGTCGCCCGGCTTGGGAATCTCCTCGAGCCGGCACGCCATCTGCCAGACGCGCGGCCATAAGGCCTCCGCCTCCAGCGCGTAGAACTCGGGGTCGTAATAGCGCTGCTTGGGAATGCGGTCGACGGACTGGACCGCCCACGGCACCGGTAGCGGTGTCCAGTTCCTGGCCGTGCTCACCGAGCTGGTCGCTGAGTCTGTCTTGGAAGCCATCTCGCCATTCCTCTTCGATTACACGATCCGCGTTGACCGCCCCTGCCAGTAACGCTCGCGAATGCGTCTCTTGTACAGCTTTCCGTTCGGGTCCCGGGGCAGTGCCGGAACGAATTCGACGCTGCGCGGGCACTTGTAGCCCGCCAGGTGCGCTCGGCAGTACTCGATGAGTTCGGCCTCGAGGTCGGGCCCCGGCCGGACACCGTCGACTGGCTGTACGACGGCCTTGACCTCCTCGCCGAACTCGTCGTTGGGGACGCCAAAGACGGCCGCGTCAACAAGCTTGGGATGCATGATCAGAAGGTTCTCGACTTCCTGGGGGTAGATGTTCACCCCGCCGGAAACGATCATGAATGTGGACCGGTCGGTGAGGTAGAGATAGCCGTCGTCGTCGACGTACCCCATGTCGCCCAGGGTGCGCCAGCCCCGGTCGTTGAACACCGAGGCGGTCTTGGCGGGGTCCTTGAAGTATTCAAAGGCGGGCCCGCCTTCGAAGAAGAGCTCACCGGCGTGGCCGGCGGGCAACTCGACGCCGTCGTCTCCGATGACGTGCACCGGCGACATGGGTTTGCCCACCGAACCGGGATGGGCCAGCCATTCCTCCGGACCGATGGTCGTGCCCGCGAATCCCTCGGTGCCACCGTAGTATTCGTGGATGATCGGCCCGAACCACTTCATCATGTGGTGTTTGACGTCGACCGGGCAGGGCGCGGCCGCATGGATCACACATCGCAGGCTCGATACGTCATACCTTTCCCGAACCGCCCTGGGCAGCTTGAGCATTCGCACGAACATGGTGGGCACGAACTGGGCATGCGTCACGCGGTGCGTCTCGATCAACCGCAGGACGGTCTCGGCGTCGAACTTGCGCATGAGGATCGCCGCGGCGCCGACGCGGTTGACCGCCATGGTGTAGTTCACTCCGGCCGCGTGGTAGAGCGGTGCGGGGGAGAGGTACACGCTCGACGGGCTCATCCCGTACTTGTGGGTGAGCGCCAATTCCAGCACCGCCTGAGCCCAGGAACCGTTGCCGTCGGTCGGAAGGGGCCGGCGGACCGCCTTCGGCCTGCCGGTGGTGCCCGACGAATACAGCATCTCCGACCCGTCCGACGCGGGCGGTGCGGCACCGGCCGTCGCCAGCGCCTCCTCGTACGCGCGCCAGCCGGGCAAGGCTCCCCCCACCGCGAGGTGAACGGTGACGGCCGGGTTGGCCGCGCGGACGTGGGCGGCAAGTTCGGGCATGGTGGCGTCGACGAAGACCGCCCGCGCATCGGAGTCGTCGATGACGTAGGCGACCTCGTCCGCGGTGAAGTGGGTGTTGACCGCGGTGTAATAGAGGCCGGAAAGCTGGCAGGCCCAGGTGATTTCGAGGAACTCGGGTCGGTTCGGCAAGATCAGGGCCACGCCGTCGCCGGGGCGCAGCCCGGCGCCGTGCAGCACCGCGGCGACGCGCTGGCTGCGGGCGTACAGCGCGGAGTGCGAGATCGTGTCACCGCCCGCGACGATGAGGGCCGGCGCCTGTCCGGCCCTCGTGGCGTGATCGGCAAGATTCACTTGCGCGAGCCCCGCGGAACCCTAAGTGGCCGTGGCGCCGTCGGTCGACGCGGCCGCCGCGGCCTGCCGCCGGGCGTGCTCGGACGGCAACACCTTGTCCTTGAACACCGTCTGAATCAGCTGCTGGACGTCCTTGCTGATCGAGGCCAGCGCGACCAGGTCATTGGAGCTCTGCCAGTGCACCCGCATGCCCATCAGCTCCCAGGCCCGCTTCAGGTTGGCCTTCGTGAGCATCAGCGTCGTCAACGGAGCCTGGGCGATGTGCCGGGCAATGGCCTCGACACGGTCGTCGAGCTGATCACGTGGAACGACCTCGTTCACCAGGCCGACCTCCAGCGCCTTCTTGGCGTCGATCACCTCGGCGGTGAACAGGTAGTAGGCCGCGCGGCGCCAGTTCATGAAGACCCAGGGCTCGATGGAACATTCGCCCGAGGGCATCCCGAAGCCCTGCAGCGGCGGGTAGGAGAAATAGGCGTCCTCGGCGGCGATGACGATGTCGGTGGTCAGGCCCATATGGGTGCCGCCGCCGACGCAGTAGCCGTGCACCTGCGCGATGGTGGGCTTGGAGAACTCCCACAGATTCAGGGTCGGCTTGACGAACAGGTCCGACTGCGCCTTCCAGGGGTGGCCGGTCACCATGGCGTTCTCCACGAACGACGGGTAGTCGACGGCGTTGTTGCCGATGGCGTGTCCGGAGCAGAAGCCCTTGCCGTTGGCCTTGAGGACGAGCACCTTGATGTCGTAGTCGCGGTCGGCGTCCAGCAGCGCGGCATCCACCTCTTCGGCCAGCTTCTGATCCTGGGCGTTCGCCTTCTCCGGCCAGTTGAGGATGACGCGGGCGATGGGCCCCTCTTTCTGGTAGATGATTCTCTCGCGAGTCTCGTTGAGATCCATACGTGCTCACCTTTCCTGGTTCAAGAAGTGATGACGCCGATTTCGGCGCCGATGTCGTAGGTGGTGCCGACCTGGCCCGTCCATTGCACGGTGCCCGACGCCCCCGCTTCGATCTCCTGTTCCACCTTCTCGGTGGCGATCACGTAGAGGGGCGTGCCCGCATCCACGTGCTGGCCGGCGTCGACGAGAAGGTCGGTGAGCTCGGCCTCCGACACGGCCACCGAGACCCGCGGAATGCGGATGATGAAGTCAGCCATGCACTCTCGCTCCCGTCAGGGTCCTCCCTAAGGTCTTCAGCGCCGCGGCGACGATTCGTGCCGGGGAGGGGTACACCTGCGCTTCGAGCGCCGCCGCGGCCGGGTTGGGGACGAATCGGGCGGCCACCCGTTCGACGGGCGCCGCCAGCTCGGAGAACAACTCCGCGTGCAGGATCGCAGCGAGCTCCGCTCCGGGGCCGGCGAATTGGACCGCGTCATGGATGATGACGGCACGGCGGGTACGGCGGGCGGAGTCGACGATGGTCTCGACGTCGAGCGGTACCAGCGTGCGCAGATCGACGACCTCGGCGCTCACACCCTGTTCGGCCAGCGTGGCCGCGGCGGTGAGGGCGTCGTGCACGCAGCGTCCGTAGCCGATCAGGCTCACGTCGGTGCCCGGCCGCTTGATGTCGGCGAGGCCCAGCGGGATGGAGAACGCGGGATCGACGGGGACGGGACCCTTCTTGCCCTGCAGCCGAATGGTTTCGACGAAGAGGCAGGGATCCTCGTCGAAGATCGCCGATGTCAGGAGGCCCTTCCCGTCGCGGGGTGTGGACGGCACGATCACCTTCATGCCGGGGATGTGCATGAACCACGCCTCGAGGCTTTGCGAATGCGTGGCACCGGTGGCCAGCCCGGCGTAGACCTGGGTGCGAATGGTGATCGGCGCCGTCGTGCGTCCGGCGGTCATGAACCTCAGCTTGGCCGCGTTGTTGATCAGCTGGTCGGCCGCGATGCCGATGAAATCCATGATCATGATCTCGGCCACCGGCAGCAGGCCGTCGATGGCGGCGCCGATGGCCGCGCCGACGATCGCCGCCTCGGAAATCGGGGTGTCCAGGACGCGGTCGTGACCGTACTTGGTCGACAGTCCCGCGGTCGGTCCGGACGCGCCCGGATCGGCGATGTCCTCACCGAGCAGGAACACCCGGTCATCGGCGGCAAGCGCTTGATCCAGTGCGAGGTTGAGCGCCTCGCGCATCGTCATCTCCCGCTCTTGCGTGTTCATACCGGGAACCTGATCGGGGTCGCGTACACATCCATGTCCAGCTCTTCGATAGACGGGGAATCGGCGCCCATCACCGCTTGCAGCGCACTTTCCACCGCCGCCAGCGCCTCGTCGTCGATGCGGTCGAGTTCCTCCGGAGTGCAGAGGCCGGTGTCGGCGAGGTGGCTGCGGAACCGGGGGACCGGGTCGGCCTCCATCGCGGCGGCAAGTTGATCCTTGGGAATGTAGGGCATCCGGTCGCCGAAGTAATGGCCGCGGAAGCGAAACGTCACGCATTCGATGAAGGTGGGGCCGTCACCGGAGCGGGCCCGCCGCAGCGCGTCCTCGAGTGCGGATTTGACTGCCAGCGGGTCGTTTCCGTCGACACGCACCCCGGGCATGCCATAGCCGGCCGCCCGGTCGGCGACGTGTTCGAGCTTCATGGTGTCGGCCGTGGGCGTCATCTCGGCGTACTGGTTGTTCTGGCAGACGAAGACCATCGGCAGGTCCCACAGCGCCGCCATGTTCGCGGCCTCGTGGAAGGACCCGGTGTTCGTCGCGCCGTCACCGAAACTGACCACCGTGACGCGATCGGAGCCCTTGCGTTTGGCCGCCATCGCCAATCCCACCGCCACCGGTGGTCCGGCCCCGACGATCCCGGTCGAAAGCATCACGCCCTTAGCGGGATTGGCGATGTGCATAGTGCCGCCCTTGCCGCGGCTGGCGCCGACGGTGCGGCCCATCATCTCGCCGTAGATCTCCTCGAGCGGGACGCCCTTGCCGATGAGGTCGTGCAGCCCGCGGTAGGTGGTCACCAGCCGATCGTCGGGGCGCAGCGCCACGCCCATTGCGGCGGCGATGGCCTCCTGGCCGCGCGAGGGCCAGTAGACGCACATGAACTCGCCGGTGCCGATGCCTTTGGACAGCCGGTCGTCGGCCGCCTTCATCAGCACCATCAGCTCATAAAGCCGGCGCTGGGCGTCCGGTGCGGAGTCGGTCATCGGTATCACGCACCCGACCACGGCTTGACCTTGAGGAAGCCGCCGCCGTCGACGCGGAGCTGCTGGCCGGTGATGTAGCGCGCCGCGTCGGAGGCCAGGAACAACACCGCCTCGCTGATGTCCTCGGGTTCGACGTAGGGGATCGGCATCGCCTGCACGAGCGGGAAGACCGGTTCGGCATCCTCGCGGGTCGGATCCTTCAAGTCCGGCCGGAAGGCCCGATACATCGGCGGGCTGTGCAACATGTCGGTGTTGACGTTGGTGGGGTGCACCGCGTTCATCCGGATGGAGAACCGGGCGAGCGCCAGGGCGAAGTCGTTGACGTAATGCGCGGCAGCCAATTTCGCGAAGGCATATCCGGCACCGCCGGGCCCCCCGTCGATGCCGGTGGTGTTCATCGACGACATGAACGCCGCGTTGGAACCGATGACGATGATCGACGCGCCGGCCTGCAGGTGCTTGAGGCTCGCGTGCACCAGGTTCAGCACGCCGACCAGGTCCACGTCCACGGCGTCGGCGAAGGCCTGCGGCGGCAGGCCCGCGGTCAGCGGGCAGATGCCCGCGTTGGCGACGACGACGTCGAGATGCCCCAACTCGGCGACGCCCTCATCGATCGCCGCGGACAGGGCCACCCGATCGCGAACGTCCGCGACCGCGGTGAACGCGCGCTGGCCCTCCTTCTCGACCAACCGGGCCGTCTCGTCGAGGTCTTCCCGCCGGGCCAGGGGATACTCATTGGTCTCGATGTCGGCGCACAGGTCCACCGCGATGATGTCCGCGCCTTCGGCGGCCAGCATCCGCGCGTGCGAACGGCCTTGGCCGCGTGCGGCGCCACTGATCACGGCCACCTTGCCGGTTACCCTGCCCATCGCCCGTCCTTCGTCCGTGTATCTACACCGCGACCCACGTTGGGGCCCAACACCATTCGTCGGTGCGGCCGCAATGACTCCGCCGGCCGTCCCGTTTCGCCGGGATACGCGGGGTCACGGGTGTTGGAATCGGGCCAACGGTCGGATCCATCGCATCTCTTCCACGAAAAACTGCTCTGACCTGCAGCTGGGCTACCACTACGCCCTAGACTAGCTAGAATATCTAAAATAGCAAGGAATGAACCGGTCGACCGAGGGAGTTGGCGATGTCTGGCGTGCGCGGTGGTGTCCTGCAAGGGGTGCGGGTGGTCGAATTGGCGTCGTGGACCTACGTGCCGTCGGCCGGTGCGGCCCTGTCGGACTGGGGCGCCGACGTGATCAAAGTCGAGGGCGTCGCCTCGGGTGACCCCGGGCGCGCGCTGGTCGTCGGCGGCTTCACCCGGCAGGCGGCGCGCCCGGACGCCGACTTCATCCTCGAGCTGGGCAACCGAGGCAAGCGCAGCATCGCCATCGACATCAAGTCCGAAACCGGTCGCGAGCTGTTCGGCCGCCTCTTGGCGAGTGCGGATGTGTTCCTTACCAATTGGCTGCCCGGGGCGCTCGAGCGGGCCCGGCTCACCGTGGACGACATCCGTTCGTTCAACCCGAAAATCATCATCGCGCGCGGCACCGGGCTGGGCGTGCGGGGACCGGACCGCGACCGCGGCGGGTTCGACGCGGCCACCTATCTCGCGCGGGGCGGCGTCGCCTACACGCTCACGCCGTTCGGCACGGACACGCCCGCGGTGCAGGGGCCGGGGTTCGGCGACCTCCAAGGCGGTGCGACGCTCGCCGGTGGCGTCTGCGCCGCGCTCTTCCACCGCGAGCGCACTGGTGAACCGACGATCGTCGACTCCTCGCTGCTGGCCCAGGCGATGTGGGCGATAGCGCCGTCCATCTCGGCGGCCGACTTCTTCGACATCGACGGGATCCCGGGGGCGCCGCCGGGGCTGGCCATCAACCCGCTCGTGAACAGGTACAAGACCCGCGACGGCAGGTGGATTCAGTTGGTGTTCCTGCAGCCGGACAAGTTCTGGGCAGGGTTCTGTGAACGTGTGGGCCTGGCTGACCTGGTCACCGATGAGCGATTCGTGCCGTCGAGCAACTTGATCGCCAACGCCGCGGAGGCCACCGAGATTCTGGCCATCGTGTTCGCCCGGCACGATCTCGCCCACTGGCAGAAGGCGCTCGAAGACGAGCCGGGCGTGTGGGGTGCCCTGGCGACGCCGCGGGAAACGCTCAACGATCCGCAGGTCGAACCCAACGGGTACGTGGTGACCAACGTCGACGACCACGGCGAGAAGTACCGGATCGTCGCCGCGCCCGTTCAGTTCGACGAGACCCCGCCCGCGCCCGCGCGTGCGCCGGAACACGGTCAGCACACGGAAGAGATCCTGCTGGAACTCGACGTCGATTGGGACGACATCGCCAGGGCCAAGGATCTCAAGGCGATTCTGTAGGACGCCGGGACGGTCGACGAAAGGCGCTATCTGTGGTGACCAAAGTCATCGGCTGCCGATAACCCGGTGACCCAGGACGCTCGCCGACGTACGTTCGGTGCGAGGAGCACCGACATGACTGCATTCATGCGCGCCACAGACGCGTTCACCTGGGCGATGGAGACTGACCCACGGCTGCGATCGACCGTGGTCAGCGTCATACTTCTGGACCGGCCCCCGGACTGGGACGAAGTGCGGAAGCGATTCGACTTGATCAGCCGCACGCTCCCGATGTTCCGGCAGCGCGTGGTGCAGTCACCTCCGCCGGCCCCGCCGCGATGGGAGCGTTACCGGGACTTCGACCTCGATTACCACCTGCGGCGAGCGACAGTTTCCGCCCCCGGAACTCTTGACGACGTGCTCGAGATGGCCCGATTGGCCGAGATGCAGGATTTCGATCGGGCCCGCGCGTTGTGGGAAACGACGTTCGTCGAGGGTCTGGAAAACGGCGGTGCGGCCGTGATCTGCAAGTTTCACCACGCGCTCACCGATGGGGTCGGCGGGGTCCAGATCGCGATGCACCTGTTCGACCTCTCGGAAGATCTGTATTCCGTGGAACCCATGCCGCCCGAGCCACAGGTCACGGCCCCGGCGCTGCTGGGGGGTTACCGCGACGCCGTGCGCTACGACACCGGCTTGCTCAACAGCGCCCTGACGGGCGCGGCCACGTTGGTGCCACGTCTGATGTACGACGGCGTCCGCCGGCCCGTCGCCACCATCCGGTCCGCGGCGAACACCGCGGCATCGGTCTACCGAACCGTCCGGCCGATCAGCCGACCCGGGTCACCGCTGGCGACGGACCGTGGCCTGATCCGGCGTCTCGGGGTGCATCAGGTGCCGACGCGGCCGCTTCGGGAAGCGGCGCACCGTTGCGGTGGGGCGTTGAATGACGCTTTCGTCGCCGGGGTGGCGGGTGGACTGCGCCTCTATCACGAGAAGCACGGCGTCGCGGTGAACGACTTGCACATCACGATGCCGATCAGCCTGCGGACCGAAGCCGATGGCATTGGCGGGAACCGGATCACGCTGATGCGCTTCGACGTGCCCGTCGGCGAGGCGGATCCAGCAAAGCGGATCGCGGCGATACGCCAGCGCACCGCGGCGGTACGGAACGAAAGATCGCTGCCCTACACGCAATTGATCGCCGGAGTGCTCAATCTGGTGCCCCGTTGGTACATCGGCTCGGTTCTGCGCCACGTCGATTTCGTGGCCAGCGATGTGCCGGGCGTTCCCGTGCCGGTCTACCTCGGCGGTGCAGCGGTGCGCGCCCAGTACGCGTTCGGACCCACCATCGGCGCGGCGGTCAACGTCACGCTCCTCACCTATGTCGACACGTGTGGTCTCGGGTTGAACGTCGATACCACCGCGATACCCGACTACGACGTATTCCATGACGCTATCGTCGGTGGCTTTGACGAATTATTGTCTTTGGCAAACTGATCCGAAGATCACGGATTCCGGCACCGACCAGGCACTTCACCGGATTGGTTGATTAGCACCCGATCCCGGAACGGTCACAGGCGGGTATCGATCGCGGCGGTGGTCTGGCACAACGCGAAAGATCGACAAATCATGGCACAGGGCGCCTTTGAGGTTTGCGGCCGCGATGATGCGTAGCGCAGGAATTCCTCGTCCGCTGTGCGAGTGGTGGATTCGTGACGGCGCCGCAGGAGGTATCCACAACATGACAACGAATTGGGTTCCCGCCCAGACCTCGTGTGGCCCACACTCTGGTCGCATCCTCGACACCGCGCGGGGCATTCTCATCGGCCTTCGCCGGTGCCCGTCGGAAGCGGCCCTGGACGAATTGCACAGCGCGGCATTACGGCACAAGGTGCCGGTATTCGCGATGGCGTGGGCGCTGGTACACCTGGCCGGCGACGGCGAAAAGACACCGAGCTTCACCGACGCGCAATCCGCGGCTCGGCACGAGTGGGGAACGCTGTTCTCCTCCGCCGCAGTGCCCTGCTGAGCGGGCATCAAGACGTTGGGACGGCCGAGCTTTCGAGGGGTAACCCGGCCGTCTCCAACTCCAATCACGCCGGCATCGACGAGCTCCGCCGAGGCTAGCGCGGCCAGGCCGCCGATTCGCCGGCCGCACGCAATGCCGCCACGATGCGCTGCTCCTTCTCCCGGAAGCGCTCCGTCGGTGCCGGCACCGAGATAGCGATCAGGTTGTCGCCCACCCCGCGTCGCGCGATCGCGGCCGCCGAGATACCCGGCGTGTGTTCGTCTCGGTCGAAAGCGATTCCGGTGCGCCGGATCTCGGCCACCTCGGCGCGGAGGCGGTCGGCGGACCCGGGATCCAAGCGGCAGATCACCGCCTCGGCGTCGGAGTCGTCGATGCCGACGCGGGCCGCTTTGCCGTTGGCGGTCGACTCCAGCGGGAACCGGACGCCGACGGCCGACACGGCGCGCAGGCGATGCGACGATTCGATCTGGTCGACGAACCACATTCGCCGGCCACGCAAAACCGAGAGGTCGACCGTCTCGCCGTCGGTCGCGCGCGCTACCCGTTCGATCGTTGGGCGGAACACCGCCGCGATGTGCGCGCCGTCGGAATTGCCCAACCCCAGCAATCGGTCGCCGAGGGAGAAACGGCCCTGTGGATCGACACTGGCCAGTCCGACCTCGACCAGGCCCACCAGCAGCCGGCGAGCCGTCGACTTGGCCAGCCCGAGACGCTCACCGAGGTCCACCAGACGCAACCGGCCCGGCTCCGCGGCGATCTCGTCCAGCGCGGCGGCGGCGCGACGCAGTACCTGGATGCCCTCGTCGCGCCCGGCTGCAAAATTGTCCCCCGAGGACGGCATCCGTCCACTATAGTGTTCCGCATTGCGGATCACAAAGATCCGAACTGCGGATCACGGGAGATTCCAGATGAGCGGGCTACCGGCCGGGCGGCACCATTTCCGCGGCGATGACGGCTACGAGGCGGCCCGTCGTGGCACCGTCTGGCACCAGCGGGTACCGGAACGCTACCCCGAAGTGATCGTGCAGGCCGTCGACACCGACGACATCATCGCCGGCATCCGCCATGCGACGGCCCACGGTCTCAAGGTCAGCATTGTCTCGGGCGGACACAGCTTCGCGGCCAGCCATCTGCGCGACGGCTCCGTCCTGCTCGACGTCAGCCGCCTCGACCACGTTTCCATCGACGCCGAAAATGGCCTTGCCCGAGTGGGTCCGGGCAAGGGCGGCAGCCTCCTCATGGCCGACCTCGAGGCGCAGGGCTTGTTCTTTCCCGGCGGGCACTGCAAAGGGGTCTGCCTCGGTGGCTACCTCCTGCAGGGCGGATACGGCTGGAACAGCCGAATCTTCGGCCCGGCCTGCGAGAGCGTGGTGGGCCTCGATGTCGTCACCGCCGAGGGCGAACGGATTCACTGCGATGCCAGCAACAACGCCGACCTCTACTGGGCCGCCCGTGGGGCCGGACCCGGTTTTTTCGGCGTGGTCACGTCGTTCTATCTGAAGCTTTATCCGCGCCCCGGTGCCTGCGGCACCAGCGTCTATGTCTATCCGTTCGAGCTGGCCGACGAGGTTTTCGCGTGGACCCGCGCCGTCAGCGCCGAAGTGGACCCCCGGGTCGAGCTGCAGGCCGTGGCATCCCGCGGCGAACCGAACATGGGCATCGACACCCCGGTCATCTCGCTGGCGTCGCCCGCCTTCGCGGATTCCGATGCTGAGGCGGAAAAGGCGCTCGCCCTGTTCGGCACCTGCCCGGTCGCCGATCGGGCGCTGGTCAAAATCCCTTACATGCCAACCGATCTCGCGACCTGGTATGACGTCGCGATGAGCCATTACCTGTCCGATCATTACTACGCTGTTGACAACATGTGGACGTCGGCGCCCGCGGAAGACCTGCTGCCGGGCATCCGGACGATCCTGGACACCATGCCCCCACACCCGGCGCATTTTCTGTGGCTGAACTGGGGCCCGTGCCCTGCCCGCCAGGACATGGCCTACAGCATCGAAGGCGACATCTACCTGGCGCTCTACGGTTCGTGGAAGGACCCGGCCGACGAGGCGAAGTACGCCGACTGGGCGCGGTCCAACATGGCCGCGATGTCCGAATTCGCCATCGGGATTCAGCTCGCCGACGAGAACCTCGGCCAGCGTCCGGCGCGGTTCGCCAGCGACGCCGCAATGGCCAAACTCGACCGCGTGCGCGCCGAGTACGACCCCGACGGTGTGTTCAACAGCTGGATGGGGCGACTCTGATGGCGGGCGATCTGTATCTGGGGTATCGCGGTGACGACGCGAACACCCCGTTCGGCAAGTTCTTCACGCCCGAAATGGCCGCGCTGCCACGCCATGTCGTCGAGGCACTCGAACGCGGGCCGCAAGGCGCCATGGCGCTGTTGGCCTTCGACGACGCCGCGCGCGTCGCCGACGACGGCTACCAGCGGACCGAGAACGGCTACGGGGTCCTTGACGACGGCGGCTATCAGGTGTCGGTACGCACCGACATGCCGGGGGTCACGCCGGAGATGTGGTCGTGGTGGTTCGGCTGGCACGGCTGCGACGCCCGCCGCTACAAGCTGTGGCATCCCCGGGCCCATCTGCACGCCGCCTGGAAAGGTCAACGGCAGGACGGCCGGGACGACGCGGCCGTCGGCCTACGGGGCGCCGACCGCTACGTCGGCCGCTGGTCGTTGATCAGCGAGTACATCGGCTCGACGATGCTCAATGGCGCAATCCAATTCGTCGATCCTGCGGCGATGGGCTGCCCACCCGACAGCGACGGTGCGGTGGCGATCTGCGCCCGGCTGGGATCCAGCGAGGCCCCGGTGGACGTCGGATGGTTCATCCACCACGTCCGGTCGACGCCGAACGGGTCCGAGATGCGGTCACGATTCTGGATGGGCGGCCGGCACATCGAAGTGCGCAACGTCCCCGGCGTCGCTTCGCGCGCGGTGCGCCCGATCGCCTCGCGGGTGCTCGGCAACGCGGAAACCGGCGCCCGCAATCTGATGGTGCACTGCGCACAGGAGATGAATCACCTGGCGGCCTTCCTCCCGGAACTCTATGCCGCCTTCGGCAACGAGTAGCCGCACCGTTAGCGCCGAGCGCTCGCCGACGGATGCGTTGCACGAACCGCCGGAACCTCGGGCGTGCATGCATCGTGTGATGCGTTGGAAGATAGGGAAATTCGTGTGCTGCCGAGATATCCCGCCAACATCACGAGTGCGCAACCGGCAAGCTGAAGGGGAGACGGGCGTTCACCGAGCGCGACCGCGCCGAGCGTGATAGCACCCACCGGGGTGAGCAACAAGAGGGCGGAGCTCACGGTGCTGGGTAGGCGGCCCGAGCAGAAGGCGACGAGCAGCCAGCCGAACAATTGCCCGGTGATGGCAACCAGGGTCAACCATGCGAGAGCTCGCCAGCCCGGCCAGACCAGCAGGCCATGCCACCACGGGCCGACTGCCACCGCCACAATCGCGGACGTCGCGAGCACGACGCTATATGTCTGCATCGGCCTGCCGGCTTGCGCGCCGCGTCGCAGCAGGAACAGAAACCCGGAGTAGCACAGCGCTGCGCCCACGGCGTGCATCGTTCCGCGGATGGGATCAGAGCCCGAAATCCCTTGCTCGAGTAGGCCGCCGGCGAGCAACACGCCGACCAGCAAGGCGGGCAGCGACAGCAGGAATCGGCGCGAAATGCGTTCCCCGTCGGCCAGCCAGCTGAGCACCGGGACAACGGCGACCTGGACATTGACGAGGACCGTCGACAAGCCCGCTCCCACTTCCGGGATGGCCTGCGTCCACAGCAACATATCGCCGGCGAACAAGGCGCCACACAGGATCGCCGACAGCAGCGCCCGCCGTGGCAAGCCGCCGCGGCGTCGCCATTCCGGGGCCGCAAGGAGCATGACCACGGGCAACGCGATCAGGCAGCGCGCGGCCGTGGCGGTGGCCGGTGTGGTGGCGGCCAACTTGAGCAGCACCGCCGACGCCGACACGGACAAGGCGCCCGTTGCCAATCCGACCCGATCCAGTGAGCGTGCGGGAACATGTCTCATGGTCGGGGGATACCCACCATGCTAATGGGTAAATCAGTGCTTAACCATTAGCATGGTTGCTTATGGCACGGTCGGAAGCGGCCAATCTCGATTTGCGCGGGGGCCATCCCGCAGTCGATTTGGTCAACACGGTGGCATGGCGGGGCGACCCCCATCGCCGTACCGACTATTTGTCGGACTATCCGGACCTGGTCGCTTGGGCGGAGCACGCAGGGGTGTTGTCGCTCCGCGAGGCGCGCACCCTCGCCGCGGGCGTCACCTCGGACCGCGTTGCTTGCGACGGAGCGCTGCATCGGACGAAGCAGCTCAGGGAGGCCCTCCATCGCATCTGGACGGGGTGCGGGTCCGCCTGCGATGCCGGCAAAGTCGCTGACGCCTACCGATCCGCGCTGCGGGCCAGGCGCCTGGTCGTCGGTGCGGATGCCGCCGACTGGCAGGAGCCTGCGTTGATGGCGCAAACACCGCTCCACCGGCTCGCGGTCGAAGCGGTGACGTTCCTGACGGGGGTCCCGGGCTCACGTATCAAGCGATGCGGCGACGACGAGTGCGGATGGCTGTTCCTCGACACCAGCCACCGGCAGAACCGTCGCTGGTGCAGTACGGCCGACTGCGGCAACAGGGCCCGGGTCCGTCGGTTCTACGAGCGCACCAGGGACAGCTCAGATCGTTAAGCCGGCGGGAGCCGACGCGGGCCGGTCGGCGAATCCAGTTCGGCCGGACCCTCCCGCTGCGCCAACTCCGGGTTGTCGGCGCGCGCGCCCAGCGACGGGCCGCGCGGCTCCTGGCCACCCAGGTGGGTCACCGCCGCGCGCTCGACCCGCGACGAATCGATGAATCCCGCCTGACCGGGAGGGGCTTCACCGGCCTCAGCGGGCCGGGTGGGCCGACCGCCCGCGTCGGAACTTTCGGCGTCGACCGTCACCTTGTGGGTGCGCCTGAACGCGAACGTGATCTCCTCGACCTCTTCGAAGACGTGACGCGCGGTGCGCAGCGGCGCGGTCGTGGTGTCGATGACCCGGGCCACGAACGGCGGCACCAGCGGGCGTATCCAGCGCGCCGCGGCCTTGGTGGCGTCCGGAATCGACGGAATCGACGAGTTGTCCCGATCTTTGCGCGGCTCCACCTCGCGCGCGATGGGCGCCGGCAAGTTCTCCACATCGGCGGTGTGCACCGGGACGGGGGGGCCGAGGGCCGCACGGCTGGCGGCCTCGGCTTCCGCGGCGATCGGCAGGTAAATGTCTTCGTCGGCGGGCTCGAAGGCGCGGTGCGACGACGCCAGCACCGGGGGATCGAACGCGTCCACGATGCGCCGGCGTTGCTGCTCGCGGTCGATCTCGGTCTGAGCCTCGATCGCCAGCCGGGCCTGGGTGAGTTGGTGCTCGGCCCACATGATTTCGGCCTCGCGGCGAACCTCGGCCCGCTTGATCGCGATCGCCGTGTCCGCCTCGAGTTCCGCGCGTTCCCGCTCCGCACGCGCCGCCGCATGGCGATCGTGGCTGGTCTCGCCCCGCCACCGCCCCAGGATCAGCGGCAGCAAGTAGAGCAGCACGCAGAACGCCATAGTCAGCAGCCGCATCGCCAGCGCACCGAAGTCGGCGGAGGTCAGGTCGTTCATGGCGACCCAGCGCGCACCCAGACCACGATCCGCGTCCGCGATGACGCCGTGGCGTGCCTCGTCGAGTGCGTGCGCTTCGCGGGAGATTTCGGCGTCCAGCCCGGGCGCCTGGCGATCCCGGGCCGCCAGCGCGTCGTCGAGTTCGCGCTGGGCGTCCGCGAGAAGCTCGTTCGCCGTGCGCGTTTCGGGCCCGGCACCGGGCACACCGGTGATCCGGGTCTGCGGGCAGCCGGGCGTGGGGTGGTATTCGCAACGCGCGATGACCAGGGCCTGGTCTTGCTGCTGGTGAGCGCGGTCGACAGCCGTGTCGAGCGCGCCGCGTGCATCCCTGCTCTGTTGCAGGGACGCCGTCGCCTGCGCGACCGCCGGCGCGGAGCCGGCGTTGCGCAGGGCGCGTTCGTCGAGACGGTGGTCGATCGAGCCGGAGAGCAGGATGACTGCGGCCAATTCGCCGACGGTGACGCCGACGGCGGCCGCGACCACCGCCCGTGCCGCGAGTCCGGCGCGACTCCGGCCGGAACCGGAGGTGACGGCGCGGGTGACCGCGCCGGCCAGCAGGCCGAAGAGCAGGGTCAGCGGCACCACGAACAGGAGCGACCAGTGGGCCGATTCGCTCACCGCCAGCGCTGCGACGAGCCAGGCCAGCATCGCTCCGAACAACACCACCGCGCCGGTGACGGCGTGCGTGGACCGCTCATGGCGCTCCTCCAGCTCCCGCCGGTGCCCGCCGCCAAGCCAGGTGAGCAGGCCCGCGGGCGAGAAGTCCGAGCGCCGCTCGGGGATTTTCCGGGCACACATCGAAATCACCTCCCAAGTCATCAAGCCTCCCAGGCCACCACCCGCAGGATCGAATCGAAGCGCCCGGCCTGTGGCGTGCTTCACAGCGCGCCCGGATCACCGATGATCCCGGCGGGGGTGTAACGAACGCGGATTTCTGCGACGCGGGCAGATCAGCGACGGTTCCGGCGGCCGGCGTGAGACGGTATAAGCCTATGGAGACTCACGATTATGTCACCTACGAAGAGTTCGGACGCAGATTCTTCGAGGTCGCTGTCACCCCCGAGCGTGTCGCCGCCGCTTTGGCCGACATCGCGGGCAACGAGTTCGCCATGGAGCCCATCGCTCAGGGGCCTGGCGGGATCGCCAAGGTCAGCGCCAACGTCAAGATCCACGAACCCAAGGTCACCCGCCGCCTGGGCGACAGCATCACGTTCGTCATCCACATTCCCTTGTCGATCGATCTGCTGCTCGACCTTCGGCTCGACAAGCAGCGGTTCGTCGTCTCCGGGGACATCGCGCTGCGGGCCACGGCCCGAGCCGCCGAACCGCTGCTGCTGATCGTCGACGTCGCGAAACCGCGGCCTTCCGATATCACCGTCAACGTGTCGTCGAAGTCCTTCCGCGGCGAGGTGCTGCGCATCCTCGCCGGCGTCGATGGCGAGATCCGCCGATTCGTCGCGCAGTACGTCGCCGAGGAGATCGACGCGCCCCAGTCGCAGTCCGCGCAGATCATCGACGTGGCGAAGCAATTGCAGGAGGTCTGGCCCTAAGGGCGCGGCGAACGCGTAGGCCCGGCCCCACCGGGGTATCCAGTGCATTGCGCGCTGGTCGCCTGTGTTGCCGTGCCGGTGCCAACCGCAATCGTGGGGAGGAGCGACAAGGCGTGGCACGAGTAAATGTTTCGGTGTCGTCGGAGGTAGACCCGGAGGCCGCCTGGAAGCTGGCGTCCGACCTGAGCCGATTCGACGAGTGGATGACCATATTCGCCGGGTGGCGCGGACCGGTGCCCGACAAGATCGAGGAGGGCACGTGCGTCTCGTCGTGCGTGAAGGTGAAGGGTTTCCGCAACGTCATCCACTGGACGGTCACCAACTACGATGAACCGAAATCGATTGAGCTGCAAGGCCGCGGTCGCGGTGGGATCCGCCTCGGGGTCGCGATGACCGTCACCGATCAGCAGCCCGGAACCGATTTCCATCTCACCGCCGACCTCAGGGGCGGATTACTCAGCGGCCCGATCGGCGGGTTGGTCGCCCGGATCCTGCGCTCCGATGTGGAGAAGTCCGTGAAAAATCTCGCCTCGCTGCAGTAGGCGTTGCAACCGGCGGTGCTACCGCGCAGCGTGGCCGACGGGCCAGTCTCGTTCCGCCTGGCGAATCCGCCTGCGGTCCATGCCAAGCCACGCCAGCCCGGCCCCGAACGTGAGCATGGCGACGATCGCGGCGGCGACACCCGCGCCGGCGTCACCGAGGGCGAAGGTGGCCACGCACATCACGAGTGCCAACACCGCGGCCCCGACGACGATCAGCCCGGGCGTGCGCCCCAAGTCGTGCGCCGGTTCGACGCTACCGGAGCGAGGGATCCGATCATGATCGACAGGGCGGTGGCTCATGGGCGTCTCTCCTCCGGTCACTTCCGTTCGGCCGCTTCCGTGGAGCTACCCGGATTGCCGAAGGGACAAACGACCTGAGGCGTCGGCGCCGAGGGTTCGGCGCTACGCCCTACAGCGTCTGGTGCCGCCCAAAGTATTTGTGGTCCTCGCTGTAACCGCCGTAGCCGCTGCCGATGTCGCGGTAGTCGGCCACGAACTCGATCCCTTTGATCCACTTGACGAGTTTGAAACCGTGCTGCAGTTCGTTGCGCAACCGCAGCGGCCTGCCATGCATGTAGGGGAGGGGATGGTCGTTCATGTTGTAGGCGAGCATCGTCATGTGATGGTCCATCTGGCCGATGTGATGGGCGTTGTAATAGATGCCGCCGGTCGCGCCGAGGCCCATGGAATAGAACACCGCCCATTTGGCTTCGGGCAGCGGTTTGACGATGTCCATGATCGTCTTCATCTGCACGCCACCCCATTTGGCGACGCCCGACCAGGCTTGGATGCAGAAGTGCTGGCTGATCTGCTCGTGGTACGGCAGCGCCATCAAGTCCTCGAGCGAGAACTCCATCGGATGCTCGACCAGACCGTAGATCTTGAGCCGCCAGTCCCGGAAGTCGTTTGCTTCCAGCTCTTTGTACTCCACGGTCTCCGGCAGCCGGCCGTTGCGCCAGTGGTGCGGCGAGATGTCCTTTTCGGTGAAGGCGCCGGGCTTGGGGTCGAGCTGCTCCAGCATCCGCTGGAACGGGCCGACGAGCGCGTATCCGACCCGCTGAATCACCCGCGGATGGCGAATAGTGAAGGGCGTGGCCCAAACCCACGCGATCGCCGTCAGCACCATGGCCGCGGCGAAGATTCCGAAGCCCACCCAGCTGTTGTCGTCGCGGGAGGCGAACATGTGGTTGAGGTTTCGTAGCGCACTGGTGGTCAACACCATCGTGACGTGCACCAGGATGAAGAACAGGAAGTAGACCAGCACCACGAAATGCAGTGACCGCGCGTGCTGGATGCTCAGCCGCTTGCTGAGCCAGTGCACGCGCTGCGACAGCGCGGGCGACATGCCCAGCCCGGTGATCAACGCCGCGGGGGCGGCAATGAAGACCGTGGTGAAGTAGGACAACAGCTGCAGGCCGTTGTAGGCGACCCAGCCGTTGTCGGTGGGCCAGTCCAGCGACAGGTACTGGACGGCCACCGACGCGGCGTTGGGGAAGACATCCCAGCTGGTGGGCACGATGTGCCGCCACTGTCCGGTCGCGAAGAGCAACACGTAGAAGACCGCACCGTTGACGAGCCACAGCACATCGACGCCCAGGTGCCACCACCGGGCCAGTCCGATCGAGTGCCGGAATCCGGGCAGTCCCAATTGTGGTGGCAGGGCGACGGTGTCGGCGTTGGCGGTCCACAGCTCGTCGTCCGGCACCGGCGGGCCGACGCGCAGCCACTCGTCCTTACCCGGGGTGGCGTTGCGGCTGAAGTAGAGCCGGGGGTGGTCGCAGAGGATCTGGATCCCGGTCCTGATGATGAACATCATCATGAACAGATTGAAGAAATGCGTCCACCCGATCCAGGCCGGCAGGCCGGGGGTGACATTGGAGCTGTCCGTCCCCGGATGACGCGCAATGAACGACTGGACCGCCGGCATGTTGTGCAGGCCTTTGCCGACCGCCACCCCGGCGATCAGCAGGGCGAAGCCGATCGGGATCAGCCAGAGCAGGTTGAACCACCGGTCGCGGCCGATGCGCAGCTTCGGCGCGGTCGCCCGCCGGGTGAGATCGAAACCGCCGCCGTAGGTCTCGACGTCGATGACGTCTTCGGCGGTGTGAATCTCGTTGCGGTAATCCGGGGAGGAGTCCAGCGGCGTGCCCACCGCCAGCGTCGATACATTGCCGTTCGGCGCTTCCCGTCCTCTGGTGGTTCCGGCGGCATTGACGTTCAGGTTCCCCTGTTCCGTGTTCGTCACGCGGCCGAAAATACACGGATCCACTTGTAAAAATTGGACACGATCAGGAAGAAGCGCACCGGCCGCGGCCGCACCCGGGCCCAGGGCGGCCTGCTCCCGCCCGGAGCGGGCGAAATCCACCACGCTCCCCGGCGCGATGACCGCACCTGCCTAACGAAGCGCCCATTTGCGCCGCAGATTCGGTTTATGGAGGGTCGCTGTGAGTTTGCGCAAAGTCTTCTGCAAGCTTGCTAGATCGCGTCGTGTGGCCGCACCCGGCGGGCCTTTCGGGTCTCAAGGGCGTTGATGGTCAACGCACGGCGGCCGATCAGCCATCCGTCGGTCAGCTCGTATTCGTCGTCGTAGCGCAGATGCCAGACCACGTCGACGAATTCGTCGCCGCGCTGGTCCCAGTGGTGCGCGATGCACGCAACCCGCCCACGGGCCGCACCCGGCCCGGTGGCCTCGTAGACCTCGCCGACGATGGCGTGCTCGGTGCGGGCGACGGCCGCGACGGTAGCGACCGCGGCTGTGATGGCGCCTCGCCCACGGTGCGCATGGATCGGCTCAAGCGCCGTGGGCGGTTCGGGCACCGCCAGCACGGCGGTGTCAGTGAAAAGCGTTGCTATCAAATCGAATCGACGCTCGTCCAGGTGGGCCGCGTAGCTGTGCACCAAGTGGCTGAGGGCTGATCGGTCGTCGGCTGACAGGCTCATCGGGGTCACGCGATCAGCGAAAGCCGTTGCGCGCACGCCGATAGCACGTCCTTGGCCTGCTCGATGTCGACAGTCGACGGCATCGCCAGCACGAGCCGGTCGGCGCCCTGATCGGCCAGGCTGCCCGCCCGTTCGGCGTCGATCTTGTTGACGGCGTGGCCCAATGACACTTCCAGGGCCGCCGGATCGCGGCCCGCCGACGCGGCCTCGTCGCGCATGAGCGCGATCAGCGATGCCAGCTGCGGCCCCGCCACCCCGAGCGGTTGGAAGCCGTCCGCCAAGCGGCCGGTGCGACGGGCCGCTGCCCGGCTGTGCCCGCCGATGTGGACCGGAAGCCGCTCTCCGGCAATGGGTTTCGGGTAACACATGACGTTGTCGAAGCTGAAGAACTCCCCGTGGTACGAGGCCCCGTGCGGTTGATCGGCCCACAGTGCCCTCAAGACGGCCAGCTGCTCGTCGGCGCGTCTGCCGCGGTTCTCGAAGTCCGCGCCGCACGCCTCCAGCTCCTCCCTGAGCCATCCCACGCCCACGCACAGCCGCAGCCGCCCGCCCGACAACGCGTCCACGCTTGCGGCCCGTTTGGCGAGGACCACCGGATGGTGGTTGGGCAACACCAACACGCCCGTGGCCAGCCCGAGGGTGGTGGTGCGCCCGGCCAGGAACGACAGCAGATCGAGCGGGTCCGGGATGGGGCAGTCGGCCGCCAGGCCCACGCGTCCCGAACTGTCATACGGGTAGACGCTGTCGTAGCGGGTGACCAGCACCGTGTGCTCGACGACAACGATCGACTCGAACCCGCACTGTTCCAGGTGGCCGGCGAAGGCCGCCATCCACTCGGGATCCGCGGTGACGCCGTCGGCCACCGGCGCCACGACTGAGACCTTCATGGCCTCAGAAGTTAACAGGCACGCTCTCGACGGCCGCGGGCGCAATCGCACTGCGCACGGCCTCGGCCAGGGTGGCCGCGCGGACGTCGGTGAACAAGTCTTCGAGCAGCACCGGGCGCCCGGCGGGATCGGTCAGCGGAATCCGCCAGTTGGGGTATTCGTCGGTGGTGCCGGGCTGGTTCTGGGTCCGGCGGTCACCCACCGCGTCGGTCAGTGCCACGCCCACCAACCGCGACGGCGTCCGGCCTAAGTACCGGTACAAAGCGATGACGATTTTCTCCGCGTCGTCTTCGCCGTCGTCGAGCAAGCCCACCCGCCGTAATTCGGCCATCCAGGCCGCCAGCTCGGCCCTGTCGGTGGCGAGCTCGTCCTCGGCGGGGCGGGTCAGCAATCCCAGGGCTTCGCGCAGCCGCACGTGGTCGCCCGCCAGATAGCCCGCGGTCGGCGGCAGATCGTGCGTGGTCACCGAGGACAGGCAGTACTCGCGCCAGCGCTCGGCCGGCAGCGGACCGCCGTTTCCGTCCCGGTCCAACTCGAACCACAGGATCGAGGTGCCCAGCAATCCGCGCAGCAGCAGGTAGTCGCGCACCCACGGTTCGACCGTGCCCAGATCCTCGCCGACGACCAGCGCCCCGGCGCGATGTGCCTCGAGGGCCACGATGCCGATCATCGCTTCATGGTCGTAACGCACGTACGTACCCTCGGTGGGCGCTGCGCCCTCCGGGATCCACCACAGCCGGAACAATCCGATGATGTGGTCGATGCGTACGCCGCCGGCATGCCGCAGCACCGCGCTGATCACTGCCCGAAACGGCCGATACTCTTCGGCGTCGAGCCGATCTGGCCGCCAGGGCGGCTGGGACCAGTCCTGGCCGAGCTGATTGAACTCGTCCGGCGGCGCGCCGGCGGTGACACCGAGCGCCAACGCATCCTGTAGCGCCCACGCGTCGGCGCCGTTGGGATGCACGCCGACGGCGAGATCGTGCATCACGCCCAGCGCCATTCCGGCCCGGATCGCCTGCGACTGCGCCGAGGCAAGTTGCTCGTCGAGTTGCCACTGCAGCCACCGATGGAAATCGACTGCCTCCGCATGCTTCTCGACGAACCGCTCGACGCCGGGCGCGCGGGGATGCTGTAGCGACTTCGGCCACGAATGCCAATCGTCGCCGTACTTCTCGGCCAGGGCGCACCAGGTGGCGAAGTCATCGAGTGGGGTTCCCTCGCGGGCGCGGAAGGCTGCGTAGGACAGCTCGCGGCCCGCGGACCGCGGCACCCGGTGCAAAAGCTGGAGCGCCGCGCACTTCGCCGCCCACGCGCCGTCGCGATCGATCGCGTCGAGCCGAGCGGCTCGCTGTTGCGCGTCGAAGCGCAGCCGCCGCACCCGGCTGCGCTTGGGCAGCTCGGCGAACTCGGGAATCGCCTCGACGTGAAGATAAATGGGGTTGTCGAAGCGCCGTGATGTCGGCAGGTATGGCGACGGCTCCATATGTCCCGCCGGCCCAGAAAACTGAGCCGCGTGCAGCGGATTGACCAATAAGTAGTCGGCGCCGTGCCGCGACGCCGACCAGACGGCCAGGTCGGTCAGATCCGTCAGATCGCCGACGCCCCACGACTGTGTGGAGCGCACGCTGTAGAGCTGGGCGGCCAGGCCCCAGGCCCGCCGGGCGCCGAGCCGCTCCGGCAGCCCGAGCCAATCCGGCGTCACGATCACCGCGCTGCTGGTCTCACTGCCACCGGAACGCAGGTGCACCCGGTGATAACCGAGCGGCAGATCGGCCGGCAGCACGAAGCTGGCCTCGCCGACCCAGCGGCCGTCCAGGTCGAACGGCGGGGTGAAGTTGTCGACCTGCCGGATCCCGCCGCGTACCGTGCCGTCCTCGAGCCGTAACCAGACCTCGGCGGGATCGCCGTGGGTCACGTGCACCCAAAACCGCGTCTGGTCACCGGTGCGGCCGACGATGGTCGCCGGCAACCGGCGCGCCCAATACGACCGGAGCGTCGCGGTCAGCGCGACGTTGCGCTCCTGCTCCGTGCCGGCCGCGACGCCGAGCGCGGCCAACACTGCCACCAGCGTGGTTGCCGATACCGGCACCCGCCGCCCGGTCCAGTCGTCGTACTCGGTCGCGATGCCGTGCCTCCTGGCAAGTTCGACCAACGACGGCGCGAGCTCACTCATACCGCTCATCTTGCTGCCAGAAATCGCCGGCCCACCAATCGGGAGAGGCGGCGCGCGCCGCCGCCCATTGCGCCGCTCTTGCGTTCACTGGACGGCACACGCTCGACAGGACGAGCCGGCCATTCGCCATTACGATGCCCTGAGGAGACATGAGTGTCCGGGCGGGAATCGGCGGGGGAACTCGAAAGTGCCTGTTCAACGGCGCTTGGCGCGTTGTCCGCGTCGGCCGGCGCGGCGAGGCGGGGACGTCCGCATAGATGTACGCAAAGTGATGTAGATGTGAACGCACGTCGTCGCGTGGCGAGGTCGCTACGGGTGACTTACCGTTATCGATGTAATTCGCGCCGCGGATATTTTCAGGAACAATATCCAGGCGTTCTAGCAGACCGGATGGTGAATCAAAGTGGCGGAAGAGAGTCGCGGGCAACGCGGGTCGGGGTATGGCCTCGGGTTGTCGACGCGGACGCAGGTGACCGGCTACCAGTTCCTCGCTCGCCGCACCGCAATGGCGCTCACCCGGTGGCGCGTCCGCATGGAGGTCGAGCCAGGGCGGCGCCAGACTCTGGCCGTGGTGGCCTCGGTGTCGGCGGCGCTGGTGATCTGCCTGGGCGCGCTGCTCTACTCGTTCCTCAGCCCGGCGGGCCAGGTCGGTGATTCGCCGATCATTGCCGACCGTGACTCCGGCGCGCTTTATGTCCGCGTGGGCGACAAGCTGTACCCCGCGCTGAACCTGGCGTCTGCGCGGCTGATCACCGGCCGCCCGGACAACCCGCACCTGGTCAAGTCCAACCAGATCGCCACGCTGCCGCGCGGCCCAATGGTGGGCATCCCGGGTGCGCCGTCGAACTTCCACCCCTCGGCTCCGACCACGTCGTCGTGGCTGGTGTGCGACACCGTCGGCACCTCGAGCGGGGTCAGCGCGCCGTCCGGGGTGACGGTGACCGTCATCGACGGGAACCCGGACCTCAGCAACCACCGGCACGTGCTGAACGGGTCGGACGCCGTGGTGCTGAGCTACGGGGGGGACGCGTGGGTGATCCGCGAGGGACGCCGGTCGCGCATCGACGCGACGAACCGTTCGGTGCTGCTGCCGCTTGGTCTGACGCCCGAGCAGGTGGGCCAGGCCAAGCCCATGAGCCGCGCCCTGTTCGACGCGTTGCCGGTGGGCCCCGAACTGACCGTGCCGCAGGTGCAGAACGCGGGCTCCGGCGCGTCGTTCCCAAACGCGCCCGGCCCGATCGGCACGGTGATCGTCACGCCGCAAATCAGTGGGCCGCAACAGTATTCGCTGGTGCTGGCTGACGGTGTGCAGACGCTTCCCCCGTTGGTGGCGCAGATCCTGCAGAACGCCGGGCCCGGCAACACCAAGCCGGTGACCGTGGAACCGTCCGCGCTGGCCAAGATGCCCGTGGTCAACAAGCTGGACCTGTCCTCCTACCCGGACGCCCCGCTCAACGTGGCGGACATCCGCGAGAATCCGTCGACCTGCTGGTGGTGGCAGAAGACGTCCGGCGAGAACCGGGCCCGCATCCAGGTCGTGTCCGGCGCGACCATTCCGGTTGCGGCCAAGGACGAGAACAAAGTGGTGTCGCTGGTCAAGGCCGACACCACGGGTCGCGAAGCCGACCAGGTCTTCTTCGGTCCCGACTACGGGAACTTCGTGGCCGTCACCGGCAACGACCCCGGCGCCAAGACGACGGAGTCGCTGTGGTGGCTGACGGACGCGGGCGCCCGGTTCGGGGTTGACGACACCCGGGACGTGCGGGAGGCGTTGGGCCTGAAGACGAAACCGAGCCTGGCGCCGTGGGTGGCGCTGCGGCTGCTCCCACAAGGCCCCACCCTCTCGCGGGCGGACGCCCTCGTGGAGCACGACACCCTACCGATGGACATGTCCCCAGCAGAATTGGCGGTACCTAAGTGAAACGCGGGTTTGCTCGGCCGACACCGGAGAAGCCTCCGGTCATCAAGCCGGAGAACATCGTCCTTCCGACACCCCTGAGCATTCCGCCGCCGGAGGGCAAGCCCTGGTGGCTGATCGTGGTCGGCGTCGTGGTGGTCGGCCTGCTGATCGGCATGGTCGCCATGACCTTCGCCAGCGGGTCGCACGTGTTCGGCGGCGCCGGGTCGATCTTCCCGATCTTCATGATCGGTGGTGTCGCGATGATGATGTTCGGCGGCCGGTTCGGCGGTCAGCAGCAGATGAGCCGGCCCAAGCTGGACGCGATGCGCGCCCAGTTCATGCTGATGCTCGACATGCTGCGCGAGACCGCCCACGAGTCGGCGGACAGCATGGACGCCAACTACCGGTGGTTCCACCCGGCGCCCACCACGCTGTCCGCCGCGGTGGGATCGTCGCGGATGTGGGAACGCAAGCCCGACGGCAAGGACCTCAACTTCGGGGTGGTGCGGGTCGGCGTCGGCATGACGCGTCCCGAGGTGACCTGGGGTGAGCCCCAGAACATGCCGACCGACATCGAGCTGGAGCCGGTGACGGGGAAGGCGCTGCAGGAATTCGGGCGCTACCAAAGCGTCGTCTACAACCTGCCCAAGATGATCTCGCTGCTCGTCGAACCCTGGTACTCGCTCGACGGGGAGCGGGAGCAGGTCCTGGGACTGATGCGGGCGATCATCTGCCAGCTGGCGTTCTCGCACGGCCCGGATCACGTTCAGATGGTCGTCGTCACCTCGGATCTCGACGAGTGGGACTGGGTGAAGTGGCTTCCGCACTTCGGTGACTCGCGACGTCAGGACGCCGCGGGGAACGCGCGGATGGTCTACAGCTCGGTACGCGAGTTCGCCGCCGAGCAGGCCGAATTATTCGCCGGCCGTGGCTCTTTCACGCCGCGGCACGCGAGTTCGTCGGCGCAGACTCCGACGCCCCACACGGTGATCGTCGCCGACGTCGTCGACCCCCAGTGGGAGTACGTGATCAGCTCCGAAGGCGTCGACGGGGTGACGTTCTTCGACCTGACCGGCTCCTCGATGTGGACGGCGGTCCCCGAGCGCAGCCTGCGGTTCGACGACAAGGGTGTGATCGAGGCGCTGCCCCGCGACCGCGACACCTGGATGGTGATCGACGAGAAGCCGTGGTTCTTCGCGCTGACCGACCACATCAGCATCGCGGAGGCGGAGGAATTCGCCCAGGCGGTGGCTCGCTGGCGGCTCGCCGAGGCGTACGAAGAGATCGGTCAGCGGGTGGCCCACATCGGCGCCCGGGACATCATGGCCTACTACGGAATCGACGATCCGGGCCGCATCGACTTCGAGTCGCTGTGGGGCAGCCGTAACGACTCGATGGGCCGATCGCGGTTGCGGGCACCGTTCGGTGTTCGTTCGGACAACGGCGAGTTGCTGTTCTTGGACATGAAGTCGCTGGACGAGGGCGGTGACGGCCCGCACGGCGTCATGTCCGGTACGACGGGTTCCGGTAAATCGACGCTGGTGCGAACCGTGATCGAGTCGCTGATGCTCAGCCACCCGCCGGAAGAGCTGCAGTTCGTGTTGGCCGACCTCAAGGGTGGGTCGGCGGTCAAGCCGTTCGCCGGCGTACCGCACGTGTCGCGGATCATCACCGACCTGGAAGAGGACCAGGCGCTCATGGAGCGCTTCCTCGACGCCCTGTGGGGTGAGATCGCCCGGCGCAAGGCGATCTGCGACAGCGCCGGTGTCGACGACGCCAAGGAGTACAACTCGGTCCGCCTCAGGATGCGCGCACGCGGCCAGGACATGGCGCCGCTGCCGATGCTCGTGGTGGTCATCGACGAGTTCTACGAATGGTTCCGCATCATGCCGACCGCGGTCGACGTGCTCGACTCGATCGGCCGGCAGGGCCGCGCCTACTGGATCCACCTGATGATGGCGTCGCAGACCATTGAAAGCCGCGCCGAAAAGCTCATGGAGAACATGGGTTACCGGCTGGTGCTGAAGGCGCGCACCGCCGGTGCGGCGCAGGCGGCCGGTGTGCCGAACGCCGTGAACCTGCCGGCGCAGGCGGGTCTGGGCTACTTCCGGCGCAGCCTGGAAGACATCGTCCGCTTCCAGGCCGAGTTCCTGTGGCGGGACTACTTCCCCCGCGGGCTCACCGACGACGGTGAGGAAGCGCCTGCGTTGGTGCACAGCATCGATTACGTTCGCCCGCAACTGTTTACCAACTCGTTCACCCCGCTCGAGGTGAGCGTGGGCGGACCGGAGCTCACGCCGGCCGCCATCACGAATGGCGAGACGCTGGAAGCCGACGGCACGGCGCGCGATGACGACGACGTCGAGGGCATCCGGGTTCCGAAGGTCGGCACGGTCATCATCGATCAGCTGCGCAAGATCGACTTCGAGCCGTACCGGCTGTGGCAACCGCCGCTCAACCAGCCGATCCCCATCGACGAATTGGTCAACCGGTTCCTCGGCCACCCGTGGCAGGAGGATTACGGCACGGCCCGCGACCTGGTCTTCCCGATCGGGATCATCGACCGTCCGTTCAAGCACGACCAGCCGCCGTGGACGGTCGACACCTCGGGTCCGGGCGCCAACGTCCTGATCCTGGGCGCCGGCGGTTCGGGTAAGACCACGGCCCTGCAGACCCTGATCTGCTCGGCCGCGCTGACCCACACCCCCGAGCAGGTCCAGTTCTACTGCCTGGCCTACAGCAGCACCGCGCTGACCACCGTCGCCCGGCTGCCGCACGTGGGTGAGGTGGCCGGCCCGACCGATCCCTACGGCGTGCGCCGGACGGTGGCCGAGCTGCTGGCGCTGGTGCGGCAGCGGAAGAGCACCTTCCTCGAGTACGGGATCGCCTCGATGGAGGTGTTCCGGCGCCGCAAGTTCGGCGGCGAGCCCGGCCCCGTCCCCAACGACGGGTTCGGCGACGTCTACCTGGTGGTCGACAACTATCGGGCGCTGGCCGAAGAGAACGAGGTGCTGATCGAGCAGGTGAACCTGATCATCAACCAGGGCCCCTCGTTCGGGGTCCACGTGATCGTCACCGCGGACCGCGAATCCGAGCTGCGGCCCCCGGTGCGCAGTGGCTTCGGCTCCCGGGTCGAATTGCGGCTGGCGGCCGTGGAGGACGCCAAGCTGGTGCGGTCCCGCTTCGCCAAGGACGTTCCGGTCAAGCCGGGCCGCGGCATGGTCGCGGTCAACTACGTCCGACTGGACTCCGACCCGCAGGCGGGTCTGCACACGTTGGTTGCCCGGCCCGCACTCGCCACCACAGCGGGCTATGTCTTCGAATCCGACAGCGTCATCGACGCGGTCAGTCGTCTCACCAGCGGCCAGGCCCCACCGGTGCGCCGGCTCCCCGCTCGGTTCGACGTGGAGCAGCTGCGCGAGCTGGCCGCGCGGGACACCCGACAAGGGGTCGGCGCGGGCGGAATCGCCTGGGCCATCTCCGAATTGGATTTGTCGCCGGTTTACCTCAACTTCGCCGAGAATGCGCACCTGATGGTCACGGGTCGACGCGAATGTGGGCGTACCACCACGCTGGCGACCATCATGAGCGAAATCGGCCGCCTGTACGCGCCGGGAGCCAGCAGCGCACCTCCGCCACCGGCCGGCCAGCCGTCGGCACAGGTGTGGCTGGTGGACCCACGACGTCAGCTGCTGACCACACTGGGCCCGGACTACGTCGAGAAGTTCGCGTACAACCTCGACGGCGTCCAGGCGATGATGGGCGAGCTGGCAGCCGTCCTGGCCGGACGCGAACCGCCGCCCGGCCTCTCCGCGGAAGAGTTGCTGGCGCGGTCGTGGTGGAGCGGCCCGGAGATCTTCCTGATCGTCGACGACATCCAGCAGCTGCCGGCCGGATTCGATTCGCCGCTGCACAAGGCGGCGCCGTGGGTGACCCGGGCCGCCGACGTCGGCTTGCACGTGCTGGTGACGCGCACCTTCGGTGGCTGGTCTTCGGCGGGCAGCGACCCGATGCTGCGGGCCCTGGCCCAGGCGAATGCGCCGTTGCTGGTGATGGACGCCGACCCGGACGAGGGATTCATCCGCGGAAAGATGAAGGGTGGCCCGCTGCCCCGCGGTCGAGGCCTGCTGATGGCCGAGGACACCGGCGTGTTCGTACAGGTCGCGGCGACGGAGTTGCGCAAGTAAGACGGAATGCCGCTGCGTTGGGGTTGGCAGGATCAGCCCCAGCGCAGCGGTAACTCTTTGAGTGCGAAGCTTTTTGACGGGTAATTGATCGCGGGGACGTAGTCCGCGGGAACGTCGAAGTCGGGAATCTGTTTGAGCCATTCCCCGACGATCACGGTCAGTTCGATCCGCGCCAGGTGAGACCCCAGGCAGCGGTGCGGGCCGCCCCCAAACCCCCAGTGCCGGTGGATCTTTCCGTCCATCACCAATTCGTTGACCGACGTGGCATCGCTGTCGTCACGGTTGACCGCGGCCATGCACAACCGCACCGACGTCCCAGGGGGCAACGTCATCCCGCCAATGTTGACGAATTCGGTGGTGATCCGGGGTGCCACCGGTGCAGAAGGTTCCAGCCGGACGATCTCTTCGACGAAAACCCGGGTCTGCCTTGGGTTGTCGCGCAGCAACTCGCGCAGCTGTGGTCGGCGCGCCAGCTCGAACAGGCAGAATCCGATCGCCGCCGTCACCGTGTCCAGACCGGCCAGAACCAGCAGGTGGCTCATGCCCAGCAGTTCCAGATCGCTGAAATCACCGTCGCTGTTCATGATTTGCGACAGCATGTCGGGTCCTGGGTTCTGCCGGCGTTGCTGGATCGCATCGGCCAGATACGCCAGCAGCAGCTCACTCTTCTCGATGTCAGCCTGGGTGATGTAGGGCTTGTCGTTGACGACGGCGTCCTTCCAATCGATCAGGCGATCGCGATCTTGGATCGGCAGGCCATAGAGGTCCATGAAGACCTGAAAGGGGTACAGGTGTGCGAAGTCGGCCATCACTTCGCACGTGCCCTGGGCGGCAAGGGCAGCGATCATTTCGGCGGCGTGCCGCTCCAGCACCGGCCGCGATTTGCTCAGACCGAGGGGGCTGAAGAAGGGCTGCAGCACCTTCCGGTAACGCGTGTGTTGCGGCGGGTCAAAAGCCAGGGGCAGCACCGGCAATGGGTGCCCGGGGGGCTGAAGGATCGTCGACGAGAACACCTTGGGATCGCGTAGCGCGGCCAGCACGTCCTCACGGCGCGTGATGTAGTAGTGGCCGTTCATGAACACCACCGGCCCGGCATCCCGCAGCGTTTTCCACCCGACGCCCCGGTCCAAGGCCATGGGCAATTTCTCGAAATCGAGCCGCGGTAGGTGGAACGTGGCTTGCTGGCCTTGGCCAGGAGTGCTCATGGGCTCTCCGCTTATCTGTCTGATCTCGGCAACCGCTGCGGTGGGGACGTCGTCGGCACCGATTTTCGCTGAACCCCAATATCGCATGTGTCGCAAAGGGACACGAATCCGACCGCTGGTCCGTTTACGGCGGCCGGTCCCGCTCCGGGAGAATCTTCTACACTGCAGCGAGCGATCTCCGTTTGGATTGCTTCACGGAGCCGGGTAGGGAGGAAACCTGATGAGGGTTCGTCTCGAACAATCCAAATGCGTGGGTCACGCCCAGTGCTACGCCGTTGATCCGAATCTGTTCCCGATAGACGACTCTGGCTACTCGATCCTCGAAGAGCACGAGGTGCGGCCCGAGGACGAGCAGCTGACTCGCGACGGTGTGGCTTCCTGCCCGGAAATGGCATTGATTCTCGAAGAGGACTGACGTCCGAACCGCGTTGAAAGCAAACCGCGGATGAACAATCAGTTCGCAGAAATGAACGGCAGCCGACTGGGAGTGAACAGTGGCTGGCCTGGAATGAACAGTTGGCGTCGCGTATCGGCGTGCCCACGATAACGAACTAATCTCATTGACGAGCGACAGTTCGGCAAGACCGTGGACTGTCGCTCGGTTGCTGACAGCAGGGGATCAATCGAGGCTAAAGGTGCACGTTGTTCCTGACCCGGGTGTCCGAGAAGCGTGGTACGAGACCACATTTGGACGCCGGACAAGGGACGGGCGGATGCGCCGGCCAGCCCGCCGACTGGGGTGGCAGACCGTGAGGTCTGAGTCGGTGATTCCGGGCGTCAGCGACCTACGGGTGGCAATTGCTTACGAAGCCGTGACCACGGCCACCACTGATCCGATGCGACTGCCGCGATCGCCAGCGATCGCGGCCAACTGAGGAGAACAGGTGTTTGACTTCGGGGCGTTACCGCCGGAGGTTAATTCCGGTCGGATGTATGCGGGTCCGGGTTCGGGGCCGTTGATGGCGGCGGCGGCGGCGTGGGATGAGATTGCTGCTGAGGTGGCTGCGGCGGCTAGTGGGTATAGCTCGGTGGTTTCGGAGTTGACGTCGGGGCCGTGGGTGGGTCCGGCGGCGTCGTCGATGGTGTCGGCGGTGGTGCCGTATGTGAGTTGGTTGGGTGCGGTGGCGGGGTTGGCCGAGGATACGGCCAGTCAGGGTCGGGCGGCGGCGGCGGCGTTTGAGGCGGCGTTTGCGATGACGGTGCCTCCGCCGGTGATTGCGGCTAATCGGGTGTTGTTGGCGACGTTGATCGCGACGAATTTCTTTGGGCAGAACACCCCGGCGATCATGGCGACCGAGGCCCAGTACATGGAGATGTGGGCCCAAGACGCGGCGGCGATGTATGGCTATGCGGCGGCTTCGGCGACGGCTTCGGAGTTGGCGCCGTTTGCGGCTCCGCCGAATACCACCACCCCTGATGGGGTGGCCGATCAGGCGTTGGCGCTGACCCAGGCCGCTCAGCAGCCCGCGGGTAACACCGCCCAGACGGTGGCCTCGAGCACCTCGCAATTGGCGACTACGCAGTTGGTGACGGCCGCGGCGCCGACCCAGCAGGTGACGGCCGCGGCCACGACCCAGCCGGGCCCGTTCACCTGGCTGACCAATGCGATTCAGGGTCTGCAGACTGGGTTGCCCACGCCGACCAACAACTATCTGGGGCTCAACCCGACCTTGTACACGGTGCTGCTCAAGCAGACCACCGGTCTTGCCTATTTCTCGAACGGTATCCCGGCGTTTTGGTCGCAGCTTGCTCAGCAGTTGGTGTCGGGTCCTGGTGGTAGCACGGCCGGTGCCGGTGGTGCGTGGTATCCGACGCCGCAGTTCGCCCAGTTGGGTCTGGGCAACCTGGGCAGCCTGAGCAGCAACGTTGTCTCGGCCGGTGCCGGGCAGGCCACCCAGGTCGGGGGTTTGTCGGTGCCCCAGCAGTGGGCCACGCTGACTTCGGCGGTCAGCCCGGCCAACGAGGCCGAGGCCCTTCCCGTCCAGACCGCCGGGGCGACGGCGAGCCCGCCGGGCAACGCCCTGCTGCGCGGCATGCCCACCGGCGTGATGGGCCGACGCGCCGGGGCAGCCGCGGGCTACTCCCACAAATACGGCTTCCGCTACAGCGTCCTAACCCGCCCACCCTCGGCCGGATAGCAGCGGATATGAACACAACTCATTCGTTTTATCCGCGTCGGGATTTTATGGAGAGCCGGTTGCGGCTGAGCCCGGTAGCGACGACGGCGCGGCCCCCCGGCTACGGCCCGGTGACGCGCGAGGGCGATCACCGGGAGACTGTTTTCCCACCTCATGGCGGACAAACGGCCGGACGCCCAGCGCGTGGTCAGCTCTGGACCACCGGGGCGCAGCAGCCGCGGGCGATGCGCCCGCGCCCGGCCAGCTCTGACGTCAGCCGGTCGGCACGGCCGGGGGCCGGCCGGATGCGCTCTATCGTCTTTCACTACTCGACGTCATTCATGCAGCTGCGACGCGGTAAGGGGTAATTCGTGTTTGATTTTGGGGCGCTTCCGCCGGAGGTTAATTCGGCGCGGATTTATGCCGGTCCGGGGTCGGGGTCGTTGATGACCGCGGCGTCGGCGTGGAATGCGATTGCTGCGGAGTTGCAGTCGGCGGCGTTGAGTTATCAGAACGTGGTGACCCAGCTGGCCAGTGAGGAGTGGGCGGGCACGGCTTCGGCGGCGATGGCGGCCGCGGCGACGCCGTATGCGGAGTGGCTGGCCACTACGGCGGCGCAGGCCGAGCAGGCGGCCGTGCAGGCCAGCTCGGCGGCGGCGGCTTATGAGCAGGCGTTTTCGGCGGTGGTGCCTCCGCCGGTGATCGCGGCCAACCGGGCGCTGGTGCAGCAGTTGCAGGCCACCAATGTGATCGGGCAGAACACCGGGGCGATCGCGCAGTTGGAGGCCCAGTACGGCGAGTTCTGGGCCCAGGATGCCGGCGCGATGGCCGCCTACTCGGCGCAGTCCACGGCGGCGACCAAGGGCATCACGCAGTTTCAGGCCGCGCCCAAGGTCACCAACGACGCGGGCACGACCACCCAGGCCAGCACGTTGGCCAACGCGACGGCCAACACCACCGCGGGCAACACGGCCAACACCGTGCAAAAAGCCGCCACCACCGCCACGACGACCGCCGCCCCGCAGGTGACTCAGGCCGCGCAACAGTCGACCGACCCGCTAAGCGAGCTGTGGTTCCTGTTGACCGGCCAAACCGTCTTGCCTTCCAACCTGGGGACACTTGTCAACGGCTACAGCCCGTTCGCCGGCTTGTTCTATAACACCGAGGGTCTGCCCTACTTCAGTACCGGTATGGCCAACACGTTCACCCAGATCTCCAAGACGGTGGGGTTGATCGGTGGCGCGGCTCCCGCGGCCGCCAAGGCGCTGCCCGGCCTGGGCGGACTCGGCGGTCTGCTCGGCGGCGGTGCCGGTGCGGTGCACCCAGCCGCGGCCATCGGCGGCGCGGCCTCCATCGGGGGCAAGTTGTCGGTGCCGGTGGCCTGGACCGGCGGCCCGGCCGTGCCGGCCATGGGCCACACCGCCATCCCGGTCAGCGCCATCAGCGCCGCCCCCGAAGGCCCCGGGGGACCGGGCAACCTGCTCGGCGGCATGCCCCTGGCCGGTATGGGCTCCGGCACCCACGCCGGCGCCGGACCCCGATACGGATTCCGCCCCACCGTCATGGCCCGACCCCCCTTCGCCGGCTGATCGCCCACGGTGACCACGCGCAGCCGGCGCGGGCGAGGAATGGACGTGGACGCAGTCACGCCTCGTGGTGCCGCGCGGCGCCGCGACCATCCCGGCCGAGAGGACCTAGTGCCCCTGCTCAAGGGACTCAAAACCCTTTCGGAGAGGCCTGGTCATCGAGGATGCTGTGGGCGGTCGCCGACCGTGCGGAAGGAGTTTGCGAGCAACGAGATCTTATCGGGAGCCGCGGTGCCACAGGGGCTGGGAAACGCCCACCAGCAACTTTGCCTGCCTGGACTGTCACAGTTTGCTGTGACGCGACTGCAAGGTGCTGCGATCCAGGTCAGACGCTGTTACTGTGGCGTTACCAAAAATGAATTCGCCGTACCGTCAAGTGAACAGTTGCAAACAGGCGGCTTCCGAAACTGCTTCAGGGGTCGCGGTCATCTACTCTCTGCAGAGTCGGGGATTGAACTAGGAGGGAACCAAGTATGTCGTTCGTGACCACACAGCCCGAGGCTCTGGCCGCGGCGGCCGGAAACTTGCAGGCCATTGGCTCAACGCTGAGCGCTCAGAACGCGGCCGCCGCCGCCCCCACGACTGGGGTGGTGCCCGCCGCTGCCGACGAGGTGTCGGCGCTGACGGCGGCGCAGTTCGCGGCCCACGCGCAGATGTACCAGGCGGTTAGCGCGCAGGCCGCCGCCATTCACGAGGCGTTCGTGAACACGCTGTCGACAAGTTCTGGCTCGTACGCTGCGACCGAGGCAATCAACGCAGCTGCCACGGGCTAGTCGGTTGGCGGTTGAGGGTCTGGGACAGGACGTCTTCGACGTGGAATCCCACCTGACCGCCCAGCTACCGATGATCTCGGGGGCTGACGGCCGGACAACTCAAACGCCGGAGTTCGGGTTTGACGTCCGTCTCACCGCGTTAGAGCAACCGGTGGCCGCCGGCTGACGGGAAGGGGGGATCATCCTTTTGCATTCGGCTCGGCGGTTCGCCAGCGCGTGACCGGTCCGGCCATCGTCGTAACCACCGCAAGTATCTGAGTACTCACTTAATAAGGAGACAGCCACATGGCAACACGTTTTATGACTGACCCGCACGAAATGCGGGCGATGGCGGGCCGCTTCGAGGTGCACGCCCAGACG
>NZ_LZIL01000042.1 GCF_001667075.1 Mycobacterium sp. 852014-52450_SCH5900713 | reverse complement strand
TGGCGAGCGGAGGGCGGCGGTGGGGGCGGGGGCGCCGGGACGCCGGCATAGCCACCGATCTCCGTCGGCTTGGGGAACGATTCACTGGAGGTGCCCTTCAAGGCGCCGTCCATGGTGGACTTCCAGATGTCCGATGGCAGCCCCGAGCCGTAAACCGGTGCGCCCGAGGCGGTTACGAGTGGTACGTCGCCTTTCGCGGTGCCCACCCACACGGCCGTAGACAGCGACGGCGTGTATCCGACCATCCAGGCGTCCTTGTCGGCGGTGGTGTCACCCAGCTGCGTGGTGCCCGTCTTGGCCGCTGACGGCCTGCCGCCGGACAAGGAGTGGCCGCGCGAATAGCTCGCGATCGGCTCCATGGCCGCGGTGACGTTGTCGGCCACGGCCTTGGGGATGCGCTGCTCGCCATTGTTGTCGGACTTGCTCGCGTCGAAGAGCACCTGGCCCTCGGAGTTGACGACCTTCTGCACGAAATGCGGCCGGTGGTAGATGCCCGAGGCGGCCAGCGTGGCGTATGCCGAGGCCATGTCGATCACCCGGGTCTGGTACTGCCCCAGCACAATTCCGTTGTTGGGCGGCCCGCCTTTGCCGTCCTCGGACAGCGTGTGGTCCACGCCGGGGAAGCTGGTAGCGATGCCGGCCTGGTGCGCGGCGTCCGCGACGGCCTGCGGGCCGCCCTTGAGCTTGAGCATCAGCCGGTAGTAAGAGGTGTTCAGCGATTGCTTGAGCGCCTGAGCGATATTGCACGTTCCGCAGCCCTCGCCCTCGACGTTCGTGATCTTGATGCCGTCGACGGTCAGCGGCGAACTGTCGACCTGGTAACCCAGACCGATCCCCTGCTCGAGCGCGGCCACGAGTGCGAACACCTTGAACGACGAACCGGTCTGCAGCCCGGCCTGCGCGAAGTCGAAACCGTTGGCGTCCGTACCGCCGTAGTACGCGCGTATCGCGCCGTCGTGCGGGTCGATCGACACCACGGCCGACCGCATGTCGGGGTCTTGCCCGTCAAGGTATTTCGATACCGCCTTCTCGGCGGCCTGCTGGGCTTTCGGGTCGATGGTAGTGGTGACCTGGAGGCCCTGGGTGTTCAGAGTCCGCTCGTCGATGTTGAAGAGCTCCATCAACTCTTTGGTCACCTGGCGCTCGATCAGCCCGTCGGGTCCCGTCGTCTGGTTCTCCGCGCGGGCTTGGTCGGGCGGCACCGTCTGCGGGAACTCCTGCGCGGCACGGTCACCGGGCGACAGCGCCTTGGTCTCCACCATGCCGTCGAGCACCCAGCTCCAGCGAGCCCGGGCGCCCTGCGGATCGACGGCCGGGTCCAGCGACGACGGCCGCCGGATCAGCGCCGCCAGCAACGCTCCCTCCGAGACGGTCAACTGGTCGACGGGCTTGTTGAAGTAAGCCTTGGCGGCGGCGGAGATGCCGTAGGCACCCCGGCCGAAGTAGATGATGTTCAGGTAGGCCTGCAGCACATCGTCTTTCGACCACTCCCCCGACATCTTGGTGGCGATCACCAGTTCCTTGGCCTTGCGCATCAGGCCGCTGACGCCGTGTTGAGCCGAGCCGACCAGCGCGTTCTTCACGTATTGCTGGGTGATGGTCGACCCGCCCTGCAGGTCACCGTTGCCGAAGAGGTTGTTGTTCACCGCCCGGGCGAAGCCGCTGAAGTCGAACCCCGGGTTCGAGTAGAAATTGCGGTCTTCGGCGGCGATCACCGCCTGGCGCACGTGAACCGGCACCTGGTTGATGTTGACGTCAACCCGATTGCCTTCGGGCGGAATGATTTTGGCGATCTCTGACCCGTCGCTGGCCAGGATGGTGGAGACCTGGTTGGTGCGCAAATCGCCCGGCTTCGGGATATCGACGATGAAATACGCCATGGTGAACGTGACGATCGGCAACAGCACGAGCACCGCCGCCGACAGGTAGGCCGCTCGCCGCACCCACAACCAGTTGATCTGCTGGGTCCAGTGGACGTCACGCGGCGGCCGGGGCCCGAAGCCGTCCGGGCCACCGCGGCGACCCCCCGGCCCGGGCGGCGGTGGCGGCCCTTCCGGCGGACGGCCTCCCGCCTTCGGCCGGTCCCGGCGCGGCGACGTTCGGCTGTCCAGCGCCGCCTTGACCTCCTCGAGCGCATCACGCTGCATGGGAGTAGACGAAGGGCTGTCCAGCGCGGCTTTGACTTCCTCGATGCGGGGATCGGGCCGCCGGGGCGACCGGTCATCGACAACCGGCGGAAGAATCGTGGTCAGCCGGTCATCGGGCGGAACGCCACGGCGTTGGCCGGCCGCCGACGGCGCGCCACGCGGGCGCTCGCCGCTTCCATGTTTTCCCACCCGCTCAGTCGCCGACCCATCCGCGTCGCCGGACGACTGGTTGTGGGGTCCGTCGTTATTCAATGGCCGTGCGCGCGCCGTTTCGCGCCGTCCGCGTACCGCGGGTGCCCTTGGGTGGGCGCGCCGCTCCGAGCACGTACGACTTGACCAGATGATTCCACTCGCAGGTCCGGCATACCTCCACCACGTGGACAGCGAACTCCTCGAAGCGACTCGCCAGCAAAACCAACTCTTCGGCCGTACGTGCCGAGCCCGATACCGGGCCGAGGTGTTCGCCGAACACCCACGACACCAGTGTCAGCTGCTCCTTACGGCAGATCGGGCACATGACCTGACTCGGTTTCCCGTGAAACTTGGCGGCGCGCAGCAGATAAGGGTTCGCGTCACACACTTCGGACACGCCCGTGCGGCCCGAGTACACCTCGGCCAGCAGTGCTCGCCGCCGGAGCGCGTAGTCCACCACTTGTCGCTGCAGTCGCACGCCCACCAGAGTACGTCGCCATCCGGACCACCGATACGCAACCAAAGCTGTGGCGGCCCGAGCCGAGTAAAGGCGGGCGCATTCTGTGCCGGACCAGGCCCGGACTCTACGATCATCCCCGTGGCGAGATGGCTCGGGACGTCGCTGGGCGGCGGGGTGGCGGCAAGCACCCGCGCCAAAGACATCAATCGGCAGGACGCCTGCAGGATTCTCGACAACGCCCTGACCGACGGCGAGCTCTCCATGGAGGAGCATCGGGAACGGGTCAGCGCGGCCACCAACGCGGTCACGCTCGGCGATCTGCAGGCCCTGGTGACCGACCTGCAAACCGACAGCAGCGCGCTTCCGACGCCTGTCGCCAAGGCCCGGCCGGTGCCGCCGAAGCTCCGCGGTTGGGGGACGCTCGCCGCCGCATTGGTCGTCTCGGTGCTATTTGGCGTCGGCATCGGGTGGGGCATCTACGGCAACACCAAATCGCCGCTGGACTTCACCACCGACCCCGGAGCCAAGCCCGACGGCGTCGGCCCCGTGGTGCTGACACCGCCCACCCAACTGCATTCGGTGGGCGGGCTGACCGGCCTGATCGAGCAAACACGCAAACGGTTCGGCGACGCCGTGGGATATCGACTCGTGATCTACCCGACCTACGCGGTCCTCGACCGGCCGGACCCCTCAGACGATCGCCGGGTGCTGGCCTACACCTACCGCGGGGGCTGGGGCGACCCGAGCAGCTCGGCCAAAAGCTCCGCGGATGCTCCCCTTGCGGTTGACCTGAGCAAGTTCGACGTCACGGCGACCGTGGGCATCATGCGCGGCGCCCCGCAGACCCTCCACATGAAGCCGTCGGACGTCAAAACCGAGTACCTGAACATCGAACCGGCGACGGACCCGACGACCCCGGGCGCGCTCTCGCTATCGCTGTATGTCTCCAGCGACTACGGTGGTGGCTACATCGTCTTCGCAGGTGACGGCACCGTCAAGCAGCTCAGCTTGCCGTCGTAGCCGGGCGCGATTCGATTCGGCGCACCCGAACAAATAGCGGACGAACATTCGGTGGTGTTGTGGCGAATATATCGAGACGATACGATTACGCGAGGCGTCGAACCGTCGTAACCAACCATGCAAAGGGGGTGATTCGATGCTCGAGCTCGCCATCCTGGGTCTTCTCATCGAATCGCCGATGCATGGTTACGAGTTGCGCAAACGGCTGACCGGCCTCCTCGGCGCGTTTCGTGCGTTCTCGTACGGTTCGCTGTACCCCGCCCTCCGGCGGATGCAGGCCGAAGGGTTGATCGCCGAGGACGCCGCCCCGACCGGAACGCCGGTTCGGCGTGCCCGGCGCGTCTACCAGCTAACTGACGAGGGCCGTCGGCGCTTCGGTGAGCTGGTGGCCGACACCGGCCCGCACAACTACACCGACGACGGCTTCGGGGTGCATTTGGCGTTCTTCAACCGGACTCCGGCGGAGGCGCGCATGCGCATCCTGGAAGGTCGCCGCCGTCAGGTCGAGGAGCGGCGGGAAGGCCTGCGCGAAGCCGTGGCGCGGGCCAGTAACTCGTTCGACCGCTACACCCGCCAACTTCACCAACTGGGGCTCGAGTCCAGTGAGCGGGAAGTGAAGTGGCTCAACGAGCTCATTGCTGCGGAGCGGGCGATGCCCGGCCTCTCCGAGCAGACGTAAAACCCCTGCACGAATTCGATCAGCTGCGACACAAGTTATGGAGTTAGGAGAACGCCCAATGAGTGACCAGAACGCGCCACAGGCGTCGACCGAGGTACGAGTCGCCATTGTCGGCGTCGGTAACTGCGCGTCTTCCCTGGTACAGGGCGTCGAGTACTACCAGAACGCCGACGAGAACAGCACCGTGCCCGGCCTGATGCACGTGAAGTTCGGCCAGTACCACGTGCGCGACGTCAAGTTCGTCGCGGCCTTCGACGTGGACGCCAAGAAGGTCGGCTTCGACCTGTCCGACGCGATCTTCGCCTCGGAGAACAACACGATCAAGATCGCCGACGTGCCGCCGACCAACGTGACGGTGCAGCGGGGCCCGACACTCGACGGCATCGGCAAGTACTACGCCGACACCATCGAGGTGTCCGACGCCGAGCCGGTCGACGTGGTCAAGGCGCTCAAGGAGAACAACGTCGACGTGCTGGTGTCCTACCTGCCGGTGGGCTCCGAGGAGGCCGACAAGTTCTACGCCCAGTGCGCCATCGACGCCGGCGTGGCGTTCGTCAACGCGCTGCCGGTGTTCATCGCCTCGGACCCGGTGTGGGCCAAGAAGTTCGCCGACGCGGGTGTGCCGATCGTGGGCGACGACATCAAGAGCCAGGTCGGCGCCACCATCACCCACCGGGTGATGGCCAAGCTGTTCGAGGACCGCGGTGTGCAACTGGACCGCACCATGCAGCTCAACGTCGGCGGCAACATGGACTTCCTCAACATGCTCGAGCGCGAGCGGCTGGAGTCCAAGAAGATCTCCAAGACGCAGGCCGTCACCTCCAACCTGCAACGCGAGTTCAAGACCAAAGACGTGCACATCGGCCCCTCCGACCACGTCGGCTGGCTCGACGACCGCAAGTGGGCGTACGTGCGACTGGAGGGCCGCGCCTTCGGCGACGTGCCGCTGAACCTGGAGTACAAGCTCGAGGTGTGGGACTCGCCGAACTCGGCGGGTGTCATCATCGACGCGGTGCGGGCGGCCAAGATCGCCAAGGACCGCGGCATTGGCGGTCCGGTGATCCCGGCGTCGGCCTACCTGATGAAGAGCCCGCCGCAACAGCTGCCCGACGACGTAGCGCGTACGCAGCTCGAAGAGTTCATCGAGGGCTGACCCCCTTCCACAGATCGTGCGGTGAGGTCGCTCCGGTGACCTCACCGCACATTCGTGCCTGCGGGTCTCGTTGTCACCCCAGCGTGACGCTCGGCGACCGCAGCCACGCTGGCGTGACGGTCGGTGCCGTGGCCGCTAGAGCGAATTCATCCCCGCGGCGCTGTGCGAGTGCTTAGCATCATCTCTCGATGACCGTGCAACCCGCCGCGTTCCTACGCACCACCCTCCCCCTGGACCTGTCCCGGCTGAAGGAGTTGGACAGCGGCCGGTACCACTCGATCTGGCTGCCCGACCACATGGTCAGCTTCTGGCCCGATTCCATCTGGACCCCCGAGTTCACCGACCTGGCCACCGCCTCCCCGTCGCCGCACCGCCACCTGGACGGCCTGGCGGTAGCCGCCGCGGCCGCCGTCCTGACGGAGAAGGTCCCGCTCGTCAGCGCAGTCGTCGACACCGTGCGCCGCCACCCCAGCATGCTGGCCCAGACGGCGCTCACGATCGACCACCTCGCCAAGGGGCGTTTCATCCTCGGCCTTGGCAGCGGCGAGAGCGAGAACACCCTGCCCTACGGCTTCGATTTCTCCCGGCCGGTCAGCCGCTTCGAGGAAGCCCTTAGGGTGATCCGGCTGCTCTGGGAGAGCGACGGCCCGGTCGATTTCGACGGACAGTTCTACTCGCTGCGCCATGCCCGGCTGGACACCGAACCCTACGCAGGCCGGCCACCGCAGATCTGGATCGGCGCAAGCGGCCCACGGATGCTGGATATCGCTGGCCGGCACGCGGACGGGTGGTGGCCGGCCGGCGCCTGGACACCGGAGCAATACGCCGAAATGCTCGCCGCGGTAAGGGAATCCGCCGAACGCGCCAGCCGCGATCCACAGTCGATCACACCATGCTTCATCCAGGTGTGTCTGATCGGCGCGGACGAGGACGCCCTCGCCGAGATCCTGCAAGCACCGCTGGTGAAGGCGTTCCTGCTGCAGGTATCGGCGGATACGTTGCGCGGCTTCGGATTCGAACACCCGATGGGTGATCGGTGGCGCGGATTCCAAGACATCGACCCCGCGGTGCTCACCCGCGAAAGGATTCTGGACTTCCTCGACAAGGCGCGGCCGGAGATGGTGCTCGCCGCCGTCCCGCACGGGACGCCGACGCAGGTTGCCAAGATCGTGAAGACATACGTCGACGCGGGACTGCGCGTCCCCAAGATCCTGGACTACGGCGCGATGGCCGGCCTGAGCCACGCCGCGGCTTCGGCCGCCAACGTGCGCGCCGCCGAAGACGAGCTGATGCGGCTGTGCGGGGAGCGGTCGTGACGGCGCCCCTGGACGCCGCCAGGCTGCTCGCCGACGCGGAGGCCGAAACCGGACTGTGCGACTACGGCGATCCCACCTTGCCGCAACGCTTCACCGTCGCGGTCGACCATCTCAACGGCCTCGGCATGAACACCGAGGGCCACCGCCAGGCGGCGCAGGTGTGTCGATGGTTGCTGACGTCGCGGCTGGAGTTCATCGAAGACCGCAACCGCTACCCGATCGCCGACGAGGTGATCGTCGGTCCGATGTTCGTCACAGGCGAACCCCGGTCGGGCACAACGCTCATGCACGCGCTGATGTCCGTTGATCCGCGTGCTCGGGCGCTGCGCTTCTGGGAGGTGATGTATCCGTCACCGCCGCCGGGTCTGGCAGATCCCGATGACGACCGCAGAGAGTGGGCCGACGCGGACTGGCGCGAGATCAACGCGAAGATGCCCAAGTGGCTGCACAGCCACCCGTACAACGACATGCTGGGCGACGGTCTGCCTGAGGACGAGCGCACCTGGGCGTTCGACTTCCGGGTGATGACGCCCACCGCCTGGTGGCGCGTGCCGATGCAGTCTCTGGTCGGCGGCCTGGCCACCGATCCCGCGGCGCAATACCGGCTGCACAAGGCCATGCTGCAGCAGCTGCAATATTGCCGTCCCCGAAAGTACTGGGTGCTTAAGGGATTTCACGGTTTCCGCCTCAAGGAACTCTTCGACACCTATCCCGACGCGCACCTGGTGTGGCTGCACCGCGACCCCGTCCAAGTCGCCGCGTCGCGCACCATGATGATGGCCGACATCGCCGAAGGCATCGTCGGTCCGGTCGACCTGCACGCCGAAGCGAAGAAGCACCTCGAGATGACCCGCGCCAGCATCGCCAACACGATGAGCAATCCGTTGGTCGACGATCCCCGTATCCTGCACGTGCGCTACGCCGACTTCGTCGCCGACCACATCGGCACCGTCCGGCGCTACTACGAGTTCTGCGGTCGCGAACTGTCGGACGACGCCGCATCGGCGATGCGCGCGTACCTGGCCAACAATCGTGGCGACCGCTACGGCAAATTCACCTACTCCACCCAACTGCTGACCGACATCGGCGAGGACCTGGATGCGCTGCACGCGGAATTCCGGCCATTCCGAGAACGATTCGGTGTCGCCATCGAGAACCGCGCCTGACATGACCGGCCCACACCAGCGTCTGTCGGTGCACAACGTCACCTTCCAAGGTGAGTCGCTGGCCGAACTGGAAGCTCATTGGGCAGCGCTCGGGGTCTCCCGGCTGAGCATCCTGGACAGCCAACTTCTCGAGCCGTGCTTCCCAATGCTGTTGCACGGCAACGCTTATTCTGTGGAGGCCGTCTACCACCTGTTCGCCGGCGGCAGGCTGTCCAGCGACCCGCACGCCGCCCGCGAAGCGCTGTCCACCGTGATCGACGCCTCCGCCGCCGTCGGAGCCCGCACCGTTTACTTGTTGACCGGCGGGCGCGGTGACCTCGCCTGGGCGCAGGCCGCGGACCGATTCTGCACGATGATCGCTCCCTGCGCGGCGCAGGCCAAGGCGGCCGGGGTGGCGCTGGCCGTCGAGAACGCATCCAGCCTGTACGCCGACATCCACCTGGCCCACACCCTGCGCGACGCGGTCGTGCTGGCCGAGATGGGCGACCTCAGTCTGTGCATCGACGTGTTTCACTGTTGGGCGGAGGGGGATTTGGAGGCGATGGTGCAGCGGGCGCTACCGAGGACCGCGCTGATCCAGCTCAGCGACTATGTGCTCGGCGACCGGGCGCTGCCGGCCAGGGCGGTGCCCGGCGACGGCACGATCCCGCTCGAAAGCTTCGTCGCCCAAGCGCTCGCCGGCGGCTACCGCCACGGTTTCGACCTGGAACTGATCGGTCTCCGCATCGACCGGGAGGGACACCTGGAAGCCGCCCAGCGCGCATGTGACGTCGTCAGCGCGATGCTCGACAGGCTCGGTGCGTGAGCATGGCCTTCGGCGACGGGCCCGACGACGCGGCGCTGCAGCAGGCCTGGACGGACTTCTGTGAGCGACTGCAGCAAGCGGGCGAACAGGCCTTCAAGCAGGCCAACCCGGCGTCGGGCGTCCATCGGGTCGACGCCTACCGGTTCCTGACCCAAAACCTCGGCCAGGCCTTCGATCTCGCGCTCGAGACTCGCAACACCCGCTACCCGGCGCTGCACACCTTCTGTGGTCCGACCCGCAAGCTGGGCGGCGACTGTGCCGACTTCACCTACCAGCAGGCCTGGATCGACGGACAGTCGACGTATCGGCTCACCGGGACACGCGGCACCGCAAGGTTTTTCAACGTCACGGTGCAGGGTCCACGTACGCCGGGCCCGGGCGTGCTGCACGAACCGTTCGGGGACACACCGGAGACCAACCTGCTCGGTCATCAGCTCCAGGTCGGCGATGACGGGGAATTCGAGCTCTACATCGGCGGGCCCGAGCGCGGGCCCAATTGGCTGCCCACCACCACGGGGTCACGGAAGCTGTTCATCCGCCAGGGTTTCGACCGCTGGGAGGAGCTGCCCGCGCAGCTTCGCATCGAACGAATCGACATGGAATCCCCGAAACCGTTGCCCTCGCCTCCCGAGATGGTCGAGGCGATGCGCTGGGCCGGTGAGTTCGTCACGGGCCTGATGGCCGACTGGCCCGAGTTCCCCTTCACCTACGGCGGCGTCGACGCCAACCACCCCAACGCGTTCCCCCAAGTCGACGCGACCGACGCCGACGCCAGGCGCGGCCGGGCCGCCGCCAACATGTACTGGGAACTCGCGGACGACGAGGCGCTGATCGTCGAATTCGGCGCCCACGACGGGTTGTGGATGCTGACCAATATGGGCGTCTTTTTCAACAGCATGGATTACCTGTACCGGCCGGTGAGCTACACGCCGAGCCGCACCAAGACCGACGCCGACGGCCGCGTTCGTCTCGTCATGGCTCATCGTGATCCGGGCGTGCACAACTGGCTCGACACCCAGGGCTTTGCCTGCGGCAACCTGACCTATCGGCACATGCTCGAGGGCGAACCCGCCGCGCTGAGCACCCAGGTCGTCAAGCATGGCGAACTGCTCGCCGCCCTACCGGAGGACACAGCCATTGTGAGCCCCGCCGAGCGCACCGCCGCGATGTGGGAACGATTCCACGGCATTCGCCGTCGCTACGTCCTCTAGTCATGGCGACGACGCTGGTTCTAGGGCGGCGCCGCTAGTGTCTAGACCGTGGCCGATATCTCCGAAGACGCATTCGACGGGCTGAACGAGTTCTCGCTGCTATCCGAGAATGCCGAGCAAGCCGGCGTCACTGGCCCGCTGCCGGACGTGCGACGCGTGGAGGCGGGCGCCGGCGAGGCCAAGATCAGCGCCCTGCGCTGGGGCGGCACTCCCCCGCGGATCGTTTTTCTGCACGGCGGCGGGCAGAACGCGCACACCTGGGACACCGTCATCGTCGGCCTCGGCGAGCCCGCGCTGGCGGTGGACCTCCCCGGGCACGGCCATTCGGCATGGCGCGAGGACGGCGACTATTCGCCGCAGATCAACGCCGACGCCCTGTTGCCGGCGGTACGTGAGCACGCAGCGAGCGCCGATCTCGTCGTGGGCATGTCGCTGGGCGGGCTGACCGCGTTACGGCTGGCCGCCGTGGCGCCCGAACTCGTCAACGAACTCGTCTTGATCGACGTCACCCCGTCGGCGCTGCAGCGGCACTCGGAGATGACCAAGGAACAGCAGGGCACGGTCGCGTTGATGCACGGGGAACGCGAATTCCCCAGCTTCCAGGCCATGCTGGACCTGACGATCGCGGCGGCGCCACACCGCGAGGTAAAGGCGCTCCGCCGCGGCGTGTTTCACAACTCGCGCAGGCTGGACAACGGCAACTGGACGTGGCGCTACGACGCCATCCGCAAGTTCCCCGACTTCGACGTCCTGTGGGAGGACGTGGACCGGCTGTCCGCGCCGATCACCCTTATCCGCGGCGGCAAGTCGGGTTTCGTCAGCGACGACGACGCGGCCGAACTCAGCCGTCGCACAAAGCATTTCCGCGCGGCGCACGTCGTCGAGGATTCCGGCCATTCCGTGCAAAGCGACCAGCCCCTCGCCCTGATCGATCTGCTGCGCGGGGTGCTCGACGCGGGCTGAGCCTACGGTGGTCTCATGACCCCTGATCTCCCCATCCGCATCGGCGTGCAACTGCAGCCTCAGCACGCGCCGCAGTATCGCCAAATCCGGGACGCCGTGCGTCGCTGCGAGGACGTCGGCGTCGACATCGCCTTCAACTGGGACCACTTCTTCCCCCTCTACGGTGATCCCGACGGTGCGCATTTCGAATGCTGGACAATGCTCGGGGCGTGGGCCGAGCAGACATCGCGCATCCAGATCGGCGCGCTGGTCACGTGTAACTCGTACCGGAATCCCGAGCTGCTGGCCGACATGGCCCGCACGGTCGATCACATTTCCGGCGGCCGGCTCGTGCTCGGGATCGGCTCGGGGTGGAAGCAGAAGGACTACGACGAGTACGGCTACGAGTTCGGCACCGCAGGCAGCCGCCTCGACGACCTCGCGGGCGCGCTCCCCCGGATCAAGGCGCGACTGGCGAAACTGAACCCCTCGCCGACCCGCGACATCCCGGTCCTGATCGGCGGGGGCGGTGAGCGCAAGACGCTGCGGCTGGTTGCCGAATACGCCGACCTATGGCACAGCTTCACCTCCGCCGACGAGTTCCCGGCCAAGGCGGACGTCCTGGCCCGGCATTGCGCCGACGTCGGCCGCGACCCGGCGAGCATCGAACGCTCGGCCGCCGTGCAGGACCGCGGCGGCCTGATCGACAATGCCGAAAAACTCTTCGGCCTCGGAGTCACGCTGCTGACCGTCGCGTGCGACGGACCGGAGTACAACCTGGGCGCCGCGGAAGCGCTGTGCCGGTGGCGGGATAGTCGTTAAACCCGTCCCCGACCATTTATTGGTGAAACACCGGAAAATACGAGCCCACTCGTGAGAAACTTCTCGCGCTGATGGCCGCACCGGGTTTGAAAGAGACTCAAGGACGAAATGCCGAAGAAATACGGGGTCAAAGAAAAGGACCTGGTTGTTTCGCACATCCTTCACCTCTTGCTCACGGGGAAGTTGCGCACCGGCGACCGCGTCGATCGCAATGAGATCGCGCTGGGACTGGGTGTAAGCCGCGTCCCAATTCAAGAGGCGCTGGTGCAACTCGAACACGACGGCATCGTCTCCACCCGCTATCACCGCGGCGCGTTCGTGGAGCGGTTCGACGAAGCTACCGTCCTCGAGCATCATGAGCTCGAGGGTCTGCTCAACGGCATCGCGTCCGCGCGCGCGGCCACCAGTCCGACGCCGCGGATCCTGGGGCAACTCGACGCCTTCATGCGATCGCTACGCACCGCGAAGGATTCGCGGGCCTTCTGCGACATCGCCGCCGAGTACCGGCGCACCATCAACGACGAATACGCCGGGCCGCGCCTGCACGCGACGATCCGCGCCTCGCAAAACCTGGTTCCCCGGGTGTTCTGGCTGATTTATCAGGGCAGCCGCGAAGAGATGCTTCCGTTCTACGAAGACGAGACTTCCGCGATCAACCGGCGCGACCCCGAGGCCGCACGGGCCGCGTGCGTGGGCCGCTCCTACCTGATGGCCCAGACCATGCTGGCCGAACTTTCCCGGCGCAGGGTGTTCACCGCTCCCGACGACGTGAGCCCGGTCGTGCCCGCACCGCTCGAGGTGCTCGTCGACGCCGAAGCCGTGGGCGTCGAGCCGTCGCTGGCGCTGTAGGGCACGCTCACCCCACGAAGCCGCCGCCCTGTCGATACGGTGGCAGGGATGAATGCGCGCGTGGACCGGCGCACCCAGCGCCGCGCAAGGCTGTTCGGACTGGCCGCGACGACGGTGCTGGTGTGCGGCATGGCATTAGGCGGGCCGGCCGCGCCCGCGGCCGCCGACTGGAATCAATGCGCGCCGGCCGGCTTGGAGAGCGCAAGGGCCCTGCCTAAGGATCTGACCGAGAGCCAGCCCACCCCCCAGGAAGATCGGGACACGACACCATCGGTCGAACCGCTCACCGCGGTTGACGTCGGAGCGCTCGGGCTCGGCACGCCGGGTGTGCTGACGGTGGGCACGCTGTCGGACGCCCCGCCCAACATCTGCATCAATCCCACCGGCGAATTCAGCGGCTTCGACAACCTCCTGCTGCGCGCCATCGCCGACAAGCTGCACCTGCAGTTGCGCTTCGTCAGCACCGACTTCTCCGCGTTGCTGGCCCAGGTGGCGTCCCGGCGCTTCGACGTCGGATCGGCGTCGGTGAAAGCCACCGACCAACGCCGTCACACCGTCGCTTTCACCAACGGCTACGACTTCGGCTTCTACTCTTTGGTGGTGCCGCCCGGCTCGCCGATCCACAAGTTCGGCGACCTGGCCGCCGGTCAGCGCATCGGCGTAGTCCAGGGCACTGTCGAGGAGTCGTACGTCGTCGACACCCTGCATCTGCAGCCGGTGAAGTATCCCGGCTTCGCCACCCTGTACGCCAGCCTCAAGACCCGCCAGATTGATGCGTGGGTGGCGCCCGGAACGCTTGCCTCGACCGTCGTTCGGCCGGGTGATCCCGCGGTGACCGTCGCGAACACTTTCAGCCCAGGCAATTTCGTGGCTTACGCCGTCGCCAAGGAGAACAAGCCGCTAATCGATGCGCTGAATTCCGGGCTGGACGCGGTGATCGCCGACGGCACGTGGGCCAAGCTGTACTGCGACTGGGTACCGCGCACGCTCCCACCCGGATGGAAGCCTGGATCGAAAGCGGCGCCGGCCCCGAGCCTGCCGGATTTCGCCGCGATGGTCGCAAGCCAGCACCGCGCGCCGACAGGCCCGGCCGCGCCCAAATCGGCGCTGGCCCAGTTGCGCGATTCGTTCTTTGACTGGGACATGTACCGCCGAGCCATCCCCGTTCTGTTCACGACGGGGCTGCCGAACACCTTGATCCTGACCAACTGCGCCATCGTGATCGGGTTGGCGTTGGGGATGGTGCTGGCAATGGCGGGCATCTCACATCGGCGCTGGCTGCGCTGGCCGGCACGGGTATACACCGATATCTTCCGCGGCCTGCCCGAAGTGGTGATCATCCTGCTGATCGGAATGGGCGTCGGTCCATTGGTCGGCGGACTGACGAACAAGAACCCTTACCCCTTGGGAATTGCAGCGCTTGGGTTGATGGCCGCCGCCTACATCGGCGAAATCCTGCGCTCCGGAATACAAAGCGTGGACCCCGGCCAGTTGGAGGCCTCCCGCGCGCTGGGCTTCAGCTACACGACCGCGATGCGACTGGTGGTGGTGCCGCAGGGAATACGGCGGGTATTGCCGGCACTGGTCAACCAGTTCATCGGGTTGTTGAAGGCATCCGCGTTGGTGTACTTCCTCGGCCTGATCGCCGATCAACGGGAGCTCTTTCAGGTGGGCCGGGATTTGAATGCCCAGACCGGAAGCCTCTCACCGTTGGTGGCCGCCGGCCTCTTCTATCTGATACTGACCATCCCGTTAACGCATTTGGTGAATTACATCGACGCGCGCCTGCGCCGCGGCCGGGGCGCCCCCGACCTCGACGACAATGCGGAGATGCTGGCCACGAAGTTCGGCCAGGAGATCACGTGAGTGTCCCGAGCCGTCGGTCGGTTTCTTTGGCCGCCAAGGATCTTCACCAGACCCTGGGCGGGAACAAGGTGCTGCGTGGCGTCGATTTCGAGGCTCCGGCGGGCACCACCATCGCCGTCATCGGACCGTCCGGCTCGGGCAAGTCGACGCTGCTGCGCACCTTGAACCGGTTGTACGAACCCGATAGCGGCGACATCCTGCTGGACGGTCGATCGGTGTTACGCGACGATCCCAACGAGCTACGACAGCGCATCGGCATGGTGTTTCAGCATTTCAACCTCTTCCCCCATCTGAGCGTGCTGAAGAACGTTGCGATGGCCCCGCGCAAGTTGCGCCACCTGCCGCCCGGCGAGGCCCGCGACCTGGCGCTGAACCAATTGGAGCGAGTTGGCCTGAAGCACAAGGCCGATGCCCGGCCCGGCATGCTGTCCGGAGGGCAACAACAACGGGTCGCCATCGCCCGCGCGCTGGCCATGGCTCCCCAGGTGATGTTCTTCGACGAGGCGACTTCGGCGCTGGATCCGGAAACGGTCAAAGGGATTCTGCAACTCATCGCCGACCTCGGCGCCGACGGCATGACGATGATCGTCGTCACCCATGAAATGGGCTTCGCCCGCTCGGCATCCAACGCCGTTGTGTTCATGGATCGCGGCAAGGTGGTGGAATCCGGGCCTCCGGAGCAGATTTTCGAAGCCGCGCAGACCGAACGGCTACAGCGATTCCTGTCCCAAGTACTTTGACTACCCCACTGCTACTAATTACTCGGCTTAGCTAGCTTGTACGTGCCTGATATAGCGTTAGACTCCCCGTTTATGGCGGACAGCGAATCCCCCGCGGCCGACGTCACCGAGCTTGCGGAAGGTTTGCACCGTGCGCTGTCCAAATTGTTTTCGATTCTGCGGCGCGGGGACCCGAGCGGCACCGCGGCCGCGGGCGAATTAACGTTGGCGCAACTGTCGATTCTGGTCACCTTGCTGGATCAGGGGCCGATTCGGATGACCGACCTGGCTGCCCATGAGCGGGTCCGCACTCCCACCACCACCGTGGCGATCCGCCGGCTGGAAAAGCTGGGGCTGGTGAAACGCTCGCGCGACCCGTCCGACCTGCGTGCCGTGCTGGTCGACATCACCCCGCGCGGGCGTGCCGTCCACGGCGAGTCCCTGGCCAACCGGCGCGCCTCGCTGGCCGCGATGCTCAGTCAGCTGCCCGCGTCCGACCTCGGCACCCTGATGCAGGCGCTGGCTCCGCTCGAGCGGCTGGCCTGCGGCGAACCGGCGCCCGCGCCCGCGGGTGCGCCGCCCGCCCGTAAAGAGGCTTGAAAATAACTGCCTTTCAACGAGTTTGGCGGTGCCCGTAGACTACGGTGCATGCCAACTGCACTCATCACCGGCGCCGGCGGCGGCATCGGTTCCGCGATCGCCACCGCGCTGGCCCCCACCCACACTCTGCTGCTGGCCGGTCGGCCCTCCGACCGGCTCGACGCCGTTGCCCGGAGGCTGGACGCGACGACGTTCCCAGTGGACCTCACCGACACCGCGGAGATCGAGGCCGCCTGCGAGATCGTGGACGAACTCGATGTGCTGGTGCACAACGCCGGGGTGTCGATCCCCGGTCATGTCGCGGATTCCGACGTCGATGAGTGGCGCGCCACCTTCGCCGTCAATGTGCTTGGACCGGTGGGACTTACACTGGCGCTGCTACCGGCGCTGCGGCGTGCCCGAGGGCAGGTGGTCTTCATCAACTCCGGTGCGGGGCGCAACGTTTCGCCCGGCATGGCCTCCTACTCGGCCAGTAAGTTCGCGTTGCGCGCCTTCGCGGACTCGCTCCGCGCCGACGAACCGCAGCTGCGGGTGACGACGGTCTACCCGGGCCGCACCGACACTGAAATGCAGCGCGAACTCGTCGCATTCGAGGGCGGGACGTACGACGCGGCGAAGTTTCTCAAGCCGGAAACCGTCGCGGCAGCGGTCGCCAACGTGCTGGCGACGCCGCCCGACGGCCACGTCCACGAGGTGGTGCTGCGGCCCGCGGGCCGGTGACTCGCGACCCGCTAGACGACCAGGTTCACCAGCCGGCCGGGGACCACGATCACCTTGCGGGGATTGGCGCCCGCCAAGAATGCCTGGACCTTCTCGTCCGACAATGCCGCGGCCTTCAGGGTGTCCTGATCAGCGTCGGCGGCCACCACCACCCGTCCACGCACCTTGCCGTTGACCTGGACCGGGTATTCGACGCTGTCGTCAACCAGGTAGGCCGGATCGGCCTGCGGGAACGGGCCGTGCGCCAGCGACGTGGAGTGGCCCAGCCGCAGCCATAGCTCCTCAGCCATATGGGGAGCCAGCGGCGCCAACATCAGCACCAGCGGCTCGACCGCGGCCCGGGGAACGGCGTCGCGGTGCTCCTTGGTGAGGTGGTTGGTGTACTCGATCAGCTTGGCCGCTGCGGTGTTATTCCTCAGTGCGGCATAGTCTTCCGATACCCCCGCGACGGTGCGGTGCAGCGCTCGCAGGGTGTCGGAGTCGAGCTCCTGTTGTCCGGCCACGTCGAGCACCCGGGTCCGGCCGGTCTGTTCGTCGACCACCAGCCGCCACACACGCTGCAAAAAGCGGTGCGCCCCGACGACATCCTTGGTGGCCCACGGGCGGGAGGCCTCCAGCGGGCCCATCGACATCTCGTACACCCGCAGAGTGTCCGCACCGTACTCGTCGCAGATCTCGTCGGGTGAAATCGAATTCTTCAGGCTCTTACCGATTTTGCCGAATTCCTGGAAGACCTCGATCTCACCGCCCGGGCCCGGATAGAAGAATCCGCCACCGCGCTCCACCACCTCGTCGGCCGGGACATACGACCCGCGCGAGTCGGTGTAGGCGAAAGCCTGGATGTAGCCCTGGTTGACCAAGCGGCGGTACGGCTCCCGGGAACTCACGTGGCCCAGGTCGTACAACACCTTGTGCCAGAACCGGGCATACAACAGGTGCAGCACCGCGTGTTCGGCGCCGCCGACATACAGGTCGACACCGCCGGGGTCCTGCGGGCCGTGCTCGGCCGGCCGCGGCCCCATCCAATAGGCCTCGTTCTCCTTGGCGCACAACCTTTCCGAATTGTGCGGATCGGTGTATCGCAGTTCATACCAGGAGCTACCGGCCCACTGCGGCATCACGTTGGTGTCGCGGGTGTAGGGCTGCAGACCGTCGCCCAAGTCAAGTTCGACGTGCACCCACTCGGTCGCCTTCGCCAATGGTGGCGAAGGCTCGCTGTCGGCATCGTCGGGGTCGAACAGCACCGGTGAATAGTCGGGCACATCGGGCAGCTCGACAGGCAGCGCGGCCTCGTCGAGAGCATGGGCGCGCCCGTCGCTGTCGTAGACGATCGGGAACGGCTCGCCCCAGTAGCGCTGCCGGGCGAAAAGCCAGTCCCGCAGCTTGAATTCGATCCGCGCCCAGCCGCGGCCGTCCGCCTCCAAGCGGGCAGTGATCGCTTCCTTGGCGGCCGGCACATTCATTCCGTCCAGGTAGCCGGAGTTCACCAGCACGCCGTCGCCGGGGTAAGCGGCCTCCGAAATATCGCCCCCGGCAATGACTTCCACGATGGGAAGGCCGAACTCATGGGCGAAATCCCAGTCGCGCTGGTCGTGGCCGGGAACCGCCATGATGGCGCCTGTGCCGTATCCGGCCAGTACGTAGTCGGCGATGAAGATCGGCACCGGCTTGCCGTTGGCGGGATTGGTCGCGTAGCTGCCCAGGAAGACGCCCGTCTTCTCCCTGCTCTCCTGGCGCTCGAGGTCCGACTTCGCCGCGATCGTCTGCCGGTACGCGGCGACGGCCTCCCCCGGCGTTGCGGCGCCGTAAGTCCAACGGGCGTCGGTCCCCTCGGGCCAGCTCGTTGCGACCAGCCCGTCGACCAGGTCGTGCTCCGGGGCGAGCACCAGGTAGGTGGCACCGAACATGGTGTCCGGCCGGGTGGTGAACACCTCGATGTCGACCGTCTCGCCGCCGGCGTTGTTCGCCGAGAACAGCGCCCGGGTGCCGGTGGAACGGCCAATCCAGTTGCGCTGCATGGTTTTGACCGGCTCCGGCCAATCCAGCAACTCCAGGTCGTCGAGAAGCCGGTCGGCGTAGGCGGTGATCCGCATCATCCACTGCCGCAAGCGTTTCCGGAATACCGGGAAGTTGCCGCGATCACTGCGACCGTCGGCGGTCACCTCTTCGTTGGCCAGCACCGTGCCCAGACCCGGACACCAGTTGACCATCGAGTCGGCGCGGTAGACCAATCGATGGCCGTCGATCACGTCGGCCCGCTCCCCCGCCGACAGCGCAGACCAATCACGGCCGTCTTCGAGCTGCCTTGCGCCGGAATCGAATTCCGCGATCAGCTCGGCGATCGGGCGGGCCTTGCGGGCCGCGGTGTCGAACCAGGCGTTATAGATCTGCAGGAAGATCCACTGCGTCCACTTGTAGAACTCGACGTCGGTGGTGGAAAAGCTGCGCCGGCTGTCATGGCCGAGACCCAACCGGCCAAGCTGACGGCGGAAGTTCACGACGTTGGCCTCGGTGCGGGTGCGCGGGTGAGTGCCGGTTTGCACGGCGTATTGCTCGGCGGGCAGCCCGAAGGAATCGAACCCCAACGCGTGCAGGACGTTATGTCCGGTCATCCGGAAGTAGCGGGCGTAGACGTCGGTGGCGATGTAGCCCAGCGGATGACCGACGTGCAGCCCCTCGCCCGACGGGTAGGGAAACATGTCCTGCACGAACAACTTGTCAGCGGGGACCGGGCTGCCATCCGTCGGGGCCAACGAGCCGACCGGGTTGGGCACGTTGAACGTCCCGAGCTTCGCCCAGTTCTCCTGCCAGGTGCTCTCGATACGGCCCGCCAGCGCCGCGGTGTAGCGATACGTCGGCGCATCGGGGTCCGTCTGAACGGCACCGGAGTTGCTCTCGGCGGTGGTCGGGGATTCGGTCACCTGAACAGGGTATAAGGGTCACGTCGGGCCTAGCGCCGGCCACAGGATGATCTCGGTTCCGTTGCGCACGGATCAGGGGTTCATCCCAGCTGTATTTCGAGCCTATCCATGGCCTTTGACCTGTAGTTACAGTCGGCCTCTGATGACCTGGCAGTGCGCCATTGGAAGGACCGAGGCAGATGATTGAGATCGTCCCCGCCCGCCGTGCGCTCCTCGGGGGTATGGTCGCCGGCCTGATCGGCATGGCGGTTGTCTCGAGCGCCCAGGCATTGGCGGACCCCTTACTTCCCGCGCCAGCACCCGCTCCTGCCATCCCGGGGCCGCAGAACGTCGCGGCCGCGCCCGGACAGGCGCCCGCCAACCGGTTCCTCGCCGCCCCCCCGGCGGCGAATCCGGTCGCATCGCCGACGACCCCGGGTGCAACGGTGCCGGCGGCGGCCGCCCCCCCCCCGCCGGTCGCCCCGGCGGTCACTCCAGCCCCGGCCACTTCCGGGACGATCCGTGAGTACCTCCAGTCGAAGGGCGTCAAGCTTGAGGCGCAAAAACCCCAGGGCCTCAAGGCACTTGACATCACTTTGCCGGTGCCGGCCCGCTGGACTCAGGTGCCCGATCCCAACGTTCCCGACGCGTTCGCGGTGATCGCCGACCGGCAGGGCAGCAGCATCTACTCCTCGAATGCACAGGTGGTGGTGTACAAGCTCGTCGGTGATTTCGACCCCCGCGAGGCCATCAGCCACGGCTACGTCGACAGCCAGAAGCTGCTGGCCTGGCAGCCCACCAACGCCTCGATGGCCGATTTCGGCGGCTTCCCGTCGTCGATCGTCGAAGGCACGTACCGCGACGGCGACATGACGCTGAACACCTCGCGGCGCCACGTCATCGCCACCTCGGGGCGCGACAAGTACCTGGTGTCGCTCGCGGTGACCACCGATCGTGCGGTGGCCGTCGCCGACGCACCCGCCACCGACGCCATCGTCAACGGCTTCCGCGTTACCGTTCCCGGGTCCCCGGCGCCCGCGCCGGTCCAGACCCCGGCCGCCTCGCCGGTCGGGCTGACCCCGGCCCAGGCTCCCGCCCCGCAGGTTCCTGCCGCGGCTCCCGTGCCGCAGGTTCCTGCCGCTGCTCCGGTCCCCCAAGTGCCTGCCGCGGCTCCCGTCGGGCAGATACCGGCCACCGCTCCGGTCGGGCAGGCGCCCGCCACAGCTCCGGTCGCCCAGGCTCCCGCCGTGGCTCCGCTCCGGCAAACCTCGGCCACCGCTCCCCCGGTGGGCTTGCCCCCGGCGCCGATGCCCAGCCGTCAGCCCACGCCGAACCTGTTAGCCCTGGTCCCCGGCCTCCCGCCGCTGCCCAATTTCTCGTTCCTGCAGCACTGAGCGGTGCCGCGGCTCCTCCGGAGCCCGCTGAGCGGACCGGTGTCCGGGCTCGTATTGTGAGGCCATGCTTATTGCCGGTGTGCTGTGCATGTGTGCGGCGGTGGCCTCCGCCGGGTTCGGAACTTGGTCGTTGGCGCGCACCCAGACCGTCGACCCCACCGCGCTCGCGCTGCGGTCCATGGCTCCGGCGCAACTGGCGGCGGCAATCATGCTGGCCGCCGGCGGTGTGGTGGCGCTGGCAGCCTCCCCGCACACCGCGCTGGTGGTATTGATCGTCTGTGTGGCCGGCGCCTTCGGAACGGTGGCCGCCGGGTCATGGCAGAGTGCGCGCTTCGCGCTACAGCAAGAAGCGGCGGCGCCCGGCTGCGGGGGGACCTGCGCCGGCTGCACGCAGTCTTGCCACTGAAGCCCGAGCGGACCCGGGGGAGTGCCCCTAGTTGCGGCTCAAATCTATCGGGTGGGTAGCAAGCAACGACAAGGGCAACGGCTGGCGGCGCAGCACGTGCGCCCACAGGTCGGACCTCGACCCCGCCAAGACGTCAGATGGCAACGCGGACAAGACGATCCAGTCGTCGCGTTCGATTTCACCTTCCAGCTGGCCAATGGTCCAGCCTGAGTAGCCCGCGAAAATGCGCACTCCCTCCACCAGGGGAGCGATCGTGTCGGGGTCGGCGTCGAGATCGACCATCACCACCCGGCCATCCACATGCCGCAGCCCGGCCACCCCCTGCGGATCGGCGCCAACGCGCAATGCCGCCAGGCATAGCGCCGCGTCCCGCTTCACCGGGCCGCCGATGAACATCGTCTTCGGCTTGGCCGCCAACTTGGTCCACTGCGGCAGCACGTTGTAAACCGCGGTCTCGCTGGCCCGGTTCAGCACGACCCCCAACGTGCCGCCGTCGTTGTGCTCGACGATGTAGATCACGCTGCGCCGAAACGTCGGTTCGAAAAGATCGGTGTTGGCAAGCAGCAACGTCCCCGCGCGCACCCGCTGCGCGGCCGGCGCGACATAGTCCTCTGGGTCCTCGGGCGGCGGCACCCAACCATCATCGCATCCGGTGCCTGGGACCCGGGGGAATCAAGCGCGGGGCGTGAAGATTTGTACTGTTGGTAAGTCGGCTCGGACGGTGACGAGCTTGCTAGCCCCAACTTTGGAAGTCGGTTTAGTGATCCAATCCCGGATGCACTCAAGCGCACCCGTCGAAATATGGCGGTCGGTGCGCAGTTTGCCAGACTTCTGGCGCCTGCTGCAGGTGCGCATGGCAAGTCAATTCGGTGACGGGCTGTTCCAGGCCGGTCTGGCCGGAGCGTTGCTGTTCAATCCGGACCGGGCCGCCGATCCGATGGCAATCGCCCGGGCGTTCACCGTGCTGTTCCTGCCGTACTCGCTGCTGGGGCCGTTCGCCGGCGCGCTGATGGACCGCTGGGACCGGCGGCTGGTGCTCGTCGGCGCCAACGTCGGCCGCCTCATCCTGATCGCCGCGATCGGCACGATCCTCGCCGTCAGAGCCGGCGACCTGCCGCTGTTGTTGGGCGCGCTCTTCGCCAACGGCTTAGCCCGGTTCGTCGCGTCCGGGCTGTCGGCGTCGCTGCCGCACGTCGTGCCCCGCGAACAGGTCGTGACCATGAACGCGTTGGCCAATGCGTCCGGGGCCATCGCCGCCTTCATCGGTGCCAACTTCATGCTCGTTCCGCGGTTCCTGGTCGGCGCGGGCGACAAGGGCGCCTCGGCGATCATCTTCCTCACCGCGGCACCCGTGTCGATCGCATTGCTGCTGTCGCTACGGTTCGGGTCCCGCGTGCTGGGCCCCGACGACACCAAGCGGGCGATCCACGGACCGGTCCTCTACGCCGTGGTCACCGGCTGGCTGCACGGTGCACGTACCGTGGCGCAACGGCCGACGGTCGCCGCCACGCTGTCGGGCCTGGCCGCGCACCGGATGGTGATCGGCATCAACTCCCTGCTGGTCTTGTTGCTGGTGCACCACCTGACCGACCCCGCAGTCGGGGGACTGGGCACAGCTCTGGTGTTTTTCGGCGCCGCCGGCCTGGGCGCGTTTCTGGCCAACGTGCTGACGCCGCCGGCGGTTCGTCGCTGGGGGCGCTACGCGACGGTCAACGGTGCGCTCGCGGCCTCGGCGATCATCGAGGTCGCCGGAGCGGGGTTGCTGCTACCGGTCATGGTGGGGTGCGGCTTTTTCCTCGGTGTGACCGGGCAGATGGTCAAGCTGTGCGCCGACTCGGCAATGCAGATGGACGTCGACGACGCCCTTCGCGGACACGTGTTCGCCGTCCAAGACGCGCTGTTCTGGGTGGCGTTCATCGCCGCGATCACGGCGGCCGCGGCGTTGATTCCCGCGGATGGGCATGCGCCCGCAGTCGTCCTGGTCGCTTCCGGGCTCTACCTGGCCGGCCTGGCCATGCACGGCATCCTGGGCCGGCGCGGCGACCAGGCGAATAATCGCTACCCGGCGGGCGCAACCGACGATCGGAGGCAATGATGGCGGGTCTGGAACCGATTGTGGCCGACCTACGCGCCGAAAGCGACGAGCTTGACGCCCTGGTAGCGCCGCTGCCAGCCGAACGCTGGGCCGAACCGACGCCCGCGCCGGGTTGGACCATCGCGCATCAGATCGGGCACCTGCTGTGGACCGACCGTGTCGCGCTGACCTCGGTCACCGACGAGGCCGGCTTCGCCGAACAGCTCAAGGCCGCCGCCGCGAACCCGACGGGCTTCGTCGACGCGGGCGCCGAAGAATTGGCGGCTATAGCGCCGGCCGAGCTGCTCGCCGACTGGCGCTCGACCCGTTCCCGGTTGCACGAAGAGCTGCTGATGGTTCCCGCCGGGCGCAAGCTCCCGTGGTTCGGGCCGCCGATGAGTGCGGCGTCGATGGCCACCGCGCGGTTGATGGAGACCTGGGCGCATGGCTTGGACGTCGCCGATGCGCTGGGCGTGAAACGGGTGGCCACCGACCGGCTGCGCTCGATCGCCCACTTGGGGGTGCGTACGCGCGACTACGCCTTTTTCGTCAACAATCTCCCGGCTCCGGCCGAGCCGTTCCTGGTCGAGCTGCGCGGACCCGGTGGTGACACCTGGAGCTGGGGATCGCCGGACGCGGCGCAACGGGTCACCGGTTCCGCCGAAGACTTCTGCTTTCTGGTCACCCAGCGGCGGCCGCTCAGCGCCCTCGACATCACCGCCGATGGGCCCGACGCGCAGCGCTGGCTGGAGATTGCGCAAGCCTTCGCCGGCCCTCCCGGCGCCGGTCGATGAGCGCGCGAGCGCGCGAAGAGAGCCGGCGCCCATCCGACGCACGCGCCGGTCGATGAGCGCGCGGTTACTGCAGCGGGCCGCCGTAACTTGCCCGGTTCTCGGCTTCCGCCTCCTCGCGCAGCGCTGAGATCGCGAGGTTCAGCCTGTCGGCAAGCTCGCCGTGGGCGTATCCGGTCATCACGCCGGGGTGCAGAGTCAGCTTGAGCAATCGGCCATCGGAATTCGCCACGGCATAGATGTCACCGAGGTCGACGCTGTAGGTGACGGCCTCGGCCTGGGCCACCAGGGCTTCCCACTTGTCGGCCGCCTCGCTCAGTTCGCGGAGAACTGATTCGACGAGATTCTTGTCGCTGAGATCCGCGCGACCGCCCGAATCCGACACGATCACAGTATCGTCGCCCCCTCCAACCAGCGTCAATTCAAACTCGCGGGTGACCGGTGCACCCCATGGCGGCTACGGGGCGGGCGCCTCGGTGGCGAGTTTCTGGTACCAGGCGAGGTGATAGTTCGCCGATACCGTGTCTCCGCTCGCGATGCCTTCGGTGGCGGCCATCAACAGACACTTGAGCAGGAGAGCCGGGTTCACGGTCGGGTACTGGACCAAAAGTTGGTAGCGCGCCGTATCGAGGTGCACGCGCAGCACGTCGACCTCTTGGTCGATGACAACCGCTTCCGCGGCGGCCGCGTCCGCCAGCCTCTGCACGATGCGGGGGAGTCCGTCAAACCGGCGCGTGGTCTCACTCAGCACCCTGGCCAGATCGCTTATGGGCGGCAGCTCGCGCGGTTCCAGCGACGATTTCGTGGCGGTGAAGTCGGGCGAGCGGCGCAGCGAATCACCAGGAGCGTAGGTCACGACGCGCGCCGCGTCGCCGATCAAGGCGGACACCCGGCCGGTACGTCGCTCGGGTTCCAGCAACCGAACGCCAGCTGGGAGATTGATCCCTGCCGGTATCCAGCCGTGCGCGAGGTCGGTGACCAGGACGGTCGTGCCGTCCAAAAGGTCGCCGACCGCCCAGTTGAGCCGCGACTCTTGGCGGACCACGAATTCGAGGAGCCGATTCAGCCGGTCCGTGTCGAAACTCGTTGCGGCGATGTCCTTTTGCCGGAGGGGCCGAGCGGCGGGCTCCTGCGGTGCATCCGGCTCGTCCTGGCTCGCCGGGCCCTCGGCCGGCTCGTCAACCACGGGGGCGGGCTCCGTGATGACGGGGATGACCTGTGTCTCCTCCATCGAAGCCACCGAGTCCTCGGCGGGTTCTGGCTGCTGTGCCGGCTGTTGCGCCTCGTCCTGGGCCGGTGCCGGCTCTTCGGGCACGGCGTGGTGACGACCGTTGGCGACGGCTTCGTCGACGACGGGTTCCGCCTCGGTGATGGCGGGAATGACCTGCGTCGCCTCCATCGAGGTCGCCGGGATGTCGTCCTCGGCGATCTGGTGGCTGTCCGGCTCGTCAACCACCGCCTCGGGCTCGGTGATCGCGGGGATGACCTGCGTCTCCTCCATCGGCGCCCCCGCGACACCGTCCGCGGCATCGATGTCGGACCCCCATTCGGGCTGGTCCTGCTCGGTTGCCGGCTCCTCCACCTCCAGGTGGTGACGGCCGTTGGCGACGGGCCCCCAATCGGGCTCGGCATTCGCGGTTGGCTCGACGACGGGCTCCAGCTCCGTGACAAAGGGAATGACCTGCGTCTCCTCCATATCCGGCGCCGCGGCCTTCTTTTCGACGGCGGTGTCATGGACAGGTGCCTCGGCCTCGTCCCCGCCTTGCGGCATGGAAGGGGCCGGCTTGTCCGCAACCCGCCAGCGCGGCCGGCGCACGTCCCTGGTGGGCGCTTCGGAAGGTCGCGAGTTCGGGACAGCAGGGATGACCTGGGTCTGGTCCATGTCCGATGACTGCGGCTCGGTGGCCTCCGGGCGGAGATATCCAGCAATCACCCCGGCCTTCGCCGCGTGCAGCTGGCGAATCGTCGATTCGACTCGGCGGACGGCGCGGCCCCGCGCCTCGTCGATGACCCGGGCCTCCTGCGCCTGACGCGCAAGATCGGCCAGACCCGCCCGCTTGACCATTTTCAGCTGCTCGTTGGCGCTGTCGGCGATCCGCTGCAGGTCCGTCTTTAGATAGTCTGCGAGCGTGGCATTTTCGGCGGTGATCGTTGACAGCTCGGCAGGCCAAAGCCCACCGACCACCCACGGGGTGCAATCGATGGGAGAGCTGAAGGCCGGCATCGCCAGTGATTCCCGGGTAGCTCTCCGGAGGCGCTGACGCGCCGTCATCCGACCGAAGATCGCCACCGGCTCAGCGTACCGGCATCTGCCGGATGGCTTATTCGATCAGTGAATTGTGCAGCTTTGACGGCCTGAGTACCGTGCAGATATGGCTGAATCTGCCCTGCAGCAGCAACTCGATGAGGTGCGTGCCTTACTCGCCCGCGCACGAGAGTTGTTCGGCCCCAACCCCGTAGAGCCGCCCACCGACATCGCTCCAGATCCCGAGGCGGCCAAGACCTGGCTGTTGTAGGCCGCTAGATGGCGCTGTGACGGCGGCGCAGTTTGTGCGCGAGTAACTTCTCGATCGCCGCATCGAGGTCTCGCGGGGTTGGAACCTCGGCCGAGGGGGTGTGACCGGCCGCCACGATCTCGTCGCGAATCTCGAGCAATGCCTTCAGGCAAGACACGTCGGCGGTCAGCAAAATGCCTCGTGCCAGCGTCTGGGCGTCGGTCTCCATCGCCTCTTCGCTCAGCGCAACGCTGTGCATATACCCGCCGCGGCAGGAGCGTACCAGGATGTGCCCACTCGGGTGAACGGTGTCAAAAGCGGGATTCGCGTCCGTCATCGACCGCGGTCAGCGATGCCGCCGAGGCTGCGCGCCGCATCCTGCTCGTGCTGTTCCCACATCGTCGCCGACGCCGCCAATTTGTCTGCCAGGTCGGCGTGGTCCGCCGCTTGCTGCTCGTAGCACTGTCGTCTGAGCTCAAGCAGTTCCCGCCCGGCGTCGCGAAGTTCACCGAAGATCGGGCCCAGCGAATCCAGGCTTTCCTGGATCGCCTCGTGCGACGACGGGACCGTGCGCAAGTAATCGGAGGTTTCCTGGTGGCGCGCAGCGGCTTGACGCAAGTGCGCGGGGACCACATGGATCGAATCTGCCATCCGCTGTCTCCTGTTCACGGCCGCCGGCCAGACCGGCGAGATAACTATTGTCAGGTGGTCGACGAGGTCGCCGGCCGCGTGGGTGTCGGTGTGTCGGGCGTCGCCGGCGCGGTCGCGGCTGCGGCCGGCGGATGTTCCCAGCCTAGAAAGCTTGGGCCGCTCACGGTGGCGATGTCTTGAATTTGGCCATCGAGTAGGGCTTTTCCTGCGCCGAGGGCAAGCGCGTGCCGGTCGATGAACATTCCGATATCGGCCGGAGCGACGTGCGAGGCGTCGATCGGGTTGGTCACCGCGGTGCCCGGCGGTGGGATCGTTATTCCCTGCTGTTGGAAGGCATCTGGTATCGCCACTCCGCCGACCGCGGCTTTGATTGCCGCCGCCAGCTGGGGGCTGGCCGCCGTAAACGTTTCCCCGTCGGGCAAAGTCACCGTGGTCGGGCCCGCCGGTGGTGATTCGCCCTCGAGCGTCGCAGCGTCCCCGTCGGTGTCGCCGGGTTGATCGGATGAAGCCTCGGTCTTCGGATCCGAATCGTCCTCGGAGTCCGGCACTCCTTCGTCGTCGAGGCCCTGCAGCGCCGGATCCGCTGTGTCGTCGCCCTGCAGGTTGGGAAGTGGCAGCCCGGCCGGCGTCGCGCCGAAGCTCGGCAGTCCCGAACCAAAGTTGGGCATGGGCGGCAGCACAGGAGCCATGGGCGCCGCCGGAGCGCTCGCTACCTCCGGCACAGCACCTCCCGACAGATCATCGGTTGCGGCGCCCGGATCGTCGGCGAACAACGAATCGAGCAACGGATCCCACTCGGAATCCTCTGTCGTAGCCGCGTCGGCGCCGACCGTCTGTGCCGACGGCCGTTCATCGGGACTGCTCGGTTCTCCCTTGGATGCGTCATATAGCGATGTCCAGGCGGCCATCAGCGCCGACTTCGACGTGTCGTCGAGGCTCGCGTTGAGGACCACCGCACGAATGTCTCTGAGCTTGCCGATCAGAAATCGCTGGAAGTCGCGCGCTCCGGCCGGAGTGTCCAGGTCCGATCGTGTTCGCACCGCGGCTTCGGTGTCTTGCTGCAACTTGCTCAGCGCTTGACTGCCTTCGACGGCGTTGAGGTGGGCGTTCAAGATAGCCGTGATCACCTGCATGTCTAGCTGAGAACTCGCCGAATTCTGGTGTGACAGAGCAACTTCGGCGTGCGCAATCGCTTCCGCCGCCTCGCCCTGCTCACGATCCGGTGCGGCCGCATCTCGTTGGCGGATCTTGCCCGCGATCGCCTGCAGCTGTTCGGGGCGCGTCGTCGGGGTGATCACTGCGGCCAGCTCACCGGGCGACAGACCCGCCACCCACGCGTTTGGGTCACCGGTGCGGTCTCGGACATATTTCACCGCGGCAAGCAGCTCCTCGTGCGCCGACATCAGCTACGCACGTCCTTGCGGGATGCGTTGCGACCCCTCCATGCCCGGCGACAGTACCCAGGCCGGTCCCCGCCATCAATTCACCGTGCCGGGCCGGTGTGGATGACACCGAAATCGCCGCCTTGCTAGGCATTGCCGGCGGCGTACCGGTCCCGGAGGCCTTCCAGCACAGCCTTTTTCGCTCGGCTGAGTTCGCGGGCGCCCTCGACGACCGCGGTGATCTCGCGCTGTTTGGCCAGCAGGAATCGCTGAAACTCGCGGGCCCCCATGGGCGTATCGACCGCGAGGTTCGCTTGGTGCACGGTGGCGTGGTCGATCTGCTCGGCGATGGCATCCAGACGCCTGGCGCCCTCTCGCATCGCGGCATGCGCGCTGGTGAGCACCTCTGCCAGCACGCGGTCGGCGTCGGCCGCCGTGCCGTGCTGGCCGGCCAGAGCCGACTGCCGCGCCTGCATGGCGGCTACCGAAGGTCCTGCTTGTTCCGTCATCGGCTCACCCTGTTTGTCATAGCGGTCGGCGGATCGCAACGTTGGGGCCTAGTGGGCTGATCCGCACCGAAGCGCCCGAGTAGGGCGCCTCGACTACCAGATTGTTCCCGATGGCCAGCTGGACATGCCCGGCGTGCGGGAAGACGAGGTCGCCCGGCCGGACTTGCGAACGGGGCACCGGGATCCCGTCGTTGATCTGCTGATAAGTGGTGCGGTCCAAGCGAATTCCCGCTTGCGCATAACTCCACTGGACGAGCCCCGAACAATCGAACTGGTCGGGCCCCGTCGCGCCCCACACGTAGGGTCGGCCCAGACGCGACAGTGCGGCGCGCACCGCGATTGCGGCGCGCCCGTTCAATCCGGCGGGACGGTGGCGCAGGAGTTGGTAGCGCAGCGCCCGCAGTTCGGCGAGGCGTCGACGCGCCCGGAAACGGGCTGACAGGACGTGCGCGCGCTGGGCCCGCAGTCGCGCCGCCCGACGACGCATCGCCTCGCGCTGCGCCATCGGTGTCGCCGGAACCTCCGCGGCGTCGGCACGGGCTTCATCAAGAACGCCGCCAGTCAGGTCGCGAGCCTCGGCCCGATCGCGATGGGCACGGGCGATGACGCCCGCCGCGGCGGCGTCCGTGGCGGCGGCGGCCGCAAGCCGTTGCCGGCTGTGGTCCACCGCGAGCCGATAGCCGCCGCGTGCCACTCCATCGTTCAGCCCGGCCGTCCTCTGCAGCAGATTGCGGTAATGCCCGGTGCCCGCGTCCACCGAAGACGGGCGGATGCCACCGGCGAACATGTCATGAGCACGGCTGAGCACCTCGATCTCGCTCTGGGTCACGGCGCCCCCTCGCCCAGCTGGCTTCCCGACTCCACGGCGTCGGTGAAGGCGCGCACGCGGGGGAGTGCCCCCGGGGGGATCACCCCCCGGTTGCGGATGTCCCAGAGTTCCTCGACGTCGACACCCACCAATGCAGCGATCACGGTCTCGGGCAGCGACGACTGCGCACATGCCCCGTCGAAGCGGGCGCTCAAGCTGGTTGGCAGTCGTTTCAGCAGGGCCGTGCGCGTCGCCTCGAGGGCTTGGAGGTGCGTCATCAGCCGGTCCGTCGAGTCCGCGCCAGCGTTCACGGCGACCCGCCAGGAGCCGGCGGCCAGCATCTCTGCCTTCACGCACTGAGCGATCACAGACAGAATATACGTCTCATATTCGTTTGATGTTGTCGCAGGCAAGCGATCGATGACGGATTTGAGGGCTTCCAGTTGGGCTTCGGCATATCCTTCCAGCACTTCTGTGTCGCTGTGACGGTCCACGACGACGGGCCCGGTGCGCCGGGCGGGGACGGCGGCAGGCGGTTGCGCGGCCATCAGCCGGGCCAGTTCCGCGTCCGGATCGGCCGCCACCAACAACCGAGAATAGGTGCCCGGCGGGAGGCCTAGGCCATTCTCGACCTTCTGAACTGTGCTTTTGTGCGGCTTACGGGCCCCGCGTTCCAGAAAGCTCAGGCCCATGATGCTGACACCGGTCGCGGCCGCGAGGTCGGCTAGCGACCAGTCGCGCGACTCTCGCAGAGCGCGGATTGCCGCACCTGCCGATTCACGGCTCACCGCAGGCTCCGGCCATAGGCCGGATAGTACACAGGCCGCAGCGTATCCCTATGTATATACGTTTTCGTCTCGTTTCTCTTGCGCTCGGGCGCCATGTCTGTATACGCTTTTGCCTACGTTTCAAGCTCGACAAGGAGACCGACATGGGACACCCCTGCGCTACCAACCCGGAACTGTGGTTCGGCTACCCCGACGACGACGGTGGCGACGGCGCGGCGAAGGCCCGTGCGTACGAGCGGTCGGCCGTCGAGGCGCGCATTCAGTGCCTGCGGCGCTGCCCGCTCGCGCAGCAGCGTCGGTGCGCCCAACATGCCATCGCGCACCGCGAGGAGTACGGCGTGTGGGCCGGCGTCAAACTTCCCGGGGGTCAATACCGCAAGCGCGAGCAGCTTGCCCAGGCCCACGACGTCCTGCGGCGCATCGCGTCCGGCGAGATCAACTCACGCCAGCTACCGGAGAATGCGGCCCTGCTCGCCAACCACGAGCATGAGGCCGTTCCGGTGACCGCGGTGGTTTTGCACCTGCCCCTGGCGCAAGTGGGGCCTCGTTCCGCGGCCTGACGCTCCGTCCTGGGTATGGCCGTTTGCTAACTCACCCAACGGGGTAGAGCTTCGGCACGAACGAGTCAGTCGACCCAGAGGCGGGATCCATGACGTTCGACCTGACCCCGACGGCGGCGCAGCACGACCTCGCCCGGCGGACGCACGAGTTCGCCGAAGAAGTGATCCGCCCGGTGGCGCTCCACTACGACCAACGGCAGGAGTTTCCGTGGCCGGTCCTGGAGGAGGCGGCCGAGCGCGGCTTTTACAGCCCCTTGTTCTACCGCGACCTGATCGGCGATCCCACCGGCCTCTCGTTGCCGATGTTCATGGAGGAGCTGTTTTGGGGCTGCGCGGGGATCGGGTTGGCGATCGTGATGCCAGCGCTGGCCCTTTCGGCGATCGGGCAGGCAGCATCTCCGGAGCAGATGTTGGAATGGGCGCCCGAATGCTTCGGCACCCCGGGCGATCTCAAGCTTGCCGCCCTGGCGATCTCGGAACCCGAGGGCGGCAGCGACGTACGAAATCTGCGCACTCACGCGCGCCGCGACGGTGACGACTGGATCATCGACGGCCACAAGATGTGGATCGGCAACGGCGGGATCGCCAACGTGCACGTGGTCAACGCGGTGGTCGACGAGGAACTAGGCCATCGTGGTCAGGCATTGTTTGTGGTGCCCGGTGGCACGCCCGGGCTCAAGCTCGTGCGCAAGCTGGACAAGCTCGGCTGCCGTGCGTCACACACCGCGGAGTTGTTGTTCGAAGGCGTCCGCGTACCGGGCGCCAATTTGCTTGGGGGACAGGACAAACTAGAGCACAAACTCGCCAAAGCCCGCGAGGTGGTTGCGGGCGCCCAGCGATCGGGCTCAGCGACGTTGGGCACGTTCGAGCAGACGCGGCCGATGGTCGCCGCGCAGGCCATCGGGATCGCGCGCGCGGCGCTCGAGTACGCGACGGCGTACGCCACGGAGCGCGAGGCGTTCGGCGGACCGATCATCGACAACCAGGGCATCGCCTTCCCGCTGGCGGAGTTGGCCACCCAGATCGACGCGGCGCGGCTCTTGACCTGGCGGGCGTCGTGGATGGCAGCCAACAACGTTCCCTTCGAGCGCGGGGAAGGCTCGATGTCGAAGATGGCCGCCAGCGAGGTCGCCGTCAAAGCCACCGAGCGCGCCATTCAAACCATGGGCGGCTGGGGCTACATCACCGATCACCCCGTGGAGAAGTGGTATCGGGATGCCAAGCTATACACTATTTTTGAGGGCACGAGCGAGATTCAGCGGATGGTGATCGCGAACGCGCTGGGTGCCGCCGTCGGCACGCCGCCACTGCATGTGGTGCTCGAGCCGTCCGGCGGCCCGCTGAACCGGGTTTTCGGTCGCGGCACCCCGCTACGCTCCCGTGTCGCCGATACAGCGCTTTCCATGCAGGACCGGGTGCCCGAACCCGTCATGCGGCTGGCCATGAAGGTGCTCCGACCGCCAAGCAAGTAACGGGGTCTGGGTACGGTCGAGTGGACCATGAGCAACCTTGAGTCGACACCCGTCGAACTCGCCGGCGCTACCTCGCCAGGCGTGGGCACCGAGGTGCTGGCGCCCAGGGAGGTCCCACTGGGCGGCCCGCGGGCCATGCGGGTGCAGCGCACGCTTCCGCAACGGAACCGTTCGCTGATCGGGGCATGGTGTTTCATCGACCATTACGGCCCGACGTCGGCGCGCATGGACGTTCCACCTCATCCGCACACCGGATTACAAACGGTCAGTTGGTTGTTCAGTGGGGAAGTGGAGCACAACGACAGCGCCGGGGTGCATGCGGCAGTGCGGCCAGGCGAGCTCAACCTCATGACTGCGGGTGCCGGTATCGGTCATTCCGAGGTGTCGGTGACGTCGCCGTCAGCCTTGCACGGTGTCCAGCTCTGGGTGGCGCTTCCCGATTCCGATCGCGACACCGGCCGCGATTTCGCCCACTACGTGCCCGAGCCGGTGTCGTTGGCCGGCGCGACGGCGCGGGTGTTCCTCGGCGGACTGGCCGGCAGCCGGTCGCCGGTGCATACCTTCACACCGGTACTGGGCGCGCAGATCGATCTCGACGCCGGCGCTCGCCTCGACATCGGTGTCGACCCGGCATACGAGCACGGTGTGCTCTGCGATCTGGGCGCCGTGCGTGTGGAGGAGACCCCGCTGGCGGTTGCCGAGCTCGCCTACCTGAGCCCCGGCGCTTCGTCGCTGCACCTGCGCAACGTGGGGGATCGGCCCGCCCGGGTACTCCTGCTCGGCGGCACACCGTTCACTGAAGACATAGTGATGTGGTGGAACTTCGTCGGGCGAAGCCACGACGACATCGTGGGTTACCGCGAACTATGGGAGGACGGCGACGAACGATTCGGCGCCGTCCACGGCTATCGGGGTTCGCTCACCCGATTGCCCGCCCCGCCGCTGCCGACCACTCGGCTGCGGCCTCGACAAGGACCGCAACGAAAGGAAAGCAACCATGACCGCCGATAAGACCGGAGCAGAAGCGACCGTCAGCCTCGAGGAGGGCCGGTACACCATTGCCGTGGAAGGCAAGCAGGTCGGCCTCGCCGACTTCGCCGACCGCGGCGACCAGCGCGTCTTCTACCACACCGAAATCGACCCAGCGTATGGCGGACGCGGCCTGGCGACCATCCTCGTCGAGGAGGCGCTCAACGAGGCTCGCGGCGAAGGCAAGCGGATCGTCCCCGTGTGCTCGATGATCGGCACGGTCCTCAAGAAGCATCCCGAATTCGACGACATCACCGACGCCGTTACGCCGGAGATTCAGCGGTGGGTGCGGTCGTCGTAGCCGAGGTTTTGTCAGTTTTGGCTCGGGGGACCGAACAACCTGGTTGCGCGTAGCTGTGCAAGCGCGTTGAGCTCCTCGCAAGCGCGAGCGGCTTGTTCGTCTACGAATAGGTTTTCGACCCGGCCTATGTTGTCGCGCACCCATGCCACTGTCGCCTCCAGGGGGACAAGCTTCGTTGAGTCGTAGTGATCGAGGTGCTGGCGAATGAGCGCTGCGTCGAACCACTTATCGGGCGACTCTGCTCCCTGAGTTGGTGCGACAGCTATCGTAATTGTGCCTCGGTCATTGGCTACATCCCAGCTAAGGATGGGGCCCCGGAGCGTAAGGCTTGCATTGATCGTTGAAACGCCTGACGTCGCTGAGTCTGTGATGCGGTAGCGAGAATCCGCATATAAGAACTCAAAGTGCATTATAAAGATCTCTAATAAGGTCTTCATTCGGCTTCCTTGGGTCTGCCAACCTTGTATCTGGGCCGAGCTCAGTTAAGTCCTTGTTGTTTCCGCCACGTTGACCAGTAGGTGTTCGCATTGCTGCGGCGCAGCACCTTTATGTCATCACAGATAGCTTCCAGATTAGAAGCATCCGAAAAGAGTTGTTCGACGCGGTCGCCATTCTCGCGCATCCAGTGCGATTCGTCCGGAGCCGGCAGATATCGAATTTCCGCTTCCTTGTCAAGATATTGCTTGATAAGCGACACCCAGAACCAATTTCGAGGCGTCAAGAGATGTGTCGGTGCAACCGCAATTTGCATTTGCCCGCGCTCATTGGTCAACGCCCATGTGAGCGTGGGTCCAGTCAGGGTCAATGAAGCATTGGCTCCGTCCGCCGCGGTCTCAGAATCGGTGATTCGGTAGCGTGGGTCGAGATACAGGAAGTCGAAGTACACCAAGAAAAATTCCAGCAGGGCCCTCATCAGCGACCTCCTGATCGTGGTGGAACAAACGTAAAGTCGTCGATCTGCTGATAGCCGTGAGATTCGAGATATCGGAGCTCAGCACCAGTAAACGTAGTTGGTCTGATCTCGTCGAAGGGAACCGATAACCTGATCGTGTCCCGATTAGCGATAGCCACGTCGAGTACATGCTGATTTGCTGCCAGTTGCTCGGTTGGCGTCAAGGAGTTCCACACTGGGCCCAGGTCGAAGTAGCTGGCTCCACGTTGCTGCGCGACATCAATGTAGGAGAGGCCTCCGTCCGGTGGTCTAAATGGGCCGAGGACGGTTTCGCCGCTTCCGGTCAAGTGTTGCTCCGACAACGTTCGCAGCTCTGGCGTCATGTAGCTCAGCGGGTTGTCCAGGATGAACTCTGGATGCGCTGGGTCGATCACAACAGGCGGCGGGGGGATGTCCGGCGCCACAGGTACATGCGGACCCGCGGGGGCATGTTCGGCGGGAACCTCACCACCACCCGGGTGCGGCGCATGCTCGACGACAGGTGGCGGACCGGGGTGGGCGGCGCCCGGCACGGGCTGCCCGCCGACGTCCGGGATTGGCGACCCATGCGGGGGAAGGTCCGCTTCGGCAATTGCCGCGCGGATCTCGGCCGCGCTTAGTGCCCGGGGGAGGACGTTGTCGGCGGAAAGGCCCTGCAGCGCTTCACGACTGAAGAGTGTCTTCAGGCCCTGCCAGGCCACCTCTCCGCCGGCCTTGAGTTCAGGCCCGCCGACGGCCAGCGTGATGGCGCTCCACAGCGGCTCGGGGGTGGCTTCCACCTTCCCGGGATCCGGTGTGCGCATGCCGGTCAACTTGCCGCCGCTGAACGCATAGGACGTGCCGGTCGCTTGATCGAAGAATTCGCCCGTGCCGTCCTTGAGCTGGCCGAAAACCTGCACAGGCTGGCCGTCGACTTTGTAGGTGAACATGAAATGGCCGTCGGGAGTGGTGCTCACCGACGCCGGATCGATGCTGTTGTAGTTGGGGATCTTTCCCAGGTCGTCGAGGGCTTTGGCCAGATCGGCCTTGAGCTTGGGAAGTCGGGCACTGGCTGCTTCTCCTTCCGGAGAGCCGGGCCCGTGCGTGTAGAGGTCAGCCATAGCCTTGTCCAGGGCAGTCTGCGCGGCACGCACCTTGCCCATCTGATCCACCACCGCCTGGTCGGTGATCTGCCGAATGTTGGCGAGCGCATTGCGCTGTTCCTCCGACGGCGGGGCTACGCCGTCACTATCGAGGCCATGCAGCGGGGCCCCGTCGTAGCCATCGGTGTGCAATCCATCCAGAGATTTCTGCAGAGAATTGGAGTAGCCGTTGCGGATCGACAACATCTGAGCGAGAGCGGCTTTCGTGTCCCGCAAGGCATCTTCTTCACAGGTTCTGATGAAGGCGTGCAGGGCATCCACGTCCGCAGCGCTGAGGTGTTTGTCTTGCAACATCGCGGCGGCTTGGCACAGCAAGTTGGAGATCCCCTGCAGCTCGGAGTCCAACTTGGCGATCTGTGCGGCGCCGGCTTGTTGCGCTTCGGCCAGGGCGGCGGCGATGTTCTCCAGGTCGGCACCGATCTTGGGTAATTGAAGGGACTGCGCTCCCAAGGTTTTCGTCACCCGCTGCACTTCGGCGGTGTCGTTGATCGGGTGGTCGCCGGTCTGATGGTTCCAGGCGGCGTCGAAACGGTTGCGGGCTTGCTCGAACGCGTGGTCTGCCTCTGCAGTGCAACGACCGGCCTCGCGAAAGGCCGCGGCCAGATTGGAGATCTGCAATGGATCGCCGGCCTGCAGGCTGCGGTTGATCGCCCATGGGTCACCGCCGGCCTCAGCGATCAGCGCATCAATGTCTATGTACGGCAGGCCCATAGCACCGCCCGTGGCAGCGCGGCGTTATGCCGATCTCGCCTCGTGGGCCGCGAAGCCTGAGAGTGCGCCGAACCCGAGCGTATAGCCGCGACAACCATTGCCACCCCTCCTGAGCTGGCAATTACGCTACTAACGGGAACGGGGCCGTCAATTCACTACGCCGGCGCGGGTTTAGGGGGCCAAAGAGATATGGCGCTGTTGTTGCTCGTCCTCAAGTTGCGTTGATCGCCTTCATCGTCGTAGGAACCGGAGCTCTGATCGCCCGCGCGATTAGGCGTTCCCGGGAGAACAGATCGGATCCGCGGTGGAAGGGGGGCGGCGCCCAACCCGGCTACGAGGCCTCGGCGCACGGCGCTATGCCGAATACACCGCTTCCCGAGTGGGCCTACCGGGACGATGAGGGCGACGACGAACACGGCGACGGCCGGCTGCGCTGAGGACGTGGTTGCGCCCTGAAGAACACGGTCCGGAAAGCACAAAGGCCACGAGCCCCTTGCGGAGCCCGTGACCTCAACGCATGCGGCTCGGGGGAGCCGCTCAAATGTGGGCGAAGGGGGACTTGAACCCCCACGTCCCGAAGGACACTGGCACCTGAAGCCAGCGCGTCTGCCATTCCGCCACTCGCCCGGAAAACAACCGGTGGACCATACCACTCTAATAGCCGCATTCCCCAACCCGCCTGGTCGGGCCTGGGCGCCGTGGGGCGCTGGGGGACAACGCGTCTGAACAGGGCCGACGCAGTTCTCAGAGTTTCGACGGTGCCGCTGTATCGCGCTGTCCCGATACCATGCTGGAGTGGGAACGCACCGCGTGAATCGTTTGCCGCGCGCCAGCGACATGCCGTGGCAAGTGCGGGCGAACGCCAGCGCATGAGTAGCCAACGGGGGCTGGCGGCGCGGATCGAGCGCAAGCTCGAGGCGACCGTCGACAACGCGTTCGCCCGGGTTTTCGGCGGCTCGATCGTTCCGCAGGAGGTCGAGGCCCTGCTGCGCCGCGAAGCCCGCGACGGTGTTCAGACGCTGCAGGGCAATCGCCTTTTGGCCCCCAACGAATACATCATTACCCTCGGTAGGCACGACTTCGAGAAGGTGGGCGCCGACCCCGATCTCACGTCGGGCGCTTTCGCTAGGTACTTGGCCGACTACATCCATGAACAGGGGTGGCAAACGTATGGTGAGGTGGTCGTCCGGTTCGAGCAGTCGTCGAACCTGCGAACCGGCCAGTACCGCGCCCGTGGTGCTGTCAACCCCGATGTGCAGCCCCGCCCGACGGTCAACGATCCCGTCCGGCCACAATCAAATAGTGCGTTCGGCGCAGAACGAGGAGTAGCACCAATGACTGACGATTCGAGCTACCGCGGGGCTCAGGGGCCGGGGCGGCCCAGCGATGAGTATTACGACGACCGCTACGGGCGTCCGCAAGAGGGTGGCCCGGAACCGCAGGGGGGACCTGATCCGCGTGGTGGGTATCCGCCCGAGCAGGGCGGCTATCCGCCGCAGCAGGGCTATCCGCCACCCCGCCACCCCGAGCAGGGCGGCTACCCCGAGCAGCAGGGCGGCTACCCCGAGCAAGGTGGTTACCCAGGCCCTGGCGGCGGCGGCTACCCCGAGCAACGCGGCTACCAGGGCGGCCAAGGCGGCTACCCCGAACAGCGCGGCTATCAAGGCGGTCAAGGCGGCTACCCCGAGCAGGGCCAGGGCGGTTACCCGCCCCAGTACGAGCAGCGTCCTCCTGCGCCCGGCGGGTACGGCGGCCAAGGGTACGACCAGGGCTACCGCCAGGGCGGTGGGTACCCACCTCCTGCCGGCGGTCAGCCTGGCGGCGGCCAGCAGGGCTACGGCGGGTACGGCGAATACGGGCGCGGACCGGCCCGCCCCGAGGAGGGTGGTTACGCTCCGCCCGAGCAGCGGCCGGCCTACCCCGAGCAGGGGGCCGGGTATGAGCAGGGCGGCGGCTACGAGCAGGGTGGCGGCTACGAGCAGGGCGCCGGTTACGAGCAGGGCTACCAGCAGGGCGGCGGATACGGCCGGCAGGACTACGGCCCCGGGGATTACACGCAGTACGCCGAGAACGTGCCGGGCGGGGGATACCCCGGTCAAGGTGGATACGCCGAGCCCGCCCAACGCGACTACGAATATGGCCCGCAGGCCGAGTACGCCCAGCCGAGTGAGTATGGCCAGCCGGCCGACTACGGGCAGCCGGCCGGTGGCTACGGCGGTTACGGCGGCGGCTATGGCGCGGCCGGAACGACGGTCACCCTCCAGCTCGACGACGGCAGCGGCCGGACCTATCAGCTGCGTGAGGGCTCCAACATCGTCGGCCGTGGACAAGACGCGCAATTCCGGTTGCCCGACACCGGGGTGTCACGGCGTCACCTCGAGGTCCGCTGGGACGGGCAGGTCGCCCTCCTTTCGGACCTGAACTCGACCAACGGCACCACGGTGAACAACGCCCCGGTGCAGGAGTGGCAGTTGGCGGACGGCGACGTCATCCGTCTGGGCCACTCGGAGATCATCGTCCGGATCCACTAAACGCGCTGGGCTCAACGCTGCCGTGCTTCGCCCCGCGTCGACCGCCGTCCAAGTATCGTGACGTTGCCGATGTACTCGGGGTCACGGGCGCCAGGGGGACGACGCAGGACGGAAAGGACGCCAGATGCAGGGACTCGTACTGCAGCTGACGCGTGCCGGATTTTTAATGTTGTTGTGGGTATTCATCTGGTCCGTGCTGCGGATCTTGCGGACCGATATCTACGCGCCCACCGGTGCCGTCATGGTGCGCCGCGGGTTGGCGCTGCGCAGCACCCTGCTGCCTTCGCGGCAGCGGCGCCATGCCGCGCGCTACCTGGTGGTGACCGAGGGGGCGTTGGCGGGCGCGCGCATCACACTCAGCGGGCAGCCGGTGTTGATCGGAAGAGCCGACGACTCAACCCTGGTGCTCACCGACGACTACGCCTCGACGCGGCACGCCCGGCTATCTCAGCGCGGTTCGGAATGGTATGTCGAGGATCTAGGATCGACCAACGGCACTTACCTTGACAGGGCAAAGGTGACCACTGCGGTACGAGTTCCAATAGGAACGCCGATTCGAATCGGCAAAACGGCGATCGAGTTGCGCCCGTGACCCTGGTTCTGCGATATGCCGCGCGCAGCGATCGCGGCCTGGTGCGCGCGAATAACGAAGACTCCGTCTACGCCGGCGCGCGGCTGCTCGCCCTGGCTGACGGCATGGGCGGTCACGCCGCCGGCGAAGTGGCCTCTCAGCTGGTGATCGCCGCGCTGGCCCATCTCGACGACGACGAACCCGGCGGCGACCTGCTCGCCAAGCTCGACACCGCGGTGCGCTCGGGTAACGCGGCCATCGCCGCGCAGGTGGAGGCCGAGCCCGAGCTCGAGGGGATGGGCACGACGCTCACCGCAATCCTGTTCGCGGGCGACCGAATTGGCTTGGTACACATCGGCGACTCGCGCGGGTATCTGCTGCGCGACGGTGAACTCACCCAGATCACCAAGGACGACACGTTCGTCCAGACCCTCGTTGACGAGGGCCGAATCACCCGCGAAGAGGCACACAGCCACCCGCAGCGGTCGCTGATCATGCGCGCGCTGACCGGACATGAGGTCGAGCCGACCCTGACCATGCGCGAGGCGCGCGCCGGTGATCGCTACCTACTCTGCTCCGATGGGCTCAGCGATCCGGTGAGTGACGAAACCATCCTCGAGGCGCTGCAGATCCCCGACGTGGCCGAAGCCGCCTACCGCCTCATCGAGCTGGCGTTGCGCGGCGGCGGCCCGGACAACGTGACGGTGGTGGTCGCCGACGTCGTCGACTACGACTACGGCCAAACCCAACCGATTCTGGCAGGCGCGGTTTCTGGCGACGACGACCAGATGACGTTGCCCAACACCTCCGCGGGCCGCGCCTCCGCCATCAGGCCCCGTGAAGAGGCCGCCAAACGTGTTGCGCCACAACCGGAAACACCCGCCCGACCGCGATGGCCCAGGCGGCGGATGTTCTTCGTCGTGACACTGGCGTTGTTGGTTGTTCTCTCGGGCATGGCCATCGGATGGTGGGTCATCCAGCGCAATTATTACGTCGCCGAATACGACGGCAAGGTATCGGTCGTCCGCGGCATTCAGGGGTCGCTGTTGGGCGTGCCCCTGCAGCAGCCGTACCTGGTGGCCTGCCTGAGCGCGCGCAACGAACTCTCCCTGATCGGTTACGGCGAATCCGGTCATCCGAACTGTCAGCCGATGACGCTGCGCGACCTTCGCCGGCCCGGACAGGTTCAGGTTCAGACCGGGCTGCCCGGTGGAAGCCTGGACCAGGCCGAGTCCCAGTTACGACAGTTGCTGGCCGAATACCTGCTTCCTACTTGTCCATCGCCGCGCGCGACTTCGCCGCCGGGCGCCCCGCCCACCGGGAGCGGCACCCCCGAATCAAGTGTCGCGGCATCGCCAGCACCCACCACCGCACCGACCACCGCTTCTTCCGGCCCCACCAGCACCACAGCCGGCCCCGCGACCACGTCGCCGGTGGGCCCCACGACCACTTCCCAAACGGTCACCGCGCTTCCAGCGCCTCCACCGCAACCGGGCATTGACTGCCGGACGGTGGCATGACGACCCAACTCCAACCGCCCGTCGCGGTCACACCTCCGCTGCCCACCCGTCGCAACGCCGAGCTGCTGCTGCTGTGCTTCGCCGCAGCGATCACCGTCGCCGCGTTGCTGATCGTGGAGGCGAACCAGGACCGCGAATTGCGTTGGAACGTAATCAGCTACGGGCTGGTGTTCATGCTCGTGTTCGGGTCGGCGCACCTGGCCATCAGGCGATTCGCCCCCTATACCGATCCGCTGCTGTTGCCAATTGTGGCGTTGCTCAACGGACTTGGCCTGGTGATGATCCATCGGCTCGACCTGGTCGACAACCAGCTCAGCGGCCGCCACCACCCCAGCGCCACCCAGCAGATGCTGTGGACCCTGGTCGGGGTCGTCACGTTCGCACTTGTGGTCACGTTTCTCAAAGACCATCGGCAGCTGGCGCGGTACGGCTACATCTGCGGAATCACCGGCCTGGTGCTGTTGGTGATTCCCGCGCTGCTGCCGGCATCGCTGTCCGAACAGAACGGCGCGAAAATCTGGATTCGCTTCCCGGGGTTCTCGATTCAGCCCGCAGAATTCTCCAAGATCTTGTTGCTCATCTTCTTCTCCGCCGTGCTGATCGCCAAGCGGGGCCTGTTCACCAGCGTCGGCAAGCATTTCATGGGCCTGACCCTGCCGCGCCCGCGCGACCTCGCACCCCTGCTGGCCGCCTGGGTGACCTCGATCGGCGTGATGGTCTTCGAAAAGGACCTCGGTACCTCGCTGCTGCTGTATGCGTCCTTTCTGGTGGTGGTTTACCTTGCGACACAACGCTTTAGCTGGGTGGTGATCGGCCTGGTGCTGTTCGCGGTGGGCAGCGTCATCGCGTATTTCGTCTTCGCGCATGTGCGGGTCCGGGTGCAGATGTGGTGGGACCCGTTCTCCGACCCCGACGGCAGCGGCTACCAGATCGTCCAGTCCCTGTTCAGTTTCGCCACCGGCGGCATCTTCGGCACCGGGCTGGGAAACGGGCAACCCGACACCGTGCCTGCCGCGTCGACGGACTTCATCATCGCCGCGTTCGGTGAAGAACTCGGGCTCGTCGGGCTCGCCAGCATCTTGATGCTCTACACCATCGTCATCGTGCGCGGCATGCGGACCGCGATCGCGACGCGGGACAGCTTCGGCAAGCTGCTGGCCGCGGGCCTGGCCTCCACCCTGGCGATCCAGCTGTTCATCGTCGTGGGCGGCGTCACGCAACTCATCCCGCTGACCGGTCTGACCACCCCGTGGATGTCCTACGGCGGATCGTCGTTGCTGGCGAATTATGTGTTGCTGGCCATCCTCGCGCGCATCTCCAACAGCGCCCGGCATCCCTTACGCGGCCGTGAGCGCAAGGACTCGCCGATCGCGGCGGCCAAGACCGAGGTAATCGAGAAGGTATGAACACCTCTCTGCGCCGCATCTCGATCACCGTCATGGCGCTGATCGTGCTCTTGCTGCTCAACGCCACGATGACGCAGGTGTTCGCCGCCGACTCGCTGCGCGCCGACCCGCGCAATCAGCGTGTCCTGCTCGACGAGTACTCGCGTCAACGCGGCCAGATCGTTGCCGGCGGCCAGTTGCTGGCTTATTCGGTGGCCACCGACAGCCGCTTCCGCTTTCTGCGGGTTTACCCGAACCCGGCCGTCTACGCGCCGCTCACCGGCTTCTACTCGCTGCGCTATTCCAGCACGGGCCTGGAGCGCGCCGAGGACCCATTGTTGAACGGTTCCGACGAGCGGCTGTTCGGGCGCCGGCTGGCCGATTTCTTCACCGGTCGCGATCCGCGCGGCGGCAACGTCGACACCACCATCAGACCGCGGGTCCAGCAGGCCGGCTGGGACGCGATGCAGCAGGGGTGCGGTGGACCCTGCAAGGGCGCCGTCGTCGCTCTCGAGCCCTCCACCGGCAAGATCTTGGCCATGGTGTCATCGCCGTCCTATGACCCCAATCTGCTGGCGTCGCACGATCCCCAGGTGCAGGCGCAAGCATGGCAGCGGCTTCGCGACGACCCCGACAATCCGCTGACCAACCGCGCCATCTCGGAGACCTACCCGCCCGGGTCCACGTTCAAGGTGATCACCACCGCGGCCGCACTCCAGGCCGGGGCGACCGACGCCGAGCAGTTGACCGCGGCGTCCTCCATCGTGCTGCCCGACAGCACCGCGACGTTGGAGAACTACGGCGGCCAGCCCTGTGGCAACGAGCCCACGGTGTCGCTCAAGCAAGCGTTCGCCCTGTCGTGCAACACCGCGTTCGTCCAGCTCGGCATGCACACCGGATCGGACGCGCTGCGCAGCATGGCGCGCGCGTTCGGCCTGGACACCACCCCCAACGTCATCCCGCTACAGGTGGCCGAGTCAACCGTCGGGATCATTCCCGACGCCGCGGCGCTGGGCATGACCAGCATCGGCCAGAAGGACGTCGCGCTGACACCGCTGGAGAACGCCCAGGTCGCGGCGACCATCGCGAACGACGGCGTCACGATGCAGCCCTACCTGATCGACAGCCTCAAGGGCCCGGACCTGGCCAACATCAGCACCACGGTCCCCTATCAGCAGCGCCGCGCGGTGTCACCCCAGGTCGCCGCTAAGCTGACAGAGCTGATGGTCGGCGCCGAGAAGGTCGCACAGCAGAAAGGGGCCATTCCCGGCGTGCAGATCGCATCCAAGACGGGTACCGCAGAGCATGGCACCGATCCGCGTAATACGCCGCCGCACGCGTGGTACATCGCCTTCGCGCCCGCGCAGACGCCAAGAGTCGCCGTGGCAGTGTTGGTAGAGAATGGCGGCGACCGCCTGTCCGCGACGGGAGGTGCACTCGCCGCGCCGATCGGACGGGCTGTGATCCAAGCCGCGCTACAGGGAGGACCATGAGCCCGCGAGTTGGTGTGACGCTGTCTGGCAGATACCGCCTGCAGCGCCTGATCGCCACCGGCGGCATGGGCCAGGTCTGGGAGGCGGTGGACAGCCGGCTTGGCCGGCGCGTCGCGGTCAAGGTGCTCAAACAGGAGTTCTCCCAGGACCCGGAGTTCATCGAGCGGTTCCGCGCCGAGGCCCGCACCACCGCGATGCTCAATCACCCCGGCATCGCCCAGGTCCACGACTACGGCGAGAGCCAGCTGGACGGGGAGGGCCGCACCGCCTACCTGGTGATGGAGTTGGTGAACGGCGAGCCGCTGAACTCGGTGCTCAAGCGCACGGGCCGGCTGTCGCTGCGGCATGCCCTGGACATGCTCGAGCAGACCGGCCGGGCCCTGCAGGTCGCGCACGCCGCCGGCTTGGTGCACCGCGACGTCAAGCCGGGCAACATCCTGATCACCCCGACCGGCCAGGTGAAGATCACCGACTTCGGTATCGCCAAGGCGGTCGACGCCGCGCCCGTCACCCAGACGGGGATGGTGATGGGCACCGCCCAGTACATCGCCCCCGAACAGGCCCTCGGCCACGACGCGACCCCCTCCAGCGACGTGTACTCCCTCGGCGTCGTCGGCTACGAGGTGGTGTCGGGCAAGCGGCCGTTCACCGGTGACGGCGCCTTGACCGTGGCGATGAAGCACATCAAGGAGCCCCCGCCGCCGCTGCCCGCGGAGCTGCCGCCCAACGTGCGGGAACTCATCGAGATCACGCTGGTCAAGAATCCCGCGATGCGCTACCGCAGCGGCGGCCCGTTCGCCGACGCCGTGGCGGCGGTGCGCGCCGGCCGCCGTCCGCCGCGACCCAGCCAGTCACCGCCCCCCGGTAGGGCATCGCCGGCGGCGATTCCGTCCAGCCCGACGACCCGGGCGGCCGCCGTGCCGAGCACCCGGAGCGCGGCGCCGCGCCGATCCCGGCCGGCCACCGGCGGTCATCGGCCGCCCCCGGCGCGGCGCACCTTCTCGTCGGGTCAGCGGGCATTGCTGTGGGCCGCCGGGGTGCTCGGAACGCTGGCCATCATCATCGCGGTGCTCATCGTCATCAACTCCCGCGCGGACACCCAGCAGCAACCCCCGCCGCCGACGGTCACCGACACCGGCAGTCCGCCCCCGCCGCCGGCGAGCAATACCCCGAGCGGCTCCGCACCACGGCTCAATTGGACGGATCGCGGGACGATAAGTAATTCTGGACTGCAACGAGGGCCGGCCGAGTACGGGCGGGGTGAACCACCGACGCTCAGCGCATCACCGGCCCGACACGAGATGCCACGATGACCACCCCTCAACACCTGTCTGACCGCTATGAACTGGGCGAAATCCTCGGATTCGGGGGTATGTCCGAGGTTCACCTGGCCCGCGACGTCCGGTTGCACCGCGATGTCGCGGTCAAAGTGCTGCGCGCCGACCTGGCCCGCGATCCGAGCTTCTATCTGCGGTTCCGCCGCGAGGCGCAAAACGCCGCCGCCCTCAATCACCCCTCGATCGTCGCGGTCTACGACACCGGCGAGGCGGAGACAGCGACGGGCCCCCTGCCGTACATCGTCATGGAGTACGTCGACGGTGTCACGCTGCGCGACATCGTCCATACCGACGGGCCGCTACCCCCGCGACGGGCCATCGAGATCATTGCCGACGCGTGCCAGGCGCTGAACTTCAGTCACCAGAACGGCATCATCCACCGCGACGTCAAGCCGGCGAACATCATGATCAGCAACACCAATGCGGTCAAGGTGATGGACTTCGGCATCGCGCGCGCGATCGCCGACAGCGGCAACAGCGTCACCCAAACCGCGGCGGTGATCGGGACGGCCCAGTATCTGTCGCCCGAGCAGGCCCGCGGCGATACCGTGGACGCCCGGTCCGACGTCTACTCGCTGGGTTGCGTACTCTACGAAATCCTTACGGGCGAACCGCCTTTCACCGGCGACTCGCCGGTCGCCGTCGCCTACCAGCACGTGCGGGAAGACCCGATTCCGCCGTCGCACCGGCACGAGGGCATCTCCGCCGACCTCGACGCCGTCGTGCTCAAGGCGCTGGCCAAGAACCCGGACAACCGCTATCAGACCGCCGCGGAGATGCGCGCCGATCTGGTGCGGGTGCACAACGGCGAACCGCCCGAGGCGCCCAAGGTCCTCACCGACGCCGACCGGAGCTCGCTACTGGCGACGGGCGGAAACCTGCCCGGCCCGCGCACCGACGCGCTGCCCCGGCAACCCCTGCGTCGCATCGACGACCGCAACGGCGGTTCGGTCGGGCGCTGGATCGTCGCGGTCGCCGCGCTGGCGGTGTTGACGATCGTCGTCGTCATCGCCTTCAACACCCTCGGCGGCACCACCCGCGATGTGCAGGTGCCCGACGTGCGGGGCCAGGTCTCCGCCGATGCCATTGCCGCGCTGCAGAACCGCGGCTTCAAGACGCGCACCCTGCAAAAGCCCGATTCGACGATCCCGCCCGACCACGTCATCAGCACCGACCCCGGGGCCAACGCCTCGGTGAGCGCGGGCGACGAGGTCACCATCAACGTCTCGACCGGTCCCGAGCAACGCGAAGTGCCCGACGTGTCCTCGTTGGGTTACTCCGACGCGGTCAGCAAGCTCAAGGCCGCCGGCTTCAGCAAGTTCAAGCAGGCCAATTCACCGTCGAGCCCGGAGCTGCTTGGCAAGGTCATCGGCACCAACCCGCCGGCCAACCAGACGTCGGCGATCACCAACGTCATCACCGTCATCGTCGGCTCGGGGCCGGAGACCAAGCAGGTGCCCGACGTAGCGGGTCAGACCGTCGACGTCGCGCAGAAGAATCTCACCGTCTACGGCTTCACCAAGGTCACCCAGGCACAGGTGGACAGCAACCGGCCGGCCGGTGAGGTGATCGGCACCAATCCGCCTAAGGGCCAGGTGGTTCCGGTGGATTCGGTGATCGAGCTACAGGTGTCCAAAGGCAACCAGTTCGTGATGCCCGACCTGAGCGGCATGTTCTGGGCGGACGCCGAGCCGCGGTTACGGGCGCTGGGTTGGACGGGGGTGCTGGACAAGGGGCCCGACGTGGACGCGGGTGGCTCGCAGTCCCACCGGGTGGTGTATCAGAACCCGCCGGCCGGCACCGGGTGCAACCGCGACGGGATCATCACGCTGAAGTTCGGCCAGTAGCCGCCGGTTCGGCCGGGAAATAGGGCTGCACCGCGGCCCGCACCTCGTTCTCGAGCCGGCGGACCAGTGTGTCGTTGCGGGCCCACCCGCAGTAGGCGAGCCAGTTCGCCAGCATCCGGTGGCCGCCCTCGGTCAGGATCGACTCCGGATGGAACTGGACACCGTGAATTGGCAACTCGCTGTGCCGCACCCCCATGATGACGCCGCCGCGGGTGCGCGCCGTCACCTCCAGCACCGGGGGCAGCGACTCCGGCAGGATGGTCAGCGAGTGGTAGCGCGTTGCCGTGAACGGATCCGGAAGCCCTTCCAGCACACCGGTATTGGTGTGGAAGACGTTGCTGGTCTTGCCGTGCAGCAGCTCGGGCGCGCGGTCCACGGTGGCGCCGAAGGCGACGCCGATGGCTTGGTGTCCGAGGCAGACCCCAAGCAGCGGGGTGCGCTCGGCGGCACACGCGCCCACCAGGCCGATCGAAGCGCCCGCACGTTCCGGGGTGCCCGGACCGGGGCTGAGCAGCACACCATCGAACCGCTTGGCGACGGCTGCCTCGTCGGTAAGCCGGGGGTCGTCGTTGCGCCACACCTCGGCCTCGACGCCCAGCTGGCCGAGGTACTGCACCAGGTTGAACACGAAGCTGTCGTAGTTGTCGACGACCAGGATCCGCACCGTGCCAGGTTACCGTCCGCTGGAAATCAGTAGCCGATGGTTCCCATGGGCTGCGCGAAATGCAGCCGGTCCGGCTCGGTGTGGCCGACGACCTGCACGTCGGGCTTGACCTCTTCGCGGTAGCCGAGCCCGAATCGGACCACGTACTGGCGGTACAGGGTGACCAGGGGAGCGGCGGCCAGGGCGGCTTGCATGGCGGCCGCGTTGCCGATCGCGGTGATCGTGTAGGGCGGGCTGTAGGTGCGCCCGTTGAGCAGCAGCGTGTTGCCGACGCAGCGGGGCACGGACGTGGCGATGATGCGCTGGTCCTGCATCTGGATCGCCTCCGCGCCGGCGCTCCACAACGCGTTGAGGACGGCCTCGATGTCTTGCTGGTGCACCACCAGGTCGTCGGGCGACGCATCCCGCGGGAAGCGGCCGTTGGCGTCCCGTGGCGCGTCGTCCAACGTGACAGCGAGGCCTGGGCCGTGGACCGGGTTCATGTCCGCCTCGGCGGCCAGCTCGGCGGAGCGGCGCAGCATCGCCGCCAACGCCAGATCCGAGGACCGTCCGTGCGCGGCATCGATCTTGCCGGCCAGCGAGTCGCGTTGGGCGTTGAGATGGTTCACCGAAGCTTGGGCCTCGCGAACCAGATCGACCAGCCGGGGGGCGTCACTGCGACGGATCTCGGCGCCGCCGGACACCCCGTGGGTGGCCGCAAGGAGCAATCCCGCCGACAGGCACACCACCGGGACGCCGAAGCGCCATGGTGACCGGCGTCCGTCGCTCATTCGGCTCTCCAATTTCCTGGTCGGCGTGCCGGGTGAGTTAGTCTCGTAGCCAAGCTGTGCGTGCAGCTGCGGTCTTTATCGTTGCACCCGTCCCACTCACCGTCTTGTTGAGGTAATCATGCCCAAGTCCAAGGTCCGCAAGAAGAACGACTTCGCCGTCGGCGCGGTCAGCCGCACGCCGGTGAAGGTGAAGGTGGGACCGTCCAGCGTCTGGTTCGTTGCCTTGTTCGTCGGCCTGATGCTGATCGGGCTCGTCTGGTTGATGGTGTTTCAGCTGGCCGCCGTGGGCAGCCAGGCGCCGACCGCCCTCAACTGGATGGCGCAACTCGGTCCATGGAACTACGCCATCGCGTTCGCTTTCATGATCACGGGTTTGTTGCTGACGATGCGCTGGCACTGAGCGACATCAGCCGCGGAATGAATTCATTTTCGGGTTGCTCCGTTACCGCGCCAGCAACATTCCCACCCCCCAATCACACGCGTGTGATTTATCCCCACTGTTGATAGCGTCTGTGGATAACTCCATAGGCCGTGGTGGGAGGGGCTGAACGGCGCATGCAGCAAACACAGTGGGAGCCGCGCACGCCTGGAATCGCTGGTTGTGGGGCCGCCGGTGTTCTGATGGCTATCGCCAGTGTGACCGTGGTCACAGACGCGCCGGGGCGGATTCTCACGGGGATTGCCGCGGTGGGTCTGATCTTGTTTGCGGGCGCGACGTGGCGCGCGCGGCCGAAGCTGGCAATTACCGCCGACGGCTTGTTGCTCCGGGGATGGTTCCGGACGCAGGTATTACGACCCGACGACATCAAGATCATCCGAATCACCGAGTTCCGGCGCTACGGACGCAAAAACCGGCTACTTGAGGTCGAGACCGCCGACGGCGGGCTGGTTCTGTTCTCTCGCTGGGACCTCGGGACGGACCCGCTCGAGGTGCTCGACGCGCTGACCGCCGCCGGTTACGCGGGCCGTCACCCGCACTGATCGAAAGCGGCCGGTGGCCCGGCTTACGTGATGGTGATCGACTCGATGACCACCGGCTCGGTCGGGCGGTCGTTGGCGTCGGTGGACGTCGTCGCGATCGCCTCGACCACTCGCTGCGATTCCGGGTCCGTCACTTCGCCGAAGATGGTGTGCCGCCGGTTCAGGTGGGGTGTCTTGCCGACCGTGATGAAGAATTGCGAGCCGTTGGTGCCCGGGCCCGCATTCGCCATCGCCAGCAGGTACGGCTTGTCGAATTGAAGTTCGGGGTGGAACTCGTCGGCGAACTTGTAGCCGGGGCCGCCGCGACCGGTGCCGGTCGGGTCGCCGCCCTGGATCATGAAGCCCTGGATCACCCGGTGGAAGACCGCGCCATCGTAGAACGGACCGGAGGACCCGCCCGATGCGTTCTGGGTCGAGTACTCCTTGGTGCCCTGCGCCAGGCCAACGAAGTTGGCGACGGTCTTGGGCGCGTGGTTGCCGAACAGGGCGACTTTGATGTCGCCGCGGTTGGTGTGGAGCGTGGCGGTAGCGGTCTGATGGGGGCTGTTGGTCACGGCATGAGAGTCTGCCATTACGCGCGGGGCATGCCCACACCCGGTGTCGCTCAAGCCGAGCCGCCGCCGAAACTGCGTCGCGCGCACAACGGTTCCGCCGACGTCCCTATGCTGGCAGTCTGTTCAGCACGCACAGAAAGGCGGCAGATGAGCGCAAAGGCGGAATCCCGGCTGAGCCCGCGTGAGCGACTGGCTCGCGGGCTGACTTACTCGACAGTGGGACCAGTGGACGTCACCAGGGGAGTCGTCGGCCTGAGCGTCCAGTCTGCTCAGTCGACCGCAGCGCAGCTCCGTCGCAAATACCAAGAGGGGCGCCTGGCCAAGGAACTCGCCGCGGCCCAAGAGACGCTCGCCCAAGAGTTGGCCGCCGCGCAGGAGGTGGTTTCGAACCTGCCTCAGGCGCTGCAGGACGCGCGGCGGGCGCAGCGCCGGAGCAGGCGTCCGTTGGTGTTCGCGGGCGCGGCCGTCGTGATCCTCGCCGGCGGCGCGGTCGCGTTCAGCCTGGTGCGGCGATCGGTTCGTGCGAAACCCCAGGAGCCGCAGTCACGGCCGCCGAGTGTCGAGGTGCAGCCGCGCCCCTGACGACGGCCGGCCCTATGGCATCGCCTCGGCCCAGTCGGTGTGTCCTTCGAAGCCAAGCGTTCTCGCCATGTCGCGGTAGCGATCTCTGAGCCGCGAGTAGGCCTCCATATCGCCCCGCGCCCGCGCCAGAAGGGCGCGCAGCCGCTGCAGCCAAATTTCACGTATCGCCAGGCCCTCATCGGCCGGTGCGTCCGCCAACCGCTCGATTGCGGCCCCGGCTTCGGCAACGTCACATTCGGTCCCGCGGTCTAGCAAGGTCTCCACCAGAACCGACGTCGCCGGAATTCCCCAAGACAGGAGTTGGCCGCCACGGGCGAGATGGTCGACCGCGGCGCGCATCTGCGGTATCGCTTGATCGCGATCCCCTCGGCGGGCCGTCTCACGGGCCACATACGCGTCGAGCAGCTGTAGATCGCACAGGAAGTGGCCCCCGCGCAGGAAAACCTCGTGGACCTCCGCCAGCAACTTCTGCCCGCGATCACGCTCGGCATCCGTGTGGCGGTGCACCAGCGCAAGGCCCAGGGTCAACCAGGCGAAACCCAACTGGAGGTTGTCGCCGGATCGTTCGGCGATGGTTAACGCATCCTCGATCTCCCGCACCGTGGATTCGTCGGGCCGCAGCGCGCCGGCCGGTATCCCCGCGGAGTACACATAGCTCACGAGGGTGACGTAGGACAGGGAGTCGGCGCCCTGCGCCACGGTCAGCCCGCGCCGCAGGTCCTCTCGCCATCCCGGGCGACCCAGTGCGTAACGGGCGATGGCCCGTTGCGCGTAGGCGAGGGCCAGGGGAGACCCGAAAAGCAGGTTGCCCTTGGCGGGGTCACCGGCGGCCAGGTCGATGACCCGCTGGGACAGCCGGAGCATCTCCGACCACTCGCCGCTTGCCATCTTGGCGCGGATCGGCGTGAAGGACAGCGCTACCGTCAGCGTGGGATCGCCGATGGACTCGACCAGGGTCACGGCCTCCGAAGCTAGCTGCGAAGCCTCGACAACGCGGTCCTGGTGCGTGTGATCAGCCACCAGCGCTGCCATAGCGATCGCCAGTGACGCCTTGTCCCCAGCGGCGGTGCACAACCTCCGCAGTTCATCAAAACGCTCACCGGCCACGCTCATCCGGACGCGCCAGGCGGTCGCGCACAGCATGGTGCGCGGGGCGATCCGCATGGCTGCTCGGTGCGGGTCCTCGGCGGGCAATGCGTCGGCGATCCTTCTTGCAGATTCCCAACCCAGACGTGCCGCGGCGATATCGCGGTAAGTCGCCCACGTTGCGGCGCGCATATGCCACCCGTAAGCATCCTGAAGGTCACCTGCGGCTTCGAGATGTTCGGCGATCAGCGCCGCGTTCTGGTCGGCGGATTCCGGCCCGCGGGCCTCGATAGCAGCTGCCAGGCGCCGGTGCATCTGGGCGCGGTCGGATTTCAGTTGCGATTCATAGGCGACCGCCCGGATCAGCGGGTGGCGGAACGCGAACTCGGCCCCCGGTGTGAAACGGACCTGATCGATCAGCGCGGCGCTGAGGAGCCCGTCCAGGGCAGGGGCGTTGCCCACCGCGGCGAGCAACTCGGGCGTGAAGCGCGAGCCAATTACCGCGGCGGCGTTCAACGTCTGCTTGGCATCGGGATCCAGGCGGTCGATGCGCGCGGAGATGGTGGCCTGCAGGCTCGCCGGAACGGTGACGTCGGCCAGGTCTGTCGTGCAGGTGAAACCGCCACGGTCGCCCTCGAGCACACCGCGCTCGGCGAGCTCACGCGCCATCTCCTGTGCGAAAAACGGGTTACCGCCCGCCCGTTCGGCAACAAGCGACTTGATCCCGGCGACCGACGGATCGGTGCCCAACAACTCGTCAAGCAGCGTCGCGGTTTCCGACTCACTCAGCGGCGTCAACGAGATCGCCTGTGCACCAAGGACATTAGACAGTACGCCGCGGTATTCGGGCCGGTATGTGATCAGCACCATCGACGGCGTTCGGGGGATGATGGTGAGTAATTCGGCCAGCAGCGACTCACTGACCTCGTCGATCCAATGCACGTCCTCGACGACGTAGAGAACCGGTTGGGTGCGCGTCAACGAGATTGAGTTGATCAGTGCGGTCAACCGCCGGCGCCGCGCATCGGGACGGATCGTGGGGGGTAGGGTCTCGGGTTCTCTAATGCCCATCAAGTCATACAGCAGCAGCAAATCCTCATCGGACGCATCGGGGACGCTGGCGCGCACCTGTGTGCGCGCCGCCTCGTCGTCGAGCTCGGTTATTCGGGCGGCTTCGCGAAGTAGCCGTGCCGCCACGACAAAGGGGACGTCGCTGGTGTGCGACTCACAGAAGACTGCTGACACCTCGAAACCGCGCCCCCGCGCCATCGCGATGGCCTCATCAGCGAGGCGCGTCTTGCCGATGCCCGGTGGTCCAGCAACGCAGATAACGCAACCCCGCCCGCTCAAGGACCGATCCAGGAGGCCCGCGACCGTCGCAACTTCGAGTTCTCGTCCTACCAGGGCGCCCTGCAGGGACCGGCTTCGTTGCCAACCACCGGTCATGCCGAGCAGGCGACGGGACAGCACCGGGGCATCGCTGCCCTTGATGTGCACCTCCTCGGCGGCGCCCAACACGGCGGCTTCCTGAACGAGACGTGCGGTGGATTCGCTCAACATCACCTCACCCGGGGGCGCCACAGATTCCATCCGTTGGGCCATCCCGACTTGCTCACCGATCGCGGTGTAGCGGAACGGCCCGGAACCGATTTCGCCCGCTATTACCTGGCCGGAGTTCAGGCCTACCCGCAACTGCAGGTCCACACGGTCGCGCTGTCGGACGTCGCTCGCGAGCCGCTTGATCTCCTCCTGAACTCCCAAGGCCGTCAGGCAGGCGCGAACCGCGTGGTCCTCCATTGCTACGGGCGCGCCGAACACCGCCATGATCCCGTCGCCGGTGAACTTGTCCACCGTGCCCCCGTAGCGGTGCACCACGTCGGTGCAGCGGTCGACCAGTTCGGCCATGATTTCGCGCAGCCGCTCCGCGCCGACGGCCGCGGCTATGTCCATGGAATGCACAACGTCGGCGAACAGCACCGACACCTGCTTGTACTCCGCGTGGGCCGTGGGTTGGGCAACTGGTGAGCCGCATCCGTGACAGAACCGCGCATTCTCGAAAAGCTCGGTGCCGCATGCCTGGCACGTTGCTACGGCCGCCATCCGACCTCCGCCAATCCCGGCCCCCGCGTTTGCTGTTCAAAGAATAGGCCGTTGTGCACCGGGCGAGGGAGTATTGGCTTCACACGGCGTGACGCCGGCATGAAGTCTCGAGACGAGGCGGATCAATTCTTGGCGAAGCTGAACAACCGGTAGGAAGCCTCGCCGTTTTCCAGGCGCCGGTAGATCAACGAACCGCGCCCCCCTGCATAGTCCTCGGCGATGCCACGTAGGAATCCGATGTTGGGCAGACGCCGAGTGATTTGGTCGAACAGGCGATTTTGCTCCAACCCGCGCATGACCTGTGCGTTGATCGCCGTCTCTGAGATCCGGCGCAGGGAGATGCCGGCCAGGTCCGCTTCCCAGGTGGCGATTTCGTCGGCATAGCGGATATCCGCGTACAGGAAATGCCCGCCCGGCCGCAGCACGCGTTCCACTTCAGCGAAGAACCGGCGGACGTTGCGGTAATTAATCGCGGCTTCGACGTTGATCACCGCGTCGAAGGACGCGTCGGGGAAGGGCAGGCTTTCCGCGTTACCCTGCACGAACTGCAGGCCGGGCAGATCGTGCCTCTTTCGGCAGAAGTCTATTCCGACCGTATTGAGATCCAACCCCGTGTAAGAGGCGGGGTGCAGCGTTCGCACCAGATACGAGGCACCACCGCCGTGGCCGCAACTGACTTCCAGCACATCCTTGCCGGCGAGATCCACCTGGGTCGCCGTGCGGTGATAGAGCTGGATGGGAAACCGATCGCGCTCGTCGTCCGCCGCCAGCGACAGGGCCAGCGGCGGATCCTCCTCATATCCGTAATTGAGGAATAAGACGTCGTCCCTCGTGAGGAGGCGGCTGAGAAACCGATAGCCGTATTTGAAGCGCAAATCCAATAGCGCCACCAAGATTGGCGCGGAGTTCAGCCGGCTGATCACGTTCTCTATCGGCGTACGTTGCAGCCGCCCATCGTGTCCGGCGCAAAACCGACGCGGTGATAATGGCCGGGGTAGCCTGACGCCCATGCTTAAGTGTCCCATTCCGACACTGCTGCGCGAACGCGCCAGCCTGCAGCCCAACCGGACGGCGTTCACGTTCATGGATTACGAGCTGGATCGCAACGGAATCGCCGAAAGCGTGACATGGTCGCAGCTGTACCGGCGAGTGCTTAACCTCGCACCGCAGTTGGGGATTCACGGGCGGCCGGGGGAGCGCGCAGTGATACTGGCGCCGCACGGGCTGGACTACATCGCCGCCTTCCTTGCCGCATTACAGGCTGGGCTGATTGCGGTTCCACTCGGTGGGGCCAGCGACGAACGTGTCGGTGCGGTACTGAAAGACACCTCGCCCTCCGTCCTCCTCACGACATCGTCGATCGCGGACGACGTCGCCCGGTATGTCGAGGCGGGGGCCGGGGACTCCGTTCCGTCGATCGTCGCGGTTGATTCGCCGGCCCCGGGCTCGACGAACGCGCCGCGCGCGCGGGTCGACAGCTCAATCGACACCATCTATTTGCAATACACGTCCGGGTCGACGCGCACCCCCGCCGGAGTGATGGTCTCCGACAGGAACATCATGGCCAATTTCGGGCAGATCAATGCCGCCTTCTTCGGCGACCACGGCGGCGTGGCCCCACCGGACACCACTGTGGTGTCGTGGCTGCCCTTCTACCACGACATGGGGTTGCATCTCGGAATCATCTTTCCGGTGCTGACGGGGTTCCACACCGTGCTCACGACTCCGGTGGCGTTCCTGCAGCGGCCGGCCCGGTGGATGCAGTTGCTGGCCTGCAACAGTCACGCACTATCGGCGGGGCCTAATTTCGCCTTCGAATTGGCCGCAAGAAAGACCTCGGACGACGACCTGGCCGGCCTCGATCTGGGAAACGTGCTCAGCATCCTCAACGGCAGCGAGCGAGTCCAGCCCGCGACGCTGCGACGCTTCACCGAGCGCTTCGCCTCCTTCAACCTCCCGGAGCGGGTGTTGCGGCCCTCGTATGGAATGGCGGAGGCAACGCTGTACGTCGCGACCCGCGAAGCGGGTCAACCACCACAAGTCGTGCACTTCGACTCCGAAGAATTGACCGCTGGCCTCGCGAAGCGGTGTGCGAGCGGGGGCGGTACCGCACTGGTCAGTTACGGCGCGCCACGCTCACCGATGGTGCGCATCGTCAATCCGGAGACACGTATCGAATGTCCGGCGGGAACGACCGGTGAAATCTGGGTGCATGGGCACAACGTCGCGTCCGGCTACTGGCAGAAACGACCAGAGTCTGAAGAGAAATTCGGCGCAACGCTTGTCGATGCGACGGCCGGCACTCCCGAGGGGCCCTGGCTGCGGACCGGAGATATGGGGTTCATCGCCGACGGCGAACTGTTCATCATCGGCCGTATCAAGGATCTATTGATCGTCTACGGCCGCAACCACTCTCCCGACGACCTCGAGGCAACGATCCAGAGCATCGCGCCGGGGCGGTGCGCAGCAATCTCGGTTCCGGCCGAGGGCACCGAAAAAGTCGTCGCGATCATCGAGTTCAAGAATCGCGCCGACGCCAGCGAAGCGGGTTTCGATGCCGTCAAGCGCAAAGTCACTTCCGCGATATCCACCGTGCACGGACTGAGCATTGCCGATCTCGTTGTGGTAGCGCCCGGTTCGATCCCCATCACCACCAGCGGCAAGGTCCGAAGAGCGGCCTGCGTCGAGCGCTATCAACAGAATCAGTTCGCGCGGTTGGATGCCTAGCGCTGGCGGCTGGCCGCTTCACGTCGACTGAGCACTCACCGGAGGCCACGGGGTCGCGATGAAGATTTCGGATTCGCTTCGCACCGAAGCAGAGCGCGCGTCAGCCGCGGCGCGTTATCGGCTGGGCGGCAACGCCTTCCGATTCCTGTGCGAAACCCACCTAGAGCTTCCGCCGCATCCGCCGCCCGGCCGCCGTACGCTTGCGTTGTTTGCCCACTTCGATCCCCAGGGCGTCGTCGACCCGTACGTCGCCTATTACCTGAAGGCGTTGCGGGAGCAGGGCGCGACCATTGTCTTCGTCTCCGGCTCGCCCACTCTCACACCGGAGTCCGTGGCTTCCATCCGCTCTCTGTGTGCCGGCATCTACACCCGCCGCACACTCTCTTACGATTTCGGATCGTGGCACCTCGCGTGGTGCGTTCTCACGCACCGCGGGTGGTCGCTCGATCAGTTCGACCGGTTTCTGGTCGCCAATGACAGCGTGTTCGGTCCGCTCTTTTCCCTCGAAAACATGTTGAGCTCGTTTCACGGTGCCGACATGTACGGCGCGGTCGAGAACACCCAGTTGGTTCCCCATCTCCAATCTTTCTTTCTGGCTTGGGATCTCAATCCGCGCACACGTCCGTTTCTCGAGGATTTCTGGAACGGCTTCCAGTACGTGGTCCACAAACAGACGGTCATCTGGCGCTACGAGATCGGCATATCTGCGCGGGCTCGCAAGGCGGGCCTCAGCCTCAACCCGTTCGTCTCCGCCGCCGCCATCGAACTCGCCTATGGCCGCTCATCAGCCCATCCGTGGGCGAATAAACGCTCCGGCCGCAATAACGGGACCCTGCACTTTTGGGACGGACTCATCAAGGACTTCCGGTTCCCTTTCCTCAAGACCAACCTGGCGCGATACGACATGCCGTGGCACGCGTCCATGGCGAACGTGCGCGATGTCATCGAGCGACACACCGACTACCCGTTCGAGCTCATCCAGGCGCACGTGGACCGGCTGGGCCGGAGAGCGCCCTCCTTGGTTAGCGGCTACGCCCGGCCGACGGCTGGGTGGACCTACGCTGGGCGCACCGAAGCTCCCCGCCGGAGGCTGCCCCGTTCGAAATGAACGACGCTGGCGGTTCAGAGGCTGCTGACACCCGCGGCCAACAGCATGATCCCAGCGAGAGCGGGTGCCGCGATCAGAAGCCGTCGACGGTGAGTGGCGAACCACCTTTGCAGCTGGACCATCGCCTGCTGCGTCTGCGCCGGTGCGACAAGATAACTGACGAGGGGGACCTCGACGAGAGCGAGCACCACGACGATGAATATCACGACTGCGCCGAGTTGAGCGCCGATGGCTGCTCTCGAGGAGGCGATGATGATGAGGACCACGAGATAATCGGCGAGTGGCACGGTCGTCATCAGTCCGATCCCGAACGCCACCCACGGATTTCCGCCCTGCAACGCGCGCCGGATGCGCGCCGTGAGCCGGGCGGCCGCGGTCGGTCGGGGCAATTGCTGGCCTGAGGACGACGGGGCGCCGCGGTACGCCCACACTCCTGTCGCGATCGCCAGCGCAAGCACGCCGACCGCGATCTGGAAGTAGGCGCCCGTGAAGCGCATGACCGTAGTCTTCGCATCTTCCATAACCGTCGGTGGGGAATTCCGCAGAAGTACGAAGGCGCCGACGGCCGGGCCCAGGCCCGCTGTCATGCCGCCCCACCAGTAGGCAAGGAGGTTGTGTCGGGGCCGGGGGCGTGACATCAAGATTCCGCCGACGACCAGACGCGTCGGGTCGAGCGACAGCCAAAGAGCGATCGGCAGCACCGTTCCCCACATCATCGAACACGCTCCCCGCGGGCGACCGCCTCCACGAGATCGGCTGCCGCGCTGATGCTTTCGGCAGGCTTGGTCATGCGACCGGCGAAATCGCGAGCCCGGGCCGTGTATTGCGGCGCAAGGATTTCACGGAGGTGTCTCACGAGCGATTCCACGGTGGTGCTCACCAGGCGCTGGGATCGGCCAACTCGCATCCGGGTGACCTGCGCGGCCCACAGCGGCTGCTCGGCCACGTCCCAGAGGATCAGCATGGGAATTCCGGCTCGCAGACCGGCGGCCGTGGTGCCCCCGCCACCGTGGTGAACAATCGCGCGGCAGAGCGGAAGGGTGACGGTGTAATTCAGCGGGCCCACCAGTCGTATTCGGTCGGAATGCGGCGTGCAGTGTGGGCTGGTCGCGCCCGAATACACCAAGGCCCGTTCGCCGAGGTCCGCGCAGGCCGCGGCGATCATGGCGATCGCGTCGGCGGGCGACCGGACCGGTGTGCTGCCAAACCCGAAGTAGATGGGGGGCGTTCCCGCGGTAGCCCACGAAGCCACCTCACCGTCGTCATGCGTCGGTAATTCCATCGTGAGCGCGCCGACGAACGGCCGGCGGCCGTTCCATTCCTTCGACAGGCCCGGAAAACACGCTCCGTCGTAGGCCTGGATTTCGAGCGATCCGCGTTGCGCCATCCGTTTCGCCGCGGGGGCCGTTGCCCGCGGTAGGCCCAGTTGACGGCGTTGCGCGTCATCGACCTCCTGGGTGATAAGCCAGTACAGCCACCACGCCGTCCTCAACGTAGCGCGGACCAGGGGAGCCGGCGATGGTATCGACGGAAGAGCCAGCTGGCCATTGACGCAGATCGGCATGTGGTGAAGCGCAGCCACTGGAATGTCGTAGTACTCCGCCACATTGGCGACGACCCCGTGGTACGTCTGGCCGGTTACCAGTACGTCGGCCCCGTCCGCCACCGAAGTCAGCGTCGAACTCATCTGCGCCCAACCCTCGATGAAAAGCTCCTTGCCCGCGCGGACCAAGTTGATCGGGTTTTGCGGCTTGAAGGCGTGGTGGTGGAAATCCGCGAGCGCCTTGACCTGCTCCTGCGAATCCGGCCCGTACCCGACCGCAACAAGCCCGGCCGACTCCACAAAGCCAATCAGGTCGGGCGGCGCCGCCACGCGTACTTCGTGCCCTCGCCGCATCAGCTCAAGGCCGACAGCGGCGCAGGGCTCGACATCGCCGCGCGTTCCGTGGGCCGCCAAGACAACTTTCATCGACGCAACCGGCCCCGTCAATCGTCGTCCGCGTAGGCAAGATCCGTGACCTCGGTCCTTGCCGCACTCGAACCGTCGTCCGCCAAGACGCGCTTGAATACCGCTGTCAGCGCGTTCAGAAATCGGGTCACGGAGTCCCTCGCCACCGGATTGTTCGGGAAATTCACCCAAATCGACACCTCGTCGAAGAGCCGGATCACCGAAATATACAAGTGAGCCGGATCCCTTGGGTCGCAATAGATTTTGACGTTCGCGTTCTTCATCTGGGAAGCGACGGTGGCGGAAAAGGGCGGCAGGCCGGCATCCATGTAATTGACCATGGTGCAATTCGGTCCCCACTCCCTGAGCCAGGGCGCCAACTTCAGCACGTCGTTGAACGACACATTCGCGAGATCCAGATTCGAGTCGAAGGACGCCTGCGCGGCGCGCGCGGTCTCTGCAAAAGATGCCGGGTCGACGGGGACGGTGAACGGAACCACGCCGGTGAACCATCCCATGGTCGAGAATTCCGCGAGGGTCCTGCGTTTGTCGATCGGCGCGAGCCCGTAATACGTCGTCGCGCCGGTCAACTCGTACTGCGCGAGAGCCACACAGGCGAACAGGCCCCCGCTGATGCGCGCGGCCGCTCGGATGCAGAGTGATTCGAATGCGGCGGTCTGTTCCTGACCCATCAGGCGCTGGACGACGAGGTCGCCACCGGAAGGCACGGACAAGTCGCCGAGCGGCAGGGGGAAGTCCGGTAGCGTTCCGCCGTTCCGTTCGGCGAATTCGATCCACCTCCGCACCTCGGGGGAAGACGCCGCCAGGCTGGCCAGGTGTTGCTTCTCTCGCATGCAGAAATCGTCGTGACTGGCGGGCGATGGTGACGAACCGAGCGCGCCCCCGGTGATCAGGCTGCGGTAGTTCATCAAGATTTCCGTGTACAACCCCGAGATGATCGTCGGGTCACAGTGCACGTGATCGACGATCGCGAAGAAGGTGAAGTGGTCCGCGCGCTGGATGATGCCGAACCTGAAGCAGTCCCATTGCACCGGGTCGGGGGTGGACAGCACGAACTGACGCCACTCGGTCGGTGTCATCGTGTCACGCCGGGTCGGAACGAACTCGATATCGGCGGGATCATCGATGGTATGCCGCACAATGCATTCCGCGTCTTGGTATGCGAACCAACTGTGATACGTCTTGTGTCGGCGCAGGTGTGCATTGATGACGTAGCTCATGGCACGGACGTCGCACCGGCCGGGTTCGTCGCCGCACCCGATGACCAGCCGGGCATAGTCGAGCCCGCGGGCCGCGTAGCGGGAAAAGCCGCGCAGGTGGGCTTCCTGCATGGCGCTCAGCGGCACATCGCTTATCGGCGCCTGCCGGGCCTTCTCGAGGGAGGACGGTGAGGCTTCCCAGGACACGATCCTGCCCGACTCGGGCACCCAGTCATGAACCGTTCCCACGAACAACCCGCGCGCCGGCCCCGCACCTACGAACACTCTTCCTCCTTCTGTCCGCTTGCGCCGGAACCGCGGTCGGCAGTTGCAGAAAGGGTTTCACACAGTAGCCCGGCCAGACCCCGAATGGTGGTGATGTCGTTGGTGGTGACGCGCACCCCTGTTTCCGCCTCGATACGGGTGCGCAGCTCAAGGTTGCCCATCGAGTCGAGGCCATACTCGGAGAGCGGGTGATCCGGGTCGATGGTGCGCCGCAGAATCAGGCTCACGGCGTCGGAGACCATGCGGCGGAGCCGAACGGGCCGGTCTTCCGGCGACAGGGCCTTCAACTCGCCCAGCAATTCGCTTGCGTCCGTCGAGCTTTGGCCCCTGGAGCGGAACAATTCAGCGAACCTGCTGCGTTGCGCGTAGGCGGCGAACCACGGGGTGCCCGTCAGCTTTGCATACCCGGCGTACGCGCGGTCGTGGCGCAGGAGTGCTTGAAACGCGTAGGCGCCCTCGTCGGCGGTGAAAGCCGTGTCGCGCCAGTGCGCGATCGCGGTGCCTTCGCCGTCCTGCCCGGGGGCCACGTCTTCGCCGGTCGCGGACCTGAGCTCGGCGGCGCGGCCGACCTCGGCCCATAGCGCCCACCCGATCGCGGTGGCGGGAAGGCCGCGGGCTCGGCGCCACCGCGCGAACGCGTCCAGCCAGCTGTTCGCGGCGGCGTACGCCGATTGTCCGGGCGAGCCCACCAGACCTACCGCCGAGGAGAACAAGCAGAACCAGTCCAGGGCGAGAGCGGCCGTCGCCCGGTGTAAGTTCCACGCCCCGAATACCTTCGGAGCCCAGTTGCGGTCGATCAGCTCGTCGCTCGTGGTGGCGAGCATCGCGTTCTCGAATACCGCGGCGGCGTGCAACACCCCCCGCAACGGCAGGCCGGTGGCAGTCGCCGTCGCCACCAAGCGCGTCGCCGTGCCGGCTTCGGCGATGTCGCCGCAGTCCACCTCGATGTCGGTGCCCATCGCGCGGATGAGTTCGATCGTCTCCAACGCCCTGGCATTCGGTTGCGATCGCGAGCTCAACACGATGCGGCCACAGCCGGCCGCGGCCATCTTTTCGGCAAGGAAGAGCCCGATCCCGCCCAGGCCGCCGGTGATGATGTATGAGCCGTCGTTGCGGAAAGTCGGGCTCTGACCGGGCGGTACCACGACGTTGGTGTGACCGGTCTTGGGCATATCGAGTAGAACCCTGCCCGTGTGCTCCGCCTCGCTTTTCACGCGTAGAGCCGCGGTGGCATCTCCGAGCGCGTAGTGAGTGATGTCCGGCAACGGCAGCTCATGCTCTGCGACAAGGCGATACACCGTGCTAAGCAATCCGCCCACCCGCTCCGGGTGGCTCTGCGACATCAACGTCAGATCGACGTAGTGGAAGGTGAGGTTGCGATGGAATGGGAAAAGCTCCAGTCGGGTGTTCGCACAAACGTCCTGCTTGCCGATTTCCACAAATCGGCCACCGGCGGCCAACGCCTCGAGGCCCGCGCGTTGCGCGGCCCCCGACAGCGAGTTGAGCACGATGTCGACACCATATCCGCCGGTGTCGCGGCGGATCTGCTCCGTGAACTCGATGCGACGGGAGTCATAGACATGCTGGATCCCCATGTTGCGCAACAGCTCACGCCGCTGCTCACTGCCGGCCGTGGCGAAGACTTCGGCTCCCGCGGCGTGGGCGATCGCGATCGCCGCGCGTCCCACGCTGCCGGCTGCGGAATGGATCAACACCCGGTCACCGGTGGCGATCCTGGCCTGATCGTGTAACGCGTGCCAGGCCACGGCGTGCGGAGTGGTCACCGCAGCCGCCTGGTCAGCGGTGAGACCCGGTGGCAGCGTCGCGGCCAGCCGGGCGTCACAGGTGACAAACGTTGCCCAGCAACCGGTTGCAGAGAAACCGCCGACAAGATCACCCACCCGATGGGTGGAGACTTCGGGACCAACCGCGGTGACGACTCCGGCGAAGTCCCTGCCCAACTGTCGTGCATCCCCATCGTCACCAGGGTGCTGGCCGGCGGCGATCAGGATGTCGGAGAAGTTGACGCTCGATGCGGTGACCGCAACCTCGATCTCCCCCCGACCCGGCGGAACTCGTTGAAAAGCGGCCAGTTCCAGCGTTTCCAGATCGCCAGGCGTCCGGATCTGCATGCGCATCCCGTCGTGGGGGTGATCCGCCACGGCGGTTCTCCGGTCCTCAGGCCGCAGCGGCCCAGGAGTCACGCGCGCGGTGTGCCACTGGCCGTTCCGCCAAGCCGTCTCGTCCTCGTCCGAAGGCCCCAACAGTTGTCTGGCCAGTTGCTCGGCGTCCGTGTCTTCGTCCATGTCGATCTGGCTCGCGCGCAGGTGTGGATATTCAGTGTTGATGGCTCGCACCAGGCCACGGAGCCCGGCCTGCTCCAGGTTGTTCACGTCCCCAGGCACGACGGCCTGGGCGTTGCGCGTTACGACGTACAGACGCGGCGGCTCGCGGTCGATCTCCGTGATCTGCCGGGCAATTCGCACCAGATGCCGCACATAGTCCCCGCCACGGCCAGCGCACTCCTCCTCGGGGTTGCCGTTTTTCGGGCCGGTGAGGATGACCACCCCGCCGACCCCGCGGGCACCAAGATGCGCACCCAGCGATTCCGAGTTGGCCCGGTGATCGCAGTGCTGCGGCCAGGTCATGGTGATGCAGTCGGTTCCCCCGGATTTCAACGCATCGGCCAGGCTGGTCGCCGTCACGTCCGCGGTGGCGGAAGTGCTGATCAGCAAGCATGATTCCCGGCTGACGTGCTCCACGTCGGGCAGCGCTCGCGGTGTCCACTCGATGGTCAGGAGTCGCTCGTTCAGCACGCGATCGCGATGGGCGCCCTCGGCGGCCCCTGTGCTGACTTGCAGTCCGCTCACGGCCAGCAGCACTGTCCCGTGTTCGTCAAGCACGTCGAGGTCGGCCTCGAGGCCGGCCCCGTCGGCCGTGGAGACCTTCGTGTAGCAGTAGCGCGCGCCGCGGGTAGGGGCGTAGAGCCGAACACCGCGTACGCCAAGCGGCAGCAGCAGACCGGCGCTACCCGCAACCCGGGCCGCGGGGTGCGCCGCAACCGATTGAAAGCAGGCATCAAGTAAGGCGGGGTGGATGCCGTAGGCGCTGTGTTGCGAGCGGATGGCGCCGGGCAGCGCGACCTCCGCCAGCACCGTCCCGCCGCCCTCGCCCGCGGTGTAGGCCGTGGCCAGTCCGGCGAAGGCCGCGCCATACTGCAAACCATGGTCGTCGAACTGCTGCCGTAATACGGCGCCATCCAGCCGGCACGAGTGGGTCGCGAGCAGGGCCGCAATGTCGTAGGCGGCTGGACGGTCCTCCCGTCCTCGCGCCCGCAGCACCCCCGTCGCCCGCCGGACCGGCTTGCGCTCCTGAAAGCTCTGCACCACGAAATCGGCGATGCCGGGCGCGTTCACCGACGCGTCCGCGGAGACCGGAGTCTCGGCGTCCAAGAGCAGCGTCGCCTCGAAAGTGATATCGCGGACCTCCGACTTTTCGCCGAAGATCGTGCGCGCCGCGGCCAATGCCATCTCGCAGTACGCCGCCCCCGGGAGAACCGCGACGTTGTGTATGCGGTGGTCGCCCAGCCACGGCTGCGTCGCGGTTCCGACCTCGCCTTGCCAGACGTGGCGCTCGGGTTCCTCGGGTAATCGCACGTGCGGCCCCATTAGTGGATGCACCGGAACGGTCCAGGCGCCTCGTGCCCGCGAATCCTGACCGCCGCGATTCAGCAGCAGTGGGCGGCGGCTCCAGGACGGGAGCGGAACGTCCACCAGCCGCCCCTCGGGGTAGAGGACCGAGAAGTCGACGGCCGCGCCCGCACTGTGCAGATCCGCCAGCAAGCCGCGCAGCCCGTGCCGAGGCTCCTGCTCGCGGCGCATGGCAGCGAGGGCGGCCAGCGGCATACCGAGGCTGCCCGCAGTCTGTTCGACCGCATGGGTGAGTAGCGGATGTGGGGCCAACTCCGCGAATACCCGGTAGCCGTCCTCCAACGCCGCCTGCACAGCGGCGGCGAAACGCACCATGTGGCGCAGATTGTCCGACCAGTACCAGGCGTCACACACTGGCTGCTCGCGCGGGTCGAAGGCGGTCGAGGAGTAGAAGGGCACGTCGGGTGTCCTGGGGTCGAGCCCTGCCAGGACGTCGGACAGTTCGTCGAGGATCGGATCAACCTGGGGGGAGTGCGAGGCCACGTCGACGGCGATTTCGCGCGCCGCCACGTCGCGCTGCTCCCACCCGGCGACCAGATCTCGCACGGCCTGCGCGGCGCCGCCGACCACCGTGGACTGCGGCGAGGCCACCACTGCCAGCACGACGTCGTCGACGCCGCGAGCCATGAGTTCCAGGAGCACCTGCTCGGCCGGCAGTTCCACCGACGCCATCGCACCGGAGCCGGCGATCGTCGCCATCAGCCGCGAGCGGCGGCAGATCACGCGTACGCCGTCCTCCAGCACCAACGCCCCCGCCACAACCGCGGCCGCGACCTCACCCATCGAGTGGCCGATCACGGCCCCCGGCCGCACGCCGTAGGCCCTCATCGTGGCCGCCAGCGCGACCTGCATCGTGAACAGCGCGGGCTGGATGCGATCGATCCCGGTAACCGTTGCGGGCACCGAAATCGCTTGGGTGACGGAGAATCCCGATTCCCGGGCGATCAGCGGCTCCACCGTGGCGACCGTCGCCGCGAACACCGGCTCGGTCGCGAGCAGCTCGGCGCCCATCGACGCCCACTGCGAGCCCTGGCCGGAGAACAGCCAGACCGGACCCCGGTCGTCCTGCCCGACCGCCGGCTGATACGGGAACTCGCCGGCGGCGACCCCGCGCAGACCTTCGGTCAGCTCGCCGAGGGTGCCGGCGATGACCGCCGTGCGCACCGTCCGATGCGCCCTCCGCCGCGCGAGCGTGTACGCCACGTCCGATGCCGCAAGCTCCGGCGCGTGTTTGTCGACCCAGTCCGCGAGCCTCCTCGCGGTTTGCCGCAGCCCGTCGGGCGATGTGGCGGACAGCGGGAAAAGCAGCGCGCCGTCGATCACGGGGATGGGCGGGGCATCGCCCGGTGCGGGCGTCAGGGGCGCCTGCTCGACGATGGCGTGCACATTGGTTCCCGAGAACCCGTACGACGAGACCGCCGCTCGACGTGGTCCGCGCTGACCGTTGCTGGGCCACGGTGTATTAGCCTGCGGCACAAAAAGGTTGGTCTTGATCTCGGCCATCTGGTCGGGCAGGCGCGTGAAGTGCAGGTTGCGCGGGATCACGCCGTGCTGCAGCGCCAGCACGGCCTTCATCAGCCCGAGCGCTCCGGCCGCCGATTGGGTGTGCCCGAAGTTCGTCTTGACCGACGCGAGGGCGCACGGCCCGTCGACGCCGTACACCTCCGCCAAGCTGGCGTATTCGACGGGATCCCCCACGGGGGTGCCGGGACCGTGTGCTTCCACCAGTCCGACGGTGCGGGCGTCCACATCCGCCGCCGACAACGCCGCCCGATAGGCCTCGACCTGCGCGGCCCGTGACGGCGTCACGATGTTCACCGTGTGGCCGTCCTGGTTGGCGGCGGTGCCGCGGAGTACCGCCAAGATTCGGTCACCGGCGCGCAAGGCGTCCGGCAGCCGCTTGAGCAACAGCACGACGCAGCCCTCGCCGGCCACGAACCCGTCGGCGGCGATATCGAACGGCCGGCAGTGCCCCGTCGCAGAAAGCATTCCGATGGCAGAACCCGAGCATGATTTGCGCGGCTCGAACGACACCGAGGCGCCGCCCGCGAGTGCCATGTCGCTTTCGCCGTCGTGCAAGCTGCGACACGCGATATGCACCGCTGCAAGGCCGGACGAGCAGGCGGTATCCACTGTCATCGCGGGACCGCGCAGCCCCATCGTGTACGCAACGCGCCCGGAACCCATGGCGAAGCTATTGCCCATGTAGCCGTACGGGCCCTCCAGGGCGTCGGCCTCGGCGTGCACGAATTGGTAGTCGTCGTGCATCAGTCCCATGAAGACGCCGGTGCGCGAGCCGGCCAGCGTCTTGCGGGTCAGACCGCCGTGCTCCATGGCCTCCCACGAGGTTTCCAGCAGCAGTCGGTGCTGCGGGTCCATCGCGGTCGCCTCGTTGTCGGTGATGCCGAAGAACTCCGGGTCGAAGCCGGCCACGTCATCGAGGAACGCGCCCCATTTGCAGACGGACCGACCGGGCACACCGGGTTGGGGATCGTAGAACTCGTCGGCGTCCCACCGGTCCGGTGGGATTTCGGTGACAAGGTCGTCGCCGCGCAGCAACGCCTCCCAAAACTGTTCTGGAGATTCGATGCCTCCGGGCAGGCGGCACGCCATCCCGATGACCGCGACAGGCGTGGCTATCGGGTGGGAAGACACAGCCCGCCCCGCGCACGCACCCTTGATATTGACCCGAACAAAGCCGTTTCCTCCTCACAGCAAAGGCGGAGTCGCGCTGTCGGCTGCCTTATCGCTGGATAGCGACCTGTTGGGTTGTCGGGCTGCCTACTGCGGCGTCGATATTCAGGGTGTGGGGTTTGACGGGGTTTCCTCGCAGGTCAACCGCCTTTCGGCGGATGCGACTTTATTAGGCACACGATCAGTGCTTACACATTAGCGGGATCGCTATCGATCCGGGACGCAAAACCCCGCCTGAATTGAACTGGCCCGCGAGTTACGTCAACGGTTTCCGTTGGCCTTTCCTGGCGGCGGACGCATGTCGGTCCGCCCACGATCTGTGGAGCCTAGGGGAATCGAACCCCTGACACCCGCCTTGCAAAGGCGAATCCAGCGGCAGGTCATGGACTCTCAGCCTGGCTCAAGTGCGAAAGCGCACAACTGTGGTTAACAGTAGTTATCTGTAACTGTGGTCAGATTGTGGTCACGGCGTGGCCACAGCAAGTCGCACCAGGGGGTTGCGGCTCGGTTAGTACTGTCTCGGGTCTTTGCAGGCGGTGAATTCGGCGCCGCTAAGGGAAGTGGACCAGAGCTGCTTACCCGGAATACGCAAGCGGCTGGTGTTGCTCCATCCCGCGACTTCGATGTGAGCCTTCCCGAGGTCGAGCGCCATCTCCAGGGCCGGCACTAAATCCGTATCTCGTGAAGCCAAGATCAGTGTGTCGGTGTTAGTAGTGAGGGCGCACCGCGCGAAGTCGATCGCCAGCTTTACGTCAACACCTTTCTCTTTGGCCTTATCGGTAGGCCAGTTTTGGGGATACCGGAGCGCGCGCGTAGCCACTTTGACCCGTCGGTCACGTTCCCATTCGGCTTTCTGGGCTTTGTTGCGGGCCGCCTGGCGGGGCTCTTTCGCCGAGCTGGGTTGCCCGCGATACACATAGATGTTCTGGACCGTTCCACCGCGGCCATATATCTGGCGGCGCTTCATGAGAACATCGGCGAACTTCGCGGGGTGAATCAAGTAGGTATGGGGCGGCATACCGGGAACGACAAAGGCCTCGCCGGCGGACAGGTGGAGATTCTGGTAGTCGATGAAGACGTCCACCGTTGGATTTGTCATCGGTCATTACCTTATGCAGATATAAAAAGCCCCGCCAGGCCCGGAGGACGGCGGGGAGCTACACATGCGAAGGTAAGAACCGTTCGCGTCTCTGTCAACAACGCGACACGCCCGGGCATTCCCGCTGCTGACCTGCATAAACAGCCCTCAATGCCGACGTAGGAGGCACTGAGGCGCCGGGCACCGTCTACCCCCTCCGCGCATAAATTAGTCGCTCAGCGAGGCTTCTGGGCCAACGAGACGGTGTCCTATATGCGGCTGGATGCCTTGCGCTAGTAATTACAGGGCTGAAAGTCAATAATGTGATGTAGATCACAGTGCTCGAACAGGCAGAACAGTCAATTTACGAGCAAGCGGTGACATCCAATCGTACCTAGTTCTCGTCGTCGAGCTTGCTCTCGATGAACCCTTCCAGCGCACCGTGGATGCTCACCGCTTGCGAGTCCGGCACCGACGTCCACGACGTGAGCACCCAACCACCGGGTATGGGGCATCTCGTCGACACCAGCACACCCACGATCGCTGAGTCCACGGGATAGCGTTGGACCGCCTGCTTCAGCAGCGTCTGTTGCTCCTCGGTGAGCCGGCCCCACCACTCCTCGAGCTGATCCTCATCAGCAGCCATGAAACCCCCTAGAACGTCAGCTAGTTGAAGATGCGGTCCCGAAGCTCCCGGTAGAAGGCGTCAGACCGGACCCGCTGATCACCATGCAAACCCTGCTGACTGGGCAGGTCGAACAATTCCGTATGCCCTCGAAAACGCAGCCGCGCCAGCGATACGAACCAACCGTCCAGCAGAACCTGGCTGACCGCTTCGATCTCCAAGCCGGAAACATCAGACATCGGCCGCACCCACGCTGCCACCACCTTCAACTGCGGCGGCTTCTCGCGGTATTGCCCCTGAAGGCTTTCCGCCTCCGATGTGTACAACTCGGCATCGAAGAGGACCTCCACGTAAGCGATTGACGTGTGAGTCAGGATCCAAGTCCGCCACGTCGTAGTCGATTGAGCTGGAACGTAATCGGAATGACCGGTCACGATCTCGTCAGGCGAGACCAGCGACGAAACCAGTGCGAAAACAACCTTCGGTGCCTGCTCGACCCCTGGGCCCTGCCGGAAGTCGGCGCTCAGGTAAGACCTCAGCCTTTCCCAGTCTTGCTCCCCAATGAACATTCCACCGAGCTTATCGAAGCGCACCGCCTTGTCTCAGCGTCCAACGGATGCCCGGCCCGGGGGCCCCGGCACCGGGCACCCGGACACCGACAAGGTACTGGCGCTCGGAGTTTCTACGAGTCTGGGACTTTTTAGGTCTCCAGACCGTACAAGTCAGAATCATCAGTGCCTATCCGGCGTCCGGCCTGGGGCGGAGGGGGCTTTGATGGCCCCGTATCAGCCGATCAGTGCCGGCTGGTCGTGTGGCGGTTGGTCGATTGCGTGTCCGCGGTAGGTGTGTCGGTCGATGGTCACGGTTGAGGTCTGCGCCCATGATTGGAGCCTCTGTTTTTCTCGTGACCATTCGGCGGCGAGGCGCCGCAGGTCGTCGGGAGCGTCGGTCCAGTACAGGCGTGGCGTGGCGGTGAATTTGGTTGCGGTGTCGTCGGTTACGGCTTGCTCGTAGAGGTCCGCGAGATGTGCCTGATTTGTGAGTGGGATTGTTTCGGTGGCTGTCCAGTAGCCGAAGACCATGAACGCAATTGGGCTGGGTGGGAAGAAGACACCAAAGCGGTTGAAGCCCTTTATGGTTGCTGTTCCTCGCGGGCTGTGGGCGGTGATGCGGCGGCGTGACTTTCGGTAGCGTAGGAAAGGGCACGCGGCTGCTGAGTAGAGCACACATGAGTGATGTGCCGGCCCGAAGGCTTGCGAGAACAGGTGGCCATAGAGGTCATTCCGGTCTGTTTCGGTGCTGACCACGTAACCCGGAGATGCGAGTGGATAGCCGCACAGCCAGCAGCGGCCCCGGATAGCGAGTATTCGCACCTTGCGCGCGTCGACGCTGAAGATGGGCTTGCCGTCCACCCAATGGGATGCGGCGTGGGAGGGCAGCCCGTGGAATGCCTTGGCGCGCTGGTGATGCAAGGCGGGTAGGTCGGCCATCCAGGGTGGCGCAGGTGGCAAGTGCACGGTGGTCTCCTGGTGGTGTGGCGGCGGCAGGGCGCAGGACTTCGCTGGGCCGATGGCAGATATCGGTCGTCTTGGCGAAACCTTGCGGGGAAAGGAGCACGCGATGTCTGGTGCGCTTGAAAGCCCGTTTGACGCCCGTGCCGCCGCCGGTCTTGTTATTCGACGACGGTTGCCCAACCGTGGCGTTGCCAGTGCTCGGCGACACCCGTAGGGACACCGGTCAGTGTGCCGCCGCGTTGCTCGCCGTCGTGGAAGACGAGGTGCGGCTCGTTGACGTTGACGGTGACGGTGGTGCCGTCGTTGTCTGGTGTGCGTCGCTGGCGCTTCGTTGTCATGGTCATCAGGTGGTCGCAATCTTGACGATCGCGGCGGGGTTGGGGAAGCCGAAGCCGGCCCTTAGGATCGCCCGCACGGCAACGCGATCCGAAGTGAAGAACACGGAGCGGTCCGATTCGACCACGGCGTCCTGGCGGAGGATGAAGTACCCGAAGGTCTTCGGTATGCCCCACACCACGTTGTTAGTGGTGGTGACGTACGGCGATGTGAGCAGCGGGATTCCGAGAATCTGGCGTTGACCCGGCATCGTTGGATCTGCACCCAGCAGCGGGACGTTGGAGTCGGCCGAGGTGTATTGCTTGACCTTCGCCAGGGCTTGCGCGGTCGCGGGATTGGTGACCCACGCGGTGATCTCGCCGTTGTGTTGCGCTGAGGTGTAGATCGCGTCGCTGAACGGGTCCACGTTGGTGTAGGCGCTGGCCGGGCCGCTGACGGAGGTGACCCCCGAGACGCCGGGCAGGCCGCCTGGTCCGTTTGTCGTCGTGGCGGTGAACAACGCTTGGTCGACCTTGCGGGTGAGGTCGCGGACGATGCCGTCGCCGACGGCTTGTGCTGCGGCCGGTGTGCTGTCGTTGGCGAGCTCGGTTGAGATCACCGACAGGGCGGCGAGTTTCGACGGGGTGATTTCCAGCTCGTCGAGCGTCGCATCGCTAGCGGTGATTTCGGCGCCTTCGGCCGTCCAGCTCGCGGCCGGGTCGGCGGTCACCAGCGGCACCCGATACGAGTGCGTCGTGATGGGAATGGTGGTGAGCACCTGGCCGGCGACGGATTGCTGGATCAGGGGTTGGATGACGAGTTCGCCGACCTGCGATGGGGTGAGGATCGGAGCGAACGTCGATGTCGTTGAAGCCATGCGTAAGCCTCCAAGGCGATAAATGCGCGGTTGCGCAACGGATTCGATGTGATCCGGTCACTCGCCTGGAGTTCTCCGGCTGGGCGCCTGGCCCTCGCGGTGACGTTTCGGCCCGGTCCTGCCGACGCTCCGAACGTCACCTGCGATTCTAGCTGCCCAGGACGTCAGACCAGGCGGCGCCACGCTGCGGTGGCGGCGGCGCGAACTGGCCGAAGTTCTGCCAACGTTGCCCCGCTGGGCGCGGCTTGCCCAGTCGGGGGCGCTCCTCGAGGAGTGCACCGGCGGCGGCACGCAGTTCGCCTTCGTTGAGGGTGCCGTCGTCGTTGTAGAAGTCGCTCGCCTGCACTTGGCCGATGTCGAACAGGTCGGCAGGGACGTCGAGGAGGTCGGCGACCATGGCCTCCACTTCGCGGCGCTGGTGACCCTGCAGGCGCTCGGCGAGCCCGTCGCGTTCGGCCTCGACTTCGCGGAGCTGGCGGCGGTACCGCGCGGCCTCCGCATTCGGCGAGCTGTCGTGGGGTTCGGAGTCTATGCCTTCGGCGTCGTCGGTTGGTCCGGTCTCTGGCTGGTCGGCGTGCTGGTCGTCGCCCCCTGGGTTAGGTGGGGCGGTTGGGCTGTTCTCACTCATGTTTCACTCCTCGGTGTAGTTCCACTGTTGACGGTTGTGGTCGAACGCGGCGCGTAGCACTGTGCCTGCCGCATATTCGGTGGCTACGTCCGCGGTGGCGGTGGCCATCTGACCAGCCACTGCCTCGGCGTTACCCGCCCCGAATTCATCTGCCCAACCCGCGGCTTGCAGGTAGCCCGAGCACGCGGTAACTAAGTCGTCGAAATCGATGTCGATTTCTCGGACCATGAGCGTGGTTGATGCTCGATGGGAGTTGAGTCCGATATGGGAGCGGTCGCAGCCACAGTCGGGCCGGTCGCAGACAAGCGTTGTGGGGACTGCGATCTCTCCGTCGATGCCCCAGCAGAAATCGTGAGGGCGGCCGGGCGGGGCTGCGTGAATCGTCAGCATCTTCACGGCGTTACGGTCTCCAACTGGGGCCAGCGGCGACGGCGCACCAGCCCCGAGGGGAACGACACCTTGGTGATGAGGTCGTCAGGCACGGTGTAGCCCAACATGGTCAGCAAGGTCTTTTCGGTGTCGGTGGCCGGTCGCTCGAAGTAATCGCACTGATAGCCGGTCGCTTCGTCCCACTCGTACCGCCATGTGACGCCTTCGGCGCAGAAATCGGCCAGCTGGGTGCTGTCCTCGGCTCGCTGCAGCTCGTCGGGCAGCGGCGCGGAGAACGCGAGCCAGCCGCGCGGATCAGGCTGCGGCACTTGGGCAGGGAGGTCAGCCATCTGCCTCTCCCGTCTGACGTCGGGTCGACTCAAGCCAGATCGCTAGGCGGTCTTCGACGTCGACATCGAAGTGTTTGAGGGTCGTGAAGAGGAACCCGCACAGCTGCAGCGCGACGCTGTAGGGGTCGCAGTTGCCGAGAAGGACCGCGGTGGCTGCTGTGTCATCGCGGTAGAACGACTGGGCGAGGAGCACCGCGTCGAGCGGGGCGCGGCGGGTGAGTGGATTGTCGGGGTGTCCAAGTGGATTATTCATGCTTCTGTCCTCTCTGGGGGGTGGATCGGCTGGCTGAAATCGCGGGGGGCGTATGGCCGGCCGTCACCGCTGCCGATGCTGGCTGCAGTCCGGGCTACGCACGGCACCCTCCGGACGCGGCCATCTGTTCGCGTACACCAGTGGCCCTTCTGCGCACCACAGTTGGTGCAAGTCGTGGACAGCGCGTCGGTGTCGGAGTATGCCGCCCAAATCGCTCCGCGCATCAGCTCGCCCCTTCCCCTACAGCGGAGTTTGCTGAGCAGGTTGGGTTATGGCCCATGGTCGGGATGTGCCAGCCGCATTCGCGGCAGCGGCTGGCGCCGGGGGGCGGCTGGAAGTTGGTGCGGTGGTGGTGGCTGTGGACGGCCGTCAAGTGTCGGTGCCGCGGCATGGACGCAGGGGTGGGCACAAGCCCGTTTGGAGGGCTCGAATCGGTGGGTTCCGAAGGTGGCAAATGTCCCGAAGGTGGCGAAGGTGGCAGGCTAAGTGGCATGCCTCCTTGGGTGCCACCTTCGCCACCTTCGGCGGTTTTTGTGCCACCTTCGGGCGGTGTGCCACCTTCATGGTTGATGGCCCAGACCCACCCCTCGCTGAGTCCGCGGGCCTTGCGGCTTTCGATGCGAGGGTGCCGATGGCGCCGGCGTGCGTCCTTGAGCTCCTGGTCGCTGAACCCTGCGGAGCGCCCGGCTTTGAGGACATCGGCGGCTTTGGCTTCGCCGCCTTCGCGGGTGAGGTAATCGAGCAGGAATATCTTTGCTGGGTTGCCGCCGGGTTCTTCGCCGAACTCGGCGTTGGCAGCCAGGTGCTCGCGGGCGGTGCGGTCAGACGTGCCGGCGTAGACGAGAAGTGGAACGGTGCCGTCGTGCTCCTCAGACGGTGGGAAGTATTGCACCGGCTTGATGGTGAATCTGGACGCCGGAATCGGAGCTGCGCTGTTGGCCTTCTCCGGGCCGACGAGCAGCTGGCCGTCGTCGTCGGTCTGGGCGTAGAGCGTCATGCGGGCTTTCTTGCGGAGTTCGCCCGTGGCGCCGTAGCGGTCGCGGGGGTTGCCGGAGACGATGCGGTTGGTGTGGGTCACCAGCATCACGGCCGAGTCGGTGAAGGTCGCCAAGTCTTTCCACGGGTGCAGCGCCTGGCGGGCCTGCTGGGGATCGCGGACAGACAACATCGCGGGCACGGTGTCGAGCCAGGCGTCGACGACGACTAGGGCAGGAGAGGGCACGGCTTCGGCGATGAGGTGAATATCCCGCGGGAAGATGGGCGCGCCGCTGCCGTCGTGGTCGGTGCAGATGACGCTGATGCGGTCCAGGTCTGCGCCGGCCACCGTCAGGCGTGGGAGGACGGTGTCGGACCAGCCGTCTTCGGTGCAGATGATCATCACGTCGGCTGGGTCGCGGGCTGGGATGCCGAACTCGGGCAGGGCTTCCCCGGTGGTGATCGGTGCGGCGAACCATACCCAGGTGAGACTTTTGCCGATGCCTTCGTCTCCGACGAGCAGGCTGACGGCGGCCGTAGGGATCCGATTTCTTGCCAGCCAGCGGGGTTGGACGGCGGGTTTGAGCTCGCTGGCCCGCCAGACCCGCGGCATCTCGATCGGCGGCGTCGTTTCCGAATCCATTAGGCCACCTCGCGAGGGATGTAGATCCCGTTGCGCTGACGGCTGCTTGACGCGAAACCTGACCAGTCGACCGCGGCCGAAATGTCCTGTCCCGCTCCGACAAGCGCAGCCTGCGCGGCGTCAACACGCAAGGCGTGATGCTGCGCCGCGTCGTAGATGGCGGCGATTTTCGCCGGGTGGTCTTCAGCGAGGTTCTGCCAAGTGAGGGTGCCGGCCATTGGCCAGCACCCCACCTCCGTCAGAAGTGGCTGTACGAACTGGTGAACGAGCCACCAATCCACTTGGCGCGAGTCGATCACCGATCCTCCCCGCTGTAGATGCTGGCGATGCGCCGAGGGGAGAGGTTTGTGCCGTTGCATGCGGTTCGGATTGCGTTTCCAAGCTCGTTGTAGAGCATGGTCGCTTCGTCGATCCGCAGTTCATAGTCGGCGTCAGTCTGATCGACGCCACCGTGAATATGAACGACCACCTTGGGGGCCGGGTCAAGATCCTCGTTGTACCGGACGCCGATACCCAAAACGGTCACAAACTCAGAGGTGAGCATCCGGTCGTAACCCTTCAAGCACCTCAGCGAATCGGCCGTAGCCGGGACATAACTCGGCGTGTTGAAGTGTTCCCATCGCTGGGCCTCGTGGGCGTCCATGTCGTTTTCACACCAGCTGAACTGGCAGCCATGGTTGGCTTCGCGCGCGGCCTCCCTGGTGTCGTGAGTCTGTGGCATGATGAGGTTCTCCTGTTCTTGTGTGAATGGGTTGGAGCGGTCCCCGCTCGGTGCGCGAACACCGAGGATCCCGGGGGCCGCTTCGCTGTAAGTGGCGGACATCAAGCTGCGTCCCCACCGATTCGGTTGTCCGCCAAGAACTTCAAGACGTCCGCTCTCAGATACCGGACGCGACCGCCGATCTTCACATGGGGAATGCCGCGCCGGCGGTAGCGATCTTGAGCGAGGGCGTCGACCGTCGTTTGTACGACCTCGGCGACCTGTGCGGCCGTCGCAATCGGCGGTAAATCATCGGGAGTGAGCACCGCCGCTCTGTCCGCTAGATCCGACATTGTCATCTCCTGTCACTGTGCTGCCATACTTTGACAACAGTCAGAGTAGACCACCTCCGGTTATCCGCTGTCAAGGTTGGCTCGCAGATTGACAAAGTGTGTCAATATGGACGAGTGGCGGGAAGAGAACCCGAAATCGGGCCGACAGCTAAGACGGTGGCCGCGAACGTACAGCGGCTGCGAACGAACCAGAACATGAATTACACGCAGCTCTCCGAGCGTTTGCAGGACCTAGCAGGTTGGTCCATAAATGCCGTCGGGATTCGGCGCATAGAGTCCGGGGAGCGACGAGTGACCCCGGATGACCTGATGGCTCTAGCGCGCGCGCTCGGAGTTTGGCCGATAACCCTGTTGATGCCCGATGCAGAAAGTGGCCAAGATGCCGTCACTGCTACCGGCTTACCGAAATCCGTCACGGCAGAGGAGCTTTGGAGCTGGCTGACCGCATCCGACGGCCTCTATGACCACGGGGGCAACGAGTGGGTCGAAACGATGCACGCGGGGCATCCGGGCTGGAAGGTTCGAGGGTATTACCAATCCGCCTACCAGCAGGCAGTTGAGGATGCCCGCAAGGAGGGCATAGACCTCGACGCGTTGGCAGACAAGTTGGAGGCACGCGAACGTGGCGACGATTGAGAAGTACGAAACGTCGATTGGCACGACGCGTTACCGCGTGCGGTACCGCACTCCCGACCATCGTCAGACGACGAAACGGGGGTTTCCGACGAAACGGGATGCCCAGGCGTGGGCGGAGCAGCTCGAGGTCGACAAGCGCCGCGGCGCGTACGTCGCGCCGGCCGCGGGTCGGGTGAAGCTGGGTGAGTATGCGCAGGCGTGGCTGGACTCGAAACACAAGCTGACGCCATCGACGCGCGCTCGCTATCAAGCGGTGCTGGACACTGCCCTGGCCAAGTATTCGGATGTGGCGCTGGCGGATATCAGCCGCCGCTTCGTGCGCAAATGGGTCGCCGATCTCAGCGTGGATCTGGCACCGGCATCCGTCCACAAGACAATCGGCGTCCTGCGCCAGGTGCTCGCGATGGCGGTCGACGACAACCGGCTTGTGCTGAACCCGGTCGACGGGATCGAACTGCCCCATGTGCGCGCGATAGAGCAGCGTTTCCTGACGCTTGAACAACTGCATGCCCTAGCCGACGGATCCGGCGCCAATCGCCCGCTGGTGTACGTGCTGGGGACGTGCGGACTGCGCTTCGGGGAGGCCGCCGAACTCCGTTGGCGGGATCTCGACTTGGAGAACCTGCGGGTACGGATCGCGCGGTCGGTGACGCTGGTCGATGGCACATTTGTAGTCGGGTCACCAAAGAACGGGAAGGGACGCTCCGTCAGCTTGCCAGCGTTCGTTGCCCGTCTTCTTGAACCCGGCGACTCAGACGGCCTGGTGTTTCCAGACTCAGCCGGCGGCTACATGAGAGGCAGCAATGTACGACGCCGATGGTGGTCGCAGGCGGTGACAACGGCAAAGTTGTTCCCGCAGACGGTGACGGATGCGGACGGGAAGCAGACCGTGGTGTATGACTTCAAGCTTCACGAGTTGCGGCACACCGCGGCGTCGCTTGCGATCCAGGCGGGCGCGAACATCAAGGCGCTGCAGAACATGCTCGGACACGAGTCCGCGGGCCTGACATTGGACCGCTATGGCCACCTGTATGGGTCGGACGTCGAGGCTGTGGGGGTGGCCATCAACGCGCTATTAACTCGCAATTGTGGTCAAAATGTGGTCAGCGCGACCGATTCGGCATCGAGCCTGCTACAGAGAAACACGGCCTGAGATGCAGTTTCATTCTGTGGAGCCTAGGGGAATCGAACCCCTGACACCCGCCTTGCAAAGGCGGTGCTCTACCAACTGAGCTAAGGCCCCTCGACGGGATCGGGTGGCTGACCTGTTGCGTCGTCCACCGCCACGTGCCAGACCTCGACCCCGCGTCGGGAGCGCACCACCACCGCCGCCACCACAGCGATCAGTGTGATTGGCAGGGCGAGTCTTACGCAACGTCTTGACGGGCACATGGTTGTGGGCCTAGGAGGACTCGAACCTCCGACCTCTTCGTTATCAGCGAAGCGCTCTAACCGCCTGAGCTATAGGCCCGTACACGGGTACGGCCGAGCGACGAGATTACCGCAATCGTCGCCCCACCCCCAAAACGCTAGTCGCGGTCCGCCAGCGTCACTTCGATACCGCCGATCAGATCGGTGGTCAGGTTGTAGACGAAGGCGGCGATGGTGGCCATCGCGGTCAACAACACGATGTTCACCAAGCCGATCAACACGGCGCCGCCGAAGATGGTGCCGCTGGAGACGAGCTCGCCGGTGCTGCCGCTGGTGTTGTTCAGCAGGTCGCCGACGTTGCTGTTCAGCTTCGACCACACCCCCATGCCGCCGAGCACCAGGTAGAGGAACGCGACGGCGATCATCCAGACGAAGAAGAGTGCAACCGAGAGCAGCAGGGAGACCTTGAGCGTGCTCCACGGATCGATCCGGCGGATCTGCATGCTGGCCCGTACCGGGCCGCGCGGTCGCCGGGTCACCTGGGTGTGGCTTTCACGGCCTTCGCGGCCCTCCCGGCTTTCGGCGGCCGACGAACGGCCCGACCCGGAGGGGCTCGCCGCCTCCGGCGTGCGGTCGGGCGGCGTCTTGCGCTGCGGGCCGCGCGGCGTCGGGCCGGACAGGTCCGGCAATTCGCTGGCGTATGCCTCCGCCGGCGGCCCGTCGCCGCGGCCCGACGGGGCGTCGGCCTCGTGCGGCGGGTTCTTCGGCGGCGGGGGCGCGCCGGCGCCCGGCGCCGCGGTGCCGGAGATGAACCGGTTCAGTCGGGCCTCGACGCCGGTGGGCGGGCCCGACGGCCGCGCCTCGGTCGGGGGCTCACCTTGGCGCTGCGGCGCTTGCGGGGGCCTGGGCCCACCACGCTGCCACGGTGGCGACTCCCCGGCGTCCGGAGCGCGGCCGGGCTGGGCGGGCGGCGTCGCGCGGTGTACGCCGGCGCGCTCGGCCGAGCCGTCCCCATTGAGGCCATCGCCCTTTTTGGGGGCGCCCGGCTCGTTCGGTGAGCTCACCCCGACTCCTTTGATCTCCTGCCACGCCCCCGGGGGCGATGGCAGTCACATTTTGTCTGGTCGGGCCGAGTCTAATTGCCCGGCCGTTCCTCGGACCCCCGGGATTGGCACCGACTAGCCGTCGGACTCCGCGGCGCCTTCCGCTTCCTCGACGACTTCGTCCGCGTTTTCCTCGGCGTTGCGCGCGATCGCCAGCAGCGTGTTGTCCTCGCCCAGGTTCATCAGGCGCACGCCCTTGGTCTGTCGTCCCGCCTTGCGGACCTGGCGTGCGTCGGTGCGGATCACGCCGCCCCCGGAGGTGATCGCGTACAGCTCGCTGTCGTCGTCGACGATCAGCGCACCCACCAGCTTGCCGCGCCGCCGGTCGAACATCACCGTAAGCACGCCCTTGCCGCCGCGGCCCTGCACCGGATACTCCTCGATCGCGGTGCGCTTGGCGTAGCCGCCGGACGTCGCCACCAGCAGGTAAGTGCCCTCGCGAACCACGTTGAGCGACAACAGGTAATCGTCCGTATTGAACCGCATGCCCTGCACGCCGGAGGTGGCGCGTCCCATCGGCCGCAGCGCCTCGTCGGTCGCCGAGAACCGGATGGACTGGCCGTTGGCCGAAACCAGCAGCAGGTCGTCCTCCGACGAGCACAGCACCGCGCCGACCAACTCGTCGTTGTCGCGCAGGTTGATCGCCACGATTCCACCGGACCGGTTGGAGTCGAAGTCGGTCAGCTTGGTCTTCTTCACCAGGCCGTTGCGGGTGGCCAGCACCAGGTATGGGGCGTCCTCGTAGCCACGGATCTGAATGACCTGGGCGATGCGCTCCTCGGGCTGGAAGGCCAGCAGGTTGGCGACGTGCTGGCCGCGGGCAATTCGGGACGCCTCGGGCAGTTCGTAGGCCTTGGCGCGATAGACCCGGCCCTGCGTGGTGAAGAACAGGATCCAGTCGTGCGTCGAGCTGACGAAGAAGTGCTTGACGATGTCGTCTTGCTTGAGGCCGGCGCCCTGGACGCCCTTGCCGCCGCGTTTCTGGCTGCGGTACAGGTCGGTCTTGGTGCGTTTGGCGTAACCGGTCTCGGTGATGGTGACGACGACGTCCTCGCGGGCGATCAGGTCCTCGTCGCTGACCTCGCCGTCGGCCGCGACGATCCGGGTGCGGCGGTCGTCGCCGTGCTTCTCGACGATCTCGGCGAGCTCGTCGCGCACGATGCCGCGCTGGCGCTCCGGCTTGGCCAAAATGTCTTCCAGGTCGGCGATCTCGGCCTCGATCTTGGCCAGGTCGTCGACGATGCGCTGGCGCTCCAGGGCGGCCAGGCGACGCAGCTGCATGTCCAGGATCGCCTGGGCCTGGATCTCGTCGATGTCCAGCAACTCGATCAGCCCGGCCCGGGCGATGTCGACCGTCTCCGACGCCCGGATTAGGGCGATGACCTCGTCCAGCGCGTCGAGTGCCTTGACCAGACCGCGCAGGATGTGGGCGCGTTCGTTGGCTTTGCGCAGCCGATAGGTGGTGCGGCGGACGATGACGTCGAGCTGGTGCGCGACGTAATGGCGGATCATCTGGTCGAGCCGCAGGGTGCGCGGAACCCCGTCGACGATGGACAACATGTTGGCGCCGAAGCTGGTCTGCAGCTGGGTGTGCTTGTAGAGGTTGTTCAGCACCACCTTGGCCACCGCGTCGCGCTTGATCTCGACGACGATGCGCAGCCCCACCCGATCGCTGCTCTGGTCTTCGATGTTGGCGATGCCCGCGAGTCGGCCGTCGCGCACCTGCTCGGCGATCGAGGTGATGAAGTTGTCGTGGTTGACCTGATACGGCAACTCGGTGATCACCAGCGAAGTTCGGCCGCGCGAATCTTCTTCCACTTCCACGACTCCGCGCATCCTGATGGAGCCGCGGCCGGTCTTGTAGGCGTCGGAGATCCCCTGGTTGCCCACGATCAATCCGTAGGTGGGGAAGTCGGGGCCCTTGACCCGCTCCATCACCGCGGCCAGCGTGGCTTCCTCGTCGGCCTCGTGATTCTCCAGGCACCAGAACACGGCCTCGGCGAGTTCGCGCAGGTTGTGCGGTGGGATGTTGGTCGCCATGCCGACCGCGATGCCGCCGGAGCCGTTGGCCAGCAGGTTGGGGAACCGGCTGGGCAGCACCGTCGGTTCCTGCACCCGGCCGTCATAGTTTGGGATGAAATCGACTGTCTCCTCGTCGATTTCGCGCAGCATCTCCATGGCCAGCGGGGTCAACCGCGCCTCGGTGTACCGCATCGCCGCCGGCGGGTCGTTGCCCGGTGAGCCGAAGTTGCCCTGGCCGTCGACGAGTGGGTACCGCAGCGACCATGGCTGCGCCATCCGGACCAGAGTGTCGTAGATCGACGCGTCGCCGTGGGGGTGGTAGTTCCCCATCGTCTCGGCGACCGACCGGGCCGACTTGGCGTGGCTGCGGTCCGGGCGGAATCCGGAGTCGTACATCGCGTACAGCACGCGGCGGTGAACCGGCTTGAGACCGTCGCGTACCTCCGGCAGGGCGCGCCCCACGATCACGCTCATCGCGTAATCGATGTAGCTGCGCTGCATCTCCTGCTGAATGTCGACCGGTTCGATGCGGTCGCCCGCCTCGTCGCCGGGTGGCAGCGTGGTGTCAGTCATCTATTCCCCTTTGTGGGTTGGCGTGCCTGACTCGGCAGCTAGGAAGGTCAGACATCCAGGAAGCGAACGTCTTTGGCGTTGCGGGTGATAAAGCTGCGGCGCGCGTCGACGTCTTCGCCCATCAGGATCGAGAACAGCTCGTCGGCCGCCGCGGCGTCGTCGAGGGTGACTTGGCGCAACACCCGCACCGACGGGTCCATTGTGGTTTCCCACAACTCCTTCGCGTCCATTTCACCGAGACCCTTGTACCGCTGGATGCCGTCCTCTTTGTTGATCTTCTTGCCGGACTTCAGTCCCGCCTCCAGCAGGCCATCGCGCTCACGGTCGGAGTAGGCGAACTCGGGATCGGTGCGCTGCCACTTCAACTTGTAGAGCGGCGGCTGCGCCAGGAACACGTGCCCGTTCTCGATGAGCGGCCGCATGAACCGGAACAGCAGCGTCAGCAGCAGGGTCGAGATGTGCTGGCCGTCCACGTCGGCGTCGGCCATCAGCACGATCTTGTGGTAGCGCAGCTTGGTGAGGTCGAACTCGTCGTGAATCCCGGTACCCAGCGCGGTGATGATCGCCTGGACTTCGGTGTTCTTCAGCACCCGGTCGATGCGTGCCTTTTCGACGTTGATGATCTTGCCGCGCAACGGAAGGATCGCCTGGAACATCGAGTCGCGACCGCTCTTCGCCGAGCCGCCGGCCGAATCACCCTCCACCACATAAAGTTCCGACTTGCGCGGATCGGTGGAGCGGCAGTCGGCGAGCTTGCCGGGCAGTCCGCCGAGGTCGGTGGCGCTCTTGCGGCGCACCAGCTCTCGTGCCTTACGTGCCGCGATACGCGCCTGCGCCGACGACACCGCCTTGTTCACAACGGTTTTGGCCTCCGAGGGGTTGGCCTCGAACCAGTGCGTCAGCTGCTCGTTGCACACCCTCTGCACGAACGACTTGACCTCGGTGTTGCCCAGTTTCGTCTTGGTCTGGCCCTCGAACTGGGGCTCGGCCACCTTGACCGAGATGACCGCCGCTAAGCCTTCCCGGATGTCGTCGCCGGTGAGGTTGGGGTCCTTTTCCTTGAGCAGCTTCTTGTCTTTCGCGTATTTGTTCACCACCGAGGTCAAGGCGCTCCGGAATCCTTCTTCGTGGGTTCCGCCCTCGTGGGTGTTGATGGTGTTGGCGAAGGTGTGCACCGACTCCGAGTAGCCGCCGTTCCACTGCATGGCGATTTCGACTTCGTGGCCGGGGCCTTTTCCGTCGAAGTCGATCACGCTCTGCTGGATCGGGCTTTTGGTGCGGTTGATGTGCTTGACGAAGTCGACCAGCCCACCCGGGTAGTGGAACGTGCGGTGCTTGACCTTGTGCGGCGCAGTCGATTCCGCCGCCTTCTCCTCCGCGGACTTGGGCGCCTCGGCGGTGTCGCTGACCACTTCGTCGACGACCTCGTCCTGCTCTACTCGTTCGTCGGTGAGATTGATCGTGAGACCCTTGTTGAGGAAGGCCATCTCCTGGAGGCGCCGCGCCACGGTCTCGAAGTCGTACTGCGTGGTCTCGAAGATCTCGGGATCGGCCCAGAACCTGATGGTGGTGCCGGTCTTCTTGGTGGCCTCGCCTTGCTTGAGGGTGCCTGGCACGGCCCGGTCGTAGTACTGGAACCACTCGTGCCCGTCGCGTTTGATGCTGACTTCCAGGCGGGTGGACAGCGCGTTGACCACCGAGACGCCGACGCCGTGCAGCCCACCGCTGACGGTGTAGCCACTGTTCTCGCCACCGAACTTGCCGCCGGCGTGCAGCTGGGTCATCACCACGTCAACAGTGGGGGCCCCGGTGGCGTGCATGGCCACCGGAATGCCGCGCCCGTCGTCGACCACCTCCACGCTGCCGTCGTCGAGCAGCCGCACGTCGACCTTGCTCGCGTAACCGGCCATCGCCTCGTCGACCGAGTTGTCGACCACCTCCCAGATGAGGTGGTGCAGCCCGCGCTCACCGGTGGACCCGATGTACATGCCGGGGCGTTTGCGGACGGCCTCCAGCCCTTCGAGCACGGTGATCGCTGAAGCGCCGTATTCGTCTTGCGCCTTCTTCTTCTGGGCAGCCACGGTCGGAATGCTCTCCTTGGGGTTTCATGCGGGCGGTTCCAGTCACCGCATCAGTCGCATGCCGCCAGTCTACCGTGATGGGCCGTCCGCACCGATTCTCTGGGCGCGTTTCTACCCAGCTAACCGCGCCGTGCGGACGATTTCTCTATTCCCGCCGCGTCCCGACGTGCGTCAAGGCAGTTAACGTCGTCCTAGCGGCTTTGAGCGCCCTGTTGATAAAGCGGTGTGTGGGGATCGTCGGCGCCGGTCGAGGCGCTACCCGTAGGTGTCGCGCGGACCTCTCCCGGCGATGTGGCGGGGCCCCTTGCGCCACGACGGCGCGGCGGGGCCGGTGATCTTCAGTGACGTCACGACCCCGTTGCCGACCGCCGCGGCGATCTTGGCCAACAGCTGCGACTGAATCATCCGCAGCTGGGTGGCCCACGCCGTGGATTCGGCGGTCACGCTGAGCACGCCGTCATTCAACGCCGTCGGCGTGGCATGGTCGGCGATCTGGTGGCCCACCACCGACGACCAGTTGCCCAGCACAGTGCCCTCGGCGACCTGCGTCGACCAACCGCGCTTCTTAGCCAAGTCGCGCGCCACCCTGCCCAGCGGTTGGGGATCCCGAACATCGGGTCCGGGGCCAGACCAGCTTCGTCGCTGCCCCGCGACCCGTCGGTTCACCGGCGGTGTCGACCGTCCCCGCCCGGCGTCCTTGCCTTGCGCGCGCGCCGCGGCGCGGGCTTCTTCGAGGGTGCGCCTGACCAAGTCGATACCCCGCAGCGGGCCGGGTGGTGCGTCGCCGGAATTTGGTTCGTCGCTGTCGGTCATGACCGCACCGCCGAAACCCGACCGAGGTCGTCGTCGCGCAAGTCGATGTACACCTGCGTGGCGTCCCAGTCCGCCGGAATGTCTTCCAGCACCGCGGCGGTCACCAGTACCTGCTCCGCCGATTCCGCCACCGTCGCCAATGCTCGGCGGCGGGCCGCGTCGAGTTCGGCGAACACGTCGTCGAGCAGCAACACCGGTTCACTCCCGTCGGCTCGCAGCAATTCGTATGACGCCAACCGCAGCGCCACCGCGAAAGACCACGATTCCCCATGACTGGCAAAGCCTTTCGCCGGTTGATCACCCAGCCAGAGCTCCAGATCGTCGCGATGCGGCCCCACCAGACACATCCCGCGATCCAACTCCGCATCACGGCGTTCGGCCAACGCGGCCAACAGGGCCGCCTCCAGAAACTCGCGGTCGCTACCGCCGCCGCCCGCCGCCGCGTGTGCGCCGAGGCTGGTGCGATACGCGATCGCCGCCGGCCGCGACGCCGGGGCCAGCAACTGATAAGCCTTCTCCACCTCCGGCGCCAACTGGTTGACCAGGTCGATGCGCGCTGCCATCAACTCCGCGCCGTGCTCCGCCAACCGGCTGTCCCACACGTCGAGGGTGTCCAGGGCGCCGCGGTCACCCCGGTGCCGGATTCCGCCAGCGGACTTCAGCAATGCGGTGCGCTGGCGCAGCGCCTTCTCGTAATCCGCGCGCACCGCCGCCACCGCCGGCCGTCGCACCGTCGCCAGGTCATCCAGGTAGCGGCGCCGCTCCGCGGGATCCCCACGCACCAAAGCCAAGTCTTCGGGAGCAAAAAGCACAGCGCGCAAAACTCCGATCACCTCGCGCGTGCTGCGCACCGGTGACCGATTCAACCGCGCCTTGTTGGCCCGCCCTGCCGCGATCTCCAGGTCGATCGCGCATTCCCTGCCCTCGTTGACCACGATTGTCGACACCACCGCTCGGTCGGCACCCGCCCGGATCAGCGGTGTATCGGTGCCCACGCGATGTGAACCCAATGTTGTCGAAAACCAAAGTGCCTCAATGAGATTCGTCTTACCGAAGCCATTGGACCCGATGAACACCGTCCGGCCCGGCTCCAGTTCGAGGTCGGCGTGCGCCCAGGACCGGAAATCACGCAGTCCCAAATGCCGGACGTACACCTATCCGGGCAACCGAACTGGCATCAACAGGTAGACATAATCCGTCGGGAACGCCCCGAAGGGCCCGTTGCCGGCGGGCGGACTGTCGTCGGCCGAAGCCGGCCGCAGCAACGCCGGCTTACCCGGCGTCGTGAAACCGAACGAGACCCGCTCCGAATGAACGGCCGCGAGACCATCGGTGAGATACGTCGGGTTGAACGCAATCGTCAACGGCTCGCCGACGAAATCGACCGCAAGATCCTCCTCGGCCCGGCCGACATCGTCGGCGCCCGCGGACAGCCGCAGCGAGCCTTCCGAGAATTCCATCCGCACCTGGGCGCCCCGATCGGCCACCAACGCAACCAGCTTGATCGCCTCGGTCAACTCGGCCACGTTGATGGTGGCCACCGCCGTGTGCTCGGCCGGCAACAGCTGGCGGAACTTCGGGAACTCCGCATCGAGCAGCCGCGTAGTACTGCGCTTGCCGTTCCCGCTGATGCCCAGCAGACCGTCTTTGCCGACCCCGCTGCCTGCGCCCAGCGACAAACGCACCTCGGAACCGTCCGCGCCGGCCCTTGCCGCCTCGGCCAACGTTTTCGCCGGTACCAGGACGGCGGCTTCGATGTCGGGCGACGACGCGGACCAGGTCAGCTCGCGCACCGCCAGCCGGAACCGATCGGTGGCCGCCAAAACCACCGTGTTACCTGAAATCTCGACCCGGATCCCGGTCAGCATCGGCAGCGTGTCGTCGCGGCCGGCCGCAATGGCCACCTGACTGATCGCCTCCGCGAAGAGCTCAGCGGGCAGCGTCCCGGTCTCTTCCGGCAAGCCCGGCAGCGTCGGGTAATCCTCGACCGCCATGGTCGGCAGCGAGAATCGCGCGCTGCCGCAGTTCAGCGCGACGCGATTACCGTCGACGTAAAAGTCGACAGGCTTGTTCGGCAACGCCCGAGTGATGTCTGACAACAATCGGCCGGACACCAAAACGCTTCCGGGAGAAGCGATTTCCGCTGCAACCTGCGCTTCTGCGGAAACTTCGTAGTCGAATCCGGAGATGGTCAAGCCCTCATCGGAGCCCGATAACAACACTCCCGACAGCACCGGCACCGCCGGCCGGGTCGGCAGGTTCTTCGCCACCCACGACACCGCGTCGGCGAAGGACTCCCGCACCAAACGAAACTTCAAGTCGCTGAGGCCAGCTCTTGTCGTCGCCGCGTCCATAGCGTCCCTTCACCTGCCGAGCGTTTAAAAGTCAGTGGCTAGCCTCTCCCCGCTAGCTTGGGGCTCCGCGACGGACGCCACCGACATGTCATGCCACCGGCGACCGCAACGGCAGTCGAAGAACAACCGTAGATCGTCCGCGGCCATCTTGAAAGCTAATCGCGAAGCCCGACAAGCCGGGTTACCGACGGATCCTCGACAGGGATTCGATCGCTCGTCCCCAACGCTGTATTTCAAAGAAGAAACGACGAAGAGATCTCAGTACTAGTAATAAGGCCTGTGCAGATTGGGGACAGCGGCGGCTTGATGCAGCTAGGGCGGCGGATCGGGCTGTGGATCACCGCGTGGACGACTGTGTGTCGAGTGTTGGGCCGCTGGGGAGGAAGGACGCCTGTGCACGCGGCGCCTCTTAGTACACGGGTGTTTGATTGCGTTGTGCACAGTCCTGCGCACAACTTCCGCGTGTGGCGGGTGTGACAGACGTGCGAGAAGTTTTTTGGAATTAATTCCGCGGTCTCAGGGCGCAGAGCGGCCCGGCGTCAGCGCTTGGAGCGTTGCCGGATGCGAGTGGTGAGCTCTTTGACGTGATCGAAGACCTCACGCCGCTCGGCCATCTCGGACAAGATCTTGCGCTGCGCGTACATCACCGTGGTGTGGTCACGACCGAATGCCTGGCCGATCTTGGGCAGCGACAGGTCGGTCAGCTCGCGGCACAGGTACATCGCGATCTGGCGTGACTGCGCCAGCGCGCGGGTCTTGCCTGGGCCGCGTAGTTCTTCCACGGTGGTGTCGAAGTATTCGGCCGTGGCCGCCATGATCGTCGCCGCGCTGATCTGCATCGTGCTGGCATCGGCGATGAGGTCGCGCAGCACGATCTCGGCCAGTGCCTTATCGATCGGCGTCTTGTTCAACGACGCGAACGCGGTAACGCGGATGAGGGCGCCCTCGAGTTCGCGGATGTTGCGTTCGATGCTGCTGGCGATGAGCTCAAGGACGTCGTCGGGGACCGCGAGCCGCTCCATCTGTGCCTTCTTACGCAAGATCGCGATGCGGGTCTCGAGTTCGGGCGGCTGGACGTCGGTGATCAAGCCCCACTCGAACCGGGTGCGTAAGCGGTCTTCGAGGGTGGCGAGTTGTTTGGGTGGGCGGTCCGAGGAGATGACGATCTGCTTGTTGGCGTTGTGCAGGGTGTTGAAGGTATGGAAGAACTCTTCCTGGATACCTTCCTTGCCCTCGATGAACTGGATGTCATCGACGAGCAGCACGTCGACGTCGCGGTAGCTGCGCTTGAATGCCACCTTGCGGTCGTCGCGCAGCGAGTTGATGAAGTCGTTGGTGAATTCCTCGGTGGACACGTACTTGACCCGCATCCCGGGAAACAGCCGTTGGGCGTAGTTGCCGGCGGCGTGCAGCAGGTGCGTCTTACCCAGACCGGATTCGCCCCAAATGAAGAGCGGGTTGTAAGCGCGCGCCGGTGCCTCGGCGATCGCCAGAGCCGCGGCGTGCGCGAAGCGATTGGAGGCTCCGATGACGAAGGTGTCGAAGGTGTAGCGGCGGTTCAGGCTCGTACCGCCGGCTACCGCCGGATCGGCGTGGTGCGGACGCTCGGTGAAGTAGTTCGGCCAACTCTGCGGCGCACCCTCGGCCCCGTCGCCGTTCTCGTCTGCCTCGTCGGCGTCGATCGCGTCCTCTTCCGCGAACGGCGCTTCGGTTTGGGGAAATGATTCACCCTGCGGAATCACAACATCGTCGGCGTCGTCATCGGGCGGCGCGATGCGCACCCCGAGCTGGATCTGCTGTCCGAGCCGGCGGCTGAGGGCGTCGGTGATGGGGGCGCGCAGATGACGTTCGATCTCGTTCTGGACGAAACTGCTCGGCACCGACAGCAGCGCGAATCCCTCGACGATGGTCAACGGCTGCACCAGGTTCAGCCAGGCCCGTTGCTGTGGTGTCAGGGGAGTGATGAGCGTGGTGCGGTTAGCGACTACCCCGTCGGGGGTGGATTCGCCGTTGAGTTCGGAAACAACCGCGTTCCACACGGTCGTGAACCCTGAACCGGGGTCATCGGTCAACGACGCATCCCCCTGGTTCTCGAGCATCCCGGGTCAAGCTACAACCACGCTTGGTGAACAAAGCGACTGTCCACATAGTTATACACAGGTGTGGACAGGATGAGCGTATGCGAACCCGCACCTACCGGCGACGGCTCGCGATCTCCGTGCTGGAAGAAAACCGTTGACGGCTGTCTAGGCAGCTAGTCGACCCACCATCCTCGCTTCGTTGTGGAGCGCCGTTGCAGTCTAAAACGACACTGGCAGAAGCTAACAGTTTTCCGTGCGGCTGCCAACCGTTCTGCTGCATTCCAATCGGGTTGTTTAGGGTTCCTTGGGCCCGGTGCGACTCGCGACCGGGGGCTGCGTTGGGGCAGGCCAGGTTTGACCAGGCGAAGCGTGGTCAGTACCCTCAAACAGTCGCCCGAAAGTCGGCGATGCGGCTGCGACCCAGGTCTGCCTGGGGACCGCGCCGGCCAGCAGCAAGATTACCTCCGACCGACCCGCAGACGAACCTGAGCGAGACGTCTGGCCGGCCGGCTGGAAATGCGAGACACAACGAGGAGAACGTCGTGGCCAAGGGCAAGCGGACCTTCCAGCCGAACAACCGGCGCCGAGCCCGCGTGCATGGCTTCCGGTTGCGCATGCGAACCCGCGCCGGACGCTCGATTGTGTCGAGCCGGCGCCGTAAGGGGCGCCGCGCGCTATCTGCCTGATCGCAACGTCGGGTTTTTCGGCGGTGCTTTCCGCACGCAACCGCATGAGGCGGTCAACGGAGTTTGACGCGACGGTGAAGCAGGGCGTCCGCGCCTGGCAACCCGACATCGTGGTCCACATCCGGCGGGCGAGCGATCACGATGTCGCGACGGCTCCGCGGGTCGGATTGATTGTCGGCAAGTCGGTGGGCTCGGCCGTGGAACGCCATCGGGTGTCGCGGCGGCTGCGACATGTGGCGCGATCCATCTTGGGGCAGCTCGAAGATTCCGATCAGTTGGTGATCCGGGCGTTGCCCGGCAGTCGGACCGCGTCGTCGGAGCGATTGGCACAGGAGTTGCGCCGAGGTTTGCGGCGGGCGCTCGAGTCGGCGGGACGGCAAGAGTGACCGCGCCGGCACGCGGCGCCATCCATCCGTTGGGCGCGGCGACCGTGCGGGGCCTGATTTCTCTGATCCAGCTGTACCGGCACATGGTTTCGCCGCTGCGGCCGGCGACATGTCGCTTCGTGCCGACGTGCAGCCAGTATGCGGTCGACGCGCTGACCGAGTACGGCTTGATGCGGGGGAGTTGGTTGGCTGTGGTCAGGCTTGCCAAGTGCGGACCATGGCATCGGGGCGGATGGGATCCGATCCCGGAGCGCTCGGGATGTCACGTGAACTTCGAAGATGCCAGCGACGCTTGGGCCCGCCCGGCGGCGCGAGGGGAGAGTGGAACTCTTGTTTGATTTCTTTAGCCTCGACTTCGTCTACTACCCGGTGTCGTGGATCATGTGGGCTTGGTACAAGCTGTTCGCCTCGATGCTGGGACCGTCGAACTTCTTCGCGTGGGCGCTGTCGGTGATGTTCCTGGTGTTCACCCTGAGAGCGCTGCTGTACAAGCCCTTCGTGCGGCAGATCCGCACCACCCGTCAGATGCAGGAACTGCAACCGCAGATCAAGGCGCTGCAGAAGAAGTACGGGAAAGACCGCCAGCGGATGGCGCTGGAGATGCAGAAGCTGCAACGCGAGCACGGGTTCAACCCCATCCTCGGGTGCTTGCCGATGCTCGCGCAGATCCCGGTGTTCATTGGCCTGTATCACGTGTTGCGGTCGTTCAACCGGACCACCGGGGGCTTCGGTCAGCCGCACCTGTCGGTGGTGCAGAACCGCCTCACCGGAAACTATGTCTTCACTCCGACGGATGTCGGGCACTTCCTGGATGCCAACTTGTTCGGCGCACCGATCGGCGCGTTCATGACGCAGCGGACGGGGCTGGACGCGTTCACCTTCTTCAGCCGGCCGGCGGTCATCGCGGTCGGCGCCCCGGTGATGATCCTGGCCGGCATCGCGACCTACTTCAACAGCCGGGCATCGGTGGCGCGGCAGAGCGCAGAAGCCGCAGCCAATCCGCAGACGGCGATGATGAACAAGCTTGCGCTGTATGTGTTTCCGCTCGGCGTGGTCGTCGGCGGTCCGTTCCTGCCGCTCGCGATCATCCTGTACTGGTTCGCGAACAACATCTGGACATTCGGTCAGCAGCACTACGTGTTCAGCATGATCGAAAAAGAGGACGAGGCCAAGAAGCAAGAAGCGCTGGAGCGCCGGGCGGCCAACGCGCCGGCGCCCGGGGTGAAACCGAAGCGCAACCCGAAGCCGGGACAGCCGGTGGGCAACGGGTCGTCGACGGCCGCCGAGGGGGAGGCGGACTCCGAGGCCGCCGCCGGCGAAGTCCCATCGGCGAAGCCCGAGGCGGACAATCCGAATCCGAGTGGACAAAACGGTGGCACGCCCAACCGCACTCCGCGACCGGGCGCACGACCCAAGAAACGCAAACGCTGACAAGGGAGACATCGCCATACCGGGCTGCCCTGGCAGGGCGACCCATTGGCAGGGACCCGTGGATGAGGGAGAGAAAGACATGACCGACGCAGACACCACCACCGACGAACGGGACGTGGATACCGAACTCGAAGCCGAGCGGCCGGCCGAGGAGGGCGCCGAGGACTTCGACGACCAGGAGGAGCGATTGGTCGCCGAGGGCGAGATAGCCGGCGACTACTTGGAAGAGTTGTTGGACCTGTTGGACTTCGACGGGGACATCGATCTGGACGTCGAAGGCAACCGGGCGATCGTGAGCATCGACGGTAGTGACGACTTGAACAAGTTGGTGGGCCGCGGCGGCGAGGTGCTCGACGCGCTGCAGGAGCTCACCCGGCTGGCCGTGCACCAGAAGACGGGCGTCCGTAGCCGGTTGATGCTCGACATCGCCAGTTGGCGCCGGCGGCGCCGCGAGGAGTTGGCGGCCCTGGGCGACAAGGTGGCGCGGCGCGTGCTGGAATCCGGCGAACGTGAAGAGCTCGCGCCCATGACGCCGTTCGAGCGCAAGATCGTCCACGATGCCGTCGCGGCGGTGCCGGGCGTGCACAGCGAGAGCGAGGGCGTGGAGCCCGCACGGAGAGTTGTCGTCCTGCACGACTAGCCGAGTTACAGCCGTGTAGTTCCGGCGGTGCGCCCCGATTCCGCGCCAGGCAAAGCAGAGGATGTTTCACGTGAAACATGTCGGCCCGGTCGAACCCGACGGGGACCAACTCGCCCCGCCGGAGCCGGACGTCGCGGCGTCGATCTTCGGTGCGCGGCTCGATTTGGCGCGGCGGTACGCGGAGGTGCTGGCCGGCGCCGGAGTGGAACGGGGGCTGCTCGGCCCGCGCGAAGTGGAGCGCATCTGGGAACGCCATGTCCTCAACAGCGCCGCGGTCGCGGAGTTGCTCGAGCCGGGGGAGCGGGTCATCGACATCGGCAGCGGCGCGGGATTGCCCGGAATCCCGCTGGCGCTCGCACGTCCGGATCTGGACGTGGTGCTGCTCGAGCCGCTGTTGCGCCGTAGCGAATTTCTCAGCGAGGTCGTCGACCAACTAGGGTTAGCCGTCGAAGTGGTCCGCGGCCGTGCCGAGGAACTGTGGGTACGCCACCAGTTCGGGGAAAGGGATGCGGCGGTGTCACGAGCGGTTGCGTCGTTGGACAAGCTGGCGAAGTGGAGCATGCCGTTGCTGCGGCCGGGCGGTCGGATGCTCGCGATCAAGGGCGAGCGCGGACGCGACGAAGTTGAACAGTACCGGCGTGTGATGGCAGCATCGGGCGCTCTTGATGCCAGGGTGGTGACATGTGGCGCGACCTATTTGCGTCCCCCCGCAACCGTAGTGATAGCCCGACGCGGAACGCAGCCGCGCCATCAGCCGGCACGGACGGGGAAGGCCGGAAACCGATGAATAATCCGGGAGAATCGCCAAGCGCCGCGCACGTCCAGGCACCCGAGGCGGCCGTAGCGCCGGAGGCTGTCGGGGATCCCGCGGCGAATGTTTCACGTGAAACAGCGGACGAATTCGATACGCCGATAGGCGCCGCCGCCGAGCGGGCGATGCGGGTCCTGCACACAACGTATCCGCCGCTGCGCCGGCCGGGTCACCGCCGCGTCCTGACCGTTGCCAACCAGAAAGGTGGTGTCGGCAAGACCACCACGGCGGTGAACCTCGCTGCGGCGCTCGCGCTGCAGGGGCTCAAGACGTTGGTCATCGACCTCGACCCACAGGGCAACGCAAGCACCGCGCTCGGTATCACCGACCGGCAATCGGGCACGCCCTCGTCGTACGAGGTGCTCATCGGTGAGGTCGACGTCAAGGACGCGCTGCGACGCAGCCCGCATAACGATCGACTCTTCTGCGTCCCCGCCACCATCGACTTGGCGGGCGCCGAGATCGAATTGGTCAGCATGGTGGCGCGCGAGAACCGGCTGCGGACTGCCCTGGCGCAACTGGACGACCTCGACTTCGACTACGTCTTCATCGACTGCCCGCCATCATTGGGACTGCTGACCATCAACGCGCTCGTCGCAGCGCCGGAGGTGATGATCCCGATCCAGTGCGAGTACTACGCGCTCGAGGGTGTGTCGCAGCTGATGCGCAACATCGAGATGGTGAAGGCCCACCTCAACCCGCGGCTCGACGTGAGCACCGTGGTGCTCACCATGTACGACGGGCGCACCAAGCTCGCCGACCAGGTCGCCGAAGAGGTGCGCCGGTACTTCGGCACCAAGGTGCTGCGCACGGTGATCCCGCGCAGCGTCAAAGTCTCGGAGGCGCCCGGTTACAGCATGACCATCATCGACTACGACCCCGGTTCGCGCGGGGCGATGAGCTATCTCGACGCGAGCCGTGAACTCGCCGAACGCGATTGACCACCATCCGTGAAGGGACGACCATGACGCAGCCGTTACGCAAGAAGGGCGGCCTCGGCCGCGGCCTGGCTTCGCTGATCCCGACCGGTCCCGCCGAAGGTGACTCCGGCCCCGCGACCCTCGGTCCGCGGATGGGGGACGCGGCGGCGGACGTGCTGATCGGCGGTCCGGGCCCGGAGCTGGCGCCAGCGGGCGCGGTGTATCGCGAAATCGCACCCGCCGACATCGAACCCAATCCACGTCAGCCGCGGCAGGTGTTCGACGACGAGGCGCTCTCCGAGCTGGTGCACTCCATCCGCGAGTTCGGTCTGCTGCAGCCCATCGTGGTGCGGGCGGTGCCCGGAGCCAAGACGGGCCCGCGGTATCAGATCGTGATGGGGGAGCGGCGCTGGCGGGCCGCGCAAGAGGCCGGGCTCGCCACCATCCCCACCATCGTGCGCGAGACGGGCGATGACAATCTGCTCCGCGACGCCCTTCTGGAGAACATCCACCGGGTGCAGCTAAACCCCTTGGAAGAGGCGGCGGCATACCAGCAGCTGCTCGACGAATTCGGCGTCACCCACGATGAACTCGCCTCGCGCATCGGCCGTTCGCGGCCACTGATCACCAACATGATCCGGTTGCTCAAGCTGCCGATTCCGGTGCAACGGCGGGTGGCCGCGGGCGTGCTGTCGGCCGGCCACGCCCGCGCTCTGCTATCGCTGGAGGCCGGGCCCGAGGCGCAGGAGGAACTGGCCAGCCGGATCGTCGCGGAGGGGTTGTCGGTGCGGGCGACCGAGGAGGCGGTGACGCTCGCAAATCGGAGCGGCGCGAGCGCGCCGTCTCCCCAGCGGCGGAAGCCGATCCAGATGCCGGGCCTCCAGGAAGTCGCCGATCGGCTGTCGAACGCCTTCGATACCCGGGTGACGGTCAGCCTGGGCAAACGCAAAGGGAAGATCGTCGTGGAATTCGGCTCCGTGGACGATCTGCAACGAATCATCGACATGATGACCACCGCCAAGGCCTGACCCGCCATACCCTGTAATTACGTCACTGTGACACCGGAGCGGTTACGGATAGGCAACAGCCCCCGCCGTGTTACGAAACCGCATGAGTTTCAACGATTTTCGATAACGAACCGGTCTGGACGGTAACGCATCGAGCGTTCCGGCGCCGTGATCGGCGCCTCGACGACAAAGCTGGCCGGATTGCGACCTCCTCTCTTATCCTGGAGGGGTTGCCGGTGCCATTGGCTGCAGTACCGCACAGGAGCCAGGAGGCTAGTGTCCGCTCGAATCACCCCGCTGCGCCTCGAGGCCTTCGAACAGCTTCCCAAGCATGCGCGTCGCTGCGTGTATTGGGAGGTCGACCCGGCGACCCTCGGTAATCAGGACCACCTCGCCGATCCGGAATTCGAGAAGGAAGCCTGGCTGTCGATGGTCATGCTGGAGTGGGGGTCGTGCGGTCAGGTCGCGACGGCCGCCGTCGACGACCGGAGCCAAAGCGAACCGCCGTGCCTGGGCTACGTGTTCTACGCGCCGCCGCGGGCGGTGCCGCGGGCACAGCGGTTTCCCACCGCGCCGGTCTCAGCGGACGCGGTGCTGCTGACTTCGATGGGTACCGAGCCCGGGCAGGCCGCCGACGATGTGCTGCACGGGCTGCTTGCCCGGGTGATCGACGAACTGGTTCGACGCGGAGTGCGGGCGCTGGAAGCCTTCGGCCGCACGCCGGCGGCGTCGGAGCTGCAGGACCCGCTGGCGGTGGGGCCTGATGTGCGGCCGGTGCTGGAGGCCGTCGGTGACTGCTCGGTGGACCACTGCGTCATCGATGCGGAGTTTCTGCAGGACGCGGGTTTCGTCGTGGTGGCGCCACACCCGTACTTTCCGCGGCTGCGCCTCGAGCTGGACAAGGGTCTCGGGTGGAAGGCCGAAGTCGAGGCGGCACTGGAGCGCCTGCTGGAAGCCGCACAACTGCAAGAGCCGGTGGGGGCCGGGTCTGCGTCAGGAAATGCGTTGCAGGGCGCCGAAATCGGCTAGGAGCCGCCGAGCCGGCTGGTGCGTTCCACGGACAGTTCGTGGGCCAGCAGTTCGGCGAAGGTGAATGTGCCGGTGGGCCGGTCATTCTTGCCCAGGAGGTAGAGCCGCTTGACCGCGGCGAGGATACCTTCGGCGATGGCGTCGCGGGTCTGCGTCGAGATCAGCATTGCGCGATCCTGTGGATTGGTGATGTAGCCGACGTCCACCTGCACCGTGGGCATCCGGGTCAGGCGCAGCAGATCCCATGTGCGGCCATGGGTTCGGCAATCCCGTAACCCGGTGCGGGCCACAACTTCTCGTTGAATGAAGTCGGCGAGATTGCGCCCGATCGTGGACACCGAGCCGTGCGAGTTTCCGAAATGAAAGGAAGCCACACCGTTGGCCGCGGGGCTGGGCTGGCTTTCACAGCGCAGGCTGATCATCAGGTCCGCCCCGACGTTGTTGGCCGTGGCAGCGCGTTCGGCGTCGGACGGACTGCGGTTGACCGGCCGTGACAAGAAGGTTTCCATGCCGATGGCGGTCATCCGCCCCTCGAGGCGGCTTGCCAAGTCCCACAACACATCCGCTTCGCTGACCGGTCCCGACGGACCCTGCATGAGCTCGCCGTGATCCGTGCCGCCGCGGCCCGGATCGATGATGATCCGCTTGCCCGACAGCTTGGGTCCGGATCGGCGGACCAGCTCCTCCTCGCGAATTGCGTGCGGTGAGCCGCCCGTGACGCGGGAGCTCAGAAAGTACAAGGAGCGCAATGTCTCTGGACCACAGATGCCGTCGGCGGCGAGCCCGTACTCACGCTGGTAAGACATCAACGCGTTGTGCGTCTGCAACCCGAAGTGGCCATCGACCAGGCCGGTGTAGAAACCGAGGTCCTGGAGGCGAGCCTGCAGGGTGGCGACGTCGTCACCGTAGAGCGGGGCACCGAATTGGTGGTACAGCGTGCGCGCGCCGAGCCGGTAGGACGCCTCTTTCAGCGCCCTATAGGTGGCCTCGCCGACGATGCCGTCCACCAGCAGGCCGCGGTGCTGCTGGAAAGCGCGTACCGCCTGGTCGAGTTCGATATCGAACAGCTCGGGGGGCACATGCCCGCCGGTGGTGAGATCATCTTCGGCGCCGTCCAGCAGCCCTAGCGCTGCCAACGTAGCCCGGATCTCGGTCACAGCTGCGCTGCGGTCACCACAGCGCAGCGCATCGCCGTATTCACGGCGCGGACTCGACATACCAAAGGCCCTCCGGGACACACTGACAGGCTCGCATCTGAGCAACAGCTAACAGCAATTGTCGCAGATGCTTCGCATATTCGGGAAAACCCCAGGCTGAACGCCGGGGCGTGGTGCGGCGAACTTAAATCGCGATCAGCTGAGGTTGGGAACCGCGTCCGAGAGCTCCCGCAGCAGCGCTGCCTTGCCTTTGGCGCCCACGATCCGCTTCACCGGCTGGCCGTCTTTGAACAGAATCATGGTGGGGATGGAGACGACTTGGAAGTCGCGCGCGGTCTCCGGATTGGCATCCACATCGAGCTTGGCGATGGTGAGCTGCTCGGCGCGCTCGCTCGCGATTTCCTCGAGCACCGGCGCGACCATCTTGCACGGCCCGCACCACGTCGCCCAAAAATCAACCAGCACAGGCTTATTGCTGGACAACACCTCCGTGGAGAACGATGCGTCAGAGACTTCGATTGTGGCCCCGGCTTTTTCGGCGGTCATTGAGGTGCTCCAATCATCTCGGTACTGCCCGGAAATTCGGTGGCGTCGCTTTGAGCGGCAGAGCTTGATTCGACATGGTCGGCCAGCCAGCGCTCGGCGTCGATGGCCGCTGAGCAGCCGCTGCCGGCGGCGGTAATCGCCTGGCGGTACGTGCGATCCACCAGGTCCCCGGCGGCGAACACCCCCTCGATCGAGGTGGCCGTGGTGCGGCCCTGAACCAGCACGTAGCCCTCGGGGTCGGTGTCGAGAACATCGCGCACCAACTCCGAGCGCGGGTCGTGACCGATCGCCACGAACACACCCGTCACGGGCAGAGTGGATTCCTCCCCGGTGAGGGTGTCGCGCACCCGCAAACCCGTGACCGTCTGATCGCCTTCGACGCCCAGCACGGCCTTGTTGGTCGCGAAGGTGATCTTGTCGTTGGCCCGGGCGCGTTCGAGCATGATGCGCGAGGCGCGGAATTCGTCGCGGCGGTGCACCAGGGTGACGCTGCGCGCGAACCGGGTCAAGAACGTGGCCTCCTCCATCGCCGAGTCCCCGCCACCGATGACCGCGATGTCTTGGTCTCTGAAGAAGAACCCGTCACAGGTCGCGCACGAACTCACCCCGCGGCCCAGCAGCTCCTGCTCACCGGGCACCCCCAGATACCGCGCCGCCGCGCCCATGGCCAAGATGACCGCCCGGGCGCGGACGGTCTCGCCCTCGGCGGTCGTCACCGACTTGACCGGGCCGTCCAGCGAAACCGATTCGACGTCTTCCATCCGCAGGTCGGCTCCGAAACGCAGGGCCTGTTCACGCATCTGGTCCATCAACTCGGGACCTGTGATGCCGTCACGAAAACCCGGGAAATTCTCCACCTCGGTGGTGGTCATCAACGCGCCACCAAACGACGTCCCTTCGAACACCACCGGCGCCAGCTGCGCCCGCGCCGTGTACAACGCCGCCGTGTACCCAGCAGGACCCGAACCAACGATGATGACGTCGTGCACAGTGTCGGCGGTCATAGAACCCTTTCAAACGATCGTCCCTGGATTCGTACAAACGCCAGCGTAGGCACGGCTGTTCCCGGGTGTCGGACCACCCATGTCACCACACTAGGGGCGGGGGATTTCGGTGTTGGCCAACAAGCCGGTGTCGGCGGCGCTGCAGTTCAGCGCGACGGCGTAGACCGCCAGGCTGTGAGGAGTGTCGCCCGCCACCACCAGGACGACCCCGGGGCGGGCGTTGATCTCGACGCGGCGCGCCCCCAGCACCTGCGTGGACGCCGGATAGCCGAGGCCGGTGAGGCAGGAAGCGCGCCGCGCCGGGTCACCGAGGGGGCCGTAATCCGGGCTCTGGTTGAGCAGGCCGAGTAGTTCGTCCTGCGACAGCGGCACCACCATCGGCGGGGTCGACACGGTGATGTGCTCGGCGGTGACCGGGGTGCTGGGGGCAGGCTCCGGAGCGGTGACCAGAGCCGCGGTGCCCACGCCGACCGCCGCGAGCAGCGCGCCCACCCCCACTACTACGGCGACCACCCGCGCGGGCCGGATCCGGGGCCGGGCCGAGTGCGCGACCGGCTGGTCTGTCTCAGCCGAGGCCAGCGCCGCCGAGATCCGGGTGGTGACCTCGGGCGGGACGTCGGGTGCCGGGCCGGCTCCCAGCGTGGCGACGTCACAGCGTGCCCGGTTGAGGGCGCGCAGAACCTGCTCGGCCTGCGGGTCATCCCGGACCCGTCGCCGCACGCGGGCCGCGGCTTCGTCGTCCAGCAGGCCGGCTTGCAGGTCGGCGAGAAGCTCGACCGTCAGGGGCGGCTCGTCGGCTTCGTCGTCGGCTTCACTCATCCGCCCCAGTGTCCGTCATGCGCCGCCTGACGGCCATGGGTGGGCCCAGGTCGGGCGCGGCTTTGAGATAGCCGAGAAGCTCGGCGAGGCGAATCCGCGCCCGGGCGCACCGGCTCTTGACGGTGCCCTCGGCGATGCCCAGTAACGCCGCGGTGTCGGCCACCGAGTACCCCTGCATGTCGACGGCGACCACCGCGGCCCGTTGCTCGACGGGAAGCCGCATCAGCGCGCGCTGCACCAGCATCGCGGTCTCGACCTGGGCCGTGCGATCGGGCACCGGGTAGACGTCTTCGAGCGGGATCGTCGGGTGGGACTTGGTGCGCCGCAGCCGGTCCAGGCAGGCGTTGACGACGATGCGGTGCAGCCAACTGCCGACCGCGGCGTCATGCCGAAACGCGCCGGCGCCGCGGTGCGCCGAGAGCATGGCGTCCTGCAACGCGTCCTCGGCGTCCTCGGCTGTGCGCGTGGTGAGGCGGGCCAGCCGATGCAGCTGTCGCTGGTGGCGCAGGAACAACTCGCCGAAGGCGTGCCGGTCGCCGGCGACGTGGGCTGCCAGCAGCTCGGCATCACTGCGTTCGCGCTGGATGTCTCCCCGGGAACCCACGGCCGGACACTAACCAATCGGCTGCGGGGCGGCACTTCACCACGGCGGGGGCGCTGTGAGCGCGGTCAGGAAGCGGCCTGGACCGTGATCTCGAAGAAGCCGGCCTGGCTCTTGCCGTTGGTGGTTCCCAGCGTCGAGATCCACACCAGCAGATTCGACGTCGCCGAACCCGCCCGGACCGGGATGACGTTGTGACCCGGCTTGAGCGTGAAGGCGGGCGCCAGCACGGTGGTGTCGTTCAGCGACGCTGGGGAGGCCGTGGCCGACGACCGAATCTCGACCTTGGTCCCGCTGCTCGGCGTGTCGATGGTGACCTGCCCGATGACGGTGGCGCTGGGCAGCTGCAGCATCAGGCCTTCACCCTGCTTGAAGCTGGGGAACGGAACCGCGTCGGTGTAGACCTCGGTCGCCCAGGCGGTCGAGGGATCACCGTCGATCGCCTGCCCGGCCGTGCCCGCGTTGTCGGCATCGCCGTCGGGGGAGTAGACCGTCGCTTTGGTCGGCTTGACGACGCTGCCGGCGGCCGCGGAGCTGGGGGCCGACGACGAGGTGGAGGAGGAGGGGCCGTTCAGCCCGAGTTCGTCCTTGTTGAGGCCGCCGCCGACGTTGCCGAAGATCTTGCTCACCACCGACGCCAGGACCAACAGCGCCACCACGATGACGACAAGGCCCGCGCCCACGCCGATCAAGACGTTGCGGCGGCGGCGCGCCAGCGCCGCGTCGTCCTGCCCCGCGGCCGCACGCGCGGTGGCGGGCGCCGGCGAATCGTCGATCGGACCCAGCACCTCGGTCCGGTCGGCCACCGCAGTCGCTTGTTGCAGCAGGTTCAAAAGCGTTGACGCGCTGCGTATCCCGCCATCTTCCTGAACCGCGCGGACCGCGACGGCCGAAATCTGGAAGGGGATGCCACGGTCGACAACCATCGGCTCCACCGGCTGGCCCGTCGAATCGCGTTCGGCCGGGGCGAGCCCACTGCGCACGGTGGACTCCGCGAGTGGCCACCGATTGACCAGCAGGGCATACAGCGCTGCGCCGATGCCGCGGATGTCGCCCTGCGGGTTGGCCTCGGGCATGGTCGCCGGGTACGCCAGCACGACGTCGCCCTCGATGCTGACGCGCACCCGGCTCGGGTGGTCGATCGATAACGCGACACCGGCGCGGTGGGCCGCGTCCGCGGCCGCCGCCAACGATTGCATGGCTCGGACGGCACCGACGGGCGACGGCGCGGTGTCGGCCACCTCCTGCAGCGAACCGCCCCGCACCCACTCCGAGACGACCAGGCCGCCGTGGCCGGTATGGACCACATCGAGCACCCGGGCGATGCCGGGCTTGTCGATGCGGCTGAGCCGCAGGGTGCGGGACAGGATTTCCTGCAGCACCTCGTCGGGCAACGCCCCGTCAGGGTCGACGAAGGTCAGCGCCACCTGGCGGTCCAGCGCGGTGTCGAGCGCCTGCCAGAACTGCAGGGGTGGCGCGCCGCCGTGGAAGACCAGCAGGCGATACCGGCCGCCGGCGATGCGCGCGCCGGGAACCAAATGGACGTCGTCACCTGCCGGGTCCCCGCCGCGGTCGCGGGGCGCATCAAACGGGGCCGGACCGCCGCGCGACTCGGGCGCAACGTCGCCGTTGCGCTGGTCGGACGGGCGCGGCGCCGCCGGCTCGGACGGGCGGTCGGCGGGGTCGGCGGGGATGTCGGGTTGGAAGTCGTCGGCAACCGGTCGTGGCAGCTCGGCACCCGACGCGGCACTCTCGACAGGGCGGTCGGTCACCTCCGGTCCTTTCGCTAGCCGGGCTGGGATTGCCCGCTCCGGAGGTCTGCGCCGGATCGGCTCCTGGACCACATTTACCCCAGGCGGGGACGAATTCCTCTGCTCAGGGTACGTGACCGGGGACCGGCCGGACGATCCATCCGGGGTCATCGATTTGCGGGACAGCACAGCATGGCCCCCGAAGCGGCGTCTGACGGCGTCCAGTGCGGCCTGCGCCTCCGGGACACGCGCGCGGAGCATCACCGTCGCCATGATCGGCAGCATGATGACGGCCAGGATGAGCAGGCGCAGCAAGGAACCCGCGCCGCCGCCGTGCGCGGTCAGCCGGTCCAGTCCCGCCAACCGGTCGGCCACATGGGCCACCAGACCGGCCAGCATCGAGGCGGTGAGCGTGACCAGGATGGTGCGCAGCTCACCTCTGCCGATCAGGTGGCCGCCCGCCGGCAGCAGGGTGCGCCGCAGCAGGAGGTAACCGATGACCGCGCCGGCAAGAAAACCGATCCCGTTCGCCAGCCCCAGATAACCGGCTACTAGCTTGGGGTCGCCGGTGAGGTGCGGCGCCAGCACGGATCCGACGATCTTGACCGCCGTGATGACAAGAATGATGACGATCGGCGTCCAGGGCTGTTCGCGCGCGTAGAAGACGCGCAGCTGCAGCAGCACCAGCCCGTAGGGGATCAGCGTGAACGCCGACAGGGCGATCGCGGCGCCCAGATATCCGGCGTCGACTCCGCCGAAGTGGCCGTAGGCGAACAGCGCGCTGCCGATCGCTGGACCGCCGACCGTCATGAACGCGACGATCGGGATCAGCGTGATCAACGTCAGGCGGGTGGCCAGCGACAGGTCGGCGAGCACGGCCTTGGTGTCGTCGGCGGCGGCGTTGCGGCTCAGCCGCGGCATCACCACGGTCAGCACGGTCACGCCGATCATGCCGAACGGCAGCATCAGGACCAGCCAGGTGTAGTTGTAAATCGCGGGCCCCGAGGCGGCCGCCGTGCTGGCGATCTGGTTGCCGACCACCAGGCCGAGCTGGCTGATCAGCACGTAGAGCACCATCGCGGCGGCCATCGTGCCGAATCGCTTGAGGCGCTCGTCGACTCCCCATAGGGGGCGCAGGTCGACCCGCTGGCGCCGCAGCGCCGCCAGCAGCACCGCGGTCTGCGCGAAGACGCCCAGCGTGGTACCGATGCCGAGGACCAACAGCTTGGTGTTGCCCATCCGCACGGGGTCGACCGACAGTTCGCCCGGCATCGCCGCGTACACCGCCAAGGTCGCGAGCGCGACGACGTTGTTGACCACCGGCGCCCACGCCGTCGGCCCGAACACGTTGCGGGTGTTGAGGATCGCCATGAACACCGACGTCAGGCCGTAGGCGAGCACCTGGGGGAGCAAGAGGTAGGCGAACGCGGTGGTCAGCGGCTCGTTGACCTGCGGGGTGCGGCCGAGCATCAGCCGCACCAGCAGCGGAGCGGCAAGCACCGACAGCACGGTCGCCAGGACCAGCAGCGCGGTTGTCAATGTGACCAGGCGCCGCACGAACGCGGCTCCGCCGTCGGGGTCGCTCTGCTCGGCGCGAGCCAGCACCGGCACGAAAATGGCGGTGAAGGTCGCCTCGAGCACCAGCGCCGCCACCAGGTTCGGCAGCTGATTGGCCACCGAGAACGCGCTGGATAGCGCGGCGCCCAAGATGGCCGCCAGGAGCACGACCCGGGCGAAGCCGGTCAGCCGGCTGACCAGCGTGGCGAACGCCATCGCCCATGACCGCGATACCAGCGCGGCGTCGGAAAGTTCGGGTCGCCGGCGATCGATCCCCGCTGGGACGGGCGGCAGCGGACCCGTCGGTGGCGAGCCCGTGCTTCGGGGGCGCCGCGGCGGCTGTGCCGGGCGGGGATGTTGCGGTGCGGCCTGCCGGTGGGCGGGTTTCATACTCGATGCTCTTGCTCGACCCGATCGTCGGTGTGGTCGTCCGCGTGCGCGGATCTGGCTCCGGGCGGGTCCGGCCGGTCCAGGTCGGCGCGGTCGGGTTGGCCGCGGAAGCGGTGCCACAGGCGCCGGCCGGCCAGCAACATCAGCACGGCGGCAGCGGTCATGGTGATGGCGAACAGCACCTTGCCGTAGGCGTTGGAATGCACCGACAGGCGAACCGGCTCACCCAGCCGCAAGCCCTCCGGGGTTCGCAGCGTCACGTCGATGGCGACCCGCTGGGTGAAGTTCACTTCGATCGGCACCCGCAGCGGCAGGTATCCGGGCGGCAATTCGATCTGGCCAACGTCGGTGACTGTCATCCCCGGTGGGGCGTCGACCTGCAGCCGCACCCGGATGGGGACGGCCAGGCCGTTGTGCAGCGCGAGCGGTAGGGGGCTGTGCTCGGTGGCCAGGGTGTAGGAACCGCCAGGGTTGACGATCGTGACCGCGCCGAACAGGTCGTTGATCGTCTTGCCGACGACGGCCAAACGCTGCTGGGCCATTCCGTTGCGGGTGTCGGGCGGTTCGGACTGGCTGAGCGCGCGCAGCATGTCTTCGCGCAGCGGCGCGGTGTACTGGATGCCGGTCAGCCCGGTGCGCTCGTCGGTGCTCAGCGCCGACGTCAGACCCCACAGCCGGCCGACCTGGCCGGCCACGGCGGCGGTCACGTCGTCGCCGAATCGGCCGCGCACGGAGGTGTATGCCCCGGCCGGCTCGGACTGCTCCGTACCGGCTTGTCCAGCCTGGTTGGCCTCGGCAACCACCGCCGGCAGCGGCCGCGGTACCGCGAGACCGGACCGGATGGTGGTGGTGAGCGCGGTCAAGATCACGTGGGCGTCGTCGGCCTGCAAATTCCACGTCGCCGGCGGGACCAGGATCTGGGTGCGGGGCGCGTCATCGTGGCGCAAGGCGTGCCAGAACATGGAGCCCAATGCGTCCTGGCGGCGTGCGGTCGCCGAGTCATGCGCGAGCCGGACCGTCAGCGACGAGTCCAGGTAGGTTGGGGCGGCGGGAGAGTTTCCCGCCCCGGCCAGCGCGGCCCCAACCGCCGGGTCGAACGGCGCGACCACCACTTGCGGGGACAGCCGCCGCGGTGCGGTGTCGACGGTGGCATCGGAGGATCCCTGCGCATCGGAGGCGGACAGGTCGGCGGCGGCAACGGCGACGGTGGCTTCGTTGGCGCCGAGCAGGTTGACCGCGCGGTTGGTCAGCGGGCCATCGGGCAGCAGAGTGGCGCCGCGCACGGACGGCACGTCCAGGATGCGGTCGACGATGCTGTTGACGTCAGTGGTCGCCGCGGCGCTCAGCCCGCGGTCGTTGACGCGTTGCAGGGCGTCCAGGTCGGCCTGCGCGTAGGGGAACGGCGCGACACAGGTGCGGCGGGCCAGGGCACGCAGCCGGTTGAGCCATTCGGTCGCTGCGGCCTGTCCGGCACCCGGGTGGGTCAGAGTGCCCGGAAGCTGACCGGGGCCCTCGGGCGGATCGGTCACCACATAGCCGGCGGTCATCGCGTTGACGGTGACGAGCAGGTCGGGGTCGACGGCCAAACACAACGCCCGGCCGACCGCGCCGTCCGGGTCGACGTCGTGGCTGGTGGCTACTTCGGCCGCGGACAGCAAGATGTCGAGCCGGCCGCCGCTGGCCAGAGAGGTGGCCAGGTCGTCGTCGACCAGGCGCACGGGAATGGTGCCGCCGGGCACGCCGGGGGCCAGCCGGGGCCGGTCGGCCAATGGCCACAACATGGTGATCCACACGGGTTTGGAGGTGTCGGGCGCGACGGCGGAGCCCAGATCACCGCCCTGGTCAGGGGGTACACCGACCACCGGCAACAGGAAGCGCGCGTTGTCGAGCCTGGCGGGGGCGCCGTAATCGGGTGTGCCATTGACGTTGACCAGGACCGGGTAGATGCCGGGCTTCTCGACACCCAGGGACTGTTTAGTCAACGAGCGCAGCGGCGCCGACAGCGTGAAGCCGGCTTCTTGGCCGCGTTGCAGTTCTGGAGCGACCGTCAGGAAATCGGCGGCCGGCTGATACCCGTCGGTCTCGCCGTCCAAGGTGGTCCGCAATCCCGTGGACGCGGTGACCGCCCCGGCGTGTTCGAGGCGGACCATGACGTCGCGGACGGGGCGGTCGCCGATGTTGGTCACCATGCCGCTGACGGTGACGATGGGTTGGCTGGACGTGGTGACCACATCCGGGGTGACTTGGTCGATGCGGACGCGGACGAACGGTGTCACGCCCGGCTCGCCTGCGCCCGCGCGCGGCATGACGGGCGCGGTGAGCATCGCGAACCCGGCCACGATGCCGATCACCGCCGCGAGGCGTAACAAGCAGAGTCGGGGCGCCGTCACGGCCCTGGCCCGTGGCCGTTCTTCCGGCTGGTCGCCGGCTTGTCGGCATGCCGGGTGCGCGAGTGCGTCTGGGGGCGGCGTCGGGGAGAGGTGGGTGGCAGCGGTGGCAGGGCGGCGGGGCCGTGGTTTTGGAGCTTGTCGATCAGCTCGTGGGCCACTCGGGCAAGTCGACGTTCGTCGGCGTAGGCCAGCTTCGACGGCAGCTCGTGCATCGGCACCCAGGCCACCTCAGCCACTTCGAGGTCCTCGTCGGACAGCTCGCCGCCGGAGAAGCGCATCAAATAGTGGTGCACGGTCTTGTGGACCCGGCGGCCGTCGGTGACGAACCAGTAGTCGATGCGTCCGAGCGCGGCCAGCACGCTGCCGCGGATGCCGGTCTCTTCGGCGACTTCCCTTATAGCGGTCTGCTCTGCGGTCTCACCGAGTTCGATGTGGCCCTTGGGCAACGACCAAAGCATTCGTCCCCTGCGATCGATGCGGCCGATGAGTGCCGCGACCTGAGAGTCGCGGGGCCCGTCGAGCCCGTCGATGACCAGTCCTCCGGCGGAGGTTTCGTGCACGGTCCGCAGCCGGTCCGGTCCGCGGCGAGGCGAACGGGATCGGCGCGATTTCGTCGGCGTCGAGTCGGCGGGGGCTTGGCCGTTCGTCTGGTTCTCGGTAGAACTCGCAGCGCCACGACCGCGCCGCCGCCCCCGGCGCCTGCGTGGCTTGCCTTGTTCGCCGTCCGACACCCAAGCGATAGTAGCTGGCACGCCATCCGCTCCCAGGACATACTCGCCGCTAGCGGGGCGCGCGATGCCTCAGGTCCGAGTGTGTCTGGTCAGATCGGGCCGATTGCCGCGGCGATAACAAAAGCGGGAATGAAGATCACCAGCGAGAGTGGCCCCGACAGGCTGCCGATCATCATTCCGCGGCCGATCTGACCGCATCTGCCCGATGTCCGCGCGATGAGGGCGCTGACGCCGATGTATGCCAGCGTCACCGGCAGAACGACAATCACCAAGGGCCACATGGGCAAAACAAAGAGCCAGGTGACGAAATCCACCACGAAGACGTGGGCTATCGCTACTGCGAAAGTCAGGGCCCCATAGCGATTGACTAGAGGTCGGTCGGTCATCGGTGGCCTTTCAGCGCAGGACAAGATAAGCGAAAGCCGTTCCGCCCGCGAGCACGACGGCCGAACAGCTCAAGATGCTGATGCCAAGACCACGATTACGTGGTGACGTCGACCTCAGGAACGCGGCGCCGATAAGTAGCGACACCAACGTCGTCAGGACGGTGGAAGTCAGCATCCATGCGCGCTCACCGGCATACGCACCACGTGTGTCGAACGGCCACTTACCCAGCAGCCACATCGCGACGAGCAACATTGCCAGTATCAGTTGAACGACAAAGGGTGCCGACCATGTCGCCGTGCGCCAAGCGCGGGCGTCGAAGAAATTCATTGGCTCAGAACTCGGCATATTTGCTGCTTTCGGATCCTTCCCGTGGCGCGTGACGCTACTACCGCACGTCGGCCGGTCAATTCACCTTGGGCGCGTGCCGGTGATGGCGCGAGCCCGTGCGAGCCTCCTCACACGGGCTTTTCGGCCCCGGCCGACTACGCTGATCGAACGTGTCCGAAGCCGATGTCGAGCTGCTTGCCGCCGCCGCGGTCGCCCTGAATCAACAGGCGCCCATGTTGCGCGAGCTGGGCTCGGCGTTCGACGCGGCGGGGCACGAGTTGTACCTCGTCGGCGGCTCGGTGCGAGATGCCGTGCTGGGCAGGCTCAGTCCCGACTTGGACTTCACCACCGACGCCCGCCCGGAGCAGATCCAAGAGATCTTGCGGCGGTGGGCCGATAACTTGTGGGACACCGGCATCGATTTCGGCACCGTGGGTGTGGGCAAGGGCGAGCATCGCTTGGAAATCACCACGTTCCGCGCCGACGCCTACGACCAGGTCTCGCGGAAACCTGCGGTGCAGTATGGCGAACGCCTCGAAGACGATTTGGTGCGCCGCGATTTCACGACAAACGCGATGGCCGTGCGCATCACGCCCGACGGGCCGGGTGAATTCCTCGATCCCCTCGGCGGTTTGGCGGCGCTGCGCGAGCGGGTGCTGGACACCCCGGCGGCTCCGTCGGTGTCGTTCGGCGACGATCCGCTGCGGATGCTGCGCGCGGCGCGGTTCGTCTCGCAGCTCGGCTTCGCCGTCGCCCCGCGGGTGCGCGAGGCGATCGAGGAGATGGCTCCTGAGCTGGCCCGGATCAGCGCCGAGCGGGTGGCCGCCGAGCTGGACAAGTTGCTTCTCGGCGACGACCCCGTCTCCGGCATCGACCTGCTGGTGCAGTCCGGCATGGGTGGGGTGGTGCTGCCCGAGGTCGGCGGGATGCAGATGGCCATCGACGAACACCATCAGCACAAGGACGTCTACCAGCATTCGCTGACGGTGCTGCGGCAGGCGATCGCCCTCGAGGATGACGGGCCGGATCTGGTGCTGCGCTGGGCCGCGCTGCTCCACGACATCGGCAAGCCGGCCACCAGGCGGCACGAAGCCAACGGCGGCGTGAGTTTCCACCACCACGAGGTCGTCGGCGCCAAGATGGCCCGAAAGCGATTGCGGGCGTTGAAGTATTCCAAACAGATGGTCGACGACGTCTCCCAGCTGGTGTATCTGCACCTGCGGTTCCACGGCTACGGCGAGGGGAAGTGGACCGATTCCGCGGTGCGCCGCTACGTCACCGATGCCGGGCCGCTGCTGCCGCGACTGCACAAGCTGGTGCGCGCCGACTGCACGACGCGTAACAAGCGCCGGGCCGCGCGGCTGCAGGCCAGCTATGACCGGCTGGAGGCGCGGATCGCCGAGCTGGCCGCCCAAGAGGATCTGGCCCGCGTCCGCCCGGACCTGGACGGCAACCAGATCATGAAGCTGCTCGACATTCCCGCCGGCCCGCAGGTCGGCGAGGCATGGCGCTTCCTCAAAGAGCTGCGCCTGGAGCGCGGGCCGTTGACGACCGAAGAGGCGACCGCGGAACTGCTGAGCTGGTGGCAATCGCGCGGGAACCCGTAACGGTGATCTCGCGTCCCATGTTTCGTGGACTACTGCTTAAGTGGCGACGACGGCACGGCGGATATCTGGCACCGCGACCTCGACCTTGACCTCGACGGCGACGGCCGGCTCGACGCTTTCGGGCTGGACTTCGACGGCGATGGATTGCACGACGACGCGCTCGCGGACCTCGATGGCGATGGCATCGCCGATCACGCGGCGCTCGACCTCGACAACGACGGCACTCCCGAGGCGTACTTCACCGACGACGGGTCCGGGACGTGGGGGATACCCACGGACCACGGACGCCAGCTTCGGTGGTTCGGGCTTGACGGCGTCGAGCACACCGGCGGACCGCTAGTGGACTTCGACGGCCAGGGCCGCGCCGACGATCAGCTCTTCGATATCGACGGCGACGGACTGGCCGACCGGGTGCTGTGCGCCGATGCGGACGGTGTCACCGGCTACGTCGATACCGATGGCGATGGTAAGTGGAATGTGCGGCTGAGCGATTCGGACGGTGACGGCCTCGCCGACGGCGCTAGCACGCTGTGAGGGCGGCAGCGGCAAGGGTGAATTGACCACTGCCGCTGGGCTATTTAGCCTGGTCAATAGCGGCGCGGGTATCCGCGGCGATCGATTGAAAGGGGTGGCAATGTTCGTCGACCCAGCGCTATTGCACTCCGGAGGCAACGATTCGCATCGTGCGGGCGGGCACGCGCAAGAGGGAGCGGATCAGCTCGCGCGGGGACCGCTGGGGTCGGGGATGTTCGGCGACTTCGCCGCGGCCGATTCGTTCCATTCGGCGATCACCGCCGCGCATACGCAGCACGTGCAGACCCTGCAGGGCCACCAGCGGACGCTGACCGATGTGGGTTCGAAGGCTCATCACGCGGCCAAGGGGTTCACCAGCATGGACGAGAACAACGCCAGCGAAATGCAGGCATTGCGGCCGGGGGCCAACGGCTCATCGTCGCGGGTCTGATCACCAGACTGGATCGGCTCCCGGTGCGGAAGAGCAGTGTTCCAACACCGGGATCGTTTTGAAGCGGTCCTTCCGGTGTGGTGTCGACCAATGCCCGTGGATGATTCAACAGAATGGTGCTACGGGCTGAGGCGATTTTGAGGAGGGCTGCATGGGGGATCTGCCTCCAAACTTTGGTGGGGAACCGCCAAATGCCCCGCCGCCGAGTCAGTGGCAGCCGCCCTATCCACCTGCGCCCTCGAAGCGTCCACGGACATGGCCGGCGATTGCACTGGCATCGATCGCCGTTCTGCTGGGCGCTGTTGCCCTAGTTGTGGCGGCTACACGGTCTACCAATGACTCGGCCCCTGGCTCACCGACCACGTCTGCGGCACCGACGTATACAGCGGCGGAGTCGGCTGCCGCGCACCGGAAGCTATGCGACATCTACAACGTGGCCGCGCGTGCCGTCCAAATCGATACCAATGGCGATAATCCGGCTTTGGCAGGAGTGGCCACTGCTAATGCAGCACTGATGCTCGAACAGGCGGTCAACGCAGCTCCGGCGTTAGCTTCTGGCGACCGTGTAGCCGCTCTGACACTCGCTAGTGCATACACAAATGCCACGGCCATGGGAAGCCAACTGCAGCGCACGGACCCCGCGTGGCAGTCAGTAGTCGACGATGTGAACGCCAAGGACACTGCGATGAAAAAGGTTTGCGGCGGCGGATAACTACCTCCCAGACGCACGGATAGCTAGACCGGCAGTAAATGGGACGAACGACCACCGCGATGTTCGCGTCGAATCGTAGCTGGATCAAGAGCCGTCCGAGAGCCCTATGTCAGGGGGGTCGCCGGTAGGAGCAGCGTCCTGGCGGCTCCCGTTCATCGGACGGGACGCGGGGTAAAGGCTGCGCGCTTTGAAGGGGCGACCGCCCTAGCGGGCGATCACAACGCATACCCGCTATCCGAGCCACGGCTCTTCGCACGCAACGGCAGGCGTACTGGATGAATTGCTCGCCCCCCCGTTTGCCTGTTCCACTATGGAGTGAAGGGGCACGCATAATCGGGGAATCGCGTCCGGTCGGCTTCGAGGAGGGGTGCATGGTCGGGAACCAGCATTGGGGGTCTGGCGTGGGGCCGCCTGCCGAGCCGCCTGCTGGAAATCTGTCACCGAACTATTTCGGACCGCCAGCGCCCCGCTCGCGTCCATGGCTGATGATCGCCGTAGCCTTCACCGCCGCCGTAGCCATCGCCGCTCTCATCTTGACACTCACACGGTCGACGGTTCCGAGTGCGGCAACAGTTGCGACAACTGCGCCGACCCACGCTCCTGCGGATGTAATTGCGGCACAACAACAACTGTGTGACATGTACCAACTCGCAGCAAAAGCCGTCCAGGTCGACACCGCTGGCACTGACAAAGCGCTGGCTCGCATCGCCACTACCAATGGAGCCTTGATGCTCGACATGGCAGCGAACAATCCGGCTCTCGACTCCAACCACCGCGACGCCGCGCGCGCGCTGGAAGCTGCTTACTTGACCGTGACTGCAAAGAGTAGCTACGGGGTTGCGCCGGAGGCCGAGTTTCAGGCCGCCCTAGATAACGTCATCGCAAAGGATGCCGCGATGAAAAAGGTATGCAGTGGGGGTTGACCTTCCGCCTGGAAAGTGGACCGCGGCGCTGATTGGACCGTGGTGGCCGATGCCGTCAACAACCCTGCGCGCCGCCGTCCAGCATTGGAACCAGGCATGCGTGGAACAGCAATTGTTTTCGCAGAACCTGCGCGGTCAGTGGATGACGGTAGCGGCACATAATCGAGGCCGTACGGCGGACGATCTCATATCTAGATACCAGGAGGGCGAGAAGTTTCACCTGGATCTCGCCGAGAAGTACCAAGCCAAGGCGGGAGCCTTCAATTCAGCCGCCGATACAATCGACTATCTACGAAGCCGATTGGCAACCATAGCGAATGCAGGCAACAAAGAGATCGATGAGATCCTCGCTTCGAAGAAGCCGTTGCCAGAACAAATAGCGGAGGTGCAGGCCGTTCAGTTGCGGTGCAACGGGGATGCGGCGAACGCGAGCCTGAACGCAGTCGACAAGCTCACGACTGCAACCCAGAAGATACTCGATGCTGAAGGTATTGGTGCCGACGCCAGAACATGGGCGCGTGATCAAGGTTTTAATGTCGACAATGTTTCACGACCTCCCCCGATCGGCGAACAGGATTTAAATCCGTCGGCAATCGGTGTAGGCGGTCATGGCGGTAATGGCAACCCTCTGTCTGGCAATGCGGGTCAAGCACCGGGATCGCCAGGGGCGTTCAACCCTGGGGGACGTGGCGGCGCTGGCGGTGTCCAAGCCGTGGTTGGAAATGGATCGCCGTCTCCGGTAATTAGTCCGGGTGCATTCGATAGCCACGGATCCGTGCCCGCCGGACCTCCGGTCACGCCATCGCCTGGTCTACACGTGCCCGGCGGCGGGGGATCGGTGTCGCCCGGGATGCCCGGCGTGGGCGCTAGCCCAGTGCCGGCCTCACCCGCCGGCCTCGGTCAAGCCGGGTCCCCAAACTTGGCCCAATCGTTCGCTTCCGGCATGGCGACGGGGCAACCGGCCGGTGCCGGCGCTCAAGGGCTGTCGTCGGGTGCAATCAACGCGATGGAATCTGGAGCGGGTAACCCGCAGGCGGGGCCACCGGCAGGGACACCGCCGGTGGCCCCGACCGCACCCAGCGCCGGGGCTTTCATTCCGGCGGGCACTCCTGTCGACGCGCCTCCGCCAGCCGCTCCCGCACCGCCGACCACCGGGGGAGCCACCCCGGTAGCTCCAGTAATGACGGGCGGATCTTGGTCGGGATCGGCAGCGCCGGTAGCTGGCGGCCCCAGCGTCCCGGCTGGACCACTGCCTGCCTATGGCTCCGACCTGCGTCCAACAGTCGCGGCGCCGCCGGCTATGCCTGCAGCCCCGACCGGGCCCGTCTCGGGCGCACCGGTCGCACCGTCGCCGGGCTCGTCCCCGTCCGCGGGCGGACCGGTGGTTTCACCGGTGGAACGCTCCGCTTCGGGAGCCGCCGCCGGACAGGGGGGCGCGAACTCGTCGGGCATGGTCGGCGCGTCAGCAATGTCGGCGGCAACCGGCGCGACCGCCGGTGCGGTATCCAGCAGAGCGGCCGAACAGCAGCGACTACAGCGGATCGTCGATGCGGTGGCCCGCCAGGAGCCGCGACTTTCGTGGGCGGCCGGACTGCGCGACGACGGCACCACCAGCCTGTTGGTCACCGACCTCGCCGGCGGGTGGATCCCACCGCACGTCCGGCTGCCTGCCCACGTAACCCTGCTCGAGCCGGCCGCGCGTCGCCGCGATGCGAGCGTGGTGGACTTGCTGGGGGCCGTCGTTGTCGCCGCCGCTCACGAGCACAACACCTACGTGGCTGAATCGGACCCGGAGGCTCCCACGCTGAGCGGTGATCGACCGGCCCGATCAGCCGCCCCGCGGGTAGACGAACTCGGACCAGCCCTGGTGGAAGCCGTGCGTCGTCGTGATGGCCTGCCGCGAATTGCGCAGGCTATTGCCGCGCCGGCCGTACGGAAGACCGGCGTACTTGAAAAGGAAACCGAACTCCTGCGCAACTGCTTGGTCGAGATTCAGAATTCGGTGCTTACGGCGTACCCGGATTATGCCGCGGCCGCCGTCGGGGATTGGATGCTGCTTGCGGCAATTGAGGCTCTGATCGACGGGCACGAATACCTCGCGAATTACCACATGGCGTGGTTCGAGGTAATCAGCCATCAGGCTGGCGCATAGGGCGTGAGGGGCATGCGGCGCGCGACGTGAATACCGATCCGAGCGCAATGTGCCAAAATGGTGCGATAGCCAATCAGGTGCGGCAGTTGGCACCAGGCGGTTCTAAACGGGGCGGAGGTGAGAGGCATGACCGGGGGCGATGGCACCGTCAAAAATGCTCCAGCCGTAGTGGGAGGGTTAGTCGGCATGCCTGAAGCGCCAACGCCGATGCCGTTTCCCCTGTCATCCGGTGGAACCAGCCCGACCGACGGGTGGCGGGGAATCGTTGAAACCGCCGGCAACGCCGGGGTGCCGAAAGACGCAGCTGACGCCGCGGCCGCGGACGCGGACCGCCGAGCCCACGCCGCCGACGCGGCGGCGAAATTCCCTGCGAACGAAGCTGAATCACAGCAGCAGATGCAGAACATCGGTCAGCAAGCCCCGCAGATGATGCAGCAGATGCTGCAAAGCATCACGGGTGCGCTCGGCGGCGCGGTCGGCGGCATCATGCAGCCGCTCACGCAGCTACCGCAGCAAGCGATGCAGGCCGGCCAGAGCGCCATCCAGCCGCTGATGAGCGCGGTTCAAGGTGCCCACGGAGCCGGGCTCGCGAGCGACGCTCATCTTGTCGACAGCGTCGGCCCAGGCGCGGGAGCCGGAGCCGGCGGCGGCTTGGGCGGCGGCGGCGGGGGCCTCGGCGGCGGCGGTGGCACCACCCCGGCCAGCTCGCTGGGTCCGCCACCCGTGCCGACATCGTCCCCGCCGACGACTCCCGCCGGGGCGGCCAAGGCCGCCATGGCCCCGCCGGTTAGCGGCGCGCCGACCGTGGGGGGCCAGACCGGTATGGGCGGTATGGGAATGATGCCGCCTGGCGCGATGGGCGCCCACGGTGAGGGCAGCAAAGAGAAGCCGCCGGAGAAGCGCATCTCGGCGCCGGGCGTCCCCAACGGCCAGCCCGTCAAGGGCCGCCTCACGATGCCGCCGAGCCCGCCCGGGCCCAAACCCGGCGAGGACAAACCCACGGTCGTGACCAACCGGCCGAACCGACGGATCGTGATCATGCCGACCGAGGACGAGGCAAAGGAATAAGGGCACCGCAAGCCATCCCCGCTCCAGCTCAAGGTGAGTGGTCCGGCCATACGCACGGCAGTAGGGTCACTCGATATTGACAGCGGATCTGCTTATTCGTGCATGCTATTGAGTACGGATTTTTCGCGGCCAGAGGGTGTGGGAAAAAGGGGATCAGGGTGGGGCAGTCGTTGACTGATCCGCTGATGCAGGCGGTGACGGCATTGTCTCGCGGGCATGCGCTGTTCGACGCCCACACCATCGCCGCCCCCAGCGTCAGCACCCCCGAACATCCCGAGGTCATAACCGCTGGCCTGCCCAGCGCGGCGGCCACACGCTCGAGGCGCTCGCTGGACGAAGCCCGCCGCTCCGCGGACACCGACCGTGAGCTGGCACAGATCCTCGCGACCGCGCGGGACGACCACACGCAGGCAAGGACGGCGACCCGGGCGGTCTTGGAAGACGCGAAGGCCGACGCCACGCCGGCCGACACCCCGATGGCGCGTCGCGAGGCGATGGCCCGGATGGCGGCGAGGCTGCGCACCCAGCACCGGCACATCCTGAACTCGCGCCGGCGCGCACGGCTCCTGGCGCATCGAATAAGGCGGTTGCGCTACCGGCAAAGGCGGGCGGCGATGCGAGGCGACCAGGGCAGCGGGCGGGCGGCGGTCCTGGCGGCGATTCGCAAAGCCCTGGATAGCAAGGGCATTCACGACCCGGCCGCGCGTGCCCGCTGGGAGCGCGGCATGGATCTGGTGGCACGCCGCGAATCCAACTACAACGCCAACGCCGTCAACGACTGGGACTCCAACGCGGCGCGCGGCACCCCGAGCAAAGGCGCCTGGCAATTCATCGGGCCCACCTTCGCGGCCTACCACCAGCCGGGCACGTCACGCGACATCCACAATCTGGTGGCGCAGGCGTGCGCGTTCATTAACTACGCGATGGGCCGCTATCACGTCGCCGCGGACGCGTCGAATTTGGCCGATCGGATTCAGCAGGCCGATCCGCGCCGATCACCTAAGGGGTATTGAGCATGCCGCTGAGTTTGTCGAACCGCGACCAGAATTCGGGTCACCTGTTCTACAACCGACGGCTGCGCGCGGCGACCACCCGGTTCTCGGTGCGGATGAAGCATGACGACCGCAAGCAGACCGCCGCGCTGGTGTTGTCGATCTTGTTGGTGGCGATCGGCGCCGGTTGGATGATGCTGCTGAACGTCCTGAAACCGACTGGCGCAGTGGGTGAATCGGCAATCATCGGCGACCGCGACTCCGGTGCGCTCTACGCTCGCATCGACGGCCGGCTTTATCCCGCCCTGAACCTGACGTCCGCCCGCCTGGCCACCGGAACGGCGAACCCACCGACATGGGTGAAGCGCAGCGAGATCGCGAAGTATCCGACCGGGCCGCTCATCGGTATCCCGGGCGCGCCGGCGGCGATGCCGGTGAATCGCGGCGCGATTTCGGCCTGGGCCGTGTGCGATACGGCCGGGCGCCCGCGCAGCGGGGAGAAGCCGGTCGTCACGTCAATCGCGGGCACGCTCGACGGCGGCGGCCGCGCGACCCCGCTGGCCGACGATGCGGGAGTCCTCGTGACGTTCGAGGGCAATACGTATGTGATCTGGGGCGGCAAACGCTCGCAGGTCGATCCGGCCAGTAGGGCAATCACCCTCAGCCTGGGCCTGGACCCCGGAGTGACGTCGCCGGTAGAGATTTCGCGCGCACTCTACGACGGACTCCCCGCAACCGAGCCGCTGCGCGTCCCGGACGTGCCGCAGGCAGGCGCGCCGTCGACATGGGTCTCGGGCTCGCAGGTGGGCGCGGTGTTACAGGCCCAAACCGCCGGTGGTGGCAAGCAGTTCTACGTGCTCCTGCCCGACGGGGTGCAAAAGATCACGAGCTTCGTCGCCGATCTGCTCCGCAGCGCGAACTCGTACGGGTCGACGGCGCCCCGCGTGGTGACCCCCGACGTGTTGGTGAACATCCCCCAGGTGAACTCGCTGGCGGTGGACTACTACCCGACGAAGCGGCTGAATTTCGTTGACACGGCGGCGAATCCGACCACCTGCGTCGGCTGGGAGAAGGCCTCCACGGATCCGCAGGCCCGCGTCGTCATCTATAACGGGCGGGGCCTTCCGGTGTACTCGTACCTGGACGATCGGATCGTGCATCTGGTGCGCGACGACCGCGACCCTGCATCGGTGGTCGCCAACCAGGTGCTGGTGCTGCCGGGCGCGGCCAACTTCGTCACCTCGACCAGCGGGGTCATCACGTCGGATTCCCGCGAGTCGTTGTTCTGGGTGTCGGACAACGGCGTGCGGTTCGGCATCGCCGCCAACGACGACACGATGCGCGCGCTCGGGCTCGATCCGGCCTCGGCGGTGCAGGCGCCGTGGCCGTTGCTGCGCACTTTCGCTGCGGGCCCGGCGTTGTCGCGGGAAGCGGCGCTCGTGGCGCGTGACACGGTGCCGGCGCTGGGCAAGGCGGCCGTGGTGACGACATCAGCGAAGGCGGGAGGCTAGGGGATGTCCAAGAAAGCGTTTCCCATCAACCGGGAAAAGATCGAGCCGCCGAAACCCGTTCGGGTAGCACCGAATGCGCCGATCGCCTTGCCGGAGCGCGAGCCACGCAACATCTGGGTGATGATCGGGGTGCCGGCGCTGATCGTGGCGCTCATCGGCACCATTGTCATGCTCTATGTGTCGGGCGTCCGCAGTCTCTCCACCGGGTTCTTCCCTCTAATGGGTATCGGCGCGTTCAGCATGCTGGCGTTTTCCGGCCGCTTCGGACGCGCGCGCAAGATCACCTGGGGCGAAATGGAAAAGGGCCGCCGCCGCTACTTGCGCGACCTCGACACGAACCGCGACGAGATCCAGACCGCGGTGTGCGCGCAGCGGGAATGGCAGAACGCGTTGCACTCCGATCCGCGCGGGCTCGGGGCCATCATCGGCGGGCCGCGGATGTGGGAACGCGGCCGCGGCGACGTGGATTTCCTGGAGGTGCGGTTGGGCACCGGGGTGCAGCACGCGCCCGACTCGGTGTTGTCGGTGACGTGGCCCGACATCGCCTCCGATGAGGAGCTCGAACCCGTCACCGGACAGGCACTGCGCGATTTCATCTTGGAGCAGCGCAAGATTCGCGACATCGCCAAGGTGGTCAACCTGAGGTCGGCGCCGGGCTTCAGCTTTGTCGGCGACGACCTGGACCGGCTGCGCTCGCTGATGCGTTCGGTGTTGTGCTCGCTGGCGGTGTTCCACAACCCGCGCGACCTGAAATTGATGGTGGTCACCCGCAGTCCCGAGGTGTGGTCGTGGATGGTGTGGCTTCCGCACAATCTGCACGACGAGCTGTTCGATGCGTGCGGCTGGCGGCGCCTGGTGTTCACCACGCCCGAGGAGCTGGAGGAGACCCTCGGCGCCGAACTCCATATGAAGGGAAAGCGTGGCGCCTGGACGCCCCCCGCGGCGGCCAGCCCGAGCGCGATGGGATCGGCGCTTGAAACCGGCGGCGACACGGTGGATCTGGGACCACACCTGGTGATCGTCGACGACAACACCGGTAGCCCCGACGCGTGGGAGAGCGTGGTCGGGCAGGTCGGCAAGGCCGGAATCACCCTGCTGCGCATCGCATCCCGAGTCGGCACCGGCGTGGGCTTCGCGCAGGACCAGGTCTTCGAGATGGGCGAGCGGCACGCCGCACCCGTCAACGGCGAAGTCAAATTCGGCCGGAACGGCTACGACGCGGACGGCGAAGACGGCCGCCCGGCACCCCTGCTTCGGGTGCGCGACAAGTTCTTCGCCCACGCCGACCAGTTGTCGATCCACCGCGCCTACCGGTATGCGCGGGCGATGGCGCGCTGGTCGCCGACCACGCGTAGCGAGATCGCCGATTCGACCGGCGGTGCCACCGAGTTGCTGCGGGCGCTGGGCATCGTCGATCCCCGCCAATTGGACGTCGACCGGTTGTGGGCCGAGCGGCGTGGCCGCGGTGACGAGAGGTGGTGTGAGATCCCCGTCGGTGCGAAACCCACCGGCGAGCTGCAGAACATCATCATCCGCGCGAAAGACTTCGGCGGCTTCGGATTTCACTCGGTCGTCATCGGCACCAGCGGGTCGGGAAAGTCGGAGTTCTTCCTGTCGTTGGTCTACGGCATCGCGCTGACGCACTCGCCGGAGACGTTCAACGTCATCTTCGTCGACATGAAGTTCGAGTCGGCGGCCCAGGACATCCTGGGCCTCCCGCATGTGGTGGCCGCCCTGTCGAACCTCGGCAAGGACGAGCGGCACCTGGCCGAACGGATGCGCCGGGTCATCGACGGCGAGATCAAGCAACGCTACGAACTGTTCACCTCGGTGGGCGCCCGCGACGCCAACGACTACGAAGAGATCCGGCTGGCCGGACGGGACCTGCCGCCGGTGCCGGTCCTGCTCGTCATCGTCGACGAATACCTGGAACTCTTTGCCAATCACGAGAAGTGGATCAACCTGATCATCCATATCGGCCAGGAAGGCCGTGGCGCCAACGTCTTCTTCATGTTGGGCGGGCAGCGGCTGGACCTGTCGTCGCTGCAGAAGGTCAAGTCCAACATCGCGTTCCGGATCGCGTTGCGCGCTGAGTCCGGCGACGACAGCCGCGAGGTGATCGGATCGGATGCCGCCTACCACCTGCCGTCGAAAGAGAACGGCTTCGCCCTGCTGAAGGTGGGGCCGCGAGATCTCGAACCGTTCCGCTGCTTTTATCTGTCGGCTCCCTTCGTAGTGCCCAAGGGCAAGGAGGTCGCGACTACCGTCGACATGACCCTGACGAAGCCGCGGCTGTACAACTGGCAGTTCCAACCGCTCGAGGAATCCGACGCCGCGGCCCTGGAAGCGGCTGCCGCCGCAGACACCGAACCCGACGAATTCCTCTACCACGATGACGGATTCAAGCGGAAGAAGATCGTCGACGTCCTGCGCGAGTCGATGCACGACGTCCCGCACCGGTCACCGCGCCGGCCGTGGCTGGAGCCGCTGGAGGACCCCGAGCCCGTCGACATTCTCGTGTCGGCCTACCGCGGCAAGCCGTGGCATGTCGACTACGGCCAGAACGCGGGCCTGATGTTCCCCGTGGGCGTCATGGACATCCCCGAGGAGTCCAAGCAGATCGTGCACGCCGTCGATGCGCTGCGCAGCAATGTCATCGTGGTGGGCGCCAAGCAGCGCGGCAAGACCACCACCCTTATGACGTTGATGTGCTCTGCCGCAACGATGTACAACCCGGCGCGCGTGACATTCTTCTGCATCGGCGGTGCGACCCTGGCCCAGGTGGCGTCACTGCCGCACGTCACCGACATCGTGTCGCCGAAGGACGCCGAGGGCATCGAGCGGATCTTGAGCAGCATGGACTCGTTGATCGACGCGCGCGAGGACTCGTTCCGGCGGCTGAAGATCGACCTCGACGGCTTCCGCGAGCGCCGGTTCGCGCCGGGCAGTGACGGACTGGGCGGTACCGACCCCAACGATCCCTTCGGCGATGTGTTCGTGGTGGTGGACGACTACGACGACGTGTATTCGAAGGACACTGTCCTGGGTGATCGCATCATCTCGTTGAGCAGCCGCGGTCCCGAGTACGGGGTGCACGTGATGTGCAGCGCCGGCGGCTGGATCCACGGGCAGCGGCAGAGTCTGTTGCAAAACGCCACGGCGCGAATCCAATTGCGCCTGGCCGACCCGAGCGAAAGCCAGATGGGGCACTCGTCGCTCGAGTCGCGCGACGCCGCCCGGCGGACGCTGAACCGTCCGGGCTTCGGTCTGACCGACAGCCTGCACGAGCTGCGAGTCGGGATCCCGGCGCTTGCCGATCCAGCCACCGGCGCGCTGGTGAGCATCGTGGATGTCGGCGCGCGGATCGCCGACGTCGCGGGTGTGACCAAACATGCGACCTTGCAACGGCTTCCGCAGCGCGTGGAGTTGCGGGCGATCCTGGAGTACGACGCCGCGCACCGCAGCGGTGACGACTTGTCGATCGCGTTCGCCATCGGTGAGCGCCACGAACTCCGCCCGGTCCCGCTCAAGCTCCAGGAGAGCCCAGGCTTGATGATTCTGGGCCGCCAGGGCTGCGGCAAGACGCTGTCCCTCGTGTCCATCGGTGAGGCGATCATGAACCGATTCGGCCCCGAGGAAGCGCAGCTGACGCTCATCGACCCCAAAACGGCCCCGCACGGTCTGCGGGATCTGAGCGGGCCCGGCTATGTGCGCGCGTACGCCTATGACCAAGACGAGATCGACGAGGTGATCACCCAACTCGCACAACAGATCCTGCTGCCGCGGCTGCCCCCGAAGGGCTTGAGCCAGGAGGAGCTGCGAGCGCTCAAGCCGTGGGAGGGCGCCCGGCATTTCGTGCTCATCGACGATGTCCAGGACCTGCGCCCGGACCAGAGCTACCCGCCCAAACCCCCGGTGGGGGCGGCGTTGTGGAAGCTGATGGAACGGGCCCGCCAGATCGGGCTGCATGTGTTCACCACCCGCAACAGCGCGAATTTTGCCACGCTGCAGATGGATCCGTGGATGCGGTTCCAGAACTCGGCGAAGGTCGCGCAGCTCTACATGGACAACGACCCGCAAAACCGGATCAACCGCTTGGTCCGCGCCCAGGCGCTCCCGCCCGGAAGAGGCCTGCTGGTGAGCGCCGACGGCGACGTCGAAGGCGTGCTGGTCGGGCTTCCGTCGACGGTCATCCAACAGCCGTAGCCACCGGAACCGGCGCCGGCTCAAGCCTTTCCACGGCGCCGGGCCGACGGAGGAGCGTGCGTGGCCACCAGAACCAGCGGCCCAGCAGCGCCACGATGGACGGCACGATGAAAGCCCGCACGACCAGGGTGTCGAGCAACAGCCCGACGGCGATCGTCGTGCCGATCTGAGCGATGCTGAGTACGCTGCTGCTCAGCAACGCCAGCATGGTGAGTCCGAAGACGATGCCGGCAACGGTGACCACACCGCCGGTGCCTCCGAAGGCGCGAACGATGCCGGTCTTCAGGCCCGCTGCCGCTTCCTGTTTGATGCGCAACGCCAGCAACAGGTTGTAGTCCGCGCCGACGGCGATCAGGGCGATGAACGCGATCGGGGCGACGGCCCAGTGCAGATCCTGGTGCAGCAGGTGTTGCCAAATCAGCACGCTGGCACCGATAGCCGACGCGTACGAGGTGACGACGGTCCCTACCACGACCAGGCCCGCGACGGGGCTGCGCAGCATCGCCGTGACGATCAGAAAGATGAGCACCAACGCGGCGCCCACGAGCAGCTTGGTGTCACCGGCGACGAAGCGCTGCAGATCGGCGGTCACCGGGCCGACGCCGGCAAGGTCGACCTCCACCGGCGTCAGGGTGCCTTCCTTGGTGGCCTCCTTGATGGCGGCGCGCACCTGGTCCGCGCGCTTGGCTCCGTCGCCGCCCCACTCCGAGCCGTCCCCGTAGACCAGCAGGTAAGCGGCGCGGCCATTCTCGGAGATCAGGTGACTCAACGCGGTGGTGTACCGCGGATCGGTCAACGCCCGCTGCGACATATAGAAGTCCGCCGCGCCACTGCCCTGAAATTGCGTCGCTATCTCGTTCAGGTAGTCGGTCAGCTGACGCATCTGGGGTCCGAGCGTGTCGGTGAGGCCCAGTAGGTCATGGGTAGCCGAGCGGGCTTGCCCCAAGGCGTCTTTCATCGAGCTGACGCTCTGCGGCAGACTCGCCATCGCGGTGGCGGCCGTGTTCGAGCCGCTGGTCAGTTTCGCGGCGCCGTCGTCGAGGCGCGACGACGTCTGGACCAGGCTGTCGACCGGCGCGAGCACTCGGTCCACCGTGGAGCAGATCGGATTGGCGGCGCAGTCGGCCGTCCGCCCGACGAAGTCCCGCAGCGGGTCGAGGTAACCCGACACGGTCGTGACGTTGCGTTGCAACCCGTCCATGCCGGCCCGCATGTCGTCGGCGGCACCGGACACCTCCGCCAATCCCGCACCGCCACCGCGCAATCCGTTGCCTAGGCCATCCACCGCAACCTGGGTCTGCGCCAGCGCGCTGTCCAGCTCGTAGACCCGCTTGAGGCGCTGGGTCAGCGCACCCATGGAGTCGCCGAACTGGCGGCCGAGCACGCCGGCCTGATAGCTCAACGTCGCCTGTTCGGGCACCCTGCCGTCGGGGCGGCTGGCGGACTGCACCGCGCGCACCCCCGGTACGGCCATGATGTGTCGGGTGATTCGCTCGATGGCGATCACGCCGGCCGGGTTACGCAGGTCGTGGTCGGCCTGGATCGCGACGACGTCGGGCAACAGGGAGTTGGCCGCGAAATGCCGGTCTGCGCTCAGATAGCCGCGGTTGGAGTCGGTGGCAGACGGCGTGGCGGCGGGTTCGTTGAAGCCGACCCGCATGCCGGTCAGCGGTAACGCGATCAGCAGAGTCATCCCGCCGGCGGCGACCAGGATCGGTCCGGGCCAGCGCGCCACCGCCGTCCCCACGCGGCGCCAGCGCCGCGCCGTCGTCGACGGACGCGGTTCGAGATACCCCCGGCGGATGGCCAGGCTCATGAGCGCGGGCGTCAAGGTAAGCGCCGCGACCATGGTGGCCAGAATGCCCATGGCGCAAGGCAACCCGGCGCTCCGGAACGAGCCCACCTGGGCGAACACCAGGCAGGCCAGTGCCACCGACACGGTCAATGCCGACCCGATCACCACGGGCGCGATGGAGCGGTAGGCCTCGGTCAACGCCCGGGCCGGCGCGACGCCGCGGCGGCGGCCTTCGTGGTAGCGGCCGACCAGGAAGATCGCGTAGTCGGTGCCCGCACCCAGGGTCATGGCCGCCATCAGCGCCACCGAAAACAGCGACACCTCGACCACATTGGACTGCCCGAGCGCGGCGACGACGGCGCGGGCCAGCGCCAAGGCGAGCCCGACCGAGACCAGCGGAATCGCGGCCGCGATCGGCGATCGGTACACCGCGAGTAGCAACAGCAAAATGAGACCGATGGTCGCGGCGGTTATTCCGAGCATCTGTCGATCGATCGCGGAGAACTCGTCGACGATCGTGGCGCCCGGCCCGGTGACATGGACTTCCAGGCCGGCCGGCGGTGAGAGCTTCTGGACGGTGGCGCGGACAGCGTTCACCGAATCGCGCGCCTGGGCGGTGCCGAGCATCCCGGCCAGCCGCACCATGACGCTGACGGCCCGCCCGTCCGAACTCTGCGCACCGGCGGCCGTGGCGGGCTGCGACCATAGGTCGGTCACCGCGTACACGTGACGGTGATCGGAGCCCAGCGTCGTGGTCACCGCGTCGTAGAACTGACGGTCATCTGGCGTCAGCTTCTGATTGCGTTCCAGCACAACGTAAACGAAGTTGTTGCTGGGTGTCTGATCGAACAGCTGGGCGGCCCGCGAGGCGGCGACCGCGCTCGGTGCGTCCGTCGGCATGAATGACCTGGCGTGCGAGTCGACGACTCGCTCCAGTTGCGGGAACGCCAGGTTGGCGGCGCCGGCCGCCAGGACCCACAGGCCGACGACGAGAACGGCGTAGCGGCCGGTGAGCCGGCTCAGTAATCCCCGTCCGTCATGCAACGGTCTGCCGATGGCCCGTCGGTCCGCCGAAGAGGCCCACGGCGACGTGCTCGCCGCGGCACTGGGAGCGCATTCGCAGCGATCGCCGGGAGCCGATCCTGACCAAGGCGTGCAGGCCGGGCTCGGCGATCTCGAGATCAGCCCGCACCTGTTCGGCCGACAAGCCCTCGTGCGCCGCCTGATCCAGCTTGGCCACCAGCATGGTGATCCAGCGCTGTCCCAACGAAAGCAGTAGCCCCTCCTCGTCGCCGAACAGCCGAGGCACCTCGGATGAGTTGGCGACCAACGCAAGTGCCGCCTCGGGATCGGTGTCGGCGGCTTTGATCACTTCGGCCATGAAGGCCATCCGGTCGTGCAGCAGTGTCCATGTCATGACTGAAACGCTAGGAAATCGGCCGCCCGCCGCGCGTCGTGCCGGGGTGCAGTCTTCACCTCCTACCACGGGCGGAGGCACGTCCCGCCCACGGCATGATGTGAGCAGGTGGCGAGCTCTTTTAGGATTGGACGATGTTGCGTGCCGCAGCGACTTACTTGCGCGAACAGCTTCGCCGCCGAGGCGAGTTGATTCCCGTAGGTCTGACCTGGGCGTCGTTCATCGCCGTCGATGTGAGCCATGTCGGTGGCGCGGTGATCGCGGTCCTGCAGCGTCCCACCGCGGACCTGCCCGTCGGACTGGCCGCGTTCGCGGTGTCCATCGCACCGACACTGGTGTTCTTCTTTCTGAACACAAAGCTCAGCCCGGGGCTGATGTGGGCGACATGGATGACAGCCACCGCCATGATGCTGTTCGGTACGTCGACACCGATTCATGCCGATTTCGCCCCGGCTCTGCTGGTGCTGTTGGTGTTGTCTATCGCCACATTGAGCTCTATCGCGGTCGGCTTGTTGTCCGCCGCGTCGGCGGCCGCGTTGTTGCTCGCCGCCTCTGGACTGCACCGCCTGGACACGGTGGGGCTGTACCTCGCTTTCGTCGGGGCGGGTTGGCTCCTCGGTTACGTGATGCGCACTCAACGGCTACTGCTGGCCGAACAGATCGAGGCGCAGAAGATGCTGGCCGAGCACGCCGCCGCCGACGAGCGGCGGCGCATCGCCCGCGAAGTGCACGACGTCATCGCCCACTCGCTCAGCATCACCTTGCTGCACGTGACGGGCGCCCGCCGCGGACTGCAGCAGGACCGCGACGTCGACGACGCGGTCGAGGCGCTCGAACAGGCCGAACGCCTGGGCCGGCAGGCGATGGCCGACATCCGGCGCACCGTCGGGCTGCTGGACAGCTCGCCGACGAAATCGGCGCAGACCACTCCCGAACCCGGCATCGACGACGTCGGCGTCCTCGTCGCGGATTTTCAGCGCGCCGGCCTGGACGTCGTGCTGCGCATCGACGGTGCCACCGAACGCGTCTCGGCGGCGGTCGGCCTCGCGCTGTACCGCATCACCCAGGAATCCCTGACCAACATCGCCAAGCACGCCCCGGATTCGAAATCCACAGTGGCGCTGACTGTCTCGGTAACGTCGGCGAGTCTCACAGTCGACAACCGGTTGCCCGTGGCGATCGCCGCCCCGCATTCCGCCGAGGGGCGCGGGTTGCGCGGCATGCGCCAGCGTGTCGAGCTGCTGGGCGGGGCCATCGACGCCGGCCCGACCCACGACGGATGGTCGGTGCGCGCCGACATACCGCTGCACGAAGGCGACACCGGCTGGCGCCCGTGGTGGTGCAAGGCGTGATCCCACATGCCCCGGAGACCCCCGAGATCACCGTCCTGCTTGTCGACGATCAGGAACTGGTGCGGTCGGGGCTGCGCCGGATCCTGCGGCGCAAGGACGGTTTCGTCATCGTCGCGGAATGCTCCGACGGTGACGAGGTGCCTGCGGCGGTGGCCGAGCACCGGCCCGACGTGGTGGTGATGGATCTGCGCATGCGCCGGGTCGACGGCATCGAGGCGACTCGCAGGCTCGGGGGAGCGCCGCCGGTGCTGGCGCTGACCACCTTCAACGAGGACGAGCTGCTGTCCGAGGCGCTGCGCTCGGGGGCGGCCGGCTTTGTGCTGAAGGACTCGTCCGCCGAGGAGTTGATCCGCGCCGTGCGCGCGGTCGCCAGGGGCGACAGCTACCTGGATCCCGCGGTCACCGCTCGCGTGCTCACCACGTACCGCAAAGCCGCGCCGGGGCCGCGTGGCATCGGGATCGGGGAGTTGACCACTCGCGAGCTCGACGTACTGACCTTGATAGGCCGGGGCCTTTCCAACGCCGAGATCGCCGACCAACTCTGCATCTCCGGCGTCACGGTCAAAAGCCATATCGGCCGGATCTTCGGAAAACTCGACCTGCGCGACCGCGCCGCGGCGATCGTCTACGCGTACGACAACGGCATCGTCGTCCCGCGCTGAGGGGCCTAGAGAGCCGCGCCCTGATCGGCCAGGTTCAGCAGGCCGTAGGCCATGCACATCAGGAAGTTCAACACCACCAGGACCAAGCCGGCGAACATCAGCGAGCGGGTGCCCTGCCGCTTCAGCCGCTTGTACCGCGCGGCGCGTGTTTCCCGCTCGAACCGCAGGGCGATCAGCGCGAAATGGATGTCCATCGCTTCGTGAGCCGCAAGGGGCGCACCCGCCAGCATCTCCCGCACGCGGTCAGGCGCGGCTCGGACGCCGACCCGCTCGAAGTTCTGGCACATGCGCCGCGCGCGTCTTCGCGCGAGTGGTTGATATCGCATCTGTAGCTGATGCGCGAGTTGCCCTCGGTCGTCCCCCCACGGGTTTGACGGGGTCATCACGAAACGGATTCTAAATCGCATCGGACCGATTACGGCGTGTCTACACGAATTTATGTTTGCGACGGTTGATTCGGCGGGCCGTCGATCATTCGCTCAGATTGGGGTAGGTCCAGATAACGCTCCAGGTTGCGATGCATGTTGATCACGCGCCGTTCCTCGCTGGACAGCACGAGATGGGTGAAACCCGGCTGATGCATGCCGCGCTGCAGGCCCGCGAGCACCCGGATGTCCTGGGTGAGCACTACGCCGGGCTCGGCCTCACCGGCGGTCACCCGGACATCGGTCGGCTTGGCGCGTGCGGCGCCCGGCGGCATCCGCGTCATCAGGAACATGACCAGCTCGCCCCGGTCGGGATCCGGGCCGGGGCGCGAGCACATGACCGTCAGGTGATCGGCGTTGGCCAGCAGCGTCATGTTGGGGAAGACGTTGTACTGATGCAGGCGGGTGATCCGGTCCGTGTCGGCCCAGTCGAGGTCCACGCCGCGCGTCGCGGCGAACGCCCGGGTGTGTGCGGCGATCAGGTCCCGCGCCGTCTCACCCGGTTGGTGTTCGGGGAACGGTGTGCCTTCGGCGGCTCCCATGAGTGCGCCCTGCGTGTAAACGTAAGCGTCCCAAACCTCTTCGTCGCTCAGCGCGCCCTCGAAGCGTGGGCTCTGCACCCCGTAGGGCTGGTCGGATTTTCCCGTGTGACCCCAGATCTGTTGCGGTGCATGGATGTCGTCGACGCAGCGCAGCAATTCCGGGTGCAGCGTCTGTATGTGGTAGGTCTCGCTGTAGCCGTCGGCGATCGTCTTCCAGTTCGCGTCGACCTCCACGGTCAGCGTGGCATAGCAGCGGAAGTCGGTCAACCGGCACCACGCGATGTCCTCGGGCACTGCCTCCAGGTACTCGAGCAGCGGCATCGCGTCGAGGTCGAAATTGACGAAGACGAGTCCCTCCCAAATGTCCACCCGCACCGGCACCAGCGGGAAGTCAGACATCTTCAGCGACCCGAAGCCCTTGCGGTTGGGCACCCGCTTGAGCGTGCCGGCCAGGTCCCAGGTCCAGCCGTGATAGCCGCACTTGAGCTCTCGCAGCCCCGAGCCCGAACCCACGCACACGGAGTTGCCGCGGTGGCGGCAGGCGTTCTGGAAGGCGCGCAGCACCCCGTCGTCACCGCGCACGATCAGCACACCGTATGGGCCGCAGCGGTATTCGAAATAATCGCCCGGTTCGGCGACGTGGTCGACCATGCATGCCAGCTGCCAGACCTCCGGCCACATCCGCTCGACCTCGAGGGCGGCGAACGCGGGGGAGTAATACCGCTGTGCCGGTACCAGGGTCGGGCTTTCCGGCGGGGTGCCGATCGCGTCCTCGTCGCGGGTGCGGGTCGGGTTGCCGGCGGGCGCGTTCATGCGGGGAGCCTTAACGCGCTCCGCGTACCAAGCGTCCGGGACGGGCCCCGGTGTCGACATCGTCGCGCCGGGTGACGGTCCCGCTGACGATGGTGGCCGCGTATCCGCTGGCTCCCTGCAGGATCCGGTTTCCGCCGGCGGGCAGATCGAAGGCCATCGCGGCGGGATGCAGCGTCAGGGCGTCCATGTCGATGACGTTGATGTCGGCCTTCTTGCCCGGCTCGATGGTGCCACGATCGGTGAGGCCGAAGAGGTGGGCGGTGTCGCGGGCCTGCTTGCGGATCACGTACTCCAGCGACAGCTTCTCGCCGCGGCGCCGGTCCCGCGCCCAGTGCGTGAGCAGGAACGTGGGATACGAAGCGTCGCAGATCATCCCGCAGTGGGCGCCGCCGTCGGAGAGCCCGAGCACGCCGGCCGGGTGCAGCAGCATCTCCCGGATCGCGTCGCAGTTGCCGTCGGCGTAGTTGAACAAGGGGAGCATCAACATGGCGGTCGCGTCCGACTCGAGCATGAGGTCGTAGAGGGTGGACAGCGGATCCTCGCCGCGGGCCTTCGCAATGGCCGCGACGGTGCGGTCCGGGGTGGGCTCGTAGTCCGGCGGGTTACCGAGTGAGTAAAGGCGATGCAGGGAGTGCTGCACCAAAGCGAACATCCCGTCGAACAACATGGTCGGGTCGGCGGGCAGGTCTTCCTCGGACAGGATCGCGGCCTTCACCGCGGGATCGGCGAGGCGCCGCGCGAGTTCCTCGCGGCCGCATTCGGCCTGCAGTCGGCGGTACGTGGGCCGGTGGCTGAAGCCGTGGTGGCCCTGGAATCCGATCATCATGCCGAACGGGCGCGCCGCGACTTGCGGGTACAACCTGCTGCCCGCGGTGTGCGCTTCGGCGGAGAGGTCGAGCATCTCGCGCCACAGGTTCGGGTCGGCGTCCACCTGGATGAGGGCGAACGACACCGACCGGTCGATCTCGCCGCTCAACCGCCGCATCCAGTCCAGTTCCTTCTTGGGAGCGACGATGTCCTCGCCCGCCGATCCCTGCGGGGCCAGCTCGAACACCGCCTGGCCGCCGGCGGCCATGGCCCGCCCGAGGCCGAACAGTTCATCCTCGGCGGCGTAGGTGCCAGGGACCGGTTCGCCGTCCATCGCACGGTGCCCCATCGTGCGGGAGGTGGAAAATCCGAGCGCGCCGGCCTCGATCGCTTCCCTAACCAGCCGGCCCATGGCCTCGATGTCCTCGGGGGTGGCCGGCTCGTTGCGCGCACCCCGCTCGCCCATCGCGTAGGCGCGCACGGCGCCATGGGCGACCTGGCTGCCGACGTCGACCGCGAACTTGTGCTTGCCGATCGCGTCCAGATACTCGGGATAGGTTTCCCATCCCCAGGTGATGCCCTCGGTGAGCGCGGTGCCGGGGATGTCCTCGACGCCTTCCATCAGCTCGATGAGCCACTTCTCGGTGCCGGGCCGCACCGGCGCGAAGCCGACGCCGCAGTTTCCGGTCACGATCGTGGTGACGCCATGGCCGCTCGACGGCTCGAGCAAGCTGTCCCAACTCACCTGTCCGTCGTAGTGGGTGTGGATGTCGACGAAGCCCGGGGCCACCACCCGGCCGGTGGCATCGATGGTTTCGGCGGCCTCACCGCCCATCTCAGGGGAATCGGCCCCGCGGCGGACGACGTCGACGATCTTGCCGTCCTTGATCCCGACGTCGGCGCGATAGCGTTCCGCGCCGGTGCCGTCGACGACGGTGCCACCAACGATTTTCAGGTCGAACATGAGACTCTCCTTGCCGCCATGGGCTGAAGGCGCAAAAGACCCGCAGCATTACGCTACGGGAAGTAGCGTAACTCTTGCGGCGGCCATCGCAATAGGTTCGGCGAAAGTTGCTTGCCTCAAAGCGAACTCATCAGCGCCGCGACCGTTTCCAGATCGTCGAGCGCCTCGACACCGCGCCGCAGCCCTTCCATGGCGATGTCCTCGACCTGCATGCCGCCCATGCCCGCGGTGATCAGCGGCGCCACGTACGCGTACAGCGCAGCCTGGCGGAAGCGCAGCCAGAGTTCGTCGCGGTCCAGTTCGGGCCCACCGGCCGCGGCGAGCGAGCGCCGGTAGTCGTCGAGCAGTTCGCGCTGCGTCGTCCGGCGGTCTTCGGGCGTCAGGCTGGTGATCAGCGTGTAGGCCAGTTCCCGCGACGGGTGCCCGCGCCGCACCGCCTGCCAGTCCAGCAGGCCGGCCTTGCCGCCGTGGAAGTACATGTTGCCCGGGTGCGCGTCGCCGTGCATGACGGTGTGTGGGGGAGTGTCGATGAGGGCGGCGACGGCCCGGTAGTTGTCGGCGATGAAGCGGCCGCTTTCGACGGGGATCTCGGTGCGCTCGGCGAGGCGCTTGATCGAGGCGTGCATGAGCGTGCCCGTCAGCAGGGAAGTGACGTCGCCGGACGCCGTGTAGAGCCAGCCCAGCGGGCCGCGCCCGTCGCGGGGGAGTCGGTTCCAGAAGGTGGCGTGCAGGTCGGCGAGCAGCTCGACGATCAGGCTGGCCTGCTCGGGCGAAAGCGGGTGCAGGGTGTCGGGGAACTCGCACGACTCGGCGGGAAGGTCCTCCAGCACCAGCAGGTAGCGCCCCGTCCACGGGTCGAACGCCGCGCCGTACGCGTACGGGGCGCCGACGATCTGCGGTGCGAGCTGGCGGTAGAACCGCACCTCGGTGGGCCCGAGCCGGCCCAACTCGCCCATCAACCGGGTGGCCGCCGTCTTCGCCGCGAGCTTGACGAACACCGAGTCGGGGACATTCTTTCCGGTCAGCACCAGCCGGGCCCGCGACGACGTCCCCGCGTCGGCGCTCAGGACGCGGACCGTTCGGACGGCGGTGCCCATCACCTTGGAGAGCACGGCCGCGTCGATGTCCTGCACCCGCCGGGGCAACCCCAATCGGCCGCCGACCACCGCGTCGGTGGCTACCCGGCCCACGCCGCGGCCCAGGTGAGCGGCCAAGCCGGCGGCCGAAATCGCCCGCGTCACAGGGTTATTCATACTTTTCGTTTCTTGGTGCGGACGTGTCACCCGCACCGCGAGCCGTTCGGACGTCGCGGCACGGGGTCAATCAAAAATACTTCAAAGACCGGATATCAGACAATACGTCGTTATTGTCTGATCTCGGGTACCAGGGCCCGCACCACGAATTGGTCGACGAACTCGCGTTTGTCGGCGGCAGGGCGGTACCGCCAGGAGGGCGCCAGGAGAAACAACGTCGTCGCGTGCAGCCATTGGACGACCGACCGCGGGTCGAGATCGGCGTGCAGACGACCGGCCGACTTCCACCGATCCAGCAGCGGTTGGTAGTGCCGCAACAGCGTCTCCACGATGGGCTCCGAACCCTTCTCGAGGGCCGTCGCGACGGCGGTGCTCTCGGCGGCGAACAGTGCCTCGTTCAGTGGATCGCCGTCCACCGACTCGACGCGGGCCAGCACCATCTCGGGCACCGACCGCACCGGATCGTCGGGGGCGGCCAGCGACCGGACCAATTCGCCGAGCGCGTGGTCGACCCGCTTCAGGATCAGGCCCAGCAGAACGTCGTCGCGGCCGGGGAAGTACCGGTAGACCGTGGACCGTGACACCCCCGCCTCGTCGGCAACCTCACCCATCCGGAACTGAGTGTTGCCGCGCTGCGCGATGCAGCGGCCCGCGGCGTCCAAAATGCGCCTGCGGGCCTCCTCGTCGTCGAGGATCGCGCGGTCGTCGCCCCATCGGCGGCTCGGTTCCATGGCGCAGATGTTACGGGGTCAGTTCCCCACAACAATGAATTCCGTTGCGGACCAAGCACATCGGACGCACGCCGGATAGCGCGGGTTCAAGCGCCCGGGCGTTGGGTCAGATCGGTCCAGGTCAAGGTGACGCGGGTGCCGCGCGGGGTGCGGTCGATGGTCACCTCGTCGGCCAGTGTCTCCATCAACGGGATGCCGCGTCCGCGGAGTTGCTGCCGGTAGCGGGCCGGAACTTGCTGACGCCAACGGCCGCGATCGTCGACGGTGACGGACAAGGTGTCGGCCGGCCGGTCATAGGCCGCGCTCACGTCCAGCGTCCCGCGCTGGGAGGTCTGGCAATAGGCGAATTCGGCGGCGTTGGCGATGGCTTCGTTTACCGCCAGCAGGACGTCGCTGAACCGGTCGGAACTGAGACTGAAATGCGTTTCGAGCCAGACCCGGAATTCGGCTCGGGCCCGAGCAGCGCTGCGCCGGTCGGCGGCGACCCGATTCCGCGCGAAGCGGAAGCGGTCATCGATGTTCGACACGTCATGCGGTTGAGGATCAGAGCGGCCCATCGTTCCCAGTTGTGCCCCCATCTCGAGGTTCACCCACCAGCAATGCCGCTCAGTGCGTCGTCTAGCGAGCTGTAGAGCGCGAGCACGCTGTCGATTCCCATCAGTTTGATCGGTCTGCTCGTCGCCGAGCCGTTGGCGACGACAGCGAATTTTGTCGGCGGCTCGGTGTCCGCCTGCGCCGTCACCAGGACGGTCATCCCGGCTGAGGCCAAGAAATCCACTTTCGACAGGTCCACGATCAGCGCGGCGGGTTTGGTCGCCATCGCGGTCTGGATGGCCTCGGCCAGATGCGGCGAGCTGAGCATGTCCACTTCACCCGAGACGGTCAGCACGACCGCATCATCTACCTGCTGTTTTCCTACTGAGAAAGCGGTCGGATCGATTGGATCGCCAGTTAATTCGCCCATGGTCTATCACTCACATTCGGTCCCTGGGGACACCGTTAGCTCTTAGAACAGCCACTGCCAACACCGGGGGCTGCTTGTTCAACCCCACGGAAAGCGCTTGCCTTCGGAGGAGAGACACTCCGTCGATCTGCGCTCTAGCTACAGATGCAGCCGCAAGTTGTTTATTCGATGGTATGACACGCGGCGAACCACACCCAAAACGAGTGAACGAATCGCCCCGGCGCGCCGTCCTGTGAATGTGTGCGACGCCCCCCGCAGAAGTTGCGCATGGCATTGGCTCATGCGTGAATTGCCTGTACCGGACTCGTGTCCAGCCCGGCCCCCGTGGCCTGCACAAATGTGGAAGGACGGTCGGCGTGGAGCCCGGTGAGCGCGGTAGCGAGCAAGACGACCCGCGGGCCGATGTCGAGCCCACCGGCGCCCGTCCCGACGCGGTGACACGACGGCGCGCATTGCTGGGCATGGGAGCCGTGGCCGGCATCGCCGCGGTCGACGTCGGTGGCTTCGCCTACGCGGGCGGCTGGCTGCGACCCGGTGCGTTGACACCACCCCGGTTCGCCGACCGCTTCGAAAACGTCTACGGACGCCACGACGGCTTTCGCCGGAATCACGCCAAGGGGCTCAGCGCGGTCGGAACATTTACGAGCACCGGGGCGGGGGCGGCGATCTGCCGGGCCGCAGTCTTCCGGGCGGGGAACGTGCCGGTGATCGGCCGGTTCTCGCTGTCGGGAGGCCTGCCGGATCAGGCGGACGCGCCGACCACGGTGCGCGGACTGGGCTTGCTCTTCCAGGGCCCCGACGGCCAGCAATGGCGCACCGCGATGGTCAACATCCCCGTCTTTCCGGACAGCACGCCGCAGGGCTTCTACGACCGGTTGCTCGCGTCCAAACAGGTGGCCGGGACGGGCAAGGCCGACCCGGAGAAGATGGCCGCGTTCCTCGACCGTCACCCCGAGACGGTCGCGGCGATGAAGGTCATCAAGCAGACCCCGCCCAGCGTGGGGTTCGCCGACAGCGCGTTCTACGGCCTGAACGCGTTTCGGTTCACCAACGGCGCGGGGGCAACCGTTCCGGTGCGCTGGGCCGCCGTTCCGCAGGAAGTGGCGGGCGCGCCGGCGTCACCGGCCGGCAAGGACTACCTTTTCGACGACCTCATCCGGGCGCTCGCGCAGCGACCGCTCACTTGGCGGCTGGTGCTCACGGTGGGGGAGCCGGATGATCCGACCCACGACGCGACGAAACCCTGGCCGCGATCGCGCCGAACCATTGACGCCGGCACCATCACCGTCACGGCGGTGCAGACCGAGGCGCCCGGCAACGCTCGCGATATCAACTTCGACCCGCTGGTGCTGCCGGACGGCATCACCGCCTCCGACGACCCGCTACTCGCAGCGAGATCGGCCGTCTACGCCCGCTCGTTCACCCGCCGCGCGGAGGAACCCAAGACACCCAGCGCAGTCGACGTTTCCCGGGTGCTCCGGTGAGCGACGCCAACGCCACGGCCCGGTTCGCGCTCCCGTCCCGCGTGCTGCACTGGCTGATGGCGCCGATGGTGATAGCCCAACTGCTCATCGGCGTCACCATGGTCGCGGCGCTGAGCTACTACCCGCTGCTGCTGGCCATCCATCGCCCGCTCGGTGTGCTGATCCTGGTGTTCGCGGTGGTGCGGCTGGCGAATCGGCTCAGACATCGGCCCCCGCCGTTTCTGTCCACGATGAGTCGCGCCGAACGGCGCATCGCGACGTGGTCGGAATATCTGCTCTACGCCCTGCTGCTGGTGCAGCCCCTCACCGGGTGGGCCATGCTCTCGGCGGCGCGGTTTCCGGTCACGCTGGTGGGGCCGCTGCGACTGCCCGGCATCGCGCCGCACAGCATCGACGTGTTCGCGGTGCTGCGCGAGTGCCACGGCGCCTTCGCGTTGCTGCTGTTTCTGACGTTCACCGCCCACATGTGCGCGGTGCTCTTTCACACGCTCGTGCTGCGCGACGGGCTTCTCGATCGGATGGCGCTGTGGCGGGTCAGGCCCGCCTCCGCGCGGGCAGACCAAGCCGAGCTGTAACGACCTGCCTCCCCGGGCGCTGATCGGCCGAATATGATCGGCACGATTAGCGCAGGGTGCTTGGCACCGCAGGCGCGGTGACCATACGCCGACCACGAAGGAGTGGAGAACTTCCATGCCGAACGAGAAGCAAGCGGAGCGGATGACGTCGGGGAAGGGGTTCATCGCGGCGCTCGACCAGAGCGGCGGCTCGACGCCCAAGGCGCTGCGCCTCTACGGCATCCAGGACGACGCGTATTCCTCCGAAGAGGAGATGTTCGACCTCATCCACCAGATGCGTTCGCGAATCATCACCTCCCCGGCGTTCACCGGTGACCGCGTCCTGGCCGCGATCCTGTTCGAGCAGACCATGGACCGCGAGATCGAGGGCACCCCGTCCACCACCTATCTGTGGGAGACCAAGGGCGTGGTACCCATCCTCAAGATCGACAAGGGCCTGGCCGAGGCGTCCGACGACGTGCAGCTGATGAAGCCGATCCCGGGACTGGACGAGCTCCTGGAGCGCGCCGTGAGCAAGGGCGTCTTCGGTACCAAGGAACGGTCGGTGATCGGCGGCGCCAACGCCAAGGGCATCGCCGCCGTGGTCGCCCAGCAGTTCGAGCTCGGCCACCAGGTGCTCTCGCACGGCCTGGTGCCCATCATCGAGCCCGAGGTCACCATCTCGATCGCGGACAAGGCCGAGGCCGAGGGCATCCTGCGCGACGAGATCACCAAGCAACTCGAGAACGTGCCCGACGGGCAGCGCGTCATGCTCAAGCTGAGCTTGCCCACCGAGGCCAACTTCTACCTCTCCCTGATCGAGCACCCGAAGGTGATGCGAGTGGTTGCCCTCTCCGGCGGTTACTCGCGCGAGGAGGCCAACGAGCTGCTGGCGAAGAACCACGGGCTGATCGCCAGCTTCAGCCGCGCGCTGACCGAGGGGCTCACCGCCGACCAAACCGACGAGCAGTTCAACGCCACGCTGGACAAGGCGATCCAGTCGATCTACGACGCGTCGGTCGCCGGCTGACCTAGTAGCGTGGCGGCGACCCGCATTCGCCCGGTCCCCCGCAAGCGGGAGGTGCCCCCACCGCCGCGCTCGCGATCGCCGCTAGTAGCGGTGGTCGGCCATCCGGGGCGGGCCGTCCCCGGCGTCACGTTCGTCCGACACCACTGCGGGCACCATCTCGCTGGTCACCAGCCCGTCGTCGCGGGTCAATTCGTCGATCACGTCGAAGGATTCGGCGATGTTGGCCGGAGTGTCGACGACGATGGTCACCACGGGGACGCGCCGGCGCAGCGACAGGAACTTGTCACCGTGCGGTTGATGGTCGCCGTGGTAGCCCCAGATGCCCCGCACCACCGTCGCGCCGTCGGGCGCTTCGCGTTGACGAAGCCGCTGCACGATCGCGCGGTGAATCGGCACCCCGCCGCGTAAAGCCGACTCGGACGTGTAGATCGTCAGCTTCTGGAACAGTGGCAGACCCCGCTCGTCGACCCCGGGGAGGGCGTGCGGCCGTTCCAGGAGTTCGCCGTCGCGTTTGCACACGCGGACCCGCTCCAGGGTGACCATGGGTTGCCGGAGCAGCCCCATCAGCTCCGGCAGCACCGCTGCGATGCGCTCGCCGGATCCGACGGCGACGATCATCATCGGGACGTTGGCGTTACGGCCGAAGAAGCGCGCACGGTGCCGCTGTCCGTGGGTGACGCCGTCGACGCCCAGCAGCACCGATGCGCCCGCTATCCGTCGCCGATGCAGCACATCGCAGACGGCGACGTAGGCGGGGGCGCCGTTGACACGTTCCTTGCGGCCGACGTAGACGGTCAGCTTGACGGCTTCCCGCAATTCGTCGGGAAGTTGCAGCGGCTCTAGGAGTTCCCCGCCGTCGCGTAGCAGCCGCGCCCGCTCCAAAGTGACCAGGCCCCGCTGCTTGATGGCGAGCACCGGGTCGAGCAGGGCCTCGATCCTCGCCCTGGTGTCGACGGCGATGATGGCGACGGGCGGGTCCTCGGACAACGTCAGCGACTCGTCTGTCCTCAGGTGGCGCCCGGAACCGAAGCCGCCGATGCCACGGAGCACCACGCCACAGGCGATGCGATGCCGGGCATAGAGGTCGAGCAGCACATCGGACACGAAGCCTTGGTCGGTCCGGCGACGCTCGGCCAGGTAGGTGGTGAGCTTCAGACAGTCTTCGTCCATGGCCGCTCCCGTCGCTTTGCGGCGATCCTACTCGGTTGGAGACCTCAAGCGTCGCAACGGTGTTCGACGCTGTGCGGCTCACCGTAGGTTTTCGGTCGGCACCGCGTAGCGGTCCTGGTAGGCGCGCACCCGCTGGCGGACCTCGCCGGCGTCGAGACCGGTATCCGACCAGGTGTAGCGGCCGCGCCCACCGTCACCGGGGTGGGCGGCGAGGAAGTCACGCATCTTCTGCTCGGCGTCGGGTCGCAGCTCGCGGTCGAGCCGCTGGTAGATGTCCTTGATCGTGGTCCACGGGTCATTGATGAAGTCGGTGTACTGCACGTCGATCACGCGGTCCGCCGGCACCGCCCCGCTGTCGCGCAGGGTCATCTCGCGTTCCAGCCCGACGACGATCTCCTCGTAGGACTGCGCCGCGCACTCGGCGATGCTGGACTCGTCGCTGCACATCCGGCGCAGGTGATGGGTCAGCGCGGCGATCGACGAGATGACGTTGAGCGGGTCGCGATGGGTCTGCACGATCAACGCGTCGGGGTACTCGGCCAGCAGCGTGTCGAGTTGCCACAAATGCGCCGGCGACTTCAGCAACCACTGCCCGGGAACGCCGGACTGCAAGTGCTGCAGGAAGATTCGGTGAAAGCGGTAGGCACCCGCGTGGTCCGCCTCGTAGAGCAGCCAGCGGTAGTAACTCGGCAGGCGGTACTGCACCGAAAAGATCATGCTGACGAACTCTGCGGCCGTGATGCGCACGCACTCCTGGCCGACGAGGGCGCCCATCGGATGAAACGCCAGAAATCCCGGCATGATCTGCTCGGACATCTCGATGGTGGCCTGCGCCTGCGCGATGCGCGGATCGTCGTGATAGGTCTCCGGCTGCGGAACCGGGCAAGGCTCGTCGACCTCCCAGGTCAATGGGGCGCGCAGCGCAGGGTCCTGGGCGAGCAGGTCGTAAAGGATCGTGGTCCCCGTACGGGGCTGACCGACGATGAAGATCGGCGCCGCAACCGGTTTCGTCGCGATCTCGGGATGCTGCTTGCGCCAGGCGATCACGCCCAGGCGATTCTTCAGGGCCCGCATGATGTCGAGGTGGGCGATCTCCACGCCGATGTCCGACAGGCGCGCGTCGTTGATCAGCCCGTCGGTGAGGCGGTGCAAGCCCGGCCGCCACCCCTCGGCGCCGAAGTCGTCGCTGCCGACTTCCTCGCAGGCGGTGGCTATCAGCCGTTCGGGGGCGAATCGGTCCTTCAGTGTCATACCGGCTCCTCACATCGGCGCACCGCCACTGCTACGTCGGGAGGGCTGGGGTTGTCCAGCCAGCGCAGGACGACGAAGCCGCGATGCCGGCCACCGGTGTCGAGCCAATGGCCGACTCCGAAGTCCTTCGCGGAGATCGCAATTCGCACCCGGCCGTCCGAGTCGGGCAAGACGCCGCGGTTGGTCACCGAGCTGTGCCGGGCGCGCGGTTCCAGGCACTCGTGCCAGATGCTCTCCAGCGTGACGTTCCAGTACCGGGTATCGGGGGGAGCGATGTCGAGAACCAGGGCCTCGTTCGGTTCGAGCCGGTAGGTCCCGATCATGTACAGGTTGTCCGGGGTGGTATCGGCGGCGCCGAGGTTGGCGGCCTCGGCGGTCAGCAAGATGTTGGGCATGTCGAGCAGTTCCGGCTTGACGGTGCGGTGCAACGTCGCGAGCTTCATCAGTGACCACGCCATCGCGGTGAACTGGTCGGCGAGTTCGCCGTCCTTCAGCGGCGCCAGCGGGCCGGGGTCCAAGGCCTCGATCCGCAGCGTGGCCAACTCTTCGAGCGCCCGGTCACCGATGTACTCCCGGACCACCACCGACGAGGCGTCCTCGGGAATCTTCACCCATTGCGCACCGGCGAGATCGGCCGGTTGGTCCGTCGACAGCACGAGCGCGAATTCGCCTGAGTCCAAGGCCAAGTCACTGTCGCTGACGTATGCCGCCATGCGGCGCGGCGTGAGTCCCGTCCCGGCCAGGATCTGCAGCCCGAGGTAGGCGCTGGTGCCCCGGGATCCGGTGATCCGGTAGCTCCGGTCCCCACGAATCATCGCCAGGTAGTAGTTGCCGTCGGGATTGGGTCCACCGACCATGCGGTTGTCCGAACACATATCGAAGAAGGAGGGCCGCCCGGGGTCCGCCTCGACGGACATCTGTGCGCACAGGGACGAGACGCGGGCGATCAGCCGCAGGCCTTCGAGCAGTTCCCGCTCGGATTCGGCGTCTTCGCTCACGACCTTGGTGATGTCCGCAAGCATCTGCTGGACGAACTGCCACGCGGCGCGCGCCTTCGGGGCCGTTTGATCGGACGAATCGGTATCGTGAGACATCGTCTCATGCTAAGACTATGTCTTACGACTTAGGCGTCGATTCGCGGAAAAGGCGGGGGAATGGCTGCCACGACATCGTTGGCCGAACGCAAGCGAACGGCCATGCGTCAGCGCATCGCCGCCGCCGCCGCTCAGCTGGTCGCCGATCGCGGCCTGGCCGGCGCGACGGTGGACCGCATCGCTGACGAGGCCGACATCGGACGGGCGACCTTCTTCCGCTACTTCAACTCCAAGGAGGACGCCGTCGCCGAGGGCATGACGGTCCATTGGCTCAACCGGATCACCGCCGCCCTGGCCGCCCAGCCCGAAGGCCTGAGCGCCACCGCCGCCGTTATCGGCGCCTTCTCCGAGCTCGCCGCCGGGTTCGGCGACATCGAGGACCAGGTTCGCGATTTGGCGGTTCTGACAAGGTCTTCCGAGACGTTGGACGCGTGGACATTGCACATCTATGTGCGTTACGAGCTGGCGATCGCCGAGCTGATCGCGCCGCGGCTGCCGCGATTGGCGGACCACGATCCCCGGCCCCGCCTGATCGGCGCCCTGGCGATGGCGACCGTGCGGATCGCCCTCGACGACTGGCTCAGCCACGGGGGCTCCCTACCGGACCGCGTGAGTCGGGGCCTGGCAGCGATCACGATCGGGTGATCAGCCTTTGAGCGCCTCGACGATGAGCCGCGTCGTGCGCTCGGCCCGTCGTCGTGAGTAGGGCTGTGCGCCGGAGAGGATCGGATACACCACACCGCCGACGATCGCGTCCGCGGCCGATTCGGCCGTGGCGGCGGCGATGCCGTCGGCGAGCAGCCGGGCCCGCACGCTTTCGTGCAGCGGCGCGCTGAATCCGGCGCGCAGTCTGACGGCGGTGTCCTCGTGTTCCATGCAGGCGACGGTCAGGGTTCGCAACATCGCGGCGCCGCGGGCGGTCGTCAGGCTGGTCGCCAGCTTGCCCACCCAGCGAACCAGGTCCGCCGTCAGGTCGCCGGTATGGGATACCGACGCCAGCAGCCGATCGGCGTCCTCGAGCATGACGTCGGCGACCAGCGCCGGGCGACTCGGCCACCACCGGTAGATGGTCTGCTTGCCCACGCCGGCCCGGGCGGCGACCGCCTCGATGGTCAGGCCGTCGAAGCCGCGCTCGAGAAGCAGCTCGCGCGTGGCGGTGACGATCGCCGTGCGCGACTTCTCGCTGCGCCGCCTCGGCGTGCTCACCTGAGTGAGATCGCTTGGCATATGGTGATCCTCACTGCCGCGGCGGCCCGCTTTACATAGCCTGACTACCCCCGGTAGTCTGCCACAAGACGAGACGGTCCGTCTTGTAAGTCTCGGAAGGATATCAGTCCGTGCGGCCAACCATAGTCACCTCCCGGCCGTCATCGTGACCCTGGGACTGAGCCCGGAGCAGCAGGAGCTCAGCGACGCCGTTGGGCAGTTCGCCGGCCGGCACGCCCCCGTCGCCGCCACCCGTGACAGCTTCGAGGACCTCGCGGCGGGGCGGCGCCCCGGATGGTGGGATGCCCTCGTCGGCAACGGCTTTCACGCCGTGCATTTGCCGGAGAGCCTGGGCGGCCAGGGCGGCCGGCTGATCGACGCGGCCTGCGTTCTGGAGGCGGCGGGCAAGGCGTTGTTGCCCGGCCCGCTGCTGCCGACGGTCGCCGCGGGGGCCGTCGCCTTGCTCGCCGATCCGACACCGGCCGCCGAAGCGCTGCTGCGCGACCTGTCGGCCGGCGTCACCGCGGCCATCGTGCTCCCCGACGACGGCGACTTCAGGGCGCACGCCGACGGCGGGGGATGGCGGATCACCGGGGCGTCGGAGGTCACCGCGGGCGTGTGCGCGGCGCGAACGGTCCTCGTCGGCGCCCGCGCGGAAGGCGACGGCGTGGTCTGGGTGGCCGTCGACAGCGAAAACCCCACGGCGACAGCGGAGTCCGTCAACGGTACGGACCTGGTCGCGGACGCCGGCATTTTGCGGCTCGACGACTATCGCGCTGCCGGCGCGCAGGTTCTCACCGGGATCGATCCCGAGCGTGCGCGGTGCGTCACGCTGGGCCTGCTGGCCAGCGCGATGGCCGGCATCGTGCAGTGGTGCGTCGAAGCGGTGACCGCGCACCTGCGCATCCGCGAACAGTTCGGCAAGGTGATCGGTACCTTCCAGGCGTTGCAGCACAACGCCGCGATGCTGTTGGTCAGCAGCGAGCTGACCACCGCGGCGGCCTGGGACGCGGTGCGCGCCGCCGACGAAGCGATCGACCAGCACCGCATGGCCGCCGCCGGTGCGGCGGTGATCGCGATCTCACCGGTACCCGACCTCGTCCTCGACGCGTTGACCATGTTCGGGGCCATCGGGTTCACCTGGGAGCACGATCTGCACCTGTACTGGCGGCGGGCGATCAGCCTCGCGGCCTCGATCGGCCCGGCGAATCGCTGGGCCCGCCGCCTGGGCCAGCTGACCTGCACCCAGCAACGCGACATGTCGGTCGACCTCGGCGACGCGGAATCGCAGTTCCGGGCGTGGGTGGCCGAGACCCTCGATGCCGCAATGCAATTGCGCAATGACCAGCCGGCACCGCACGGCGACTACCCGGACCAGGCCTCCGGGCCCCAGCGCACTTTGATGGCCGACGCCGGCCTGATGGCTCCGCACTGGCCGGCGCCGTGGGGCGTCGACGCGGGTCCCCTCAAACAGCTCATCATCGACGAAGAGTTCGCCAAGCGACCCGGGCTGGTCCGGCCGTCGCTGAACATCGCCGAGTGGATCCTGCCCTCGGTGCTGGCCGCTGCACCAAAAGATCTGCAAGAAAAGCTGATTCCGCCGACCCAACGCGGCGAGATTCATTGGTGCCAGCTGTTCAGTGAGCCGGGTGCCGGCTCCGACCTTGCGTCGCTGGCCACTCGGGCGACCAAGGTCGACGGCGGTTGGCGGATCAACGGCCACAAGATCTGGACGTCGTTGGCGCAGTACGCCGACCTTGGCGCCCTGCTGGCGCGCACCGACCCCGAAGCCAGCAAGCATCGCGGCATCGGCTACTTCATCCTCGATATGCGGTCGCCCGGCATCGAAATCCAGCCGATCAAAACGGCCACCGGGCAGGCGCACTTCAACGAGGTGTTCCTCAACGACGTCTTCGTGCCCGACGAGATGTTGCTGGGTGCTCCCACCGACGGATGGAACCTCGCGATCGCCACCATGGCCGAAGAGCGTTCGGCCATCAGCGGTTACGTGAAGTTCGACAGGGCTGCAGCGCTGCGCCGGCTCGCGGCCGAGCCGGGGCCCGACCGCGATGACGCGCTGCGCGCGCTCGGCGAACTCGACGCGTACACCAATGCCATCAAGGCACTGGGGGTGCGGGAGACCATCCGGCTGCTCGACGGTCAGGCGTCGGGGCCGGCGTCCAGCATCGCGAAGGTGGCGATGAACGTGCTGCTGCGCAGGACGTTCGAGGCCACGCTGCGGTTGACTGGACGCACGGCGATGGTTGCCGACGCCGACCCCGACATCGTGGAGGGCTACCTGCACCTGCCCGCCGAGCTGATCGGCGGCGGAACCCGGGAGATCCAGCTGAACATCATCGCGCAGATGATCCTCGGACTTCCCAGAAAGTAGGATGGCCCATGGGATTACGCGGAGAAGCGGCAATCGTCGGCTACGTCGAGTTGCCGCCCGAGCGGCTCAACAAGGCCTCGCTCGCGCCGTTCGCGATCGAACAATGGGCGGAACTCTCCGCGGCCGCACTCGAGGACGCCGGACTCCCCGGTGATGTCGTCGACGGGATCGTGGCATCGCACCTGGCGGAGTCGGAGATCTTCGTACCCTCCACCATCGCCGAATACCTCGGCGTCGGAGCGCGATTCGCCGAGCACGTCGACCTCGGCGGAGCCAGCGCAGCGGCCATGGTCTGGCGTGCGGCAGCGGCGATCGAACTGGGCATCTGCGACGCGGTCCTGTGTGCGCTGCCCGCGCGGTACATCACCCCCTCGTCAAAGAAAAAGCCCAGGCCGCTGGTGGACGCGATGTTCTTCGGCTCGTCGAGCAACCAATACGGCTCTCCCCAGGCCGAATTCGAGATCCCCTACGGCAATCTCGGCCAGAACGGGCCCTACGGGCAGGTGGCCCAGCGCTATGCGGCCGTCTACGGGTATGACGAGCGGGCGATGGCCAAGATCGTCGTCGACCAGCGGTTCAATGCCAACCACACCGAGGGCGCGATCTGGAAGGACAAGCCGCTCACGGTCGACGACGTCCTGGCCAGCCCGGTGATCGCCGACCCGCTGCACATGCTGGAGATCGTCATGCCCTGCGTCGGGGGCGCCGCGGTGGTCGTCGCCAACGCGGATCTCGCCAAACGCGCGCGCCATCGGCCGGTGTGGATCAAGGGATTCGGCGAACACGTGCCGTTCAAGACCCCGACCTACGCCAAGGACCTGCTGCACACCCCGATCGCGGAGGCCGCCGACACCGCGTTCGCCATGACCGACCTGAGCCGCGAGCAGATGGACGTGGTGTCGATCTACGACTGCTACACCATCACCGTGCTGCTGTCGCTGGAAGACGCGGGCTTCTGCGAGAAGGGCAAGGGCATGGAGTTCGTCGCCAACCATGACCTCACCTTCCGCGGCGATTTCCCGCTCAACACCGCGGGCGGGCAACTGGGCTTCGGTCAGGCCGGTCTCGCCGGCGGCATGCACCACGTCTGCGACGCCACGCGCCAGATCATGGGCCGCGCCGGCGCGGCGCAGGTGGCCGACTGTAACCGCGCCTTCGTGTCCGGCAACGGCGGAATCCTGTCGGAACAGACCACGCTGATTCTCGAGGGGGACTGATCGCAGATGGCCACCTTCGAGCGCCCGATGCCCGTCAAAACCCCCACCAGCACGCCGTTTTGGGACGCGCTGGCGCAGCACCGGATCGTCATCCAGTACTCGCCCTCGCTGGGAAGCTACGTGTTCTACCCGCGGGTGCGGGCGCCGCGCACACTCGCCGACGATCTGGAGTGGCGAGAGATCTCCGGCATGGGAACGTTGTATTCCTTCACCGTGGCGCGCCGGCCGGTCAGCCCGCACTTCGCCGACGCCGTGCCGCAGCTGCTGGCCATCGTCGAATGGGACGAGGGGCCAAGGTTTTCCACCGAGATGGTCAACGTCGACCCCGCCGACCTGCGGGTGGGGATGCGGGTGAAGCCGGTGTTCTTCGACTACCCCGAACACGACGTCACGATGCTGCGGTACGCACCCGCCGACTGACCTTGCCGAGTGTGCGGCGAGCCGCACAGTCGAGCCCGAACGTGCGGCCAGCCGCACAATCGGGCGGGAGGGACTAATAGTCACCATGTCGTCCGCGGCCGAGACCCGAGGCTGGCGGGACGCCGGCCGCAATTCGTCATTGTGATGCAACCGTTTAACCGCGGCCGCGATCTGGCGGACACGGTTGACACTGTGATCGGCGCCATTATCTACTAGTCACTACGGCGGCGAGGAGTGCGGCATGAACAAGGACGACTTGATCCTGATCAGCGTGGACGATCACATCGCCGAGCCGGCTGACATGTTCGACGCGCACGTCCCTGCGAAATACAAGGACCGCGCCCCGCGCGTGGTCGTCGAACCCGACGGCATCCAGCAGTGGTACTACGGCGAGGTCCGCGGGCGGAACATGGGCCTGAACGCCGTGGCGGGAAAGCCGCGGGAGATGTACAACATCGACGCCTCGCGCTACGACGAGATGCGGCCCGGGTGCTTCAACGTCGACGAGCGGGTCCGCGACATGAACGCCGGAGGCCAGCTGGCCGGCCTGAACTTCCCCAACTTCACCGGCTTCTCCGGCCAGGTCCTCAACCAGGGCCCCGACCGTGACGTCAACCTGGTGATGATCAAGGCCTACAACGATTGGCACATCGACGAGTGGTGCGCGGCCTATCCGGGCCGCTTCATTCCCTGCGGCATCCTGCCGCTGTTCGACGTGGCCGAGGCGGCGAAGGAAGTCGACCGCCTCGCCAAGGAGGGCTGCCACGCGGTGACGTTCTCGGAGAATCCAGAGGCGTTGGAAATGCCCAGCATTCACACCAAATACTGGTATCCGCTGTTCGAGGCGGTCTGTGAGAACAAGACGGTGCTGTGCACGCATGTCGGCTCCGCGTCGCGGTCTCCGCAGGTGTCGACGGATGCCCCGCCCAGTGTGCAGATGACGGCGTCGTCCATGATGAGCATGTTCACGTTCACCGAGCTGATCTGGGCCGAGTTCTGGGCCGACTTCCCGCAGCTGAAGTTCTCCCTCACCGAGGGTGACGTCGGCTGGATACCGTACTTCCTGTGGCGGGCCGAGCACGTCTACAACCGCCACTCGGGGTGGACGCTGGCCAAGTTCCCGCCTGGCTACAGCGGCCCGGCCGACGTCTTCAAGCGGCACTTCTACACGTGCTTCATCAGCGACAAGGTCGGCGTGCGCAACATGGACTGGTTCAACGAGGACATGCTGTGCTGGGAGTCCGACTTTCCCCATTCCGACAGCAACTGGCCGTTCGCGCCCGAGGATGTCATCGCGACCATGGGGCATCTCGACGACTCGGTGATCGACAAGATCACCCACGAAAACGCCATGGCCGCCTACTCGTTCGACCCGTTCCGGCACATCCCCAAGGAACACGCCCGCGCCGGGTATCTGCGCTCCCAGGCCACCGACGTCGATGTCGTGACGCATGTGGGGCGCCAGGCGAGCCAGCGTGACCGCGACGCGTGGACCCGGATGACCCAGTTCGCGCTGCAGGCGCAGGTGACGGCGGAAGCCGGCGGCATTGCGGGCCGGGCCACCACCCTGGGCAACTGAACGTGTCGCCCCAAGCGCCGTTCGCGGGCTGGCGCGTCCTGGAGTTGTCCAACGGAATCGCGGTGTCCTATTGCGGAAAGATGTTCGCTGACGCCGGCGCCGAGGTGGTGAAAATCGAATCGCCGGACGGCGATTCCCTGCGCGCGCGGTCGGCCGGCGGCCCACCCGGCGCGCTGTTCGGCTATCTGGCCGCGGGCAAGAAGTCGGTGACCAACAGGGGCCAGGCAGAGATCTCCGCGCTGCTGGCCGGCGCTGACATCGTCCTCACCGACCTGACCGACGGGTGGGCCCTCGACAAGATCGGTTCCCATACCGGCCCTTCGGCCGTGGTGGTCGCCGTGACGCCGTTCGGCACGGCCGGCCCGTACGTCGACGATCGGTTGGCCGCCAACGAGTTCATCCTGCAGGCCCTGTGCGGCTCGACCGCCGGTCGCGGCTGGCCAGAGGACGAGCCGGTGCAGGCCGGCGGCCAACTCGGTGAGTGGTTGGCGGGCACATTCGCCGCCGCCGTCGGCGCGGCGACCGCCCGGCATGCGGCGCATAGCGGCCGCGGGGAAATCATCGACGTCTCGACGTACGAGGCGATGGTGATCGCGATGGGTGGCCTGTCCGCCATGTCCGCCAGCGTGCTGGGCGCGGATTCCCTGCTGGGACAGCGCAGTTTGGAACTGCCGTCGATCGTCCCCACGGCCGACGGCATGGTCGGCTTCTGCACCATCACCGCGCAGCAGTTCCAGGACTTCCTGGTGCTGATCGATCGCGCCGATCTGCTCGACGACGCCGAGCTGGCGTCTTTCGACGGCCGCGTCGCCCGCCGCGACGAATTCGTCGGCATGGTCACGCAGTGGACGCAATCCCGGACCACGCAGGAGATCGTCGACCTCGCGGTCGCTTTCCGAATCCCGGTCGCCCCCATCGCCACACCCGAGATGTTGCCCACCATCGACCATTTCGTGCAGCGCGGCGTTTTCGTCGCGTCCGATGCGGGCGTGTTGCAGCCCAGGGTGCCGTATCGCAGCGACGCGATGGAAGCCGGACCGCCCGGGCGGGCGCCGCTGCTCGGTGCGGACAACGGCCGCGTTCACTGGCCGCCACGGCCGGCCCCGCCGCCGGGTGCCGACAACGACGCACTCCCGCTGGCCGACACGCGGATCGCCGATTTCACCGCCTTTTGGGCGGGGCCGGTCGCCACCCAACTGCTGGGCGCCCTGGGCGCCGACGTGATCAAAGTCGAGGGCGTCCGCCGGCCCGACGGGATGCGGTTCTCCGCCGGCCGCCCACCCACCTGGGACCAATGGTGGGAGTGGGGCCCGGTCTTTCTGTGCAGCAACAGCAACAAGCGCGGCGTCAGCGTCGAGCTCAACACCGACGCGGGACGGGCCGTCGCGCTGGAGCTCATCGCCGCAAGCGATCTCGTCATCGAGAACTTCTCGCCCCGGGTGATGACGAACTTCGGTCTGGACTGGGATGCCGTGCGCGCGGCCAACCCCCGCGCCATCATGGTGCGGATGCCCGCGTTCGGTCTCGACGGGCCGTGGCGCGACCGGGTGGGCTTCGCCCAGACGATGGAGCAGGCCACCGGCATGGCGTGGATGACCGGACACGCCGACGGCCCTCCGGTGATTCCCCGCGGTGTGTGCGACCCGATCGCAGGCCTGCACGCGGCCTTCGCCGCCGTGGCGGGGCTGGTGGTGCGTGACCGCGACGGGACCGGGATGCTCGTCGAATCGACGATGGTGGAGGCGGCTCTGAACGTGGCCGCCGAAATGCTGGTGGAGTACTCCCGTAACGGAATCGAGATGCGCCGCAACGGGAATCGTGGCCCCGGCGCAAGCCCGCAGGGGGTTTACCGCTGTCTGGGTGAGGACGACTGGGTGGCGCTCGCCGCGACGGACGACGCCGCCCGCACCTCCCTGGCCAGGCTGCTGGTCCAACCGGATCTTCGCGCCGGTGACTGGCTGGAGCACCCGGACGAAATCGACAAGCTCATCTCGGACTGGACGGGGCGCCGGTCGGTGGCCGATGCGGTCGAAGCGCTGCGCGGCGCCGGCGTGGCCGCGGCGCGCGTCACGCCGGCCCCGGAACTCCTGCGCGACCCACACCTGCACGCGCGGGGCTTCTGGGAAACCGTCGACCACCCGGTCGCCGGTTCCTTCCTGTGCACGGGAATGCCGTTCGCGTTCCTCGGCCGACCGCGGCGCTGGATCCGCCGGGCGCCGCCCCTGTACAGCCAGCACACCGACGAGGTCCTGACGGACGTGCTGGGGCGCAGCGCAGCGCAGTTGTCCGCGCTGCGGCAGTCGGGGACCACCAGCGCCCGGCCGGCGGGCCTGTGACGTGGCGGTCACCCTGTGCGTGCCACCCCGGGCCGGCGAATTGTGCGCACCGGTGCGCTTTTTGGTGCGCGAGGACTCGGTGGTGATGGAGTTGACCGCCCGGCACCGCATCACCAGCGTCGAATGGGACGAGCGCGAGCGCGCGGTGGCGATGGTCGTCGAGATCACCGACCCGCAGACGGCCCGGCCCGTGGACGTGCGGATCGATGTGGTCGACGCCGGCGCGGCGCCCGCCGACGCCCGAACCACGACGATCGGGACCATCACCCGCGACGGGCGACCGTACGACGTCGTCGGCACCTACCTCGGTGTCGTGGCGGACGAAAACTAAACGCGAAGGATCACAGAAGTGGCAGGCACACAACGCACCGCGGCGATTGTCGGCGTGCACAACACCCGCCAGGGCCGCCGCCTGGACGGCGAGACCTCGCGCAGCCTGGCGCTGGCGGCCATCCGGGGCGCACTCGACGACGCGGGCCTGCGCCTCGAAGACGTCGACGGTATCAGCGCGGGGCCGCTGTCCACGGCGCTCATCTACGACCTGCGCCTCGGCCCGGCCTGGCAGGGCCTCGCCTTCGGCGTCGGCATGATCACCGAGGCGGTCACCGCCATCGAACACGGCATGGCGGACGTGGTGGTGCTGGTGGCCGCCCAGGCCGGCGAGTACCGCGACCACGAGGCCACCGCGCCGTGGACCCGGCCCGAGAACGAATTCGTCGCGCCGTGGGGCATGTTCACCACCGCCGAGTTCGCGCTCATCGCGCGCCGGCACATGCACACCTACGGCACGACGCGCGAACAACTTTCGATCGTGGCCGCGACCATCCGCAACAACGGATCGCGCAACCCCGAAGCCGTCTACTACCAACGCGGACCCTTCGCGCCCCACGACATCACCGCATCCCGGCCCATCGCCGACCCCTTTCACCTCCTCGACTGCGCCACCACCTCCGAAGGCGGATGCGCACTGGTCGTGGCCAACGTCGAAAAGACCGACCGCGCAAGCGAACCGATCTACGTGCTGGGCAGCGGCGCCGACTTCCACGGCCCGTCCTACCAGCACCCCCCGGCGTGGGACCTCAGCGGGCGGCGGGACCGACATGTCAATGGCGTGGTCGGCAGGCGCGCGGCCGAGCGCGCGTTCGACCACGCCGGGCTGCGACCCGCCGATGTCGACGTGTTGGAACTGTACGACCCCTTCTCCTTCGAAATCATCCGCCAGCTCGAGGCTTTCGGGTTCTGCGGCGAAGGCGAGGGCGGACCGTTCGTCGCCGACGGCCACATCGCCATCGACGGCAGCCACCCCATCACGACCGACGGAGGAACCATGTCGTTCAGCCACGCGGGCTCCAATCCGCAGATGATGCAGCGGGCCGTCCGCGCCGTCCAGCAGCTACGCGGCCAGGCGGGCGAGCTTCAGGTTCCCGACGCGCACATCGCGTTGTGCAGCAACGGGGGAGCGGGGGCCTTGTTCACCACACTGCTGATTCTGGGAGACGAACCGCTGTGACTTCCGATGCCCTGCGCCCGCAAGCCGGCCCCGTGCCCCACGCGAGTAGCCACCTCAGCGTTCCGTTCTGGGAGGGCTGCCGGTCCGGCGAATTGCGGTACCAGCGCTGCGAGGCCTGCGGCCTGGCGAACTTCCCGCCGACCGAGCATTGCCGCCAATGCCTTTCGGCGCGGGTGCCTTGGGAGCGCAGCGCCGGACTGGGCGACATCTACAGCTGGACGGTGGTGCACCGTCCGGTGACCGCGGAATTCGAACCGCCCTACGCGCCCGCGATCGTCACGCTGGACGAGGGGTACCAGATGTTGACCAACGTCGTCGGCGTGGCGCCGGAGGAGTTGCGGATCGGCATGCGCGTGCGGGTGCAGTTCCACGCCGTCGGCCCCGATGTCACGCTGCCGTACTTCACCGGCCAGAAGTAGACCAATCGTGAGCCCCCGGCGCACCAGCAACGGCCTCCCGGTAACCGCCTACCTCGTGCTGGGTGTGCTGGCCGCCAACGACGAGCAGCTCACCGCCGGCGAGATCAAAATGCGCGCCGAGTTGTCGGTGGGCCACTTCTACTGGTCGCCGTCGGTCAGTCACGTGCGGCGCGAGCTGAACCGCTTGTTGGCGCGCGGCATGGTGAGCGAAATCGGCGCCCAATCCGGCAAGCGGGCGATCACGCTCTACGAGACCACCGATGCCGGGCTCGACGCCCTGCGCCGGTGGGTGCAGCACTTCCCGGGCGAGGACCAGGTCGTCATCAAGCACCCCGTCATCCTCAGGACCTGGCTCGCCCGTGGCGAGGACCCCGAACACATCGTCGACACGTTGGACCGGCACCTCGAGGCGACCCGGGCGCGGCTGGACGAGGCGTTGTGGTCGCGGCAGCGGTCGCGCGAACTCGGCATCAGCGACGACCCGGACCAGCGCTTCTCGTTGGCGGTGCTGGACTACGCGATCCGCGGCTTGTATGCGGAGATCTCCAACATCGCGCAGTTGCGTGACGAGATCGCCGCCGGCACAACGCGGGATCCGGTCAGGCGGGTGCGACGGTCGAAGGGCCAGATCCGCCGGCGGGTGTCCGGGAGTCAGAGCTAGGCGTCGCGACGGCATAGGCGGTCCCGCGTGGTTGGCGTTCCCACAGCACTTCCCCCGCGGCGATATCCGTTCCTTCGGCGATCAGTTGACGCTTGAGCACTTTGTGGGTGGCGGTGCTGGGCAGGTCGGCGGCGATGCGGACATAGCGCGGGCGGGCCTTGGGGGACAGGTCCGGCTGCGCGTCGAGGAACGCTTCAAAGGAATCGGCGGCGAGGGCGTGCCCTTCGTTGAGTACGACCGCGGCCATCACCTGGTCGCCGACGCGCTCGTCGGGAACGGCGTACACCGCGACGCGGTTGATTGAACTGTGCCGCAACAGGATCCGCTCGATCGGCGCGGCCGCGAGGTTCTCCCCGTCCACCCGCATCCAGTCGGCGGTGCGGCCGGCCAGGTATATCCAGCCCTCGGAGTCGCGGTAAGCGAGGTCGCCGGACCAGTACATGCCGTGGCGCATGCGCTCGGCGTTGGCGTCCGGGTCGTTGTAGTAGCCGGTGAAGAAACCCGAGCCGGCCGTGTTGACCAACTCACCCACGGCGTCGTCGGCGTTGGCCAGGGCGCCGTCGGCGTCGAAGCGGGCGACCGCACACTCGGTGACGGTGTCGCTGTTGTAGATCGCCACCCCGTCGATCCCCTTGCCGATCGAGCCTTTCGGCGTGCCGGGTTCGCGGATCACGATGACCGCGTTCTCGGTGGAGCCGAAGCCATCCTCGACCTGGACGCCGAAGCGCCGCGCGAACTCCTCGATATCCTTGTCGTTGGCCTCGTTGCCGAACGCGACCCGCAGGGGATTGTCGGCGTCGTCGTCGCGCTCGGGCGTGGCCAGGATGTAGGCGAGCGGCTTGCCCACGTAGTTCATATACGTCGCGCCGTAGTGGCGGACGTCGTCGAGGAAGCTGCTCGCCGAGAACTTCGCCGGCACGATCGCGGCGCCGGAGACCACCGCGGGTGCCCACCCCGCGACGACGGCGTTGGAGTGGAACAGTGGCATCGACACGTAGCAGGTGTCCTGCTCGGAGAGTGCGAAGCGCTGGACCAGGTTGACGCCGGCGAACGTCGCCATTAGGTGTGATACCTGCACCGCCTTGGGGTTTCCGCTCGTTCCCGACGTGAAGATCATCATGAACGGGTCCATCGCGGTCACCTGTCGGTGCGGCACGAGTTCGCCGGCGTCCTTGACGAATTCGGTCCACTGCGGCGTCGAGGTGTCGAGGATCTGCGTTCCCTCGAGGTCCAGGCCGTCGAGCAGCGGGCGGTGTTCGGCGTCGGTGATGAGGAACTGGCAGTGGGCGCGCCGCACGTCGGCCGCGAGCGCCTCGCCGCGCCGGGTGGTGTTCAGGCCGCAGAGGACGTAGCCGCCGAGGCCGGCCGCCGCCATCTGGCTCAGCATCTCCGGGTTGTTTCCCAGCAGGGCGCCAACGTGCATCGGGCGGTCTCGGTCGGCGGCCGATATCAGGGCTGCTGCGCGCGACGCCGATGCCGCCAGGTACTGACTCCAACTCCACTGCAGGGCGCGGTGTTTGACCGCGACCCCCGGATCGGACAAGCGCTTCTGCAGCAGCGCCTGAATCGTGTCCTCAGTCATCGGTCGGAATCACCTCTACTATGCCTGGTCTTCTGCGAGACGAGACGGTCCGTCTTATGGTAGCGACGGCCGGGCGCCGGCTCGTTATCCGCCCACCATCATCAGGCCGCCGTCGACCGCCAGCAGCTGCCCGGTGATGAATCCCGAACCGGGCCCGGCCAGAAAGACCAGCATCGGGCCGAGATCCCGCGCGGGGTCCCCCAGCGTCCCGCCCAGGGGAATCATCATCTGCATCTGCTGATCGATGAACGCGCTCGCGTCGGGGCCGAGGAATTCGCGCAACCGATCGGCGCCGGCCGTCTGCACCGCCGGCGCCAGCGCGTTGACGGTGACCTTGTCCACCGCCCACGCTTTGGCGGCCGACCGCGTCCATGCCTGGACCGCACCCTTGGTGGCGGCGTAGACGGCCGAGATCGGGCTGCCCATCACGGCTTCCGACGAGCCGAAGTTGATGATCCTGCCGCCCTTGGGGTCTTGGTCCTTCATGACGGCGTAGGCGGCCTGATTGGTGAGGATGGTCGCCTTGACGTTGGTGTCCAACAGAAACGCGATCTCGTCGACGCCGATGTAACCGGGAATCCCGGCCTGCCACAGCCCCGCGGCGTTCACCAAAACGTCGAGTCCGCCCATGCCCTCGGCGGCTTGTCGCACCATAGCCGAGACGGCGTCGGCGTCGCGCACGTCGCACTGCAGCCAGCTGGCAGCGAGGCCGTCCGGCGGCGGCGTCTGGTGATAGGTCGCAGTGACCTCGGCCCCGGCGTCGCCGAGGGCCCCCACGGCGGCCGCACCGATGCCGGTCGCTCCGCCGGTGACCAGGATCCGCCGGCCCCGCAGCGGTGGCGTCGTGTCTGACATGCGCAAGACGCTACCGCCGGCGGGGCGGGCGGCTACGCGCGCACCGCGATCGTCGACAAGAGGTCGGCGAGCCGGTCCGGCTGGTCGATCATCGAGAAGGTTCTGGCGCCGCCGATGACCTCGAGGCGGGCGTTCGGGATGGTGGCGGCCAGGCGGGCCCCGTCCTCCTGCTCGAAGAACACGTCGTCGGCCGACCAGGCGATGAGGGTGGGCTTGTCGAACTCGGGCAGGCGGGCGGCCACGGCCGTCGTCACTTCCGTGCGCATCGACAGCGTGAACTGGCGCAAGTCTTCAGCGATGCGGGGGTCGGACAGCCCCGGTCGCACCCACGCCTCGGTGAGGTCGTCGATGTTGCGGTGCGCCAATCCGTCGAACGCGCGCTTGCGCGCCACCGGCACTCGCATGGCCTGGGAAACCGCCCGGAACGTCGTCTTCGACTTGGCCGCCAGGATCACCGGCTTGAGGATGGGTGGCGGAAAGTGTTCGAACGCATCGCAACTCGTGAGCACCAGGGCGCCGAGCCGCTCGGGGTGGTGCACGGCCACGAGTTGCGTGACGACCCCGCCCGTGTCGTTGCCCACCAACACCACGTCCTCGAGGTCGAGCGCGGTCAGCACCTCGGCGACCATCCCCGCGACACCGGTGATGGTCCGATCGGCGCCGCGGCGCAACGGCTCGGGATGCGCGCCCAGCGGCCACGTCGGGGCGATGCACCGCAGCCCGCGGTCGGCCAGGCGTTCGCTGACCTGGCGCCACAGCTGGCCGCCCATCATGTACCCGTGCACGAAAACGACCGGCCGGCCGCTTTCGGGTCCGATTGCTTCGTAATGGATGGTTCCGGCACTAATGTCGATCGTCGACATAGAGAACTCCTACCTCGGGATACATTTACAAACAGGCTGTCTGTTCGTAAGTTACCAACAGGTTGTATGGAAAGCAAGAGACGGACTCAGGAAGAGCGCTCCGCGGCGACCCGCGACGCGCTGATCGCCGCCGCCCGCAAGTTGTGGGGGCTACGGGGTTACGCGGAGGTCGGAACGCCCGAGATCGCGGCCGTCGCGGGGGTTACGCGCGGCGCGATGTACCACCAATTCGCCGACAAAGCAGCGCTTTTCCGCGAGGTCGTCGAGGCGGTCGAGCAGGACGTGATGGCGCGGATGGGCACCCTGGTGGCCGAGTCGGGTGCGACGACACCGGCGGACGCGATCCGTGCGGCGGTCGACGCGTGGCTGGAGGTTGCCGGGGATCCGGAGGTGCGTCAGCTGATGTTGCTGGATGCCCCGAGTGTGTTGGGGTGGGCCGGTTTTCGCGACGTCGCGCAGCGTTACAGCCTGGGCATGACCGAACAGTTGATCACCGAGGCGATCCGGGCCGGCCAGTTGGCCAAGCAACCGGTGCGGCCGCTGGCGCACGTGCTGATCGGTGCGCTCGACGAGGCGGCCATGCTGATCGCGACCGCCGAGGATCCGAAACGCACGCGCCGCGAGACGCGGCAGGTGCTGCACCGACTGATCGACGGCATGCTTACGGGGTCATGAGGCACTGAACCGATGGGGCCACCAGCTCCGCTCCCGTAAGAGGGTCGCGAGAGCGGGAACGGTGAGTGTGCGGACGACGAACGTGTCCAGCAGCAGCCCGCAGCCGATCACGAATCCGGCCTGGACCATCATGTCGAGCGATCCGATCATGAGTCCAAACATGCTGGCGGCGAAGATCAGGCCCGCCGACGTGATCACGGAGCCGGTACTGGTGACGGTGCGGAGCACGCCGACACGCAAGTTGCCGGTGGACTCCTCGCGTAAGCGGGAGATCACCAGCATGTTGTAGTCGGCGCCGACCGCGATCAACAGGATGAAGGCCAGGAGCGGGACCGGCCAGGCGATGGCGTGGCCGAAACCGTACTGGAACAACAGCACTCCCAGGCCCAAAGCGGCGAAATAGTTCAGCACGACGGTGCCCAGCAGGTAGAGCGGGGCGACCACGGAACGCAGCAGCAGGATCAGGACGACGCCGACGATCAGCAGGGTGGCGGTGGCCAGCCGGGTGAAGTCCGCGGACAGCATGTGTTGGAGGTCGGAATTGACGGCGGTGAAGCCGGCCATGGAGATGGAGGTGCCTTCCAGCGAGGTGTTGGGCCGGGCGGCGTTCGCCACTTCGGTGATCTTGCGGTCCAGGGCCATCGCGTCAGCGGAGTAAGGGTCGTACGAGGATGCGACGGCGAATCGGGCGGTGCGCCCGTCGGAGGAAATGAAATGCCTTGCCAGGTCGCTGAATTGCCGATTCTCAAATGTCGACGGAGGTAGGTAGAACCCGGAGGCGGCGTCCGATCCCGAGGTGGCGCGAGCGGCGTTCTGCAGCTGGGCGGCGACCTGGCCCATGCCCCCGAGTAGCCGAATGTTGCTGTCGGCGAGGGTATGTACCCCGTCGGCCAGCGCCTGCGCGCCCGCGGCGAGTCGGCTGACGCCGCCTTGCAGACGGTGGATGTTGCCGATCAGGTCCGCGGGGTCGCCGGTCGCGCCGACCGTCCGCTGCATGGTGGTGGCGGCGTTTTGGATATCGGTGAGTGTGCCGGCAAGGGTGGCCGTTTGGCTGAACTGATCGCTGAGTCCGGCCACCTGGTCGAAGAATCCACCGTTGCGCAGCGTGACGAGTACGCGGGTTTCGTCGCGCAGTTGCGCGCACTGTGGCGTGGTGGCGCACCAGGGTGAGGCATTGAGGCCTTCGACGAGTGGTTCGATCGCCGCAATGGCGGCGGCGGCTTGTTGGGCCAGGGGCCGCAATCCCGCGCCGGTGTGCACGGCTTGATCGACGGCGGGTGCGGTTGCTTTGAGTTGTTGCAGCAGGGGCCGCGCGCCCTGCAGCTGTTGACCTCTGCTTCCGGCTTGGTCCAAGAGATCGGTCAGGGGTGTGAGCGCGCGCCGCAGCGTGGTGTCGAGTTGGCCCAAGCCGGCCGCGAGTTGGTCGGCACCGTTGGTGAGCTTGGCAAGGTCGTCCTTGTGGGCTTCGCCATCGGCGACGGCATCGGCCATCTTTTCGCCGATTTGCCCGTTCTGCCATGACAATTGCGCTTGATCGAGCCGGTTCCCGGTGGGGCGGGTGACACCCGAGACGCGAGTGACCCCGGGTAGCTGGGCGACCCGCGAGGCCAGCGCATCGAGGTCGGCGAGGCCTTTGGCGGTCCGCATGTCGGTGCGGGATTGCACGAGCAGAAATTCGTTGATGGCGGTGTCTTTGGGGAAATGCCGATCCAACAGCTGATAGCCCTGATTGCTGGGGGTGCTCGCGGGTTGTCCCTTGCGGTCGTCGTAGCTGATCGTCATGGTGGCCACGACGCCGGCCAGGGCCAGCAAGACCACCAGGCTCGCGGCCAGCACCGGCGTTGGTCGTCGTACCACCACGACGGCGATCCGGTTCCAGTACTGGCGAGATAAGTCGGCGCGCGGCTCGGCGATGCCGCGTTTTGCCGCCAGCGCCAATAACGGCGGGAGCAGCGTAACGGTGGCCAGGAATCCGATCAGCACGGCAATGGCACATGCGGGGCCAACACCCTGGAAGACGCTCAGGCGAGCGAACACCATGGAGGCCAGCGCCAAAGCGACCGTCGCCGCTGAAGCCAGGATGACGCGCCCGATGCTGCCGCAGGCATGAATGATGGCCTGTTCGGGGGCATTTCCACGCCGTCGTTGTTCGTGATAGCGACTGATCAGGAACACGCTGTAGTCGGTGCCGGCGCCCAGCAGAACCGCGGTCATGAACGCGATGGTGAATTGCGAGACCGGAACGCCGAATTCACCGAGTGCCGACAAAACGCCTCGGCCGACGGCCACGCTCGCGCCGATCACCAATAGCGGCAACAGGGCGGTGGCGACCGATCGGTATACCAGCAGCAGGATGAGTCCGATCAGGGCGGCGGTCGCGATCGAGATGAGCAGCAGCTCGTGTTCGCCTGAGCCGATCTGATCACGGAACGTCGCGGCCGGGCCGGTGACGCGGGCGGTGGTCGATGACCCGGTGACGACGGAGGACACGTGCGCGCGCACGGCGTCGACCGACTCGGCTGCCTTTGGGTCACCCAGTGTGCCGGCGATCCCGATCGGCAGGAACCACGCCTTTCCGTCTTTGCTCACCGCGCGGCTTCTGGTGGTGGGCTCGGCAAGTAGATCCTGCACCAGCAGAACGTGAGTTTTGTCGGCGCGCAGCGCGACCACGAGGGCGTCGTAGCGTTGCCGCGCGGGTGGGGTCAGCCCGGCGGGGTCTTCCATCGCGATGACGATCGAGGTCTTCGCACCCCGCTCGTCGAACGCCGCCGCCATACGATCGAGCGCTTGAAACGACGGCACGTCACCGGGCAAGAGCTGGACCGACTGCTGGCGCACGACCGTCTCCAGCTGGGGGAAGGCGATCGCGAGGATCGCAGCCACGCCGATCCATGTGCCGATCACCCATGCCTTGCGCCGGACGGCAAGTCCGCCCAACGCGGCAAGACGCGCACTGTATTCACCGGTTCGCTCAAGCTGGGGCTCGGCCCGGCGGGGCGCGCCAACCAAACCCGTTCCCGAAAAGATCCCCCGTTGCACCGCTCCCCCTATGATTGGTTGGTGAAACAGTTCACCAAACCATGTTGGTGAGATCCTTCACCAAAGTGGGGTGCGGGCGCAAGTCCGTGAGCCAAACGAAAAAGGAGCCGGTTCTCGAATGGCAGTGCATCGTGGCCTAACCGCTGATCAGCGACGTGAACAGCGCCGCGGGCAGCTCATCGAGGCTGCCTTCGACACGATTGCCGAGCAGGGGGTGAACAATCTCCGGGTGCGGGCCGTCAGCGCGAGCGCGGGGCTCAACGACCGTTACTTCTACGAGAGCTTCCGCGACTGCCACGAATTGCTGATCGCGACTTTCGAAGACCAATTCAGCCGCGCGTTGACGGGGATCATGGCGACGGTCGCGGAGTCACCGCACGAACTCGAGGCCCGCGCCCGCGCCGTCATCGAGTTCGCGTTCGGCTTCATCGACGAAGATCCGCGGCGCCCGCGGCTGCTGATCGAGCTGCAAACGGCCGAAGCGCTCGCCGGGCGTCGGGACGAGGTGATCGACGTCCTCACTCAAGTGATGGTCGGGCAGGTACGGGCACTGCTCGGTGCGGCCGCCGGTACCGACGACAACGTCATGCTGACCGCGCTGACGGTGGTCGGCGGCCTTCTCGAGTTGATCACCCAGTGGTACCGGCGCGAAATCAAGGTCAGTCGACCTCAGCTCATCGAGTTCATGACGGCGCTGGTCGTGACAACGACGGATATCGCCGGCGCGCTCGAACGCCGACTCACCGCGGAGGATCTTTAGGCACCGCGAACGGCGGCGACACCCGCGATGACGCCCTGAATGAGCCGGTCGAGATGGTCGGCGCTGTCGACGGCCGGTTGCCCCGCGACGAACGTCATCATGATCCCGTTGATGAAAGCCAGCGTGGCGATCGCCTGGTCCTCGATCAACGCGGGCGCGGGCGCGCTCTCCGCGGGATGCCATTGGGTGACGACGTCGCGGGCCAGGGTGTAGAGCAGTTTCGCGGATTCGCCGAGGGCAGTGGCCAGTTCCCCGTCCCGGCCGGCGAGCAACGCGAGCTCGTATCGGGCCTTGGCGCGGGTCAGCCAGGGCTCGCTGTTGACGTACATGACGATGCGGGCCAGCCCCGCGGTGCCGGTGAATTGCGCCGCCGGATCGTCGGCGAGTTCGGCCATTCGGGAGAAGTCGGCCACATCGAGTTCGGCCAGCCGGGCCGCGATCGCGTGCAGCAGCGCCTTGCGGGTCCTGAAGTAGAACGACGCGGTGCCGGCGGGTACGCCGGCGTGATCGTCGACCCTGGGATGGCTGACCCCGTGGACGCCGTTAGTCCCCAGCAGTTCGATCGCGGCGTCGGCGAGTTGGCGGCGCCGTTCGGGCGCGTTGTGCTTTCGACGTGCAGCGATGCGTCCAGTCTAAAACTGACCGCAGTTGGGCGCGGGCGGTTCTCCGTTGAATCGGGCGGCGATCCACTGCATGGCCGGCTCGCCGTCGACGAGCATGGGCAACGCGTGGTTGATGACGAGCTTGTCGAGGAACGGTGGCTCCTCGTTGGTCCGGAACTCGACGTCGGCGTCCTGGGCGCACCAGTCGCGACCGAGTTGGTTGGCCGCGGTCCACGGCACCAGCGGGTCGTAGCGGTTGCTGTCGATCAGCACCGGCGCGTTGGGCTTGTAGCGCCCGATCCGCTGGTCCTCGAAGAGGGTGTTGAACGGCTCCTCGTTGACCAGTTGTTTGATGTCTTCGGTGAAATAGGGCTGGATATGGCGAAACATGAAGTCCAGCAGGGTTTGTCCGACGCACTGGCGCGAGACCGACTCGAGCATCGCGAGTCCGCGGGGAGTCATCTTGGAACGGATGACGTCGGCGAACTCGGGATAGGCGGCCATGACGCTGTTGAGCGCGTACCCGACGACACCGACCAGCGCGCTGCCATCCGCGTACGGCAACAGCTCCTTCAGGTTGGCCGGCGGGGCCCCGGCGTAGGTGCCGACGATGTGGAGTTCGGGGGCATAGCTCGACGCCAGCTCGGCCGCCGACGCGGTGGCACCGCCGCCCTGCGAGTAGCCCCAAAAGGCCACGGGACCAAGGGGATCCAGCGAAGTGTCGGGGAGCTTCATGGCCGCACGGGCGGCGTCGAGCACCGCCTGCCCCTCGGCGACGCGGCCCACATAGGTGTGCATGGAGTTGGTGCCGAGGCCTTCATAGTCGGTCATCACGATGGCGAAACCGCGCGCCACCATCGTGGCGACGAACAGCTCCTCGTAGTTGAACATGATGTCCCAGCCGCCCGAATAATGGATGCCCTGGTTGAACATTCGCGACGGCGCGCACTGGTTGCCTTGGCCCTGGGTGCCGGGTGCGTAGCTGATCAACGGCCGTGGTCCGCTGCCCGGCGACGCGTTGTAAGGCTCGAAGTATGTTCCGGTGACCGCGATCGGGTTGCCACGAGTATCGGTGCTGCGGTACATGATTCGGGTGCCGGTGGCCATGATCGCGCCCAGCTGGCCGGACGGCTCGAGGACCAGTCGCGACGGTTCGGTGCGTATCAGGTCGCCCGGCCGGCCGGGCGGCAACGGGTCGGGTGGGGTGTAGAACTCCGCGTACCGCGGTTCGTCCCCGCCGTCGGCGTGCGCGGTGCCGGCACGACCGAGACCGACCAACGCTGAGGCGAATATCAGCAGGACGGCGAAAGTTCCCCCAACCCGGCGCATCACGGAACGGTAACAACCGGGCGGCGGCCAGGGAAGGCAAATCTCTAAATTTTTAGAGATTCGGCGACGCCTAGCGGTGGTTCTGGGCGAAGAACTGCCAAATGGTATCGGTGGCGTCCAGCGCCGTCGAGGGTGGCGGGATGCCCGCGAGCTTCGCGGCGAGGGGGCTGGGTTCACTGCCCGGCCATTGATGGCCTGCGCCGGCCACCGAGATCAACTCCACGGTGCGTCCGTCCGCGCAGGCGGCGATTTGCGTCGTCACGTCACCGGTGGTGCTCGAGTTCGGCGCTCCGCAGGCGTCAATCGCGCGCCAGGTGGCATTCACGGACTGCGCCGACGGCCCGTCGACGCGAGCAGTTCCGTTGAGCGCGAACGCCTTTCCAGGCCCGCCGTCGTAGGGCACTCTGTCGTCGGCGGTGCCGTGGATTTGCAGCACCGACGCGCGCCGCGCCCGGGAGCAGTCGGTCAGCATCGTGCCCGCCACCGGGGCGATCGCGGCGAACACGTCCGACTGGCAGCCGAGCCGGAGCGCCATCATGGCTCCGTTCGACATGCCGGTGACATACACGCGCGCCCGGTCGATGGGCATCCCTTGCTCGATGGCGCCAACCATGGTCGTGATGAAGCCGACGTCGTCCGCGCCGACGCGCTGCGGTTCGCCGCAGCACGTTCCGGCGTTCCAGGCGCGGTTGATGCCGTCGGGGTAGGCGACCAGGAAATGCCCGGCGTCGGCCTCGGTGTCCCAGTGGTAGGCGCGCTCGGCCTGCTGGCCCGTGCCGAAGCCTCCGTGCAGCATCACCACCAGAGGGGCCGCATCGGTCAGTCCCTGCGGCCGGTACAGGTGATAGGTGCGGCTCACGCCGCCCGACTCGACGCTCTGGGTGGATTGCCCGACCGGGATCGATTGCGAGCCGGGCGTTCCCAGCGCATGGCCGCCGCCCAGGCAGCCGCCGGGCACGACGGCCAGAACGGCGACGAGGCAAACGCTGAGAGCCCCGGCGCGGCGCGATCGCATGACGCCATCGTGGCAGCCGCTGGGGATTTTGACAAGTCACTTGTCAATTGTGCTGCGGGTGGCACACTCTTCGCATGCGACGCCCTCTGCATCCGGACTGGCAGCCCACCGTTCCCGCGCTGGTGAACCTGGTGGCGGCGTCCGGTGCGCCACGGTTGCGGGCGGCGTTTGCCGCGGCGGGACTCGACGGGATCCGACCGGCCCAGGCGGTCGCGCTCGTACCGTTGGCGGCCGGTGGCCTGCACGCGTCGGATCTGGCCGATCGGCTCCAAGTGAGCCGGCAGGCGGTCGCCCAGGCGATCACCGGACTGGAGCGACACGGCTACGTCACCCGAGTCCCCAACCCGCTGGACGCGCGAGCCCGAATCATCGAGGTGACGCCACGCGGCCGGCAAGCGTTGCGGGTAATGCGCTCTAGCGCAGTCGAATTGGAGCGGCAGTGGGAGCAGGTCCTAGGGCATCAGCGATTGACCACGCTGCGTGAGTCCTTGCAGATGTTGCTCGCGGCTCAGACCGAATCGGCGGAAGAATAGCCGCCGCCGAAATTCCCATGTCTTGATCGTCGCCGACGGCCTAGGCTCGACCCAAGACAGTGAACAGGAGTCGCCGTGCCCATCTTCATGGTCGAGCGCAACTTTGCCGAGGAACTGGAGCCCGGTCTCGAGGTTGCCGACGGTATCAATCGGATCAACGACCTCGAGGGCGTTCGCTGGATGTACTCGTTCCTGTCGGCGGACAAGCGGAAGACCTACTGCCTGTATGAGGCGCCGTCGCCGGAGGCCATCAGGTCCGCGGCGGCGCGCGCCGGCCTGCCGGCCGACTCCGTCGTCGAAGTGAAAGAGCGCATGATGCCGGACGGGGCGCTGTCCGACATCTGAGGGCGCTAGCCGAGAAGCTCGTGGTCGGCCGCATACATCGCCGCCTGCGTGCGGTTGGCGGCGCCGGTTTTGATCAGGATGTTGCGCACGTGGTTCGCGGCGGTGTTGGTGCTGATGAAGAGGCGCTCGCCGATCGCGCGATTGCTCAACCCCTCGGCGAGCAGCCGCAGCACCTCCACCTCCCGTTCGGTCAGGCCGTCGGGACCCACCGAACCCGCGGCCAGGACCGAATCCGCCAGGTCGACGACGCGGGTCTGCCCGATCGCAGCGGCGATGGCGCGCGCCTCGTCGGCCAGACGCCGGGCATCCTCGGTGCGACCACATGACGAGGCGAACAACGCGTGCCGGGCCAGTGTCTCGCTGACATGCACCACCGAGCCCATCCGGCGGTCCATCTCGATCGCGGCGACGAAGTGCCGCTCGGCAGAGGCACCGTCTCCGCAGAGCGCCGCCATCCGGGCCAGATATCGGTCGGCGCTGCCGAACAGCGCGACGAACTGGCCGGCCACCAAATTCTTTCCGGCATAACGCGAGACGAATGGGCGCAGCGCGTGGACCGCTTCGCGGTGGGAAAGCCCTAACGCCGCCTCGACCATGAACACCAGTTCCATCGGCCACTGCGCATCCTCGAGGCGGTCGCCGAGGTTGCGGTTGAGCAACTGATTGAGCGCACGGTTCATGCCGCGTTCGCACCGCAATTCGGTGTAGAGGGCAAGCAGCCCGGGCACCCAGCGGCCGGTGAACGTCTCACTGCCGTCGATGAAGCCCCCGAATCTTTTCAGGTCGCCGGTTTCGCGGCGGATCATGAACATTTGGACCCCGTTCGAGCCCTCGGTGTCGTCGGCGCCGAACAGATCGCCTGTGCGCAAGGCGATGTCGGCCCATCGTTCGGCACCGGCGAAGTCACCGCGCAGGTAGGCCAACGCTTGTTCGATGCACGCGCCGACAAAGCCGAAGGCGGCTTGACCGCAGCTTTGGGCCGCGCGCCGCATGTCGGCGGTCGCGACGGCCAGGCCGTCGGGCCGGCCGGCCAGGTAGCTGACCATGGCGTGGAAGTGTGACGCCGCACCCAACGACTCGTAGTCGCGGCGTGCTAGCGCCATGTGCGATACCTCGGCGGCACGCTCCGCCTGGATTTCGCTCATCTCCGGGGTGAGGCCTTGCCACAGGCTCGTCTTCAACGTGTGCAGCAGCACCCCCTCGTCGCCGACGGCCCGCGCGCGCTCGATCGCGTCGGCGCCGACCTCGCGGGCCCGCTCCGCCTCGCCGGCGAAGGCCAGCGCGCGCCCGAAGCTGCCGAGCGCCTGCACGTAGCGGGGGTCATCGGCTTGCAGCCCGCACGATTCCAGCGCCGACGCCAGCAGGTCGGCCGCCTTCGAAGTCGACTGTCCGGGGCGCCAATTCGCCTCCTCGTAGCCGACGGCAGCCTCCAGCCGCATCAGCGGGTCGTCCATCGCGCCGATGCGTTCGTAGATGCCCCGCGCCCGCACGAAGAAGCCGGCGCGCACATGGTTGGCCGCCGCGTCGAGGTGCAGCCTGGCCCGCTCCGCGAGGCTGAGCTCGGGAAGCGAGGCGGCCCGTTCGAACCACTTGGCCGCATCCTCATAAGCCAGGCTGTGCTCGGCCATCCGGGCCGCCCGGCGCGCATACCGCAACGCCTGCTCGTGGTAGCCGAGCACGTGCGCCATCAGGAAGTGGTTGGCCAAACGCGGAACGAGCGATGGGTCGGCACGTCCCTCCAGCGCCTCGGCGGCGCGCGCGTGCATGATCCGCAGCCGCGATGCCGCCATCCCGCCGAGCACCGATTCCCGGGTCAGCGCGTGCACGAACGCGAATTCGCCGTCGGAGTCGTGCACCGCGCGGACCAGCCCGACCGCCTCGGCCGAATCGATCGCCGCCAGCGTCGCGCCGACCTCCGTCTCGCAGGTCGAGATGAGCGCCGGGAGGTCGAACGTCTGGCCCAGCACCGCCGCCTGCTCGATGACCGCGCGCACGCCGGTCCCCAGCCCGGCGAGGCGGCGGGCGATCGCGTCTCCGATGGACCCGGGGACCGTGTGCTGCGTGCCCAAAGTGGCCAGCCCGCCGCGGATTTCGAGGTCGTTGACCAGTTCGGTCAGGAAGAACGGGTTGCCGCCGGTCCGCTCGCGCAGCAGCGCGGCGGCCGTGCGCACCGAGGCCGGGGCCAGCTGCTGGGTTCGTGCGACGAACTCGGCGATCGCCTCGGTGTCCAGGCCCGCCAGGTCCAGGCGCCGCACCCCGTCGAATCGGTGCAGCTCGGCCAGCCGGGTGGCCAGGTCGTCGGACCGGTCGGGCTCGGTCGTGCGGAACGTGACCACCACCAGAACGCGCACATCGGCGCAGCCGATCAGCACGTGCTCGAGCAGCGCAAGGGTGGGGAGCTGCGCCCAGTGCAGGTCGTCGAGGATCAGGGCGATCGGGCGATCGACGGCCAGACGGCGCAGGAAGCCGGTCAACGCGTCGAAGAGGGCCTGCCGCGCCGACCCGACGTCCGGGGCCGGGCCGTCGTCGGGCAAATGCCGAATCACTTCCGGCGAGAGCCGTCGCAGCTGCGGCCCCGCGTCGCTCAACGGTTCCGCCATCGAACCCGGCGGACCGGCGATCAGCAGCCGGTCGAGCGCTTCGGCGAACGGCGCGTAGGGCACGTCTTCGTCGGCGGTCGAACTTCCCACCAGCACCGCGACGCCGTGGTCGAATAGCTTGCCGGCCACCTCCGCGGCCAGCCGCGTCTTGCCGGCCCCGGGCTCGCCGCCGATGAAAACCGCCTGGCGATTACCCCGCTCGACCCGCCCCCAGGCCTGCTCGAACACCGCCAGTTCCGCATCGCGACCCACGAGCGGGCCCCGGCGGCGAGCGATCAGTTCGGCCGGGAGCGGGGGCGGCACCCACTGCGCCATGCAAACAAGGTAGCCGCGTCGGTATTGGTCGGTCGATAGTCAGATGTGACTATCGTGGAATGCCTCGGAAATGCTCGGTTGTGGTCATGACGAGCGGTTCGCCGGCCTCGTAACGTCGCCGCATCAAGACCGGCGAGCAAACAAGGAGGTGTGGCCATGAGCCTCACAACCGCAACCGATGAATTACGCGCCAGGCTCGGCTCGCAGGTGATCCTGCCCGACGACCCGCGGTACGAGGAGGCGCGGGCGGTCCACAACGGCATGATCGACAAGCGGCCGGCGGTGATCGCGCGCTGCGGCTCGCCCGCGGATATCGCGACCGCGCTGGAATTCGCGCGCGACCGCAACCTCGTTGTCGCCGTGCGCGGGGGCGGTCACAACGGCCCCGGCTTCGGCACCGTGGACGGCGGACTGGTCATCGACCTGTCGCCGATGAACCGGATCGACGTGGACGCCGACAGCCGCACCGCCCGGGTCGAAGGCGGGGCGACGTGGGCGCAAGTGGACGGCGCGACGCACGCATACGGGTTGGCGGCGCCGTCGGGCATCATCTCTTCCACCGGGGTCGGGGGCCTGACCGTGGGCGGCGGCCACGGCTACCTGTCCCGCAAGTACGGCCTGACCATCGACAACCTGGTCGAGGCGGAGCTGGTGCTGGCCGACGGCCGCGTGGTGCGGGCGTCCGAATCCGAGCATCCCGACCTGTTCTGGGCGCTGCGCGGCGGCGGCGGAAACTTCGGCGTGGTCACGTCATTCACGTTCCGGCTGCACCCCGTGCACACCGTGATCTGCGGTCCCACGGCATGGCCCGCGTCGGCCACCGCCGACATCCTCTCGTGGTACCGGGACTTCATGCCTGCGCAGGACGGGGATCTCTACGGATTCTTCGCGGCCATGACGGTCCCGCCGGCGGCACCGTTCCCCGAGGCGTTCCACCTGCAGAAGGCGTGCGCCGTGGTCTGGTGCTACACGGGCGACCCCGCCGGCGCCGAGGAAGCGTTCGCGCCGGTCCGGCAGATGGAACCGGCCTTCGACGGGCTGGGCGCCGCTCCCTTCCCGGCGCTGCAGTCCACCTTCGACGGCCTGTATCCCAAAGGGCTGCAATGGTATTGGCGCGGAGACTTCTTCCGCACGGTGCCCGACGGCGCCGTTGCGGCCCACGCCCGCTTCGCCCAGGAGCTGCCGACCAGGCATTCCACGATGCACCTGTACCCGATCGACGGTGCGGTCCATCAGGTCGGCCAATCCGACACGGCGTGGGCTTACCGGGACGTCAACTTCTCCCAAGTGATCGCGGGGGTGGACCCGGACCCGGCGAACGCGGAGTTGTTGAAACGCTGGGCTATTGACTACTGGGACGCCACCCATCCGTACTCGGCCGGCGGTGCCTACGTGAACTTCATGATGGACGAGGGGCAGGAGCGGGTCCGGGCGACCTACGGCCCGAACTACCAGCGGCTCACCGAGGTCAAGGCTCAATTCGATCCCGGCAACGTGTTCCGGATCAACCAGAACATCCGGCCCGCGGGCTGAAGGGGCTAAGGCGTTTTGAGGAACACGTCGTTGAGTGTGACGGTGCGCAGGTTGCGCTCGCGGATGGTGTCGACGAGCTGCGGGTAGACGTGCGTCACGGGCAGGTGATTGAGGTGCCCGATGACGATGGCCTGCGGCGTGAAGTACTGATCGGCCATCTGCACGATGTACTCCTCGGTGATCAACGTCGAATCCGACAGCGACCCCGACCACAACGTCGGCACGGTATAGCCCAGGTCGGCGGCCACGGCGTCGACCACGGCGTTGCGCTTCGCGTACGGCGGCCGCCAGTACGGCTTCGCACCGATGCCGTACGTCTTCTTTAGGAATTCGTCGTTGCGGCTGAGCTGTTGCGCGACTTGATCTTTGGGCAGCGTCGTGAGGTCCGGGTGTGACCAGGTGTGGTTGCCGAGTTGGATCTGTCCGCTGTCGACCAGGGGCCGCAGCATCTCCTTGTTCTCGGTCCAGGAGTCGTAGGTGCCGTTCACGAAGTAGGTCAGACGCACGCCGGTGTCTTTGGCGAACTGGGTGTACGCGCGCACCACCTCGCTGTTGACGCCGTCGTCGACGGTCAGCGCGAGCAGATCACCCTCGCCGGGGATCTTCATCAGCGCGCCCCCGCCGGGCAGCGGGATGCGGGCGCTCAGCGGTGGCGGCGGCAACAGAGCCGACGGGGCGGTCGGGCCCGAGGTCGCCGCGCCGGAAGCGGCCGGCGTCTGGGCGAACGTTCGCGGCTGCGGGTCGACGACGAGCCGGGCCGCGCCCACTCCGGCGACGACTGAGGCGGCGAGCGAACCGAGGAACTGACGGCGATTCATCGCGGGCAGGCGAAGGCCGGGCGCAAATGTCGGACGGGGTGATCCGGACTGGGCCCGGTGTTGGCTGCGCCGCTGCGCGCTTCGAGCCGACCCCCGGAGGGGTCGCTCGCCGTACACGAAATCGCCAGCCATCAGCAGCGAACCGTACCACTACCAGGAACAATATGTCGGATGCGTTACGGGAGGGTCAGCTGTGAATTTCGCGATCAGTGTGATTCCGTGCCGCCGCGCTGGGGCAGCTGCACCGGCTCGGCGGCGGGTGTGCCCAGCGTCGAGGCCAGCCAGGGCAGCGCCGCCTCGAACGCCCCGGCGGCAAACGGCCAGTCATGCTTGCCCGGCTGGCTGACCACGGCGCAGGTGATGCCGTTGGCGCTGGCCGCCGCGCACAACGCGTTGGCGGCGGCGTCCTGGCCCTCCGGATTGGCCGCCGGGTCCGTGCTGGGCGCGCTCCCGGTGGGGTTGGCCTCTGCCGCCACGTCGCGCGGCTCCGAGGATCCCGGGACGTCGAACCAGCCCGACAAACCGGTGTAGCGACCATGCCGCGCGATCACGGTCGGGGGGTCGAACGCGGCCCAGGCGGTGCGGTCGCCGCCGAACAGCTTGGCGATCGTCTGATCCCTGGGGCCGACGTTCGGGCTGCGGTCGCCGGCGATGTCCACGAACGCGCTGAACAGTTCCGGATGCATGACGGCCAGGTCAACCGCGCAGGTGCCGCCCATCGACCATCCCGCGACGCCCCAGTTCGCCCGGTCGGCGCTGACGCCGAAGTTCGACACCATGAACGGCACGATGTCCTTGGATAGGTGATCGGCGGCGTTGCCCCGGCTGCCGTTGACGCACTCGGTGTCGTTGTCGAACGACCCGGTGGGATCGACGAACACCAGCACCGGGGAGAAGCCGTGATGCGCGGCAGCGAAGTTGTCGATGGCGGTGAAGGCGCCGCCCGGGCCCAGCCAGTCGGCCGGGGTGTTGAACGCGGAGCTGATCATCATGACCGCCGGCAGTCGGGGTGGCGGATTGCTGTTGAACCATGCGGGCGGCAGATAGACCAGTTCTCGGCGGTGCCGGAAGTGGGAGGCGTTGTCGTCGATGTCCACCGGCACCACCACGCCCTTGGTCGGCCTGGTCCCGGCGACCTGCATCTCGGTGACCCGGAGCCGGTCGATCTGGTCGGGCAACGGCACCGAGGTCAGTTGGTTCCACGCGGCAAGCGCCGTCGGGAAGTAACCCACCCAGCCGTTCAATGCCAGTCCCGCGCACAAGGCGCTCAGCGGTATGGACAGCACGGCGACCCCGCGACGCCACCAGCGGGCGCCCCGCCAGCCCACCAGGAAGACCGCGGCGGCCAGGCCGCTCATCGCGATCCACAGCCACAGCGTCGTCGGCGCCGGGTCCCCGGCCACGCCGAGCGACGTGATGTACCAGTACGCGAGCGCGGTCACCGCGGCGGCCGCGACCAGGGCCGCGGGCAGCACCCGCTTGAGCCAGCGCGGCGCACGCCACTGGATCGCGATGATCAACAGCAGCAGCGTCAACCCCTGCACGGTCGGCGGAAACCAGCCGTGCAGCAGGGACAGTCGTCCGAAGAATTGGTCCAACGGTCGTTGCCTTTGCTGGGTCGATCGCTGCGCGGGGCGGACCCGTGGTCTTTTCGAACGCGGGGGGTCGGGAACAACTATCCCACACCAGCCCCACCCGTCCGCCTGCCAGCGTGGCGTGTGGGCGCGGTGGTCTAGGTGGCCGCGACGCTGCTGAACGAGCGCAGCCGCAGGCTGTTGGCGACCACGAAAACGCTGGAAAAGGCCATCGCGGCGCCCGCCAGCATCGGGTTGAGCATGCCGAGCGCGGCGAGCGGTATTGCGGCGATGTTGTAGCCGAACGCCCAGAACAGGTTGGTTTTGATGGTGCTCAGCGTGCGCCGGGACAGCCGAATCGCATCGACCGCGGCGCGTAGGTCACCGCGCGTGACGGTGAGGTCGGCGGCTTCGATCGCGACGTCGGTGCCGGTGCCTATCGCCACCCCGAGATCGGCGGTCGCCAGAGCGGCGGCGTCGTTGACGCCGTCACCGACCATCGCGACGACCTTCCCTTCGGACTGCAGCCGCCGGATGGCGGCGAGCTTGTCGGCCGGCATCGTCTCGGAGATGACCTGCGTGATGCCGACCTCGCCGGCGATCCGGTCCGCGACGCTCCCGTTGTCGCCGGTCAGCAGGATCGGCGTCAGGCCCAGCCGCTTGAACTGCCGGACCGCTTCGGCGCTGGTCGGTTTGACGGTGTCGGCGACCACCAGGATCCCGCGGGCGCGGCCGTCCCAGCCGACGGCGACCGCGGTCTTGCCTTCGCCCTCGGCGCGGGCCTTGCCCGCCGACAGCGCGGCGTCCAGCGGCTGGCCGCTGTCGGCCAGCAGGTTCGCCCGCCCGATGACGACGGTGCGGCCGTCGACGTCTCCTCGCACGCCGTTCCCTTCGAGGCTGGCGAAGCGCTCGGCGGCGGGCAGCAGTGCACCGAGCTCGGCTTTCGCGGCCTGCGCGATGGCCCGCGCGATGGGATGTTCGGACGCATCCTCGAGCGCGCCGGCGTAGCGCAGCAGCGTTTGGCGGTCGGTCCCGGGCCCGCTGATCACGTCGACGAGGGTCATCTTTCCGGTGGTGACGGTGCCGGTTTTGTCGAGCACGATCGTGTCCACGTTGCGCGTCGACTCCAGGACTTCGGGCCCCTTGATCAGCACGCCGAGCTGAGCCGCGCGGCCGGTGCCGACCAGGAGGGCGGTCGGGGTTGCCAGCCCCAGCGCGCACGGGCAGGCGATGATCAGCACCGCGACGGCCGCGGTCAGGGCCGCGGTGAGCGGGAAGCCCAGCGCGACCCACGCGCCGAGCGTCGCCAGGGCGATGCCGATCACCACGGGGACGAACACGCCGGAGATGCGGTCGGCGAGCCGCTGCACCTCGGCCTTGCCCGATTGGGCCTCCTCGACCAGCTTGGCCATGTGCGCGAGCTGGGTGTCGTCACCGACCCGGGTGGCGCGCACGACGAGGCGCCCGCCGACGTTGACGGTGGCGCCGGTGACGGTGTCGCCCTCGCCGACCTCGACGGGGACGGATTCGCCGGTGAGCATCGAGGCGTCCACGGCCGAAGAACCCGAGACCACGATGCCGTCGGTGGCGACCTTCTCCCCGGGCCGGACCACGAAGTCGTCCCCGACCGCGAGGCGGTCCACGGGGATGCGGGTTTCGCCGGTGTCCCGCAGCACCGCGACCTCCTTGGCGCCGAGCTCCAGCAGGGCGCGCAGCGCGGCGCCCGCCGTCCGCTTCGAACGCTTCTCGAAGTACCGCCCGGCCAGCACGAACAGGGTCACACCCGCGGCGACTTCCAGGTAGATGTTGCCGGCGCCGTCGGAGGGGTGGACGGTCAGCTCGAAAGCGTCGCGCATGCCCGGTTCGCCGGCCGTACCGAAGAACAGCGCATACAACGACCACAGGAACGCCGCCAGCGTGCCGATCGAGACGAGCGTGTCCATGGTGGCGGCGCCGCGTTTGAGGTTGGCCCAGGCGGCGGTGTGGAAGGGACGGCCTCCCCATACGACGACCGGTGCGGCCAGGACCAGCGATGCCCACTGCCAATAGCGGAACTGCAAGGCCGGAACCATCGCCATGGCGATCACCGGGCCGGCGAGCACGGCCGCGGTGATCAGCCGGGTGCGCAGCGCGCTCAGCTCGGGGTCGTCGGCCGTAACGGAGGTTTCCCGCCGGGGCGGCAGCGCGGCGGTGTAACCGGCCTGTTCGACGGCCGCGATCAGCAATCGCGGGTCGTATCCCGAGGGGATCGTGAGCGCGGCCTTTTCCGTGGCGTAGTTGACGGTGGCTACCACGCCGTCGAGCCGGTTGAGCTTCTTCTCGATCCGGGCGGCGCAGGACGCGCACGTCATCCCCGCGATCTTCAGCTCGATCTGGCTCATCGGCGCCGCGCTCATGCCACCAGGACGGCCCGGTAGCCGGCCTCGTCCACCGCGCCGAGGACCGCGGCCGCGTCGATGGGAACAGAACTCGTGACCACCAGCCTGCCCGTGTCGGCGCTGACGTCCACGCGCTCCACGCCCGGGAGGCGGCCGACCTCATCCTTGACGGCCGCCTCGCAGTGGCCACAGCTCATCCCGTCGACCCGGTATTCGCTCGTGGTCATGACATTCCTTTCCTGATACCCCGCCGGGGTATCTCCACGCGCAACATCCGCGTGCGGCCGAGGTATTCCCACGCCGAGCCGTTGGCGCAAGGGGGCGCCGGCGGAGCAACCCGGGAGGCAACGAGGACTCTTCCATTCTGCCTGGTGGAAGCCCCAAGCCAGCGTTCGGGATCGGCCCACGCCGGGCATCAGACGTAGCCGACGCCGATATCGACCGAAAGCTGGGTCGCCGTGACCAACCGGGACTGGTCGGAAACAAGCCAGGCGACGGCGTCGGCGATGTCCTCCGGCTGGGCGATCCCCTCGGGCAGCAGCGGCTTGTGCAGGCCCCGCAAGTGCGGGTAGGTGTCGGCGGCGGCCTGCAGCGCTTCACGCATGCGGCCGGTACCCATCGGTGTCGAGACCGCTCCGGGGTTGAGGCTGTTGACGCGGATGTTGTGCCGGCCGAGCTCGGCGGCGAACGCGCGAGCCATCCCGACGACCGCGTGCTTGCTCGCCGTGTAGTGGATCATGAACGACTGCATGTTGATGCCGGCGGCCGACCCGATGAGGATGATCGACCCACCGCGCCCGCCGTCGATGATGTGCTGAGCGCCGGCCATCACCGTGTTCCAGGTGCCGGTCACGTTCGTGTCGATGGTGTCGCGGAACGCTTCCGCGGTGATCTGATCCCACGGAGCGGGACTGCAGATCCCGGCGTTGGCGACGATGATGTCGAGGCGGCCGAGTTCGGCCACCGCCGCGTCGACTGCACCCTTGAGCGCCTCGAGGTCCCGGATGTCGACGGCCGCGGTGACGACCCGTTTGTCGTTGGCGCTCACCAGTCGTGCCGTCTCGGCCAGATCCACGGGTGTCGGCGAGTCATACGGAACGCTTGGCGGCAGCGGCCCGGCGATGTCAACCGCGATGATGTCGGCACCCTCGGCGGCCAGGCGCACGGCGTGCGCCCGGCCCTGCCCCCGCGCGGCGCCGGTGATCAGGGCCACCTTTCCCGAAATGGATTGACTCATTGCTACTTTCGGCTCCTCCCGACGCTGGCTTCCTGTCGCGGCCACCCGCGGCGGGATGTCTGCTGTTCTGAGTTCGACTCGGCGAGCGTAGCGTCGACCTGACGCTGCCGGACAGCCGAAAGGAAAGATCATGACCGTCACCGTTGTAGACGCGGGCCCGCGGCAGGTAAGCCGGTCGGTCGAAGTGGCCGCGCCGGCCGCCGAACTTTACGCGATGGCCGCCGATCCCCGACGACACAGCGAACTGGATGGGTCGGGCACCGTGCGTGACAACATCAGCGTGCCCGCGGAATTGACTGTGGGGTCGAAGTTTTCGACCAAGATGAAGATGTATGGCCTGCCGTACCGCATCACCAGCACGGTGACGGCCCTGAAACCGAACGAACTGGTCGAATGGCGTCACCCGGTGGGGCACCGCTGGCGGTGGCAATTCGAGACGCTCTCGCCGACCCGAACCCGGGTCACGGAGACGTTCGATTATCGGGACGCCGGTGCGGTCAAGAACGCGTTGAAGTACTACGAGCGGATCGGGGCGTGCAAAGGCAACGCCGCAGGAATCGAAGCGACGCTGGCCCAGTTGCGCGATCGTTACGCCACGCGCTAACCGGGTCTCCGGCGCGTCACCCCATGCCTAGGCGTCGCAGGTGTTCGATCATGGTGTCGACCGCGGCCTCCAACGGCGCGGTGTCGCGACGGACCTGGCTGAGCAGTAACCCGCCCTGGATGCCGGCGAGCATCGCCAGCGCGACGCGCTCGATGTCCGTCCCGTCGGCCAACTCGCCGCGCGCGGCAATCGCTACCAGGCTGTCGTGGATCATGTTCTCCCACTGGGCAAATGACCGTGCAAGCTGGGCCCGCGCGATAGGGTCCGACTCGGACAGCTCGTTGGCCATTGAGCCGATCGGGCAACCGCCCGCACAGCCCATGCTGCGCACCAGGTCCACCATGATGCCGCGCCAGCGGTACAAGTCCTCGATGCTGTCGATGCGGTCGAGACCCAGGTGCTGCACGCCGAGCACATGATCGGTCTGAAAGTCGATGACGGCGGCCACGAGATCGCTCTTGTCGGCGAAGTAGTGATACATCTGCGAGGTGCTGACGACCGCGGCCTCCTGAATGTCCTCGATGGTTGTCCGCGCGACGCCGCGCTGCAGCATCAATTCGGAAGCGGCGGCCACGATGCGCTCGCGGGTTGCGCGGCCCTTCGCGGTCAGCTTCTCGTAGGGGACCGGAGCCATAAGCCTCCTTCCGTGGAGTAACCCCCACAAACTACTCTTTTTGGAGTTGACACTCCATTTTCGGTCGAGCAGGCTGAACGCCATCGTCTACTAATCGATGCCGGAAGCCGTTGTGCGCCAAGCCGGCACGCATGTGAAGGGCAATGAACTCATGACCAGCACCGCCGACACCAACGAGACCACGATTGCCAACCGGGTCGCGCAATTTCAGCAGGGAATGGCAAGCCAGTTGCCTGAGGATGTTCTCAGCACCTTCAGCGCCGAGCAGGCGCAGCTACGGGCCGGCGGTACACCGGTCGGCGTCGCCGCTCCTGGCGACCCGATGCCGGATGGCCGGCTATTGGATGTGCGCGGCGTGCCCACCACCCTTGCCCAGAGTGTCGGGGGACGCAGTGCAGTGGTCGTGCTATACCGCGGTGCGTGGTGCCCGTACTGCAACCTGACGCTGCGTGCGTATCAGGAGCAACTGGTCCCGCAGCTGGCGCGGGGTAACGTCGCGCTGGTGGCGATCAGCCCGCAAAAGCCTGACGGTTCACTGTCGACGCAGGAGATCAACGAGTTGAGTTTCACCGTGTTGTCCGACCCCGGCAATCAGGTCGCGACCGGGTTGGGTGTACTCACCGCTCCCAGCGAGGGCACCAGGGCGGCGCAACGCAATCTCGGTCTCGAGCTGGCCGAAGTCAACGCCGATGGCACGATAGGACTGCCAATGCCGACCGTGGCGATCGTCGACCACGCCGGGACCATTCGCTGGATCGACGTCCACCCCGACTACACCACCCGCACTGAGGTCGCCGACATCGTCGCTGCCCTGAGCAGCCTCAAGTGAACCCAGGGCGTCGCGAATTCGTGCTCATTTCGTGGACGAAAGCCCCGTCGTAATCCGCTCCGGCTCAAACCCGTTGGCGCAAACGCTTACCCGGTCGGGACAGCTCATCAGCCGTTACGGACTGGTCATCGTGCTGGCCTGGATCGGGTTCGGGAAGTACGTGAAGATGGAATCCCGCGTGCTCATCGAGCACAGCCCGCTGATGAGCTGGATCTACGAGGTTTTCAGTGTTGCCACCGTCGCGCGCGGGCTGGGAACGATGGAAATCGTTGCCGCCCTTCTCATCGCGCTTCGGCCGGTGTGGCCGCGGGTATCGGCGGCCGGTAGCGCGCTGGCGGTGGTGCTGTTCATGGGAACGCTGAGCTTCCTCTTCACCACGCCGGGCGTGGTCTCGACGCATGCCGGTGGTCTTCCCGTGCTGTCGGCGCTGCCGGGCCAGTTCCTGCTGAAGGATCTGGTGCTGATCGGCGTCGCGGTGTGGAGCCTGGGTGACGCGCTGTCGCGGGGCAGGTCACACATGGGGCAGAACCTCGTCGGCCATTAGGTGCAGGCTGGACCAGCCCGCGTCGATAGGAAGGCCGCCGATGAGCGGGTTAATCACGACTTCTCTTCGGCCACCGTGGATCTGATCGATCAACTGTGTCGGGGTCAGGATCTCGACATGGTTGAGGCGGCGCAGGTCCCGGATCGAGGCCGGCTCGGTTTCGTTGGGCCGCGGGACGCCGGCCCGCTTCCAAGCGCTGTATTCGACCGCTTCCGACAGGATGAAGTCGCCGTAACGCGACCACGCTTCGTCGGGATCGGCGTGCAGCAGGGTGACGGTGCTGCCGTTCTCGGGGCGGTAGACGAAACCCTCGTTTCCGCGGTTGCGCAACTCCTGCAGATACACCGCCTCGACCTCGGGCATGGCCATCGGCGGTGAAAACGGAAGCCCGAAACGGGCCGCGCGCCGGGCCGCCGCGGCCGTCATACCACCAACGAAAAGGATCGGATGCGGGCGGGTAAACGGCTTCGGCGTGACGTTGATGAGCGCGCCTTCGTGTTCGAAGGGTTGATCGCTCCACGCCCTGAGCAGCACCGTCAGGCAGTGGTCCATCAGGGTCGCCCGCTTGGGCCAGCCCTTGCCGACGGCGCGATACTCCTCGGGCCGGTAACCCATGCCGGCCACGAAACTGAAGCGGCCCTGGGTGAGGTTGTCCAGCACGGCGATGTCCTCGGCCAGCCGAATCGGATCGTAGAGCGGGACGATCAACGCGTTGACGCTGATGCGTACGCTGCGTGTGCGACCCGCTACCGCGGCGGCCAAAATCAACGGCGACGGAAGCCAACTCGTGGCCGCCAGGTGATGTTCTTCTGCGCTCACGGCCGTGAAGCCGCGGCGATCGGCGAACTCCGCCATGTCCAGCGCAGTCCGGTAGCGATCCGCCTGGCGCGCTGTGGGATCGGCGACATTGGTCATGTTGAGCCGCAGCGCGGTGAGTAACTTCATCGTCGTGCGTCGTCCGGGCGCGCGAAGAGCGTTCCGCCGATCAAGTCCTTGGCCGATTCCAGTGCAGCCGCGTACGCGTCCGGAGCCAGAGTGGCGGCCCGCTCCATGAGACCCCGCGCCAGTGCGTGAATCGCATCGGCAGCCGCGTCCGGGCGGGTGTCGGGAGGCAGCGCGCCCTGTGCCCGGGCGTCGCTGATGATCTCAGTTATCGTGTCGCGCAACGCTTTCAGCCCGGCGTACCGTGGCCGGCCGCTGGCCGGATGCTCGCTGCTTTCACTGCGAATGGCCCGATCGAAGGCGGCCAGATGGGGGTACTCGCGCATCAACCTGCTCGACTCGTCCAACACCGCTGCCAGGCGATCGACCGCGCCGTCGGCCCGCGCGGCGACGGCCCGCAGCCGAGGTGACGCGATGCCCTCCATTTCGGTGACGGTCGCCTCCAGCAGTTCGGACTTGTTCGGAAAGTAGTGGTACAGGCTGCCGCTGGTCATGCCGGCGGCCCGGGCAATCTCGCGAATCGTGGTGCGGGAGTAGCCCATCTCGGCCACACACCGCATCGCCGCGGCGATGATCCGCCGGCGGGTCTCCTCGCCGCTGGCGCCGACCGGGCGCCCACGCTGCGCCCGCGTCACCGTGCTCTCCCCACTCGCGCGTCCTGTCCGCCGGCTCTGGGTGCCCGACACGGTCGAATATAATCGAGTGATCGATTAGTTTGGGCTTCCGCGCGGAGGTGCGCAGTGTGTGATGGACGAACCTGCGGCGGGTTCCGCGCGGCATGAGCGTCGCGCAGTCGCAATTGGGCCGCCCGGTGGGCGCCGAGGGGGAGCAGACGCGTGCGCGGATCATCGCCGCGGCGATGCGGTGTGTGGCC
>NZ_LZIL01000041.1 GCF_001667075.1 Mycobacterium sp. 852014-52450_SCH5900713 | reverse complement strand
GATCTGGACCCAGACCTCAATGTGGTCATCGAGGCCGCGGCGGACGCACTGGCAATGTCGGACATCGCGCTGGCCGAGGAACTTTCGAGATTCGCGGTCGACCGTGGCGGTGGCTTGCCGGCCGCTTTGCTGCTCGGCGAGGCCCTGAGTTGGCAGGGCCGCGCCGACGAGGCCGAGATTGTGCTCGTCGACGCCGAGGCCGACGCCGTGCTTGTCGACGCCGAGCCTGATGACGCCGATGAATGGCTGTTTGCGCGGTGGGGCTGTCTGCGCAGCGCGAACCTGTTCTTTGGTTGCGGCGACGCCGAAGTCGCCTGTCGTGTACTCAGTGAGGTGAAAAAGCGCATCACGTCGGCGATCGCAGTGCAACTCGTCAACACGCTAGAGATGTCAATGGGTTTCTATTCTGGCGACGTTGCGACGACGATAGAGATCGGCCCGGATTTTAGTGAGTCCGAAATGTTGCCGATGGCGGCCGTGTGGGCGGCCGTCCCGACATGCGGTGCCTTTGCGGCTGTTGGGCGATTCAGCCAAGTTCATGTGATGGCAGATGCCGCGTTGCGCGCCGCTGCGTCCTGCGGCCTGGGACTGCAACGGTTCAACATCGGGTTGGCCGAAGTCACGGCCGAGACGGCCGCCGGTGACTGTCAGGCGGCCGAACGCATTTGGAAGCATTACGCCGCCATGGCTGCGGGTGTGCCCGAGGCGGACGCGATGGTGCACGCGATGCTGGGATTGGTGCACCTGGCCCGCGGTGCGTTGCCCGCTGCGCGCACTGCCTTTGAAGAATCGAAATCCGTTTTCTCACGGAGGTTTCCAGCGCCTTGGTTGATGCTGGTGGCCGCCTGGCAGACGGTCGCAGACGCGGGCTTAGGAGACAGCGGGGCGGCCGCCGCGGCGTTGGACAGTGCGGAGAAAGCGTATGGACCCCATGTCGCGGTCTTCTTGCCCGAGCTCGAGCTTGCCCGTGGCTGGGAACGCGCATCGGTCGGTGAAATGATGGTCGCTCAAGCACATGTGGTGCAGGCGGCGCAGATTGCGCAAAGCGCGGGGATGCACGCGGTCGAGTTGCGGGCGCGGCATACGGCCGTCCGCTTTGGCGATTCGTCGCACGCCACGCGGTTGGAAGAACTCGCGAAAATCTTGAACACGCCGTTGGCGGGCGTGGTGGCCAGCCATGCCCGTGGCCTTGCCGACCACGACGCCGGTTCTGTCGATGCCGCGGCACGTCGGTTCGCCGACCTGGGCGCATTAGCTCTAGCCGCCGATGCTTCGGCGCAGGCGGCCGGCGAATATGCGCGACGGGGGGAGCGTGGCAAGAAGTTTGAGTCGCTGCTCCAGACCGGCGCTATGGCAGGACGCTGCGGACTTCATTCTCCGGCGGTCAGGGCCGCGGCGCGTCCGTTACTGTTCAGCACTCGTGAGCGCCAGATTGCGATGCTGGTCGTCACCGGTTTGTCCAATCGCCAGATTGCCGACCAGTTGGTGGTCTCCGTGCGGACGGTAGAGGGTCACCTGTACCGCCTCTTCGCTAAACTCGGCATCACTCATCGCGACCAGCTGATCAACCTATTGAGCGGGGATCCGTTCGGCGGGACGTTGTTAGGATTTCGTCCTGCAACCTGAGTCTCCGCTGAGCGCCACTCGCGAACCCAATACTCACTGAGTGGCCTTCTCGCGCAGATCCGTAAGCCCTTCCACGCAACGCAGGCGCGACTCCTACTCGATCTGGACCTGCCCGCCACCCGACGGTATGTCAAATCGGCCGCCGCCCCTTAGCAGCGCCATACGCTCGGCACATGACGGCGATTCGGGAGGGCGTGAGAGCGCGTCGGCAGCTCACAGACATGGAGAAGCAACTGCTGCCGTGGTGGTTCGCTACCCGCACCCGCTCGGGGGCGCCGATGACGATCTGTCCGTGGTGCCAGGGCCCCGCCGAGGACCATCCGCTCGACACACGGGTTGTCCCATCGGATCTGGTGGCCGAGTTGGGATCCGCCCCGATTGAGGTGCGGTTATGCACAGGGCGACCCGGATCGGAGAGCTACCGGTGATGACGAGATGGTTTGCCAGCCAGACCTAGTCCGGGAGACCGGTCAAGGTCCCATCGCAGCGGCAGCGGAAATACGGCTGTCCATCGGCGCAGGACGCCGGCATCGGGTTGCGGCAGCGAGTGACCGGACAAGACAAGTTCGGTTGTCGAGGCCTGACGCAACTCAACGGAGGTAGGCATCCGGTGGGGCGGGAGGGTCGTTGTACGTGGTCGATAGTGGCGCGGGATGCGGAGTTTCGTCGTGCGT
>NZ_LZIL01000040.1 GCF_001667075.1 Mycobacterium sp. 852014-52450_SCH5900713 | reverse complement strand
GTTGTTGGCCATGGACGACGCCGGGGTAAGTGAAGTGCGGGCCGCTGTGACCCAGGCGGCGCAGCATGGTTCGGCTCAACTGGACCACGGTGCGACGATTCACCAGTTTTTCATCGAACCCGGCGCAGCTGAGGTTGAGTTCCATGAAGGTCTCGTGGTCTGGCGGCTCGATGCCACCAAGGCGGAAGAAATCACGGTATTGCTGGACTCGATGATCGGTTCTGGAATTCCCGAAGGCCACCACTATGTAGATATCTCCAAGCCTGCAGACATGCTCGTCCTCTCGCGAAACGAGTACCCCCTGGAACTTCTACCTCCCGAAGCCGTATACCCCCCGCCCGCCAATTCTGCTTTTTGAGGACCGTCGGGTCAGCAGCTGCTACGTCTACCTCGCCGAGATCGCGAACACGCTGGGGCACACGGCCGACGGCTCGGTCCTGGATCCGGTTGGCGTGCAGGCGTTCTGCATGACCCGTGGCGGGCTACAAGGTGCCCCATACCCTCGAGTCCGTCCACGCAGACCTGCAGGCCGGCGAGCCGGCCTGACGCACACCAAGAATCCTCCAAGCACGCGGCCCCATCATCGGGCGATGCAGATCGAACCGCTGAGCACGGAGCTGATCGACCGTTACCTGCGATCGCGTGAGTTGCGCTTCTTCCGCAGCGGTGACGGCGAGGAGTTCATGATGCTGCCCAGCTACGAGCGCGGCAGGTTGCACGTGAACCTGCGGATCAACGGTCTGCGGCGGGACATCTTCGAGATCTCGATCAGCCCCGCCGGGCACTATGCCGCGACCGAGCGACCGCGGCTGATGGAACTGGTCAACGACTGGAATCGCGAAACCCATTGGCCCAAGGCGTTTGTGCGCGAGACCGCCCAGCCGAGCCAGGTGAGCGTGGTCGGGGAGAACGCGTACCTGCTGACCGACGGCATCCACGTCGAGGGGTTGGGCAATCTCATCCGATCGACCGTCGAGTACGGGGCCGATCTGTTCCAAAAGATCGAGCGGGCCATCTGCCTGCCGTCGGCGGACACGCTCGAGGAGTGGATGGACCGCACCGGCTAGGGCGCGATAGCGTCCGCCTCGGCGTCGGCGACTTCGTCGGTTTCGGCCGGCCTCTCACGTTTCTCCCAGCGCCGCAACGCTTCCCGGCAGGGCGACTCGACCAGCCCGTAGCTGACCGCCGCGATCGCCCACCCGAAGATCAGCGTCAGCACCAGCACCGAGGGCATCCGGCCGGTGAACGCGAACGTCCCCAGCACCGGGAACACCATGGCCAGCGCGGCCAGGTGCCACACGAACAGGCCGTAGGACCACCGTCCCAGCGTCACCATGACTGTGCTGCCGAGCAGTCGGTGACCGGTGTCGACCCGGTCCAGCACCAGCGGGGCGACGAGCGCGAACGCCACGACTGCGCCCGCCGCCGTCTTGACCGCGAACTGGGTGGCGGTGCCCGGAATAAGGCCCTCCGGGCCGGCCAGCGGGGAGGCCGCAAGCAGGTAGGCCAGCACGGCGACGACGGCCATCGGCACCCGCCGGCGTGCCCACCGGTGCGGCAGGCCGACCGGGCTGTGGACCCATTCGGCCAGCAGCATGCCCGCGGCGAACCAGGAGAAGAACGCCGGCGGCCAGTTGAGCGGGTTGGTGCCGGCCCCGGAATGGAAAGGCACCCAACCCCAGGCCCAGCTCAGCGCCGCCAGCGCAGCGATCGCCGGCACCCGCGCGCCGACCGGCAGCCGCCGGGCCAGCAACGCCAGAATCGGCAACGCCAGATAGAAGCTGACCTCGACCGAAAGGCTCCACATCTGGGTCAGCCCGCCGGTCAGGGTGAGCGGCACATAGATCTGGAAGAGGGTCAGGTTGGCCAGCCACACGGTCGGGCTGGCGTGGTCCGCGTCGGGCAGCAGCGACAAAATCACGACGACCGCCGCCAAATAGGCGGGCATGATGCGAACCACGCGAGAGCGCAGATAGTGGCCGGTGCGGGGGCTCGGTCTCAGGCCGCGTGCCGCCGCGGCGTGGCCGCGCCACAACAGGAAGCCCGACAATGCGAAGAACACCGCGACGGCCAGATCGAAGCGGCCGAACAGCCGCCCGGTGACACCGCTGGAGTGCCCGGTCTGGAACGCGACGTGCGTGACGACCACGCCCATGGCCGCGCAGGCGCGCATCCCCTCCACGGCGGGCAGGAAGCTGCGCGTCCCGCCCACCTGCCGGCCATCGGTCACCCCCACAGTCTGCATCTGATGGGTTGGGAGAACGAATGGGTACACCCGAAGCACCCGCGCGATAGCGACAGGTTCGTAAGCCGGGGCCTTACGTTCTGCTGTTAGGGTCAAACGGGTTTGCCTCGGTGCTTGCTCAGGTCGGGGTGGGTCGCGGCTGACGGCGCAAGAGAGCACTAGGAGGGCACAGCAACGTGAACCGAGCAGTCATGTTGCGGTTCGCCGCATGCGGGATCATCGGTCTCGGGGCCGCCCTGCTGATCGCCGCGCTGCTGTTATCGACGTACACCACCAGCAGGATCACTAAGGTCCCGCTCAACATCGACACCACGCTGATCAGCGACGGCACCGGAACCGCGCTGGACTCCGCATCCCTGTCGACCGATCACGTCGTCGTCAACCAGAACGTCCCCCTGGTTTCCCAGCAGCAGGTCAGCGTCGAGTCGCCCGCCAACGCCGACGTGGTCACGCTGCAGGTCGGAACCTCGGTGCGGCGCACCGACAAGCAGAAGGACAGCGGGCTGCTGCTGGCGATCGTCGACACCGTCACCCTCAACCGCAAGACCGCGATGGCCGTCTCCGACGACGCCCACACAGGCGGCTCGGTCCAGAAGCCGCGCGCCGTCAACGACGAGAACCCACCCACCGCGATGCCCCTGCGGCACGACGGGTTGTCCTACCGGTTCCCCTTCCACACCGAGAAGAAGACGTACCCCTACTTCGATCCGATCGCGCAGAAGCCGTTCGACGTCAACTACGACACCCAAGAAGACGTCAACGGCCTGACCACCTACAAGTTCACTCAGAACATCGGCTACAACGGCGACGGCAAGCTGGTGGCGCCCGTGGCGTACCCATCGCTGTTGGCCGGCAACGAGGACGCCAAGCAGACCACCTCCGCGTCGATGTGGGGCGTGCAGGGCGGTGATCCGAACGAGCAGATCACCATGACGCGCTACTACGCGGCGCAGCGGACCTTCTGGGTGGACCCCGTGTCGGGCACCATCGTCAAGGAGACCGAGCACGCCAACCACTACTTCGCCCGCGACCCGCTCAAGCCGGAGCTGACGCTGGCCGACTACAAGGTCACCTCCAACCAGGACACCGTCGAATCGCAGGTCAACGCCGCCCGCGACGAGCGCGACCGGCTGTCGCTGTGGTCGCGGGTGCTGCCGATCACCTTCACCGCGGTCGGTTTGATCGCGCTGGTCGGTGGCGGCCTGCTCGCCTCGTTCAGCCTGCGGACCGAGAGCGCGTTGACCGATCCCGGCCTGGACCGGGGTGACCAGGACTTCTTCGGCCGCACCGGGCTCGAGGAGCCGGTGCCCGGCGCCGAGGCCGAGACCGAGAAGCTGCCCACGCAGCGCCCCGGCTCGCGCGACGATCCCGGCGCGGACGCGCCCACCCTCGGCTCCGATGAGCCGCCCGACTCGGGGCCGCCCGAGCCCGCCAGTCCGCCCGAACGGGAGTAGCCCGCCAGGTGCGCTGGACCCGACCCGGATACGCGTTGGTCTTGGCGCTGCTGGTGGTCGGGCCGCTGCTCAAGCCCGGTTACCTGCTGCTGCGCGACGCGGTGTCCACGCCGCGCTCGTATGTGTCCGACACCGCGCTGGGCTTGACGTCGGCGCCGCGGGCGACACCGCAAGACTTCGCGGTGGCGCTGGCCTCGCACGTGCTGGACGGCGGCGTCGTGGTGAAGGCGCTCCTCGTTCTGGGGCTCTGGCTCGCGGGATGGGGCGCGGCCCAACTGGTCGCGACGGCGCTGCCCGACGCGGGCGTGGCCGGCCAGCTCGTCGCCACCACGCTGGCGATCTGGAACCCGTATGTCGCCGAGCGGCTACTTCAGGGCCACTGGAGCCTCCTGGTCGGCTACGGCTGTTTGCCCTGGGTTGCGGCGGCGATGCTAAAGCTGCGGACGGCCTCCGGTTCGTTGTTCGGGTTGGCCTTTTGGATCGCGCTGGCCGGGCTGACGCCGACCGGTCTGCTGCTCGCCGCGACGGTCGGGCTGGTGTGCGTAGCCGTACCCGGCGCGGGCCGGTCCCGCCGGGTGTGCGCCGCGGCGACGCTGGGCGCCGCGCTGGTGGCGGCGCTGCCCTGGCTGACCGCGTCGGTACTGGGCTCGTCGCTGACCTCCCACACGGCGGCGAACACGTTGGGGGTGGCCGCGTTCGCGCCGCGCGCCGAGCCGGGTCTGGGCACACTCGCCAGCCTGGCCAGCCTGGGCGGGATCTGGAACGGCGAGGCGGTGCCGATCTCGCGGACCACCCTGTTCGCCGTGGCGTCGGCCATGGTGTTGCTGGGCGTGGTGGCGGTCGGAATGCCGACGGTGGTTCGCCGCCCCGCGGTGCGACCGCTGCTCGTGTTGGCGGCGGTGGCCGTGCTGGTTCCGGCCGGGCTGGCGACCGGCCCGGGACTGCATTTGCTGGGCGCAGTGGTTGACGCCGCGCCCGGATTCGGCGTCCTGCGCGACGGGCAGAAGTGGGTGGCGCTGGCCGTGCCGGGCTACGCGCTGTCGGGTGCGGGCGCGGTGTTGGCGCTGAGCCGGTGGGTGTGGCCGGCCCTGACGGCCCCGGTCTGCTGTCTCGCGCTGATCTTCGCGCTGCCCGACCTCGCCTGGGGGGTATGGGGCCAGGTGTCGCCGGTGCAGTACCCGCGCGGGTGGACTGCGGTGGCCGCCGCGATCAACGGCCAGCCCGCGACGGTGGCGGTGATGCCGGCCGGCACCATGCGGCTGTACTCCTGGTCGGGTCGGGCGCCGGTGCTGGATCCGTTGCCCCGCTGGGTGCGCGCCGACGTCCTGAGCACGGGCGACCTGGTCATCTCGGGGACCGTCATCCCGGGCGAGGGCGCCCGGGCCCGCGCGGTGCAGCAGTTGCTGCTGGACGGGCCCGATCCGTCCGCCCTGGCCCCGGCCGGGGTGGGTTGGCTGGTCGTGGAATCGGACACCGCCGGCGACATGGGGGCATCCGCCCGCACCCTGGATGCGCTGACGCCGGTCTACCGCGACGACAACCTTGCGCTCTATCGCATGGGCGGCCACACCGCCGGGGTGTCCGCCACCGCTCGCACGGCGACGCTGATCGCCCATCTGGCGTGGCTGGCGGCGCTGATGGTGGGCGGCGCCGGCGCGGCTGTCGGCGCCTGGCGCCGCCGCGCGGCGGCCGCTCCGCTGAACAACGGCGGCGCCACGCCGACAAACCCCGCCATGGATTGAGCCTCGCGGCGCCGGGGCTTACACCACGCCGCTGACCGGGTGGCCGGCCCGCATGGCCTCCAGGACCGCGCGCATGGCGTCGGCGCTTTGCCGCCAAGAGAATTCACCGCTTCGGGTGTGCGCCTTGGCGCCGAGTTGGTCGCGCAGAACGGGGTCGGAGAGCACCTGTTCGAGACGATCCACCAGTTCGGCGTGGGAGTCCACCAAGATCCCGGTCACCTCGTCGACGATCGAATCCGACAGGCCGCCCGAGGACCGGTAGCCGATGGTCGGGACCCGATGCTGGGCCGCCTCGACGACCGCCAGGCCCCAGCCCTCCTTGCGCGACGGCAGCAGCTGCACCCAAGAGCTTTGCAGCACATGGTGTTTGGTCACATCGTCGACGTGGCCGTGAAACGTCACCGCATCGGAGATGCCGAGCCGATGGACGTGGTCGACGAGCCGCTGTCGCCACCAGCCGTCGCCGACGATGTCGAGGTGCAGACCCGGTATCCGCGGCCGGAGCTGCGCGACGGCCTCGAGAGCGTCTTCGATCTGCTTGTGCGGAACCAGCCGCGACAGCACCACCACCCGGGGCGTGGCGGCGCGCGGGCCGGACAGCGTGCGCGCGGGGGCTTCGTCGAGGCCGTTGCGCACCACCGCGATCTGCGCGTGGTCGACGCCGAGCGCCACCAGGTCGCGCGCCGACGGCAGCGACACCGTCACGTACTGGTTGCGCCGGTTCAGCCATGGCGACAGCGTCGACTCGACGAACCAGCCGAGCCGGCCGAGCGCTGGGCCGGCCACCGGCCACTGCTCGCGGTGGCAGTGGTGCACCAGCACGACGACCCGCCGGCCGTACACCAGGCGGGCGAGGAACGGCAGGCCGTTCTGGGTGTCGACGACCACGTCGGGGCGTACCCGCCGCAGGGGTCCGAGGCCCAGCCGCGCGGCAGCCATCGCGAGTAGTGCCCAGACGTAGACGGAATACCGGCCGCCGGCGCGGTCGATGCGCACGCCGTCGACCACTTCGCGGCGAGGGGCCCCGGGGTAGCGGGCGGTGCGCAGGGTGACATCGATGCCGGACGCGGCCAGCTGCGCGCCGATGCGCTGCAAGTAGGCCTCGCTGCCGCCGCCCTGCGGGTGTCCGGTATCGCGCCAGCACAGCAGGAGCACGGAGCGCAGACCAGACATCACCGGTCAGCCTATCCCGGTGACCCAGCCCGGCAACGATGCGCGTCGCGGGCGGCGGCTATTCGGTCACTCGCCGCACTGACCTGGACCGCTCGATGCACCCATGCTGCGTAGGGTTGGCCGGTGGCCGTGACCGACGTCTTCGCGCGGCGGGCGACCCTGGCCCGCGCGCTGCGGCTGCTGTCCGAATTCCGCTTCGAACAGTCGGAGCCGGCCCGGTTCTATGGCGCGCTGGCGGCCGATACCGCGGCGATGGTGGGCGACCTGTGGCTGGCCGCGACCGGCGAGACCCCCGCCGGCCGCACCCTGCTCGACGTCGGTGGCGGTCCCGGCTATTTCTCGGCCGCGTTCGCCGACGCCGGGATCCGCTACGTCGGCGTCGAACCCGACCCAAGCGAGATGCACGCGGCGGGACCCCTGCCCGCAGGCGGGGACGGGAACTTCGTCCGCGCCTCGGGCATGGCGCTCCCGTTCGCCGACGACTCGGTGGACATCTGCCTGTCGTCCAACGTCGCCGAACACGTGCCGCGGCCGTGGCAGCTGGGCGCCGAGATGCTGCGGGTGACCAAGCCGGGAGGGCTGGCCGTGCTCTCCTACACCGTCTGGCTGGGCCCGTTCGGGGGGCACGAGATGGGCCTGACCCATTACCTCGGGGGCGCCCGGGCCGCCGCCCGCTACGCCCGCAAACACGGGCATCCGGCGAAAAACAACTACGGGTCGTCGTTGTTCGCGGTGTCGGCGGCCGACGGCCTGCAGTGGGCGGCCAGCACCGGGGCCGCGGTGGCCGCATTCCCCCGCTACCACCCCCGATGGGCGTGGTGGATGACCTCGGTGCCGCTGCTCCGGGAGTTCGCGGTCAGCAATCTGGTGCTGGTGCTGCGGCCCCGATAATGAAACATGTTCTCGTTTTGCGTCCGCTTGGGTAGGGTGGCGCCATGCGCGCCGGCGACGATGCGGCGCGAAGCAATGAGGAGGAGCGGCGCAGATGCCCGAGAGCCAAACGACGGAATACGACAAGCTTTTCATCGGCGGTAAGTGGACTGAGCCGTCGACCGACGAGGTGATCGAGGTGCGCTGCCCGGCCACCGGCGAGTATGTCGGCAAGGTGCCGATGGCGGCGCCCGCCGACGTCGACGCCGCGGTGGCCGCTGCCCGCGCCGCCTTCGACAACGGACCCTGGCCCACGACGCCGCCCAAGGAGCGCGCGGCCGTGATCGCCAACGCGCTCAAGTTGATGGAGGAGCGCAAGGACCTGTTCACCCAGCTGCTGGCGGCCGAGACCGGCCAGCCGCCGATGGGTGTCGAAACGATGCACTGGATGAGCTCCATCGGGGCGCTGAACTTCTTCGCCGGCCCCGCCGCCGACCAGGTCAAGTGGAAAGAGGTCCGCACCGGCGGCTACGGGCAGAGCATCGTCTACCGCGAGCCCATCGGCGTGGTGGGCGCGATCGTCGCGTGGAACGTGCCGCTGTTCCTGGCGGTCAACAAGCTGGGCCCGGCGCTGCTGGCCGGCTGCACCGTGGTGCTCAAGCCGGCCGCCGAAACGCCGCTGAGCGCAAACGCTTTGGCGGAGGCCTTCGCCGAGGCGGGGCTGCCCGAGGGGGTGCTGTCGGTGGTGCCCGGCGGGATCGAGACCGGCCAGGCGCTGACCTCCAACCCGGGAGTCGACCTCTTCTCATTCACCGGCAGCTCGGCCGTCGGCAAGGAGATCGGCCGGCGCGCCGCGGACATGCTCAAGCCGTGCACGCTGGAGCTCGGCGGCAAGTCTGCGGCCATCGTCCTCGAGGACGTCGACCTGGCGGCCGCGGTCCCCATGCTGGTGTTCTCCGGGATCATGAACACCGGGCAGGCCTGCGTGGCCCAGACCCGGATCCTGGCCCCGCGCTCGCGCTACGACGAAATCGTGGATGCGGTAAGCGCTTTCGTGCAGGCGCTGCCGGTGGGCCTGCCGTCGGACCCGGCCGCCCAGATCGGTTCGCTGATCTCGGAGAAGCAGCGCGCGCGGGTCGAGGGCTACATCGCCAAGGGCATCGAGGAGGGCGCGCGGCTGGTGTGCGGCGGCGGCCGCCCCGAGGGCCTGGACAGCGGCTTCTTCGTGCAGCCCACGGTGTTCGCCGACGTCGACAACAAGATGACGATCGCCCAGGAGGAGATCTTCGGGCCCGTGCTGAGCATCATTCCCTACGACACCGAGGAGGACGCGATCAAGATCGCCAACGACTCGGTGTACGGCCTGGCCGGCAGCGTGTGGACCACCGACGTGGAGCGTGGCATCGCGGTTTCGGAGAAGATCCGTACCGGCACCTACGCGATCAACTGGTATGCGTTCGACCCCTGCTGTCCGTTCGGGGGTTACAAGAACTCCGGCATCGGCCGCGAGAACGGCCCCGAAGGTGTGGAGCACTTCACCCAGCAGAAGAGCGTGCTCATGCCGATGGGCCACACGATCGAGGGCTGACCGCCCGGTACGCAGCGAGCGTGCACGCACCGCGACGAATGAGAAACGACCTCGCGGTGGGTGCACGTTCGGCGTTTCAGGCCCTGGGTGAAGGTGGCGGTGAAGGTGCCGGCGCCGGGGCCACAGCCCCAGAATTATGCAAAATAGCATAGAAACCTGATTGTTACGCCCACGTCAAACACGATTTACGATGGCGCGTGGCGACATTTCCCGTGGTTCGGCGCTTACATAGGGAATAGATTTGCTTACTAAACCGCTGTCTTATATGCTTCTAAGCATAATCATGGGCTGCACTCAGGCCGGGAGAGAATCATGTGGATCATCGAGCTGAACATCGGCGGCTATCAATTCACCCGCGAGATGCCCGACCTCAAGCGCCGGAATTTCCGCTTCAGCCCACGCAGCATGCATTGGCCGGTACTGCGGCATTCACACGCTGCATGACGTTAGCCACGGGAGGCACGAGAGTGGCGACCACGAGCGAAACAGTGCAGGAGCTCACCCCGACGAAGCGCGGCGGCACGCGCAGAAAAATGCTGGCCAGCGCCGCCGAGGTGATGCGTGAACGAGGCGCCGCGGGAGTGACCATCGATGCGGTGCTCGCCCGCAGCGGCGCGCCGCGCGGATCGGTCTACTACCACTTCCCCGACGGCCGCAATCAGATTCTGATCGAGGCGCTGCGGTATTCCGGTGATTCCATCACCGCGATGATCGACGACGCCGCCGAGCAGGGCGCCCGGGTGCTGCTGGGCAGGTTCGTCGAATTCTGGGAGCGTCTGTTGACCGAGGGCGGCTTCACCGCCGGCTGCCCGGTGGTGGCCGCGGCGATCGGCTCGGACGACGACGATGCCCGGCTTTCCGCCGAGGCCGGCGCCATCCTGGGCCGCTGGTGCGCGTCGCTGACCCGGGCCTTCACCCACGACGGCTTCGACGAGCCGTGCGCCGCCTCGCTGGCGGTGATGTCGATCGCCGCGCTCGAGGGCGCCATCGTGCTGTCCCGGTCGACCGGCAGCATCGACCCGTTGCGTCAGGTTGGCGACCAGCTCGAATTCCTGATCAAGGCAAGGGAATTCGTGCTTCGCAATAATATCGGGGAGTAACTCCTCAGTCGCTGGCCGGAAGCGGCTTGACCTCTTTCAGCTGCAGCGCGGTCGCTCCGACGCTTAGGCTCCCGGCGCCCGGCTTGGTCACCAGCACCTCGGCACCGGTCTCGTCGACGTAGCGCTTGCCCATCACGGTGCCGTCGGCAAAGGCCGGGTCCAATTCGCCCGAACGCTCGCCGCCAATCGGCACCATAGGCGCACCGCCACAACGCAAGTCGTCGAGGCTGTCGGCACTCCTGACGACGATCACCTGTGTGTCACACACCTGGCTGGCCAAGCGGGTTCCGTTCTTGATCATGCCTTCAGCCCTTCTAGCATCTCGATGATCTCCCGGCGAAGTACCTTGCCGGTGGGGGTCGTGGGCAGCTCGTCGCGAAACACTACCCGGTCCGGGGTTCGCGACCCGCGCAAGCTTTTCCGGACATGCTCGCGCAATTCCTCGGGATCCGGTTCCGCACCGGGGCGGGGCACCACCACCGCGACGATCGCCTGGCCCCACTGCGGATCCTCGACACCGACCACGACGACGTCCCGCACGTGCGGGTGCTCCACCAACACCTCTTCGAGCTCGGCGGGCGCGATGTTCTCACCACCGCGGATGATGGTGTCGTCGCTGCGGCCGCCGATGAACAGGTAGCCGTCCTCGTCGAGCATGGCGATGTCTTTGGTTGGGAACCAGCCGTTTTCGTCGAGCACCGAACCGATCCCGGTGTAGCGTCCGGAGACCTGCTCGCCGCGGACGAACAGCTCGCCGGTCTCGCCCGGCCCCAGCACGTTGCCGTCCTCGTCGCGAATCTCGATCTCGATGCCGGGCACCGGCTGACCGACCGACGCCAGCCGCCTGGCGACCTCCGGTGCCTCCGCGGCCTGCGCGGCCCGGTGGTCGTCCGGGGTGAGTACGGCGATGGTCGAGCTCGTCTCGGTCAGGCCGTAGGCGTTGACGAAGCCGACGCCCGGCAGAAGTTCGAGGGCCCGGCGGACGAGCGGCAGCCCCACCTTGGACCCGCCGTAGGCCAGGTTGCGCAGCGACGGCAGCTCGTGGCCCTCGGCCTCCAGCGCGGCAACGATGCGATCCAGCATGGTGGGCACCACGGTCGCGGTGGTCACGTTCTCGGCGTTGATCAGCCGAACCCATTCCTGCGCATCGAAATTCGGCAGATAGACCATCTTGCGCCCGGCATACAGGTTCGACAGCGCGGCGCCCACCCCCGCGATGTGATACGGCGGCACGCAGATCAGTGCGGCGTCGCTCTCGGCGGCCGACTCGAATTCAACCGTGCCGGTCACGTAGCTGGTCAGGTTGTTGTGCGACAGTTCGACGGCCTTGGGCTGCGACGTGGTGCCCGAGGTGAACAGCACGATCGCGACCGAGTCCGGGTCGGGGAACTCCGCGGCCGGCTCGTTGTCGCGGGCGGCCGCCAGGAATTCGTCGGTGGTCATCAGCCGCGCCGCGGCGTCGCCGACCATGTCCCGGTAGCGGCTGTCGACGATCACCACGGGCTCGGGCAGGCGCTCGATGAGCGCCTGGATGCCGTCGGCGGAGAGCCGGTAATTGATCGGCGTGAACGGCAACCCGGCGCGCGCGGCGGCGAAGATCAGCACCGGCAGCATCGCGCCGCCGGTGCCCACGTAGGCGACGTGCCGGGCATTCGACCCAGCGATCACCCCGGCGCCGCCGTCGGCGAGATCGCTGAGCTGCTGCGTCGTCAGCCGAGTGTCGCCGGAGACCACCGCGGTCCGATCGGGATTGCTCGACGCGGCCATCTCCAGAAGCAAAGAAATGCTCATCCTCGGTCTTCCTGGATCCCCACGCCTTTACAAAACTTAGTCACAGTGTAACCCGTCCGGCCGACGTCAGCTGCCCGTCCAGCGCGGTGGGCGCTTCTCGGCGAACGCGATGGCGCCCTCTTTGGCGTCGTTGGACGCGAACACCGGACCCAGGATCGTGTTCTGCTCGGCGAACATGTTCTCGGGGCTCCAGCCGCGCGACTCGACGATGATCCGCTTGGTGGCGGCCACCGCGAGCGGCCCGTTGGCGGCGATCTTCTCGGCCAGCGCGATGGCCTCGTCGAGCGCCTTGCCCGGCTCGGCCAGCACGTTGACCAGCCCCAGCTTGTGGGCGCGCTCGGCCGGCAGGTTGTCGCCGGTGAGCGCAAGCTCCATGGCGATGGCGGACGGGATGCGCTGCGGCAGGCGCAGCAGACCGCCGCCACCTGCGACCAGCCCGCGCTTGACCTCGGGGATGCCGAAGGCCGAATCCCTGGACGCGACGATCAGGTCGGTGGCCAGCGCCAACTCGGTGCCGCCGGCCAGGGCGTAGCCCTCGACCGCCGCGATCAGCGGTTTGATGGGTGGGCGTTCGGTGAAGCCCATGCCGCGCCCCTGAACGATGGGGAGTTCGCCGCGCGCGAAGGCCTTGAGGTCCATGCCCGCGCAGAACGATCCGCCGGCGCCGGTAAGGATGCCCACCGAAAGACCCGGGTCGCCGTCGAGCCGGTCGACGGCCTCGGCCAGGCCGTTGGCCACCGCGGCGTTGACAGCGTTCTTGGCCTTCGGCCGGTTGATCGTGATGATCAGGATCCGATCCCGCTGTTCGACCAGGACCTCGGGTTCGCTGGGTTCTTCGCTCACGGTGCTCACGTGCCGCACAGCTCCTTAAGGGTAGGGATGGCTGCTTATCCGACCGATGGTAACGGTCGGCGGAAACGGCATTGGCACCAGCCGAGAGTCCCGTTTCCGGGACAGTCCTCAGGCGGGCGCCATCGCGGCTTCGACGACGGTGAGTTCCTCGGAAAGCCCTGCGGCCCTTCGTATTTCGATGAAGTCCGCGACCATGGCCTCGGTCACCTCGTGCGGGTCCTTGAGCGTCGCACCGTCGGACAGCACCGAGATGTTGAGCTGGTCGACGTAGCTCCACACGGTGATGTTGAGGCCGCTACCGGCGGTCAGCGGGCCCACCGAATAGATCTCGGTGACCAGCGCCCCGCCGACCCGCCCGCGTTCGCGTGGGCCGGGCACGTTGGAGATGTTCAGGTTGAGGATCTTGTTGTGCCCGTCGCGGCCGGACGCCCACCGGAAGAAAGCCTGGGTCGGCGCGGGCGGCATGTAGGCCGCCCAGCGGCTGACCAGCTCGGGACCCATCAGCTGGTTGCTTTCCTTGGCGGCGATGGCGTTCTCGTGGGTGCACCGCACCCGCTCCAGCGGATCGTCGGAGTCGGTCGGCAGGCCCACCAGCACGCCGGTGAAGCGATTGCCGGAGATCCGCTCGGGCGAGAAGTCGAAACTCATCGGCACCGACGCCAGCAGGGGCACGGCCGTGCCGTCGTAGCGCAGCAACAAGGTGCGCAGGGCACCGGTGGCCATGGCCAGGACCATGTCATTGATCGTCGCCCCGAGCCGCTTGCCGGTCTCCTTGACGTCGGCCAGCGCCAGGGTGGCGGTGGCGAACCGGCGCTCCGCGGTGATCTTGTGGTTCATGAAAGTCGGTGGCGGTTCGAACGGCCGGCTCAACTCCGGTGACAACTTGCGTGAGCTGCGCCGGACCCGGCCCAGCCCCTGCGCGGTGTAGCGGACCGTCGCGGGGATTCGCCCGACGTGCCGCAGGTGATCCGCGAACGCCGAACCCATCAGCTGCCGGGCGGTGGGCGCCGGGTCGGACATGTACGGGCCGCCCTCCGGCCCGGGCTGCAGGTCCATGCCGCGGGCCATCAGGTTGGCCGAGGCGACGCCGTCGGCGAGCGCGTGGTGGATCTTGCCGACCACGGCGATCCGGTTGTTCGCCAGCCCTTCGATGAAGTACATCTCCCAGAGGGGGCGGCTGCGGTCCAACGCAGTGCTGGCGATGCGCCCGATGGCGTCGTCCAGCTCGCGCCGGCCGCCGGGCGCGGGCAACCGCATCGGGCGAATGTGGTAGTCGAGGTCGACCTCGCAGTGCTCCCGCCACATCGGGTGGTGAAGCTGGAAGGGAATCTCGACCAACTGGTAGCAGAATGGCTCGAGCTTGCCCAGCCGGCCGCGGATGACTTCGCGAAACGCCTCGACGCCGAAGTCAAGCCGATCTGAATCGAGTTCGATCACAGCGGCTTTGATGGTGTGCATGTGCACGTTCGGCGTTTCGCTGTAAAGCAGAACCGCGTCCCACCCGCTCAGCCGTTTCACCGCTGCCCCTTACCCATAAAGGGACCATACTCAGCAGCGGCAGTTCAGATAACCTCTTTGGCCGCGTTTGTCTTGGTGCGATAAACCTGGTTGAGGAACAGCGAAGTCGCGTGCGCCGCCGCTCCCGCCCGCTCCCCGTCGATGAGGTCGTACCCGTGGCCCGCCCCGGGCAACTCCAGGTAGCCGACCATCGAATGCGAGACCGCCCGCATCCGTTCGACGAAGCTGCGCGCCTGTTCGACGGGGATGACGCTGTCCTTGCTGCCGTGAATCACCAAGAACGGCGGGGCATTTCGGTGCACCCTCGCCATCGGCGACGCGTCGCGGAACACCTCGGGGTGACGGTCGATCCTGCGTTTGACCACGACCCGCTCCAGGAAGTCGACGAACCGGTCCCGCTCGGGAGTCGAGCGGTCCTCCCAGTCATAGCGACCGTAGATGCCGACCACGGCGTCCACCGAGGTGTTGGCGCCTTCGGGCAGCTTTGCGTGGTAACCCGGGTCATCGGGGGTGAGGCCGGCCAGTGCGGACAGGTGCCCGCCGGCCGAACAACCCGCCACCGCGACGAAATCGCGGTCGCCGCCGAACTTGTCGACGTTGGCGCGCGCCCACGCGATGGCCGTCTTGACGTCGATGATGTGCCGCGGCCACCGGTGATGCGGGGCGACGCGGTAGTCGATCGCCAGGCAGACCCAACCCTGCTCGGCCAGCCGGGACATCAGCGCGGAGCCCTGTCCCATGCACCTGCCGTGCACCCAGGCGCCGCCCGGGACGAAGATCAGCACCGGCGCGGGCTGGGCGGGCAGGTCCTTGCGGCGCCAGACGTCGAGCACTTGCGCGGGGTGGTCCCCGTAGTGGACCGCGCGACGGTGGAGGTAGCGGCGCTGACGCATCGCGTCCCAAATCGGCGGGGTTCGTAGCGCCGCGGGCCATTCCAGCTCGAGGTCGGCGGCCGACACGATCCCCCGGAGGGCCGCCAGGGACACGTCCCGAGTGCTCTCCCGATCCCGGCGGCGAATCTCCTCGCTGTCCGACGGCTGCCGAGGCTTGGTCATGCCGGAGAAGAAGTCCGGGGCGTGCCGTGCGCCCCAGATGCCCATCGCGGCGAGGCCACCGAGCGGTTCGAGGTGCTTGCCGACCACCGGCAGCGAAGCACCCGCGGCGCTCAAGGCCAGCGCGTAGTCGCCCGGACGCGCCCGCAGCAACTTTTTCGCGCACGATGTCATACTCGGCCTCCTTGCCGTCGTGTTAGGGCAGCGTACCCCCGGCCCCGGGTCCGAAACTGACGTTTGCGTCGACGCGACATCCGAGATCTGAAAGACACCTGGCGTGCGATTGCCCTGCGCAAATACGGGCTGCTATCGGCCGCCGTGGCGTTTGCTATCGGGGTGGTCCGAGGCCTGTTGCGACACGCTCACATCGCCGCCAGGCAGGCGATGACCCGCCCGCCGATCAGGCGGACACCGGTCAGCGTCAGACCGACCTGCGCGGCGAGCGCGGCGGCGCTGTCCGCGCCGACCGACGCCCACCGAAACCAGGGCCCGATCTCGCGTGCGGACTCCAGCCGGACCCAGCGCGAACGGATGCCGATGTTCTCGGCGTCGAACTCGGCCACGCAGTGCCCACCGCGGGCCAGCAGCTCGGCGGCCCGGCCCAGGATGCGGCGCGGGTCGCCGCCGAGGCCGACGTTGCCGTCGACCAGCAATACCGTCTGCCACAGACCCATCGCGGGCAGCGGGTCGAACACGTCGCCCAGCAGGACGGGCGCGCCGCCGCGGCCCGCCAACCGGATCGCGGCCACCGAGCGATCGATGCCCAGGGCCGGTATCCCCCGCTGAATCAGCCGGGCCACCAACCGGCCGGGCCCGCATCCCAATTCGATGGTCGGCCCGGTGCACATCTGCGTGACGGCTTCGTCGAAGACTTCGTCGAAGGCGTCACCAGAACCATCACCGGGACACACGTCATCGGGACATCGCACGCCCAGCCAGCGGTGGGCCGGCAGCGGTCGCAGCTCGCCGTCGTCATGGCGAATCCAACATCGCTCGCCGCCGAGCGCCCGATCGTAGAGATGCCCCAGCATTCACGTCCCTCGCGTCCTGCCCGGCCGGGCGGTCCACGCTCGGTCCCGGTGAGGGACGTTGCGACGACGAAACGCTGGCGCGTACCGCCCTCGCCAGCATTCCACCGATACCCCGATATTTCTTCGGCTAATCCACCGCCCTGGGGAACGCACCCGGGCGCGGAATGGTTCATCCGCGATCGCTTCGCTGAAGGCCGGCCCCCCGCGGCTGACCTGCACACAGGCCTTGCCGAGCACGGTGTCGACGAACCGCGAAGCATTTCCTGGCACGTTGCCTCCCGAAATCTGGATCACCGCATCCCACTGATACCAGGCCACTCGAGCGTTCCGCGTCGGTGATACTGATGCGGTGCCGAACACCGACGTTCACCCTGACCTGCAGCGGATCGCCCGTTTCACCCCGCGCCGACTCGTCGGCCCCCGGACCCTGCGGCTCATGCGGGCGGCGACGGCCTTGCGCGGGCGACTTGGTAAGCCCGCCCGCGACGTCGAGGTGATCACGCTCGGTTCTGGGGCCGGCGTCCGGCTGTTCCGGCCGGTCGGCGTGGTCGAGCCGACCCCGGCGCTGCTGTGGATCCACGGCGGCGGTTACGTGATCGGCACCGCCGAGCAGGACGACCGGCTCTGCAGAGCGTTCAGCCGGCGACTCGGCGCCACCGTCGCGTCGGTGGAATACCGCCTGGCGCCCGAACATCCGTATCCCGCCCCGTTGGAAGACTGCTATTCGGCGTTGACGTGGCTGGCCGGCTTGCCTTCCGTGGACCGCTACCGGGTGGCCATCGGCGGCGCGAGCGCCGGTGGCGGCCTGGCCGCAGCCCTGGCCCTGCTGGCCCGCGACCGCGCCGAGGTGAGCCCGGCATTTCAGCTGCTGAGCTATCCCATGCTCGACGACCGCAGCTCGGCCACCGCCCGCAAGTCCCACTATCGGCTCTGGGACAACCGCAGCAACGAGTTCGGTTGGGCGGCGTACCTCGGCGACGCCGACCCTCAGGTGGCCGTGCCGGGGCGCCGCGATGACCTGGGCGGGCTGCCGCCGGCCTGGATCGGGGTGGGCACGCACGACTTGTTCCACGACGAGGACCTGGCCTACGCCGAGCGCCTGACGGCCGCCGGGGTGCCGTGCCACGTCGAGACCGTTCCGGGCGCCTTCCACGGCTTCGACCTGGCCGTGCCCAAAGCGCAAGTGTCGCAGCGGTTTTTCGACAGCCAGTGCGGCATTCTGCGTTCCGCGCTCGCCGCCGCGCCGTGATCGCCGGTCACATCGCGAAGTAAACGAGTTCGCCGCCGATGATGGTGGCCGCCACCATGCCGGCGTCCAGCTCGGCCAACGCCGTCGCCGGCGGCTCGCTCAGCACACAGAGGTCGGCCGGCTGTCCGACCGCGACGGTTCGCGCCCGTCCCGGTCGCTCCGGCTCCCCCAGGAACATCGTCAAAGCCTCTCGGGCAGAGACACATTCGTTGGCGTTGAGGACGGTGCCGCTGAGGGTGGTGCGGTAGACCGCGGCGCGCATCGCCGTCCAGGGGTCGCCGTGACCGAAGGGCATGTCGGTGGACAGCGCCACCGGCACCGTCGCCTCCACGAGAGAGGCGACCCGCCACAGCTGAGGATGCTCGGCGGCGGGGACGTCGGCGAGGTAGTGATCGCCGCGCTCGGCGACGAAGTTGGGCTGCGTCACCACCGTGACCCCCAGGTCGGCGAGGTCGGCCAGGTTGTCGTCGGGCACGACGGCCGCGTGCTCGATGCGATCCCTCGGATGGCTGCCGGCCGCCCGCAGGGCCGCGATGGTGACCACTAGTTGGGCCGCGGTCACGCAGTGCACGGCGACCGGCCGGCCCGCGTCGTGCTGACCGGCGATCCAGTCCGTCAGCCCGTCCAGGTCGAGGCGGTCGTCGTGCAGGATCTTCTTGCCCGGACACAGGAAACTCGGCCGTGGCCGGAACTCCCCGCGCCGGTGGGCCACCATCAGCGACACCATGTCCTCGGCGTCGAGGTCCGGGGTGGCGTCGGTGACGCCGGTGACGCCGGTCGCGGTGATTCGCCGGCTCAGTTCCGCGAGGTCGCTTTCGCGCCGCGTCAGCAGGTCCGACCAGCCGTGGTCCGCGCTGCGCAGGCGCCCGTCGGGATGTTCGGCCAGCCCGACCCGGCCCAGCGCCTCGGAGTTGAGGATCCATAGCGCCCCACTGCGGTGCTGGATGCGCACCGGGACGCTGCGAACCATCGCGTCGAGGGCGGTCCGGTTCAGGTCGCCGGCCACCGACTCGTGGTAACCGACGGCGCGAATCCACCCGTCGGGGCCCGGCGTCGCATTCGACAGCAGCTGTGTCAGTTCGGCTTTGGTGCTGACCCCGGGCGGCCCGACGAAGAACGAATCCAGCGCGGAGGCCGCCGATCGCAGGTGCACGTGGTGGTCGTGGAGGCCGGGCAGCACGACCCCGCCACCGGCGTAGAGCACGCCCTCGCCGCGCTCGGCGACCAGGCCATCGCCGATTTCGTCGATCTGCTCGCCGACCCGGACGTCGGTGGTCGTCCCGTCCAGCAGCGTGGCGCGCCGAATCAGCATGGCGGGCAGCCTCGTTCGGCCACCATTGTGCGCACCGCCGCGTTGTCGGCGCCCAGCCGCGCCGCCGGGCGGCCCGGCGGCGGAACCGGCGGGGGCGGGGCGAGCAGGTCCGAGAGCGACGCTTGGGTCGGCAGCGCCGCGTAACCGGCGGCGACGGCGGCCATGGAGACCTCGATGAGCTCGCCGCCACCGCGGCCCAGTGATTCGGCGACCGCCCGCATGGCCTCCAGCCCCGTCAGCGGATCGGCGATGGCGTCACCGCAGAACACCGGTCCGTCGGCGGCGACGCCGACGAGGCCGCCACCCACCGCCGCGTCATCGCCGAACGCCGGCCTGGCGTCGTCATATCCGTTGATGCGCAACCAGATTCGGCCTCGACCCGGCTGAACATCGTCCGGCCCGAGCCGGCGCCGCGCCAGCGCCGCGGGGCGCGAGCCCTCGATGACCACGTCGGCGGCGGTGAGCAACTCGCGCAACTCGTCGGCCTGCCCGTCGAAATCGACACAGTACGAAAGCTTTTGACCGTTCACCCAGTCGAAGAACGCCCGGTTGCCGCCGCGGGTACCGTCCGGGCGGTCCGGGCGCTCGACCTTCACGACGGTCGCCCCGGCACTGGCCAGCAGCTGTCCGCACAGCGGGCCCGCCCACATCGAGGACAGGTCGGCGACCAGCAGCCCCGTGATGTCGCGCGCCGGTCCGCGGCCGCCCCGTGGCCGTGTTCGCGGCGGGGCGGCCGCGGCTTCGCCCAGACCCGCCGCGGGGATGTCGAGCAGCGTTGCGCGCTCCACGATCGCGCAAAGGGGTTGCGTTGCCGCCCAGCGCCGCAACGTCGGCCAGGGGTCGCAGGCAGCCTCATCGGTCTGCACCAGCGCGGGAACGGCGGCGACGTCGTCCGGGCGCGACAGCGTGATCGCACACCAGCCGTCGGCGGCGCCCAACAACCGGGTGGCGCCACCGGCGGACACCCGGCCGCCGCGGGTCAGGCCCAGCAAGGCGGCCCGCCCGGCCAGCAGGCCCGCGACATCGACGGTGATGCCCCAGCGCTCGGCCACGGCCGCGGCCACCCGCCGGGCGTGGGTCAGCACGTTCGCGCGGGAGAAGTCGGGCGGCCCATCCGGCAGGCCGGTCAGATAGGCCAGCCCGCTGCTCCCCCACATCGACGTAGCCGAGCTCACGTTCCCCATTGTGCTCGTGGTGCGCGCCTAGAACTGCAGCGCGCTGAATCGCCAGTCCAGCACAGCGCGGTCGGGTTCACCCGCGACGTCGCTGATGGCGTAAACCAGTGACCGCAGCCCCAGGACGCCCCCGTGGTCGGTCGGCTCGGCGGACTCGACGTGCAACTCGCTGTAGAGGGTGTCGCCCTCGTGGACGGGCCCGGTGTGATCGCAGGACTGCCAGCCCAGCACCGTCGCGAGGTTGGGCAGTAGCCTGCTCGCCTGCGCGAGCGCCAGCCCGATGGTATGGCCGCCGTAGACCAGTCGGCGCCCACTAACCCGCGAATCATGGTGGGTGGCAGCGATGTTCAAAGTGAGCCGGGCCAGCTCGGGCGCGCTGCTCACCACGTCAGCCGTGCTGCACAGCACCGCGCCGGCCAGGCTTGAGTGAAAGTGCGGACCGGGCACCTTGGTTCGGAACACCTCGCCGTCCCAGTGTGCGACGGGGTCGGTGGCCGGGCCGGGCGCGCCGGCGCCGATTCCGGACAGGTCGTCGCCGGGCGCAGCAGGGGGATTCGAGTCCGGGCCGGCCGGCAGCATCGCGCACCGGTAGAAGTCGAGGACCAGTCGATCGGCCTGGTCGATCGTGATCATCCGAAGCGCCGCCAGCCCCGTCGGCGCCCGGCCAGGCTTCGGCGAATTGGCCCGTAGCCCAACCACTTCGGTGCGGGTGTAGATGGTGTCGCCGATGACGGGGAACCGGTGAAACGTAAGGCCGCGGTAGAACAGGTTGGCCTTGACGCGCTGGGTGGCCAGTGTCGACTGGCCGATCGCGACGTCACACACCAGCGCCGGGTGCGCCAGCGGTCCCGGCACGCCGGTCACGGCGGTGCACAGCACGGCATCGCACGCCAAGCGCAGCCGGTCACCCACGATCGCCTGGTGGGCCGCGGCCAGCCCCGAGGACAGCGTGACCGCGGGCGCCCAGTCGAAGACCTGGCCGACCGAGAGGTCGTCGAAGTACGGCCCGCCGGGGCGGGTCCGGGCATACCCGTCACTAGTCACAACGCCACATGCTGGCAGGGTGTGGAATAGAGGGTCAACCTCGTGGCGATCGCGAGCGCGGCGAAGCCGGGCGAAGCGGGTCGCCACCGAACAACCTCGTGGCGATCGCGAGCGCGGCGAAGCCGTGCGAAGCGGGTCGTCACCATCAACGCTGGAGGGCGACAGCAGGTGAATGACGAAGAGGACATGCTGGTGGCCACGGTGCGGGCGTTCATCGACCGCGACGTCAAGCCGACCGTCCGCGAGGTCGAGCACGCCAACACCTATCCCGAGGCGTGGATCGAGCAGATGAAGCGGATCGGCATTTACGGCCTGGCTATTCCGGAGGAATACGGCGGATCGCCGGTGTCCATGCCCTGTTACGTAAGGGTCACCGAAGAGCTGGCCCGCGGCTGGATGAGCCTGGCCGGGGCGATGGGCGGGCACACCGTGGTGGCCAAGCTGCTGGTCCTGTTCGGGACCGAGGAACAAAAGCGGGCCTACCTGCCGGCGATGGCGTCCGGCGAGCTGCGGGCCACGATGGCGTTGACGGAACCGGGCGGCGGGTCGGACTTGCAGAACATGACGACGACCGCCCTGCCTTTCGACGGCGCGGACGGCGCCCCTGGCGGCCTGCGGATCAACGGCTCCAAGACCTGGATCAGCAATGCGCGGCGGTCCGGACTGATCGCGCTGCTGTGCAAGACCGATCCGAATGCCACGCCCCGCCACCGCGGCATCTCGATCGTGCTCGTCCAGCACGGGCCCGGCCTCACTGTGTCGCGGGACCTGCCCAAGCTGGGCTACAAGGGCGTCGAGTCGTGCGAGCTCTCCTTCGACAACTTCGTGGCACCCGAGTCGGCGGTGCTGGGCGGCCAGATGGGCGAAGGCTTTTCGCAGATGATGAAGGGACTCGAGACGGGCCGCATCCAGGTGGCCGCCCGGGCGCTGGGTGTCGGCACCGCGGCGCTCGAGGACGCGCTGGCCTATGCGCAGCAACGGGAGAGCTTCGGCCGGCCCATCTGGAAGCATCAGTCGGTGGGCAATTACCTGGCCGACATGGCGACGAAACTGACGGCCGCCCGTCAGCTCACCCGCTACGCCGCCGAGCGCTACGACAGCGGCGAGCGCTGCGACATGGAAGCCGGGATGGCCAAGCTGTTCGCCTCCGAAGTGGCAATGGAGATCGCCCTGAACGCCGTCCGGATTCACGGTGGCTACGGTTACTCGTGCGAATACGACGTGGAACGCTACTTCCGCGACGCGCCCCTGATGATCGTCGGCGAGGGCACCAACGAGATTCAGCGCAACGTGATCGCCGGGCAGTTGGTGGCGCGGGGCGGCATCTGAGCCCCGCGCCCGAATGTGCGGGCTTGACGTCGGGGCGTGCTGTATTCTTGCCTGACTTCTCAGCAAAGCTGCACGGAATTAAAAGTTACTGCAACGAAAGAAAGTCGGCTGCCATGAGTTATCCCCCAGGGCCCTACGGCGAAGGCTCCCCGGAATGGCAGGGCCAGCAGCCGGAATGGCAGGGACAGCCGCCGCCTTGGCAGGGCCAGCAGCCGGGTTGGCCGGCCCAGCAACCGGGTTGGCAGCCACCGCAGCCGGGCTGGCAGGGCCAGCCTGAGCCGGAGAACTACCTCGTCTGGGCCATCCTGTGCACCGTGCTGTGCTGCCTGCCGATCGGAATCGTGTCGATCGTGTACTCCACCAAGGTGTCCGGGCTATGGGCCCAGGGCCGGTACGCCGAGGCGCAGGAGGCGGCCAACAACGCCAAGAAGTGGGCCATCATCGGCGCCGTGGTCGGTGCGGTGTTCGCCGTGATCATGGTGATCCTGTACGTCGCCATCGGCGTGATCGCCGTCTCGAACCTGCCGTCGACCACGACCACCACGTATTCGGGCTTCTGACAACGCTTTAGGCGTCAATAGCGTCGACCAAACCCCAGGCCAGCGCGGTGCCGGCGTCGATGGTGCGGCCGGACAGCACGAGATAGGCGGTGCGCCACCGGCCGATCCGGCGGGTGACGCTGAGCGTCCCGCCGGCGCCGGGGATCAGCCCCAGCTGAAGTTCGGGTAGCCCGAACACCGAATCCTCGTGCGCGGTCACCCATCCACAGAACGCCGCCATCTCCAGCCCGCTGCCCAGCACGCGGCCGTGCACCTCCGCCCTGCAGGCGCGGCCGAGCCGGGCGGTCAGCGCATCGAGTGCCAGGGCAGGGCTGTGCCGGGTGCGGGCCAGGTGCGCGCTCGCCGGGTCGGCGAAGGTACCGAATTCGGCGAGGTCACCACCGCTGCAGAACGACGGTCCGTTGCCGCTCAACACGATCCCGGTCACCGACGGATCGAGTTGCGCGACGGTCAGCGCCTCCAGCAGCGCGGCCCGGGCGTCGGTGGAAAAGGCGTTGTGGCGTTGCGGGCGGTTGAACGCGATGCGCAGCGTGTCGCCGTCGCGGCGGGTCCGCACCGGCTCGGCGATGTCGGGCAGCTCGGCCGGACCGCGTGCGTGCAGCCAGCGCGCGAACTCGGGACCCGCCTGCAGGGTCGAATAGGCAAGCGACTCGGTAACCACCGCCGACAGCGCGGGCCCACCCGGGTCGACCCCGCGCAACACGTCGTCACAGACATTGCTGGCCTGCGGCCAGTGCTGGCAGCGCGCGGTCAGCTCGGCCAGCGCGGCGGGCACCGAGTCGACGGTGACCACCCGGCGATCGTCGCAGCGGTCTTCGGTCAGCGTGAAAGTCGCCGCCTGAAGCCATGATTCGTGGCAGGCGAGGTCGGCGGCCGCGCCATGCGCCAGGATCACCCCCGGAGGGGCCGCGGTGCCGGGTTCGGGGCCGGCATCCGGGGGGCTCGACAGGTCCAGCACCCGGAGCATGGGTCACACCGAGTATTTCTCGATCAGCCCGTTCTTGTAGAGCTTGCCGGTGTCGGTGCGCGGCAGCTGCGCCTCGAACGCGATCGAGCGCGGACACTTGTAGTGCGCCAGGCGATCTCGCAACCATGCCAACAGCTCGTCGGCGAATTCGTCCGTGGCGTCCGCCGGGTCGACGGTCTGCACGGCCGCCAACACCCGTTGCCCCATCTCGTCGTCGGGAACGCCGAACACCGCCGCGTCCAACACCTTCGGGTGGGTGACTAAAAGATTCTCGGTTTCCTGCGGGTAGATGTTCACCCCGCCCGAGATGATCATGTGGTGGCGCCGATCGGTGAGGTAGAGATAGCCCTCGTCGTCGACGTAACCGATGTCGCCGACCGTCGTCCACCCGCGCTTGTCCCGGGACGCAGCGGTTTTCGCGTCGTCGTTGAGATATTCGAAGCTGTAGCCGCCCGCGAAGTAGATCTCGCCCGGATGGCCCGGCGGCAGCTCGTTGCCGTTCTCGTCCAGAATGTGGATCTCGCACGCCATCGGCTTGCCGACCGAGCCCGGATGCGCCAGCCATTCCTCGGCGCTGATCAGCGTCGACCCGATCGCCTCGGAGGAGGCGTAGTACTCGTCGATGATCGGCCCCCACCAGTCCATCATCCGCTTCTTGATCTCCACCGGGCACGGCGCCGCCGCGTGCATGACCCGCTGCAGGCTGGACAGGTCGTACGAATTACGCACCGCCTCGGGCAGTTTCAGCATCCGGGTGAACATCGCCGGGACGAACTGCCCGTGCGTGACACGGTGCCGCTGAATGGCGTCGAGGCAGCCTTCGGGATCGAATTTCTCCAGCACCACGGTGGTGACCCCGCCCGCCTGCGCGCTCATCGACCACACCGACGGCGCGGTGTGATAGAGCGGCGCCGGGCTCAGATAGATCGAATCCGGGTTCATCCAGAAGCTGACCAGGGCCGACATCATGCCGGGCGCCTCGGACGGCGGCACGTGTGGCAGTTCGCGTTTGATGCCCTTAGGCCGGCCGGTGGTGCCCGACGAATACTGCAGCAGGTCGCCTTCGCGTTCGTCGTCGATCGGGGTGTCCGGCTCGCCCGCAACGCATTCGGGGTAACGCTGCCAGCCCTCGAGATCGTCATCCGCGATCAGCAGCAACCCGGGCAGGCCGGCCGGCAAATGCTCGGCCAGGTTCTCGCACGTCTTCCGCAGCGCCGCCGAGCCGATGATCGCCTTGGCGGCGCTGTTGTCGACGATGTAGGCGGCCTCGGCGGCGGTCAGGTGGGTATTGATCGGGACGTAGTAGAGACCGCTGCGCCGCGCCGCCCACATGACCGCGTGCATGTGTTCGTTGTTCTCCATCAGGATCGCGACGGCGTCGCCCTCGACGAGGCCGGCCCGCCGGAAAAAGTGCGCCAGCCGGTTGGCCCGCGCCTCCAGCTCGTCGAAGGTGATGACCGTCCCGGACGGGTGGAGAATGACGGCGGGCTTGCCGGCGCCGAGGTGCTCGCGAATCTGCATGGGCAGACTGTACCGCCGAAAAACTTGACGGGTGTCAAGTGGTCATGGCCGACGGTCCGATCGACCCGATCGGCGCCTAGTCGGCGTCGGCCAGGCGCTGCTTGAGCGCCTCGAACTCGTCCTTGACGCCGGTGGGCAGCTTGTCGCCGACAAACTCGAACCACTCTTCGATCAGCGGAAGCTCCTGGCGCCACTCGTCGGTGTTGACCGCGAGCGCCTTGGCGACGTCTTCGGGCTCGACGTCGAGGCCGTCCAGGTCCAGGTCCGCGGCGGTCGGCACGATGCCGATCGCGGTGTCCTGGCCGCCGGCCTGGTGTTCGATGCGGTCGACGATCCACTTCAGCACGCGGCTGTTCTCGCCGAAGCCCGGCCACAGGAACTCGCCCTGGTCGCCGCGGCGGAACCAGTTGACGAAGAACACCTTCGGCATCTTGGACTCGTCGGAGTTCTTGCCGAGGTCGAGCCAGTGCTGGAAGTAGTCACCGACGTGGTAGCCGAGGAACGGCAGCATGGCCATCGGGTCGCGGCGCACCGTGCCGACCTTGCCTTCGGCGGCGGCGGTCTGCTCGCTGCCCATGGTGGCGCCCATGAACACGCCGTGCTGCCAGTCGCGGGCCTGCGTCACCAGTGGCACCGTGGTCTTGCGACGAGCGCCGAACAGAATGCCCGAGATCGGCACGCCCTGCGGGTCGTCCCACTCCGGCGCGAGGATGGGGCATTGCGACATCGGCGTGCAGTAGCGCGAGTTCGGGTGGGCGGCTTTGGTTTCCGTCTCGCGGATGTACCAGTCGTTGCCCTTCCAGTCGATCAGGTGATCCGGCTCGCCCTCCAGGCCTTCCCACCACACCTCATCGTCGTCGGTGAGCGCGACGTTGGTGAAGACGGTGTTGCCCGCGGCGATGGTGCGCATGGCGTTGGGGTTGGACTTCCAGTTGGTGCCCGGCGCCACCCCGAAGAAACCGAACTCGGGGTTGACCGCGTACAGCCGGCCGTCCTTGCCGAACCGCATCCAGGCGATGTCGTCGCCCAGGGTCTCGGCGCGCCAGCCCGGGATGGTGGGCTGCAGCATCGCGAGGTTGGTCTTGCCGCACGCCGACGGGAAGGCCGCGGCGAAGTAGTACGCCTTGTTCTCCGGGGAGATCAGCTTGAGGATCAGCATGTGCTCGGCCAGCCAGCCCTCGTCGTGGGCCATCGCCGACGCGATGCGCAGCGAGTAGCACTTCTTACCCAGCAGCGCGTTGCCGCCGTAGCCGGAGCCGTAGCTCCAGATCTCGCGGGTCTCCGGGAAGTGGGTGATGTACTTGGTGTCATTGCAGGGCCACGGCACGTCCTGCTGGCCGGGCTCCAGCGGCGCACCCACCGAGTGCAGCGCCTTGACGAAGAACCCGTCGTCGCCGATCTTTTCCAGGGCCGCCTTGCCCATCCGGGTCATCGTGCGCATGGACACGACGACGTACTCGGAGTCGGTGATCTCCACGCCCAGCTTGGGGTCCTCCGCGCCGAGCGGGCCCATGCAGAACGGCACCACGTACATGGTGCGGCCGCGCATGCAGCCGCGGTACAGGTCGGTCATCAGGGCCCGCATCTCGGCCGGTTCCATCCAGTTGTTGGTGGGGCCGGCGTCGATCTCGCGCTCGGAGCAGATGAAGGTCCGCGACTCCACCCGTGCCACGTCGGACGGGTCGGACAACGCCAGGTAGGAATTCGGGTGCTTCTTCTCGTTCAGCTTCGTGAACGTGCCCGCCTCGACCAGCTGACCGGCGAGCCGATCGAACTCTTCGGCGGACCCGTCGGTGAACACCACGCGCTCGGGCTGCGTCAGCTCGGCGACCTCCCGTACCCACGACAGCAGCCCCTGATGCTTCGTGGGTGCGGTGTCCAATCCGGGAATGGTCGCTGAGGTCATCGAAGTCTCCTGAATTCTTCTGCGTACTCGGGCTGCTTTTGGTGCCTATCGCATATGCGGTCGCCCACACAACGGTTGACATGGTGGCGTTAACTACAGGTTATCGTGAGCACCTTGTCGGGGAAGTCTCGGGCAGGTATAAGCCTTCTCACAACAACGATTCAGAAGATCCGTCAGAATCTCCATCGCCGCTCCTAGAAGCCGGTTTTTCGGTTGCCTCGATTTCTTCGCCCGATTTGCCCTCGGACGCTTCATCGGCGGCTGGAGATATACCCGCTTCACCCAGTTCCGCACGTATGACGTCCAGGGCCGCCAACACCGTCGGCAGCTCCCGCTCCCGGGCGGCGGCGGCCCGCGACGCGGCCATGGCATGCGCGCGCAGCTCGCGGTCGATGGCGCTGACCTGGTCGCTCACCTCGGCGTTCTCCACCTCGTCCTGGGCCAGGACCGCCTTGCTGAGTACCGACTCGGCCACCAGGACGCGGGTCGCCACCAGCTCCTCCGCCACCGATCGCAGCGAGGAGGTCACCTCGCCCGCCCAGCGGTCCAGCAGCGCCCGGTCGCGCAGCAGGCTACGGATATTGACCACCAGGAGGGTGACCGCCAGCCCGATCGCCACGCACGTCACCGCCGCGACGACGGACAGCGCGGGACTGAGCCGAGCGGCCGGCCCGCTCAGCAACCGGCTCAGGGTCAGCGCCACGCCCAGGCCGAACCCGGCGCCCAGCAGCATCATCAGCCAGGTCTCGTGCCGCCGCGATTTCAGCGGGGGCGGAGGGATATCGACCGTCGGCAGCTCCTCGACTGCCGGCAGGGTCGTCGCGACCCCCACCACGTGCGCGACATCAGCGAGGTGGCTGGCGGTGCCCTCGTTCACTTCGGCGACCACCTCGTCCAGCCGGCCACGCGTGTGCGCCTCGAAGCCGGGCATGTGGCGCCGGGACAATCCCGCGGCGTCTTCCTGCAGCTCGCGGCGCACCGACGAGCAACGATTGCGCGCGAAGTGGGACAGCTGCACCCGCGCCTGCTGAATCTGACCGCGCAACGTGATGGTGCGCTCGGTCTTCGCCTCGCGCCGCTGCCGCAGCGCCGTGCTGCGCTCGTCGCGCAACGCGTCGACCCGTGCCCGCCGCCCGGCGCCGTCGGCGTCGCGGTCGAACCGCTGCACGACGGTCTTGAGCCGGAACTCCCACGCCCGCAGCCGGTTTCGGCGCGCGAGCTCGGAGTCGGCCAATCGCGTCGACAGTGTCTGCACCAAATCGTCGACGTCCTGCTCGCCGAGGTCGGGCAAGGCGGCCGCTCCCACCCAGGGCACGCCGCGGTAACGCGGCGCGTGCGCGGCCAACGTTTCGCGGTTGGCGGCCAGCACGTCGCGCCAGGCGCGATGCACGTCGACCTTGGACACCACTCCGACCACCACATCGGTGTGCGCGGCGGCGGCGTCCAGCAGCGCACAGTCGGACTGCGTGAGGTGGGCCGCGGCCGAGACGACGAACACCACAGCCGTCGGCGCCTCGCCCGGGCCCAGGTCCACCGACTCGACGAACTTGTGCTCCGGCAGCCGCTCGCGCAGCGCCGCGGCCACCGCGGTCACCCCGGCCATCCACGGCCCGGTCACCAGCACCACGTCACGGCGGTGGATGGCGGGCGCATTCAGCTCCGGACCGATGCTCGCCACCAGCGCGTCGACTCGAGCGACCGGATCGTCGTGCTTGTCGGCGCTCATCGCCACTCCGCCTGCGGCTCCCCGGGCAGCGACCCGCACGCCTGCGACCACAGCCGCATCGATCCCCTGGCGATGTCGGCCCCGCAAGCGCGGTGCAGCTCGCTCGCCGACGCCCGGCTGTAGCGCTGCCACCGCACCGCGCGGGGCAGGTGCGCGGACGGGTCGCGGTCCCAGTCAGCCGGTTCCCCGTGGTCCGGGCCCAGCCCGGCCGACTCCGCCAGGTCGACGGCGGCCGCCATCCGGGCCACCACCGTGTCGTCGTGCGACAGGAATCCGCTAATCGTCTCCGCGGATTCGTCCAAGCCGACCGCCAGCGCCTCCAATTCCGCGACGGCGTCCAGCACCCGCTGGTAGCGCACTTCGGCGCCGGCGATCGCAATCTGGGACAGCACGGCGTCGACACCGCTCGTCCGGCGCAGCAGGGCCCGCACCTGCGCGGCCGTCCTGCCCTGCCGGACCGCGGCAACGCCGAGCGCGATGCCGAATAGGTCCAGGGTGTTGAGCAGGCGCAGCCGCACGTCGGCCGGCACCGGATTGTCCGCCGACATGAACCCGGCGAACGAGCCGTCGAGGGAGGTGGCCACCCCGGGGTGCGCGGCCAGCGTCCGCAGCGCCGCCCACAGCGGGGCGTCCAGGTCGTCGACCTCGGCGACGGCGAGCAGGCCGGCCATCGGCACCGTGGGCACGCCCGCGAGTTCGGCAAGCTCCGCGCACCGCGTTCGCGCTGCCGCGATCGGCCCGTCCCCGCGGGCGAGGGACCCGGCCAGGTCGGCTTTGTTCAGCACCGCCAACACCGGGCGCCCGGCGGCGCCGATCGCGTCGATGTCTTCCGGTTTGACGACCTCGGTGGTCACGTACACGACGACGTCGACTTCGCGACCGCCGGCGGTCGTCACCGAGATCCCCGCGGCGGCTCCGGCGCGGTCCAGCGCCCGCGCCACCGTGACGCACCCGACGCCACGGCGTCCCCGGACCAGCGCGCGCAGGGGCGCGGCCGTTCGCTCGGCGATGGCCGTCACGCGAGGGTCGGCGTGGCCGGCGGCGAATCGCGCCAGCTCGTCGACGAAATCTTGGTGTCCTTGTCCGCTCATCGTCCCCTCATGTCCTGCGTTCGGTTCGATGGATCCGACCCGGGGGCCGGTCGGGTCCCACCGAATGGTGGCACTTGCGTCACTTTGATGCGAGCCACCGTTTGACTGTTACCAGCCGAAGGCAACTGTTGGGTATCAATCTGGACCAGGGGCGGCTACATCACTCGGTTATGGGCCACCATGGACAAATGCATGCGCAACCCCGGGCGGGAGCTTTCCCCGACGCGCCTGAGGAGGAGTCGGACGACCGTCGCGGCCAGCGCTACCTTCCGGCATCGAGCTTTCGCTCCCGACGATCCGCCCTTTCCGACGCCCAGCGGCAAACCTGGGAGCGGCTGTGGCCGGAGCTTGGCCTATCCCTGGACGCCCCGGGCGAGGGCGGCGGGGATCCGCGGCTGGACACCCGCGCATGGTTTGGCCGCCAGGCGCCGCTGGTGCTCGAAATCGGTTGCGGCAGCGGCATATCCACGCTGGCGATGGCCAAGGATGAGCCGGATGTCGATGTGATCGCGGTGGAAATTTACAAACGCGGGCTCGCGCAACTGCTGTGCGCGATCGACCGCGACGGGGTCGGCAACATCCGCTTGATCCGCGGCAACGGGGTCGAGGTGCTGCAGCGGCTGATCCCGTCCGGTTCGCTGACCGGGGTGCGCGTGTTCTTTCCCGATCCCTGGCCCAAGGCCCGTCACCACAAGCGCCGGTTTCTGCAACCGGGCACGGTTGGCCTCATCGCCGACCGGTTACTCCCTGGTGGTGTCCTGCACGCCGCGACGGACCATCCCGGGTACGCCGAACATATCGGCGCGCTCGGCGACGCCGAGCCGCGGCTGCGTCGCGCCGATGCCGGCAGCCGGCTGCCGATCTCGGTGGCGCGGCCCACCACGAAATACGAGACGAAGGCCCACGAGGCGGGCAGCGCCGTGACCGAATTCATCTGGCTACGACATGAGTAGGCGATGACCATGAGCCTGGCGGAAGAACAGACCGCGGCAGCTGAACCTTTGCCGGCGTTGCCCGATGATGCGCTCGGAAGCTTCTCACCGCCGGGCGGACGCGTTTTGCTGGTCTGGGACGCGCCCAACCTCGACATGGGACTCGGGTCGATCCTGGGGCGACGCCCCACCGCCCTGGAGCGTCCGCGGTTCGACGCCCTCGGGCGTTGGTTGCTGGGCCGCACGGCAGAGATCAGTGCCGGCCGCCCGGGCGTCGTGGTCGAACCCGAGGCCACCGTCTTCACCAACATCGCGCCCGCCAGCGCCGAGGTCGTGCGGCCCTGGGTGGACGCCCTGCGCAACGTGGGATTCGCGGTGTTCGCCAAACCGAAGATCGACGAGGACAGCGACGTCGACCGCGACATGCTCGCCCACATCGAACTGCGACGCAGCGAAGGGCTGGCGGCGCTGGTGGTGGCTTCCGCCGACGGCCAGGCCTTTCGTCAACCGCTGGAGGAGATAGCACGCTCCGGGGTCACGGTTCAAGTCATCGGATTTCGCGAACATGCGAGTTGGGCGCTAGCGTCGGATACCTTGGACTTTGTCGACCTGGAAGACATCAGCGGTGTGTTCCGGGAGCCCTTGCCGCGAATCGGCCTAGATTCGCTGCCTGACCAGGGAGCATGGCTGCAGCCGTTCCGGCCGCTGTCCGCTCTGTTGACCGCGCGTGTGTGACACTGGAAAACCGATGCGCGGGTCGTTAACGATCCAGTAAGGAGCTTGCGTGTTCGCCTGGTGGGGTCGAACTGTGTACCGCTACCGGTACATCGTTATCGGGGTCACGGTAGCTCTGTGCCTCCTCGGCGGCGTCTTCGGGGTCAGCCTCGGCAAGCATGTCACCCAGAGCGGCTTCTACGACGACGGCAGCCAATCGGTCAAGGCCTCGGTGCTGGGCGACAAGACCTACGGCCGGGACCGGACCAGCCACGTGGTGGCCACCTTTACGGCTCCCAACGGCCAGACGGTCGATGACACGGCGTGGCGGGACAAGGTCGTCGGCGAGCTCAACAAGTTCAAGACCGACCATCCCGACCAGGTCGTCGGCTGGGCCGGCTGGCTGGCGGCACCGGACAGCACGAACCCGGTCATCAAGGGAATGGTCAGCGATGACAAGAAGCACACCTTCGTGTCCATCCCGCTCAAGGGCGACGACGACGACAGCATTCTCAATAATTACAAGGCCATCGCGCCGGGTCTGCAGAAGCTCAACGGCGGCGCGGTGGAACTCGCCGGCCTGGAGCCGATCGCCAACGCCCTGACCGGCACCATCGCGACCGACCAGCGTCGCATGGAGGTCCTTGCGGTGCCGCTGGTGGCCGTCGTGCTGTTCCTGGTGTTCGGCGGCGCCATCGCGGCCGGACTACCGGCCATCGTCGGCGGCCTGAGCATCGCCGGCTCGCTCGGGATCCTGCGCCTGGTCGCCGTGTTCGGCCCGGTGCACTTCTTCGCGCAACCGGTGGTGTCCCTGATCGGCCTGGGTATCGCCATCGACTACGGACTCTTCGTGGTGAGCCGGTTCCGAGAGGAGATCGCCGAGGGCTACGACACCGAGGCCGCGGTGCGAAGAACCGTGATGACGGCCGGGCGCACCGTGACGTTCTCGGCGGTGCTGATCATCGCGTCCAGCGCCAGCCTGCTGGTGCTGCCGCAGGGCTTCGTGCATTCGCTGACCTATGCGATCTTCGCCGCGGTGGGCCTTGCCGCGTTGCTATCGATCACGTTCCTGCCGGCCTGCCTGGGCATCCTGGGCCGCCACGTCGACGCGCTCGGCGTGCGGACCGCGTTCCGGGTGCCGTTCCTGCGGAACTGGAAGTGGTCGCGCGCCTACCTGAACTGGCTCGCCGACCGGCTGCAGAAGACCAAGACCCGCGAAGAGGTCGAGGCCGGCTTCTGGGGCAAGCTGGTCAACTGGGTGATGAAGCGACCGCTGGCGTTCGCCATCCCGATCGCCGTCGGCATGATCTTGCTGGTCATCCCGCTGGGCAACCTGTCGTTCGGCGGCATGAGCGAAAAGTATTTGCCGCCAAACAATTCGGTGCGCCTGGCGCAGGAACACTTCGACAAGCAATTCCCCGGCTACCGGACCGAACAGTTGACCATGGTGATCCAGAGCACCAATGGCAGCAAGGTGACCGACCAGCAGGTGGCCGACATCCGCAACCGGATTTCCTCGATCGGCGGGTTCACCGACAAGCAGTGGCAGGAGCGGCCGTGTCCGGCCATCGCCGGCAACCCTTGCGTCGCCGGCCCCAATGGGACGACCGTGCCCAAGGACGGCTCGGTGCGGGTGATCCAGAACGGCCTGCTCAACAAGAACGATGCCGCCAAGAAGATCGCCGAACTGCGGGCCGTGAACCCCCCGAAGGGGCTCAACCTCTATGTCGGCGGCACGCCCGCCCTAGAACAGGACAGCATTCACAGCCTGTTCGATAAGGCTCCGCTGATGCTGGTGCTGCTGCTGGGCGCGACCATGCTGTTGATGTTCCTGGCGTTCGGGTCGGTGGTGTTGCCGGTCAAGGCCGCGGTGATGAGCGCGTTGACGCTCGGATCCACGATGGGCATCCTGACCTGGATCTTCGTCGACGGGCACCTATCGGGCGTGCTGAACTTCACGCCGACCCCGCTGATGGTGGTGGTGATCGCGCTCGTGGTCGCCGTCGGGTTCGGTCTGGCCACCGACTACGAGGTGTTCCTGGTCTCGCGCATGGTCGAGGCGCGCGAACGTGGCATGTCGACCGCCGAGGCCATCCGGATCGGCACCGCGACGACCGGTCGCCTGATCACGGCCGCCGCGCTCGTGCTCGCGGTGGTCGCCGGTTCCTTCGTGTTCTCCGACCTGGTGCTGATGAAATACCTGGCGTTCGGCCTGATGGCGGCGCTGTTGCTGGACGCCACCGTGGTCCGGATGTTCCTGGTGCCGTCGGTGATGAAACTGCTCGGCGACGACTGCTGGTGGGCCCCGCGCTGGGCGAGGCGCCTGCAAAACAAGATCGGGCTGGGCGAGATCGACCTTCCCGACGAGCGCAAGCGGCCGACCCTCAACGGGCGGCCCGCGCGACCCCCGGTGGCGGCTAGCCTGGTCGCGGCCGCGCCGCGCCAGCCGCACGACCCCACCCACCCCGCGGCCCTCGAGCCGTCACGCGCAACCCGTCCGGGGCCGGCCGAACCCAAGCCCGGCACGGAAGTGCCCGCGGGCGCGGCGATGCGCCCCGCGGCGCCCCCGTCCGATGCCGCCAACACCACGCGGCTGCAGACCCGCCCGGGTGCGCCGACGGAGGCCAAGACGACGCGCCTCTCGGTGCCCAACGCCGCTCCCGCCAGCCCAGCGCACCACCCGGCCCACGAGCGGCCGGCCAACGCCGCCCCGCCGGCGCGACCTCCCGCCCCTGGGCCGGCCGCGCCGCCGGCACCACCGTCCGGCGGCGAAACCCGGGCGATCCCGGTGCCCCCCAACCGTTCTGACGACACGGGCGACGCCGTCGAACCCACCACCGCCTTCCCGTCCGCGCGGCCGGAGGGCGACGAAGCCGACGCCGCCACGGAGAAGCTGAACCCCCGCGGACAGGCCGATAACGGCGACGCGCGCCAGCGCCGGCGTTCGGGCGGCGGCTTGTCCGCCCAGGATCTGCTGCGCCGCGAGGGTCGGCTGTAGGCCTTAGTCGGCCTTTGCGGGTTCGTCCGGTTCGGCCTGCAGGATGCTGCCCTCGTCGGCCTCTTCGGTCTGCTTCTCGGCTTCGGCGGCCGGATCCGGGGCGAGCAGCACCTGCATCGCGTTGTTGAGGAACGCGACCGTCGGCACGGCCAGCAGCGCACCGACGATCCCGGCGAGCACGCCACCGGCGGAGATGGCCAACACCACCCCGAGCGGGTGAATCGAGACGGCGCGGCCCATCACCAGCGGCTGCAGCACATGGGCCTCGAGCTGGTTCACCGCGATCAGCAGACCCAGGGTAATCAGCGCGTACACAACGCCTTTGGCCAGCAGGGCGACCACCACGGCCAGCAGACCCGAGATCAACGCACCGACGAGCGGGATGAAGGCCCCCAGGAACACCAGGGACGCCAGCGGCAGCGCGAGCGGGATGCCCATGATCGCAAGGCCCGTGCCCACCCCGGCCGCGTCGGTCAGGGCCACCAGAAAGGTGGCCCGCACATACCCGGTCAGCGATCCGTAGCCGGCGCGGCCCGCCTCGCTCACCCGGTCCCGGACGTCGGCCGGGAAGATCTTGACCACGTATGCCCAGATGTTGCGGCCGCCGTAGAGGAAGAAGATCAACGTGAACAGCACCAACACCGCCGCGGTGACCAGCTCGGTGATGGTGGCCGCGGTCGACAGGGCACCGCTTTCCAGCTTGGCCTGGTTGTTGCGCAACGCCTCGATCGCGGCGTTGCCCGCGTTGTCGATCTGTTCGCTGCGCAGGTGCGCGGGCCCGTGGATCAGCCAGCGCCGGGTGGACTCGATGCTGCGGGTCACCTGCTCGGTCAGGCCGGGCACACCGTCGATGAACTGGATGACGACGAACGCCAGGATGCCGCCCAGTATCGCGAAGCCGCCCAGCAACACCATCGCCACCGCGCCGCCGCGGGGCAGGCCCCGCCGATCCAGCCAGTCCACCACCGGCAGCAGCAGCGCGCTGACCAGCAAAGCCACCAGCACCGGCACGACGATGATCTCGAGCTTTTTCACCACCCAGAGCAGGGCGACGACCGCGACGAGGATCACCAGCAAACGCCAGGCCCAGGCTGCGGTCTTGCGGACGAGCGGTTCGACCGAAGCGTCGTCGGTGTTTGCCGGCATTGGGTGAGCCTATCCGGCGCGGGGCACCGCCAAACGTGGCAGACCCGTCCGCAACGTGGGCCCGACGCGGCCACCCCGGCACGATCCGGTTACGACCCCGGAACTTCCACGACACGGTCGGCGACGCGCGGCGATCCCCGCGCCACCTGCACCGTTACCCTAAATCACGTGTCGCACGACGCACCCGCCCGCAATCTCGACTTCCCGCGCGAAGAGGCCCCGCGCGGGAAGTACTGGTGGCTGCGGTGGGTCATCCTCGGGATCGTCGCCATCGTGCTTGCCGCGGAGGTCGCCCTGGGCTGGCATCAGCTGGCCAAGGCGTGGATGAGCCTCTACGAGGCGAACTGGTGGTGGCTGCTGGCGGCGGTGGTGGCGTCGGCCGCGTCGATGCATAGCTTCGCGCAAATCCAGCGCACCCTGCTGCGGTCGGCCGGCGTGCACGTCAAACAATTGCGATCCGAAGCCGCCATTTATGCCGCCAACTCGCTGAGCACCACGCTGCCCGGAGGGCCGGTGCTTTCCGCCACGTTTTTGCTTCGGCAGCAACGGCTTTGGGGCGCCTCGACGGTGATCGCGTCGTGGCAGCTGGTGATGGGTGGCGTCCTGCAGGCCGTCGGTCTTGCGCTGCTGGGGCTGGGCGGGGCGTTCTTTCTCGGTGCGAAGAACAACCCGTTCTCGTTGCTGTTCACCCTCGGCGGCTTCGTCGCGTTGCTGATTCTCGCCCAGGCCGTCGCGTCACGGCCGGAGCTGATCGACGGCATCGGCTGCCGGGTGTTGTCCTGGGTCAACTCCGTCCGCGGGCGGCCCGCCGACACCGGCCTGGACAGATGGCGCCAGACCCTGATGCAGCTGGAATCGGTGAGCCTGGGCCGTCGCGACATGGGGGTGGCGTTCGGTTGGTCGATGTTCAACTGGGTCGCCGACGTGGCGTGCCTCGGCTTCGCGGCGTACGCCGCCGGGGACCACGCGTCGGTCGCCGGGCTCACGGTGGCCTACGCGGCCGCCCGCGCCGTCGGCACCATACCGCTGATGCCGGGCGGGTTGTTGGTGGTGGAGGCGGTGCTGGTGCCCGGGCTGGTGTCCAGCGGCATGTCGCTGCCCAACGCGATCTCGGCCATGCTGATCTACCGGCTGATCAGCTGGTTGCTGATGTCCGCAATCGGGTGGGTGGTGTTCTTCTTCGTGTTCCGCACGGAGAACGTCGCCGTCCCGGACGACGAGGAGCCCGTGCCCGACACCGAACCGACCCCGCCGCAGAACCAGCCCACCAACGATCCGACCGAGACCGCGCTGCAGGGCCCGTTGCCGCCCGATCGCAGCCCGGAAACCGGGAACTAGCCGGCGGTGTTGCCGCGCGGCGGGCCCGACAGCGTGTTGGCCGGCGCCGGTGCGACGGGGCCGGTGGCCGGCGTGCCGGCCAGCGGTGACGCCCCCGCCGCATTACCCGGCAGGGCGGGCAGCCCGCCGGCGGCGCCCTGCGCCTGCTGCATCATGCCCATCGCCTGGGTGGGCGAGATCGGCAACTTGCACTGCAGCGACAGGTTGGTCAGGGGCTGGGCGATCGACGTCATGTCGCCGGCCACCTTGGGGTTGGCCTCGAAGTAGGACTTCAGCCCGGTCATCGACTGCGGGCCCGCCTGCTGCTGCAGCATCGAGGTCATCTTCTGGTTGGTCTCGGGATGCGAGTCCAGGTAGTCCCCCATCGACTTGGAGACCGAACCGATCGTCCGGGCGACTTCGCTGGCCGAGCACGGGTCGGTAGCGCCCGTGGCCGGCGGCCCCGCCAGGACCGCGAGGGCGGCGCACGGCAGGGTGGCGGCGATCAGCCCGGCGAAGATTCTGCGGCGCCCGGTCGCGGTGCCTCTCGTCATGGAAACTCCTTAGTGTTTGCGACGTCGCACGCAGCATCGACACCTCGCAAACGGCTGCAATGGACGGCCTCATCGATAGCGGAACTCCCCAGGGCTCCGCGGGCCATCCGACATCCTGCCATCGCCGGCGGCACCCCTGCCAGCCCGAGCGCGGCCCTGTGGGGAAAGTCCCGCCGGTCACCGGCTCACAACGGCTTGGCAGCGTCTTGGCAACAACGCCGTCGTTGCAGCTCAGGAACTAGAAAGCTCACATCATCCACAGGTCGCTGCGGTATTCTCGCCAACACGCGTTACGCGATACACGGGGAGTGACGAAATCCAGCAGTTAATGATGCGCCTCAGCCGCAGCCTGCGTAAGTACCGCTGGTTGGTCTTCACCGGCTGGTTGCTGGCTTTGGTTCCGGCGGTCTATCTGGCCTTGACGCAGTCGGGGAATCTGACCGGCGGCGGTTTCGAGGTGGCCGGCTCGCAGTCGCTGCTCGTCCACGATCAGCTCGAGGAGCTGTACCACGACCAGGGGTCGTCGTCGCTCGCCCTGGTGGCGGCCCCGCGCCCGGACGCCAGCTACTCGGACATCAACGACGCGGTCGCGCTGCTGAGGCAAACCGCCGCCGAGGTTCCCGGCGTCTCGGAGGTGCCCAACCCCACCCAGCGGCCACCGCAACCCGACCGACCGTACGTGCTTTCGCTGCGGCTGGATTCGCGGAACACCAGCGACGTCGCCAAACAGCTGCGCAAGAAGGTCGGCGTCAACGGCGACCAGCCCGGCCAGACCGCGGACGGGCGGGTGCGGCTGTACGTGATCGGCCAGGGCGCGCTCTCCGCCGCCGCGGCGCAGAACACCAAGCACGACATCGCCGCCGCCGAGCGCTGGAACCTGCCGGTGATCCTCATCGTCCTGCTCGCGGTGTTCGGCTCGCTGGCCGCCGCGGCCATCCCGCTTGCGCTCGGCGTCTGCACGGTCGTGGTCACCATGGGCCTGGTCTACCTGCTGTCGGCCTACACGACCATGTCGGTGTTCGTGACCTCGACGGTCTCCATGTTCGGCATCGCCCTCGCCGTGGACTATTCGCTGTTCATCTTGATGCGTTTCCGCGAGGAGCTGCGGTCCGGCCGCGAGCCGCGTGAGGCCGTCGATGCCGCGATGGCCACCTCGGGGCTGGCCGTGGTGCTGTCCGGGATGACCGTCGTCGCCTCGCTCACCGGGATCTACGTGATCAACACCCCGGCGCTGAAGTCGATGGCCACCGGCGCCATTCTGGCCGTCGCGGTCGCGATGCTGACGTCGACCACGCTGACCCCCGCGGCCCTGGCGACGTTCGGACGCTCGGCCGCCAAGCGATCGGCATTCCTGCATTGGTCGCGCGGGCCGGAGGGTGCCCAATCCCGGTTCTGGAACCGCTGGATCGGCTGGGTGATGCGCCGGCCGTGGATATCGGCGCTGGCCGCCTCGCTGGTCCTGCTCGTCATGGCCGCACCGGCCTCCTCGATGGTGTTGGGCAACAGCCTGCTGCGCCAGTTCGACTCGTCGCACGAAATCCGCGCCGGGGTGGGCGCGGCGGCCCAGGCCCTGGGCCCCGGCGCGCTCGGCCCGATTCGGGTGCTCGTCACCTTCCCGGACGGCGGGGCCGCCTCGCCCGAACACAGCCAGACCATCAGCGCGATCCGGCAGCGGATGACGCAGGCCCCGAACATCGTCTCGGTGGCGCCGCCGCAATTCGCCGAGGACAACGGCAGCACCCTGCTGTCCGCGGTGTTGTCGGTCGACCCCGAGGACATGCGCGCCCGCGAGACCGTCGGCTGGATGCGCGCGCAGCTGCCCAAGGTGCCCGACCGGGGAACCGCACGAGTGGACGTCGGCGGCCCGACCGCGCTGATCAAGGACTTCGACGACCAGGTGTCCAAGACCGAGCCGCTGGTGCTGGCCATCGTGGCGCTCATCGCGTTCGTGATGCTGCTGCTCTCGGTCCACTCGGTGTTCCTGGCGCTCAAGGGCGTGCTGATGACCCTGCTGTCGGTCGCGGCCGCCTACGGCAGCCTGGTGATGGTGTTCCAGTGGGGCTGGCTGAAGGACCTCGGGTTCGCCCAGATCAGCTCGATCGACAGCACGGTCCCCCCGCTGGTGCTCGCGATGACCTTCGGGTTGTCGATGGACTACGAGATCTTCCTGCTGACCCGCATCAGGGAACGCTTCCTGCATTCCGGCAACACCCGCGACGCCGTCGCGTACGGCGTGAGCACCAGCGCCCGCACCATCACCAGCGCGGCGCTGATCATGATCGCCGTCTTCATCGGCTTCGCGTTCGCCGGCATGCCGCTGGTGGCCGAGATCGGCGTGGCGTGTGCGGTGGCGATCGCCGTGGACGCGACCGTGGTGCGGCTGGTCTTGGTGCCGGCGCTGATGGCGATGTTCGCGCAGTGGAACTGGTGGATCCCGCCGTGGCTGTCGCGCGTGCTGCCGTCGGTCGACTTCGACCGGCCGCTGCCGGAGGTCGATCTCGGCGACGTCGTGGTCATTCCCGACGACATATCGGCGCTGACGGCGCCCAACGCCGACCTGCGGATGGTGCTCAAGTCGGCGGCCAAGCTCAAGCACCTGGCGCCCGACGCCATCTGCGTGACCGATCCGCTGGCGTTCACCGGCTGCGGGCGCAGCGCCAGGGAGCGGCAGGCCGCGCAGCTGCGGGGACCGGACCAGGATCGCGGCCGTGACCCCGGCCAGATTCCCCACCAGGTCAACATCGACGACGAGAAGGCGGGCGTCGCGGTGGGCGCCGCCGACCGCAGGACCGGCAGCAACGGTCACACCAACGGCACGGCCAAGAAGCTCGTCGGTGGCCTGACGTCACGCAACGGCATCGCCAAGGCGATCGTGGGGTCGGACCGGCCCGTCCACCCGGTCACGTTGTGGCGAGGGCGGCTTTCGGTCGCCATCGACGCACTGGAGAGCGAGACCGACACCGCGGACCGGCCGGTGTACGAACGCCGCAGCCCGGTGGAAACCACCCACGTTCAGCTGCCCACCGGCGACCGGCTGCTGGTCCCGACCGGCGCCGAGACGCTGCGGCTGAAGGGGTACCTCATCATGTGCCGTAACAGTCGCCGCGATTACGCCGACTTTGCCGATATGGTTGAAACGTTGGAGCCCGAGACCGCCGCTGTGGTGCTGGCCGGCATGGACAGGTATTACTGTTGTCAGTCGCCCAGGCGGGAATGGATCGCCACCCAGTTGGTGCGTCGCCTCGCTGATCCGGATCCCTGTGATTTAAACGACGAGCAGGGGTCGTCCGAGGCCGACGCCCACCCGGACTGGGAGGAGATCAGGCAGCGCTGCCTGTCGGTGGCCGTAGCGATGCTGGAGGAGGCGAGGTGACGTTGGCACCTGACCGACGCTCCACACTGCCGTCCCACCGGCCGGGCCCCGATCCGCACATGCGCGAGGGCGGCGCCGGCGGTGGATCTCGCAGTGGACCTGTTCAAGACGCCGACCAGCCGGTGGAGTTCTGGCCGACGTCCGCCATTCGCGCCGCGCTGCAAGGCGGCGACATCGCCACCTGGAAGCGTATCGCCGCGGCTTTGAAGCGCGATCCGTTCGGGCGCACCGCCCGCCAGGTCGAAGAGGTGCTCGAAGGCACCCGCCCCTACGGCATCTCCAAAGCGCTGTGGGAAGTGCTGGAACGCGCCCGCACCCACCTGGAGGCCAACGAACGGGCCGAGGTGGCCCGCCACGTGCGGCTGCTCATCGACCGATCGGGCCTGGCCGAGCAGGAATTCGCCTCCCGCATCGGGGTGACCGCCGAGGAGCTCATCGCCTACCTGGACGGCAGCACCAGCCCGTCGGCCGCGCTGATGATCCGGATGCGCCGACTGTCGGACCGGTTCGTCAAGGTGAAGTCGACGCGCTCGGCGGACTCCAACTGATCACCTGATCGGCAGCACGTCCGATACCAGCCACGCGTCGCCGTGCTTGGTCAGCGCCACCCGCAGCGCGGGCGCCGACCGGCTGGCGGGCTGGCCCGGAGCGTTCTGGGTGACCCGCAGGATCACCGCCACACTGGCGGCCGATGGCCCGAGGGCCTCGACCCCGGCCGCCAGCGTCGCGGCCTGAGCGGTGACGTTGTGCTGGGCCAGCTCGGCGCTGGTCTTCGTGTACTGCTCTTTGAACGCGGCGGCGTGGTCGGGGACGATCAACGCCGTGGCGCGGTCGATGGAGCTGTTCGGGTCGGCGGGGGTGAACGACGCCATCGCCTCCGCCATGCCCGTGGCGACCCGAACCACGTCGCGGGAGTCGTCCTTGAACTCGCGGTCCGAGCGCGTCCAGTGCGTGTATCCGGTGACCACCGCGGCCACCAGCGCGGCCGTGCAGAGCAAGACGACGGCCAATCGCAGGCCCGGCGCGTCGTCATCGGTACCGACGCTGACCGAATCACGGCGCAGCAGCCAAAAATTGACCAATACACCCTCGACGATCAACAGCACCAGCACCGAGCACGCCGAAACCCACCACAGCGGCCAACTCAGAATCAGGCCGATCGCCAGCAACCCCGCGATCGCGGCCACCGGGGCCAGGATGTCGAACGCGAGCAGGCGCCACAAATTTCTCATCGGATCGATTCCAGTCCCGAGATCATCAGCTTGCCGTCCACGTTGACGACGTCGAGCCGCAGGTTCCAGTGCACCGTCTGCGGTTTCGCTCCGGCGTTCTCGCTGACCGACGTCGCGACCAGCATGACCGAATCCAGGCGGCTCGCGAAGGGCGGCAACTTGGTGGTGACCACGGGCCGGGAAACGCCGGGCTGGGTGTCCAGGTCGTGGCGCACGGCCTCGACCGCCACCGCGTCGATGCGCCCGGCGCTCTTGGACTGCAGCTTCTCCACCACCTGCCGGTAGGGCTGCATGGCGGCGTCGAAGTCGGTGTTGAGTTCGCCGACCGTCCCGTCGTGCAGGTGTTGCAGGCTGGAGTCGACGTTGCCGCTGTTCATGTTGATCAGCACGCCCGTCCAGTCGGCGGCGGTTTGCATGACGCGGGTGAGGTAGCGGCGTTCACCCGTGTCGTCGCGATGCCCGGACCAGAGGAAGAACCCGAACACGATCGCGGCCACCGACAGCACGCCCAGGACGGCCGACGCGATGCCGTACGGGGAGAACATCGGGCCGTCGGCGACCTCGGATTCGTCGTCGAGGGCTTCGTCGGGTTCGGCGAGGTCTGCCTCTTCCGTTTCCTGGATTGCTGGCTCGGTGCGCTCGCCGTCGGACATGGCCCGATCGTCGCACCCGACAAAGATGGAAGGATGGCGGGGTGACTGTAGAGGCCATTCGCTCGGGGATCGACCTGAGCCATGTCGACGCCAACACCCGCCCCCAAGACGACCTGTTCGGTCATGTCAACGGCCGCTGGCTGGCCGATTACGAGATCCCGGCGGACCGGGCGACTGACGGCGCGTTCCGCCACCTTTACGACCGCGCCGAAGAACAGGTGCGCGACTTGATCATCGAGGCCAGCGAGACGGGCGCCCCGCCGGGCACCGATCAGCAACGCATCGGCGACCTCTACGCGAGCTTCCTCGACGAGGAGGCCGTCAAGCGCCGCGGCCTGCAACCGCTCCTCGACGAGCTGGCCACCATCGACGACGCCGCGGACCCGGACGCGTTGGCCGCGGCGGTGGGTGCGCTGCAGCGCACCGGAGTGGGCGGTGGCGTCGCGCTGTATATCGATACCGACGCCAAGAACTCGGCCCGGTATCTGGTGCATGTCACCCAGTCCGGCATCGGATTGCCCGACGAGTCCTACTTCCGCGAAGAGCGGCACGCCGAGGTGCTGGCGGCCTACCCCGGTCACATCGCGCGGATGTTTCACCTGGTGTACGGCGGGACCCCGGACGCGCACGCCGAGACCGCGGCCCGCATCGTGGCGCTGGAGGGCAAGCTGGCCGCCGCGCACTGGGACGTGGTCAAGCGGCGGGACGCCGAGCTCAGCTACAACCTGCGCACCTTCGCCGAGCTGCAGACCGAAGGGAAGGGCTTCGACTGGACCGGCTGGGTGAACGCGCTGGGCGCCACACCGCAGGACTTCGCGGAAACCATTCTGCGCCAACCCGATTACCTCACCGCCTTCGCCGCCCTGTGGTCCAGCGCCGACCTGGCGGACTGGAAGGATTGGGCCCGTTGGCGGTTGATCCGCGCCCGCGCGTCCTGGCTGACCGACGAGCTGGTCGCCGCGGATTTCGACTTCTATGGCCGCCTGCTCACCGGGGCAGAGCAGATCCGGGAACGCTGGAAGCGGGCGGTGTCGCTGGTGGAACACCTGATGGGCGATGCCGTCGGAAAGCTCTACGTGCAGCGGTATTTCCCGCCGGACGCCAAGGCCCGCATCGACGCGTTGGTGGAGAACTTGAAGGCGGCGTATCGGCTGTCCATCAACGAGCTGGACTGGATGACGCCGCAAACCCGGGAGCGTGCGCTGGCCAAGCTGGACAAGTTCGTCGCCAAGGTCGGCTACCCGGCCACGTGGCGGGACTACTCCAAGGTGGTGATCGACCGCACCGACCTCTACGGCAACTTCCAGCGCGGCTACGCGGTCAACCACGACCGCGAACTGGCCAAGCTGGGCGGCCCGGTCGACAAAGACGAGTGGTTCATGACTCCCCAGACGGTCAACGCCTATTACAACCCGGGGATGAACGAAATCGTTTTCCCGGCAGCAATTTTGCAGCCGCCGTTCTTCGACGCCGAGGCCGACGACGCCGCCAACTACGGCGGGATCGGCTCGGTGATCGGGCACGAGATCGGGCACGGTTTCGACGACCAAGGCGCGAAGTACGACGGGGACGGCAACCTGGTGGACTGGTGGACCGACGCCGACCGCGCCGAATTCGGCGCCCGCACCAAAGCGCTCATCGACCAGTACGACGCGTACACGCCCCGGGGGCTGGATGCCGGCCACCACGTGAACGGCGCATTCACCGTCGGCGAGAACATCGGTGACCTGGGCGGGTTGTCGATCGCCCTGCTGGCCTACCAGCTGTCCCTGAACGGCCGGCCCGCGCCCGTCATCGACGGTCTCACCGGAGTGCAACGGGTGTTTTACGGCTGGGCCCAGGTGTGGCGCACCAAATCCCGTCAGGCGGAAGCGATCCGGCGGTTGGCAACCGATCCGCACTCGCCGCCGGAGTTCCGCTGCAACGGCGTCATCCGCAACATGGACGCGTTCTACGACGCCTTCGAGGTGTCCGAGGACGACGGCTTGTTCCTCGAGCCGCAGCGCCGGGTCAGGATCTGGAACTGACGGGCACTCCCGCCGGCTCGATCCGGGCGGGCACGTGCTTGTGCCATGGCGTGCCGGCGTAGGGGTCGCGCCATTCCGTCGAGGTGAGTGCGTTCGGGGCGACGCCCGGGACCACGGTATGCCCGTCGCCGTCGACGTAGTCGAGCCCAAATCCGTTGGGCAGGGCCGCATGTCCGGCCAGCATGGTCTCGGTGATCTCGACGGTGGCCTCGGCACTGCCGGCCGCGGTGCTGATGCGGGCGCGGCCTCGGTCGACGAGTCCGAGCGCCTGGGCGTCCTCGACGCTGACGCGCAACGCCCCGTCCGCGTCGCGCTTGCGCCAGGAGGGGTCGCGGAAGATGTCGTTGGCGGTGTAGGCCCGGCGCTCGCCCACCGACAGCACGATCGGGAAATCCGGTGTGGTCAGCCGCGGCGGGGCCGCGGTCAGCGCACGCAAATCGTCGAGCATGGCGGGAATTTCGAGCGCGATCTTGTGGTCGGCGTGGCTGATCAAGGCGAAGTCGTCCTCGTAGTTGTGGACGGTGAACGTCACCCCGGACGGGGTGTCGAGGATCGCGTCGAACAGCGCGTTGCCGTCGGCGTGACCGGCCCGGCGCACCGCCTCGGGATAGGTCAGGGCGGCCTTCTGGGCGAGCCCCCACAGCGCGGCGGCGCCGCGCAGACCTTCCGGCAGCGTGGGCCCGAGCGTCTCGTAGAGGACGTAGGGAAGCAGCTTGGCGACGGTCGGGTTGGTTGCGGTGGCGGTGAGGAAGGCTTCGGTGTAGGCCGCTCGCCCGCGCCGGGCGGCTTCGGACAATGGCCGCAGATCCGCGTCGTCGACCATGCCCAGGGCGCGCACCAGCCGCGCCCAGATCTCCGGCTCGGGCAGCGTCCCCGGCAACGGTTCGAGCAACGGCCGGCGCAGCTGAAAAGCGTTGTGCGGGAACTCCAGATTGAAGAACGTGGCTTCCGGCTTCTCGAACTGGGAGGCCGCGGGCAGCACGTAGTGCGCGAGCCGGGCGGTCTCGGTCATCGCGACGTCGATGACGACCATCAGTTCCAGCGCCTGAAAGGCCTCCCGGCACGCGGCCGAGTTGGCCAGCGAATGCGCGGGATTGCTGCTCTCCACGATCATGGCCCGGAACCGGTCCGGGTGATCGGTCAGGATCTCCTCGGGCACGACGTTGCTGGGCACCAATCCGGAGATGATGGGGGCGCCGGTCACCGGCGTGCGCCCGGAGAACTGGCCGAACAGCGGCCCGAACGCCGAATGTAGATGCTGGCCACCCTTTTTCGCGAAGTTGCCGGTAAAGATCCACAGCAGCTTGTTCAGGTACGAGCAGAGCGTGCTGTTGGGCGCCTGCTGCACACCGAGGTCCTCGAACACCGATACGCTGGCCCCCGCGCCGATGCGCCGCGCCGCCGCGCGCAACAACTCCTCGTCCACCCCGCACCGTTGCGAGTACTCGGCCACCGGCACCTCGCGCAGCTCGGCGCGGACGGACTCGGCGCCGCGCACGTGTTCGGCCAGAAACTTTTCGTCACAGAGGTTTTCCTGGACGAGGACGGCCGCCAGCGCGGCCAGACACCACGCGTCGGTGCCGGGTTGCACTCGTAGATGGAAGTCGGACATCTTGGCGGTGTCGGTGACGACCGGATCGATGACGATCATCGACCGCTTCGGGTCCTTGGCGATCTCGTTGAGCACCACCCGGGCGCGGGGAAAGCTCTGCGACATCCACGGGTTCTTCCCGACGAACACCGACACTTCGGCGTGCTCGAATTCGCCTCGCGTGTGGCCGCCGTACAGCTGACCGTCGATCCAGGCTTCACCGGTCTTCTCCTGCGCCAAGGCATTTGACCGGTAGCGCGAACCGAGGGCTTTGAGGAACGCGCCGCTGTAGGCCCCGCCCAGGTGATTGCCCTGGCCGCCGCCGCCGTAGTAGAAGATCTTGTCCCCGCCGTAAGCGTCGCGGATGTGCTTGAAACCCTCGGCGATCTCGACAATCGCGGTGTCCCAGCCGATCTCCTCGAAGGTGCCGTCGGCACGCCGGCGCAGCGGAGAGGTCAATCGGGCGCCGCTGTTCTGATAGTGGTCCAGCCGCAAGGCTTTGTTGCAGGTGTAACCCTGCGACGCCGGGTGGGCCTTATCGCCCCTGATGCGGGCCAGCCGGCGATCTTCGACTTGGACGACGATGCCGCAGTTGCACTCGCACAGGATGCACGCCGTGGACTTCCATTCACCGGTCATCGCGGGACGCCCTTTCTGTTCGCCTCGGCCGACAGCAGGTCACGTAGCTGGCGGTGCACGACGTCGAGGGGGGTGAGGTCGCGGCGCACCCTGGCCAGCACGATCGCGCCCTCCAGCGCGCTGGTGGCCAGCATCGCCAGGTCGGCAGCCCGTGCGCGCGGGATGCCGTCGGCGATGAAGCGCTGCGCGATCAGGTCGGTCCAGCGGTCGAACACCGATGCCGCCCGTTCGACGACGGGCGCCATCCGCTCTTCCTCGCCGGCCTCCACGGAAACCGCGACCACGGGGCAGCCCGCGCGGAAGTCGCTGTCGAGCAGTTGGCGGCGATACTTCTCGATCAGGGTGTCCATCAGCTCAGGCCCGTTCTCGGCCTCGGCGATGATCGCGGCGACGTGCTCACCGGCGAAATCCACCGCCTCGCAAAGCAGTTGGGTTCGCCCGCCCGGGAAGTAGTGGTAGGCCGATCCGCGCGGCGCGCCGCTGTGCTCGAGGACGTCCGAGATCGCGGTCGCGTGCGCGCCCCGCTCCCTGATCAACAGCGCGGCGGAGATCACCATCCGCTCGCGTGGACTGCGCATCGCCGCTCCTTCGGGCCTGGCTTATGTATGATGCTATACATAATCCGCGGCCCGGCGAAAGCCCCAGCCGCTTGCACTCGCGAACAGACGCAAAATCGCCCAGTTCCGGGACGGAATGGGCGATTTTGCGTCTGCTGGGCTGAAGGCTAGTTGATCCAGTCGGCCGAGCCGTCGTTCTTCTTGTAGTTTCCGCCGCTGGAGTTCTTCACGATGATGGGATCACCCGGGCCGAAATTGTCGAAGAACCACTTGGCATTGGTGGGGCTGATGTTGATGCAGCCGTGGCTGACGTCGCGCTTGCCCTGATCGTCCACCGACCATGGCGCGCTGTGCACGTAGTCGCCGACATTGTCGAAGCGAACCGCGTCCTCCACCGTCACCTTGTAGCCGTAGGTCGAGTTGACCGGGACCCCGTAGGTCGAGGAGTCCATCACCACGGACGCCTTCTTGTCCTGCACGTAGTAGGTGCCATTGGGGGTCTGGTGATTACCGGACGTCATGCCCATCGACATCGGGAAGGTCTTCTCCACCGTGCCGTTGCGCGTAACGGTCAGCTGGTGGGTGGCGTCGTCGGCCGTCGCCACCAGCGTGTCGCCGGTCTGGAAGTTGGTCACCGTACCGCCGGCGTCGACGGTCACCGCGGTGTGCGCGGGCCAGAAGCTCAGCGGACGCCAGCGCAGCTGGGTCGGCGTCATCCAGTAGAACTTGCCCGGCACCGGCGGCACGGACGAGACGTGCACGGCGTTGATGGCCGCGCCGGCGTCCTCAACCGTTCCGGGGAAGTTGACGATGATCGGCTGGGCCACACCCACCGTCGAGCCGGTTTTCGGGACGAACGAGGGCGGCCCGAACGGCGGCGTGCCGGTGAAGGGGGCGGGATTCTGCCCGTCGGCCGAGGCCGCGGCCGGCTGTGCCACCGGGGGCATCCACGGCGGCGGAGGGGGTGGCGGCGCCTGCCCGTCGGGCGGAGGCGCGGGCGCGAACGGGTCGGGTGGCGGCGCGGAACTGCAGATACAGCCCGGTGTCGTAGCGGAACCCGAGCGCCCCGGGCGCCAGGTCAACTTTG
>NZ_LZIL01000039.1 GCF_001667075.1 Mycobacterium sp. 852014-52450_SCH5900713 | reverse complement strand
CCCCGGAGCCCCCCGAGCCGCCCGGCTAGGCGAATCGCCCGAATTCGCTGGGGGCGGCTGATAGCTTCGTCCTCGTGGTAGCGGGGCGGCGCGGCACCGTGAAACCGTCGGCTCTTCTGGTCGCCGGCGATGGTCTGCCACGCGGTGTCTCCGGCGCGGCCGACCCCCATTTCGGCAACGTGGTCAAGCTGTTCGCGCAGCTGTTTCCCGGGCGCCGGTTCGGTGGCGGAGCGTTGAGCGTCTACATCGACGGCGTGCCCGTCGTCGACGTCTGGACGGGCTGGTCGGACCGGGCCGGCACCGAGCTCTGGACCGCCGACACCGGCGCGATGGTGTTCTCGGCGACCAAGGGTGTCGCGTCGACGGTGATCCATCGGCTGGCCGACCGCGGCCTGCTGTCCTATGACCAGCCCGTCGCCGAATACTGGCCCGAGTTCGCGGCGAACGGCAAGACGGAAATCACGGTCCGCGACGTCTTGCGGCACCGCTCCGGGTTGTCGCACCTGCGCGGCGTCACCAAGGCGCAGTTGATGGACCACGCCCTGATGGAGGAACGCCTCGCCGCCGCGCCGGTCGACCACTTGCGCGGCGTTCAGGCCTATCACGCGCTGACCTACGGATGGCTGTTATCCGGCCTGGCCAGGGCGGTGACGGGCAAGGGCATGCGGGAACTGATCCGCCAGGAGGTCGCGCGTCCCCTCAACACCGACGGCTTGCACCTCGGCCGCCCTCCGGAAGGCTCGCCGACCAAGCCCGCGGAAATCCTGATACCGCAGGGCAGGCTGCGCGCCCCGGTGTTCAACTTCATCGCACCCAAAATGGCCGGCCTGCCGTTCTCGGGCGCACTGGGCGCGATGTACTTTCCCGGCGTCGTCTCCCTGATCAAGGGGGACACTCCCTTCCTCGACGGGGAGGTCCCCGCCGCCAACGGCGTGGTGACCGGCCGCGGGCTGGCGAAGATGTATGCCGTGCTGGCCAACGACGGTCGCATCGACGGCAAGAAGTACCTGTCCGAGGAGTTGGCGCGCGGCCTGGCCGGGCAGGCGCGACGGAAGTGGCCGGACGCGAACATGGTGGTGCCCATGCCATTTCACCTCGGGTACCACGAATCGCCGGTCCCCGGTTTGCTGCGCGGTTTCGGCCACGTGGGTCTCGGCGGGACGCTCGGCTGGGCCGACCCCGAGGCCGGCAGCTCGTTCGGCTTCGTCCACAACCGGTTGTTGACGCCGTTGCTGTTCGACATGGGATCCTTTGCGGGCCTGGCCCGTCCGCTGCGGAACGCCATCCTGGCGGCCCGCGATCAGGGCCCGCTGCGGGTGCCGCAGCTCGGGGCCACCTACGCCAAACCCACTCGGCGCAAGGCGGTTCTATAACCGGGCCGCGACGAGGTTCGCGGCCTGCGCCGTCATCCCGGACTGCACATACGAGCCGTGCGCGAAGACGTTGATGTTGGAGCCGTCGGAACACGCCGGGTCGCCGGCGGCGCACATGTCGATGGTCTTGGCGGCGTACGGCGGACCGATCGGGGGAAACACGGCGCCCGACAAGCGATTCGCGAGTGCGCTGGTCGGATTGCCGAAGACGGCGATCGCCGCGACATGGTCGGCGGCCTGGGGCGGCATGGCCGGCGTGGCCAGATCGATCACACCCGCGCCCTGCGAAAATCCGCCGAGCACCATTCGGGTGCTGGGGCAGCGTCCGATCATGTCCTTTACGTGAGCAACCAAGTCATCGGCACCGTTTTGGGCGCTCGCCGCAAAAGCCTCAGTCGCGGGATAGTTCACCGGATAGACACCCATCGACCGGCCGGAAAGCTGGGAGCCGAGCGCGTCGATGAACGCCTGGCCCACGGTGCCGACACCCGCGGGCTGGCCGGTGCCGCGGGCAAACGCCACCTCGACGGCGGGACACGGATCGGCATGAGCGCCAGGGCTGTTCAGCGCCCCGCCTGATGCCGCCGAGGTCACCGCGATCGCAACACCGATGACGATGCGCTTTGCAATCACCGCTTCATGCTGACATAGGCGTTCCCACGCGGCAGTGTCAGCGGAAGATCGGTGTAGGTGACGATGCCCGGCGCCGCAGCGACGACGGCGGGGATCGCATTGATCGCCGGCATCGCGGTCATGATGTGGCCGAGGTCCATGAACTCCTCGATCGTCGTCGCCTCGAAGTACGGCGGCGGCAAAAAGCCGACCTTGGTGGTCACCGTCGGCTGCCCGTCGATCTGGATGACCCAGCCGTCTTGTTCGATCTTCCAGTCGGGTTCGAGCGTCTGTCCCTTGCGCCACCGCACGTTCAGGTCGATCAGGGTGGTGTCACCGACGATGCCCTGCCAGCTGATGTAGACGCCCGCCACGCAGCCCGCGGGGATGGTCCAGGACGCCATTTCGAGATCCGCCGTCGTCTGGGCGAACTCGGCCACGCAGCGCACCTCGTCGAGCTCGACGCCGAGCGCGTCGCCCACCAGCCGGACGGCCTCGCCGAAGATGGCCGTTCCCTTCGCCGCCATCGCCGACAGCTCGGGGTGGTCGATCGCCTGGCCGAAGCCCACAGGCTTCTCGGTCTCCGGTGAGTCGTAGAAGGTGGTGTCGGCGGCCTCGTTCACCGTGACCTTGTCGATCCGGTTGCACACCATCGCCGACACGATGGCCAGCAGCTCGGCGAAACCCGGACTCACGCCGGACCCGAAAATGGTGGCGCCGCCCTTCTCGCAGGCCTCCGCTATCTTCTCTCGACCGTTGCCGAGGTTTCCCCCGGTGATGAACGACGCCGTGGTCACCACGTTGACGCCCGCGGACAGGATGCGGACGAGCTCGTCGACGTCGATCCACATCGGGTTGTAGACCACGCAGTCCGGCTTCAGCGCGAGCAGCGCGTCGACGTCGTTGGTGGCCGCCACGCCCAGCGGCCGGATCCCGACCAGTTCGCCGGCGTCGCGGCCGACCTTTTCCGCCGACCAGGCGTAGCAGCCCACCAGTTCATAGGTGGGGTTGGCGACGATCGACTTCAGCGAGCTCTTGCCGACATTGCCGGTGTTCCACTGAACCACTCGATAGTTGTTTGGCACTCGCTCAGCATAGGGAATCGGGACCGGCGTTAGTAGGCGGATTCGGCCGCCAGAATTTCGGCGAGGAACGCGTCGCGGGCCGGCCGGTCCAGCCGCGCCCGCGCCCACCGCCGCACGCGTTCCCGAGTCTCGGGGGATTCCGTCGTATCGACCCCGACGAGCACCGACGTCGCCGACCAATCATGGTCCCACGCCGCCGATTCCGTGAGCGGACGTTGCGCGCCGTCGATCAGGGGGAGGGTCGCTCGGCCGTCGGCGTCCAAGACTCCGGCGCCGGAAACGGCGCCGGAGCGCAGTCGCACCTGCACACCGGTGGGCGCGTCCGGGCCGATGACGGCCGCCCGCACCAGTGCCGCGACGGCCGTCCCGGCCGCCCCGATCGTCCAGTCGACGGTGTTCTCGCCCGCGTCGAAGATGCCGGGCGGCACCCCGCCCCAGCTGACGGACGCGGTGCCGTGGGCGATCGGAGCCGCGGCGCGCGGGCCGGCGCCCGCCCCGGCGGCCAGGGCGTAGTCGTCGCGACGGCCGCTCGGCACGCTCAAGGGTGTACTCGAATCATCAAGGGCAGCAAAGAGTTCAGGCCAGCCGGGGCCGTCCACCCCTAGTTCGTCGGCCAGGCCGGCGCCCGCCCGCACCAGATCGAGCGCGCGCGGATCACCGTCGGCGAGGTGGGCGGCCAGGGCGTCGGCATGCGGCGCTAGCAATCCCGCGACGTCGGAATCCAAGGTGTCGTCGGCGAAGAAGCCCTGCGCGCCGGCGGTCAGCAACGCGACCTCGAGGTCCAGCAGTGCGCGGTCGAGCCCGGCGATGCCGTCGCGCCGGCTGGCGGGCCACCAGCGCCGCAGCCAATGGCCCACGGCCAACCTGCGGAGCGTGGCGACCGAGCCCGGCAGGATGTCCACGCCGGCGAGGTCGATGCCGTGCGGGTCGTCCGCCGACCCGACCGCCGAAGCCAGGGCGACGTGTCCGGATTCGCCGAGGATCCGCCAAAGCCAGTCGGCCCGGCCGAAATCGGTGAACGTGATGTGGGTTGCCGCAGCGTCCGGCTCGCCTGGCTGGTCCAAAGTCCACGACAGCACCGCGCCGCTGACCTCCAGCACCGCGGCCAGCGGCGTCGCCTCGCTGACGGGTCCGGTGCTCCACAGGCCGGAATCGGCAACCAATCTCATCCGGCCACCTGCAATTCCAGCATCGCCTTGATCCGCTGCCGGTGGTCCAGGCTCACCGAGCGCGCGACGCCTTCGAGCAGCGATCGAACGTCATCGACGTCGTCGCAGGGCTCCTGCCACACGTCGCGCCCGTGCAGCCGCGCCCAGAGCCGGCTCAGGTACGGCTGCGCGTAGGCGGCGAGGTCGTCAACCACCTGCCGTTGGCGTGGATGCATGGGACCGCCCTCGGCGAGGTAGCGCCTGGCGTGCAGCACGTAGGCCTCCTTGCGCAACCGCGCCTGAATCTGCGCCGCCAGGGCGTAGCGGCTGGCGGCGGACGGGTCCAGCGGGGCCAGCTCCACCGCCACCTCGATCCCCGCGACGAGCGTGGCCTGCTTGTCCTCGGCCATCAACCCCCAGGGCGCGCAGGCCCGGTCGACCTCCTCCTCGCAGAGCAGGGGGATATCGGGCAGCGCGTCGCGGTCCAGGGCGCGGCGCAGCGTCGCGCGCACGCGGTCCACAACGCTGCGGTCCAGCGGCCGGTCGCTGTTGGAGTCACCCGCGACTTGCGGGGGGCGTTGCGGGGCAACGGAACTCAGACCGAGTTCGACGATCGACCACGGCAGTTCCGCCGCCTCGACGCGGGCCAGGGCCCCGAGGTTGTACGGCGTGGCGTCGGCGATCATCGCCGACCAGACGCGCTGCCGCGCCGTCGCGGTGCGGTGGCTGTTAGCCGGCCCCAGCACGGTGGTGAGCTCGGCCAGGAAGGGGGCGGTGCCGGCGGCCCCGGCTGTTTCCGGGGCCCGCACGTCGCGCCAGCTGCGGTCGAGCTGTTCGGCCAGCGTCGCGACCGTTTCGGGATCGGCCACGTATTGGTGCAGCACCTCGATCGCCGTGCGGTCGCGGCCCTGGTGGACGTCGCCCAGCACCGCCGCGGCCGTCTCGCGATCCTGCGGTGCCGGTGGGCCTTTCGTCACCGCTAGCTCGAAGCACACCGGGAAGTACAGTTCCTGGGCGTTTCCGGTGCGGATGCGCTGGCGGCGGCGCTCCATTTTGAGAACCTCGAACCATGCTGCGGCCGAGCGCATTTCGGTGCCACTGCCGACGATCAGGTCACGCATCGCCGCGGCCGTCTCGGTGGTGACGACGGGAGCCGAATATTGCGGGTTCGACCGCAAGCGGAGCACCAGCGGCTCGATGATGCGTTTGACGGTGCGGCTCAACGGGCCGCCGTCGTCGCTGCTGAGCACCTCCACACCCGGGCCGATCGCCCGCCACGCCGCGTCGATCACCGACCGACGTGGGTGACCGACTGCGACGGCCAGCTGCGAATCCGCGGTCATGTGCACAGAATAGGGGCATCTCGCGAAACGCGGCAGCCGAAAACTTGGGTTCGGTAGCCGGTCGGTGGCTTCACCCTGGTCGCATGAACAAGCTGTTGGTGCTGGTTGATCGGCTCAGGTGCGCCCGGCGCCGCCGCGGCGGGGACCGCGCCGTCGGGGTCGGTACCGTGCGCACGGTCGAACGTCAGGTTTTCATCGAGGTGGTCGCCGTTTCCGGGGAGACCTTCATCGGCAAGCTGGCGCGCTGCGGCGACGATCTCGACGTGTCGATGCTGCGGCCCGGTCTGGTCGTTTTGGTGGCGTTCGATCCCGCTGCGCGCGAGGAACTTTCGCTGCCCGACGACGTGCTGGCAGTGCACGCGGCCTTCGTCGCGTCGCTGTGAGCGCTACCGTGCGCCGTCCACTGCGAAGCTGACCACCGCACCCCAGTACAGCGGGCTCGCCGTGGCCTCGCCGTCGCGCCAGCGCCGCATCTGTTCGCGCTGCCAACGGTTCACCGCGCAGCCGGCGTCTCCTTCGGCGCCATGCGCGTGATCGACGGCCGCCACGACGTCGGCCATCGGATCGGCGGTGGCCGTGGTGAACTGGCGGTACGCCGCGGTGGTGGGCAGCGACCACAGGGTGGCGGTGACCAACTGCGCGCCGCCCAGGATCATCGCCGCCACCAGCCCGGAGGCCTCGTCGAATTGGTAGTCCCCGCCCGATCCGCACGCGAGCAGGGCCACCCGCGGCGGCATCGGCAGTTGCAGGGCCATCAGGTCCGACGCGGTCAGCGGGCGGTGATCACCGATGGCGTCGGCGTCGCCCGGGACGCCGGCGGTATCGGCCAGGTGCAGCGCGGCCCGATCGGCTTGGCCGTCCGCCGAACTCGCGTGGCCCACGTAGAGCAGCCTGCTGGGCGTCTGAGCCAGCAGCTTGGCCAGCCATGTGCGATCGGCGTCTTGCCGGCGGAACAGTTCGACCGCGGCCGCCGGGGATTCAATGGCCGGCAGCACCGGCCGTTGTTCCAGCACGCCGGTGAAGTGCCGCGCCAGCGGCGTGTCCGGCGCCGGCCTGCCCAGTACCGACCCCAGCGCGGAATCCGGGCGCTGCCCCGGCACCCTGGGGTCGAGGACCAGCAGCGGCGGACCGTCCTTCCTGGCGTCCCATCCGGCGGGCGCCCGCGGCGAGTGCACGATGTTCGGCGGGACCGCCATCAGGACGTCGACCAGTTCCATCAGCCGATAGCCGTCGGTGTGTTTCCCGATATCGGCGAGCTGCCAGGGGATCCGGGCCGCGGCCCGGCCGCTGGCGGTGATGGCCTCCTGGCGGGCGCGCACCAATTCCTCCTTGCTGGGGCCCGATTTCGGCACCGCCAGCAACCCCCACGGGACCCGGGCCAGCCGCGCGCTGGGCGAGACGAACAGGGCGGCGCGCGGCGTGTCCACGCACTCGGCGAGCAACTGCCAGCCGGCGGAGCCGATGAGCAGCACCCCGAGGATGTAGGCGAGGGTCAGCTCGCTCTCCGCCGTCGCGAACGGCCCGGTGGTCAGTGCGCGCTCGATGGCGTCCCTCGGGCTCTCGGAGCCGTGCGGCTCGGGCAGCGCGTTCGCCAGTTCTTCCAGCGCGGCCAGCAACAGCGGCTCTTCGATGACCCAGTTGACGGTTCGTGACGGCTGGCCGACGACACGCAGGCTGGCGTAGGTGGCGATCCCGACGTCGGCGTACCGCAGGATCAGGGTGGCCCGGTCGGTGTCGCTCACGGCCAGGTCGACCAGGCGGGCTCGGTCGCGGTGACGTCACGGCCGTAGCGTTGCAATGCCAGCGCCCGATAGTGGCTCAGGATCGGCTCGGTGTCGGGCTGCATCCGCAACGGCGGCAACGGTCCGAGCCGGGTCAGCGATGCGCCGCCGGGGGCCGGCGAACCGCCCGCGGCCAGCGCGGGGGCCGGCTCCGGATCGGCGTCCAGGGGGACGGGGGCGGTGGCCGTCGACGCCCATTCGCCGGTTTGCGGCCGCTGCAAGCCGGTACCGAAAGTTCCTCGGGCGCTGTGGTATTCGACCAGCTGACTGATCAGTTCGGTGTTCTCCCATTCCCAGGCGACGGCGAAGGCGCCGGCCAGGACCGGGGCCGAAATGCTGGCGGCCCAGCGTGATCTCGCGTCGGCGTCGACGATGGAGTACCGCACCGAGTCGACCGCCAGGGCGGCGGGGACCTTGAGCTCGGCGGCCTGCTGCAGCTTGGTCATGCCACGCCAGTATTCGTCGGTGCCGATCTCGCCGTGGAGGATGCCGAGTCCCTCCGCCTGCCGGGCCTCGGTCTCCTGCAGCGTCTCGTCGGGATCGCCCGAGCTGTCGAAGCCTAGGTCCGCCAACGCGTCCGCACGCCACACCGTGCCGAGATGATTGTCGAGCAGCGCGTACTGCAGCCAACTGCTGCGCGGCGACGAGTCGAGCAGTTCGCGGGCCTCGGCGATCAGCTCGACAGCGTCGGCGAAGCGGCTCCAGAAGATCGCTATCCAGCTGCGCTGCAACAAGATCCGGTGCAGATAAAGCGGCTTTCCCAGTTCGCGCCAGTGCCGCTCGGCGTTCTCCCAGCATTCGTCGGCGGCTTCCAGGGCGCCGGCTCCTAGTCGGGTGAGCCCCATATACAACCAGCAGCGGGCGACGTCGTGGGCCCGGGCGTGGCGGCCGATGACGGGATAGGCCTCCGACACCAGTTGCTCCGTGCCTGCGTGGTCGTTGGCTGCCCAGCACGCCGCCGCCCGCTCCAATTGTGCTTGCGCTGTGGCCAGTTCCCAGCGGTTGGCCCGTGCGCGGGCTTCCGCGCGACGCAGCCAGGGGTCGGCTTCCGGCAGCCGGCCCGTTTGGACGCAGAACCGGCCGTACCCGATGCCGGCGACGACCCGGAGGTGGTCGGCGGCGTCGCCGCTTTCACCGTAGCCCGCTAGGTCACGAATCACATTCTCCCACAACGGGACCGACCGGGCATGCAGGTCGTCGTCGCAAAGCGCGGTCGCGCACAGCACCAACGCATGGATGCGCAGGCGGGCGTGTTCGTCGGCCAGCGCGGGAACGTCCGCGCCGTCGTCCAACGCCGCCAGCGCTGCCGCCGCGCCCTCGTGATCGCCGATCGCCGCGGCCAGTCCGGCTTGCAGAAACTCGGCCCGGCGCGAGTACCGGCGGATCATGTGTGTGGTCCCGGCATCGGCGGGCATGCTCGCGTAGATCGCCACGCAGTCCTGAATTCGCCGGATGGATTCGCGCACGCCGTCATTCGCGCCGCGCTCGAGGTAGACTTCGCCGAGTTGCGCGAGGACTTCCAGCATCAGATCGTCCCGGTCTTCCCGCTCGATGCGCGGTATCAAGGACAGCAGCAGATCGCGCGCCCCGGCTTCGTCGGCCGCGTACGCCAGGCGGCGCGCGTTGTCCAATTCGTCGGGGATCGACACGGCTGCATCATAAGTCCGCCGGCGCCGCCCGGGCAGGGAAAGCGGCGAGCGGCGGACGCTGATCCAGGCACGTCCGCCACTCGGTCCGCAACCGATCAGCCGCAGGTCACCTTGATGTTGAAGTCCTTGCTGATCATGCCGGCCATCGGGTTCTTCAGGTCGGCGCCCTGCGCCTGGCCGCTGATGGTGTAGGTCTTGCCGTCCACCGACACGTTGGCCGAGCCGACCTTCGCGCCCATGTTGTTGCTGACCGACAGGGCGTTGCCATCGACGACCATTGCCAGCGACTCGACCTTAGGGGTGGCCTCGTCGGTCATGACGACGGCCAGCGCCTGCCGTCCGCCGCTGGAGCCACTGCCGATGTCGATCTTGCCGCCGGTCCGGACGCAGGTCACCGAGGCCGGGTCCAGGCCCGCCAGGTCAGTGCCGCCAACTTTGACCTGCGCCCCGCCGCCGTTGGCGACGCTCGGTGCCGTGCTCGATGCCGGGCTGGCCGTGTGGCCGCCGCTGGAACACCCCACCAGCACCGATGCGGCGCCCAGTGTCCCAATCGCAGCCGCGAGAAGACGTTTCACTTGCGGTTCCCTTCCTTCATGCGCCGCCCCGATGGCGTCGCCATGGCGCAAGTAGAGACCTGCCGATTCGCTACCGATCCCAATTTCGCGGCGTCGAGCCGGTAGGCTGCGTCGGGGTCGGCGCAGGCGAAGGGAGCATGCGATGTTGAGCGTGAAGTGGCTGGAAAAGCCTGAGGCCCATGACTTTCCGGCGGCGGCGGACTACCTCACCATGCTGGCGGACTCGGCAACCGTCAAGAAGGTGATCAAGAAACTGAAAGCCGGCACCGTCACGCACCGCAAGGCCAAAGACATTCTCCGGGCGGCGCGGCTGGGCCTGTTGTCCGCCGACAATCCCCACGTCGCGGCCGACCTGACCAAGATCGAGAAGGGCCAACCGCTGTCGCCCATCCTGCTGGTGCGCGGTGACTTTTCGACCGGTGCCCCGTTACAGATCGCCGACGGCTACCACCGCGTGTGCGCGAGCTATCTCACCGACGAGAACACCGACATCCCGGTCGTCATCGCGGCCGTGAGCCGCTGATCGGGGATGTGACGATGATCGACATCAAGACGGTGGGAACCGTGCAGGTGCTGACCCTGTCGTCGGGTCCGGTCAACGCCCAGGACGTCGAGCTGCTCGACGAGCTGACCCTGGCGGTTCGCGATCTGGGGCGCTCGGAGGCCGGCGCGCTGGTCGTCACCGGCGCCGGCCGGGCGTTCAGCGCCGGGGTCGACCTCAACCGGGTGGTGGAGGGCGGCGCCGGCTACACCGATCGGCTGGTCCCCGCGTTGTCGGCGGCATTCGAGGCGATGTTCGCCTACCCTGGCCCGAGCGTCGCGGCGATCAACGGCGCCGCCATCGCGGGCGGATGCGTGCTCGCGTGCGCCTGCGACCGCCGCCTCATCGGCCCCGAGGCGCAGATCGGGGCGGCGGAGGTACGCGTCGGGGTGCCGTTTCCGGTCGCCGCGCTGGAGGTCATGCGATATGCCTGCGGCGATCGCGCCGAGGAGGTGCTGTTGGGTGGGCGCGCCTATCGCGGTGCCGAGGCCGTCGCCCGCGGGCTGGCCCATCGCGTGGTCGAAGACGATCTTCTTGAGGTGGCCGTGGCGGAGGCGTCAGATCTCGGCGGCATCCCGGCCGACGCCTATCGGCAGACCAAGACCCAGCTGCGGGCCCCGACGATGGCGCGGATCCGCGACGGCCGGGGTGTCGACGACGAGGTCCGCCAGATGTGGGGAGCGGACGGGACCCTGCAACGCATCGCCGCCTACGTGGAGCGCCTGCGGCGGCGCGACTGACTATTCCTCGTCGAGGGCTTCTTCGACGGCGACGCCGCCCCTGGTGCGCCGGCGACGCATCCGGTGCGACCCCTTGCCCGTCGGGCGGCGGTTGCGCAACTTGGGCTCGGTCGCGTCGGTCGCTTCGGCCTCCTGGGCCGGCTCTTCGGCGGCCTCTGCCTTAACGGCCTCGGTTTCCGCCGGCTCTTCGGCAGTCTCTGCCTTGACGGCCTCGGTTTCCGCCGGCTCGCCGGCGTCCGCCTCTTCGGTCTCCGCCTCTTCGGTCTCCGCCTCGTCGGCGGGTTCGCCGTCTTCCTCGCCGGCCTTTCGGCGCGACCGACTCTTTTTGGGTTTCTTCGCCTTGATCGGTTTCGGCGGTGGCGGCGGCAACTCGGCGACGAACGACAGGTAGAACGCGAAGAACCCGAGCAATCCGATCGCGGCCGCCGCGCCATAGATCGCGAACAGATACCGTCCGGCGGTGTCCAGGTTCAGCCAGATCTCGCTGATCGCGGTGCCGATGATCAGCACGCCGGCCAGCACATGGGCCACGATCGAGGCGACCCTGAGGGTCAGGGCCAGCTGCGGCGTCCCCAGCTCCGGCTTGCGCACCCGCAGCAGGTTGAATACCACGGGCAGCGCGGCCAGGGCGAACAGCGCCCCCGTCGCGATCCGAAGCGCCGTCCCCAACGAGTGCGTCGTGTCACCCATCAGCTCCGGCCAACGGGGCAACACGAAAAAGAAATAGAGGACGCCGGCAGCGATCGAGAACGACGCGTGCCACGGGATGGCGACCTTGCGCCCCATAAGCCTCCTCATGCTGGTTGGCTCAGGCCAGCCTAAAGGCGGCCGACCCGATTCCAGACCAATTCGTGCTGCCCGCATGGCGGACCAATTGCGGAGGATGCGGGATTTGAACCCGCGAGGGCTGTTAACCCAACCCGCGTTCCAGGCGAGCGCCATAGGCCACTAGGCGAATCCTCCGTGGCCATGGTAGCCGAGGCCGCCGCGGCCCTGAGTCGCACGTCGACTAGTTCGCGCCAGGTATTAGACTCGCCGTGGACCCCGCGCGGCGTCTATCCTGTGAACTCCCCCAGGGCCGGAAGGCAGCAAGGGTCAATGGGCTCTGTCGGGTGCGCGGGGTCCCCTATGCGGGGGGACCGTTTCGGCCCCACCAAATTTTCAGCGTTCAAGGCGAAAGGGCCCATGGTGTCTTTCGATTCCCTCAGCCCTGAAGAGTTAGCGGGCCTGCACGCGCGCAACCAGCAGGACTACGCGGATCTGCAGGCCAAGAAGTTGGTCCTCGACCTGACCCGCGGCAAACCCGCGCCCGAGCAGCTCGATCTGTCCAACCGGTTGCTGAGCCTGCCCGGTGACGACTATCGCGATAGCGAGGGCACCGACACCCGTAATTACGGAGGCCTGCACGGCCTGCCCGAGCTGCGGGCCATCTTTGGAGAGCTGCTCGGCATCCCGGTGCCCCACCTGATAGCCGGCAACAACTCCAGCCTCGAGCTGATGCACGACCTGGTCGCCTTCTCGATGTTGTACGGCGGTGTCGACTCGCAGCGCCCCTGGAAGGACGAGGCGGGCGTCAAATTCCTGTGCCCCGTTCCCGGCTATGACCGGCACTTCGCCATCACCGAGACGATGGGCATCGAGATGATTCCCGTCCCGATGACGGCCGACGGGCCCGACGTCGACCTGATCGAGGAGCTGGTCGCCGTCGACCCCGCCATCAAGGGCATGTGGACGGTGCCGGTATTCGGCAACCCCACCGGAATCACCTACTCCTGGGAAACGGTCCGCCGGCTGGTCCAGATGCGGACGGCTGCGCCGGACTTCCGGCTGTTCTGGGACAACGCGTACGCCGTGCACACGTTGACGCATGACTTCCCGCACCAGATCGACGTGCTGGGGCTGGCTGCCGCTGCCGGCAACCCGAACCGGCCCTACGTCTTAGCGTCCACCTCGAAGATCACCTTCGCCGGTGCCGGCGTGAGCTTCCTGGGCGGATCGCTGGGCAACATCGCGTGGTACCTGCAGTACGCGGGGAAGAAGTCGATCGGCCCGGACAAGGTCAACCAGCTGCGGCACCTGCGCTTCTTCCGCGATGCCGACGGAGTACGCCTGCACATGCTGCGTCACCAGCAGATCCTGGCACCGAAATTCGAGTTGGCGCTGGACATCTTGGACAAGCGGTTGAGCGACGCCAAGATCGCCTCGTGGACCGAACCCCAGGGGGGTTACTTCATCAGCCTCGACGTGTTGCCCGGTACAGCGCGCCGGACCGTGGCGCTGGCCAAGGACGCGGGCATCGCCGTGACCGAGGCGGGCGCGTCGTTCCCGTACCGAAAAGACCCGGACGACAAGAACATCCGGATCGCGCCCACGTTCCCCTCGCTGCCGGACCTGCGCGACGCGGTCGACGGGCTGGCCACGTGCGCGCTGCTGGCGGCCACGGAGTCGTTGCTCGTCTCCGCCGCGTCCAGTGTGAGCTGACGGCGACGACCCGCCCGTCGGGCTCCAGTCAGCGCGCGCCGGTAGCCTGCTGACCGTGGCCCTCTACCGCAAGTACCGACCGGCAACCTTCGCCGAGGTGGTGGGGCAGGAGCACGTCACCGAACCGCTGTCGATCGCTCTGGAAGCGGGCCGGATCAACCACGCCTATCTGTTCTCCGGGCCGCGTGGCTGCGGAAAAACCTCGTCGGCGCGCATCCTGGCGCGGTCGCTGAACTGCGCCCAGGGGCCGACGGCCAATCCGTGCGGGGTGTGCGACTCGTGCACGGCGCTGGCTCCGAACGCCCCCGGCAGCATCGACGTGGTGGAACTGGACGCCGCCAGCCACGGGGGCGTGGACGACACCCGCGAGCTGCGGGACCGTGCGTTCTACGCGCCGGCGCAGTCCCGCTATCGGGTGTTCATCATCGACGAGGCGCACATGGTGACCACCGCGGGTTTCAACGCGCTGCTCAAGATCGTGGAGGAGCCGCCCGAGCACCTGATCTTCATCTTCGCCACCACCGAACCGGAGAAGGTGCTGCCGACGATCCGGTCGCGCACCCACCACTACCCGTTCCGGCTGCTGCCCCCGAAGACCATGCGGGCGTTGATCGGGCGGATCTGCGAGCAAGAGGGAGTCGCCGTCGACGACGCGGTGTTCCCGCTGGTGATCCGCGCCGGCGGCGGCTCACCACGCGACACGCTGTCGGTACTCGACCAGCTGCTGGCGGGCGCCGAGGATGACCATGTCACCTATCCGCGGGCGCTCGGGCTGTTGGGCGCCACCGACGTCGCGCTGATCGACGACGCGGTGGACGCCCTCGCCGCGTCGGACGCCGAGGCGCTGTTCGGTGCGGTGGAGTCGGTGATCGATGCCGGCCACGACCCGCGGCGCTTCGCCACCGACTTGCTGGAGCGGTTCCGCGACCTCATCGTGCTGCAGGCGGTTCCCGACGCGGTCAGCCGCGGTGTGGTGGACGCCCCGGAGGACGTGCTCGACCGGATGCGCGACCAGGCCGCCCGCCTCGGGTCGGCCACCCTGACCCGCTACGCCGAGGTCGTGCAGGCGGGGCTGGGCGAGATGCGCGGCGCGACGGCCCCGCGCTTGTTGCTCGAAGTGGTCTGCGCCAGGCTGCTGCTGCCGTCGGCCAGCGACACGGAGTCGGCGCTGCTGCAGCGCGTCGAACGGATCGAGACCCGGCTGGACATGTCCATTCCCGCCTCCGAGGCGGCGGCCGCGCGGAGTTCACCGGGCGTGGCCGGTTCGGCGATCGGCGCTGCGGCCGGTTCGGGCACGGGGGGCGAC
>NZ_LZIL01000038.1 GCF_001667075.1 Mycobacterium sp. 852014-52450_SCH5900713 | reverse complement strand
GGCCACACACCGCATCGTGGCGACGATGATCCGCCGGCGGGTCTCCTCGCCGCTGGCGCCGACCGGGCGCCCACGCTGCGCCCGCGTCACCGTGCTCTCCCCACTCGCGCGTCCTGTCCGCCGGCTCTGGGTGCCCGACACGGTCGAATATAATCGAGTGATCGATTAGTTTGGGCTTCCGCGCGGAGGTGCGCAGTGTGTGATGGACGAACCTGCGGCGGGTTCCGCGCGGCATGAGCGTCGCGCAGTCGCAATTGGGCCGCCCGGTGGGCGCCGAGGGGGAGCAGACGCGTGCGCGGATCATCGCCGCGGCGATGCGGTGTGTGGCCGAGATGGGCTACTCCCGCACCACGATTCGCGAGATTGCCCGGGCCGCCGGCATGACCAGCGGCAGCCTGTACCACTACTTTCCGAACAAGTCCGAACTGCTGGAGGCGACCGTCACCGAAATGGAGGGCATCGCGTCACCTCGGCTGCGGGCCGTCGCCGCGCGGGCCGACGGCGCGGTCGATCGCCTGGCAGCGGTGTTGGACGAGTCGAGCAGGTTGATGCGCGAGTACCCGGATCTCGCCGCCTTCGAGTGGGTGATCCGCGCCGAGGGGGTGGCCGACGTCGATGCGCGGGT
>NZ_LZIL01000037.1 GCF_001667075.1 Mycobacterium sp. 852014-52450_SCH5900713 | reverse complement strand
CCCAATGTCATGGGCACCGCCGAGCTGATCCGGATGGCACTCACCACCAAGATCAAGCCCTACGCCTACGTGTCGACGAGCGCCGTGGGCTACCAGATCGAACGGTCGCTGTTCACCGAGGACGCCGACATCCGGGTCATCAGCCCCACCCGCAGGATCGACCACAGCTACGGCAACGGATACCCCAACAGCAAGTGGGCCGGCGAGGTACTGCTGCGCGAGGCCCACGACCTGTGCGGGCTGCCGGTCTCGGTATTTCGTTGCGACGTAATCCTGGCCGACCCCGCGTATGCGGGCCAGCTCAATCTGCCGGACGTGTTCACCCGCACGGCGTTGAGCATCCTGGCCACCGGCATCGCGCCCGCCTCGTTCTTCCGGCTCGACGCCGACGGCAATCGGCAACGCGCACACTTCGACGGGCTGCCAGTCGGCTTTATCGCCGAGGCGATCGCCACGCTGGGCGCCCGGGCGGTCGACGGATTCCAGACCTACCACGCGATGAACCCGCACGACGACGGCATCGGGCCCGACGAGTACGTCGACTGGCTGATCGAGGCCGGTTACCCCGTCCAGCGCATCGACGACTTCGGGGAGTGGTTGCAGCGATTCGAGGCCGCCCTGCGCGCCCTGCCGGATCGACAGCGCCGGCACTCGGTGCTGCAGATGTTGCTGTTGCGCAACGCTACTCAGCTGCATCCCCCCGAACCGAGTCGCGGGTCCTATGCGCCGACCGACCGGTTCCGCGCCGCGGTCCAAAGGGCAAAGATCGGCCCCGACAAGGACATCGCGGACATTCCGCACGTGACGGCGCCGATCATCGTCAAGTACGCCACCGACCTGGAACTGCTCGGAGTGCTGGGTGCAGACCGGCCAGGAGCCGACTCGCGCCCGGATGCGGGTCGGCGTAAGCCGTTGGTGGCCGGTCCGCGGCCGGCAGTGGTCCCGCTGTCGTTCGCCCAAAGCCGGCTGTGGTTCCTCAACCGGTTCGAGGGCGGGGTTGCGACCTACAACATGCCGATCGCTTTTCGGATGAGCGGGCCGTTGAACGTCGCGGCGCTGGAATCGGCCCTTGACGATGTCGTCGCCCGCCACGAATCGCTGCGCACCATATTTCCCGACATCGACGGTGTGCCGTTTCAGCAGGTGATGCCGGCCAAGGCGGGCATGTGGCGAGGCGGAGACCCGGCGGTAACGTCTTTGCCGGAGCAGGATGTCGCCGCCCACGTGATCGCCCTTGCGGGTCATCAGTTCGATTTGTCCGCGGAGATCCCGATCCGTGCGCAGATCTATTCCGTCGGGCCCGAGCGGCATGTGGTGACAATCGTGTTGCACCACATCGCTTTTGACGGATGGTCGTTCGCGCCGATGGTCAGGGACATCGCCGAGGCTTACCGGGCGCGGGCGCGCGGGGAGGCGCCGCGGTGGGCGCCGCTGCCGGTGCAGTATGCGGATTACACGCTTTGGCAATCGGACTTGTTGGGTGCTGAGTCCGATCCGGACAGCGTCATCGCGGGCCAGTTGCGGTACTGGCGGCAAGAACTGGCCGATCTGCCGGTAGTGGCCTCGCTGCCGACGGATCGGGCCCGTTCGCCGGAGCCCAGTTTCCGCGGTGATGCGATCGACGTGGCCATCGACCCGAAAATCTGGGCCGGCGTCAAAGGCGTTGCTGCAGAGCATAATACGACGGCATCAATGGTTCTCCAAGCGGTGGTGGCGGTGCTGTTGCACCGAGTTGGCGTCGGCGAGGACGTGGTGATGGGCACGCCGATCGCCGGAAGGTTGGATCAGGCGCTCGACGATCTGGTCGGGTTCTTCGTCAACACCTGGGTGTTGCGGGTGGGGATCACTTCTGCGCACCGGTTCAGCGATGTGCTCCAACAGGTGCGCCATAAGGCGCTGGATGCCTACGGCAATCAGGATGTCCCGTTCGAGCGGCTCGTCGAGCAGCTGAATCCCGCGCGATCCACCGCACACCATCCACTGTTTCAGGTGTTCATGGCCTTCCAGAACAATGTGCGCCCCGAGGCGTTGTCGTTCGACGAGCTCAGTGTCGAGCCGCTGACGGCGGCGACGGGCACCGCCAAATTCGACCTAGAATTCGAGTTCAGCGAAGTGCCGACCGACGATCCGGCGGCGCCGATGGCCACCGGTGTCGTGACGTATGCCAGCGATCTGTTCGACCGGGTCACGGTCGAGCGGTTGGTCGCCTGGCTTGGGCGCCTGATCGAGGCGGTGGTGGCGGATGCGTCGGTGGTGGTGGGAGACGTCCCGCTGCTCGATCGCCGCGAGCGGGACCTAGTGCTGTCGCAGTGGTCTGGCGCCGGCGTGGGAACGCCCGTGGAGGTGGCGCCGCAGTTGTTGGCCGCGGCGGTGGCGGCACGTCCCGACGCGGTGGCGGTGGTGGACGGCACCCGGGAGGTCTCGTATCGCGAGCTGGACGAGTGGTCGACGCGGCTGGCGCGGATGCTGATCGAGGCCGGGGTGGGTCCCGAGCACGCCGTGGGCGTGGCAATGGATCGGTGCCTGGAGTTGGTGGTGGCCTGGTGGGCGGTGGTCAAGGCCGGCGGGGCTTATGTGCCGGTGGATCGGGCCTATCCGGTCGAACGGGTCGCCACGATGCTGGACACGGTCGACGCGGGGTGGGTGTTGACGTGTGGCGCCGACACCGTGGCCGGGGCCGGGGCGCGCCCGGTGCTGCGCGTCGACGGGCTGGACCTGAGCGGACGGTGCGCGGACACGATTACCGACGCCGAGCGGCTGGCGCCGTTGGGGGTGGGCAACACCGCGTACGTGATGTTCACGTCGGGGTCCACCGGTGCCCCCAAAGGGGTCGCTGTCAGCCACGCCGGTCTGCTGGCGGCGGCGCTCGGCGAAAGCGTCGGGTTAGGAGCGGATTCGCGGCTGCTGATGGTGGCCGCGCCGACCTTCGATGTTTCGGTCGGCGAGTTGTTGGCGGCGGTGAGGTCGGGGGCGGCGCTGGTGGTGGCGGGCAGGGACGCCTACGCGGGGGAGGCGTTGACCACGTTGCTGCAAGACCAGCAGGTCAATGCGGCGGTATTCACCCCGACGGTGTTGTCGTCGCTGGATCCGAACCGGCTGCAGGGCGTGGACAGGCTGATCACCATCGGGGAGGCCCTGCCGGCCGAGTTGGCGGCCACCTGGGCGCCGGGCCGGCGGATGTTCAACACCTACGGCCCCACCGAGACCACAATCTGGGTCACCTGCACTGCGCCGCTGTCGGCGGGGCAGCCGGTGGGCATCGGCGCCCCGCTGCCCGGAGCGTGCGCGGTGGTTCTCGATGCCCGGTTGAACCCGGTGCCCAGGGGAGTGGTCGGCGAGTTGTATGTCAGCGGGCCGGTGCTTGCGCACGGCTATCTGGGCCGGGTCGACCTGACCGCGGAACGATTCGTCGCGAACCCCCATGGCGCTGCCGGGGCGCGGATGTACCGCACCGGTGACCTGGTGCGCTGGACTCCGGACGGAACCCTGGACTACGTGGGCCGCGCCGATTCCCAGGTCAAGTTGCGCGGACAACGCATCGAATTGGGCGAAATCGAAAACACCCTGCTGTCGTGCCCGCAGGTCACCCAGGCGGCCGCAACCGTGCACCACACCAAGACCGGAGCGCATCTCGTCGCCTACCTCACCCTCGAGCGCGACGCCGGAGCCGACCACGACGCCGAAACCGTCGAAGGCTGGCAACACGTCTGGGACGAGCTGTACGGCACCCAGGTCGGGGAGCCGGCGTTCGGCATGGACTTTCGGAGCTGGAACAGCAGCTTCACCGGGGATCCGATTCCGCTCCAGGAGATGGTGGAGTGGCGATCGGCAACGGTCGATCGGATCGGCACCCTACGGCCGCGAAGAGTGTTGGAGATCGGCGCGGGCTCAGGGTTGGTGTTGTCGGAGATCGCCCCGCGCTGTGAGCATTACGTTGCCACCGACATCTCGCCGGCGGCCATCGACTACCTGGCCCGCTCGCTGGAGCGGTTGCAGATCCCTTGGCGCGACCGGGTCCGGTTGCTGACCCAACCCGCCCATGTGGTCGAGGGGCTGCCGCCCGGCTACTTCGACACCGTCGTGCTCAACTCGGTCATCCAGTACTTCCCCAATCGGCAATACCTGGCCGAGGTCATCGACCACGCCATGGATCTGCTGGCCCCCGGCGGGGCCCTCTTCCTCGGCGACGTCCGCAACGACACCCTGCAAGCCGCCTTCCAAACCGCGGTCGCGCTGACCCGCACCGACAGCACGGACACCGCCGAGATCCGCCAGTGGGTTCAGCGCGCCATGCTCAGCGAATCCGAATTGCTCTTAGCCCCAGAGTTTTTCCTTGCCTGGGCCGCCGAGCGACCATCGGTGGCCGGGCTCGACATCCAGGTCAAACGCGGGCTCGCCGACAACGAAGTGAACCGGTACCGCTACGACGTTGTCATCCATAAAACCCCGACGCCGGCGCGCTCGCTCGCGGCCGTGCCCACCTGCACGTGGGCCCAATGCGCGGGGCTGGACGGGTTGCGCACCCAGTTGATGACGCAACGTCCCGCCACGATCCGCGTCGCCGAAATCCCCCATACGGGAGTGATCGCCGACGTCCACCTCGAACAGAGCCTCGCGGCCGGGCTACCGCTGGCCGACGCGCTCGCCCAAGCCACGGCGATCCCCGATACCGCCACTCCCGAACAATTGCACCGCGCGGGCGAAGCCGCCGGATATCACGTCGCGGTGACCTGGGGCGCCCAACCCGGCACGCTCGAAGCCGTCTTCATCCCCGAACCACACCCTGTGACCGACCTCTACCTGCCAGACACCCGGGCCCACCGGAGTACCGCCCACGCCAACGAACCCCGCACCAACACCAAGGTCAGTGCGGTGCGTCAGCGTCTGAGCGCACGGTTACCCGACTACATGGTGCCGTCTCAGATCGTCGTGCTCGAGCGATTCCCGTTGACCTCCTCGGGCAAGATCGACCGAAAGGCGCTGCCCGCGCCGGTGTTTGCCGCCACACCCTTCCAGGCGCCGCAGACCCCGACGGAGAAGATCGTGGCCGGCGTCTACGCCCAGGTCCTGGGGCTCGAGCGGGTCGGGGTCGATGAGTCGTTCTTCGACCTGGGCGGCGATTCGCTGTCGGCGATGCGCCTGATCGACTCGATCAACAAAGCCCTGGATACCAACGTGGCGGTACGTATGGTTTTCGACGCCCCGTCCGTCAGAGGCCTGAGCGAGCGGTTGGATCGACATGAAAGTCCGGCCAGCGATCTGCTCTTTGCAGCCGTGCACGGAAGTGACAGCACCGAGGTGCGCGCCGGCGATCTGAGGCTGGACAAGTTCATCGACGCCCCGACACTGTCGGCGGCGCCGAGCCTGCCTCGGGCCGGTACCGAGGCGCGGACCGTCCTGCTCACCGGGGCCACCGGTTTCCTCGGCCGCTACCTGGCTCTGCAATGGCTCGAGCGAATGAAGCTGGTCGACGGCACCCTGATCTGCCTGGTGCGCGCCAAATCTGCCGACGATGCGCGACGCCGGCTGGACAAGACCTTCGACAGCGGCGACCCGGAGCTGTTGCACCACTACCAGGAACTGGCCGCCGATCATCTCCAGGTCGTCGCCGGCGATAAGGGTGAAGCCAACCTCGGCCTGGACCGGCAGACCT
>NZ_LZIL01000036.1 GCF_001667075.1 Mycobacterium sp. 852014-52450_SCH5900713 | reverse complement strand
CACCTACACGCCGACCCCGACGAGCACACCGCCGCCGCCACCGCCCCCGCCGGTGGTGGTCACCACGCAGGCCCCACCGGTGTGGACCCCGCGGCACACCGCCCCGCCGTCGACTCAGGCGCCGACGACGACGGCCATGACGACGCCCCCGCCACCGCCGTCGACCACGAGCGAGGAGCCGCCCCCGCCGTCGACCACCACGACCCCAACGACGACGGTGCCGATGACCACCGAGTGGATCCACGTCCCGCTGCTTCCGGTACCGATTCCGATCCAGGTTCCGCAGACGCAGGCCCCGCAGACGCAGGCGCCGCAGTACACGCCGTATCCGCAGTATCCGCAGCAGTACCCGCAGTACCCGGGGAACTCCCAGAATCCGTTCCTGAGCCCGGGCTACTAGCCGCCCCAGCCGCCCGAAGCGTCCCTGCTGAGCGCGCTCTAGAAGCGCGCCCGGGCCCGCGCGGGTAGGTTTGGTGTTACCCGGTCGGGCGGGGTCTATCCGGTGATGTCCTCATGGAGGATCCCGGAGCAAATCAGCGGACTGTGGAGGCGTAAGTGGACATCGTGCTGGGGGTCTCGATGGCTCCCGAGACGGTCCGCCTGGTGGTCATCGAGGGCCAGAGCGCCGACGGTGTCACCGTCGAACAGGACGAGTTCGCGGTCGCCGGCGGCGCAGGCTCGGTGACTGTCGGGGCGGTCGACCAAGTGCTTGCCGCGATCGACGGCACCCGGGAAGGCGCGCTCGCGGGCGGCTACCGATTGGTGTCGACCGGAGTGACGTGGACGGACCCCGCCGGCGTCGGCGCACTGCGGGATGCGATGGGCCGCCACGGCATGGGCAACGTCATGCTGGTGTCCCCGTTGCTGGCCGCGGCCGCGCTGGCCCAGACGGTCGGGTCCGCCCTGGACTACGCGCACATCGCGATGCTGTTCGTCGAGCCCGAGACCGCGACGCTGGCCGTTGTCGATGTCTCCGACGGTTCGATCGTCGATCTGCACCGCCAGCAGCTGGCGCACGCCCCCCAGGAGCCGCTCGCCGCCGAGTTGGCGACGATGGTCGCCGGGCTCAACTCGCGGGGGGGCCGGGCGGACGGCGTCTTCCTGGTGGGCTGCGGTACGGACATCGTGGCGGTCAAGCCCGCGCTCGAGGCGGCGACCCCGCTCGAGGTGACAGCCCCGGAGGAGCCGGAGATGGCGCTGGCCCGCGGAGCGGCGCTGGCGTCGGCGAACGCGCCGCTGTTCGCCTCGTCCACGGCGGCCCTGGCATACGCGCTCGACCCGGGCACCGGGGAAGTGAGTCCCCGACCGATCGGCCCGACCTACCTGGACGTCTGGGGCAACACGACCGCCGATGCGCTGGCCTACAGCGCCGTCGCCGACGAGGACGACGTGACCCCGCGCAGGCGCAGACCCATGTTCCTCGCCGGAAGCGCGCTGGCCGGGATCGCCGCGGTGGTCGCCGGCGTGGTGCTGTTTTCGCTGGCCTCCGATCGGCCGGGATCCACCGCGCCGCAGAACCCGCGGGTCAGCGTCGCCACCCCGGCCAAGCAGGTGCCGGCCGCACCGCCGAGCGTTGCGCCGGCGGCGCAGCCACCCGCCCCAGCGCCACCACCGCCGGCCCCGACCGTGGTGGCCGCCCCGCAGCCGGCCCCGCCGGTGGCCGAGCAGCCAGCGCCACAAACGCAGAAGCCGCCGCCGGCGGCTCCGGTCTACCGCGCTCCGAATCGGCCGGCCCCGCAGTACACGCCCCCGCCGGCCCAGCGGCCGGCTCCCGCGCCGGCCCCGGCGGCCCCGCCGCCTCCGCCACCGGCCGCGCCCGCGCAGCCGCCGGTGACGATGTACCTGCATTTCCCGTTCGTCACGGTGCCGATTCCCATCACCCCGCCGGCGCCGCCCCCGCCGCCGGCGCCGTAAGGGCGTGGCGCCCGGCCGCGAGTGCGCGCACACTGGGCGGTGACGACATGAGCGGCGAGGAGGTCGCGTGGGCGAATACGGTGCGTTCGGATTTGATCCCGACGAGTTCGATCGAGTGATCCGCGAGGGCAGCGAGGGGCTGCGCGACATGTTCGAGCGGGTCAGCAAGTTTGTCGCGGCGCCAGGAGCCCGGACCGGGTGGTCGTCGCTCTTCGAAGACCTGTCGCGGCGCCCCCGCCAGCAGCCCGAGACCACCGGCGAGGCCGGAGACGGTGTCTGGGCCATCTACACGGTGGACGCGAACGGCGGCGCGCACGTCGAACAGGTTTATGCGACCGAGCTCGACGCGCTGCGGGCCAACAAGAACAACGTCGACCCCCAGCGCAAGGTGCGGTTCCTGCCCTACGGCATCGCGGTCAGCGTTCTCGACGACGATTCCCCTGACGAGGAACCCGGCGAGCCTTCCTGAATCTCAGCCCTGCTGGACGACGTTCGCGCTACCCGCGTTGCTGACATTCGGCGCGCCCGAGTGGTAGGTGACCTTGTTGTTCAGGCCGGAGGCGTCGATGCTGTCGACGGCGTCGACGGTGACCTGGTTCTGCATGCCCGACACGGTGAGGCTCGCGCAGTGGCCGCTGATCACCACCGTGTTGGACACGCCGCGGACGATCACGATGTTGTCGTTGCAGGCGATCGTCCGGTTCTCGCCGACCCCGGAGACACTGATCTTGTCGCCCGGCGCCGGTACCGGTGAGGTCGACGGCCCGGGTGTTGTGGTCCGGGTGGTCGACGGTGCGGTGCCACCCGGGGGACCGAAGGTGATGGTCGGCGGGGAGCTGATGATCGAGCGGACACCGGAAAGTTGGTGGGCCGCGAAGGCGGCGATGCCGCCGGCGAGGGCCAGCATGCCGATGACGATGACCGTGCCCACGATCCACCACATGCGATTGCCGGAGGGACGCTGCGGCGGCGCGCCGCCGTAGGTCCACGCGGGCGGTGGCGGCGGAGGGCCCGGCGGCCCGGGCGAATAGGCCTGGCCGGCGGGATGCGCACTACCCGCTTCGGATGCCTGCGCCGCCTCGGCGAGCGGGCGCTCGAGTTCCCGGATCCGCTCCTCCGGGTCGTCGTCTGCTGCCATCGATTGAATATGCCATTCCCGCGGCTGATTTCGGGCGGTTCGGTAGTTTCTGCATCGTGCCCGAGTTGCCGAACCGTCAGGTGTTGTTGCGTCGCCGCCCCACGGGGCTTGTTCAGCCCGGTGACACGGAGCTGGTCACCACCGCGGCGCCCGAACCGGCGGACGGGGAGGCGCTGCTGCGCACCACCTACGTAGGGATCGACGCCGCCGCCCGCACGTGGCTCGACGACCAGCCGGGCTACCTTCCGCCGGTCCAGCTGGGCGAGGTCATCCGCGCGGCCGGGATCGGCGAGGTGGTCGCGTCGCGCTGCGATGCCTATGCCGTCGGCGACGTCGTCACCACGCTGACCGGCTTCTCCGAGTACGCGATCATCCGCGACGACCTGTTCAGCACGCCCATCCCGGGCGAGGACGACCAACTGGCGATCATGTCGGTGTACGGGCCGACCGGCGCCACCGCGTATTTCGGGATGACCGACATCGGGCGGCCCAAGGCCGGGGAAACGGTCGTGGTCTCGGCGGCCGCGGGCGCCACCGGATCGGTGGCGGGCCAGATCGCCAAGATCGCCGGCGCCCGGGTGGTGGGCATCGCGGGCGGGCCGGAGAAGTGCCGGGCGGTGGTGGAGCACTTCGGGTTCGACGCCTGCATCGATTACAAGAACGACGACCTCGCGGCGGCGCTCAAGCAACACTGCCCGCGGCGCGTCGACGTGTACTTCGACAACGTCGGCGGGCCGATCCTCGACGCGGTGCTGGGCCGCTTGGCCCCGCGTGCCCGCGTCGTCCTGTGCGGCGTCATCTCCAGTTACCTCACCGGCGAGCACCCGGGGCCGGCCAACTACGTGAACCTGCTGTCCAAGACCGCCTTGATGCAGGGGTTCAACGCCCTCGACCAGTGGGGCCGCTTCGACGAGGCGTTCGCCGCGCTCCGGCAGTGGGAGGCCGAGGGCCGACTCAAGCACCGGGAAACCATTTTCGACGGCATCGAATCGTGCGTAGACGCCCTCAATGGCCTGTTCACCGGAGTCAACATCGGCAAGACGCTGGTCAAGCTCAGCGAACCTGCTTCCGGCTGAGTCGGCACCCTTCTCCGCGCGGAAAAACTCGCCGCCACGGGCCGGGTGTGGGCTGCGCGGCACCCCGCCGCGTGGTTTCATAACACCGTTTGCAAAAGTTGCCTGGGGTGGCGGGCTTGGGTTGACACACGGCTTTCACGATTGGTGGGTTGCAAATGGATCGTCGCAGCATGATGTTGATCTCGGGGCTCGGCATGCTGGGGGCTGCGATGCGCCTGCCGGGTGCCTGGGCCACACCCTCGGCGCCCCAGGCGCCGCCGTCGGCCGGTCCGGGTGGCCCGTACATCTTCGCCGACGAGTTCGACGGGCCGGCGGGCTCGCCCCCCGATCCCGGCAAGTGGACGATCCAGACCTGGCAGGACGACGTCTTCCCGCCGGTCGAGGGCATCTATCGCGACGACCGCCAAAACGTGTTCCAGGACGGGCACTCCAACCTCGTCCTGTGCGCCACCCACGATCTGCTGAACAACACCTATTACAGCGGCAAGCTGCGCGGCAACTTCCGGAGCATGATCAATCAGACGTGGGAAGCGCGGATCAAGCTCGACTGCCTGTATCCCGGCCTGTGGCCCTCGTTCTGGGGTGTCAACGAGGACCCGCTGCCAGACGGCGAGGTGGACATCTTCGAGTGGTACGGCAACGGGCAGTGGGCCCCGGGCACCACCGTCCACGCGGCGTCCAACGGCAAGACCTGGGAGGGTAAGTCCATCCCCGGCCTGGTCGACGGCGGCTGGCACACCTGGCGAATGCATTGGGGCGAAGAGGGTTTCGAGTTCTCGCGAGACGGCGCCGAGTACTTCAAGGTCCCCAACAAGCCCATCCACGTCCACGGCGGCGCTCCCGACGACTTCCGGTGGCCGTTCAACCTCCCCGGCTATTGGATGACGCCCATGTTCACCCTCGCCGTCGGCGGGGTGGGCGCCGGCGATCCGGCGGCGGGTACCTTCCCCGCGTCCATGCTGGTCGACTACATCCGCATCTGGTGATCACCGCGTCGCTTTGAACACCTGCACCAGGTTGAACTGCCAGCGCTCGACGAGCCGGAAGCCCAGATCGTGCGGCACCGCGAAGGCGGGGGTCGCCCCGTAGCGCGGACCGGGCGGCAGCGCCGGGCCCTGATCGTGGGCGGGCATCGATTCGTCGGCCTGCGTGATGATCCAGACCACGCGGCAATGGCTGAGAGGCGCGGCGACGACCTCGGGAATCAGGTTGGTGTCGAAGACGTCGTTGCGGTCGGTCGCCCGCTGCCACAGCGTGAGGTCGATCAGCTTGCGGTAGGCATCGGGGCGCGCCGCCATCAGGGGGCGCATCGGGGCGGGCATGAATGTCACGGTGTCGTTCACCAGCAGGCAATCGCCCGGCGCCGCCTGGGTGGTGATCAGATCCGCCACCTGGCTGTAGTCCATCCCGTACTTGGCGTACGGATTTCGCTGCACTAGAAGGTAATTCGGGGCGGCGGCGACGGCGAAAAGGGTGACGACGGCCGCCGTCAGCCAGGGCCGGATGGTCACCGCGGCGGCGCAGACGCCCAGGATCAGCGCCATTCCCGGCACCGTGAACGTCAGGTAGCGCGGTGTGTAAATCGAGTGCACCAGCGCCGAGTAGATCAGGATGGCCGCGGTCGGTAGGGCGATCCACGCGACCGCGAGGCCCAGCAGCTGCCCATCGCCGCGCGCTGGTCGCGCGGACTTGCTGAGCCACAACGCAATAGCCCCCGCGATCACCAGCGCCGACAGCACGGCGAACGGGGGGCTGCGTTCGAAATACTGTTGCACCACAACGTCTTCCAGCGTCCGGCGACCGATCGGTGCGATCCAGCTGATTTGATGCGCCTGCCCGGCGACCGTCACCAAGAACGGCGCCATGGCGCAGACCCCGGCGGTCGCCGCAATCGTGAACCGCAGCAAAACCCTTCGCGCGCCACGGGACACGATGACCAGCGTCAAGTGCGCCCCGACCAACAGTGCGAGGTACACGTCGAGCGCAATCGACGAGATCAAGGCGAGGCCGTAGGCCGCCCACAGCCAACCGGAGTCGCGGCGTGCGGCGCGTACGAGCAACACCGTCAGCCACACGGCGGCCATCATCGACAGCGCGTAGGGGCGGGCCTCGATGCCCGCCCACGTTGTCCGCGGCAAGACGGCGCAGAAGACGCCCGAGGCCACCGCGACGGTGCGCGACGAGAACTGCTTGCCCAGCACCACGATTCCCGCGGCGGCGCCCCCGACGGCCAGGCCACTGGGCGCGCGCGACCAGAACTCGGTGGGCGGGAAAACCTGGAACCAGGCGTGCATGAGCAGGTAGTACAGGCCGTGCACGGCGTCGACATTGCCCAGCATCCGCCACAACTGGGCGAGCGATCGACTGTATGCGGCCGAGATGGTGGCGGCCTCGTCGTACCAGAACGACGGGCGGCCTGCGCCGCCCATGCTCACCGCGACGGCGAGCACCCCGACCAGCAGCGGGTCCAGCCCGGCCGGCGGGCGGCGAAGCGGGTTCCGCACGTCGCTATGGTGCCAGAAGCAGATCCCCGGTCCGTCGCTGGTCGACGGTCAGTTGAGCAACCACACGTGCCAGAACCCGTCGGAGCCCAGGCGGCAGTCCCAATGGGTGTACAGGTGGTCGTTGTGCGTGATCTCCACGTGCGGGGCATCCGCCTCGCAACCGGACTGGCTCGAGTAGTTGCCTTCGACCTCTACCTCGTCGGCACTGGCCACACCCACCCCGGTGGTGAGCAGCCCGGCAAACGCCAATAGACCAGCGGCGCAAGCCATCTTCATCTGGACCTCCCCTTCGTAGCTGAGCCGACTATATCGACCGGCCCGGGCGCGGGATCGAAAACGGAGAATCCGGCAAACCTCGGCTATTCGAACGTATGATCGATCGATGGGGCAGTTCGCGTCCATCGGGTACAACGGCCAACCGGTCCGCAGCCCGTTCCGGGTCGTGCGCCCGCCGATCACGGTCCTGGTGGACCTGACGGTGCTCTTCCCGCGTGAGCCGCACCGCTCCGGCCGGTATCAACCCAACGGGCTGCAACTGCACAAGGTCGTCGAGGGCCTGCTCAGCTGCTGGGGTCTCTGCGAGCAGGGCGACTGGTGGGGGCTGGTGACCTACCCGGTCGTCTACGGCTCCCAGCGCAAAACCGTGACGCACTGGGTGCCCGCCTGGACCTTGCGCCGAAAGCCGTTCTGAGGGCGGCGCTTACGCCGGACCCCTGCGGCCGCGTCGGGCCAATGCGATGATGGCTGCCCGTGGACGCAAGTTGGGGTTCCGTACTGACAAAGCTCATCGCGCTGGCGGCCGTCATCGCGCTCTCGCCGATCACGGTCGTTCCGGCGGTGCTGGTCTTGCACGCCCCCCGGCCGCGGCCGGCCAGTCTCGCCTTCCTCGCCGGATGGGTCCTGGGCCTGGCCGCCCTCACCGCGGCGTTCGTCAGCGGCTCGGCGCTGCTCGGCGGCCTGCACCGGGCGCCACCGACGTGGGCGTCGTGGGTGCGGGTGGCGCTGGGGTCGGCACTGATCGCGTTGGGCGCCTACCAGTGGCTGACCCGGCATCGTCACGGCAGCATGCCGCGCTGGATGCGGTCGTTCTCCACGCTCAGCCCGCCACGCGCCGGGCTGACCGGGGCCGTGCTGGTGGTGCTGCGACCCGAGGTGCTGATCATGTGCGCGGCGGCCGGCTTGGCCATCGGCAGCAGCAGCCTCAGGGCGGCCGGCCAGCTGGTCGCCGGGGCAGTGTTTCTCGTCATCGCCGCGTCCACGGTCGCCATCCCGATCCTGGCGTATGCCGGCGCCGGCGACCGGCTCGACGATGCGCTGGAACGCCTCAAAGTGTGGATGGAGGAAAACCACGCCACCCTGCTCGCCGTCATCCTCGTCCTGATCGGTTTGATGGTGCTCTACAACGGGATTCGCGCCCTGTAGATTGCTGCCCATGGCAGGTAGCTGGGGCACCGTGCTCACGGGGCTCGTTCCGCTTGGGCTGGTCATCTCGCTGTCGCCGCTCACCGTCATCCCGGCGGTGCTGGTGCTGCAGGCGCCGCGGCCGCGGCCGAGCGGCCTGGCGTTTCTCAGCGGCTGGGCGCTGACCCTCGCCGCGCTGACCGCGCTTTCCGTCGCGGCCTCCCACCTGCTCGGCGGCCTGGACAAGTCGCCGCCGCGGTGGTCGTCGTGGCTGCGCGTGGTGCTGGGGTCGGCGCTGATCGTGTACGGCATCTACAAATGGCTGAACCGGCACGGCCACGCCGAATCGCCGGCCTGGATGCGCTCGTTCGCCACCATCACCCCGGCCCGGGCCGGGATCATGGGGGCGGTGCTGGCCGTGGTGCGGCCGGACGTGGTGCTCATCTGCATCCCGGCCGGGCTGGGCATCGGCACCGCCGGGCTCGGCCTCGTCGGTGACTGGGTGGCCGCCGCGTTCTTCGTCGCCATCGCGGCGTCAAGCGTCGCGATCCCGATACTGGCCTACGCGGCGGCGGGCAGCCGTCTCGACGACACGCTCGCGAAGCTCAAAGACTGGATGGACCGCAACAACGCCGCTCTGCTCGCGGCGGTCCTGGTCCTGATCGGCGCGATGGTGCTCTACCACGGGATCGACGCCCTATAGCCGCCGTCGGTCAGGCCGGCCTCCTCCTCGAGCCGGTTGATCGCGCCGAAGGCGTATTCGCGGACCAGCTCCCGGCCGTAATCGGCCAGCATGCCCACGTAGCCCTTCGCCGCCCACTGCCGGCAGTGCCGCTCCTCGTGGTGCAGCACCCGGTCCAGGTCGAGCCGGCTCTCCACCGGCCTGCCGTCGGTGTGCACGTACCAGGCGTGCCCGGACTCGATGATGCGGCGAAGCCAGCCGGCGGGGTCGGTGACGGCGCCCATGTTGACCATGAAGATGTCGCCCCACGTGGTGCCGGCCCGCCGGCAGAACTGCCGTTGGATCCAGTTGCCGCCCAGGCCCATGAGGATGCCGTTGGGCGTCGTCACGAGGCGCCCGCCGTTGCGGTCGACGAACCCGACGTCGCGGGTGTAGGTCCAGCTATTTGCGTTCTGCCGCAACATGATCCGTGTGATTTCCGCCGCACTGTAGGGCGTCGGGCGGAAATCGGTGCGCCACGCCCGGTTGCTGCCGTAGCCGGTACCCGCGTTCAGGATGTAGGTGCTCAGCACCGCCGCGCGGGCGTCGCCACCGCTGGTGCCCCGGGGCAGCAGGAAGAAGGATTTGCCGGCCGGATCCTTGATCTCCGCGAGCCGCCCGAGCGATCGAAAGGTGTCCGGGACGATGGCGTGCCGCCGAGCGATCTCCGCGACGACGTCCGAGGACACGCCCAGCCGCACGGCGTTGTCCCGCCATGCCTCGAAGTAGCCCGGTGCGTCCATGTCCGCCAACCAATTTAGGGTGTAGCGAATGAACTGGCGGCCCAAGCGACGCGCGCGCGGCATCGAACAGATCACCCGGGGGCTCGGCACCCTTGACCGGGAGATCTTCGACGCGATCGCCGAGACCGACACCCCGCTGCTGGACATGGTCATGCCGCCGCTGACCCGGGCGGCCGACAACTCGAAGCTGTGGTTCGCCATCGCCGCGGCCATGATGGCCTCGGGAAAGCCGAGCGCCCAGCGCGGCGCGACACGCGGCGTCGTGACGCTGGCGGCCACCAGCCTGGTCACCAACCAGGTCGCCAAACGCATCCGCCGCCGCCCGCGTCCCGGGTACGAATTGGTGCCGCTGGTCAGGCAGGTCCGCCGCCGGCCGACGTCGAATTCCTTCCCGTCGGGGCACTCCGCCAGCGCGGCCGCGTTCGCCGTGGGGGTCGGTTTGGAGAATCCGATGCTGGGCTTCGGGCTGGCGCTGCTGGCCGGGCTGGTCGGGCTGTCGCGGGTGGCGACCGGCGCGCACTACCCGGGCGACGTCATCGCCGGGTTCGGCATCGGGGCGGGCCTGGCGGTGCTGGGCGGTCGGCTCGTCCCGCCGATCGTCGAGACCGCCCTGCCCAAGACCGAACCGCTGCGGGTCGAGACGCCCGAACGGCCCGACGGTTCCGGAGTGGTGCTGGTGATCAATCCCGAATCGGGCAGCGGCACCGGCGCCCGCGTCGTCGACGAGGTACGCGAGGCGCTGCCGAAGGTGGACATTCGGGAGCTGGGCCCCGACGACGACCCGGCGGAGGTCTTGCGCGACGCGGCCGCGAGCGCCGAGGTGCTTGCGGTCGGAGGTGGCGACGGCACGGTGGCGGCCGCGGCGGGGGTAGCCATCGAGTCGGGGCTGCCGCTGGCGGTGTTTCCCGCCGGCACGTTCAACCACTTCGCCAAGGACATCGGCTGCGACACGGTGGCCAAGACGGTCGACGCGATCCGCCGCGGCAGCGTGTCGTGCGTGGACCTGGTGTGCCTCAACGAAAGCCAGATGGTCCTCAACACGGCGAGCATCGGGGCCTATCCGACCTTCGTGCAGCAGCGCGAGAAGCTGGAGAAGCGCATCGGCAAGCCGTTGGCGGGTCTGTACGCGATGCTGCACACGCTGCGTCGCGACCAGCCCGTCCGTATCTCGTACGACAACAAGACGCTGCTGACGTCGCTGTTCTTCCTCGGCAATTCGCTGTACCTGCCGACCGGGTTCGCCCCGTCGCGGCGGACCCGGATGGACGACGGACTGATCGATGTCCGCATGCTCGACGCGGGCCGGAGGTGGTCGCGGACCAGGATCCTGACCGCGCTCGCGCTGGGGCGGTTGGAGCGCAGCCCGCTCTATCACGAGCTGCAGGTGCCGGAATTCAGCTTCGTCGCGGTCGACGGCCCGACGGTCATCGCGTGTGACGGCGAGGTCGGCGACGAATACGAGAAGGCCAGCTTCACCGCCAAATACCGGGTGCTTCCGGTGTTCCGCCCCTGCGACTAGGCCCCCTCGGTCAAGTCCCGCACCTGCGCGTAGCGCTCCAGCACCTCGGGCGCAGCGTCGGCGGTGTATTCGTCGGTCCGCGGCGGGTTCCAGCCGGGCGGTCGTGTCGATCCACTCAGCGCCCACGCCGCCTGCCGCGCGGCGCCCAACGCGACGTACTGCGCGGGGACCGGCACCAGCACGGGTACGCCGAACACCGCGGGCGCGATCTCGCGCAGCGCCCGCGATCGCGCGCCGCCGCCGATCAGCAGGATGCGGCGCGTGACGACGCCATGGGCGGCCAGATGGGCCAGGCCGTCGGCCAGCGCACACAGCAGCCCCTCCACGGCGGCCCTGGCCAGGTTGGCCGGCATCGCGTTCGCGACCCGCAGGCCGTGTAGCGCGCCAGAGGCGTTGGGGCGGTTAGGCGTTCGCTCACCCGCCAGGTAGGGCACCAGGACCAGGCCCGCGCTGCCCGGCGGCGCCGCCAGCGCGAGCTTTGACAATTTGTCGTGGTCGACCCCCAGCATCGCGGCCGCCGCCTCCAGCACCCGCGCGCCATTGAGCGTGCACACCAGCGGGAGGTAGCGCCCGGTGCCGTCGGCGAATCCCGCGACGAAACCGGCGTCGTCGCGGACCGGGTCGGCGGTGACGGCGGCCACCACCCCCGACGTCCCGACGGAGAAGATGACGTCACCCTCGTCGGCGCCCAGGCCCAGCGCCGCGGCCGCGTTGTCCCCGAGGCCAGCGCCGAATGTGGTTGTGCCACTTAATGTTACGCCTGACGGGCCCAGCACGGTGGGCAGCCGCGGGCGGCGGCCGCGCAGGGCGAGCTCGAGCAGGTCGACGCGGTAGGCGCCGCTCGCGGCGTCGTAATAACCGGTGCCGCTGGCATCGCTGCGATCGGTGGTCAGCGCCGCGGGGTCGGTGTCCTCGCGCAACCGCCACGTCAGCCAGTCGTGCGGCAGGCAGACGGCCGCCGTGCGGTCCGCGTGCCGCGGCTCGTGGTCGGCGAGCCAGCGCAGCTTGGCCACCGTGATCGCGGCCAGCGGCACGACGCCGACGGCTTGCGCCCATGCGTGTGGGCCGCCGAGCTCGTCGACGAGCGCGCGCGCCGCGTCGGCCGAACGCACGTCGTTCCACAGCAGCGCGGGCCGCACCACCGCGCCCGCCTCGTCGAGGCACACCATGCCGTGCTGCTGCGCGCCGACGGCGACGGCTTCGACGCCGTCCAGTCCTCCCGCCGCCTCGATAGCCGCCAGGGCGGCGGCTTCCCATGCGGCCGGGTCGATTTCGGTCCCGTCTGGATGTGCGGCGGCGCCCCCGCGGACCACCTCGCCCGTGGCGGCATCGCAGATCAGCACCTTGCAGGACTGTGTCGACGAGTCGATGCCGGCGACCAGCGTCATTCGTCGGCCCCGACGAGTGCCCGCAACGTGGCGCGCGCGCCGTGCCGGTGCAGCGAATCCAGCGCCCACAGGTACGGCTCGAGGAAGCGCGGTTGGTCCACGAGGTCACCGAACACCGCACGGTTGGCGAGAAACGCGGCCGGGTCCTCGCGCTGGGAGCGGGCGATCGGGACGAGCGTGTCGGCGAGCCGGTCCGTCACCTCGATCGGCCGGCCTTCTTCGTCGACGCCCTCGGCGTAGCGCGCCCAGCTGGCGACGATCGCCGCGGCCAGCCGCACCGGGCCGCCGCGCCGCAGATTGTCGGCGACCACCGGCAGCAGCCACTTCGGGATGCGGTCGGACGAGTCGGCGCACAACCTGGCGACCGTGTCGCGCACGTAGGCGTTGGCGAACCGGGGGATGAGCCCGGCTTTGAAGTCGGTCAACCCCGGGACGCGCACCAGGGTCGGCATCGCCTCGGATTCCATGTAGCGGTCCAGGAATTGGGCAATCAGTGGGTCCTGGGCGGCCTCGTGCACCAGCCGATAGCCGGCCAGGTAGGCGAAGTAACACAGGCCCTGATGACTGGCGTTGAGCAGCCGCAGCTTCATCGCCTCGTACGGCGACACGTCGTCGACCAGTTGGACGCCGGCCTTATCCAGCGGCGGCCGGCCGTCGGCGAAATCGTCCTCGAGGACCCACATGACGAACGGCTCGGCGACCACCGGCCACGCGTCTTGCACGCCAAACTCGGAATCCAGCCGGGCGATCACGTCGCCAGTGGTGACCGGAGTGATGCGGTCGACCATCGAGTTGGGGAACTTGGTGTGCTCGCACATCCACTGCGCGAGTGCGGGATCGAGCCGCTCGGCGCTTGACATGAACGCCTGCCGGGCCACGCTCCCGTTCTCGACGATGTTGTCGCACGAGACGATCGTGGGGGAGGGCAGGCCCTGTTTCCGCCGCCGGTTCAATCCTTCTGCCACCAAGGGGAACACGTCGCTCAGCGGCGGGCGGTAGCCGCCTTCGGTGATGGTGAGCGAGACGATGCGGGTCGTGGGGGCGGCGAGCAGTTCGATCACCGCTTCGGGATCGTCTGGCGCGTAACGGAAGTCGACGATCGAGCCGATGACCCGCGGCTGTCGGGTGCCGTCGGGATGTTCGAGGACCAACGTGTAGAGGTAGTCCTGGGCGCGCAGCACGTCGCGCATGCGCCGGTCACCGGGCAGCACGCCGACGCCGCAGATTCCCCAGTCCCGGGCCAGCCCATCGCTGAGCAACCTGTCGACGTACATGGCCTGGTGGGAGCGGTGGAAGCCGCCGACACCGAAATGCACGATGCCGACGCCTATTTGGCTGCGGTCGTAGGCCGGGACGGGGATGTTGAGGGCGCTCAGGTTGCGCGCGCTCAGCTCCATCCCCGGAACTTAGCTCACCGCTAAGCGTTAGGGCACAGATCGCGCAAGGCAAAAATCACGACGTCCGCGGCCTGGCGACCGTTGATCCCGCCGGTGCCCTGGTCGGCGTCCGAACGTTGGATCGCCAACCCCTCCAGCTGTTGCGGGGAGGCGCCCCAGGAAAGTTGTTGGCACAAGTCCGCGCCCATCTGCAACAGCGCGTCGTCGCCGCCGTTGACGGCGTGGATGCCGGCGTTGTGCAGGTCATTGATGAAGGCAGTCGCGTCGGCCCGCGCCGGGCTGGCCCACCCGATCCCCGCGGCCAGAAGTGGGCCCCCTGCGAGGGCTGCTCCCATGAACCGGCCGTAGCGCCGCTGTGCTGCCATCCGTGTCTCTCCTTCGTGCCGGGCCCGATCGCCGATGATGCACTCTTACACGAAAACAGGGCGAAACACGCTGGGAAGATCGATCCCGAGGATGAATTGTCGGCAAAGACCGGTGGCACAGGTTCGCTCAGGCGTCCGGGCACAGATCTTGCACGGCGGCCTCGACGACGGCGTCGGCCTGTTGCGGGGTGATCCCGTGGGCGCCTTGCCTGCTGTCGGAGCGCTGCACCGCCAGGCCCTCGATCTGCGACGGGGGAGCGCCCCACGACAGCTGCTGGCAGACGCTCAGGCCCATCTGGACCAGCGCCGCGTCACCGCCGCTGACCGCGTGGATGCCGGCTTTGTGCAGGTCGTTGATGAAAGTGGTCGCGTCAGCCTGGGCCGGGCCGGCCGCCATCACCCCCGCGACCACGAGTGAGCCCCCCGCCAGCGCTGCGCTCAGGAATCGGCTGCAGAGCCGCTGTGCTGTCATGGCTCCTTCTCCTGTCCGTTAACCCCGTAGTTCCCTATTGTTCACTTCCATACAACCTCCTGTACATCTCGTGCCACCGAAAATTTCCTGTGAATGAGCTGCGCAAAAATTGGCTCAGCGTGACTCGAAGGGCGGGCCCTAGCTCCCCTCGGCAAAGGGCTCTCACCCGTGACGCCCTTGTGACGTCACCGTTTGGAAACGGCGCGGTGCGGCGCGTCCGGCGTTTCACGACGCGTGACGACAATTGGCTCGTCGTCGAAAGACGGCTATGCGGTTCTGCTGCACCAGATGGTTATGTGAGCGCGAATAAAGGAGAGTCGACGCTGATGGCGATCGTCGATCGGTTCAACGTGAAAGTAGTTGCCAGCCTTGGGTTGTGCGGAGCCGCACTTGTATTGAGCCCGGCTGCGGCGGCCGCTCCCCTGAAGACGGGCGGTTACGCCTGCATCCAGGGGCAGGCCGGTGAGGCCGGTGCGCCGTTAGCCGGCGGACCCGGTGCCGCCGGTGCCGGTGGGGCCGCGGCTGCGGGCGGTGCGCCGACCGCGGAGGTCTGCACGGCCAGCGCGCCACTGACCGACATGGCGGGTGTCCCCCTGGCCGTGCCGGGCCCGCTGCCGGTGGGCGCTCCGCTGCCGGTGCCGTTGGGCGGACCGTTGCCGTTGCCGCTGGGTGCGCCGCTGCCGCTGGGCGCGCCGTTGCCGATCGCTCCGGTGGTTCCCGCCGGCGCTCCGCTGGTGGCCCTCGGTGGTCTGGCGGCCGGTGCTCCCCTCGACGCGGCCGCCGGGGCCCCGCTCATCGACATGTCCGGCGTCAAGGACGCACCGACGGGGCCGGCGCCGAGCGGCGGGCCCCAGCCCGGTCAGCCCGTCGCCCCCGGTCCTTCGCACTGATCCCCCTCTCGACCGACAAGGACCCGCTGGCCGTCGCCAGCGGGTCCTTTCGTATGCGGGGGCTGAGTCTCTTCAGCCGTCGAGCGTGAAGCTAGTTTCACAGTCGACCGCGAGTGTGAAACTAGCTTCACACTCGGGCGAGGGACAGGGGCCGAGCCCAGGGGAAAAGGACTTGCGCTCAGGGTGATCGAGTGGGGCCCTCCTCAGGAAGGAGGCCGCTCCCAGAGGTCCTGCTTGACGATCACCGGGTCGCCGACATTGACCGTGTTGTAGTACCACTCGGCGTCTTCGGGGCTGAGGCTGATGCAGCCGTGGCTGACATTCTCCAGCCCCAGTGAGTTGACCGCCCACGGGGCGGAATGCACGAAGAGGCCGCGGTTGGTGATCCGGACGGCGTAATCGACGTTGAGCATGTAGCCATTGGGGTCGTCGACGGGAATGCCAACGCTGCTCGAATCCATAAGCACCGAGCGGTCTTTGGACAAAACGGTGTAGTTACCCACCGGCGTCGGGAATTCCGGCCTGCCCATCGAAGCCGGCAGCATGCCCTCTTCGCCGAAGTGGGGTCGGTGGTGGGGAGTAGGTGGGGGGGTCGCATCGACCCCGTCGACGCTCACCTTGAAAGTGTGGTCCGTGATGTTGGCGACCCCGACGACCTTGGGGCCCGTTTTGAATTCCGTGGGCTGGCCGTCCACCGCAAGCGCCACGGTGGTGTGCGCCGGCCAGTAGTGATCCGGAACCCACTGCACGACTTTGTTGTCGAGCCATTCGAATCTCCCGGTCATCGCGGGCGTCGACTTGACTCCGATGGCGCGCTCGGCGGCGTGCCGGTTGGCGACAGGTGCGTCGAACGTCACCACCACGGGGTGCGCCACACCTACCGTCGCGTCCCGCGCGGGCAGGACCGACGCGATGGTGAAGTCGTGCGGCAGGCTCGCCGCCGCCATGCTGGTGCCAGCCGGCCCCGCAACCACGCTCGCAGCGACCCCGACCACCGCAAGAACACACCGAACGTCCGCCCGCATGGCTCCGATTCCTTTTAACTGACAGAGTTGTAATAGGGATCGTAATTCCCCGTTGACCAGCGGAAGCGCAAGGGCGCGTTAGCATTTGGTCAAGCCTCGGTCACATTTCGGCCACGGCGGTTTAGTTCGAGAATTCGGCCATGCGCTGGGGGTTCGGGGGAGAGGGGCGCGAGCGCAACTGAGCCCGGCTTGACGAAGGGAACAGGGTTGAGGCCGCAAGAATTCGACGTAGTCCAATTGCTGCGGCCTCTGCCTGAGCACGACCTTCCGGCCGGTGCACGGGGGACCGTCGTCATGGAGTACACGAAGTACCCGCGCCAAAACGGTCGCCCCGCTTACGAAGTGGAGTTCTCGGATGCCGACGGCGTCACTCTGGCCCTGGTCACGCTCGTGGAAGACGACGTGGACGTTGTGTGGCGGCCGGTCGAAGAGAAGTAGGACATCGCCGCTGTAAGTGGAGCCCCATCGCGGCAGTGCCCGATCGCCTCAGTGACCATGAGCTCCTCGTTTGGGGGCCAAGGTCCCTAGTTGATAGGTCGCCGTGACAGGAGGCTCACGGTATCCGCTCAACGTGGGGGTACCGATGAACAACAAGTCGACCGCCGGTGTCGGTGCACTATTGGTAAGCGTGGGCATCGTTGCCGCCCCGGTGGCTCATTCCGACCCGGGATGGGTGGCCGTTGCGGCCTCCGACCTTGAGAACCACACCCACTGGAGCTGGGGTCCAGGAAGCCGGGGCACCGCGGAAGCCCAGGCCTTAGCCGCCTGCAGAGACACGTACGGGCCAAATTGTCACGTCATTGCCTCCGGTACGCCGTGCTTGGCGCTGGTGGAGGACGCCGAAGACTATCACTGGGGAATCGCTGGCAACGCCGATGACGCCGTCGCGAATGCGAAAGCACGGGCTGTCGGGGGCGGGTCGACTTTCGACGGCGTCCACTGCATCTGGGACTAGCGGATCCGCGGTTCCGCTTGGGCCTTCCGACTCATCAGCAAACCGAACGTGGTGGGCTAGTTCGGCTGGAGGCAATCGGCACATGCGCCGACGTCGTCCTATTGCGTGGCTAGGCATTCCCGGCATTGCCGATGCAGTTTGCGGTAGCGAACGGCCCGCTTGACGTCTGCTCTGCGAGCACCTTGCCGTTGGCACTTATGCGGCACGTGACTGTGCCATTACTATCCGGTCCATTCGTAGCGGTGAGCGAAACGGTCTTCCCAAGGCCGTCGACCGTGACTTGCTTCGTCCAGGGCAGCGAAACGCCGGTGTCTTGAGCTGTATTGAAGTCGTGGCCCGAGTATGTAACGGCTACCGAGTTACCGGAGCCAGTGACCTCGTAGGTAACAGTGACTTGGCGTTTCGATTCTTTGTCGATGTTGTTCGCGACGCCGCCGACAAACGCCACGCATGCGCCCATGCCCAGCAACATCACTAAGAGCACACCGCCGAGCACCCAGGGCCAGACCCGCCGCTTCTTTGGCTGCTGGTAACCGTAAGGCTGTTGCGAGTATTGCTGCGGGTACCCGGGATAGCCCTGCTGCGGCGGTGTACCGGGCGGCGGTTGATTTTGCGGAGTCGGCTCGTTCATGGTTCCCCCCTTGCTACACCCAGATACACAGCCTGAGCGATGTGACAGCGTTTCATTAGGACGTTCCCCGGCCAGCGTTGTAGCAAACAACGTCGAGTGCGGGAGTGAGACGGGAGGAGACGCCACGGCTGAACCGACGGGACGGCGAGACTGCCGCCCCCGCCTAGCGGAAACTATGGAGCCGATGACGGGAATCGAACCCGCGTATTCAGCTTGGGAAGCTATTTTCACACGCGAACGGATGTTCGGAACCGCCTAGTAATAGGCTCGCGCGCCGTTGGAAAAATGCACTGTGAACTGGAGTTTCGTACGGGTCAGGGACGGCTACGGTACGAAGCCAGTACGGCTACGGTTCGGCTGCGTACAAGGGACCGATAAGGGACCGTCGTCAAGGGGCAGCCGGTCGCGGGCGGTCACCGGGTGGCAGAACGGTTCGCAGACCCGCGACCGGGCCGACTAGGGGTGCCGAATTGGGCGCTCGTTTGGCCGTAGCCACATGCGCGCGGTCGCCGTGGGCGACGGCTACCGGGCGACTTGCTCACCGGGGTAGCCGTGTGCCTCGCCCTTCGGTCGGCGGTGCTGCCGGGGCGCGCCGACGCCGAACGGGTTGCGGGGCGGGTCCACACGCGGCGCGCGGGGCATGTAGATGCCGCCCTCGCTCGGTGGCCGGCCATTGAGGCGCGGAGCGACCGGCCCCGGTCCCCATGAGAACTCGGTACTGAGGTCACCGGCCTGCTCGCAGTGGAGCTGGAGCGGATTTTGCGGCCCGCAACGCGGCGGCTCGGGCGGTGGTGGGTCGCGCCATGGCTCGGGGGAGTGCACGTACTCGGGCATGGCTACGTCTCAATCGTCGTCGGCGGGGTGTAGGTGAGGTTGTCGGTGATCTGAGCGACCACCGCCGCGCCCCGGTGCCGGGTGCCGACGCCGAACCCGCGAACGTAGAAGCTGTCCTGTAGCGGGTAGGGACCGTGACCGGGAATATGCCGCAGCCCTTGGTAAGCCGCGTTGACGTGTTCGCGGAAGCCGACCGGGTTGGCGTCAGAGTTCGGCCCGCCCGTCGCCACGACTGCGGCGTAGTAGCGCGGCACGTAGTTCGACTGGATCATCAGCGCCCCACCGTAGGAGCCCCACACCTGCAACCCGTTGTACTCGGCGTTGGGAATCGGGCCGTGGATCGTTTCAGCTGAGATCCAGGCGGGCATCAGCGCCGAGGGGATGAAGTCCCACTTGGCCACCTGGCCTGCGCGGGCTTCCACGCCCGCCTTCCACGCCGAAATACCCGCAGCCTCAAAATCGAGCGGGTTCACAAGGATGACGAGTTGTGTGGCCGGGTGGGTGCCGTAGCCGTGTTGGGTGACGTGCTTGATCATGCCTTCCACGTCGGCGGGATCGAGAACTGTTGAGGCCGTGGTGAGGTAATGGGTGTGCGTTCCATCGAAAGTTTGGCCGAGGTAGGGCGGCGGGACCATGCCGTCACCGGACCACAGGCCGTAGCAAGTGTGGCCCCACTCGTTGAGCTGCGTCGCCGGGTTGAACAGCCGGTTCATGACGGTGCCGGTCGTGAGCTTGTTGTCCGCTTCGAACACGCGGGTCACATGAGCGGTGACCTGCTCGGCGGTCGCCTCGCGCAGGAACTTCCACGTGAACGAGGTCCGCAGGTCCCAGTCTTTGAACGAGTAGCCGAGCTTGAGGACATCAGCGGGTGGGCGGATCGCCTGCGGGATGCCGAATTCGGTGGCTTCCTCGAACGAACTACTGTCGAAACTCTGGGCAATGGCGTCGGCGACGTTCACCGTCCGGTAGCTGAGTAGGTCCGTGACGCTCTTGCGTTCGGTGTTCCAGAGTTCCAGAACGTCTTGTAGCTCGGCCCAGACCTCATTGAGGTCGACACCGTCACTTGTCATATTGACGAGCACATCGCCCCGAGTGGAAATGCCCTTGGCCATAGTCGTTTTCACCGTCCTAAGTCGTGCGTACCGGGCCGACGCTACGCCTGAACTGGGCGGGTGCGCTGAACCAAAGTCGCCGGGTGTGTGACACACGGTGAACCGAGGCGGGGCGGAGCCGTTCAGAGTAAAGTCGAAGCGACACAGGGAGGTTCGTCGCTATGGCCAGAGCGCCACAGGCCCCACCGAACGGGGTGGAACTATCGCGGTTGTTGACCATTCGCGGTCGGCACGGGGCACATGAGTGGCTGACCAAGACACTCGGCGTTCCGGTGACGCTGAACTTCGTCCGCACCGCCGCGACCAAGCGCCAGATACCGAGCAGGGAAGTTGGCGGGGCGCTGATGTTTTCAACACAGGACTTGTTCGACTGGGCAGTGTCACTATCAGAAAGGACCGCATCATGACCGACCGAACGCAACGGCTGCAGGGCTTCACGCCCATGGCGCCGCACTTGTTCACGCCATCGTCTATCCAGGCCCCGGTGAGCCGCCCAGTGATGAACCCGCGCGTTAGCACGCAGGTGCGCGCGACCGACCGCGCCGAGGCCCTGGCGGCGAAGGCATGGGCGAAAGCCGGGAAGCTAGGTGCGGTCCTGTTTGACCGGAAGCGGGTACCGAAGCTAGCCGAGCTAGCCGACGCTGCCGCTGCCGAGTTCTACACCCGCTGTGGCGAGTTCGGCGATATGCACTACGACACCCATGACACCGACTGGAATCCGCATGCCCCGCATGAACAGGGCGTCGTGCGAGTGTGGGCTGTGGGGACGAACCACGTTGACGTGATCCGGGACCGGTGGCGCGACGTGCCCAACCGGATGCAGACGCCGGTGGACTACTTCGCCTCCATGTACGGGTGCGGGTTGCCGGACTTCTTCGACTGCGCCCGCTACGGCTGCACCGGCGACTGCGACCGGGCGTGCTCGGTGCGCTTGGCGAAGTCGTGTACGGGTCCGACCCGAGCAATCCCCGTCAACCGGGGCACGCTGGTGTTGTTGTTCCGTTGCTGCCGGGAGTGCGAGGCCCTGGCCGGCAAGCTCGCCGCGAACACCTACAAGACCGCCGTGATCGACGCCCGCGTGGGCTTGCCACCCGGCGCGGTGATTATGCCGAACCCCGACCCGAGCGTGAACCCCGACGCCTGGGCATAGAGAGCGGCGTGACCTTGCAGGTGCCGTTCGGCTTGGGTACATTGGCTGCAGTCGCCGACCAAGCATGCACGGCGTAATGAATCAGTCTTTCGTGACGGCATCGGCCTCATCAGAGCCGGGGACCAGAACAGACTGAGGGTGCAGTAGAGCGAAAGCAGGGTGCCCTCGGAGAGACAAACCCAATCTGTACGGATAACCGTGCAGACAACAGTTTGTTTCTCCGAGGGCACCTTTCGTGTTCCTCGGAGAAGCATGAACAGGAGGAACGCGAGATGACAATGAGCAGCATGATCGGGCCCGTGCGGATACCCGACGGTGCAAAGTGCGCTGATGCAGAAGTGAGCGACGACGGTTCGATGATTGTCCGTTGGCAGGGCTCGCTGTATAACGACTCTGACGAACCGGATAGATGGACCGTGACGGTACCGCCGGATGGGCGAACCGTTTACGTTCGCGCGGACGTGGAGACCTGGGGCTGGTCCCGAGAAGTGCGCGACACCGTGCGGGAGATGTTCCCCTACGACTCCGGCATCAGCATCGAGCTATGCATGGCTTGGACTGCGTAGTAGTCACGTAATCGCCTGTGCCGCAGTCGTACTCGCCGGGGTAACACATACAAGTTATTTCAGCGCGTACGGCTGCGGTCGGGTAGCGTATAGGAAGAACGACGGCCCGCCCGTGTCCGTAACTGGGGGACTTGCCGTGGACGACAACCCGAGAATCGAACGAACCTTGGAGCGTCCATGGACCCGAATGATGTTGCAAACCTCAACCAACAGGCCGCTTTTCGCCAACTGCGCGAGTGGGGCTACCCCGTAACACGTCGTACGGTCAAGTATGCATTCGACCGTAGGGAGCTGAAGCCTGTTCGGCTAGGCAACGGCAACTACGTCAGCATCAATGACCTACTGGCGTGGCTGGAGAGTCGCCGCCAGGACGGTCCTTACCGCCTGCCGGAATCTGCTGCGGCCCAATAAAAGTGCTCGCCCCGGCGGGGATGGCAACCCGCCGGGGCAGTGCGACCAACCTGGTGCGAACAGAAAGGCCTGACGATGACTATACCTGCCGAGTGTGGCGATGAAAGACCCAAGCTGGGCAACGAAGCTGACAGTCTCGCTGTTGTCTGGCCCGACGTCAAAGGGTTGTTGACCGGAGAAGCTGCAGAGGTATATGCGAAGTCCGGCATACCTGTCGTCCCCGTACGCCCGGGCACGAAGAACCCCGGTAGCTACCTCGGCAATGGATGGCCGCAACAGGCTACTACCGACCTCGACACCGTGCGCGCGTGGTGGCGACGGTGGCCCGAGGCCGGAATTGCGATGCACGTTGGTGGCGCTCAACTTCTCGTCATCGACGTCGACAATCCTGCGAACGTGCCCGCGTGGCTGTGGCCACTACTTGATCGGGCGGTGTTCCGCCGCACCACGACCGACCCCGTGAGCAAGCGCGGGCACTACATCTACCGGCTGCGGCCCGGCGAGCGATTCGGGGGTGGTCTCGGCAAGCTCAAGCCACCGAAGGGGAAGGGCTGGGGTGAGGTCCGGTGTTACGGCGGCGCGATAGTCCTCGCGCCGACCTTCCACCCGAGAGCCGCCGAGGGCGGCGCGTACACCGCCGGGCGGGATGAGCCGATCCCGTACCGGCCCGATGAAATCGCGGCGAAGCTCGCCCCCGCCGCTGACCCTGTCGTCTACGAACCGATGACACCAGCCGAGCTGGACGCGAAAGTCGCAGGGTTCGTGGGCGCCTACACGGACGACGGAGAACCGTACGCGCTGAGACCGATAGTTGCGGCGTTCGACGCGACGCCGGGCGGTCGCCATGCGAGCATGTGGGACGCGCTGTGCTGGGCGCTGCGGGAAGCGAAGGCCGGGCGCTTCCCGGCGCAGCGTGCGGTTGATGCGCTACGGGATCGATGGGACGCCGCCGTTAGCGGCGAAGCGCGCGACCCCGACGAGTTCAATCGCATGGTGCGCGACGCGGTAACGGTCGCCGACGCGAGCAACGTTGCGGCGCTGCAACGGCGTGCGGGTGGCTTCGCCAGCGCCAAGGCGGCGCGCATGGCGCACAGGGCGCTAGGTCCGGGCGGTGCGTGGCATCCCGACACACTGAGAGCGAAGGGCTACTTGCTCCCCGACCGACCGCAGCCGGCCACCGCGAGCCGCTTCCAACTCGTGTCGGCGCGGGAGCTAGCCGAGCCGGTCGAACCGATGCTTTGGCTGGTGCGAGGCGTATGGCCCGAGCGGTCGGCGGGCGTGCTGGCGGGCGACAAGAAGTCGATGAAGACGTGGAACCTGCAAGCCCTCGCCGTGGCGGTCGCGGCGGGCACGGCACTGTTCGATAAGTACCACGTGACCTCACCGGGGCCGGTGCTGTATCTATCTGGCGAGGGCGGACGCAACACATTCGCAAACCGGCACCAGGTGATCGCGGAGCGGTACGGGATCACCGGAAAAATGCTGCGAGAGCTTCCTCTCTGGGCTGAGTTCGGCGTCAGCACGTTGACCGACCGCCACTTCACCGACGCCGTAAAGCGACACCTGGACACGCTGCAGCCCAAGCTGGTGATCCTCGACCCGCTGTACGCCTACCACCCGAGCGATGTTGAGGTGCAGAACGTCTATGCACGCGGACCGATGCTGGCGGACCTGCGGACGCTCGTCGGTGACGAAGCAGCGCTGATCGTCGGCGATCATTTCAACAAGACCTCGACAGGACGATTGGACCTCGCCAACATCGCCCAGGCTGGGATGGCGCAATGGGCAGACTCCTGGATTCTGCAAAAGCACCGCGAGGCGCCAAATCTCGATGAGAGCAAGTTCTGGCTTGAGGTGGAGACCGGCACACGCCGAGGCGGCGGGAAGCACCTTGAGGTCGACTGGACCCTAGAGCGCGACGCGAGCGACCCCGATGTGATCCTGTGGACCGGCGTGGACTGGGACTCACGTCCGATGATTGCGAAGTCGGCTGGCGGACAGGTCGATACGACGGTGCAGGCGATCCTGCAGGTTGTGTCCGATCATCCGTATGAGCTGACCGAGACGCAAGTGCTCGACAAGGTCGGTGGTAGGCGTGAGAAGGCACGTAACGCGCTGTTGGGTCTGAAGGCCAACGGCGGTGTTGTGGTGAAGAAGGCACCGCGAATGGAGAGCGGGCGCACGAGGAACCGCGACCTCGTGGGCCTCGGCGAGCACGCGGAACGCCTGCGACGAAACCGCCTCCGCGCGAATGAAACCGTACCCACAAGGGAACGGGTTGAACGAACCCGTACCGGCGACGGGAACGGGTCGGAACGGGTTGAGCCGTGAACACGGTAAAGCCACTGATCGAGTGGCAAATCGAACTCGTTCCCGCGATGGGAACGGGTTGCTCACGACCGGCGTCCGAGGCGGGCGGGGAGGGGAACCCGTTCCCTCCCGCCGCGCCTATAGGGAAACGGGTTGGGTTGCCCGCCTTGGCCGAAGGGGCGCAAAGGTGAACGTCTTCACCCCGGTCGAACCGCCCTACGCGTGGCAGCCCCAGAAGCGTTCGCGCCGTGGTCATCCCACTCGGCCACGACGAAACCCGAGACGCGAACCGTGGCCGATTGATTGCACGCGACCGGGCGAACGATGAATTGCAAACAGAGACAGGGAGTTACCAATGAATGCCAAGACCCATAAATCCCGACTGGACCACCCGCGCCGGTGCACCGCGCACAAACACAACGGCGACCCGTGTATGCGGTACGCCGCTCGCGGGGCGAACGTGTGCCGGGTTCACGGTGGTGCTGCGCCGCAAGTCGTCGCCAAAGCCCGCGAACGGCTCGCGCTCGCCGCCGACCGGATGGCCCGCGAGCTACTCGGAATCGCCGCTGGCGCAGAGTCTGAAGCCGTAAAGCTCGCCGCCGTAAGAGACGCGCTCGACCGCGCTGGCCTCAGCGCCAAACAGTCCGTGGAGCTGTCGGCGAAGGAACCCGAGCCGTGGGAAGAACTCACGCTGTCCGTCGTCCGCACCAGCCGTGAGGATTGGCTACGTCGGCGCGGGCTACCACCGAAGGAACCGCCCGCCCCGGTCGAACCCGCCTTGGAGGTCGTGGACGCCGAGCTAGTCCCCGAGCCCGACGACCACACCGCGCCGCACGCTAGCTCCACCAGGGACCGTGCCGACGCCGACGACCGGGGCGACGAACCCGCCGACACCCCCGCAACGCCGAGCCGGCCACCTAGCCGCGCGCTCGTTCCCCTAGAGGACGCGACCGCCGACGTGGCGCGGGCCAACCGCGCAGCGCGGGCCGCACGTGGAAGACGTGCGCGGTAGCGAAGTTTGTACCGAGCTTTGTAGCAGTTGGCGTAGCTTTATCCCCGTATTCAGCTACGCCGCTGGTCAGCGGCTTGTGGAAGGGAGAAGTATGCGAGTAGTCGCGTACGTGAGGGTGTCGTCGGCGCACCAGGCCGAGGCATACGGGCCGGAAGTACAGCGCGCCGCCATACGGAAGTGGGCCAAGGTCAACGGTCACAAGCTCGTGTCGTGGCAGACCGACGTCATCAGCGGCGCGTCAGAGTTACGCGACCGCGCAGGCTGGTGCGAAGCAGCCGCCTTGGTTAAGAGCGGCGAGGCCGAGGGCGTGGTCGTCGCGCGGCTCGACCGGCTCGCCCGTGACGTCATGGTACAGGAACTGTTGTTACGCAGGCTATCTGATCTCGGGGGCATCGTCTTGTCCACCCGCGAGAGCGAGGATGAGCTACTCAATGGTGCGTCGAAAGACCCATCGCGCAAATTGATCCGTGTCATCTGCGGGGCGATCAGCGAGTACGACCGAGAGATGACCGTGGACCGGCTCGCAGCAGGACGGCAAGCCAAGGCCGCTCGCGGCGGCCACGCGCACGGTGCGCTGCCCTACGGCTACCGCAGCGTCAAGGGCAAGCTCGTACCAGTGCCCGCCGAGCAGCGGGCCTTGGGTCGCATGAAAGAGCTCGCGGGGCAGGGCGCGTCTACCCGCAGGATTGCGCGTGTGCTGACGGCCGAAGGCCACCCGACGAAGCGCGGCGGGCAGTGGTGCGCGGCCACCGTCGCGCGAATTCTGCACCGCGCCAATATGAACGGGGCGGTGGCATGAGCCCGGCACGGCGGCTGGCCGATGGGCGGGACGGCGTCGTGTACAGCTCGCGCAGCGAGTGGGGCTACTACAACAACGGGCACGAGGTCCGCGTCGTGCTCCCGAACGACCCTTACACCGGCCGCGTCGGCACAGTGGAGCGGACGTTCCTAGACGACGGTGGCGACATGGTGCACGTCGTGCTGTTCCGCGCTGAGCGCGGCGACTACCCGCCAGGCCCGCACCAAACGGCCTACTACTTCGCCGACGAGCTGAAGTCGGCCGAAGTCGGCACCGCAACCACAAAGCCCTCAGTACGAGAACAGGACTGACCAATGGCAAGTATTCAAAAGCGCGTACGCGCCAGTGGTACAACAACATACATTGTGCGCTGGTACACCCCGGACGGCGCCCAGCGCACAAAGGGTGGTTTCCGCACCCGCAAGGAGGCGAAGGCATTCGCATCGAAGGCCGATGCAGCGTCGTTGACGGGCATGGACTTCGACCCCGGCAAGGGCAAGATGCTGTTCCGCGACGCGGCGGCAATCTGGCTTGAGTCGCGCAAGGCCGACACCCGCAACGACGCCTACAACCACCGCTATGCCCTCGCCCCAGCCGCCACGCGGCGCGGCGACGGCAAGACGCTCGGCATTGACGCGGTGTTCGGCGGCTACCCGTTGAACAAGATCACCCGCGAGTACATGCAGGAGTGGGTGAACCGGCTCACGGCGGCAGGAAAGAAGCCGTCCACGGTGCGGCACGCGTTCTGGACGGTGCGGATGGTCTTGGAGCAGGCGGTTGTCGATGGCCGGCTGGCGAAGAACCCCGCCGACTACGTCAAGCTGCCGAAGGAAACCGGCACGAAGGGCGGCAAGGTAGGCGAAATCGCGGACCGGGCGATGTTCCTTACGCCGGTGCAGGTCTCGGCACTCGTCGACGCGACACCTTGGCCATACAACGTCCTGGTGCACGTTGCGGCATGGGCAGGTCTACGCGCGGCGGAACTCGGCGGCCTGACCGTGGGCAACGTCGTGTTGCCCGACGTCCCCCTGAACCCGAACGCGCCGGTGAAGCCGGGTGTGCTGCGGGTCGAGCAAGCCGCCCGGCCCTACGGTTCGGTAGTCGAGTACGGCCCGCTCAAGACCAAGCAGAGCTACCGCCGGGTGCCGTTGACCGCCGAGACGACCGACATGCTGCGCGCGTACCTCGCCGAGCACTCGCGCCGGGACGAACCCGACGCCCCGCTGTGGCCCGCTATGGTGCTGACCCGGCCCCGGCCCACCGGAGTGCGGGCGACGCCCGCCGAGCCAGAAGCGGCCACTACGGGTGCCGACGAACCCACACCGGGCAGCGCGGCGAAGGCCCGCGCGCGACGCCAGGCCGAAGCCCTGGCCGACCTCACCGTGGAGGATGCCAAGAAGCGGCTGGTGCTCGACTGGACGCAACCGCTACGGCACGGCGCTTGGTACAAAGCGGTCTACCGACCGGCGGTGTTACGTGCCAACAGGCTTACCCCGACTGCGAAGCTGTCCCTTGACCAGTCGTTCCACTCCCTGCGCCACACGTACGCGAGCTTGTGCCTCGCGGCGGGCATCCGGCCCATCGACATCGCGGAGCTAATGGGCCACCGGGACGTCAAGACGACCCTGACCGTCTACGCGCACCTGATCAACACGGACGACCACACGGGCAACATGGCCGCGCTCGGAGCCTTGGGGAACCGCATAAGCTCCGGGAACGTCATAGCAATAGCCAAGGCGCGCCGGTGAACGGTGCAGCCAGTCGTCGGATAGTTACGCAATACTCTGAGCAGCACGGTTAGGGAGAGGGAACGAATGGCGAAGTCGACCGATAAGCAGGATGATTCTCCCGCTGACAAGAGTTCCCGCACCAACAAGCTGAACGACCTGACCGCAAAGGAGTGGCTGAGCGAAAGCGTCAGCGTATGGACCCAACGAGGGCTCGGCGCGGGGCATGCGGACGCGGCAATAGAGCGACAGCACCCCGCGCCCTTCTCCTACACCGACGTGAGCCGGATCATCAACATGCTCACCAAGGCGGGCGCCACGGTTCTCGATCCCTTCGTGGGAGTGGGGTCAACGCTCAAGGCGTGCGCGCTCACGGGTCGGAACGGGATCGGCTTCGAGTTGTATGCGCACTTCGCTGCGCTCACGCGGCAACGGCTCGAAACAGAGGTGCCGGCAGAAGCTCTCGAATCAACAGCGCAAACGATCTGGGAGGGCGACACCCGCATATTGGTGAATAAGCTCGAAGATGAGTCGATCGACTTGATTGTCACGAGTCCGCCTTACTGGGGCATCCTGAATAAGAAGCCTGATCACAAAGTGAAGTCGGAGCGGCTTGATTCGGGGCTTTCAGTCAACTACGGCGACGACCCGCGAGACCTTGCGAACATCACCGATTATGAAGGCTTCATTGAGGAGCTGGCAGTGTCGCTGTCGGACTGCGCGAGGGCGCTGAAGCATAAGGGGTACATGGTTCTGGTCGTCGGCGACTTTCGGCACAAGAGCCGGTACTACCTTTTCCATGCCGACATCGCGCGCGCGCTCGAAGAGCGGGGCCTCACGTTGCAGGCGATGAACGTTCTCTATCAGAGACATAAGCGGGTGTTCCCCTACGGCTATCCCTATGCGTATGTCCCGAACGTCCACCACCAGAACATCGTCGTGCTGCGGAAGCTATGAACAGGAACGTCATCGTTCAGGGTGATTGCGTCGAATCGTTACGGGCGCTACCGGACGCCGTTGCGAGTCTCGTCATTGCCGATCCTCCATACAACATTGGACCGGCCTTCGGCATTGAGAAGGAGTGGAACCGCTCAACTGAGTGGCTTCCCTGGTGTGAAGCTTGGCTCAAGGAGTGCCTCCGCGTCCTGTCGGCCGATGGACAGATCTTCGTCTACGGAATTCACCACTACCAGTGTTACGTCCAGTGCCTTCTGTACGACATGGGGATGAAGTATCGACGCCAGATTATTTGGCACTACGAAAATGGTTGGAGCCGAAGCCGAAAGACGTTGGCTACCCATTACGAACCGATCTTATGGTTCTCGAAGTCGGACACGTTCACGTACCACCCTGTCCGCGAGCCGTACAAGAGCACCGAGCGGCTGAAGAACAAGATTACCAAGAACGGTAAGGTTTGGACTCCGAATCCTGAAGGCCGTATGGCGGGAGACGTCTGGAAGTTTCCGACGCTCGCGGGCAAGCGTTTTGAACAAGAACGCGTCGATCACCCGACCCAGAAGCCGTTAGCGTTGAGCGACCGCATAGTGCGTCACTTCAGTAACGAGGGCGAGTTAGTCGTTGTACCGTTCGCTGGCAGCGGCACGGAGTGTGTCAGTGCAGCACGAAACGGCCGGGACTACTGGGGCTGCGAATTGAAGCAGCAATACATCGACTTAGCGCTCAAACGCCTTGATATTGCGGCAGTTTCACCAGAAGTGACTGCCCGAGTTCATTCAGAGGAATAGCACCTGACGCGGTAAGCGCAATGGCGCCGACCTGCTCCTTCTCAAGGAAGGTCGCTAGGTGCGGGCCGATGTCGGCGTCAAACACTGCGCAACGCACCACCGTGTGGGTCGGCCACTTTACCGACACCCTGAAGTAGGCGTAGTACGCAAGCTGCCCCAACGCCAAACGCGCTTGGAAGTCAGCGTCGTTATGAATCGTCTTCATCTCGAAGAGGAAGCACGGTGACCCCTCAGCTTCAGACGGCACCCATAACAGGTCGTAGCTGAACGGATCTTCGTAGAGGCTCCCGACGTCATCGCCTATGAGGTGGCTGAAATCCCTCACCAGCTTCTGGTGGTTGACGGTGCGTTCTTGGAGGCGGTCGGCGGCCTTCTTCTGTTCATCTTCTGACAGGAACTTCGGCGGTTTATCCGGCACCTTGGTGGCGACAGTTGCCGTGGTGACTTGTTTCCCTTCGGTGTATGTGACTTTCGCGCGCGTCAGGATGGCTTCGGGCACTTGGCCAATCGGCATTCCGAGCACAGACCAACCGTCCGGAGACAAGCTGAACACGCCGTGCCCGTCCTCCACGACAAGCCCGGCTGTCTTGGCAAGAGTCGGGAAAATCTTGACGGCATTGTTGCGCTGATGTTCGCTAATCCCGAGCGCTTGTTGACGATCGTCCGGGGAGAGCTTGTAGAGAGCCTTCACGCGGTCGATTTCTGCTTGCGAGTCGTCCCGTGCTTCGAGAGCTAGTTCCAACCCTCTGCGGTATTGGCTCGGACCGACTGACAATAGCTCTAGCAATACGTACACCGGATGGGACGTGTGGTCATTCTGATCAGTGACAGCAATCCTCAGGAGCCCCTCGGCGAGCAGCGCCCGCTCTTCTAGGCTTGCCGGGGCAGTGGCGAGCAACGCTTCACCGGCATCGGTCAGCTCACAGTCACCGTCGATCCAACCCATGTTGCGAAGAGTGCGGCGCAGCTCGCGCGCGAACGTCCGTGTCCCTTGATTGCTCGCCGGCTTGGCTGTCTCTTCCTGTAGCCGCTGCTCAAGTTGCTCCTGCGATATTTGTGCGAAGGGCAATCCGCGAAACTCGTAGACACCTCGCCGAGCGGCCTCAAGACCAAGCACGCCGTCGTCCAGCGGGTTCTGGCCAGCTTCGTTGACCTGCCGAATAACTTCCAGCGTTCCGCGAACGCGGGCGAAGTTACTTGCTTGGTTCGGATAGTTCTTCATGGGTGCGACGATTGTGGCACGCGCGGTTCGCACGCCTTACAGGGGACCGTTAGGGGACCACCGGCCCGCGAGCGTGGGCGACAAGGCGGTTATGCCCTGGTAGATGTGGAGCCGATGACGGGAATCGAACCCGCGTATTCAGCTTGGGAAGCTGATGTTCTGCCATTGAACTACATCGGCGCTGTCGACAACGAAGGCTAGCATCCGGAGGCAGATCCGTTGGGCGAGTAGTCCGTCGGCGTGCGGCCCACCCGGCGCCGTCCAGGCCTGCCACAAATGCGCAGGACGGGGGAATGGCCGCTGACCCGCAAATTCCAGAACCGATGTTTATTCTTTCGTGATCTTGTCGTAATGTGCCTTGGGTGGGTCGGCACCGATTAGCCAAGAAGCGGCGTAAATCACCGCTGCTGCTGGCAGGGCTGCTGGCCCCTGCCGCAGCGTTCTTCGCGGCGGCGGGAGATGGCGGCCCATTCGTCCCTCGGCACGACCCCGTCCCCGTTATTGGCGACACCGGTCCGTGTTGCTTAGAAATCGTGGCGGCGAAGCCGACTGCGATTGTGCTCGCGTCGGATGTGTCGCGCGGCGACGGCATGGCCGAGCCCGTCGCGGCGTCGAGGTACCACACGAGATCGCGCTTCCTGCCCGCCGGGCTCGCCCCGGAACAGGGCCTGCAGGTGAGAACGATCCAGGTCTCCCGCAGCATCAGCGCGGCGTTCCCCGAGATCCACGAGATCGGCGGCGTGCGGCCCGATCCGCTGCCCTGGCATCCGCTCGGTCTGGCCCTGGATGTGATGATCCCCAACCCGCAGAGCACCGAGGGCATCGCGCTGGGCAACGAGATCGTCGCGTACGTGATGAAGAACGCGCGCCGCTTCGGGATCCAGGACGCGATCTGGCGCGGCGTCTATTACACGCCCGGCGGCGCGCAACCCAGCAGGCTCGGTCACTATGACCACGTCCACGTCACGACCACGGGCGGCGGATATCCCAAGGGCGGGGAGATGTACCTCGCCGACTGAACGACCGACGGCAAGCAGCGGATAGGCTCGTCGCGTGCTGCTCTCCGATCGTGACCTCAGGGCCGAAATCACCGCCGGCCGGTTGGGCATCGACCCCTACGACGACACCTTGGTGCAGCCGTCCAGCATTGACGTCCGCCTGGACTGCATGTTCCGGGTGTTCAACAACACCCGGTACACCCACATCGATCCCGCCAAGCAGCAGGACGAGCTGACGACGTTGGTCGAACCCGTGGAGGGCGAGCCGTTCGTGCTGCACCCGGGGGAGTTCGTGCTCGGCTCCACGCTGGAGTTGTTCACCCTGCCCGAGGACCTCGCGGGGCGGTTGGAAGGCAAGTCGTCGCTGGGCCGGCTGGGCCTGCTGACGCACTCGACCGCGGGTTTCATCGATCCCGGCTTCAGCGGTCACATCACCCTGGAGCTGTCCAACGTCGCCAACCTGCCGATCACGTTGTGGCCCGGTATGAAGATCGGTCAGCTGTGCATCCTGCGGTTGACCAGTCCGGCCGAACACCCTTACGGCAGTTCGCATGTAGGTTCGAAGTACCAGGGCCAGCGAGGACCCACGCCGTCGCGCTCCTATCAGAACTTCATAAGGACTACATAGGTTCTGAGGCGCTCCCGCGCCTGCTTTCTGCGCGATACTTAGATAGCCGTGGTTTTTTCCTCCGCCTGACCATGGTTCGTCTCGCAATACCTTTGGAGGGGTTGTATTGGATATCGTGCTCGGGGTGTCGATGGCACCGGCATCAATCCAAATGGTTGTCCTCGAAGGCGAATACGCCGACGGTGCCACCGTGGAAGAAGACGTTTTCGACGTCGCCGCCGCCGACGAAGCGGCCACCGCGAGCGCGCCGGATCAGGTGCTCGCCGCCATCCTGGGCACCCGTGAGGGCGCGGCCGAAGCCGGCCTCGAGGTGTCGTCCATCGGCGTGACGTGGACCGACCAGCTCGAAGCGGCGACATTGCACGACGCGCTGGCCGCCCACCGCGTCGAGCACGTCATGCTGGTATCGGCCTTCCTGGCCGCGACTGCGTTGGCCCAAAATGTCGGCGGGGCAATGGGTTACGAGCGAACTGCGGTGATGTTCGTGGAGCCCGACACTGCGACGCTGGCGGTCGTCGAGACCTCCGACGGGTCCATCCCCGACGTCTACAAGCAACCGCTCTACGCCGAGTCGTATGACCAGGCAGCCGCGCAACTCGGCGGCATGATCGCCGGCCTGGAGAAGCTGGAAGCGGCGCCGGACGGCGTGCTGGTGGTGGGCTCCGGCGTGGACATCGGCCCGCTGAAGCCGGCGCTGCAGACGGCGACCTCCCTGGCGGTGAGCGTGCCGGAGGAGCCGGAGACGGCGCTGGCCCGCGGCGCCGCCCTGGCGTCGGCCAACGCACCGCTGTTCGCCTCGTCGACCGCCGCGCTGGCCTACGCGCAGGACCCCGGCACCGGTGCCGTCGACCAGCACTCGCTGCCCGAATACCTCTACGCGCCATTCGGGCCGGAGGCCGGGGACGACGAGCTCGCCTACAGCGCGGTGCCGGACGAGGACGCTGACTCGCCGACCGTCGTCATCGAAAAACTGTTCATGCCCGAAGGAAGCCAACCGCGGCGCAGGCCGGCCCTGCTGATCGGCAGCGGGTTGGCGGTCGCCGGCATCAGCGCGGTGTTGGCCCTCGAGATCGCGTTGGCGATCGGCATCCGCACGACCGGCACCGTCGCTTTGCAGCCCACGCCCGGCCAACACCTCATCGTCCCGACGCAGGAGCCGCCGGCGCCCGCTGAGGCGTCGGCCCCGGCGCAGAAGATGAGCCCGCCGGAGCCCGTGGCGGCGCCCAAGCCGATGACTCCGCAGTTTGCCGCGCCGCTGCCGGCCGCGCCGCCGCCCGCCGCGCCACCGCTGCCCGCGGCGCCTCCCGTGCCCGCGGCCCCCGCTCCGGCGCCGGTCCCCGTCGTGATTCCGCCGCTGGTGCCGGTTATCGTGCCGCCGCTCCGCGTGCCCAACCCAGTCGTAATAAGCCCGCCGGTCATCCAGGCTCCGCCGCACGTGTCGCCCCCACAGCCGGTGCTGCCGCAGCCGCCGGTGCATGTTCCGCCTCCGCAGTCGCCGCCTCACCAGACGCCTCCTGGGCAAGGCACATCACCGGTGCCCGAGGGCTCCGGCGGTTCGACTGGTGGGCATGTTCCGCCGCCCGGCTCGGGCCCGGGCGGATCGACTGGTGGGCATGTGCCCCCGCCCGGTTCGAGTACGGGCGGTTCGACTGGTGGGCATGTGCCGCCGCCCGGCTCGGGCGAGGGCGGATCCAGCGGTGGGCATGTGGCACCCCCCGGTTCGGGCCCCGGTGGCCTCGGCGGCGGGCACGTTCCGCCCCCCAGTGACGGTGGCCTCGGTGGCGGGCACGTTTCGCCCCCGGCCGGCGGGTCGGGCGGACTGGGCGGCGGACACGTTCCGACCCCGGGTTCGGGCGGCGGTGCACCCTCCGGGCCTGGTGGCCTATTCGGGGGCGGCCATGGCGGCGGACCCGTCGTCGGCGGACCCGGCGGTGGTATCGGTGCTCCCGGTGGTGGCGGCTTCGGCGGTGGCCACAGTGGCGGCGGCGGCCTTGGTGGAGGCGGCGGCCTTGGTGGTGGCGGCGGCCACAGCAGTGGCGGCTTCGGCGGCGGTGGCGGTGGCCACAGCGGCGGTGGCGGCGGGGGACACAAGTAGCCCACTCGCGAGGCCCGGGCGCACCCATCTTCGCGCGCTAGGGTGGCGGCTTGGGGGTGGCGCGGCCGAGCTGCAAAGTCATCCGGCCGATTCTCGAAATAACTAAGCCCGGCAACGCAGGTGTCGTCGCACGGGCACGGCAATTGATTTGGAGGAGCGGTGGACGTCGTACTTGGCGTGTCCATGGCGCCTGAGGCGGTCCGTATGGTGCTCGTCGAAGGCGAGGCTGCCGGTGGGGTGACCGTCGACCAGGACGACTTCCACCTCACCGATCAGACGACCGCGGTCGCGGCGGCGGACCGCGTTGTCGCCGCGATTCTCGGCACGCGAGAGAGCGCGGCCCAGGGCGGTTATCAGCTGAAATCGAGCGGAGTGACCTGGAGCGACGCGGCCGAGGCGGCCGCGCTGCGAAATGCGTTGGCGGCCCGCAAGATCGAGAACGTCACGCTGGTGCCGACGGTCATGGCCGCGGCGGCGCTGGCTCAGGCGGCGGGCAGCGCGACCAATTGCGCGCGTACCGCGCTGCTGCTGGTCGAGCCCAGCACCGCGACGCTGGCCGTCGTCGACACCGCCGACGGGTCGGTGGCCGATGTGCGCCGGCATCCGCTGCCCGACAGCGACGAGGCGGCGCTGGCGAAGCTGACCGCGATGGTCTCGGGTGCCGAATCGATGGGGACCCGCCCGGACGGGTTGTTCCTGGTGGGCTCGGACGTCGACATCCCGTACATCAAGCCGGCGCTCGAAGCGGTGACGACGCTATCGGTGACCACGCCCGAGGAACCCGAGATGGCGCTGGCGCGCGGCGCGTCACTGGCGGCGGCCAACGCGCAGTTGGGCGCGCCGTCGACGATCGCAATGCCCTACGCGGGGGATCCCTCGCCAGACGGGCGCGAGCTGGCCTACAGCGCCGAGTCGACTACCGGGAAGTCGCGGGCGACCGCGACCGACCGCGGGTCAGCCGCCCACCCGGGCGAGCGCCGCAGCCGCAAACCGGTGCTGGCCGTCGCCGCGGTGACGCTGATATTCGTCGGCGGCGTCGTGGCCCTCGCGGTGGCGCTGGCCGTCGACATCCGGCCGCACGCGCCGCAGCGCCCCGATATCACCCAAAACGTCGTCGGCCCGGCCAGCCAGGCGCCCCCGCCGCCAGCGGCAATCCCGCCGCCGGAGTCCGCCCCGCCTTCGCCGCCCGCCGCGCCGGTCCCTCCGCAACCGGGTTCCGGCCCCTCCCATGGCGATCAGTGGGACGACTGGCTCCATCGACACCTGGGACACGGCCTACCGATCCCGTAGCCGCGTCCCAGCCCCAGCCGAAAGGCGCGCGAGCGCGTAAAATCGTGGGACTAGGGGAACACATGGTGGGGACTCAGTGACCTCTGGCGTTTTCGCGGGGTGCGGCGGCCACGTCCTCACATCAGGACTCGCAATCGAACCTTGGAGGAGCTTTGGACACCGTACTTGGGGTGTCAATGGCGCCGACGGCCGTCCGCATGGTGCTGGTCGAAGGCCAGAATGGCGAAGGCGCCACCGTCGACGAAGACAACTTCGACGTTCCGCCCGAAGATGACGCCGCAACGCTCAGCGCGGCCGACCAGGTAGTCTCCGCGATCCTGGGCACGCGTCAGGGCGCGGCCGAGGGCGGCTACCAACTGGCCTCGACAGGGGTCACCTTCACCGACCCGATCGAGGCCGCCGCGCTGCGCGATGCGCTGGCCGCCCACAAGGTCGAGAACGTGATGTTGGTCTCGTCCTTCCTGGCCGCGGCCGCCCTGGCCCAAGCGGTCGGCAGCCAGACCAACTATGCGCAAACGGCGCTGCTCTACATCGAGCCCGAAACCGCGACTCTCGCGGTCGTCAACAGCGCCGACGGGTCGATCGCCGACGTCCGCCGGCAGCCCCTGCCGGCCGACGACGAGGCCGCGGTGGCCCAGCTGGCCACGATGGTTTCGCACGCCGAGACGATGGAGACCCGTCCGGACGGCGTGTTCGTCGTCGGCTCCGGTATCGACATCCCGCTGATCAAGCCCGCGCTCGAGGCGGCGACCTCGCTGCCGCTGTCGGCTCCCGAGGAGCCCGAAACCGCGCTGGCCCGAGGCGCGGCGCTGGCCTCGGCGCACGCACCGCTGTTCTCCTCGTCGACCGCGGCGCTGGCCTACGCCCAAGACCCGGGCACCGGCGCCATCAACCCGTTCGCGATCGCGCCGGGCTACTTCGACACCCCGGGAACCTTGGGCAGGGACGCGCTCGCCTACAGCGCCGTCCCCGACGACGTCGACGACCTCTACACCGGCGCGCACACCGGCGCCACCGCGCTCGTCGACGCGGGCTATCCCGAGCGCCGCTCCTTCCGGCTGGTGGGAAGCATCGTGGCGGGCGTCTTCGTCATCGGTGTGGTGGCGCTGGTCGTCTCGCTGGCGATCGCCATCCGCCCCACGGCCAACGTCCGGCCCAGCCCGAACCAGAACGTCGTCGTCGCGCCCACCCGGCCGGCGGGGGGGGGGGGGGGGCAGGGGC
>NZ_LZIL01000035.1 GCF_001667075.1 Mycobacterium sp. 852014-52450_SCH5900713 | reverse complement strand
GCGCCGGACGCGCCGCCGCCCCCGGCCCCCCCCGCCCCGCCGGCGCCGGGGCGGGCGCCATGTTGGGGTCGAAACCCATCGGCTCCGCAGTCGCGGTGGCCGACGGGATGGTCACGAGGGTGCCCGTGACCGCGGCAAGAACGAGCGTCTTACGGACGTTCTTCAATATCTTTCCTTTCGCGGTGCGCGCGCGCCAAAGCAAGCCCACGGGGGTGGGCTGACGGTTTCTGGTTGATGCGGAAACCTGCTTCGGAACGTGCCGGCTTGTTCCGGCACGACAGCGGTGGGCTCGAATCGCCCGGCGGACTGCTACCCGCCGGCCGCGGACTGGCCTTCGCCGTCCGCAGCCCCGCTCACACGCGGGTCCGTGATTCTGTTTTCAGTTACTGTTCCGTAACCCGTTGCGGGCTAACAGGGACCGTACGAGAACGAGCCGCGTTCGTCATCTTGGGAAGACGGCCATCTCGTTTCGGTAACGGGGTGATCACGGCGCAATACCGTCGCCATTTCGGCAGGTCAGCTGCGTGATTTCGAGAAGTACCCAACAATCGCGCGGCGTTTCAAATCGTGAGCCGAATCACGCCCATTTTGTGAACTGGCGCACGTATTTGCGCTACCACGTTTGGGCCGTTTCGGGTCCAACGGACCCAGGTCCGCTGTCGCGAAGCGGCGTAGCCTACAACAAGTTACGTTGCCCCGTCACGCGCCACGCCTGACCACGGGAACGAATTGTGTTGCGCTGCTGGCTAACTTGCATCGTTCAAATAGCGGGCGTTGACACCCGTAGCCGTCCCCGCGCCGGAGGCGGTAATGTGCTGAAATTTGTTCCTGCATAATGCTTTTCGACAATTATCTGCCCGCGATCGAGGCCACGGCCGTGGAGGGCGACTGCTCCGCCGGACGCCTCCGTCAGACCGTCCGATTCGGCCTTGCCGATTTGCTCACGAGATCTGTGATTTCGGTCGACGCCGGGCGCATGGACACGGCGTCCTTATAAAGCGGCGGGCAATTGGCCTGAAACTCGTGGTGCGCCAACAGATCACGGTGCGCCGCCGGATTGCCTATTCCCCGACGGCGAGTCGCTTAGCCCGAAATCGAAGCGAGAACAGCACTCGTCTTATGTCGAATAGGCTTGCGCATTCTCGGGCGTCGGCAGTGCCCGAATTTACGCAGAATTTATCCGACGCGATTTCGCCGCGCTGGTGGCGCGGGATTGCCGTCAGCTGCGGGGCTGTGCGAGGGCGCGGAGCTCCGCGTCGGTGTTGACGTTGGTCAGCCACCGCGATTCCGACGTCACGACGCGCTGGGCATCCGATGAGTCCACCAGGGCGCGCATTTTGCGCTGGCCGGCGGCCACCAACGCGTCGACCCGGTCGGCCAGGTCCGTCCGGTACACCGCGGCAAGGTAGTGGTCCTGGCCGTCCCAGGGCAGCACCACTTCCGCACCCGTCTCCAGCGCCCGGCGGGCGAGGTCGTCGATGAGTTCGACGGCCAGGAACGGCATGTCGACGGCGCAGACGAAGGCGAGGCGGGCGCCGGCATCGGCGGCCGCGCGCAATCCCCGCCCCGTCGCCGGCAACGGGCCCAGGCCGCGCAGTTCGTCGCGCATGACCCGAGCGTGCAGTTCGGGCAACGGCTGCCCTTGGGCGGCCATGACAAGGACTGGGTCGCAACGCTGTTGGAGGATGCCGACGACGTGTTCGACCATCGTGGTTGCATCGGAGCCCGCGGACCCGGGGACGGGCAGGCTCGCTTTGTCTCGCCCCATCCGTTGCGATGCGCCGCCGGCGAGCACTACGCCGGCGAGTGAACTCGTTTCGCCCACGTCAGTCGACGGTCCAGGTGTCGCGCCCACGCAGCAGCGACTGCAGGGCGGCGTCGTCGAACGGCTTCGCGGCGCGGGCGGCCTGCACCTGCGAGCGCGCCGCGTCGTCGTAAGTGGGGCGGCTGACATCCCGGAAGATTCCGAGCACGGTGTGATCGAGGTTCTGATCGGAGAGCCGCGACAGCGCGAAGGCGTAGGCCGAGTCGTCGGTGTGCGCGTCGTGCACCATGATCTCGTCGACGGACACGTCGGCGGTCTTGGCGAATTCGAGGCCGAAGCCGGACTTGACCACGCAGTACTCGCCGTCGGCGCCGAAGGTGATGGGGTCGCCGTGGCGGATGTTGATCACCCGTTCCTCGGCGCCCTCCTTGCGCAGCACGTCGAAGGAGCCGTCGTTGAAAATCGGGCAGTCCTGCAGGATTTCGACCACCGCGGCGCCGCGGTGCTCGGCGGCGGCGCGCAACACCTCGGACAGTCCGTTGCGGTCGGAGTCGAGGGCGCGGCCGACGAACGTCGCCTCGGCACCCAGCGCCAACGACACCGGATTGAACGGGTGGTCCAGCGATCCCATCGGGGTGGACTTGGTGATCTTGCCGACCTCCGACGTCGGCGAGTACTGGCCCTTGGTCAGCCCGTAGATCCGGTTGTTGAACAACAAGATCGTGATGTTGACGTTGCGGCGCAGCGCGTGGATCAGGTGGTTGCCGCCGATCGACAACGCGTCGCCGTCACCGGTGACCACCCACACCGAGAGGTCCTCGCGGGCCAGCGCCAGACCGGTCGCGATGGCCGGCGCGCGCCCGTGGATGGAGTGAAATCCGTAGGTTTCCAAGTAATACGGGAACCGGCTCGAGCAACCAATGCCGCTGATGAACACGATGTTCTCGCGACGCAGCCCGAGCTCGGGCAGGAAGTTGCGGATGGTGTTGAGGATGACGTAGTCCCCACACCCGGGGCACCAACGGACCTCTTGGTCACTGGTGAAGTCCTTGCCCTTCTGCGGCTGATCCGTGGTGGGCACACCGTCGTTCTTCTTCAACCTAGGGGTCAGCCCTAGGTCCGTGCCCGCCAGATTTCCCACCAGGTCGGTCATTCGATAGCTCCCGCTCCAACCGTTGCTGCCGCCATTCTGGCGACCATCGTCTTGTCTTGCTCGATTTCTGCCAGCGTGCCGCCCTCCGCAGCGCGGATGACACGCCCGATCTCGTCGGCGAGGAATGCGACACCCTGGACCTTGCTAACCGATTGCACGTCGACCAGATACTTGCCGCGGAGCAACAGGGCGAGCTGGCCCAGGTTCATCTCCGGGCACACCACCATCGGGTAACGCCGCAACACATCGCCCAGGTTCGCCGGGAACGGGTTCAGGTAGCGCAGGTGGGCGTGCGCGACCTTGACGCCCTTGCGCCGCGCACGCCGGCAGGCTTCACCGATCGGGCCGTACGAGCTGCCCCAGCCGATCAGCAGCAGCTCGGCGTCTCCGGTCGGGTCGTCAACCTCGAGGTCGGGAACCGATATGCCGTCGATCTTGGCCTGGCGCAAGCGAACCATGAGGTCGTGGTTGACCGGCTCGTAGGAGATGGCGCCCGAGCCGTTAGCCGCCTCCAGGCCACCGATCCGATGCTCGAGGCCGGGGGTGCCCGGCACGGCGAATTGGCGCGCGAGCGTCTCCGGATCGCGGTTGTACGGCTGGAACGGCTCGTCCGGCTTGGCGAACGTGTGCTTGATCGGCTGCAGCGTGCTGACGTCCGGAATGCGCCACGGCTCCGAGCCGTTGGCGATTGCGCCGTCGGACAACACGATCACCGGGGTGTGGTAGGAGACCGCGATGCGTACCGCCTCGAGCGCGGTTTCGAAGCAGTCGGACGGCGAGCGTGGCGCCAGCACGGCAACCGGCGACTCCCCGTTGCGGCCGTACAGCGCCTGCAGCAGGTCGGCCTGCTCGGTCTTGGTCGGCAGGCCGGTCGAGGGGCCGCCGCGCTGAACGTCGATGACCAGCAAGGGCAATTCGGTCATCACCGCGAGACCCAACGCTTCCGACTTGAGCGAGATCCCCGGGCCCGACGTGCTCGTGACGCCCAGAGCACCGCCGTACGAGGCGCCGATTGCGGCGCAGATGCCGCCGATCTCGTCCTCGGCCTGGAAGGTGATGACGTTGAAGTTCTTGTGCTTGGACAGCTCGTGCAGGATGTCCGACGCCGGCGTGATCGGATAACTGCCGAGCACCACCGGAATGTTGGCCAGCTGACCCGCCGCGACGATGCCGTAGGACATCGCGGTGTTGCCGGAGATCTGCCGGTATTCGCCAGAGGGCAACGTCGCCCGCGAAACCTCGTAGGTGGTGCCGAACGCCTCGGTCGTTTCGCCGTAGTTCCAGCCCGCCTTGAGCGCCAAGACATTGGCCTCCGCGATGTCGGGCTTGCGGGCGAACTTCTCCCGGATGAACTTCTCGCTGGTCTCGATCGGCCGGCCGTACATCCACGACAGCAGACCCAGCGCGAACATGTTCTTCGCGCGCTGGCCGTCTTTCTTCGACGCGCCGATCGCCTCAACCGCGCCCAGCGTCAGCGTGGTCATCGCGACGGAATGCACGACGTAGTCGGACAACTCGTCGGACTCGAGGGGGTTCGTTACGTAGCCCACCTTGGTCAGGTTGCGCTTGGTGAACTCGTCGGAGTTGGCGATCACCATGCCGCCGCGCGGCAGGTCGCCCAGGTTGGCCTTGAGCGCCGCCGGGTTCATCGCGACGAGCACGTCTGGGCGGTCACCGGCGGTCAGGATGTCGTAGTCGGCGATTTGGATCTGAAAGGACGAGACCCCGGGCAGGGTGCCTGCGGGGGCGCGGATCTCCGCGGGGTAGTTCGGCTGGGTCGCCAGGTCGTTGCCGAAAAGCGCTGCCTCCGAGGTGAACCGGTCACCGGTCAGCTGCATGCCGTCGCCGGAGTCCCCGGCGAAGCGAATGACGACTTGCTCCAGGCGCTGGCGGTCGGACCCGCCACCGGAAGGCGACCCGTTCGAGCCGTTGTGAGAATCAGATCCGGCTCCGCTGCCGTTCGGATCCACGTATCCGCCTTCCATTCGTCGGATAGGCACTTCGCTGCTGAAGCTTTACGTTACGCGCTGTTCAAGCGAGTCCCGCGCCCTCGCGCTGTGTGTCACTGGTGGTACCAATTATGGCACTTCTTTAAGAGACTCTAAGACGAGAATGGCCGTCTCTAAACCATTACACGCAGCGGTTTTCACCTAAAACCGATGTCAGCCGGGGGACGGTGGCGCCGACACTTCAAAAGTGTGGTATTGGTCACTCTTCCGCGACGGCGGCCAATTCTCTGGGCGCCGTTTCGGGCATCGCGATCAGGTACAGGAAGAAGCCCACGCCCGCGAGCGCTCCCAGGGAAGCGAAGGCGGCGTCGTAGCCGGCGGCCACCACGATCCAGCCCGCAACGAGGTTGGAAACCGAGGCGCCTATCCCCGTCGCGGCCGTCACGGCGCCGAGGCTGACATTGAACCGGCCGGTGCCGTGCGTCACGTCTTGGACCACGAGGGGAAACAGCGCGCCGAACACGCCGGCCCCGATGCCGTCAAGCAGCTGGACGCCGACCAACCAGTACGGGTTACCGGACAGGGTGTAGAGAAATCCGCGGGCGGCCAAGACCGCGAAGCCAACCAGGAAGATCGGCTTTCGTCCCCACGAATCGGCCTTGGTTCCGGCGAAGTAAGCCACCGGCACCATGACCACCTGCGCGGCGACGATGCAACCGGCCATCAGGGCGGTCCCGACGTCCTTGTTGTGCAGCGCCAGCAGCTGGCCGACCAGCGGCAGCATTGCCGCATTGGCGAAGTGGAACGCAATGACCGTCGCGGCGAAGATCATCAGCCTGCGGTTGTGCAGCAGCGCCGCCATCCGCGACGGCGTCTCGTGCGGCCCTCCCCGCACGTGATCCATGCCCCGGGCGACGTCATGGTCGATCGCATCGCCCGGAATCCGCAGCGTCGCAAGCACACTGGCGGCCGCCATGACGGCAAGCACCCAGAACACCACCACCGGGCCGAAGAAGTAGGCCAGCCCGCCGGTAATGGCGGCGGCCGACGCGTTGCCCGCGTGGTTGAACGACTCGTTGCGCCCGATCCGCCGGGAAAAGTAACGGGGACCCACGACGCCCAAGGTGATCGCGGCCAGCGCCGGGGCGAAGACCGAGCCGGCGATGCCAGTGAGGGCCTGCAATACCGAGATCGAGTAGAAGCCGGGAAACAACGGCATCGCCAACGAACCGACCGTGATGGTCAACGCCCCGACGATGATCAGCGCCCGTTTGGCCGTGCTCCGATCCACCAACGCGCCGGCCGGCGCCTGCGCAACGATCGCCCCGATCCCCCCGACCGCCATGACGAACCCGATCGACGCCTGATCCCAATGGTGGGCCAGCAGCAAGTAGATCGACAGGTAGGGGCCCAGCCCGTCGCGCACATCGGCCAGCAGGAAGTTCACCAGGTCGAGCGCGCCCGTCAGCCGGCGCGGTACGGGGCTGGCGGTGGCAGCGGCGGCCGGCATGCGCATCTAGTACCCAAATGCGCGGCGGCTCGACCGCCGGGGAGTGTTAGGCGCTCTTGTCGCGACGCTCGGTGCGCGACGGCTTGCGCGGCACGATCGTCGGCAGCACGTTGTCCTGCACGGTCTCCTTGGTCACTACGACCTTGGCGACGTCGTCGCGGCTCGGGATGTCGTACATCACCGGCAGCAGGACCTCTTCCATGATGGCGCGCAGACCGCGGGCGCCCGTGCCGCGGTGGATCGCCTGGTCGGCGATCGCCTCCAGCGCGTCATCGGTGAATTCGAGCTCGACGCCGTCCATCTCGAACAGCCGGGTGTATTGCTTGACCAGAGCGTTCTTCGGCTCGGACAGGATCTTGACCAACGACTCCCGGTCCAGGTTGGTCACCGAGGCGACCACCGGCAGCCGGCCGATGAACTCGGGGATCAGGCCGAACTTGATCAGGTCCTCGGGCATGACGTCGGAGAAGTGGTCGGTGGTGTCGATTTCGGCCTTCGAGCGGACCTCGGCGCCGAAGCCCAGGCCCCGCTTGCCGACGCGCTCGTAGATGATCTTCTCCAGGCCGGCGAACGCCCCCGCGACGATGAACAGCACGTTGGTGGTGTCGATCTGGATGAACTCTTGGTGCGGGTGCTTGCGGCCGCCCTGCGGGGGAACCGACGCCTGCGTGCCCTCCAGGATCTTCAGCAGGGCCTGCTGAACGCCCTCGCCGGAGACGTCGCGGGTGATCGACGGGTTCTCGCTCTTGCGGGCGATCTTGTCGACCTCGTCGATGTAGATGATTCCGGTCTCGGCGCGCTTGACGTCGTAGTCGGCGGCCTGAATGAGTTTGAGCAGAATGTTCTCGACGTCCTCACCGACGTAACCGGCTTCGGTCAGCGCGGTGGCGTCGGCGATGGCGAACGGGACGTTGAGCATCTTGGCGAGCGTCTGGGCGAGGTAGGTCTTGCCGCAGCCGGTGGGACCGAGCATCAGGATGTTGGACTTGGTCAGCTCAACCGGCTCGTGCCGGGAGTCGCGGCCCTTCTCCCCGGCTTGGATGCGCTTGTAGTGGTTGTAGACGGCGACGGCCAGCGTCCGCTTGGCGGTGTCCTGCCCGATGACGTAGCCCTCCAAGAATTCCCGGATCTCAACCGGCTTGGGGAGTTCGTCAAGTTTGACGTCGTCGGCGTCGGCCAGCTCCTCTTCGATGATCTCGTTGCAGAGGTCGATGCACTCGTCGCAGATGTACACACCGGGGCCAGCAATGAGCTTCTTGACCTGTTTCTGGCTCTTCCCGCAGAACGAGCACTTCAGCAGGTCACCGCCGTCTCCGATGCGCGCCATGGTGCTTAGGTGCCTACTTCCTTTTCGCCGTTCGTCTTGCTGTGCCGCATGTATGCCCCGACGCTACCCGCTAGATCGGGCCCGACGCGACCGTTAAGGCCGAATCGCGTCGGTGGTATTCATGCTGTCCGTCTGGATGAAACATATAGCCACACGGCGCCCGTCACTCGCGAAAGGCGCGCTTTGCGTGTCTTTGGCGTGTCGCGGTCGTTACCCAACCGAGGCTGGTGCGGCGACCGATTTCCACTTCCGCTGGAGATGCCGACCCGGGTAGAGCATGGGCAGATCCCCAAGAAATCACCCTACAGTGGCCGGGTGGAATTGGCTCTGAACAGCGGGTCGGTCCTGATCAACGATGGCGGCCTGGCGACCGAGCTGGAAGCGCGCGGGCATGACCTCTCCGACCCGTTGTGGTCGGCCAGGCTACTGGCGGACGACCCGCACGAAATCGTCTCCGTTCACGCCGCGTTTTATCGCGCCGGTGCCGCGATCGCGACGACGGCGAGCTACCAGGCGTCGTTCGAGGGCTTCGCTTCCCGCGGGATCGACCGAGCGGAGGCCGCCGGGCTACTACGTCGCAGCGTCGAACTTGCGAAGACCGCGCGTGACCACGCGGGCGCGGGCGGGCTCGTCGCCGCCTCGGTCGGCCCGTACGGCGCCGCACTGGCCGACGGATCGGAATATCGCGGACGCTACGGCCTGTCCGTCGCGGCTTTGCGGCGATGGCACCGACCCCGGCTGGAGATCCTGGCCGACGCCGGCGCCGACGTGCTGGCGTGCGAGACCGTGCCCGACATCGACGAGGCCGAGGCGCTGGTCGATCTGGTCGGTTCGGTCGGCGCGCCGGCCTGGCTCAGCTACACCATCGACGGCACCGGAACCCGGGCCGGGCAACCGCTGGCCGAGGCGTTCGCCGTCGCCGCCGGGGTGCGCGAGATCGTCGCGATCGGCGTCAATTGCTGCGCACCCGAGGACGTGCTGCCGGCGATCGAGATCGCCGCGGCAGCCGGCAAGCCCGTGATCGTCTACCCCAACAGCGGCGAGCGTTGGGACGGCCGGGGCTGGGCGGGGCGGCGTTCATTTTCGGCGCGGCTGGCCACGCAGTGGGTGGCGGCGGGGGCACGCCTCGTCGGTGGCTGCTGCCGGGTCGGGCCGGCGGACATCGCCGACGTCGCGGCCGCCTTGCGCCCGGCGTGACCTACAGACCTACGCGTTCTGCGCGGAGAGCTTCCGGTACTCCAGGACGGTGTCGATGATTCCGTAGTCCTTCGCCTCTTCGGCGGTAAGGATCTTGTCCCGGTCGGTGTCCTTGCGGACCGTCGCGGCGTCCCTGCCGGTGTGGCGGGCCAGCGTGGTCTCCATCAGCGTGCGCATCCGCTCGATCTCGGCGGCCTGGATCTCTAGATCGGAGAACTGGCCCTGGATCACACCCTGAAGCGACGGCTGGTGGATCAGCACCCGCGCGTTGGGCAGCGCCATCCGCTTGCCGGGAGTGCCCGCGGCGAGCAACACCGCCGCGGCAGAGGCGGCCTGGCCCAGGCACACCGTCTGAATGTCGGCGCGCACGTACTGCATGGTGTCGTAAATCGCCATCAGCGAGGTGAATCCGCCGCCGGGCGAGTTGATGTACATGGTGATGTCGCGGTCGGGGTCCAGCGACTCCAACACCAGTAGCTGCGCCATGATGTCGTTCGCCGAAGCGTCGTCCACCTGGACGCCGAGGAAGATGATGCGCTCTTCGAACAGCTTGTTGTAGGGATTCGACTCCTTGACGCCGAAGCTGGAGTGCTCGATGAACGACGGCAGGATGTAGCGCGCCTGCGGCTGGATCTGAGGGTTATGGGTACTCACTGGGCTTCTCCGTTGGTGATGTGGGCGGCGCGCGTGATGATGTGGTCGACGAACCCGTATTCCAGTGCTTCCGGGGCGGTGAACCAGCGGTCACGATCGGAATCGGCCTCGATGCGTTCGATCGACTGCCCGGTGAATTCCGCGTTCAGCCGGAACATCTCCTTCTTGATGACGTGGAACTGCTCGGCCTGGATGGCGATGTCGGCCGCGCTGCCCGTCACCCCGCCGAGCGGCTGGTGCATCAGGATGCGCGCGTGCGGCAGCGCGTAGCGCTTGCCCTTCGTGCCGGCCGCGAGCAGGAACTCGCCCATCGAGGCCGCCATGCCCATCGCGTAGGTGGCGATGTCGCAGGGCGCCAGCACCATGGTGTCGTAGATGGCCATGCCGGCGCTGATCGATCCGCCCGGGGAGTTGATGTACAGCGAGATGTCCTTGTCGGCATCCTCTGCGGCGAGCAGCAGGATCTGCGCGCACAGCCGGTTGGCGACCTCGTCGTTCACTTCCGAACCCAGGAAGATGATGCGCTCGGAGAGCAAGCGCTCATAGACCGAGTCCGTGAGGTTGAGCCCTTGCGAGGGCGAACGCATGTCAGACACGACTGGTTTACCTGCTTTCTCGAGTTCTTCTATGCACCGACACTAACCAACCGAGCCCACTGTTTCGCGGTCACGCTCCCCCTCAATTGGGCGCTTTCGCTCACAGCGTCAAACCGGTCACTCCGTTTCGTCGCCGGGGGCCTCAGCTTCGTCGGCGTCTTCGGCTTCCTCGGCCTCGCTTGTCAGCTCGGCCTCGTCCGAACGCTTGCCGAAGAACTCGCTGGTGTCGATCGCGTTGCCATCGGTGTCGGTGACCGTCGCCGCCCGCACCACCTCGGCGATGGTCAGCCCGCGCCGCACGTCGGCGAACATGGCCGGCAGCTGGTTGTTCTCCTGCAGGTAGCCCAACAGCTGCTGCGGCTCGATGCCGTATTGCCGCGAAGTCGCGACCAGTCGTTCGGTCAAGTCGTCCTGGCCGACCTGGACCTCCAGCTCGTCGGCCAGCGCATCCAGCAGCAGCTGCTTCTTGACGTCCGTCTCCGCGGCGGTGCGCGTCTCGGTCTCGAATTCTTCGCGGGTCTTTCCCTGCCCGGCGAGCGCCTCTTCGAGCTTGGCTTCGTCGTGGTCGAGGCTGTGTAGCGCGTCGTGGAGCGAGCTGTCGACCTGCGCCTTGACGATCGCTTCCGGCAGCGGCACATCGACCTGTTCGAGCAGCGTGTCCAGCGCTGCATTACGAATCTGGTCGGCCTGCTGGGCGCGCTTGACCCGCCCAACCTGGTCGCGCAGGCTCGACCGGAGCTCCTCGATGGTGTCGAACTCGCTGGCCAGTTGGGCGAACTCGTCATCGGGCTCGGGGAGTTCGCGTTGCTTGATCGACTTGACCGTGACCGTCACCTGCGCGTCCTGCCCGGCGTGCTCGCCGGCCGCCAGCTGGGCGGTGAACTCCCGGGACTCATCGACGGACAGTCCGACCAGGGCGTCGTCGAGGCCGGCGATGAGCCGGCCCGACCCGACCTCGTGGGACAGGCCCTCCGCGGCGGCCCCCGGCACCTCTTCGCCGTTGATGGTGGCGGACAGATCGATGGAGACGAAGTCACCGGTGGCCACCGGACGGTCGACGCCGGTCAGGGTGCCGAACCGGGTGCGCAGTGACTGCAATTCGGCGTCGACGTCTTCGTCGCTGACGTCGATCGGGTCCACCGAGATCTTCAGCGCGCCGAGGTTCGGCAGCTCGATCTTGGGGCGGACGTCGACCTCGGCGGTGAACGCCAGCTCCTCGCCGTACTCCTTCTTGGTGACCTCGATCTCGGGCTGGCCGAGGGGCTGCACCTCCGAATCGACGACCGCCTGCCCGTACCGGGCGGGCAGCGCCTCGTTGACGACCTGGTCGAGGAGGGCCTCCCGGCCGAACCGGGCCTCCAGCAACTTCGCCGGCGCCTTGCCGGGCCGGAAGCCGGGAAGCCGCACCTGCTTGGCCAGCTCCCGGTAGGCGCGCTGGAAATCGGGCTCGAGTTCGGAGAACGGCACCTCCACGTTGATGCGGACCCGGGTGGGGCTCAGCTGCTCGACGGTGCTCTTCACGGGGGTGCTCCTCGGTGGTCGTTCCTGGCGTTCGGTGGGCCGTGTGCATGCGGCACGGGGTCGTGCTGGTCGGGGTGACAGGATTTGAACCTGCGGCCTTCCGCTCCCAAAGCGGATGCGCTACCAAGCTGCGCTACACCCCGCGCTGACCTCGATGATCCTAAGGCCCCTCACGTCCGGGTTAGCCACGGGCTTCGCGGCGACCTCGCGGACCCTCACGGAGCGATCACAAGACCGCGTCGATTAGATTTGATCTTCGTCGACAGCTACAGTCACGCTCGACTAGCACATGCGGGCGTAGCTCAATGGTAGAGCCCTAGTCTTCCAAACTAGCTACGCGGGTTCGATTCCCGTCGCCCGCTCGGGGTAAGGATCTGCTCCATAGAGAGGCGCCATGAGCGACGTCAAAATCCATGGCTCATGCGCGTCGGACTTCGTCGGAGTGCGCGACGCGTTCGAGCGCAACTTCGCGCTGGGCGATGAAGTTGGCGCGGCCGTCGCTGCGTGGGTGGACGGGTCCCTCGTCGTCAATCTCTGGGGCGGCTATGCCGACGCCGCCCGTACCCGGGCCTGGCAGCAGAACACCCTGACCACGGTGTTGTCCGGCACCAAAGGCCTGTCGGCCACCTGTGTCCACCAGCTGGCCGACCGCGGCGAGCTGGATCTGCAGGCCCCGGTCGCCCATTACTGGCCCGAGTTCGCGCAGGCGGGCAAACAAGACATCACGCTGGCGATGGTGATGAGTCACCGGTCCGGCGTGATAGGCCCCCGAACCCGGCTGCGCTGGGAAGACGTCGCCGACTGGGATTTCGTCTGCGCGCAGCTGGCCGCCGCAGAACCTTACTGGGCGCCGGGCACCGCCCAGGGCTACCACATGACCACCTTCGGCTTCATCCTCGGTGAGGTGTTCCGCCGGGTCACGGGCCGGACGATCGGCCAGTACCTGCGCACCGAGATCGCCGAACCGTTCGGCGCCGACGTCCACATCGGGCTGTCCCTCGCCGAACAACGCCGCTGCGCCGAGCGGGTCAACAAACCACACGCCCGCGACCTGCTGGCCGACGCGCAGGCGCCCGGCTACCCGGCCAGCCTGGCCGAGCACCCCAAGGCGGGGCTGTCAATCTCCATGGGCTTCGCCCCCGACGACGAGCTGGGCTCCCACGACCTGCAGCTGTGGCGCGAACTCGAGTTCCCCGGCACGAACGGTCAGGTGTCGGCCCTGGGATTGGCGACGTTCTACAACGCGCTCGCCCAGGAGAAGGTGCTCAGCCGCGAGCACATGGACCTGGTGCGGGAGTGCCAGGGCGGCCAGGAGACCGACTTGGTGCTCGGGCCACGGGTCGCCGATCACGGCTGGGGTTTGGGCTACATGCTCAACCAGCGGTGCGTCAACGGGCCCAACCCGCGGATCTTCGGCCACGGTGGCCTCGGCGGCTCCTTCGGGTTCGTCGATCTGGAACACCGGATCGGCTACGCGTACGTGATGAACCGTTTCGACGCCACCAAGGCCAACGCGGACCCGCGCAGCCTCGCCCTGAGCAACGAGGTCTACGCCGCGCTGGGCGTCACCTAGGTTCAGCGCAAACGCGGCTTGTCATTTCTGACAGCTGGGGCACCAGAACACGTTTCGGCCCTCCAACACGGCCGTGCGGATCGAATCTCCGCAGACCCGGCAGGCCTCGCCGGCGCGCCGGTAGACGTATGTCCGGGGCCGCCCGGCCCGGTAAGACGGGGCTCCGTGGTCGTGCTCGGGCCGCACCACGATGATTTTGCCGCGGCGCAAGCCGACCTTCATCAGCGCCACCAAATCGGTCCACGCCGCGTCGAACTCCGCCTCGCCGATATCCCGGCCGGCGCGGAACGGGTCGATGCGGTGGCGGTAGAGCAGTTCGTTGCGGTAGACGTTGCCCACGCCGGCGACGATGGTCTGATCCATCAGTAGTGCGCCAATGGGTCTGCGGGACTTTGTGATTCGGTTCCAAGCCCAGGACGGATCCGCGTCGTTACGCAGCGGATCGGGACCGAGCCTGGCCAGCACGTCGGAAACCTGGCCCTCGTCGATCACCTCGCAGACCGTGGGGCCCCGCAAGTCGGTGCCGTAGTCGGCGCCGACCATCCGCATCCGCACCTGCCCGACCGGTTCGGGAAGGACCGCGTCCACGCGTGGCCATTCGGTGAAGGCACCGTAGAGGCCGAGGTGCACGTGCACGATCGGTCCGCCTTGAAGGGGCTCGTAGTGGTGGAACAGGTGTTTGCCCCAGACGCTGGTGCGGCGCAACACGCGGCCGTCCACCAAGGCCGAATCGACGAAGCGGCCCTGCGGGCTCGACACCGCAACGGGCGCCCCACCGAAGCGGCGCTGATGCAGCCGGGCCAGCCGGTGCAGGGTATGCCCTTCGGGCATGGCGTCTCAGCCCTGCGCGCCGGGCACCGGGGGCGCCTGGTGAGTGCGCTCGTACTCGGCGAGGATGTCGATCCGCCGTTGGTGGCGTTCGGCTTTGGACCATGGCGCACGCAGGAAGGCGTCCACGATGGCCAACGCCTCGGGGACGGTGTGCATGCGACCGCCGATCCCGATCAACTGGGCGTTGTTGTGCTCGCGGGCCAGGGTCGCCGTCTCGACGCTCCACCCGAGCGCGCAACGGGCTCCCGGCACCTTGTTGGCCGCGATCTGTTCGCCGTTGCCCGAACCGCCCAGCACGATGCCCAGGCTGCCGGGGTCGGCCACCGTGCGCGTCGCGGCCGCGATGCAGAACGCCGGGTAGTCGTCCTCGGCGTCATAGGTGAAGGCGCCGCAATCGATCGGCTCGTGTCCGGACGCTTTGAGGTGCTCGATGATCTGCTGCTTGAGCTCGAATCCGGCGTGGTCAGAGCCGAGGTAGACGCGCATGCCCGCAATCCTTACACGGGCCGCTCATCAGTCGAATTCGGGCTTCTCGGTGCGAGTCCGCTTGAGCTCGAAGAAGTGCGGGTAGGACGCGAAGGTCACCGACGCGTCCCATAGCTTGCCGGCCTCCTCGCCGCGAGGGATCTTCGAGAGCACGGGCCCGAAGAACGCCACCCCGTTGACGTGAATGGTCGGCGTGCCTACGTCGTCGCCGACGGCGTCCATGCCGGCGTGGTGACTCTTGCGCAGCGCGTCGTCGTACGCCTCGCTGTGCGCGGCCTCGGCGAGTTCCGCGGGCAGGCCGGCGTCGGCCAGTGACAACTTGATGACTTCCTCGAGGTCCTTGTTGTCCTCGTTGTGAATCCGGGTGCCCATCGCGGTGTACAGCGGGTCGAGCACGCCTTCGCCGTGGGCCTGCTCGGCGGCGATCGCCACGCGCACCGGACCCCAGGCGTGCTTCATCATTTCGCGATATTTGTCGGGCAGGCCTTCGCGGTTCTCGTTGAGGATCGCCAGGCTCATGACGTGAAAGTGCACGTCGATGTCGCGGACCTTCTCCACCTCGAGGATCCAACGCGAAGTGATCCAGCACCACGGGCACAGCGGGTCGAACCAGAAATCGGCTTGGTCTTTCTCGGCGGCCTTCTCAGCCATAGCGCAGTCCTCTCGTCGGTCGGTACACCGTTCAGCACAACCGTAGGCGCCGCGCCCCTGTTCCCGCACCGACCGAGCTGCGGGCCGGGCACGTAAGTTGGACGCGTGGCCCTTCCTAATCTCACCCGGGACCAGGCCGTCGAACGCGCCTCCCTGATCACCGTCGACAGCTACCGGATCGACCTCGATGTCACCGATGGCTCCGGCGCACCCGGCGAGCGGACGTTCCGGTCCACCACCACGGTGGTGTTCGACGCGCTTCCCGGCGCCGACTCGTACATCGACCTCGCCGCCGAGACGGTGCGCGGCGCCAGCCTCAACGGCCACGATCTGGATGTGTCGGTTTACGACGAATCGACGGGCATCGCGCTGCGCGGTCTCGAGAAACGCAACGTCCTCGTGGTCGACGCGGACTGCCGCTACTCCAACACCGGCGAGGGACTGCACCGCTTCGTCGACCCGGTCGACAACGAGACGTACCTGTACTCGCAATTCGAAACCGCCGACGCCAAGCGCATGTTCGCCTGTTTCGACCAGCCCGACCTCAAGGCGACGTTCGACCTGCGGGTGACGGCGCCCAAACACTGGAAAGTGGTCTCCAACGGCGCGACGGTGTCCATCGAAGACGGCGTGCACGCCTTCGCCACCACCCCGCGGATGAGCACCTATCTGGTGGCCCTCATCGCCGGGCCGTACGCCGAGTGGAAGGACAGCTACACCGACGAACACGGCGAGATCCCGCTGGGCATCTTCTGCCGGGAATCGTTGGCGCGCCACATGGACGCCGAGCGGCTGTTCACCCAGACCAAGCAGGGATTCGGCTTCTACCACAAGAACTTTGGGCTGCCCTACGCGTTCGGAAAATACGACCAGCTGTTCGTGCCCGAATTCAACGCCGGCGCAATGGAAAACGCGGGCGCGGTGACCTTTCTGGAGGACTACGTCTTTCGCAGCAAGGTCACCCGGGCCTCCTACGAGCGGCGCGCCGAAACCGTGCTGCACGAGATGGCGCACATGTGGTTCGGCGACCTCGTCACCATGACCTGGTGGGACGACCTGTGGCTCAACGAGTCGTTCGCGACGTTCGCCTCGGTGCTGTGCCAGGCGGAGGCCACCGAATTCACCGAGGCCTGGACGACTTTCGCGACGGTCGAGAAGTCGTGGGCGTACCGTCAGGACCAGCTGCCGTCCACGCACCCGATCGCCGCGGACATCCCCGACCTGGCCGCGGTCGAGGTGAACTTCGACGGCATCACCTACGCCAAGGGCGCCTCCGTCCTCAAGCAGCTGGTCGCCTACGTCGGGCTGGAGCACTTCCTGGCCGGGCTGCGCGACTACTTCCGCAACCACGCGTTCGGCAACGCGACCTTCAACGACCTTGTCGCCGCGCTGGAGAAGGCGTCGGGCCGGGACCTGTCCGACTGGGGCCAGCAGTGGTTGAAGACCACCGGTTTGAACACGCTGCGGCCGGATTTCGACATCGACCCGGACGGCCGGTTCACCCGGTTCGCCGTGACACAGAGTGGCGCCGCCCCGGGTGCAGGTGAAACCCGCGTGCACCGGCTGGCGATCGGGATTTACGACGATGACGGCGCCGGCAAGCTGGTGCGGGTCCGGCGCGAAGAACTCGACGTCGAGGGCCCTGTCACGGAAGTGCCTGCCCTGATTGGTGTTTCGCGCGGTCAGCTGGTGCTCGTCAACGATGACGATCTGACGTATTGCTCACTGCGGCTGGACGCCGGGTCACTGCAGACGGCGCTGCAGCGGATCGCCGACATCGCCGAGCCACTCCCGCGCTCCCTGGTGTGGTCGGCGGCGTGGGAGATGACGCGCGAGGCCGAACTACGCGCCCGCGACTTCGTGGCGCTGGTCTCGGACGGTGTGCACGCCGAGACCGAGGTCGGGGTGGCGCAGCGGTTGCTGCTGCAAGCGCAGACGGCGCTGGGCTCCTACGCCGAGCCGGGCTGGGCGCGCGAGCATGGGTGGCCGCAGTTCGCCGATCGGCTGCTAGAGCTGGCGCGCGCCGCCGACCCCGGATCCGATCACCAGCTCGCCTTCGTCAACACCCTTTGTTCGTCGGTGCTGTCGACCCGGCACGTCGTCGTCCTGGCGGACTTGTTCGACCACGACCCGGCCGAGTTGGGGCTGGCCGGCCTGGAGATCGACACCGACCTGCGGTGGCGCATCGTGACCGCGCTCGCAAGCGCCGGCGAAATCGACGCGGACGGGCCCGCCACGCCTTTCATCGACGCGGAGGTACAGCGCGATCCGACCGCCGCGGGCAAGCGGCACGGCGCCCAGGCGGCGACGGCGCGGCCGCAGCCGCGCGTCAAGGAGGACGCCTGGACCACGGTGATCGAGGACGACACCCTGGCAAACATCACCGCTCGCAGCATCATCGCGGGCTTCGCCCCGGCCGGACAGCATGACTTGCTCACGCCGTTCACCGACCGCTATTTCGAGGCGATACCCGGCGTGTGGGCGCGGCGTTCCAGCGAAGTCGCGCAAACGGTGGTGATCGGCCTGTACCCGCACTGGAACATCAGTGAGGCCGGGATCGCGGCCGCCGACAAGTTCCTGTCCGCCCCCGAAGTGCCGCCGGCGTTGCGGCGGCTGGTGCTCGAGGGCCAGGCCGGGGTGAAGCGGTCCTTGCGGGCCCGCAGGTTCGACGCGGCCGACTAAGCCGACGGTGGCGACCCGCGGCGCCCAACTCCGCCGCGCTCGCCACTAAGCCGGGGAGATGCCCGCGCTGAGGACGCGGATCGCGCTGACCAGTCCGTCCACCAGGTCGCCCCGCTCGAACGCCGACGATGCGGCGGCAACGCCGAGCGGCGCGGACGACTCGGCGCCGCGGCCCCGGACCTGGGAGCCGTAGACCACTTCGATGACCTTCTGGTCGGGCGAGACCGCCAGCAGCACCGCATTGTCGGGCGTGGGCACCTTGGCCAGGATCTCGCGAGCCCGGGCGGCGGTGTCGCTGCCCAGGTCACCGAGGTAGATGGCGAACCGTGCCTTCGATGCCCGGGAACCGAACTTCAGTGCGTCGTCGATGGCGACGAGGTCCTTGGTCGGGAACGGGAAATGAACGGAGAGCTCGCCGGGCTCGGTGACTCCGGAAAGCCGTCCGCTGGTGGTGATCACCCACCCGTTGGGCAGCTCGCCGGGCTCGATCGTCGCCACATCACCATGTGCCACTGGCGCCACCTCCAACTGAGAACTCGTGTCCGCCGTGCCCGCCGTGGGTGTGGCCGACGTCTTCGTCGGTGGCCGCCCACAGGATCGGCGGATGCGTCCACTTCTCACCCAACTTGTAGGTCGCCGGGTGCGGTCCCTTGTGCGACCAGATCAGCACCGCCAGCACGGCCACCAGCAGCAACGGTATTCCGATGAAGTACGCGTGGATCTCCAGCATGCTCACGACGAAAACCGTATCCCACCGGGTGTTCTCGTGGCACACCCGGACACGAGATTGGTCAGGCCGCGCCTTCGCCGAGGTAGCGCGCCCAGGCCGGGTCGAGCTCCTTGACCGTCGACAGCAGTCGCCAGTGCTGCCCCGTCGGTGGCAGCGGGGTCCGGCGCAGCACCCAGCCGAGTTCGGTGAGCAGTTTGTCGCCCTTGCGGTGATTGCACGTCGAGCAGCACGCGACGCAGTTCTCCCACGAGTGGTCGCCGCCGCGACTGCGTGGCACCACGTGGTCGACGGTGTCGGCCTTCGCTCCGCAATACGCGCAGGAGAATCGGTCCCGGTGCATCAGCGCTGCCCGGGTCATCGGGACGCGGGCCCGGTACGGGACGCGGACGTAGGTCCGCAGCTGGATCACCGAGGGCACCATGATCGAGCTGGTGGCCGAATGGATCACCGGTCCGGCCGGGTCGTGATGGACCACGTCGGCCTTCCCGCAAATGACCATCACGATGGCCCGCCGCATCGGCAGCGCGGTCAGTGGCTCGTATGTCGAATTCAGCAGCAGCACCCGCCGACGACTCCACAGGGACGCGCTGTCTTGGCGGGTGGGGGGATGGGTATCGACGCTATGCAGGCATGACGCGGTCGGGGGCCCGGTTAACCCTGCCGCGGCCCCGGAACTGCGGTGGCTGCGGCGTCTCTTGCCCTGCGCCATAGATCCTCCGCGGATAGTCCACCATGATTCGCCGCCAATCGCACCCCTATTGCAGGTGAACGGCATGTCGTCCGGGTGAACAGCGGTTGTGCCCTCGGCCCGGCTCAGGCCGCAGCCGCCGCGATGGACCACAATGGAGGCGATGGATTCCGAGCCACAGTCCTTCTATGACGCCGTCGGCGGTGCCGAAACCTTTCATGCGATCGTGTCCCGCTTTTATGCCCAGGTCGCCGAGGACGAAATTCTGCGCCAGCTGTACCCCGAAGACGATTTGGCGGGCGCCGAGGAACGGTTGCGCATGTTCCTCGAGCAGTATTGGGGCGGCCCCCGCACCTACTCCGACCGGCGCGGGCATCCACGGCTGCGGATGCGCCACGTCCCGTTCCGGATCACTCCCATCGAGCGCGACGCCTGGCTGCGCTGCATGCACACGGCGGTCGCGTCGATCGATTCGGACACCCTCGACGACGAGCACCGACGTCAGTTGCTCGATTACCTTGAGATGGCCGCCCACTCGCTGGTCAACTCGCCCTTCTGATAGCCCAGCGAACTGAACGGAACAGGATGAGCCCCGGAGCATGGTGGTCGAACGCGGTCTTCTATCAGGTCTATCCCCGGTCGTTCGCCGACAGCGACGGCGACGGCGTGGGCGACATCGATGGATTACTGGCCCACCTGGATCACCTCGAGCGACTCGGGGTGGACGCGATCTGGCTCAACCCGGTCACCGTCTCGCCGATGGCCGACCACGGCTACGACGTCGCGGACCCGCGCGACATCGACCCGCTGTTCGGCGGGATGGCGGCCATTGAGCGGCTGATCCCGGCGGCGCACGAGCGGGGCATCAAGATCACCATGGACGTGGTGCCCAACCACACCAGCTCGGCGCACCCGTGGTTTCAGGCCGCGCTGGCCGCAGGGCCGGGTACCGACGCGCGGGACCGCTACTACTTCCGCGACGGCCGGGGTCCCGCCGGGGAGCTGCCGCCGAACAACTGGACGTCGGTGTTCGGGGGGTCCGCCTGGACGCGGGTGGTGGAGCCGGACGGCAATCCGGGCCAGTACTACCTGCACCTTTTCGACACCGAGCAGCCGGACCTGAACTGGGAGCACCCGGACGTCTTCGACGATTTCGAGAAGACGCTGCGTTTCTGGCTGGAACGCGGCGTGGACGGCTTCCGCATCGACGTGGCGCACGGGATGGCCAAGCCGGCCGACCTGCCCGACGCGAAGGACGACGTCAAGGTGCTGAGTCACAGCGACGACGACCCCCGCTTCAACCACCCGAGCGTGCACGAGATTCACCGCGGGATCCGCAAGATCGTCGACGACTATCCCGACGCGGTGACCATCGGCGAGGTGTGGGTGCTCGACAATCTGCTGTGGGCCGAGTACCTGCGGCCCGACGAACTGCACCTCGGCTTCAACTTCCGGCTGACGAAGATCGACTTCGACGCCAGCGAGATCCAGCACGCGATCCAGAACTCCATGGAGGCCATCGCGATCGAAAACGCCATCCCGACCTGGACGCTGTCCAACCACGACGTGGGCCGTGAGGTCACCCGGTACGGGGGCGGCGAGATCGGGCTGCGCCGGGCGAAGGCGATGGCGATGGTGATGCTCGCCCTGCCGGGCGCAGTGTTCATCTACAACGGCGAGGAACTGGGGCTGCCGGACGTCGAGCTGCCCGACGAGGTATTGCAGGACCCGACGTGGGAACGCTCCGGGCACACCGAGCGCGGCCGCGACAAGTGCCGGGTTCCGATGCCGTGGTCGGGCGAGGCTCCCCCGTTCGGGTTCTCCTCGTCGCCCGACACCTGGTTACCGATGCCGCGGGAGTGGGCGGCACTGACTGTCGAGCGGCAGGCCGCGGACCCCGAATCGACCTTCTCGTTCTTCCAGCACATCATCAAGGTGCGCAAGGAGCGCACCGAATTCGACGGTGACGAAATCGAGTGGTTGGACGCGCCACGCGATGCGCTGATCTTCAGGCGCCGCGGCGGCGGAGCGGTGTGCGCGGTGAACGCCGGCCGGCGACCGATCCCACTGCCGCCGGGACAGCTCATCATGGCCAGCGCCCCGCTGGTCGACGACGAACTCCCGCCGGACGCCGCGGCGTGGCTGGCCTGACCGGCCTCCCCCAAAGCCGGGGCGGAGCACTCGGTTTCGCATTGCGCATGGGCGATCGTCGGGGTGGCGCCGCGGGATAGATACCCTCTGGGGGTACTCTCGTGCCATGGCCGAGATCGAAACCCCGATTCCGGGTCTCAAGCTGACGTCGTGTGGGCCCACCGGCGAGAGGCGGGTTGGTGGATAACACCTTGCGATGGCTAGTGACGGCGCTCTTTGCCGTCAGCTTCGCGGCCTACGCGTATTTCCTTGTCGCCCAACGCCGATGCTGGACCGGCGTCGTGAGCCAGCTGCTGCACCTGGCGATGTCTGCGGTGATGATCTTGATGGCCTGGGGGGTTGGCATGAGCTTGCCGACCATCGTCGCACCGACGTGCTTCCTGCTCGCGGGCGCCTGGTTCGTCGGCATCGGCCGCCGCGCGCCCTGGGCCGCCGACGGCAGGCTGACGAACTACTACTACGCCCTCATGATGGTCGCGATGGCCTGGATGTACGGGGCGATGAACGGCAGCTTGCCCGGCCACTCGGATCAGGCGGGCGACGAAGCGATGAGCATGCCCGCACACAGCGCCGCGGCGGGCTTGCAGCACGCCGCACACCACATGCCGCACGCCGCGGCCGACTGGGTCAGCGTCGTCAACTGGACCGCGGCCCTGGGGTTCGGCGCGGTCGCGATTTTCTGGGCGTACCACTGGATGGCGCAGCGCTGGACGAGGTTGATGCCGCGCACCGTTCGACTCACCTACGCGCAAATCGTGACTCAAGCCGTCACCGCCGCCGGCACGGCGCTGATGTTCGCCGACATCGTTTGATCGGACCCGACGACTCGGCGCGTGCCTCATCGCTCCTCTATACCTAGTTACATGGCGACCTACGCGTGGACAGTGATCGGAGCCGGACCCGCCGGAATTGCTGCGGTCGGCAGGCTGCTCGATCGGGGCGTACCGCCGGACAAGATCGCCTGGATCGATCCCGCCTTCGCCGCGGGAGACCTGGGCGGTAAGTGGCGGTCGGTGTCGAGCAACACCATTGCCGGGACGTTCATGAGTTTCCTGAATGGCTCTGCGGCCTTTCGGTTCTCCCAAGCCCCGCCAATGCCGCTGGCCGAAGTGGACCCGGAGGAGACCTGCGCCCTTGCCCTGGTCGCCGACCCATTGGTGTGGGTCACCGCGCAACTGCGCGAACGGGTGCACACCTTCGAGACGATGGCCACCACCCTGTCCCTGCAGCGACGGCAGTGGCGGATCGAAACGCAGGATCCGGAACTGGCCTCGGACAACGTGATCCTCGCCATCGGCGCAGCCCCCAAGAGGCTCGACTATCCCCCCGACGAAATTCCGGTCGAGGTCGCCCTCGATGCCGACAAGCTCGCCGAGGTGCCGCTGGAGGGCGCGACGGTTGGCGTCTTCGGCTCGTCGCACTCGTCGATGATCGCGTTACCGCACCTGCTGCGGCTTCCGGTCGGTCGGGTGATCAATTTTTACCGCAGCCCGCTCAAATACGCTGTCTACCTGGATGATTGGATCCTTTTCGAGGATACCGGTCTCAAGGGCCGGGCCGCCGTCTGGGCCCGCGAGAACATCGACGGTGAGCATCCGGAACGGTTGGAGAGGTGCTGGGTTGCCGCCCCGGACTTCGAAGAGAAGATCGCCGAGTGCGACCACGTGGTCTACACCGTTGGTTTCGAGCAGCGGAAGCTGCCCGAGACGCCCCAGTGGGGCCCGCTGCAATACAACCGGATGAACGGAATCATCGCCCCCGGCCTGTTCGGACTGGGCATCGCCTTTCCGGAGTACGCCGAAGATCCATACGGCTACGGGCAATACCGCGTGGGCCTCAAGAAGTTCATGGATTACCTGGACTCGGTTCTTCCGCTGTGGATGGTCTACACCACGTGACGACTCACCCCGCATGCCGGGGTTTGACTCAAGATGATTCGGAACGTGATACGAGTCAGCGCAGCAGGAGCGCCGGGTCGCCGCGGCGCCGGTACACAGAGCCGAATCGGGCGTCGATGCGCAACCAGGTCGGCAGGATCCGGACCCTGATCATGTCGTCGGCGCCGACGGCATCTGGTGACTGCGGTAGGAAACCCATTGCGGTCAAAGCGAACACACACCGCATGGGCAGCCCCACACTCGCATCGGAGGAGCTCACCTGGATGACTTCCTGGTCGAGCAGCGATACGGGTGGGCCGTGCGAACTGCCGTGTTCCTTGGCAAGTTGTGCGCCGCGCTGCGCCAGGTCGAGCATCACCCGGGCGGGTATGTCCTCGAGGTGGGTGAAGCCGGCGTCCGGGGGCAACGCACCCCGCCACGCGGAGTCCATCGCGAAGCCGGGGTTGACGTAGCCCGCGTCGTCCATCGCGGCCAGGCCGCGCGCCAGGGCGTCCGCGCCCACCGACAGATCCTCGGGCCGCACTTCACCACTCACCACGCGACTGGCCAGGACGTCGAAACCGGTTGCCACCCAAGCCGTCAGCAGACCGGCCGATCGAGCGCGAAGGCGAATGACGGCGGTGTCGTCGAGACGCAGCGCGTAGTCGACGAACGCGGCCAGGTCCCGGCGCTGGGCGGTCCGGTCGGCTGGCCCCAACCAGAGTCCGCGGTCAACTACTGCCGAATCCACCGTTGCAGATACTCCCGATGATGTGGGGAGAGCCGCACCAGGCGCTCCTCCTCGATATGGACGGCGGCCAGCTGCGACTCGGCGACGACGGCGGGCTTAGACTCGGGATCGGCGCCGACCGAGCGCACTTCGTAGCCCAGCGTAAAGTCCACCGCCCGCAGCCGCTTGGTCCACATCGTCACCTGCAGCGGCGAATCGACCAGCCGCAGTTGACCTTTGTACGTCACCTTGACTTCGGCGATTAGCAACCCGATGGTCAAGATATCGACCTCGAATGCTTCGCGCAGAAACTGGACCCGGGCCTCCTCCAGAATCGTGACCATGGTGGCGTGGTTGACGTGCTGATACATGTCGATGTCCGACCAACGCACCGGCACGGGGGCGACGAAGCCGACGCTCAACTTGATGATCCTCTTCCACTGGTGCGGGTCATGCGCCGGATCTGACGCGCGGCCACCGACAGCGTCGCGAGATCCTTTTCCCCGCTTTCCTGAATTTCGATGAGGGTTCGGCGGGCCCGCTCCACCCTTGATGCGGATAGGTGTTCCCACTCGGCGATCTTCTCCTCGCCGCTTTCGTTCGGCTCGCCCACGGCGAGCACATCGAAGCACAACGATCGCAGCGAGGCGTAGATGTCGTCGCGAATCGCCAAGCGCGCCAGGGAATGCCAGCGGTCATTGCGGGGCAGTTCGGACACCGCGGTCAGCAGGCCGTCGGTGCCCAGCCGGTCCATCAGGGCGAAATAGGTGTCCGCGACCTCGGCGGCGTCGATGTCGTTGATGTCGCCGATGTCGATGATGTCCAGCAGACTAAATCGGTAGAGACCAGCGGCGATCATGTACGCCAGGTCGTTGGGTGCACCTTGCGAAGAGAATTCGGCGGCTTCCTTCTCGACGATCGCCTTGTCGTCGCCGCGCAACCACTCCGACATCCGCGGGGTCAGGTCTTTGACCTTCGCCGCGAACCGGTTGATCTCCGCACCCACGGCCAGCGGTTGCGGTCGGTAGTTGAGCAGCCAGCGGCCGGCGCGGTCGATCAGCCGTCGGGTGTCGAGCGTGAGCCGATCGGACATCGCGACCGGCAGATTCGCCGCGCGGATCCGCCGCCAGATCTCTCCCACGCCGAAGATGGCGTCGGTGGCGACGTACGTCCGCACCGCGTCGACGGGCCCGACCCCGACATCCTCGGTGATCCGGAACGCGTAGCTGATGCCGGCGGTGTCGACCAGGTCGTTGATCAGCATGGTGGTGACGATCTCACGGCGCAGCTGGTGGGTGCGGATCCCTGCGCTGAACCGTTCCCGCAACGGCGTCGGAAAGTATTGCGGCAACCGGGATGCGAACACATCCTGCTCGGTCAATTCGGTGTTCAGCATCTCCTCTTTGAGCCCGAGTTTGACGTGCGCCATCAGGGTGCACAGCTCGGGCGACGTCAGGCCGATGCCGGCCTCACACCGCCGGTCGATCTCCTTCTCCGACGGCAGGGCTTCCAATTCGCGGTTGAGCCCACGCTCGTCTACGAGGTATTGAATCTGCCTGCCGTGCACCGGCAGCAGGCTGGCCGCGTTGGCGCGGCTGGTGCCGATCAGGTCGTTCTGATCCTCGTTGTCGGTGAGCACCAGTTGCGCGACCTCGTCGGTCATCGACTCCAGCAACGCTTTGCGCTCGTCGGGGTCGACCCTGCCGGCGGTGACCAGCGAGTCGATCAGGATCTTGATGTTCACCTCGTGGTCCGAACAGTCCACGCCGGCGGAGTTATCCATCGCGTCGGTGTTGATGCGCCCACCCGACAGATCGAACTCGACCCGGCCCAGGGCGGTCACCCCCAGGTTCCCGCCCTCGCCGATCACCTTGGCGCGCACCTGACTTGCGTTGATGCGCACCGGATCGTTGGCGCGATCGCCGACGTCGGCGTCGGACTCGGACTCGGCCTTGATGTAGGTGCCGATGCCGCCGTTGAACAGCAGATCGACCGGCGCCTGCAAGATCGCCTTGATCAGGTTGGGCGGGGTCATCTCGGTGATCTCTGCGTCGATGCCCAACGCGTCGCGCACCTGCGGGCTGACGGGGATGGACTTGTGCTCGCGGCTGTACACACCGCCGCCCTCGCTGATCAACGACTTGTCGTAGTCCTCCCAGCTGGACCGCGGCAGGTCGAACATCCGCCGGCGCTCCTCCCACGAGGCCGCGGGGGCGGGGTCGGGGTCGAGGAACACGTGCCGGTGATCGAAGGCGGCGATCAACCTGATGTGCTTGGAGAGCAGCATGCCGTTGCCGAACACGTCACCGCTCATATCGCCGATGCCCACCACCGTGAAGTCCTCGGCCTGGGTGTCGACGCCCATCTCCCGGAAGTGTCGCTTGACGGCCTCCCACGCACCCCTGGCCGTGATGCCCATCGCCTTGTGGTCGTAGCCCACCGATCCGCCGGACGCGAAGGCGTCACCCAGCCAGAAGCCGTAGGACTTCGCCACGTCGTTGGCGATGTCGGAGAAGGTCGCGGTGCCCTTGTCGGCGGCCACCACCAGGTAGGCGTCGTCACCGTCGCGCCGTATCACCTCGGGCGGCGGGCTGACCTTTCTCGTTTTGTGGTCGACGTTGTCGGTCACATCGAGCAGGCCGGAGATGAACAGCTGATAGCAGGCGACGCCCTCGGCGCGGGTGGCATCGCGGTCCTCCGCCTGATCGCCGGTCGCCAGCGGCGGCCGCTTGACGACGAAGCCGCCCTTGGCGCCAACCGGCACGATGACGGCGTTCTTCACCGCCTGCGCCTTGACCAGGCCGAGGATCTCGGTGCGGAAATCGTCGCGGCGGTCCGACCAGCGCAGCCCGCCGCGGGCCACCGGGCCGAACCGCAGGTGCACACCTTCGACGCGGGGCGAATAGACGAAGATCTCGTACTTGGGACGCGGCAGCGGCAATTCGTCGATGAGCTGCGCATTCAGCTTGAGTGCCAACACGTTTCGGGCGCGTGCCGAACGCTCGCGCGTCACAAAGTAATTGGTGCGCAGCGTCGCCTGAACCAGCGATGCGAACGCCCGCAGGATGCGGTCGGTGTCCAGGCTCATCAGCGCGTCGATGTCGGCGGCCACCGCGGCCGCCGCCGCTTGTGCGTCACGGTTGACTGACGCGCCCGACGGCCGGGGATCGAAGAGCGCCTCGAATAGGGCGACCAGCGATCGCGCGGTGGACGGGTGCTCGTTCAGCACCGACTCGATATAGGACTGGCTGTAGGGAAAGCCCACCTGCCGTAAGTACTTCGCATAGGCGCGCAGCAGCACGACCTGCTGCCAGGTCAGCCGGGCGCGCATGACCAGCTCGTTGAACCGGTCGATCTCGACGCGACCTTGCCAGATCGCGGTGACCGCATCGGCGAACCGCTGTGCGGTCGCGTCGCGGTCGGCAGTGGTCGTCGCCGGCGCGATCGTGGGGTGCGTAGAAATCTTGAACTGATAGATCCATACCGGCAGCCCGTCCGGGCGGGTGACGGTGAACGGTCGCTCCTCGAGCACCACCACGCCCATGCTCTGCAACATGGGCAGCAGCTGGCTCAGTGAGGCGGTGCGCCCGCCCAGAAACCAGGTCAGCTGGGCGGCCCCGTCCTCGCCTCGCTCGGAGAACACCAGCTTGACCGAATTATCATGCAGCCCTTCGATGATGCCGATGTGCTCGATGGCATCGGCCGGGGTGACGGCTTGCTTGTAGACCTCGGAGAAAGCGGTGCCGTAGTGCTCGGCATCGGCCTGGTCGACGGAGCCTTCCGCGGCGGCCCCGATCAACCGGTCGGTCCAGGTCCGCGCGGCTTCGCTCAGCAGTCCCTGGATGCGGACCCGGTTGGCTTCGGAGACGTCGACCGGCGCCGCGTCTTCCGGCAACCGCACCATGAAATGCATGAGGGCCCAAGGCGATTCGCTAACGCGCGCGGTGAATTCGAGCCGCGTGCCACCGAACTCGCGGACCAGAATGTCCTCGATTTGCAACCGCACCTGCGTGGTGTAGCGATCGCGGGGCAGGTAGACCAGGCACGAGACGAAGTACTGGAGCCGATCGGCGCGCAGGAACAACAACGCCCGCCGTTGGGATCCCAGATCCACCACGGCTTTGGCCATCGTCAAGAGCCGTTCGGCGCTCAACGTGAACAGCTCTGAGCGCGGGACGGTTTGAATGACGTCGAGCAGCAGCTGGCCGGGGTGGATCGGGTCGCTGTCGGCCAGGGCGAGCGCGTCGCGCACTCGGGTCGAGATCGTGGGGATTTCCAGAACGTCCGCGTTCATGGCGGCGACGGTGAAGAGTCCGACGAAGCGGTGCTCGACCACGCCGTCGTCGCCGCCGACATTTTCCCGAACCGCGACGGCGTACGGATAGGCACCGTAGCGCAGGTAGCTGCCGACGACCGATTGCGCCAACACCAGCAATTTGTCGTCATCCGTCAGCCGAGGGCGGGCACCGGTGCGGGAGCGCAGGACGCCCAGCCCGGGTGACCCGTCGCCGGAGACGAAACGATCGTGCACGCGGCAACGTTGGTAGCCGAGCAGCAGAAAGTTACCGTTGCCCAGCCAGCGCAGCAGCGCCGCGACATCGGCGCGGTCGGGGGCCGAGAAGTGGCCCTGGGCGTTGGTTTCCACTTCCGCGGCCAGGCCGCTCAGGGTGGCGATCAACTCGCCCGCGTCGCTGGCGACCTGTTGCACGTCGGACAGCACCTTGGGCAACAACCGTTCGACCTCGGCGAGGCCCTTGCTGTCGACCGAGGGCAGCAGTTGCACGTGTATCCACGCCTCGCCCACGTATTGCGGGGCACCGGGCGGTTTCGACTCGACGCTGACCAGGTCGCCCGCAGGGTTGCGGTGAACCTCGAACACCGGGGTCATGATGGCCGCGTAGGGCACACCGAGGCGGTGCAGCAGCACCGTGACGGAGTCCAACAGCATGCCGCCGTGGTCGGTGACGACTTGCAGCGCGGGCCCGAATCCGGCCGGGTCGTCCGCGGGGTAGACCGCGACCCGGCTTTGGCCGGCGGGACGGTGCTCACCGAGCCGATAGTGCGCGCCGAGCATGGCGGGGGTCACGATCGCGGTCGGGACGGTCAGGTCGATTGGGCCGGATTCCGCCCCGGGTTCGTCGCCGTGCGGGCCGCGATAGCTCTCGATATAGGCCTTCGCGATCCAGTCGGGGATGTCCTGCTGCCGGGTGAAGGCGGTCCACGGCTTGAGCGCCTGCTTGGCTCCGGGATCAATCGTCATGCCGATGGCTCCCAACTCGTGACGAACGCCACTGCGCTCAACCGCCCACTTCCCCCGCAAGCGGGGTGCACCCGCCGCGGCTCGTCTGGGCCGCATTTTCGGGGTGCTGCGCAGCTGACACTAGTCGCGCGTGAGCTTCCGGTGGGTCACTCTGTGCGGCCGGGCCGCGTCAACACCGAGCCGTTCGACCTTGTTCTCCTCGTATGCGCCGAAGTTGCCCTCGAACCAGAACCACTTGGCCTCGTTGTCCTCGTCGCCCTCCCAGGCCAGGATGTGCGTGCAGGTGCGGTCCAGGAACCAGCGATCGTGCGAGATGACCACCGCGCAGCCCGGGAACTTTTCCAGGGCATTCTCCAGCGAACCCAGCGTCTCGACGTCGAGGTCGTTGGTGGGCTCGTCGAGCAGAAGTAGGTTGCCGCCTTCTTTGAGCGTGAGCGCCAGGTTCAGCCGGTTTCGCTCGCCACCGGACAGCACGCCGGCCGGCTTCTGCTGGTCGGGACCCTTGAACCCGAACGCCGAGACATAGGCGCGCGACGGGATCTCGTTCTGGCCGACCTCGATGTAGTCGAGGCCATCCGAAACGACTTCCCACACGGTCTTCTTGGGATCGATGCCGGCGCGAGACTGGTCGACATAGCTGAGCTTGACCGTCTCTCCGACCTTGACCGTCCCGCTGTCCGGCTGTTCCAGCCCGACGATGGTCTTGAACAGCGTCGTCTTGCCCACCCCGTTGGGCCCGATCACGCCCACGATGCCGTTGCGGGGCAGCGTGAAGGACAGGTCCTTGATCAGGGTCCGCCCGTCGTAGCCCTTGTCGAGGTGGTCGACCTCGACGACCACGTTGCCCAGGCGGGGCCCGACTGGGATCTGGATTTCCTCGAAGTCGAGCTTGCGCGTCTTCTCCGCTTCGGCGGCCATCTCCTCGTAGCGCTGCAGGCGGGCCTTGCTCTTCGCTTGCCGCGCCTTTGCCCCCTGCCGCACCCAGGCCAGCTCCTCGGTGAGCCGCTTGTGCAGCTTGGCGTCCTTGCGGCCCTGCACCGCCAACCGCTCGGCCTTCTTCTCCAGATATGTCGAGTAGTTGCCCTCGTAGGGATACGCACGGCCGCGGTCGAGCTCGAGGATCCACTCGGCGACGTTGTCCAGGAAGTACCGGTCGTGGGTCACAGCCAACACCGCGCCCGGGTAGGCGGCCAGGTGTTGTTCGAGCCACTGCACGCTTTCGGCGTCCAGGTGGTTGGTCGGCTCGTCCAGCAGCAGCAGGTCGGGCTTGGACAACAGCAGCTTGCACAGCGCCACGCGGCGCCGCTCTCCGCCGGACAGATTCGTCACCGGCTCGTCCGGCGGCGGGCAGCGCAGGGCGTCCATGGCCTGCTCCAGCTGCGAGTCGAGGTCCCACGCGTCGGCGTGGTCGAGGTCCTCCTGGAGCCGGCCCATTTCCTCCATCAACTCGTCGGAGTAGTCGGTGGCCATCAACTCGGCGACCTCGTTGAAGCGGTCCAGCTTGACCTTGATCTCGCCGAGCCCCTCTTCGACGTTGCCGCGCACCGTCTTGTCTTCGTTCAGCGGCGGCTCCTGCTGGAGGATGCCGACGGTGGCCCCGGTGGCCAGAAAGGCCTCGCCGTTGTTCGCCTTGTCCAGGCCAGCCATGATCCGCAAGACGCTCGACTTGCCGGCGCCGTTGGGGCCGACGACGCCGATCTTGGCGCCCGGATAGAAGCTCAACGTGACGTCGTCCAGGATCACCTTGTCGCCGTGCGCCTTGCGGACCTTTTTCATCGTGTAGATGAACTCAGCCATGCCGCTGTTGTGCCTTTCTGGTCTACAAGTGATCTCGCGGACCATCCTAGGCACCGGCCGACAACCGCCGGCCCGCCCCCAAGCCGACCGTCAAGCCGGCACGGAGAGCGAGACGCGGTCAGCGGCGCCGTCACCGGAGTCGGCCGGGTCGTCGCCGGCCTTCAGGTCCTCGTCACCACCAACGTCGGCGGCCGCCACCGAAGTTCCATTGATGGCCGCCTGCTCCGGATTGGGACCGGTGTAGCCCGGCTTCTCGATCCGCACAATCGCGCGGGATACGTCGGGCCCGACGGAGGTCGCCCGCATCTCCAGTGACGAGCGGCGGTTGCCGTCGCGGTCTTCGTACTCGCTGGTGTAGACGTGACCGACCACGATCACCGGGGCGCCCTTGCCCAACGCGGCACCCACGCCCGTGACCAACTTTCCCCAGCAGTTGACGTTGATGAACAGCGAGTTGCCCGGCTCCCAGCCGCCGTCGGCCGTGCGCCGCCGGGAGTTGCTGGCGACGCGAAACTTGATGACCTCCTGGGTGCCGACCTGTCGGCGTTCGGGGTTGTTGACGATGTGCCCGACCACGGTAAGCGGGGTTTCGAACATTGGAATGATCCCTTCTCGGTTTGCTGTTGGGCGGTGAACGAGGCACCGCCCGTCCTGGCCGCCATTGAGCCCGGCGCCACCGACGGGCCGGCGGGCGAAGGGGCCGGAATCCGGCGGTGCCCCATCGGGCCTGTGGAAGGAATCGCGACTGTGGATCAATCCGCCGGCTGGTGCGGACGGTTGGGTCTGTCGCGCCGCGACAGCTCGGCCAGCATCGCGTTGTAGGCGACCAGCTCGGCGTCGTCGTCGCGGTCGGCGGCGCGGTCCAACCGCCGGGCGGTCCGGTCGTCGCTGCGCGCCCACTGCACCAGCAACGCCAGCATCACGATCACCAGCGGCAGCTCCCCCGCCGCCCAGGCGATCCCGCCACCCAACCGCTGGTCACCGATCAGGTCGGTGTGCCAGGTCAAGCCGAGCGAGCGATAGTAGTCGGCGCCGAGCACCCTGCGGGTGCCCATCAGCACCACCCCGAAGAACGCGTGCAGCGGCAACGACGCGAACACCACGCCCACCTTGGCCAGCGGCGGAATCGGACGCGGCGTGGGGTCGACCCCGATGACGATCCAGTAGAAGAGGTACCCGCTGAGCAGGAAGTGCAGGTTCATCGCCAGGTGCCCCGCGTGACTGCCCACGGCGATGTCGAACAGGCTCGACAGGTACAGCCCGTAGAAGCCGGCGACGAAGAGCACGGTGGCCACGACCGGGTTGGTGAGGAACCGCGACAGCCCGCTGTGCAGGGCGGCCAACAGCCATTCCCGCATACCGGGCGGGTCGTCGCGGCCGGCGGCGGGCAACGCCCGCAGGGCCAGGCTCACCGGGGCGCCCAGCACCAGCAGGATCGGCACCAGCATCGACAGGCCCATGTGGGCGACCATGTGCACGCTGAACATCGCCGGCATGTAGCGACCGACCCCCGACGACGTGACGAACAGCAACGTGAGGCAGCCGAGCAGCCAGGCGACGGTCCGGCCCGGCGGCCAGGCGTCACCCCGGCGGCGCAGGCGGACCACGGCGGCCACATAGAGGGCGGCAAAGACGATGGCGGCGCTGCCGAAGATCAAGTCGAAGCGCCAGTCGAACAGGATCCGCGCCGGGGTCGGCGGGCCGTTGAAGTCGTAGCCGATCTCGGCCTCGGGAATCGAGGGCAGCCGGCTCGGCGGCGGTGGCGGCGGGGTGCGGCCCAGCCCGACGGCGATGCCGAAGGTGAGGCCGAAGACCGCGGCCTCGGCGAGCGCCAGCCGGAGCAGGGCGCGGCGCGCCTCCGGCTGAGGCGGTTCCGCTTGCAAACCGGCGACCGACGAGCGCCGCTGGCGCCAGCCGATCACCCCCAGCACGCATAACGCGGCGAACTTGCCCACCACCAATCGGCCGTAATCGGTGGTCACCAGGTCGCCCAACGGGACGCGCACCGCGGCGTTCACCAGACCGCTGAGCGCCATCGCGACCCAGCACCACAGCGCGATTGCGGAGAACCGCCGCGCCGCCAGGGCGACGTGCCCGCCGCCGCACAGCCCGTAGGCGGTCAACGCCAAGAGGCCGCCGGCCCACAGGCCCGCGGCCATGAGGTGGATCAGCAGGCTGTTGGTCGCCAGGTCGTGCGAACCGCCCGCCGACGAATGGCCGGTCAGCCCGAGCGGGATGAGCGTCAGCAGCGAGCCGGCGAACAGCAGCGGCGTCCACGACCAGCGCAGCACCGAGAGGCTGGCCAGCATCACCAGCGCGGCCAGCGCCGCGGTCCAGCGCCACGCGGAGGCGGTGGTGACCAGGCCGGCGATCGACCAGATCCGCACCGGGTTCAAAAGCGCGACCAGCGGGCGGCCCGACACGTCGGAAATGGTCAGCGGAACCAGGAGCGCCGCACACGCCGCCCAGACACCCGACGCCACGGTCCCCAGGCGAAGCGCCCGGTACCCGTCGGCGTCCAGGACGCCGCTGCGTTGGGGCGGCACCAGAAACGCCGCGAACAGGAACGAGCCCACGGCCAGCACCGCGGCGATCTCCCCCGCCGCCCGGATGAACGGTAGCCCCAGCGTGGTTGCCGGACCCGGGTTCGGCAACCCCGTGGCGGTCAGCGCGTCGGCCAGCGACAACGCCCCGATACCGGCCGCCGTGCAGCCCGCCAACAGCGCGACACCGATCAGCAGCGGCCACGCCCGCGCGCGGGGTGGCGTCACCGACCGATCGACCGTCATACGCCCAGGGTATGAGCCCCGACCGGGGACTACCGAGCCAGGCGCTCCCGACGCGCCTTGACCTCGCGGGCGACGAACTGGTCGCGCGCTATCCGCCCGACGTGATCCGAATCTCGCAGGATGTCCCGCAGCTCCCCCCGAAACGCGGCCCGACGGTCGGCGAGGTCCGGCGCGGGCGCGATGAGATCCTGGTCGACGACGACCTGATAGGCCGTGGCGAACAAGAGCGTCGACACCGATTCGCTGCTGCGGACCCGGGTTTGCGCCACGTATTGGCGGCCCACGCCGAGCGCCGAGGCGGTCAAGTCCTTCTGGCCGACGTCGGCCGGCGCATCCCGCAACACGTCGGCGACGATCTCGTAGGCCTCGAAGAACACCCGCAGCATCGCATCCGCCATCAGCGGGCGCTTGGCGAACAGCAGCGCGTCGATCTCCTCGCCCCCGGCGCTGACATGGGCTTCCCAATCGTCGTGCCAGGCCATCTCTTCGGCGATGTTGTCCCGGAATGCCGCCGAATCCGCGAAGTAGAAGTCGAACTTGAGCAAGTCGCGCAGCCGCATCGCCTGGTCCCAGAAGGCGCGCATCCGGTCGCCCTCGGCGTGCCGGGCATGCGCCAGCGCCAATTCGACGATCGAGGTCTCCAGGAAGGCATGGATCAGCGAGTTGCGGTAGAACGCGGCCGCGTGTTGCTCGTCGGGGGCGATGTGCCACACCGGTTCCCGGCCGCCGTCGACCCGGGTGATCGGGTGCCCGTTGGACAACGCGTCGACCGCCGCCCGCACGCCGTCGCGCGAGCGCAGCCGCAGCGCACTCGTCGACATCGGGTTCTGTTTGCGTTCCAGATAGTCGAGCGAGTCCTGCAGGGTGTGGTGCAGCTGATCGAGCGTCAACGCCGCGCCGCGGGTGGTGAGCAGCAACGCGCACACCAGGCCGGTCGCCGTCACCGGCGTCGCCTGCAATATCCGCCACGCGACCTCGAACGACATTTTCTGCAGCGCAAGCCGTTTGGCGTCCTGGTCGTGAGTCAGCGTGCCGTGCGCCGGGCCCAGGTATTGGCGCATCGAAACGGCTTCCGGGAAGCGGACGTAGATCTTGCCGTAGTTGCGTTCGCCCTGCGCCCGGATGAAGTTGTACAGCCAGCCAACGCCTTCGGGCGTCTTCTCCCCGCCACGGGCGTAGGCCGCGTACTCGGCGATCTCGTGCAACTGGTCGAAGCTGATGGACACCGGCTGCAGCAGGATGTCTTCGCTGCGGCCGTCCAGGTAGGCATCGGCGACGTAGGCCAGCAGGCCGAGTTTTGGCGGCAACATCTTGCCGGTGCGCGAGCGCGTGCCCTCGATGGACCAACTCAGGTTGAACCGCTTTTCGACGATGTAGCCGACGTATTCGCGCAGAACGTATTTGTAGAGCGGGTTTTCGCCGATGTTGCGGCGAATGAAGATGACGCCGGACCGGCGCAGCAGCGGGCCCATCGCGCCGAACGACAGGTTGATGCCGGCGAACACATGCACGGGCGGCAGCCGGTTTTCCTGCATTGCCACCGGCACCACCGCGCCGTCGATGTAGGAGCGATGCGAGAACAACAGCACCGCCGGGTGGGCCTCCAGCGCCGCGCGCATCGCCGCGACCTGATATCCGTCGTAGTCAATCTCCGGATCGAATCCGCGGCTGAGCATCCTGCCGAGCACGGAAACGAGGTCGACGGACACGCGGCTCCAGCCGGTGGAGAGTTCGTCGAGCATCTCGCCCGCTTCGTCGACGGTCGCGCCGGGGATTTTCTTCAGCCCGGCACGAAATCGGCTGGACTCCAAGATTTCCGGCTTTACCAGCCGCGGAGACTTGTACTGCGGCCCCAGGATCCGATACTCGACGCGTTCCAGCGCCAGCAGCGCGCGCCGGATGACGAATCGGGCGAAGTCGCTTTCATTCTCGCCAACGGTGGTGTCGCGCCACTGCTCGCGCAGTTCGGAGACTTTCGCCGGTTCGCCGGCCACCACCCGCGCCCGCTGGGGAGCGTTGCGAATGATCTGCAGTTGCTGACGTTCGTTGGGGTGGTAGGGATCTCGCCCCGGTAGCAGCCCGGCCAGCTTGGCGACTCTGCCGCGATCCGGTGGCGGCAGCCAGAACACCCGTACCGGGACGATGGAACGGTCGTCGCCGCCGCCGGCCTCGAGCTGCTCGATCAGCGCGGTCAGCGCATCGGGGGGCGCGGTGGGCGGCGGCAGTTCCAGCACGTCGAATCTCGCCTCGGGCTTGTCCGCGCGCTGTTGAGCCATCCAGGCCGTCACCAGTTCCCGCTCGACCGGCGAGGCCATGGACGCCAACACCAGCGAGTCTTGGCCGGTGAGGATCGCGGTGGTATCCGCGGCCGCTTCGGTCACGGCCGCCCTTCGGGCGCGGATTCCGGCGGCTCCGTGCTGGCGGTCGCCTCGGCGGGCCGGTGTGCCTCACCGTCTTTGAGGGCGGCCTGCGACTCGTGCGGATTCGCCTTGGCGGGCTTGGCTTTCGAGGCGGCCTTCCGGGAGGCGGCCTTCTTTGCCGGTGCCTTCGAGACCGCCTTAGCCGCAGTCTTTTTCGCGGGGGTCTTGGCCTTCGTCGCCGCCTTCTTCTCGGCATACAGGTCGACCTGCGGCAGCTCGTCGATCGGCCAGTTGGCCAGCGTGTCCAGATATAGCTGTCGAACCTCGGCGATGCGCTCCGGCAGGTTCTCGACGGTCCAGTCCTGCACCGAGATCGGCGGAAAGACGGCGACATCCACGGTACCGGGATTGACTACGGTGGAGTTGCGGGCGGCGACGATTTCCGCGTTGCGGATCACGATCGGAACGATCGGGATACCGGCCGCCATGGCCAGGCGGAACGGCCCCTTCTTGAAGGGCCCGACTTCGGTGGTGTCGACGCGGGTGCCTTCCGGGGCGATCACGATCGACAGTCCCCTCCGCGCCCGGTCTTCGATCTCGTGCATCGTCTCCACCGCGGCGACGGGGTCGTCCCGGTCGATGAAGACGCCGTCGAGCAGCTTGCCGAGCGTGCCCATGATCGGGTCTTTCTTCAGCTCCTTCTTCCCCACGCCGATCCAATTGTCGCGCACCAGCGCGCCGGCGATGACCGGGTCAACTTGGTTGCGGTGATTGAAGATAAACACCGCCGGTCGCTGCGCGGTCAGGTTCTCCTGACCGATGACGTTGAGCTGCACCCCGGCGATCGCCAGCGACAGCTGGGAGAAGGTCGAGGTGAAGAAGTTGACCCCGCGCCGCCGGTTGCGGGTCAGCACGCCGATGCCCACGGCGCCGGCGGCGACGGGGAACATCGAGCCGAAGCCGGCGAGGGTGCGGATCTGCCGGCGCAGGCCCACCGGACCGCGGCTGCTGAAACGCAGGATCGGCCAGCCGCGGCGTTTGGCCACGGCGGCCATCTTGCCCTCGGGATTGGTCGGGCGCGGGTTGCCGACCAGGTACATCAGGGCGACGTCCTCGTCCCCGTCGGCGTAGAAGTAACTGTCCTTCAGGTCGATGCCGTTCTCGGCCGCAAACCGTTGCACCGCAGCGGCTTTGCCGGGCCCCCACAAGATCGGCTTCTGCACGCCGCCGGTGAGCATCCCGTCTTCCGTGGTCTCGAACTTATTGGTGAGCATGTTCGAGATGCCGAGGAACCGCGCCACCGGGTTGACCTGGATGGTCAGCGCCGACGAGCTGAGCACCACGGTGTGCCCGCGAGCGACGTGCGCCCGCACCAGCTCGCGCATCTCGGGGTAGATCCGCGACTCGATTCGCTGCACGAACAGCCGCTCGCCGATCTCCTCCAGGTCGTCCAGCAAGCGGCCGGCCAACGCGGCGGCGGCCTTGCCGATGAGGTCCTCGAACTCGATCCGCCCGAGCGTGTGGCTCAGGCCGGCCTGGACCATGCCGAGCAGCTCTCCCACGCCCATGTCACGGCGCAGCAGCCGCTCCTGGGTGAGAATCACCGCCGTGAAGCCGGCCACCAGCGTCCCGTCGAGGTCGAAGAACGCCCCGATCTTCGGACCCGGTGGGCTGGCCATGATTTCGGCGACCGAGCCCGGCAGACGCATGTCCGTCCCGGGTGTCCCGCGCTCGTTTCCCTGGTCTTTCGTGGTGCTCATGAGCCCGACGCCGTCCGTGCCGAAGTCGCCGGTTCGGTGAACGAGGCCGGCACCGCGTGGGGCGCCCCCTCCCCGGCCAGCGCCAGAATTTCGTCGAAGCCCTCCAGCAGGCATTGAGCGAACAGTGGCTCGTTGCGCACCGATGCCCTGTCGTAGCGCACGGTGATGGTGCACCACCCGCCCCGCGAGATCAGCACCACCATCATCGCCACCCCCGGTAATGGACCGATCCCGTACTGCCGCAACACCTTCGCGCCGGCGATGTAGGTATCTCCCGGGTACACCGGGACGTTGCTGGCCTGCACGTCGGAGCCGATCACCGAGCCTGTGATGCCCTCGAGCACCGCCGTAGGCAGGATGCTCAGCAGTGGCGCGACCGAACCGATGATGTTCATCGCGGGCTCGTCGCGGCGCTGCGTCATCTGCGCGCGGATCTTCTTCATCCGCGAGACCGGGTCGACGGTACCCACGGGCGCGGCCAGGTTGACCCCGGTGAACCTGTTGCCGCCGGCCGTGTCGGCCTCGGCCCGCAGGTTCACCGGTACCGCCATCGGCAGCGTGCTGATCGGCACTCCGAGCGCCTCGTGATAGCGCCGCAGGGCTCCGCAGAGGCCGGCGAGGTAGGCGTCGTTGATCGAGCCCCCGCCGGCCTTGGCCGCCCGGTGCAAGTCGGAGAGCGGGATGTCGATCGCTTCGGTGCGGGTGGCCAGGCTGCGGCGCCGCAACAGCGGCGACGGCTCGGCCGCCCGATTGAGCACCCGCATGCCCGAGAGCGCGTAACTCACGACTCCGGACACGGTGGACCCCGGCTCCAGGACGGCCCGTCCGGCAGCCGACACCGCCCCGGACACCGCGCTCACGACACCGCCGACCACGGCGGTGGGCAAGTGGTTAATGCCTTGCCGCATCAGGTCATTGGGTGTGAGGTCCTGCGGGATGGGCAGCGGGGGCGTCGGCTTGGAAGGCGGGTCGCGCTCCAGGTCGTAGATCTCCGCGAACATCTGCACACCGCCGACGCCGTCGGTGACCGCATGGCTGACGTGCAGCAGCGTGGCGGCTTTGCCGTCGGCCAGGCCCTCCACCAGGGTGGCCGTCCACAGCGGACGGGAGATGTCCATGGGCGACTGCAGGATCACCTCGGCGAGGTTGAAGACGTCGCGCAGTGTGCCGGGTTCGGCCACCCGCATCCGGCGCACGTGGAACTCGAGGTTGAAATCGGGATCCACCACCCAGCGCGGCGACGCGGTCGGCAGGGTCGGCACGACAACCTTCTGGCGCAGCCGCAACACCCGCCGGGAAGCGTTCTCGAATCGGGTCAGGAACTTATCCCAGTCCGGCGTGGTGTCGAGAAGTTCCAGCGCCATGATCCCCGACCGAGTCCGGGGATTCGCTTCACCACGATGCATCAGATAGTCGACCGGTCCAAGTTGGTCGGACAATTTCACGACCTCGACGGACTCAGTCATGGTCCTCCGCCCGACGCGCCAGCCCTGTCACCGTCGATCAAGCCTCCTGCCTCGGCCCCGCCAACCCCATAGCCAACACAACGCTAGTCGGGTTGCCGCGCTGGTGAAAGGAGCGGTCGGACCGCCGCGCCGGTGACCGAGGGCCCGGGCTCAGCTGGCCGACGTGGCTGCCAGCTGGTCCAAGTCCAGCAGGGAGCTGACGCGCCGGCCGTAGATGACACCCAAGAAATCGGCGACGGCGTCGGCGGCCAGCCGCGATCGAACCGTGGACAGGATGTCGAACGCGTGGTGCGCATTGGTGAGCTCCGCGTGGGCCACCGTGGCAGCGCCGGCCGCGCGCAACGCCGCGCAGAAGCCCCGGGCCTGGCCACTGGGAACCAACTCGTCCTTCTCGCCGTGCAGCACGAAGAAAGGCGGCGCGTCGCTGTGCACGTAGGTAACCGGTGACGCCGCCCTGAACCGCTCGGGCTTGTCGGCGTAGCGGGCCTTCACCACGAACTGCTCCAGGAACGGCAGCATCAAGTCGTGCATGTTCTCGAAATCGGTGAAGTCGTACACGCCGTAATAGGGCGCGACGGCCTGAACCGTCGTGTCGGCGTCTTCGAATCCGGGTTGGAACGCCGGGTCGTTCGGGGTGAGCGCGGCCAGGGATGCCAGGTGTCCGCCGGCCGAGCCGCCGGTAATCGCGATGAAGTCGGGATCGCCCCCGTAGTCGGCAATGTTTTGGCGGACCCACGCGATCGCCCTCTTCACGTCGATGAGGTGCGCGGGAAACGTCGAACGTGGGCTCTTGCAGTAGTTGATCGAGACGCAGATCCAGCCGAGTTCGGCCATGCGGCTCATCAGGGTGTAGGCCTGCACTCGTTTGTCGCCGACGGTCCACGCCCCGCCGGGGACCTGGATCAGCACTGGCGCCCGCCGCCCCGGCGCCAGGTCATGGCGGCGCCAGATGTCGAGCAGGTTGTCCCGCCCACCCGGACCGTAGGAGATGTTTGACGTCTGCGCCGCGTACCGGCGATGCGGCCCTGGCCTGTTCAACATGCCGCTGCGCGGCGCGCAGGCCGGCTTGATGCTGCTCGGGTGGCACACCTGCTCGCGGAAGTCTGGACCGAACGACTCCTCGAGCGCGGCGGTCAACGCCCTATCCGCCCGCTGCGCGGCCCAGGATGTGCCGACGCGGCCGATGGACGGGTGCGCGACCCGCGACAGCGCATGCCCGGTCAGCACGTGCGGTGGAAACTCCGTCGAAAGCCAGCCCACGAGGCAACCCAGCGCGAACGGCGAGCCGCGCAGCAACAGCGTGCCGGCCCGGTAAGCATCCATCGCGTCGGCCGCCAGGCGTCCTGCCTGGGTACCAGCCCATGAGCACCGTGAAGTCAGGTGCGTGGTCACGCTCATAGCAACGCCACCCCTCGACGATCTGCACACGCCTCGTTGCGGTAAACGGCCGGTTACCGGCCGGTGTTGCACGTGTGTCGAGGGTCCCAACCATAACCGATAACCGTGGCGCGGGAACGCTTTTCGCGCGCGTCGCGGCGGCGAGTCGTCTCGCGACACGCCGTTGGAATAGACTGACCTGCACATTGCCTCCGTAGCTCAGGTGGATAGAGCAAGGGCCTTCTAATCCCTAGGTCGCACGTTCGAGTCGTGCCGGGGGCACCAAGTTTGACGTCGGACGTCAGTTGATGCTTGACGTTTCGGCTTCGGGTGATGCCTGGTGACCCCTAACAGCCGACTACTTGACCATCGTGAACTGACAAACGTTGGTGTAACCGTCCCGAAAGAGGTCCGAGCAGCCCCGCAGGTAGTGCATGTAGATGTCGTAGGTCTCCTGCCCCTTCAACGCGATCGCCTCTTCTTTGTGTGCCTCGAGAGCGTCCGCCCAGGTATTCAGCGTCGGAACGTAGTTCTTGCCGATGAAGTGATGGCGCTCGATCTTGAATCCCGCGTCCGTGGCGTACCGGTCGATCTGGTGAACCTGGGGCAACCTACCGCCCGGGAAGATTTCCTTGAGGATGAAGCTGATGAACCTCAGCAGGGTCATCGTCGTCTTCAAGCCGAGCGCGTTGACCTCCTCGGTGGTGGGCACCACGATCGAGTGCAGCAGCATCCGGCCGTCGTCGGGCAGCAGGTCGTAGAACTTCTTGAAGAAGACGGCGTAACGCTCGTATCCCGCGTCGCCCGCTCCGTCGGCGAAGTGCTCGAACGCGCCCAGCGACACGATCCGGTCAATCGGTTCGTCGGGGAATTCCTCCCAGCCCTGGATCCGCACCTCCATGCGGCGGGGACTGTCGATTTCTTTGAACTTCTCCACATCGTGTGCGTACTGGTTCTCGCTGAGCGTCAGGCCGATGACGTTGACGTCGTACTCGGTCACCGCGTGCCGCATCGTCGAACCCCAGCCGCAGCCGATGTCGAGCAGGGTCATGCCGGGCTCGAGGTTGAGCTTGTCCAGGGCCAGCTTGCGCTTGGCGTACTGCGCCTCTTCCAGCGTCTTGGTCAGATTCTGCGGGTCGGGATGTTCGTCGAAGTAGGCGCAGCTGTAGGTCATCGACGGGTCGAGCCAGAGCTTGAAGAACTCGTTCGACTTGTCGTAGTGCGACCGGACCTTCTCGACCGGCGGTTTCAGGTGCGCGCTTCCAGCGTTCCCTTGAGCGGACATCTACAACGCCCCTAACTTCCCTGCGGATACGGATGACCAAGATTTTCCAGTGGTCACAGTGATCGTTCCCCAAAAACGTCTAGGTAAAAGCGCTGCTAATCCTTGGGTCACACTTTCGATTCATGCGGGTGGACTCACACCCGGGTAGGACGTCGGCTCATCGTTGACATTTGGTCTCCGGGTGATGCCTGACAGTGTTCCGATTGATGCTTTAAACCCGTTCGGCTGACCCTCCCTGATCAGGGAGTTGAGCGTACCGAGCAGCGGCATCGGACAGTCTTGGTTAGGCGGTGAAACCGCCGTCGACGTTCCAGGCAATGCCGGTGATGAAGCGAGCCTCCGGGCTTACCAGGTAAGCCACGGCGCTGGCGATGTCCTCGGGGCGGCCGTAGTGACCGACCGCCGTGAGTTCCCGCATGGCATCGGCGAATTCGCCCGCATCGGGATTGGCGTCGGTTGCCGTAGGCCCCGGCTGGATGACATTGACCGTGATGCCGCGCGGTCCCAGCTCGCGGGCCAGCCCGCGCGTCAGCCCGGAGAGCGCGGCCTTGGTCATGGCATAGACGGCGCTGCCCGGACGTGGAACGCGGTCCGCGAAGATGCTGCCGGTGGTGACGATGCGGCCACCGGCACCTAGGTGGGGAATCGCCCGCTGGATGGCCACGAATACGCCCCGAACATTGACTGCCAGCATCCGATCGAAGTCCTGTAGCGCAAAGGATTCGGCGACACCGGACTTACTCAACCCGGCGTTGTTCACCAGGATGTCCAAACCGCCGAAGGCCGCCACTGTGGCATCGACCGCGTCGGTGACCTGTTGCGCGTCGGCGCTGTCGGCCTGAATGGCCACCGCCGTGCCGCCCCGTTCCGACACCTCCGCCCGCAGCGTGTCTGCCGCGGTTGCCGAAGCTGCGTAGGTGAATCCCACCATCACGCCGTCGGCGGCCAACCGCTTAACGATCGCCGCGCCGATCCCGCGCGAGCCACCGGTGACCAGTGCCCGCCTTCCCGCCAGAACGTTCATTCCTGTCCGCGCCTCCTTTAGCTTCGGGGCCCGAAGGCGTGCCGCGCCCACTCGGCGAAGGACTGCCACCGGATGTCCGGGTTCGCGGCGTGCAGAGCCTCGATATCGACGCGGTAGCCGGGGCCGTTGAGGAACTGCCACATCGCGTGCATATCGGGATTGGCGATGGAGTCGAGCGGGGTCTGTTCGTGTCGCACGCTGTGCCCCAAGGCCGCGCTGAGCACGTCGGCCATCTGCGCCGGCGTGGCGGCGTCGCCGGCCAGCTCGATGCGCTGCCCCAGGTACGGCTCCGGATTGCCTAGCACCTTTGCGACAAACGCCGCCAAGTCTGGGCGGGCCAACTGCTGCAACGGACGATTGGGCGGCAGCGGCAGATCGAGCACCCCGGCATGAATGCGGTCGGTTCCGCCGAGGGCGTTGTCGAAAAAGTAGGTGGGGGCAGCAATGGTGTACGGCACGCCGCTAGCGGTCAGCTCCGCCTCGATGATCGCTTTGCTTTCGAAATGCGGCACACCGGTGTGCTGATCCGCTCCGGCGACTGAACTGAAGACCAGGTGTGGCACCTGCTCGTCGATGGCCGCCCCGACGATCGCACGACCCTGGGCCAGCTCGGCGTCGACCCCCGCGTCGAACGGAGTGGTCAGCGCGAATACTCCTGCGACGCCGCGCACCGCCGCTCCAAGCGCATTGTGGTCATCGAGAGAGCCGACGACAATCTCGACGCCGCGCTCATGCAGACGACGAACCGACGGCGCGTCAGGACGCCGCACCATTGCGCGCACCGGGGCTCCTAGGGCCAGCAACGCGCTGGCAACCGCGCCGCCCTGCCCACCGGTGGCGCCCAACACCAAGAAGGGTGATCCAGACGTTGCTCTCAACGGAGTTCCTTGCCGCTGCGGCCGCCCTGGCCGAACCAGGGGTAGACAAGACCGACCTCTTCGGCTTTCTTCGCGATCGCCACCGTGGCACGGATGCGCTCGGCTTCGGTGGGTGTGTAGCCCGTCGTCGGATCATCGGTGACGTCGCCGACCGTAAAGATCCCAAAGTGCATACCGGACATCGATTCCACACCTAACGACCGCGGTGCGCTTAAGGACCCCCTATGTCCGAATAGGCCGCGGCGCGTGAAAAGACCTTACGCCTCGTCCACAGCGCGGGTAAGTGCTTGACTAAACGCCTGGCCGCACGGAAGCGGCACCGAGCCAGGAGTGATCAGCCAATGGCGCAACCCAGCGATGCGTGGCCGAGCCTGCGAATTGACGACTGGGCGCCGACGCGGGCCACACTGCACATGTGGATGCAGATCGTCGGCAAGGTCCGACTCGCTCATTCGCCGATGGTCAACCATTGGTGGCAGGTCACTTCGTACGTGACTCCCCGTGGGCTGACGACTTCGACGATCCCGTACGGGACCGAGGTTTTCGACATCGAATTCGACTTCATAGATCACCAGTTGCTGATTCGGAGCAGCACCGGAGCCACCCGTGCCGTGGCGCTGAAACCGATGTCGGTCGCCGAGTTCTACGCGCAGACCATGCGGACACTGGATGAATTAGGACTCACCACAAGCATCCAATCGCATCCTAACGAAGTTGACCCAGCCCTGCCGTTCGCCGAGGACAGCGAGCACGCGTCGTACGACCCTGCCGCCGCCAACCTGTTCTGGCGCCAGCTCCTGCAGGCCGACCGGGTACTTGGTCAATTCCGGTCCCGCTTTATCGGCAAGGTCAGCCCGGTACATTTCTTCTGGGGCGCAATGGATCTCGCGTGCACTCGGTTTTCCGGCCGCAAAGCACCCCGCCATCCCGGCGGGGCGCCGAATTGCGGAGACTGGGTCATGGTCGAGGGCTACTCACACGAACTGAGCAGCTGCGGGTTCTGGCCCGGCGGGGGTGACGAGGGCGCGTTCTACGCTTACGCCTATCCGGAGCCCGACGGGTTCGGTGACCACGCCGTCGGTCCCGCAAACGCTGGCTACCGCAAAGAGCTCGGTGAGTACGTCTTACCGTATGAGGTTGTCCGGCAGGCGGCTGATCCGGATCGGACGCTGCTCGGTTTTCTCCAAGACACCTATGAAGCGGCGGCCATCAATGCCGGCTGGGACCGTGCCGCGTTGGAAGACGACCCGGATCGGTGGAGCGCCTACCGAACACGAGGATGACCACCGAACGGAAAGTCATTGCCGCGCAGCGAGTGCCGTTGACGTCGTCCGCTGCACGGTGGCTGGTCGCAGCGGCGGTCCTTGGCTCCGGCATCGCGTTTCTCGACAGCACCGTGGTCAACGTCGCGCTCCCCGCTATCGGGCGGGACCTGCGTACCGGGTTGGCCGGCCAGCAGTGGGTACTCGACGGCTATCTGCTGTCGCTGACGGCGTTGCTGCTCTCCGGAGGCGCGGCGGGCGACCGTTATGGTCGGCGCCGTGTGTTTCTCAGCGGCTTGGCCGTTTTCACCGCGGCCTCGCTCGCCTGCGGACTATCGCCGACCGTGAGCTGGTTGATCGGCGCACGCATCGTTCAGGGCGTCGGCGCGGCAGCGTTGGTTCCCGGCAGCCTTGCATTGATCGACGTCGGAATCAGAGACCAAGACCGGGCGCGTGCCGTGGGGATTTGGGCAGGCATGTCCGGGGTAACCACGGCACTCGGCCCGTTGATCGGCGGTTGGCTTGTCGACGCCGCGTCCTGGCGGTGGATCTTCTTCTTGAACATTCCGCTGGCCGCCGCCGCCGGGTGGATTACGGCTCGTCACGTTCCCGAATCGCGCAACACCGCCGCGCGAGGACGCCCGGATGTCCTGGGCGCCGCCGCGGTGATGGTCGGCCTCGCCGGAATGATCTATGCGCTGATCGAAGCGCCTTCTCGCGGCTGGACGCCAATCACCGTGGCAGCCGCCACAATTGGCGTAGCGGCACTCGTGACGTTTGCGTTGATCGAGACGCGTGCCGCCGCCCCGGTCCTACCCCTGCGCTTATTTCGCTTGCGCCAATTCACCGGCGCGAACCTCACCACGCTCGCCGTCTATGCCGCGCTCGGGGGCGCTCTCTTTTTGCTGGCACTACAGTTGCAGCAAACCCTGCACTACTCGGCGTTAGCTGCCGGCCTCGCAACCCTGCCGACCACCATCATCATGTTGCTCGGCTCGCCGTGCGCCGGTGCCTTCGCCGAGCGCCTGGGTCCGCGGCTGCCCATGACGGTAGGCCCCCTGTTTGCCGCAGCCGGACTGGCGTTGATGGCCCGCATCACCCCGGGGGCGTCATACTTCGAAGCGGTGCTGCCCGCAGTCGCGGTCTTCGGCCTCGGTTTGGCGATCACCGTCGCGCCGCTCACCGCGGCGGTCCTCGCCGCCGTGCCGGAGGAGCTTGCCGGAACCGCTTCAGGCGTCAACAACGCCGTCGCGCGCCTCGCCGGACTGCTCGCCGTCGCGGCCTTGCCAACCGTGGCCGGAATCGATGCCGGCATCGGGCAACCCCTCGGCCATGGCTTCGCAGTTGCAATGCTCATTGCCGCAGCACTTTCCGCGAGCGGCGGGATCGTCGCGGTCGTCACCATTCACAGCGGCGTCGGCGTCGCACACCAAGTACTGCCCGGGGTTAATTGCGCCTGCCAAGACCCCTGCACTCGACATACCGCGCAAGCGCCGGATGGCAGGTAGCAGTTCCTTATCGTTTCTGTGCCGCGAGCGCGTGTGCCGCGATCGATAAGCGTTCGAGGAACCGTGACTAGCTCCCGACCAACTATTCGGACGGGTTTGCGTGCGGCAGCGCTGCGGGTAACCCCCCCGGGTGCGCGCGGAATCGGTGATTCCTGCAGCCGCGGTTGCCGTGGCCATTGCCGCATGCTCGGGTCCCATCGCATCGGCTGATCCCACGCCCGAGAATCCACCGTTTCCCATCGGTCAGTTGGGTGTGCCCGTGCATGTGCGGTCGGCCGGCGGCGCGACCGCAGACATCACTGTCGACAGTGCAACGTGGTTGCCGCCGGGGTGCGCCTCGCATTTTGCGAATCCGTCTGGCCCCGGCTGCAACGTCGTGGAATTGACCATCACCGCGACGTCCCACCGGTTCTTCCAATTCGACCGGAACTACATATTCGCGGGTTACGGCGGCGGCAGTCAGCCGTTGACCCATCCCGACAATGCGCCCCAGCCGGCAACGCTCGCGGTCGACTACCAGAGGCTCGACAAGATGCCCCCGCTGCAGTCGGGCGGCCTTCAGGACGGGCAGACCACGCATGGTTTCGTGGGCTTCGCTATGCCTGCGGCAGGCGACCTGTACATCACGATCAACGATCCCGCGCAACCCGCTCCCTTCACCGAAGCGGGCTGGATCGTCCACACCTGACGCCGACGGCAGGCACTAACCGGTGACCCCGGCCAGTTCGTGTGCCACCGCGTCGAACGCACGCAGCGTGTCCAACATGTGCGGCTCATGGGAGTGCGGCTGGGTGGACACCTTGGCGGCGACGACCTCCGCGGAGCGGTTGACGTAGACCATCTGACCGCACATGCCCAGGCACAACACCACGTTGCTGCCCGGGTACGGGAACCACATCTGGTTGCGGTACATCCCGCCGGGCAGATCGGTGTCGTGATCGGGGCTGGCGGCGAATGCCTGACGGGAGTCGGCGCCGCCGTCGAGGGTGTCGGCGATCCACGCCGCCGGCACCACTTGCTCCCCGGTCAGCGAGACACCGTCGCGCAGGAACAGCGAGCCGAACCGGATCATGTCGGTGAGACAGGCGCTGATGCCGCCGTCGCAAAACCCGGTCCCGACCGAGTCGACGGCAATGGTGGCGTCGCGGTGGGCGCCGATCCGACTCCACAACAGTTCCGACATCAATTCGGGCATCCGCTGGCCGGCAGCGACCTCGCAGATCCAGCCGAGGACGTCCGTTTCACACGAGCGATATTCGAACGGTCCGCCGTGAGCCGACTTCTGCCGCAGGGTCAGCAGGAAGTCGTGCAGCGTGGCAGGGACGTCCGGGCCGCTCTTGGGTGCCCACCCCATCGCCTGGTCGAGACGGTGGATCTCGGCGGCCGGATCGTCGTAATTTTCGGAGAAGGCGATGCCCGACCTCATGTCCAGCAGGTGGCGCACCGTCGCGCCGGCGTAGCCGGAATTGGCCAGGGCGGGAACGTATCTCGTGACCGGCGCGTCAAGATCGATCGCACCGGAGCCGTGCAACCCGCCTGCCACCGCCGCCACCATCGACTTGCTCACCGAGAACAGCAGGTGCCGGGTCGTGGCCGTCATGCCGTCCAGGTACTCCTCGGCCACCGTCGAGCCGCGGTGGGCGACGGCCCACCCGTCGGTGACGGTGGCGGCCATTACCGCGCCGACGGTGGTGGCCGTCCCGTTGGTGTTGGTCACCGAAATCTCGGCCACGGGAGCACGGGCGGCTGGCAGGCGCGCGACCGGCCCGGCCCCCCTGGGGATTACTGCGGTCGGCACCATGTCTTCTACATGCTGGAAGGACCACCGCGCGTACGGCGGCGACAGCCAGTTGTGCAGTGCGATACCGGCCGGGCGGCTCACGCGCGCGCGACGAGTCGCGAGACGATCGGCGCGGCGGGGGTCAGGGGCGTTGAGGTGAACTTCGCCTTCATACCTTTGACCCAGCGCTGGCAGCGGTCGCTGAGCTGATAGTCGTCCGTCTGCAGGTGTGCGCGGGTGACGAGCACGCCGAGTTGGGCCCCCTCGGAACGCAAGTCGCCGGGCGCCGCGACCCGCATGTAAAAGGCCTCGGAGCCGTCGAGCAGCGTGGCCCAGTCGTTGGCGGTCCGCGAAAAGGAGACCCGACCGTCGTCGTCGATGCGCCATACCCCGGTGCGTGGCGTCGCGGTGAAGATCTCGATATCCGGCGAGGTCTCGGTGAGGATCACCTGGCCCCAGACCTCGTCCTCGCCGTAGCCGCGCTCCCAGCGGGAGTTGATCTCATCGATGTCGAGCTCGTACTCCACGTCCATGTACTCGAGCAGGTGAAAGAGGAACAGCGGCATGTCGGCGTAGGCCTCGGTGGTCAGGTTCGTCATCGGACTCGCGCCGCTCAGGCGCGGATTCACCTCGCCGAGGTAGAGCTCGTCGGAGTCGAGGTCGTGCAGCAGGTCCACCTCGAAATAACCGAGATAACCCTCGCGGCGCATGACGTCGCCCAGCTTTGTCACCATTTCTCGCGCGGCATGCGTCTGGGCGGGCGGCAGCACCTCGTGCCAGATGTCATTGCCACACCAGCTGCCCCGGCTCGGCGTCAGCTCCGAATAACCGACGAGACTGGTCATCGCTGGGCCGACCACCGTGCCGTGGCGGGTCACTGCACCCTCGAGGCACACCTCCACATTGCGGATGCGCTTCATGACCTTGAGGTCCTGCCCGACCAGGTTACCGGCGTGCTGGTCCCAGTCGCGCTGACCGTGCACAAAGAACGTCCCGCTGCCGGCATTGCCGTACGCGATCGAGATGACGAGGTCATCCCCTAACCCGGCGCCTTGTGCGAGCGCCAGCAGTTCGTCGTAGGAGCCGGCCCGCCCGATCGTGTTTGGCACGCTCGGCACCCCCGCCTCGCTGGCCAGGTGCGTCATGACGATCTTGGAGCCCAGGCGATTACGCAGCTCGATCGGCGGATGCATGACCTCGAGGCCCGCGGACCGCGCGAGGGCCTGGATTTCCTCGTTCATCATCACAAAGCAGCACTTGCCGCCGGGACCTTTACCGGCGATGAACTCGAGCGTCTCGGAATCGGACAGCAGGTGGCTGCACACCTCGTCCATCGAGTCGAAATCGCGGCGGTCACGTCGCCGGGGCACGAACACGCGCGAGTGTGTGCCCTCGAAAGAGTCAAAGTAGGTCAGGTAGAAGAAGTTTCGTATCCAGCGGTCGACGCCTAGCAGGTTGAACGGGGTCGGCGAGATGAAGTACAGCGGCACCTTGTTCGTGTGAAAGAACGCGCGGATGTCCGAGAGGCCTTTCAACGGGCGGCGCGGCTCCAGCTCGGGCCCACCGGCGGGCACGATCAGGCCACCCGCGGGGGCGCTGCGCTCAGCGCATAGGCGGTGCAATCACAGAGGTTCATTCCACAAGTGTGAACCCGCATGGCCTGCGGCACTCCCTTAACGGAGTTCCTTCATGAACTCTTTCGCCAAAGGGGCCGCCGAGGCCGGATTCTGACCCGTGAAGAGATTGCGGTCTTTCACCGTGTAGGGCTTCCAGACCTCGCCGCGGGAGAAGTCGACGCCCAGCTTCACCAGTTCGTCCTCGGCGGTCCAGCGCGCCTTCTCTCGCAGGCCGACGGCGTCCTCTTCGTCGTTGGTGTAAGCCGTGACCTGGTAACCGGCGAATGGTGAAGCCCCGTTTCGCCGAGTCGCCATGAGGGCGACCGGAGCGTGACAGACGATGGCCAGCGGCTTGCCGGACGCGAGTGCCGCGGTCAGCAGCCGGCCTGAGTCCGCGTCCTGCCACAGGTCCTCCATCGGGCCGTGCCCGCCCGGGTAGTAGACGGCGTCATAGTCCTCGAGGCGGGCGTCGGCCAACTCGATCGGCCGGCGCAATTCCTCTGCGGAGCGCAGGATCTCCTCCAGCTCCCGGGCGATCTCTTCACTGCCGGCCATCGACGGACGCAGGCTCATCACATCCACATGCGGCACAACACCTTTCGGGGTGGCCACCACGACCTCGTGACCGGCGTCGGTGAGCGCGCGGTACGGGGCGGCGAACTCCTCGGCCCAATAGCCCGTCGGATGCCTCGTGCCGTCCTTGAGCGTCCAGTAACTTGCGCCGGTCACGACGAACAGAACCTTTGCCATCGCGCGTCCCCTCGTTAGCCCCGCAATGCATTGATGCCCAAGCGTCGCCCATCTCATAGTCGGCGTGCAACCGCGAACCGCCAATCGCCAGGCGCACGGAACCGATTTCCTTGTCTGCAGTCTTGTTCTCCGCCACGATTCGCATTTAGCGTCCTGCCGTCGGTGCCTTTGGGCCGGCGCTCTCTGCGGCCGGCATCAACATCAGCGGTAGGCCATTGCGGATTCTTGCTGGCCTCGCGCACCGTCGCTGCGCCGCAAGACACGACGGCGTTAAAGGCTCCCAACAAGTGCCGCGATGCCGCCGGTCGCTAAAAGTTTGCCAAATTGACGGTTAGGGAACGACAATTGGCGTGTCGTGCGAGCAGATGACGCTAGCCGGGGGATTATGACTTAGGGCGTCTCTATTCGAGGGGTGGTCGATGTGACGTCGGACGACTGGCAACCGGTGGTGCGAGTTGGAGAACCCAAGTTCGTAGCCGGGCTGGGGAACAGGATCAAAGTTGAGGTCAAGACACGGGGGTGGCTAAGCCGAGACTGGCGTGGCTACTTCGGATCCCAGGTTTCGCAGCAACGGCTCGATGCCCGGTACTCCTCCTATCCCTGTTGGGATGAAGTCCAGCGCATCGAGGGCACGTGCGCCGTGGACGAAGCGGAGCGTTACATCGAAATGATCGATGCGGCAATCCACTATGCGAACACGAGGTTCCGCTACGACACGTTCCCAACCACGGTGATCCAAGGGACGCAGCGGGATCAACGAGCATGTGCCGTCAGACGGCGCCAAGCGGCGCTCGATCAGCTGGCGAAGAAGTTGGCTAGACCCGAATGCGGGTGAGCAAAAGCAGTCAAGGCTTTGGGCTCAGTGTGTGACTCTTCTCGGGCGCCGGTTCAAGCGTGGTCGCGCATTTTCGGTCCTGAATCACATCCCCGTCATTAAACGACGTGGCGTGCTCGGCACCCTTTTGAGGGTTGCCTCGAGCGCCCAATGGCAAACGCATTCGCTTTTTCACAACCATTCTTTGAAAATGCCCGCAGCCGACCTCCAATAGCGTTCGCGTCCCGAGGGAAGCCAATCCCCTGCCGGTCAAGACCGAATGCGAAGGCAACGGTTCCCGCTGGTGCCTATTGGGCGAAACACACAGCGACCGCGCCCACACCGGTTGTCATCCGTGAGCAGGTCGCGCAGTACCCTTACCCTGCCCCGGAGTCGCAGCCGACGGCACAGCATCGTGCGTCGCCCGGACCCGCCAAACCCAAGCCGCGGAGGTGCCTGATGGCCCAATCCGACCTCGTCTTGTTCACCGTCGAAAATCGCGTCGCGCTCGTCACCGTCAACGACCCCGACCGGCGCAACGCGGTGACCGCCGAGATGTCCGCGCACCTGCGCGCCGCCGTGGAGCGGGTCGAGGCCGACCCCGACGTGCACGCCCTGGTGGTCACCGGGGCCGGCAAGGCGTTCTGCGCCGGCGCGGACCTCAGCGCGCTCGGCGCCGCGGGCGGCGACAAGGCCGAGACGGGTCTGCAGCAGCTCTACGACGGCTTCATGGCCATCGGCAGCTGCCGGCTGCCCACCATCGCCGCGGTCAACGGCGCGGCCGTCGGCGCGGGTCTGAATCTCGCACTGGCGGCCGACGTGCGCATCGCCGGTCCGGCGGCGCTGTTCGACGCCCGGTTCCAGAAGCTCGGCCTGCATCCCGGCGGGGGTGCGACCTGGATGCTGCAGCGGTCGGTGGGCCCGCAGGTGGCCCGCGCGGCCCTGCTCTTCGGCATGCGTTTCGACGCTGAGGCCGCCGTGCGCCACGGCTTGGCGCTTTCCGTCGCCGACGATCCGGTCGCCGCAGCGCTGGAGCTCGCCGCGGGGCCCGCGGCCGCCCCGCGCGAGGTGGTGCTGGCGACGAAGGCCACCATGCGCGCCACCGTCAGCCCGGGATCGCTGGACCACGAGCAACACGTCTTCGCCATGCGCACGGAGCTCGGCCCCCAGGCCTACTCCATCCAGTCGCCGGAGTTTGCTCAGCGATTGGCCGCGGCACAACGCCGGTAGTGCCATGATGGTCAACAGGTTGGGATCGGTAGCAGAGCACACATTGTGTGATTGCTGCGAAGACGCCAACCTCCCTGGCGCATGAACAAAGGACGTGCAGCGTGCAAGTCACCCGTACCCTCACCCGCGCCGTTTCCGGCGTCCTTCTGTCCAGCGGCCTCGCGACGGCCGGCTTCGCGCTGGTCGCCGGAACGGCACACGCCCAGCCAAGCCCGGCGCCGCAGGTGTATTGGTGCCCCAACCAGCCGTGGAACCCGGCATGGGGTGAGAACAAGTACTGGAATCAGTGCTGGGATACCGACAACCCGCCCGCGTACCCGCCACCGCCGCCTTCGCGGGCGCCGAGCTTCAACTGCGGCCTGTTCTGGTGCCCCGTTCCGCCGCACCCGTGAGGTTTTACAGGTCGATCAACGCGGTCGCCGGTGACTCGATCAAGTCCCTCAGCTCGGTGACGAACCGGGCCGCCTGCGCGCCGTCGGCGACGCGGTGGTCGAACACGCACGTCAGCGTCATCGTCGGGCGTACCAAGACCTGATCCCCGATCGCCACCGGGCGCGGCTTGATCGACCCCATCCCCAGGATGGCCGCTTCGGGATGGTTGATCACCGGCACGCCGTCGTCGGCGCCCAGTGCCCCGAAGTTCGACACGGTGAAGGTGGAGCCGCGCAGCTCCCCCGGCGTGAGCGTGCCTTCCCGCGCGCCGGTGATCAATTCGGCTGCCCGCGTGGCCAGTTGGCGGGTGGTCATGTTGTGCGCGTCGGTGATCACGGGGACCAGGAGCCCGCGTGTGGTGGCCACTCCGAATCCCAGGTGCACTCGCTGATCGATGCGAATCTGCGGACCCTCGGGCGAGTCGACCCACGACGAGTTGAGGATTTCGTTGTGGCGCAGCGCAATTACCAGCATTCGCATTGTCAGGACGAACGGCGTGATCCGCTGCTCTGCCGACGCCAGGTCGGACAGCCTCAACAACTCGGTACAGTCAACCGCGACGCTGACTTTGGCGGCCGGGATCTCCCGGTGCGAAGCCGTCATTTTGTCGGCCATCCGGGCGTGCACGCCGCGGACGGGTCGAACGTCGGCCACGTTCTGGTCAGCCGCCGCCAGCACGTCCGCGCGGGTGATGATGTCGTCGGGATCGCGCTGCAGCGAGCGTAGGTCGACCATCAGCTCCTTGGCCAATTTGCGGGTCGGCGGGGCCGCGCGCGGGCGGCCGCTCCGCCGGCTGACGTCGATGCCGGCGTCGGCGCCGTAGCCGACCAACGTGGGCAGCTGCTCGGAGGCCGCGGGGACGTCGCCGTTCAGCGGCGCGCTGTCGATGCGCACCAGCACCGCGCCCACCGGGAGCACATCGCCTTCGCCACCGTGGGTTTCGACGATGCGCCCCGCATACGGGCTGGGCAGTTCCACCTCCGCCTTGGCGGTCTCGACGGAGCAAAGCACCTGGTTGAGCTCGACGTCGTCGCCCGCGGCGACGTTCCAGTGCGTCACCGTCACTTCCTGCAATCCCTCCCCGAGGTCGGGAACCCGGAACGACTTGACCCGCTCGTCGGCGCTCATGGCTGTCCCAACGCACGCTCGACGCAGTCCAGCAGCCGGTCGGGCCCGGGTAGCCACAATCGCTCCAGTCGCGCGGGCGGGTAGGGAGTGTCAAATCCACAGGCGCGCAACACCGGCGCCTCCAGTTCGTAGAACATCTCCTCTTGGATCCGGGCGGCCAACCCGGCGCCGTATCCCAGGCTGCGCGGCCCCTCGTGCATCACCACACAGCGTCCGGTCCGGTGAATCGACTCCGCCACCGTATCGAAATCCAACGGGACCAGTGACCGCAGGTCAATGACCTCCAGGCTCCAACCACGTTGCCGCTGCGCCTCTTCCGCGGCGCCGACCGCGGTGCTGACCAAGCTGCCGTAGGTCACGACGGTGACGTCGGAGCCGGGCCGGCGCACCGCCGCCCGTCCGATCGGCGGTTCGGGCCGCTCGGTGTCGACATCGCCGCGGACCTGATAGCGCCGCTTCGGCTCGAGATACATCACCGGATCCGGGCAAGAGATCGCATGGCGAAGCAGCCAGTACGCGTCGGCCGGGCTGGACGGAACCACAACTTTCAGGCCCGCGGTATGCGCCCAATACGATTCGGTGGAATCCGAATGATGTTCAGCGGCACCGATTCCGCCGAACGACGGGATCCGCACCGTCACCGGCATGTTGATCTCGCCGCGGGTGCGGGTGCGGTACTTCGCCAGATGGCTGACCACCTGATCGAAGGCCGGGTAGGAAAAGCCGTCGAACTGAATTTCCGGAACCGGCACAAACCCGCGTAGCGCCAGTCCCACCGCGATCCCGATGATGGCGGACTCCGCCAGCGGCGTGTCGAAACAGCGCTGCTCGCCGAACGTTTGGGCCAGCCCTTCGGTTACCCGGAACACCCCGCCCTCGACCGAGACGTCTTCGCCGAACACCAGCACCCGGTCGTCGGCGGCCATCGCGTCAACCAGGGCACGGTTGAGCGCCTGCACCATGGTCAGCGACTGCGCGCCGGCGTTCTCCGTTGTGGCGGTGAGGGTGTCACCGGGGCTCGCCGGGCGATCAGCGAGCTGAGTCATTCAGGCCTCCCCATCGCTTCGGTCGAGTTCGGCCCGCAGCGCTTGGCGTTGCGCCTGCAGCCCCGGCGTGATCTCGGCGTACACCGTGGTGAACACCTCGTCGATGTCGAAATCGGGTGCACCGAACACCGCGTCGCGCAGTTCGGTGCGCATCCGCTTCGAGCGGGCGGCGACGCGGTCCTCGAGGCGGTTCGACCACAATCCCTGACCTTGCAGGTAAGTGCGGTAGCGCGGGATCGGGTCGAGCGCCGACCAGCGGTCCACCTCCTCCTGGGTCCGGTAGCGGCTGGGATCATCCGAGGTGGTGTGCGGGCCGAGCCGGTAGGTGACCGCCTCGATCAGGGTCGGACCACCGCCGGCCCGGGCGCGCGCGGCGGCCTCGGCCATCACCGCGTAGCAGGCCAGCACGTCGTTGCCGTCCACTCGTATCCCGGGCATGCCGTAGCCGATTGCCTTGTGCGCGATGGATGGTGCCGCGGTTTGTTTGTGGATCGGCACCGAGATTGCCCATTGGTTGTTCTGCACGAAGAACACACACGGCGTGGCGAACACGGCCGCGAAGTTCAGCGCCTCATGTACGTCGCCCACGCTGGTCGCGCCGTCGCCGAGGAAGGCCACCGTGACCGAATCCTCGCCGAGGCGTTGCGCGGCCATCGCCGCCCCGACGGCGTGCAGGGTCTGGGTGCCGATCGGGATCGAGGTCGGGGCGCAGCACTTCTTGGTGAATTCCAGTCCGCCATGCCAGGTTCCACGCCACACCGCGCCGACGTGGCCGGGCGGGATGCCGCGCACGAGGTAGACGCCAAGCTCACGGTATTGCGGAAACAGCCAGTCCGTCTTACGCAGACAGGTGGCCGCGCCCACCTGGGCGGCTTCCTGACCGCGGCACGACGCGAACAACGCCAGCTCTCCCTGGCGCTTCAGGTTGATGAACTCGGTGTCCAGCTCGCGGGTGACGACCATCATCTCGTAGAGCCAGCACAGTGTCTCGACGGGAAGGTCACGGCCATAGCGGGGCTCGGGCGTCGGTGTCCCGTCCGCGGCGACGAGTTGCACCGGCTCGAGGTCGACGGTCATCGGCAGTTGAGGCACCGTCGCCATACCGTCTCCCTACCTCGGTGCCGCAGGGGTCACAGCCACAGCCGGGACCCACCGCGAGCCGAAGTCGATCGCCAGCTACACGAAAGGCTCCGCTCGCCGCGACACTGGCGTACTCACCATTATGCGCTCAAATGTGAAGAGACCGCGGTGATCGCGCACGTGTCGCGCCCAGTGGCGCCGCGGGCCGGGCGGCTTTCGACGGTCACCCCGCGGCGGACTGCTCCGCCCGGCGCACCAGCATTTCCGCATGCTTGAGCACCGGCGAGTCCACCATCTGTCCCTCGAACGCGAAAACGCCGCGTTCGGTCCGCGCCGCGTCCAATACCCTTCGGGCCCAGTCGACTTTCTCCTCACTGGGGCGATAGGCGTCTCGCACGACGGAAATTTGGGTGGGGTGGATGCAGACGGTCCCGTGGAAGCCCACCGCGACGGCATCGTCGGCTTCCGCGCGTAACCCGTCGACGTCGCGGATGTCCAGATGCACCGCGTCGAGCGCGGCCCGGCCGAAGGTGGACGCCGCCAGCAGGACCGTGGACCGGACGTGGCGGGCGAAGTCGCGGTAGGTGCCGTCGGCCAGGCGGCTGGAGCTGCCGCCGAGGGCCGCGACGAGATCCTCGGCGCCCCACATCATTGCGACGGTCCCCTCGGCGGCGGCGATCTCGGTGCTGAAGACCGCCCCACGGGGGGTCTCGATCAGCGCGATGACGTCGCGCGGCGCCAGCGCCGACACCTGCGCGGCCGACTCCGTCTTCGACAGCATCACCGTCGTGTAGGGGGTCTCGGCCAGGGCATCCAGGTCGCGGCCGTGCTCCTGGGTGCCGGCCGCGTTGACGCGCACCACGGTGCGCTCGGGATCCAGCGGGGTCTCCCGCAGCGCCTTGCGCGCGGCCGGCTTGTCCGCTTGGGCCACGCCGTCCTCGAGGTCGAGGATCACCACGTCGGCCGCGGCGGCGGCCTTCGCGAACCGCTCGGGGCGGTCCGCGGGGCAGAACAACCAACCCGGGCCGGCGGCTTGCAGGTTCACTCGGCCTCCTCGTCGCTCGGGCGTTTCTGGACCAGAGTTGTGCGCGCGGCTCGCGCGACTATGTCGCCATGCTGGTTGCGCCCGGTGTGCTCGAGGGTGACGATCCCTTCGCCGGGCCGGCTCTTCGACTCCCGCTTGGCGGTGCACACGGTCTCCGCGTAGAGAGTGTCGCCGTGGAAGACCGGCTTGGGGAACGACACCTCGGAGAAGCCGAGGTTGGCGACGATGGTGCCCAGCGTCAGCTGCGAGACCGACAGTCCGACCAGCGTGGACAGGGTGAACATCGAGTTCACCAGCCGCTCGCCCCGAAAGCCGGGCTGCTCGGCGGCCCACGCCGCATCCAGGTGCAGCGACTGGGTGTTCATGGTCAGCGTGGTGAACAAGACGTTGTCGGCCTCGGTGATGGTCCGGCCGGGCCGGTGTAGATACGTCGTGCCGATCTCGAATTCCTCGAACCACAGGCCCCGCTGGATGATCGACTTGCGGTCCGTCATGACAGCCCCAGCGATCGAGCGATGAGCATCAGCTGGACCTCGGTGGTCCCCTCACCGATTTCGAGGATCTTGCTGTCGCGGTAGTGACGCGCCACGGGATACTCGTTCATGAAGCCGTACCCGCCGTGGATTTGCGTGGCGTCACGCGCATTGTCCATCGCCGCTTCCGACGCGATCATCTTCGCGATGGCCGCCTCCTTCTTGAATGGCTTGCCGGCCAACATCTTCGCGGCCGCGTCGTAGTAGGCCGTCCGCGCGACGTGAGCGCGTGCTTCCATCCGCGCGATCTTGAAGCTGATCGCCTGATACGAGCCTATCGGCTGCCCGAAGGACTGGCGTTCCTTGGCGTAGTTCACGCTCTCGTCGACGCAGCCCTGCGCGGCGCCGGTCGACAGCGCGGCGATCGCAATGCGGCCCTCGTCCAGGATGGACAGGAAGTTTGCGTAGCCGGTGCCGCGGGGGCCCAGGAGGTTCTCCTCCGGGACGCGCGCGTCGGCGAAGCTCAACGGGTGGGTGTCCGAGGCGTTCCAGCCGACCTTGCTGTAGACCGGCTCGACGGTGAATCCCGGTGTGCCGTTGGGCACGATGATCGTCGAGATCTCCTTTTTGCCATCGGCAACGGTGCCGGTGACCGCGGTGACGGTGACCAGCTTCGTGATGTCGGTACCGGAATTGGTGATGAACTGCTTGCTGCCGTTGATCACCCACTCGCCGCCGTCGAGCCGGGCCGTGGTCCGGGTGGCGCCCGCGTCGGAACCGGCGCCCGGCTCGGTGAGCCCGAAGGCGGCCAGGGCCCGGCCGGCCGTCAGGTCCGGCAGCCATTTGGCTTTCTGTTCCTCGGAGCCGAAGCGGTAGATCGGCATCGCGCCGAGGCTGACGCCGGCCTCGAGGGTGATCGCCACCGACTGGTCGAACTTGCCGAGTTCCTCGAGCGCCAGCGATAGCGCGAAGTAGTCACCGCCCATGCCGCCGTACTCCTCGGGGAATGGCAGGCCGAACAACCCCATCTCGCCCATCTTGGCGACGACCTCGTACGGGAAGCTGTGCTCTTCGTCGTGTTTGGCCGATACGGGGGCGACGACGGCGCGCGCGAACTCGGCCACCGTGTCGCGAAGATCCTGATATTCCTTGGGTAGCGTTCCCGCGGTAATCGATGTCGTCATGTTTCGTCCTTACTCGAATCGGCTGCTGCTTCAGGCTCTTCGGGAACCAGCCGGGCCAGCACCTGGTCGACCGTGACCTGATCGCCGACAGACACCAAGAGCTCCACTCGTCCCGAAACCGGCGCGGGGAGCGAGTGTTCCATCTTCATCGCCTCCACGACCACCACCACGTCGCCCTCGGCTACCTCGGCGCCGGAGGCGGCCTGCACCGCGATCACACTGCCGGGCATGGGGCTGAGGATCTCGGCCTGCTGCGCACCGGCCGCGCGGTGGATCTTGTGCTCCTCGGCCTCGCGCAGGTGCCACGCCCCCCGCTCGTCGGCGATCCACAGGTGACGGTCGGCCTCGGCCCAGCGGTATTCGCGGCGCACCCCGTCCAGCGTGACGTCCATCCGCGCCCCGTCGACTTGCGCGCTCGCGGAATGGATCTCACCCACACCGACCTGTACCCGGGCGTCCTTAGGTGGTCCCCATACTGACACGGTCTCGCTGCGCAGCGGGGTCTGCATCTCGGTGCGTACGGGCGCCGGCGCGCCCCCGACCCGCCATCCGGTCGGCGCCGCCCACGGGTTGCCCGCGGCACGACGGTCCAGCGCCCACTGACGGTAGAGGCCGCCGGCGGCGAGTACGTCGTCGGGCGCCGGCATCGGCGCGAAGTCCGCCACGCGTTCGTCCAGCAGCGCCGTGTCCAGGTCACCGGCCTGCACCCGCTCGTCGGCGAGCAGGAACCGGAGGAATTCGATGTTGGTCTGCACACCCAGGATTGCGGTCCGCGCCAGCGCCCCGTCGAGTTTGGCCAGCGCTTCATCGCGGTCCTCCCCGTGGGCGATCACCTTGCTCAGCATCGGGTCGTAGTCGCTGCCGACGTGCGTGCCCGCCAGCAGTGAGGAGTCGACCCGCACGCCGGCGCCGGAGGGTTCGGCGACGTGCAGGACCCGGCCGCCGGTGGGAAGGAACCCCCGCGCGGGATCCTCGGCGTACACCCGGGCCTCGACCGCGTGGCCCCGCAGTTCGATGTCGTCCTGCGCGAACCCCAGCTTCTCGCCCGCGGCCACCCGGAGCTGCCACTCCACCAGGTCCAGGCCGGTAACCGCTTCGGTGACCGGATGTTCCACCTGGAGCCGGGTGTTCATCTCCATGAAGAAGAATTCGTCCGGCCGGTCGGCGGACACGATGAACTCCACCGTGCCCGCGCCGACGTAATCGACACTGCGGGCCGTGTTGCAGGCAGCCGCTCCGATGCGGGCGCGGGTCTGCGGGTCGAGCAACGGCGAGGGCGCCTCTTCGATCACCTTCTGGTGGCGGCGTTGCAGGCTGCACTCGCGCTCGCCGAGGTGCACCACGTTGCCGTGGGTATCGGCGAGAACCTGCACTTCGATGTGCCTGGGGCGCAATACGAATCGCTCGAGGAACAGGGTGTCGTCGCCGAACGACGAGGCGGCCTCCCGCCGGGCGCCGAGCAGGGCATCGCGCAGCCGGCTCGGATCGTCGACCAGGCGCATGCCCTTGCCACCACCGCCCGCCGACGGCTTGATCAACACCGGATATCCGACTTCTTCGGCCGCCGCGACCAACTCGTCGTCGCTCAGTCCGGGCTTGGCCACACCGGGCACCACCGGCACGTCGAAGGCGGCGACCGCGTTCTTGGCGGTGATCTTGTCGCCCATCACCTGGATTGCCCGTGCCGGCGGGCCCAGGAACACCACGCCGGCACGCTCGCAGGAGGCGGCGAATTCGGCGTTCTCGGAAAGAAATCCGTAGCCGGGATGGATAGCCTGAGCTCCGGTGCGTGCCGCCGCATCCAGCACCTTGCCGATGTCGAGGTAGCTCTCGCGGGCCGGGGCGGGACCCAGGCGGACGGCCGTGTCGGCCTCCAGGACATGACGGGCGTTGGCGTCGGGGTCGCTGTATACCGCCACCGACCGGATGCCCAGCCGGCGCAGCGTCCGCATTACCCGGACGGCGATCTCGCCGCGGTTGGCTACCAATACGGTTTCAAACATAGTCATCACATCCGGAAGACGCCGTAGGAGACCGGCTCCAACGGGGCATGGGCACATACCGAAAGCGCCAGCCCGACAACCGTTCTGGTGTCGGCCGGGTCGATGATGCCGTCGTCCCACAGGCGCGCGGTCGAATAGTACGGGTTGCCCTGGTCCTCGTATTGCGCGCGGATCGGCGCCTTGAACGCCTCTTCCTCATCGGGCGGCCACGGTTTGCCGGCCGCGGCGAGTTGCTCACCGCGCACCGTGGCCAGCACCGAGGCGGCCTGCTCGCCGCCCATGACCGATATGCGCGCATTGGGCCACATCCACAGGAAGCGCGGGGAGTACGCCCGTCCGCACATCGAATAGTTGCCCGCTCCATACGATCCGCCGATCACGACGGTCAGCTTGGGTACCCGGGCACAGGCCACGGCGGTCACCATCTTGGCGCCGTGTTTGGCGATGCCGCCGGCCTCGTAGTCGCGGCCGACCATGAACCCGGCGATGTTCTGCAGAAACAGCAGCGGAATTTTGCGCTTGTCGCACAGCTCGATGAAATGGGCGCCCTTCAAAGCGGATTCGCTGAACAGCACGCCGTTGTTGGCGATGATGCCGACGGGATGCCCGTGGATGCGCGCGAAGGCGGTCACCAGCGTCTTGCCGTAGTTGGCCTTGAATTCGCTGAATTCGCTGCCGTCGACCAGGCGCATGATGACCTCGTGCACGTCGTAGGGCACGCGCGGATCCGGCGGTACCACATCGTAGAGCTCGCCCTGCGCGTGCTTCGGCTCGACCGAAGGCAGCACGTCCCATTGGCTGGGCTCGCGCGGTCCGAAGGTTGCCGCGATCGCGCGGACGATCCGCAACGCGTGCTCGTCGTCGTCGGCAAGATGATCGGTGACCCCGGAGACCCGCGAATGCAGGTCGCCGCCGCCGAGGTCTTCGGCCGAGACGATCTCACCGGTCGCAGCCTTCACCAGCGGCGGACCGCCGAGAAAGATGGTGCCCTGTTCGCGGACGATGACGGCCTCATCGCTCATGGCCGGCACATAGGCGCCGCCGGCCGTGCACGATCCGAGGACGGCGGCCACCTGCGGAATTTCCTTGGCGCTCATGGTCGCCTGGTTGTAAAAGATTCGGCCGAAGTGCTCGCGGTCGGGAAACACCTCGTCCTGGCGCGGCAGGAAGGCGCCGCCGGAGTCCACCAGGTAGATGCAGGGCAAGCGATTCTGGAGCGCGACTTCCTGTGCGCGCAGGTGCTTTTTGACCGTCATCGGGTAGTAGGTGCCGCCCTTGACCGTGGCGTCGTTGGCGACGATCACACACTCACGTCCCGACACCCGGCCGATCCCGGTGATGATCCCAGCCCCCGGGGACTCGTCGTCGTACATGCCGTTGGCGGCCAGCGGGGCGAGCTCCAAGAACGGGCTGCCCGGGTCGAGCAGTCGATCCACCCGTTCGCGCGGCAGCAGCTTGCCGCGGCTGACGTGGCGCTCCCGCGCGCGTTCGTTGCCGCCCAGTGCCGCAGCCGCCAGCCTGGCGTTCAACTCGCCGACCAACCCGCGGTGCTCATCGGCGAACGATGGAGCGGTCATCACGGATGAACTCACGAATGCCTCCCGGTTGTCGCCAGCACAAGCGGCGGTTCGGTCTTGTCGATCACCTCGTCGGTCGAGACGCCCGGCGCCGTCTCGACCAAGTGCAAACCGTCGTCACGGACATCGATGACGGCCAGATCGGTGATGATGCGGTCGACACAGCCCGCGCCGGTCAGCGGAAGCGTGCATCGCTCAACGATTTTCGGGCTACCGTCGCGCGCGGTGTGCTCCATCATCGCGATCACCTTGCGGGCGCCGTGGACCAGGTCCATCGCACCGCCCATGCCCTTGACCATCTTTCCGGGAATCATCCAGTTGGCCAGATCACCGGTGGCCGAGACCTGCATCGCCCCAAGCACGGCGACGTCTAGGTGCGCACCGCGAATGATCCCGAACGAGGTCGAGGAACCGAAGAAGGCCGCGCCGGGCAACGTGGTGACCGTCTCCTTGCCCGCGTTGATCAGGTCCGCATCGACGTCCTCGGGCCGCGGATAAGGTCCCACGCCCAGGATGCCGTTCTCCGAATGCACGACCACGGTGATGCCGGCCGGGATGTGATTGGGGACCAGGGTGGGCATCCCGATACCGAGGTTGACGTATTGACCGTCCTCCAATTCCGCGGCCACCCGCGCGGCCAAACCCTCTCTACTCCATGGCATCAGCGCACCGTCAGCTTCTCGATCGGCTTGGCGGGATCGGGCGCATGCACGACTCGTTGCACGAAGACACCGGGGGTGTGCACCGCAGCGGGGTCGATCTCTCCCGGCTCGACGAGGTGTTCCACCTCGGCGATGGTGATCCTGCCGGCCTGCGCGCAGTCCGGGTTGAAGTTGGCAGCGGCGCGGTGGTAGACGAGGTTGCCGTGCCGGTCGCCCTTCCAGGCGTGCACCAGCGCGAAGTCCGTGCGGATCGCCCGTTCGAGAACGTAGGTGACACCGTCGAATTCGCGGGTCTCCTTGGGCGGCGACACGACGGCCACCGCTCCCGAGGCGTCGTAGCGCCACGGGAGCCCACCGTCGGCGACGGGAGTACCCACTCCCGCCGGGGTATAGAAGGCCGGGATTCCCATGCCACCGGCACGCAGTCGCTCCGCCAGCGTGCCCTGCGGGGTGAGTTCCACCTCGAGCTCACCGGCGAGGAATTGGCGGGCGAATTCCTTGTTGTCACCGACGTAGGAGGCGACGGCTCGGCGAATCCGCTTGTGCACCAACAGGTGCACCAGCCCGACACCGTTTCCGCCGCAGTTGTTGGATACCGTCTCCAAGTCACGCACCCCGGTGGCCGCCAGCGCGGCGATCAAAGCCTCGGGGATGCCACAGAACCCGAAGCCCCCGACCGCCAGGGAAGACCCGTCGGTTATGTCGGCAACCGCCTCAGCGGCCGTCGCCACCACCTTGTCCATCGCCGCAGCAGCCTCCTTGCCGTCGGGCGGGGCGTTTTGAGTTAATCCTCATTAACTCAGGGCGACAATACCATCGTCGATCCCGCTGGTCCAGGGACGAGGACACCGGAGGTCGCCGTCCGTTACCGCAGGTTAATCGTGAATAACTCGTGCTAAGTTAGTGGCGATTAACCAACTGGACGGGGGTTCGTCATGACAACGTCCACCTCCGACGGCCAGCCCGGGCCCGCCGATGCTCCAAATCGACGCAGCCAGTTGAAATCCGACCGTCGTCAACAGCTGCTATCGGCCGCCGAGCGGCTGTTCGCAGAACGCGGCTTTCTCGCCGTACGCCTGGAAGACATCGGCGCCGCCGCCGGCGTCAGCGGCCCGGCGATCTACCGGCACTTTCCCAACAAGGAGTCGCTGCTCGTCGAGTTGCTGGTGGGCATCAGCGCCCGACTGCTTGCCGGCGCCCGCGACGTGCGGGCTCTCAACTCCGACGACCCGTCCGCAACGCTCGACGGTCTGATCGACTTTCACCTGGACTTCGCGCTCGGCGAACCGGACCTGATCCGCATCCAGGACCGCGACCTCGCGCACCTGCCCGAGGCGGCTGAGAAGCAGGTACGCAAGGCGCAACGCCAATACGTTGAGGTCTGGGTCGGCGTGCTGCGCGAGCTCAATCCCGACCTCGCCGAGGCCGATGCGCGGCTGACCGCCCACGCGGTTTTCGGCTTGCTCAATTCGACGCCCCACAGCATGAAATCCACCGACGCCTCGCGCGGCAAGCACGCGCGCGCCGCACGGTCCCGCGCGGTAATGCGCGCGATGACGGTCGCGGCTCTCGCCGCGGGGAACGATTGCCCCTGAGTCGCCGCCCATGAGGTGATTCGCCGTCCGAGCGCCCGGCGCAGGTACTCTTGCAAGCTATGAGGTGGACATGAACGATTCACGTCCCACCGATCGGTTCACTGACTCTTTGCCGGGATCGGGCCAGCAGCGCGCCTGGTACCCGCCACCCGTCGACCCGGCTTACGCCGATCAGGCGCCCTATGCGCCGGCCTATGGCGCGCAAGCTCCGCCGTGGGCGCCCGGGATGAACGACACCAACACGACCAAGCAACTGCCGGCGTACTGGCAGCAGGAGCTTCCTCCGTCGGGGCAGCTGCAGCAGGGCTCGGCTCCCCCGCCGCCCGAAGGCCCGAAGCCTCCACCGCGATGGCTCTGGATCGTCGCCGGCGCGGCCGTGCTGCTGGTGGTTGCCTTGGTCATCGCTCTGGTGCTGGTGAACAACGCGATCAAGACCCAGACCGCCGTCCCGCCGCTGCCCGCGATGCCGGAGACGACGCCCCCGATGCCGAGCCCGTCGACACGCACGTCTTCGCCGCGCATCCCCGCCCCGATGCCCCCCACCGGCGGGTTGCCGACGCCCACCGAGTCGACCGGCCCGGCCGCCCTGCAGGACGTCGTCTACAGCGTGGCCGGCGAGGGCCGCGCCATCAGCATCATGTACATCGACACCGGGGGCCTGATCCAAACCGAATTCAACGTCGAGCTGCCCTGGACCAAAGAGGTCAGCCTCGCCAAGTCGGCGGCACACCCGGCCAACGTCACGATCGTCAACATCGGTCACAACGTCACCTGCTCGGTCACCGTCGACGGCGCTCAGATGAGCAAGCGCGTCGGCGTCGGCCTGACCATCTGCGACGCCCGGGGCTGAGCGCTCTACGACGGTTCGCCCGCGAGGGCGCCCCGGGCCGGCACCCGGACCGCCAGCATGGCGAGCAGCCCGGCGATCAGCACCAGCGAGATGCCGCCCAGACCGGCGCGCACGGCGCCGAATACGTCCACGAACACCGAGAACAGCCACGGGGCGACGAACGCCACCGCCCGCCCGGTCATGGTGTACAGGCCGAACGCGACGCCTTCCCTGCCGTGCTTGGCCATCTGCAGCAGCAGCGCACGTGAGGACGACTGCGACGGCCCGATGAACATGCACAGCAGCAGCCCGCAAATCCAGAAGGCCACCGAGCCGGACAGCAGCATGAGAGTGATTCCCAGGACGACGATCGCGGCCAGTGACCCGACGATGACGGGTTTCGACCCGATGCGGTGATCGACGAACCCACCCGCCACCGCGCCCACCGCCGCCACCACGCTGGCCACCACCCCGAAGATGAGCACGTCGCCCTGGGAGATGCCGTACACGTTGACGCCGAGCACGGCGCCGAAGGCGAAGATCGCCGCCAGCCCATCCCGGAAGAGCCCGCTGGCGAACAGGAAGTAGACCAGGTTGCGGTCGCGCCGCCATTCGGCAACGACCTCCGTAAACAGCTTGCGATAGCCGCCGAGCATGCTCGTCGGCTCGTGCACCTCGGTCGAGTCGGGGAGCCGGTGCGCGACCAACAGCAATGGCAGCGCAAAAATGGCCAGCCATGCCGCCGCCACCAGCATCGCCTCCCGAACGTACAGGCCGTCGTGCAAAGGTGTCCGAAACAGCCCGCGCGTCGCATCCGGCCCGGAGGCCTTCCCGGAGATGAATCCGGTGTAGACCACGAGCAGGAGCAGGACGCTGCCGACATAACCGGCCGCCCAGCCCAACCCCGAAATCCGGCCGGCGGTCAGCGGCGTCGAAAGTTGGCGCAGCATCGCGTTATACGGGACGCTGGCCAGATCGCCGCAGGCCGCGGTCGCTCCCATCAGCACCAGCCCCGCCCATAGGTAGCCGGGGCGGTCATGGATGAAGAACATCCCGCATGTCAGCGCGACGGCCAGAGCGGTCAACACGCTCAGGGCCACCCGCCTGCGATGCGGGGACTCCACCCAGACTCCGACGGCCGGCGCCAACAGGGCGACGGTCAACCCGGCAATGGCCGCCGCCCGCCCCAGCCAGCTCGCCGGCGAGGTGCCGCCCGATATGCCCACCCCCACGCTGCTGGTCAAATACACGGAGAAGACGAAGGTAGCCACTATGGCGTTCAGTCCGGTGGAGCCGCAGTCCCAGAGCGCCCACGCCACCACCCGGGAGGGCGTGGGCGCGAGTGAACCCGACGACGGCTGGCCCATGCTCGGCACTCTATGTGTTTACGTGTTTCGCGGCCGACCCGCCGCGCCCGGCCACGCCGCGGCGCCTGTCTACGATTGGCGCATGCCGATCCCCGCGCCCAGCCCAGACGCGCGTGCCGTGGTGACCGGAGCTTCGCAGAACATCGGCGAAGCGCTGGCCACCGAACTGGCAGCGCGCGGACACAGCCTGATCGTCACCGCACGACGCGAAGACCTGCTCAACGAGCTGGCCGCCCGCCTGAGCGACAAGTACCGCGTCGCGGTCGAGGTGCGGCCCGCCGACCTCGCCGATCCCGGGGAACGGGCGAAACTGTGCGACGAACTGGCCGCCCGACCCATCTCCATCCTGTGCGCCAACGCCGGCACCGCGACCTTCGGCCCGGTGGCGACGCTGGACCCGGCGACCGAGAAGGCGCAGCTGCAGCTGAATGTGCTGGGCGTGCACGACCTTACGTTGGCGGTGCTGCCGGGCATGGTCGAGCGCAAGTCCGGCGGCATCCTCATTTCCGGTTCGGCGGCGGGCAATTCGCCGATTCCCTACAACGCGACCTATGCGGCCACCAAGGCGTTCGCGAACACCTTCAGCGAATCGCTGCGTGGCGAGCTGCGCCACTCCGGTGTGCACGTCACGCTGCTCGCACCGGGACCGGTGCGCACCGACCTGCCCGACGACGCCGAACGGTCGCTGGTCGAGCGACTGGTGCCGGAATTCCTGTGGATCTCCACCGAGCACACCGCCCAGGTGTCACTGGATGCGTTGGCGCGCAACAAGATGCGGGTCGTCCCCGGTCTGACGTCGAAGGCGATGTCGGTGGCGAGCGGTTACGCGCCGCGCGCGATCGTGGCGCCGATCGTGGGCAGCTTCTACAAGAAACTGGGCGGCAGCTAGCCGTTACTTCCGCCGCCGGCGGCCGTTGCCGAATTTGATGCGGATAAGTTCGCGGATGCCGGTGTTCACCGCACTTTGCACTTCCCGGTCGTGCCAGAGCCTTTCCAGCAAGCCGGGCCCTTTGGGCTCCGCCGGCTCCGGCATCGGCGGCACCGGCTCGTTCGCCGGCACTGGCGGGTAACCGGACTGGACCTGCGGCGGCTGCGGCCCCGATTGGGCTTGCGGGCCGGGCTGCGGCCGCGCCGGCTGCTGAACCTTCTGGTTGTACTTCGCCTGCAGCGGACTGTCTTTCGCCGCCTGCGCGATATCGTCGGTGCCGATCGAGGCCATCATCGACCGAGGCACCCGCATCCGGGTCCACGCAACGGGTGTCGGTGCGCCCTTCTCCGACAGCACGGTGACAACGGCCTCACCGATTCCCAGCGACGTCAACGCCGACTCCAGGTCGTACACATCGGTTTTCGGGTAGGTGCGGACGGTCTTGCTGAGCGCTTTCTGGTCGTCCGGAGTGAATGCCCGCAGCGCGTGCTGGATGCGGGCGCCCAGCTGGGAGAGCACGTCGTTGGGCACGTCGGTGGGGAGCTGGGTGCAGAAGAACACCCCCACGCCCTTGGAGCGGATCAGCTTGACTGTCTGTTCGACCTGTTCGAGGAAGGCCTTGGAGGCATCGGCGAACAACAGGTGGGCCTCGTCGAAGAAGAAGACCAGCTTGGGCTTGTCGACGTCACCGACCTCCGGCAGCACCGCGAACAGGTCGGTCAGCAGCCACATCAGGAAGGTGGAGAAGATGACGGGGCGCAACGACTGACCGCTGAACTCCAGCAACGAAATGATGCCGCGCCCCTGCCCGTCGACGCGCAGCAGATCGTTGGGGTCAAGCTTCGGCTCTCCGAAGAACGTGCCCCCACCCTCGCCGCCCAGGTTCACCAGTGCCCGCAGGATGACGCCCGCCGTCGTCGACGACACCCCGCCGAGGTCTTTCAGGTCGGTCTTACCCTCGTCGCTGGCCAGGTGGCTGATGACGCCGCGCAGATCGTCCAGCGTCACCAGCGGACGATTGTTCTCCTTGGCCCAGTGAAAGATCAGTCCCAGCGTCGACTCTTGAGTGGCGTTGAGCCCCAACACTTTCGACAGCAGAACCGGACCGAAGCTGGCGACGGTCGCGCGTACCGGTACGCCCACTCCCCCGGTGCCCAGCGACAGGAACTCGACCGGGAATCCGGTCGCCGCCCAGTCGTCGCCAGTGTCTTTGGCCCGGGCGGCGGTCTTGTCGTTGCCCTGGCCCGGCCGAACCAGGCCCGAAAGGTCACCCTTGACGTCGGCCATCATCACCGCAACGCCCGCCGCGCTGAGTTGTTCGGCGATCAGCTGCAGCGTCTTGGTTTTGCCGGTTCCGGTCGCGCCGGCCACCAGGCCGTGCCGATTGATTGTGGAGAGCGGTATGCGGATCTGTGCCGTCGGGTCGGCTGCGCCGTCAACGACGACCGTGCCCAGTTCGAGTGCCTGTCCGTCGACGGCATAGCCGTCGGCAATCCGGCGTGCGGGTGTCTCCGCTGATTCGGTGCTCATCGTGCTGCGCCCCCCTGTTCTCCAGTGGTTCGGCATGCGGTCGGCAACGCTCACACTACTTCTCCGGCGGAGTTGGGGGCGACGGACAACGTGAGCGCCAGTTGGGCCTAGTCTGAGCGCTGTGCGAGACGAGTTGGTGTGGATCGACTGCGAGATGACCGGGCTGAACCTCGGCTCGGACAAGTTGATCGAGATTGCGGCCCTGGTCACCGACGCCGATTTGAACGTTCTGGGTGACGGCGTCGACGTGGTGATCCACGCCGACGATGCGGCACTGTCTTCGATGATCGAGGTCGTCACCGAAATGCACTCGCGTTCAGGGTTGATCGACGAGGTGCGGGCGTCCACCGTCGACCTGGCGACCGCCGAGGCCATGGTGCTCGACTACATCGGCAAGCACGTCAAGCAACCCAAGACGGCGCCGCTGGCGGGCAATTCCATCGCCACCGATCGCGCATTCATCGCCCGCGACATGCCCGCGCTCGACTCGTTCCTGCACTACCGGATGATCGACGTGAGCTCGATCAAGGAGCTCTGCCGGCGCTGGTATCCGCGGATCTACTTCGGCCAGCCGGTCAAGGGACTCACCCACCGGGCGCTGGCCGACATTCACGAATCGATCCGCGAGCTGAAGTTCTACCGCCGGACGGCGTTCGTCGCCCCGCCGGGGCCGTCTACCAGCGAGATCGAGGCCGTGGTCGCCGATCTGGACGGCACGCCGGGCCCAACCGGAGCAATTGATTCGGCGACCGAGCCACCGAACCGCTAATATCGACAGTCGCTGCTCGTAGGGCCCCGGCCCGGCGGGCGGGCATGGTGGGTGTAGTTCAGTTGGTAGAGCGTCAGGTTGTGATCCTGAATGTCGCGGGTTCGAGTCCCGTCACTCACCCCAATCGGTTGGGAGGCGTTCTCGCTTCCCGACCGCCTGGGCAGCATTACCGTCCCAGCGCAACGCGATCGCACTCGACGCGGAAGGGACAGCGGGCCGTGCCGCCGAATCGTCGCCGGATACGCCGCCCCCTTGCCCCGCGAGCAGTCATCGCGGGCTGCGCCCTCCTTCTGGCCGGCTGCGGCGGGTCGAGCCACACGGCGACCACCGTCACCTCGACGATGCCCGCAGCGACCAAGACGGTGACCGTGACCGTCGCGCCGCCACCACCGCCGGGGCCCAAAACGACCATCGAGGCCAATGGCACGTTCATCGTTGGCAGCGACATCGCACCGGGCACCTACCGCAGCGCCGGAAATTACGGATGCTATTGGGCGAGGCTGCGCAGCCTGGACACCGGCGACATCATCGACAACAACGTCAACGACGGTCCGCAGGCGGTGCAGATTCTGCCGACCGATCGCGCGTTCATGACCAGGAACTGCGCGGCCTGGCAGAAGGTCGGCTGACGCGGGTCAGGTGTTGGCGTTGCCCGCTTTCCACTGCGGCCAGGGCACGTTCCAGTCACCCAGCCCCTCGGTGCCAGGCAGCGTCGGCCCCACGGTGTTGATGACCTCGACGATGTCGCCGCTCTTGCTGTGGTCGTAGAACCACTCCGCATTGCTGGGACTCACGTTCAGGCACCCGTGGCTGGTGTTGGTGTGTCCCTGGGCGCCGACCGACCACGGCGCGGAGTGCACGAATACGCCGCTGTAGGACATCTGGGTGGCCCAGTCGACTTCGGTGCGATATCCGTTGGGCGAGTTGACCGGAACGCCGTACGTCGACGAATCCATGATGATGTGCTTGAACCGCCCGCCAATGATGTAGAACCCGTTGGCAGTGGGCGTGCTGTCCTTGCCCATCGACGTCGGCATCGTCTTGACCACTTCGCCGTTGACGCGCACGGTCACCGTCTTGGTGGTGTCGTCGGCCGTCGAAATGACCTCGTCGCCAATGGTGAAGTGGGTCTTGACGCTGTCCTCGCCGAACATGCCGTCACCGAGGTCGACGCCGTAGGTGTTGACCGCCACATCGACGGTCGTTCCCGATTTCCAGAAGTGCTCTGGGCGCCAACGTACTTCACGATTGTTGAGCCAGTAGAACGCGCCCTCTACGGGTGGGTTGGTGGTGATCGTGATGGCCTTCTGCGCCGCGGCGCGGTTGGCGATGTTCTCGTCGAAGCGGATCGCCACGGGCTCGCCGACGCCGACCACATCGCCGTCGCCCGGGTTGACGTACGGCATGGTCAGGTGGGCGGGTGAGCTGGTCTGGAAGGTCATCTGGCGATTCGCCGCCCCGCCCATGCCCAGCGCTTTCGCGCTCAGCGTGTAGCGCCGGTTGTAGCCGAGCTGCTCGGTGGTCGACCAGCGCAGCCCGTCGGGGCTGAGTTGGCCGCTGATCGACCTGCCGTTCTCGTTGACCATGGTGACCGATGCAAGGACGCCGTCCGCGACACTCACTGTCACCGGTGAATCGACGGTGACGCCGACGGCGCCGTCGGTCACCGAGGCGGTGAGCTTCGGGACGAGCAGATCGGCAAACGGAGTGCCCTTGTCGAAGATCACCTTCTGCGGGGCCGCGGTGTTGCCGCCACCGCAGGCAACGCCGAACACAGCAACCGAAGCGATCGCGGCAGCCAGCCACGATCGTCGTTTGCGCAAAGGCGTCATCGAGTGACCTTCCATGGAATTCGATGTAGTTGGTCACCGCTGACCAGAAACAGTGCATGAATTGTAATGGGTTTTTGCGTGCGCGCGTGCCGCCATCGGCCGGTCCCGACCCGGTGTCACGCGATCGTGACGAATCGCGCCGTCAGGCCATTTCGCGGGGTCTTCAGGCCGGTTGATCGACCGCGTCGTCGAGTTCAACCTCGACCCGATCGCGGGTCGAGGCGGCGCCGACACGCGCGAGCTTGACGATGGCATCACCAGGACCGCCGCCGCCAAGGCGATCATCCCGGCGCGGCCCGCGTCCAGCGTCTCGTCGAGGACAACCACGCCCAGCACCGCCCCCACGACCGGTTGCGACACCTCCAGCATGGGCATCGACGCGGTCAACGGGCAGGCCCGGAACGCCGTCTGGATCACAGTGCGCTGCACTGCAGGCCATTTCGTCGATCGAGGTCACCGCGGCGTCCGGGCGGGGCCTACCATCCCCCGGTGGCTACGCTGGAGAGGATTCTGAGAATTTCACTCCGCGGCAGGACGCCTGTTATTGTCGCGTACGCGGTCTCGGCCGTCGAAAGCGCCGTTAGCTCAGTTGGTAGAGCAGCTGACTCTTAATCAGCGGGTCCGGGGTTCGAAACCCTGACGGCGCACCACCCATAACCCGAGGACAGGGATAGTTCTCCCGTCGTACCCGCCGCAGGCGGGATGGGGGCAGCGCCAATCGACCTCAGTCGGACGGCATTCCCATGCATCGTCTCCAATCGGGGTTTTGGGGGTCCCCGTTATACAAGGCGGCGCAGTTTCGTGGGGCGTTGCTTGTGGGGGTCGGGTCGGGGCTGGCTTTGGGTTCGCTACGGCACCCGCCGGCCACCGTCGCCACCGCCGCCAGAGCGACCAGCGCGAACGCGGCGCGCTGGGTTGACCGCAGAACGGACATACATACCTCCCGAGGGCGATGTCGACATGCGGTCGACGCGGTGTGACCTAGAGGGAACCCGACCAAACGGGCTAGCTTGCCGCGCTTCTTGCCGATGACGAGATTTGGGCGCATTAAGACAATCAGAGCGCCAACAACGTGCAGCATGCCACAGCGGAGAAACCCTGTGGCGGTATCTGCATCACGCGGGCTGGTGCCGGGACGGCGTGTTCAGCCCGGTCCATGCATGTCGACTACGCCGGTGGGGCCGAGAGGGCCTGGATGACCGCGTTCAGGGGCTCCGGCGACGTCGCAGTGTCGCCAATATACGGGTGGGCGAGTTCCAAGACGAGGAACAGGTCGGTGGCCAGCAGCACGGCCACCGTCGCGACCAACGCGTAGTGAATGGTGGGGTTCTCGACGCTGTAGACGATGACGCAGCCAAGGACCAGCCCGCTGAGCAGGAAGAAGACTATCCACATCGACGGGGGCAGCCCGTTTGCAGTGCGCGCCCGGATCAGCCGGTCTGTGCGTGCCTGACTGATCTTCTCAAGGGAGTCGAACGACGCAGCGAGAGAAGCCTTTTGGGTATCGGTGCGCGGCTGAACTCCCTCATATGCGGCGCGAAGGCGCTGCAGTGCCTGGCCGGCCGTGGGATAGGCGTGGCCGTTCGCGACCATCGGCCACTCAGTTACGGCCGCGCGTTCATAGTCCAGCAGCGCCTGGCGGACTCGGTCGCTGTCGGCCTTATCGAACACGGTGAGGTCGTTGGCCATCTGCACCCCCGTCGTGCCCTCGGCCCGCATCGCGTCGTCCGCATTATTGTTCTGACCCCACATCGCGGTAACGATGAACCCTGTGAAAAACGCGTAGACGAACCCGACCAGCAAGAAGGCGAACTGCGTGACCTCGCTGCGCTCGTCCCCCCTCAGGCCGGGGAATCGATGCCGGACATACGCCAGGACGAGCACCGCTGCGCCCGCGATGAGGACGTTGAGCCCGACTAACAGCACCCACGACGGGACATTGCTCACGATCCAACCACTCACAAGCCACACTCCTCGAGAGCATCACCCCGAAAACCAGGCGGGAATGCAAAAATTGGGCCGGTCGTGGATCCGCGGCCGGCCGTTCGACTCTAGGCGCATGTCCGCGGCGCGACGTCCACTTCGCACATTCTGCCCGGTTTCGGGAGTTTGCTGAAAACAATCCGTCCGGACGCCTAGGGTCCGTGGTGGCCCCGCAATGGAAGGTGACGCGGCGTACGGGGCAAAACCTTCGAAGGCGCCCTGAGCGGGACGCGTCCTAACCTGATCGCCCGCCTGCTTGATCGTCGCGGCGCGGCGTGCTGGAGACCGCGAGCCCTCAGACGCCGATCCCTTCGCAGCGAGTTCAGGAGTGACCGAATGACCAGCAAGCTGACGGGCGACGTGGTGCGCGCGGGCGATCCCGGCTACGAGGCAGCACGGGTGGGCTGGAATCGTCTGTATTCGCGCTATCCCGAGGCAATCGTGTTCTGCGCCAGCACACAGGACGTGGTCAACGCGGTCGGGTGGGCGCGCGAGGAGGGCGTAGCCCTGCGTGCCCGCAGCGGGCGCCACAGCCTCGATGGCTGGTCCTCGATCGACGGCGGCCTGGTTGTCGACGTCAGTCGCATGAAGAGCGTCACGATCGATGAGACGGCGCGCACGGCGACGGTCGGCACCGGACTCACGCAGAAGGAGATCGTCCCGGCTCTCGGGCAGCGCGGCTTCGTCATTCCGACCGGCTCCGAGGGGGGTGTCGGGCTCGGCGGCGTGGTTCTCGGCGGGGGCTTCGGATTGCTCACGCGCAGTTTGGGATTGGCGTCCGACAACCTGCTCGCGGCCGAGATGGTAGTGGCCGACGGCCCGCGCTCGGCGAAGGTTGTCGAAGCCTCCGAACACAGCAACGCCGACCTGCTGTGGGCGTGCCGTGGCGGAGGCGGCGGCAACTTCGGGATCGCCACGTCCTACACGCTGAAGCTGCACGAGCTCTCGCGGGTCGACTTCGCGATTGTCAGGTGGACCGGTCTCGACGATCTGGGCGCGATACTTCGCACGTGGCAGCGTGAGGCGCCGATCGCCGACGAGCGCCTGACCAGTGCGCTCGAGGCGGACTCCGCCGTGGTCGAGCTCTCGGCGGTGATGCACGGTGGCTCACGCGAAGAACTGGACGCCGAGCTGCGTTCGCTACTGGCGATCGGCAAGCCCGAGGTGACCTACACAAACGAGGCCTGGCCGACCATCTACGGAAATATCGACAGGGCGGCGGATCTCCCGTTCTGGAAGTTCTACTCTCAGTTCGTCACTCGCCCATTCCCCGACGAGGCGATTGATCTGGTGGTTCGCTTCATGGCGGACACACCCAGCGCGCCGAGCAATTTCTTCTGTTCGAGCTTCGGCGGAGCGGTGCGCCACGCCCCGCCGGGCGGGTCGGCGTTCCCGCACCGTGACGCGCTGTTCTACTGCGAGCCCGGCGCGGCCTGGGACGACCCCGCGCTGAACTCGAAGGCTCTGGGCTGGGCGGTCGACTTCTGGCGCGCACTGCGGCCCTTCGGCGACGGCGCCTACGTCAATGTGCCCAATGCGCCCGCATCCGACTGGGAGCGTGAGTATTACGGCTCCAACTGCGAACGGCTACGCGAAGTCAAAGCCAAGTACGACCCGTCGAACGTTTTCTGCTTCGAGCAGAGCGTGCCTCCCGCCGGCTGACCCGGTTGTCGCGTCGGAATTGGCTCGAGCAGCACCCACACTGCCACCGCCGACGCGAGCAGCAGCGCCGAGCCGACCCCCGCGGCGATGGCCAGCCCGTCGGTGAATGCGGCCTCGGCGGCGGTCAACAAGCCTCGTGCCTTCTCGGCAGGCAGGCTGTGCGCAACCACGGTCGCAGCGGCAAGCGAATTCCGCGCTTGCGACGCCACGGCATCCGCGGTGCCGGACGGAATTTCCAGCCCGCGGTAGACCGCGGTGACGATGGAGCCAAGTGCCGCGATGCCGAGCGCCGCGCCGAGTTCGTAGGCGGTTTCCGAGACCGCCGCTGCCGCGCCTGCTCGGTCCGGCGTGACGCTGGCGATGACGACGTCGCTCGCCGCGGTGAAAGCCAGCCCGAGGCCGACGCCGACGACAAAGAGTGCGGTGCCGAGCCGCGGGTAGCCGGTGGACGGGCTGATCAGTATCAGCGACGCCATCGCGCCACCGACCAACGCCAGCCCGGTCGCGAGGACCGCGCGCTGCGACCAGTGACGCACGGCGACACCGGCCAACAGGCCGAACACGGTCGCGGCGCCCGCGGCGGGCAGTTCGGCCATCCCGGCCCTCAGCGGGCTGTATCCCTGAACCAGTTGAAAGAATTGCGACAGGAAGAACACCAGGCCCGAAAGGCCAAGCACGGAAAGCAAATTAGCGGCGACGACACCCGAAAACGCGCGATTGGCGAAAAGCCGTACGTCGATCAACGGTGTGCTCAGCCGGAGCTGCCGCCGGACGAACACCGTCAGCGCCCCCGCGCCGACAACACCGACCGCTGCCACTTGCGCCCCAAGCCCGTTGGTGGCGCCTTCCTTGCCGGCATAGACGAGGGCAAGCATGCCGACGAGCGCCAGCGCGACGCTGGGCAGGTCCCACGGCCCCGGCGTAGGGTCGCGCTGTTCCGGTAACAAGACGATGCCGCCGACAAGGAGCATGAGCATCACCGGGATGTTGATCAGAAACACTGAGCCCCACCAGAAGTGCTCCAGGAGTAGCCCACCCGTCACGGGGCCCAGTGCGGTACCCGCCGAGAACATGGCGGCCCACACACCCACTGCCACGCTGCGTTGCCGTGGCTGGGGAAACAGGCCGCGGATCAACGCCAGGGTCGACGGTGCCAACACCGCCCCCGCCACGCCCAGCAGCGCCCGCGCGCCGATCAGCGCCATGGCGTTCGGCGCATATGCCGTCGCCGCCGACATGAAAGCGAATGCCGTTGCGCTGCAGAGCAACAGCTTCTTGTGGCCGATACGGTCGCCGAGGCTGCCCATCGTGATAAGCAGACCCGCCAGCACGAAGGAGTAAATATCGCCGATCCACAAGACCTGCGTCGCCGTCGCCCCGAGATCGGTGATTATCTGTGGGGCGGCGACGGCCAGTACCGTGCCGTCGACGCCGATCACCAGCACTCCGAGGCTCAGCACCCCGAGCGCCAACCAACCCCGTGTCATGACCGGCTCACCCCGTGTAGCAGCAGGTCGGTGATCATCGGGGTGAAGTCGCGGCGCGCGGCCCGTCCGGCCTGGATAACCCACCCCGCGCCCGCGACAAGGTCGTAGAACGCCTCGGTCAACCAGACGGCACTGAGATCGGGACGGAATTCGCCTTCTCGCTGGCCGCGCTCGAACATTGCCCTGATCTCGGCGTCGATCTCCGCCCACCCTTCCTGCACCCGATCGGCGTCGAATCCCTGACTCTGGGTGCAGAGAAAGGTGAGATATCCGGACACGGGTTCGCACGCGGTCACCAAGCGCTGCAACGCTTCTGTGGCCGAGCCCTCCTGCCAGCGAGCGGCCCTCAGGGCCCCACGCATCTGCGCCACCGCGAGTTGGTCCAGTGCCTCGAGGAGGGCGCTCCGCCCGGCGAAGTAACGATGCAGGGTCGCCCGGCTGACGCCGACCGCCGCGGCGATCTCGTCCTGCGTTGCGTTGGGACGCCGACCGAGGAAATCCGCGGCGGCAAGCAACATCTGTTCACGATCGGGAGCCATGAGACAAATATATCTCAGATGAGACAATTATGTCTTAACCTCGTTAGGCCCCCGGTAACAGCGCCGCGGTGGCGGCGGCAAACCCCCGTGTACCGCTGTCCAGTCAGGCACACTGAGCCACGTGGCAATGAGGACGTCCGGATGCACACTCGGAGAAGCGCGTCAGCGCGAGCGCCGCGAAGAGGGGCAGTAGCGCCGTGAGCTGGGAGACGGTGCTCACGACCACTCTGGTGCCGGTCGCGTCCGTCTTGTCGACTGCGACGGTGGCGGTCTGGACGAAGCGTATCGACGCCCGAACTAAGCGAGAGGATCGAGACCACGCGCTGGTGCTCGACTACGAGAAGCGGGCCGGCGAGGACAAGAAAGCGGTGCTGAAGCTTCTCATCTCGGCAACCCTTCACCTCAAACGCGGCGCGGAGCCCCTCGTGGGCGCCGAAGTCACCGAAGAGACCATCAGCCGAAGGCGGGCGGAGGCCACCAGAGAGTTGTACGAATTCCGCGCACGGCTGGGTCTCGACGACGGAGTTGCCGAGCTGATGATCTACGCCGCAGAACCGGTTCGTGACCTCACCGAACTGATCCTCGACGAATGGGACCGCCAATTCCGCGAGCACGGCTACTCGCTGTCGCAGCTGGATGCGTGCAAGGAGCAACTCCAGACCACCGTCGACGTCCTACCAAATAGCGATGAGGCGATGGTCGAACGGAAGCGAAAGTGGACCGCGCTGAAGGACGAAGAAGCAACGTTTCTCAAGCAACTCGGCGATGAGTCGGATCTTGACGTCGACGCGCTGGTGGTGCTGTGCAACCGGTTGTTGAAAGCCGCCCACACGGACCTGCGCGGTGGCTACGGCATAGACACGTGACGCGCGTCGGGCCCGTCCCGACCTGTTCGACGTAAATTGCCTGCCGCACGGATGATCCTGCAGGTAGCTTCTCTTCACAGCGAGTGCCCCTGGAATCGAGCCGTGGCGAAGGAGCTGCAATGGGGTTCATCCAGCCGAATCTGCCCGTGGTCGACGTGGCCGAATGGAGCAAGCAGAGCCGCGCCCAGCGGATCGTGCCGATGGTGCGCCACATCGCCGAGAACGGTTTCGGCACCCCGCTGGTGATGCATGTGATGTACGGCGTGAAGATCGCGCTGTACATCCTGGGCGGCTGGGTGTTCGGGTGGTGCACGACCGGCATCGGCAGCTTTACCGGCGTCGCGGCGTGGTGGTCGGAACCGATCGTCTTCGAGAAGGCCGTGCTGTACACGATGCTGTTCGAAGTCATCGGCCTGGGTTGTTGCTTCGGGCCGCTGGCCGGCCGCTACTTCCCGCCGATGGGATCGATCCTGTACTGGCTGCGGCCCGGCACCATCCGGTTGCCGCCGTGGCCCGATCGGGTGCCGTTGACCAAGGGCAGCGTCCGCGGCCCCATCGACGCGGTGCTCTACGCCGCGCTGCTGGTGTTGCTTGCCATCGCGCTCGTGTCCGACGGCACCGGCCCAATCCCCGCCTTGCACACCGAGATTGGCGTGCTGGCGCCCTGGCACACCGTCGCGATCCTGGCGGTCCTGGCCGTCGTCGGGCTGCGCGACAAGGTGATCTTCCTGGCCGCGCGTGGCGAGGTCTACGCGCCGCTGGCGCTCGCCTTCCTGTTCGCCGGGGCGGACTCCATCATCGGGGCCAAGGTGGTCTTCATGGTGATCTGGCTGGGGGCCGCCACCTCAAAACTCAACCGGCACTTCCCGTTCGTGATTTCGACGATGCTCGCGAACAACCCGTTCATCCCGTCTGGTCCGCTGAAACGGTCGATGTTCAAGCACTATCCGGACGACCTGCGGCCCAGCGCGCTGGCGGGTTTCATCGCCCATTTCTCCACCGCCGTGGAAGGCCTGGTGCCGCTGGTCCTGCTCTTCTCCCACGGCGGCTGGCCGACAGCGATCGCCGCATTCGTGATGATCGTCTTCCACCTGAACATCCTGCTGGCCTTCCCGATGGGTGTCCCCTTGGAGTGGAACGTCTTCATGATCTTCGGGGTGCTGTCGCTGTTCGTCGCGCATGCCCGCCTCGGCCTGTCCGACCTGGCCAACCCGTTGCCGGTGGCGATCCTGTTCGTGGTCATCGCCGGCATCGTCGTCGTCGGCAACCTCTACCCGCGCAAGGTGTCCTTCCTGCCGGGCATGCGGTACTACGCGGGCAACTGGGACACCACCGTGTGGTGCGTCAAGCCGTCGGTCGACGAGAAGTTCCGCACCGGCTCGCGCGCGCTCGGGCCGATGCAACACCTGCAGCTCGAGCGCCTCTACGGCTCCAAAGAGGACACCCTGGTCCCGCTTCACCTGGCCATGGCGTTCCGCGGGATGAACACCCACGGGCGCGCGCTGTTCACCCTGGTGCACCGCGCGCTGGCCGGCTACGACGAGGACGACTACAACCTCTGCGAGGGCGAGGTGCTGTGCTCGATGGTGCTCGGGTGGAACTTCGGCGACGGGCACATGCACAACGAATGCCTCATCGAGGCGCTACAGCAGCGGTGCAATTTCCAGCCGGGCGACGTGCGGGTGGTCATCCTCGACGCGCAGCCCATCCACATCCAGCGGCAGGAGTACCGGCTCGTCGACGCGGCGACCGGCGAATTCGAGCGCGGCTATGTCGACGTCGAGGACATGGTCACGACGCAGCCCTGGGCCGACGACATTCCGGTGCACGTGCAGAGCGGCACAGGTGCCGGCATGGCGTGACGCGTCAGCGGTTGCGCACCCGGTGCACCACAACCACGACGACGAGGACACCGACGCCGGCCAGTGACACCGCCACCGCGGGCTTCTTGACGAACTCGACCGCCTTCGCCTTCAGGTCGTCGGCGAGGCGGCGGGGGTTGGCCCGCACAGCGAGCGAGTCGACGGTGGCCGCCAGCTGGTCGCGGGCGACGTCGATGTCGCGCTTGATGGCCTCGGGGTCCCGGTCCGCCACGTGTCTGTCCTCCCAGTCGGCCTGATGCACCTGAGGCACTACCCTAGATCAGCTGGTGATAACCCCAACGCTCCGGTGAACAGAAAGGGGCCCAGAAATTGGCCGATAGCACGCGGCTTGCGCCGGGCGGTAAAGCGCCCACCTTCAGTCTGCCCGACGCCGACGGGAACCAAGTGTCGCTGGCCGATTACAAGGGGCGGCGCGTCATCGTGTACTTCTACCCCGCGGCCTCGACTCCCGGCTGCACCAAGCAGGCCTGCGACTTCCGCGACAACCTGCACGAACTCAGCGACGCCGGCCTCGACGTCATCGGCATCTCCCCCGACAAGCCGGAGAAGCTCGCCAAGTTCCGCGACGCCGAAAAGCTGACGTTCCCGCTGCTGTCGGATCCCGACCGCAAGGTGCTGACGGCCTGGGGCGCCTACGGCGAGAAACAGATGTACGGCAAGACCGTGCAGGGCGTGATCCGTTCGACCTTCGTGGTCGACGAGAAGGGCAAGATCGAGGTCGCCCAATACAACGTCAAGGCCACAGGGCATGTGGCCAAGCTTCGCCGCGACTTGTCGATCTAGTGTTCTACACCCCTGGCTGGGGAGCGATCGTCGGCGTTGGCGGAACCGTTGCAGGCGTGACGGTTACGCACCCCGCGAACTATGCGCTCAGTTGGCGCACGTCGCGCATTGCTGAACTCAACAGCGAGAAAGGGCTCGGCGTGACGGCCACGCGTAGCTCCACCATCGCCGCAGGCGCGACAGCGGGTACCCGTGAGGGTGGCACTACCCAAGTGCCGGCCAAGAGCGCCCACGCCGACGCTGGCCAAGTCATTGGTATGTCACCGGGATGAGCACGCGGCATTCATCGAGGATTGGGACTCCGTGGCCGACACCCCCGAAGCGACGATAAGGCTGTGTCGGGGTGCACTCGATCGTATCTCAGGTGGCGGGTCGCTTCCGCACCACGCCCGGGCCAGCATCCGCCGTGCCAATCACCACCGTCGTCCCGGGCAGTTCGCGGGTCGTCGGCTGCCTCGGGCGTGATTCGTGATCAGCGCATCGCCAACTAGAAACCGCCATCGCCTCATTCGCTCGCCGAAGTCAGGCCGGCCGAGCTTAACGCCGTGAGTACTTGCTAATCAGCTCCTGTTTGTACAACTTCCCGGCGTCGCTGCGCGGCAACCGTGGTTCGAAGTACAGCGATCGCGGACACTTGTAACGAGCCAGCCGACTTCGGAGCCACTCGGTCAACTCGTCGGCGAACTGTGGTGTGGCCCGCGTCGGATCGACTAGTTGAACTACCGCCACGACCGACTGCCCCATCACCTCGTCCGGTACGCCGAACACCGCGGCGTCGACAACCAGCGGATGGCACACCAGCACATCCTCGGTTTCCTGCGGATAGATGTTGACGCCTCCCGAGATGATCATGTGATGACGACGGTCAGTGAGGTACAGGTAGCCGTCGTCGTCCAGGTAACCAACGTCGCCCACGGTCACCCAGCCCTTTGAATTGCGGGCCGCAGCGGTCTTCTCTGCATCGTTGAGGTATTCGAACGGATAGCCGCCTTCGTAATAGATGTCGCCGACCTGCCCCTCTGCGACCTCGTTGCCGTTCTCGTCGAGGATGTGCGGCACTCCCAGCATTGGCTTGCCAACCGAACCGGGGTGGCGGAGCCAGTCTTCGGCGCGGATGAATGAGATTCCCGCGCCTTCTGAGGACCCGTAGTACTCATCGACGATCGGACCCCACCAATCGATCATCTGCCGCTTGATCTCGGGTGGACACGGCGCGGCGGCATGGACCACACGCTGAAGGGTCGACAGGTCGAACCGCATTCGCGTCGCCCTGGGGAGCCGGAGCATCCTGACGAACATCGTCGGGACGAACTGCGCATGGGTGACGCCGTACCGCTCGATGCAGTCCAGCGCGCCCTCGGCGTCGAACGTTTCCATCATGACCGTGGTTGCGCCAGCGGCCTGGGCAGCCATCGTCCACATCGCCGGTGCGGTGTGATACGTCGGTGCCGGACTCATGTACACGGAATCGCTTGTCACCCCGAGCGCTTCGAAGACGGGCGTCGAAAGACTCGATCGAACAGAGCTGGCGGGCTTCAATGGGCGCCGGATTCCCTTTGGGCGTCCGGTACTTCCGGCTGAGTACTGGAGAAGCTGCCCATCGCATTCATCTCCAATGGGCGCCGCTGGCATGGCGGCCACGCAGTCCGGATAGCGTCGCCACCCTTCTAGTTCACCGTCGGCGATAAGCGCCACGGATGGCAATCCACGCGGGAGTGATTCCGACAGCTGTTGGCACACAGCGCGCATCGCCACTGACGAAATGATCGCCTTCGCGCCGCTGTCGCCCACAACGAAGGAAATTTCGGCAGCGCGCAGTTGCGTATTGATCAGCGTGTAGTACAGACCGCTTCTCCTCGCAGCCCACATCACGGCGTGTATGTGTTCGTTGTTCTCCATCACGACGGCGATCGTGTCCCCTGCCGCGAGACCTTGTCGGCGCAAATAATGGGCCAGCCGATTTGCGCTGACCTCGAGTTCGCCGAACCGCACCGTCACCCCAGACGGGTGAAGTATCACAGCGCGTTTCGTGGACGCGGCGTGATCGCGCAGGTCTATGCGGGCGTCGCTTGAGCGCACGTCATTCGCTCCCCAGCTGCCAGGACGAGTCCCAGCGATCTATCGTCGCCACCTCCGATAGCGGCTTGCGGCGCACGGTGTGGTGTCGGCCGCGCGGCCAGCCCACCGTCAGCAGTGACGCGATCTTCCAGTCGTCAGGAATTCCGACCATCGAGCGCAGCTCGTCCTCGCAGGACCCGTGCCACAGTGTGATCGCCGCGCCAAGTCCTTGCGCGCGGGCGGCCAGGAGGAAGTTCTGCACAGCAGGAAAGATTGAGCCCCCCTGCTGTAGTTCGGTGGTTCCTCGCTGCGGCTGGACACAGAACAGCACCAGCACGGGCGCCGCGCCACCAACTCTCATGTGTTCGGCCATTGTTCGCAGTACGCGCGATTTGGGGTCGTCAGCGTCGTGATCGTCAATCGAGATCGAATAAAACTCGGTCATCACGTCCCACGTCTTGTGGGCCCCGGCCGTGACCACGTCACGCAAGCTCTGCGATCGCAGCACGACAAACTTCCACGGCTGCTGATTGCCTCCCGACGGAGCCCAGCTCGCCGCGCGTAGACATGTGTCGATCAGCTCGTCGGAGACGGGCTCGTCGCGATAGCGCCGTACGGTCGACGCGGTGTGCATGACCTCCCACAGGTCCGCCGATGTCCGCGGGACCGCGTGCTCGCTCACGGCTTCGCCGCCGCGGGCAGCACGCCTCGCCAAGTCCCGCCGCGGACCGGGCCGGTAATAACCGGTAGATCCAGCGTCGACAAGAGACCCGGTGGGGCTGCGATGACCGCCGGAATCGCATTGAGTTCCCGCATCACCGTCGCATACGTCAAACCCCGCATATTGTTTCCCCGTCCGTGCATCTCAATGTCGACCGTGTACGTGGGTAGACCATCGACGATGACGCGGTAACCACCGTGCGGCGACGGATGCCGCGGCCACTCGGGAGCCGACCCTTCGCCCATGCGGGTGATGTGCTCGAGCACCACCCGCTCCTCACCGTCGACCTTTCCTGCGAGCTTGAACCGCATTCCGCCCATCGTCCCCGGCTCAACCCAGCCCGATGCGACTTCGTAACGCTCTGTCGCCAACCACTTTTCGATGGTTGTGTCGACGCGATCGAGCGGCAAGCCGACGCCATCGGCAACTAAATGTACGATCGGCGCCCACAACGCGGCCAGGCGCGCGGTGTCGAACAGCGGCGCCGGATGGTCTGGCGGGTGGCCGAATCCCATGAAGTCGAACATGATTTCTGGTTGGTCGATGGGGCCGTAGTCGAGTATCTCGAGCATGGTGATGGTGTCGACGCGGCTGCTGAATCCCGTCATGGTCAACGCCATGACATCGTTGGCCCAGCCGGGATCCACGCCACTGTTGAAGAAACTCGTGCCGCCGTCCGCGCACGCCGCCGAAATGAGATCGACTGTCTGCTTGTCAGCGGCGGGCGGATAACACAGCGGCACCAGCGAGGTACATACGACGTTCTTCCCGGCGCGCAGGCAACGCGCGATGTCCTGGGCTGCGTCGTGATACCGGTAGTCCCCCGACGCGAAGTAGGCGACCACGTCGGCGTCAAGAGCCAGTGCGGCATCGATGTCGCGGGTCGCGATGACGCCCGTCACGGGCATCCCGCACAGATCGCCCGCATCCTTGGCGTCCTTGGCCTCGGCGTGCACGACCACGCCGACGAGGTCCAATCCCGGATGCGCGATCACCGCGCGTAACGCGCCGATCCCCACTTGACCGGGACCCCACAGAATCACCCGCGGCTTAGCTTGGCAGTCCGTCATGCGCGCCCTTCCCGGTTGGCCCCGCCCAACCTGTGAGAACATACCTTCTCAGATATTGATAACACCATTGCCGCATGCCAAGAACCATGGAGGAGACCATGCAGGATTACGAGTTCTTGAAGTGGGAGACGTTCGACGATGGCCAGATCGTCCGAATCTCGTTGAACCGTCCGGAGCAGCGCAACGCGCAAAACCGCGGCATGTTGGTCGAACTCGACGCGGCCTTCTCGCGCGCTGAGGCTGACGACAACGTCCGCGTCGTCATCCTCGCCGGCGAGGGGCCCATGTTCTCCTCTGGCCATGACATCGGCTCCAAGCAGGCCCGTGCCGAGTTCACTCCTGGACCGGGCCAGCACCCGACAGCGGCTATCAACGGCGGGACCCGGGAGGGCGCGGAGAAGATCATGCTGCAGGAGTGGCATTACTTCTTCCAGAACAACCTGCGCTGGCGAAACCTGCGCAAGATCACGATCGCGCAGGTCCACGGAGACGTGTTCTCTGCGGGACTGATGCTGATCTGGGCGTGCGATTTGATCGTGGGAAGTGAAGAGGTGCGCTTCGCGGATGTCGTCGGTACCCGGCTCGGTATGTGCGGCATGGAGTACTTCGGCCACCCCTGGGAGTTCGGCCCCCGCCGTACCAAGGAACTGATGCTGACCGGCGATGCGATCGACATCGAGGAGGCTTACCGACTTGGCATGGTCAGCAAGATCTTCAAAAGAGAGGAGCTATCCGACCGCACACTCGAAATGGCCCGGCGCATCGCCACGGTGCCGACGATGGCCGCTCTGCTCATCAAGGAGTCGGTCAATCAGTCCGTGGACAACATGGGCTTTTACAACGCCCTGCAGTCCTGCTTCTCCCTGCACCAGCTGAACCACTCGCACTGGGTCGGCGTACGGGATGACAAGCGTGCCGTCGCCGGCGAGGAGCAGGGGGTGCCGGATTGGCGAACCGCTCCCCCGATTGTCCTGTCGGTCAAAGACCGAGTCCGAGCCGAGGCGAAATAGCCGGTTCAGTTCACCACGGCTCCGTAGCGGGCGTTGGCGACGCGGTCGAGGGCGACGGCCGATTCGCCGTACACCATCGCCCAACCCCGGACCCGGCGGTAGTACAGCTGGATGTCACCTTCCATGCTGAATCCGTATCCCCCATGGATATGCAGGCTGCGCTGTGTCGCGTCGCGGGCAGTCTCGTATGCGAATGCGAATGCCATAGCTGCCAGCTCGGTTACGCGCCCCGGCTCGTCGGTGAACGCGCACGCCGCCTCGCGCGCCAGCAACAGCGCACCATCGGCCGCAGTGGCACTGTCCGCCAACGGATGAGACACCGCCTGAAAGGATCCGATGGGGTTCCCGAATGCGCGTCGTTGCTTGGCGTACTGCACACCCAGTTCGACGGCCTTCTTCGCCGCGCCGGCGAGCGCCGAAGCGGTCAGGGCGAGCCACAGATCAAGTGCATCGGAGAACATCCGCCGTGCAGCGACTCCCTCGGCAAGAACGACGACGTCGTCCTCGACCGTGATATCGGCCAGGGGAAGCGACCCGATGTTCTGCACGAGTCGACGGTTCTCCCCGAGCGCCAACGCGATCAGACGCTCGCCCACAAGCGCCACCACCCTGTCCGCGACGGCCCCGGCGGGTGCGAGGCCCAGTAGGTGGTCCCGTGCGACGCGCGGCGCAAAGCTGACCAGCTTGTCACCCGCGATCGCTTCAGCCAGCAGATCAGCGCCGGTATCACCTGATCTGGCGAGCAGCCTGGCTGCGACTTGGGTCTCGATGACCGGGGCGGAGGCGACCGCCCGACCGTACTGCTCAGCGATCAAGGCCAATTCGAGTTCGGATGCACCCCACCCGTCGGCGGCTTCGCCGACGGCCATCTGCACAGCACCAGTCTCTAGCAGTGCTTTCCACAACCGGGAATCGAAACCCAAGGGCTCCGCGGCCCGGACGCGCTCAGACGTCGACTCGCGCGCATACATCGCGGCAAACGAGTCGACGAGCTGGCGCTGTTCGCCGGAAAGGCTCAAGTCCACGCTCAGGTCCCGTCACGTGCGGATATCGTTACTCTCACAAATGAGAGTAGCATTATCGCCGCGGGCCGCCCCTGCCCACTGTGAGACAGATTGGTTCTGATCCATGCACTTTCAGCTCGACACCAACACCGAGGCATACCGCGACGGAGTTCGCGGCTACCTTGCGAAAGTGATGACACCCGAGTCAGAGGAGCGGATCTACCGCAGCGGCGTTTCACATGACGACGATTTCGCCAAGGGGCTGGTAGACGAAGGTTATTTCGCCCCGAGCTGGCCGACCGAATTCGGCGGCCAGAACCGCGATGCGTGGGACGAGCAGGTCCTCCGAGAAGAACTCATGCGAGCGGAAGCACCCATGTACCTGTCGGAGACCACTCGAATGGTGGCGTCGATCATCCGCGAAGTTGGTACACCGCAGATGAAGGACCGCATTCTCGGCGGTGCTATGAAGGGCGATATCACGATTGCACTTGGGTTCACCGAACCCGAATGCGGCTCGGATGTCGCGGCGGCGACGACAAAGGCCGTGCGCGAGGGCGACGAATGGGTCATCAACGGCTCCAAGATGTTCACCACAAACGGCCACATCGCCGACTACCTGTTCCTGCTGGCACGCACGAGTCCCGACAAGCCCAAGCACAAGGGACTCACCATGTTCCTCGTCCCGCGCAACTCCGAGGGATTCGAAGCTCAAGCAGTATGGACACTTTCGGGCGAACGCACGAACATCACGTTCTACAGCGACGTCCGAGTTTCAGACGAGTGGCGGGTCGGCGATGTCGACGCCGGCTGGCAGGTGATGGGGCTGTCGCTGCAGGATGAGCACGCATCCGGGTGGGGTCCGCATCTTTCTCGGCTGCTGCAGCACGTCGAGCAGTGGGCCGCGACCACTGAAGCTGACGACGGTAGGCTTCAGCTCGCCAAGACCGATGTGCGGCGTCGAATCGCGAGGGTGGCAATGGAAGACGAAGTTTCGCGGCTCCTCCTGCGTCGGTGCGTCTGGATGACCGAGACCGACCAGACCCCGATAGCAGAGGGACCGATGTCCAAAGTGTTCAGCACCGAAGCACTGGTGCGCGCCAGCCAGGACATCATGGAGCTGGTGGGGCCGGACGCGGCGCGGAGCTACTTCGAGCCGACGGCCCCGGAGCGAGGCCGGTTCGAATACCTCATGCGGTTCGCGTTGGGCACCACAATCTATGCGGGCACAAGCGAGGTGCAGCGCTCTATCATCGCCCAGCGCGGACTGGGCCTACCCCGTTAGCTTCCGAGGCTTGCGGGCCGTGCTTCGCTTCGCCGCGGTCTTAGCGGCCACGGTCTTCGGCTTGGCGGAATCTGCCGGGGGTGTGAGGGCTTGCTTGCACCAGGCCCATAACTGGTCCTCGGCAAGCTCGGCGCCCTTGACCCCCAGGTGGAACACTCCTATTTGGGCGAGTGCAATGAGCGTCGAGTTCAGCAGCGTGGTCAACTGCGCTGGTGTCAAGTCTTTTCGGATCAGTCCGGCACGCGAGCATGCGGTGAGGATCTTCGTGAGCAGCTTCTGGTGCGGTTCCCAGATCTTCGCGAAGTCGGCAGGCCGCTCAATCTCCAGGCTAAGGTTGTAGATCGTCATCACCCGGCCGCCGATCGCCTCGGACGACTCCGCCCGGGACAGGAATCCGCGACAGAACGCCTCGAGTTGTTCCATCGGGCCATCTGCCATGTCAACCTCATGGCGGATCGCTTCGATGAATTGACTCGTGGCGTTCTCGTAAAGCGCGAGCAGGAGTTCTTCCTTGCCGGCGAAGTGTTGGTAGAACGCACGCAGGCTCAGATTGGAGCGATCGATCAAAGTCTGGATGGTGAAATCGGCGCGCCCAGACTCCTCGACCAGCTCCAGCGCAGTGGCAAGGAATCTCGAGCTTCGTGCCAGCGCACGGGCCCGGGCGGCGGAGAGACGCCGCTCTATCGTTCGCTCTTGCCAGCTCGTCGGCATCTCGTCGAGGTGGGCGTCGACGATCTCTAGGCTGGCATCGGTGCCCTGTCCGGGGCGCTTCTTAGCGGTCATGATGGGTTGAGAATACGCGTTACCAGCCAGATTCGCCCAATCTACCTACACCGGCATGTTGATCCGTTCGTTGGAGCGTTGCGGTGCCGGGCTGGTGGAGGTGTGGCCATGCGGTACTGTGGAAACGGCGATTCTCGTCTTTGGCAATCAGGGTTTCGCAGGTGCAGGCCCCAGCCCTCGAAGGAGTCAGCGTTGAGCACAGACATCCGAATTGTCTCGCCAGACGACCATTTGGTTGAGCCTGCCGATCTGTGGACCAGCCGGCTGCCCGAGCGCTATCGCGATATCGGACCGCGGATCGTTCGTACCCGCGGGCGGATGGATCCAACTGTCACATCCGATGTCGCTTTCGTCGAGGACGACGAGGGTCGCGACGCGGATATCTGGCGCTACGAGGATGCGGTGATCCCGATCCCGCTCATCAGCGCGGCGGCCGGCTATGAACTCGACGAGCTCACCACCGACCCGATCACCTATGACGAGATGCGACCGGGTTGCTTTCGTCCGGCTGACCGGCTCGCCGATATGGACATCGCCGGCATCGAGGCTTCGGCATGCTTCCCCAACACGCTGGTCCGCTTCTGCGGCCAACGCTTCCTGTACGGCAAGGACAAGGAGCTCGCCAAGCTCTGCGTCGAGGCTTATAACGACTTTCAGATCGATGAGTGGGGCGGCAGTTCGAACGGTCGGCTGATCCCGCTTGGCATCATTCCCCTGTGGGACGTCGAGCTGGCCGCGAAGGAGGTGGACAGGGTGGCCGCCCGCGGCATGCACGCAGTGTGCTTCTCCGAACTGCCCGCACGTCTGGACCTGCCGTCCATTCACAGCGGCTACTGGGACCCGTTCTTCGCCGCGTGCGAGCGAAACCAGGTGGGCATCATGCTCCACATCGGGTCAAGTTCATCACTGACGAAGTCCTCTCCCGACTCGCCGCACGTCGTCACCAGCGCGCTGATGGCCGTCAACTGCACCATTGCCATGGTGGACTGGCTGTTCTCCGGCAAGCTCAGGCAATTCCCGAATCTCAAGCTGGCGTTCGCCGAGGCGCAAGCGGGCTGGATCCCCTACTACCTGCAGCGCGTCGACGAGGTCTGGGAGGACCGGCGGGCGTGGGGCGGGATCCACCCCCTGCTGACCGAACCACCGAGCACTCAAGTGCCCGGCCGCGTCTGGTTCTCCACGTTCGGCGATCCGGTCGCCTTCCGCATCCTCGACCTAGTCGGTGAGGACCAGCTCATGTTCGAGACGGACTACCCGCACAACGACACCAACTGGCCGCATAGCATGGACGTCGCCAATAAGGCGACGGAGGGTCTGGACGAGGAGACCAAGCGAAAGGTGCTTTCCACCAACGCCAAAACATTTTTCGGCATGGTGTAAGCACTCTGTAATTGTTGCGCTACAGTGCCTTCCAGTCCGGCTGACGCTTCTCTAGGAAGGCACGCGGCCCCTCGATTGCGTCCTTCGTCAGGGCCACCTTCATTCGGTAGTTCTCGGCGAGCAGCTCGGCTTCATAGATGGGCAGTGTCAACCCCTTGCGCACGGCCATGCGCGAACCTCGCACCGCCAGGGGCGCATTCGAATTCACGATGTTGGCGATCTCCCACGCCCGATCCATGAGCTTGTCGTGGGCCACCACTTCGGTGAAGACTCCCAAGTCGTACGCCCGCCGCGCGTCGAGTTGCTCGTGCTTGCCCATCAAGATCAGCCGCATCGCCACCGGCAGCGGCAGGATCCGGGCGAGCCTGACTCCTTCGCGTCCGGAGCTCACGCCGATGCTGACATGAGGATCCATCAACGTCGCACGCTCGGACGCGATCGTGATGTCGGCGGTGGTAACCAAGTCCATCCCTGCGCCACAGGCGATGCCGTTTACCGCACAGATGATCGGTTTGGTCATCTGAAGCCAGGGTGGCGTCGCCTCCTGCGGCGCATCCCACTGCCGCATCGAGCTGAGGATGGGCTCCCCCTGGTTGTCGATCCCCGCTGCGTTCTCCATGTCGTGGTCGGCAGCCTTGTTGACGTCAGCCCCAACGCACAGCGCGCGGCCGGCGCCGGTGATGATGACCGTCCAGATCTCCTGGGAGCGTTCGATTTCGGCGTACACCTCGGCGAGCTCCGCGATCATCTCGTCGTTGATGGCGTTGAGTACCTCGGGTCGGTTAAGCGTCACGCACGCCGTGTGACCCCGCCGCTCGAATTCAAGGGTGTCGTAATCCGTCACCTGCTGTGGCTCTCTTTCTCCAAAGCCGTTGCGGCGCTGGGACGAAATCCGAATATCTCGTTGAATCTCTCACAGTAGCGCGGCCAGACATCGGGATTCAGCAGCCTGGGCGGCATCCCGCCCGCGAAGATCGCTTGCCATTGGGTCGCTGTGGCGACGGCGATGTCATGGGCGGCTTCCACGGTGATGCCTGCAACGTGGGGTGTGGCGATGACATTGTCGAGGCCTAGCAACGGATTGTCCGGGCGCGGCGGCTCTTCATGGAAGACATCAAGGGCCGCCCCTGCAATGCCTCCGGTGACCAGGGCGTCATACAGCGCGGCTTCGTCGTGAACGGCGCCGCGGGCGGTGGTGATGAAGAACGCGGAGGACTTCATCGCGGCGAACTGTTCGGATCTGAACAAGCCGCGTGTCTCTGCCGTGAGCGGGCAGGTGACCTGAACGAAGTCGGAGCGCTCGACCAGTTCGCCGAGCTCCACCAGGGTCACACCCCGCTGCTGAGCGGTCGCTTCGTCGACATAGGGATCGTGGACCAGGATCTCCATCCCGAAGGGCGCGCACAACTCCACCAGGCGCCCGCCGATGGCGCCCAGACCGACCACCCCGAGCGTCTTTCCCAGCAGCTGACTGCCCCGCAAGGCCAGGCGGTCGCCGAGCGGTCCGCTGCGTAGCGCACGGTCGGCGACGGTGATCTTCTTGGCAAGATCGAGCATGAAGCCGAGCGCGTGCTCGGCGACGGCCTCTGCGCCGGGCCCGGAGTTGTTGCACACCGCGATTCCGGCCCGGGTGCACGCCTCGACGTCGATCACGTCATAGCCGGCGCCCGCCGAGCAGACGGCCAGCAGCTGCTCGCAGCGTTCGACCAGAGCAGGCCCCACCAACCACTGTTCACCTTCGGGAACGGACGCCACATCGGTGCGCGTGGCGACCTGATATCCCTGGGCGGATTCCATTGTTGCCCAATTGTCTTCGGTTGAGGCCGTCAGGTCGAGTTTGATGACGTCAATGTCGCCCGCCTCGAGGATGTCCCCGGCGACGGGGTCGGTCCATCGCTCGTAGACGAGCTTCGCAGTTGGTCTTTCGCTCATTGCTTGAGCTTGGGCTTCGCCTGTGCCGCCTTGAACATGTCGGCGAGTTCGGGGTTGACGTTCTTGTAATCGTTGCGCGCGATCGAGCCGTCCCGGCCCGGGACTATGTCATATCCCAGGCGCAGGTCCTTGTTCTCCATATGGAAGTACTCACGGCCGATCGGCAGTCGCCGATCTTCGCGCGGCACCTCCATCCATGCGCGCAAGAAGCAGCGGGCCTTCTTGGGATCGTTGCTGCTGACGAAGTCGGAACGCGAATGGCACATGGCGAAGTTGTTGGCGACGGCCGCCTCGCCCGACTCGAGTCGGAACTCGACCTGCTGCTCGATCAGAATGTTGCGCAGCAGTTCGATCGCCTCGGTCTGTTCGGGGGTGAACTCCCGGCCGAGTGCGTGCATCGCCGGCAGGATGCTGCTGTAGGTGAAGTTGATGCAGATCCTGCCGTCGATCTGCGAGAACACCGGGACGTCGTACGGTGTCACGTCCGGTTGGTCATCGGGCTGCTCGCTGCGCCGGTGGTGCGGAAACCCCTGATAGAGCACTGGAAGCAGGTCGGGTCGCTCCTGGAGAATCCGGTTGTGCGCGGCCGGACCGCTCGCGAACTGGCTTTCACCGCCCGCGGCCGCCGGGTAGACGCACAGAAGCGACAGGATATCGGCGGCGTCGTTGTGCATGGCCAGCTCCGCACGTGACTTGGTGCCCCGGGCCGGCTGCACACCGTTCGGCAGCACCTCCTCCTGGACCCGAACCATTCGGTGCCCAAACGAGTTGTTGGACACCAGGTAGCCGAGATGGGTACAGAACGCCCAGTAGATGCGCTCGAGGTCCTCGATCGAGTGTTGTTCGACCGGAAATCCGCGCACGCACGCCAGGCCTTTACCGAACATCAGATCCCGGTATAGCCGCGCCAAATCGTCGTCAAGATCGGGGTGGCGGGCATCCTCGGGGGTAATGTCGTCGCGGTCCTTTTTCGACGTCTTGGCCAAGATCGATTCCAAGGCAGCGACATTGCGGGCCGATAGGTCGAAAGCGAAATCATCCTTGCTCGAGAAGTCGTCGCCAGTCCAGGACATCGGGTCGGCAACTTGCTCGGTGTAGATCGCGGTGGGCATCCGTCCTCCTGTTGTGGTGGCGAGGCTTTCGGCTATCGGCGTTGTCCTTGGTTACTACCTGCGGGGCGGCTGTCGAGCTCTCGCAACGCGCGTGCGCGGGCCGTCGCCGCGTCGGTCATCATCCCGATGTCCGTACCGGCCGAAATGAAACGCAGACCAAGATCTGTGAAGCGTTTCAGCAGGTCAACGGACTTGATGCCGGCTATTCCCAGCGCCACGCCGCGTGCACGACAAGCCGCCGCGACCGATTCTACTGCATGGCGGAAATGGGCATTCTCATAGTCGCCATGGATGCCCATTTCAGCCGTCAGATCGCTCGGACCGAGAAGTATCATGTCGATACCCTCAACAGCGGCGATCGCGTCTGCGGCGTCCACCGCTTTCGGCGTCTCGATCATGACCGCGACCACCGTACGACGCTCGAGTACATCGGTGAGTTCGGCCGGTGACCTCGGTTGGTAGCCGCTGACTGCGTTCGGCCCGGAGATGGAGCGGTGTCCGATGGGAGGAAACCGAGCCGCATCGACGATGGCTGCCGCTTCATCGCTCGAATTAACGTGCGGCACAATGATTCCGATTGCGCCATTGTCGATGACGCGAGCGATGACACTCGGATCGTGAGACGGCACCCGGACCAGCCCCGAGATGCCTGCTCCCAATGCGCTGGCGCAAAGCATCGCCGCCGTCTCCAGCGACGTGGAGGTGTGCTCGAGGTCGACGTAGACCGCGTCGTATCCGCATGCTGCCGCGATCGCCGGAACATCGGGGGTTCGCGCGTTCAGCAGCGCCAGGCAAAGTACCAGTCCGTCGCCCCGTAACGCCTCCCGCAGTGGTTCCCGCACACGCTCACGGTAGCCCACTGAGAACGTTCATTCCATCATGTCGTTAATGGCATTATCAATGTGGTAACCATTACGTATGTCAGCAAAGCGGGTCGCTATCGTGGGCGCCGGCCTGTCGGATTGTGGACGGGCGCCCGACAAGACCGCGATGGCGTTGATGGCTCAATCCTCGCGCCGCGCCATCGCCGACGCCGGTTTGACGAAAGACGACATCGACGGCTTCGGCGGCCATGGGACTTTGCTGCCGCCCGTCGAGGTGAGCGAGTACCTTGGCCTGCGGCCGTCCTGGGTCGACGCGACCAACGTAGGCGGATCGTCCTGGGAGGTAATGGCGGGGCACGCCGCCGATGCCATTGCCACCGGCGCGATCGACGTGGCACTGCTGACGTACGGATCAACGGCGCGCTCCGACGTGAAACGTCGCCTACGAGCATCAGCGGCGGCAATGAGCAGCGGCGGCGCCATGCAGTACGAGGCTCCGTACGGGGCCACCCTTATCGCAAAGTACGCGATGGCCGCCAGGCGACACATGATCGAATACGGCACCACCGCAGAACAATTAGCCGAAGTCGCGGTCGCGGCCCACGAGTGGGCAGCGATGAACGACGATGCTTTCGAGCGCGACCGGATAACGGCCGACGATGTCGCCGCAGCACCGATGCTGGCCGATCCCTTCACCTCCAAGCACGTGTGTCTGCGCACCGACGGTGGCGGCGCTGTCGTGCTGGCGAGCGAGCGGGTGGCGAAGGATTGCGCCAAGGAGCCCGTCTGGATTCTCGGAGCCGCCGACGCGACATCACATGTCAGCATGAGCGAGTGGGCCGACTTCACCACGTCGGCCGCCGCGTTGTCTGGCCCACGTGCGTTCGCGCAAGCCGGCGTCGACCCAGCCGACATCGACGTGTGTCAGCTTTATGACTCGTTCACCTCCACCGTGCTACTCACGGTGGAGGACTTGGGCTTCTGCGCCAAGGGCGACGGCGGACAGTTCATCGCATCGGGTGCGCTGCGTCCGGGTGGGGCGTTACCGACCAACACCGACGGCGGCGGTCTGGCCTCCTGCCACCCGGGTATGCGGGGAATGTTCCTCATGGTCGAAGCGACTCGACAGCTTCGCGGGGAATGCGGGCCCAGACAGGTTGACCACGCGCGTCTGGCATGCGTGCATGCGATGGGCGGATTCTTCACCCACAGCGCCACGATGATCCTCGGGAGGCAATGATGGACGTGCCGGTGGCCGCGAACCGGCCCACCATCGACTGCGACAGCCAACCCTGGTGGCAGGCCATCCAGGATCGCCGACTGATGATCAACGCCTGTTCGGGGTGTGGCCGGAACTCGTTGTACGTACGTCCGTTCTGCCCGCACTGCTGGAGCGAGGACGTCGCGCTGGCACCGGCGTCCGGGCGGGCACGGCTCTACACGTGGACCGTGGTGCACCAGAATGCGGCACCCTTCGATACGCACACGCCGTACGTGGTGGCAATGGTGGATCTCACCGAGGGGCCCCGGCTGATGACGGTCCTCGAAGACTGCCCGGCCGAAAGCCTCTGCGCCGATATGGAACTCACCATCGCCTTTCGCGATGACGGTGACGGCTTCATTGTCCCGGTCTTCCGGCCGGTCGCAGCAGGTGTTGGAAAGGAATAGGGATGAACAAAGAAGACATGATCCTGATCAGTGTCGACGACCATATCGTTGAGCCGCCCGACATGTTCAAAAACCATCTGCCCCAGAAGTACCTGGACGAGGCGCCGCGGTTGGTACACAACCCCGATGGTTCAGACACCTGGCGATTCCGCGACGTGGTGATCCCAAACGTGGCGCTCAACGCGGTGGCGGGCAGGCCGAAGGAGGAATACGGGATCGAGCCGCAGGGTCTCGATGAGATTCGGCCCGGCTGCTGGCAGGTCGACGAGCGCATCAAAGATATGAATGCCGGCGGTATTCTCGGCTCGATCTGCTTCCCGTCGTTCCCCGGGTTCGCCGGCCGACTGTTCGTCACCGAGGATCCTGAATTCAGCCTGGCCCTCCTCCAGGGGTATAACGACTGGCACGTCGAGGAGTGGTGCGCGGCCTACCCGGCCCGATTCATTCCGATGACGCTGCCGGTGATTTGGGATGCCGAACTGTGCGCCAGGGAGATCCGCCGCAATGCCGAACGCGGTGTGCACGCATTGACGTTCACGGAAAACCCGGCGGCCATGGGATATCCGAGCTTTCACGACGACTACTGGACACCGATGTGGGAAGCATTGGTCGACACCGACACCGTGATGAACGTCCATATCGGGTCATCCGGCAAGTTGGCGATCACCGCCCCGGACGCGCCGATGGATGTGATGATCACGTTGCAGCCGATGAACATCGTGCAGGCCGCGGCGGATCTGTTGTGGTCCAAGCCGATCAAGAAGTACAAGGACCTCAAGATCGCGCTGTCGGAGGGCGGGACGGGCTGGATTCCCTACTTTCTCGAGCGTGCCGACCGCACCTACGAGATGCACTCCACCTGGACCGGTCAGGACTTCGGTAAGCAGAAGCCGTCCGAGGTCTTTCGCGATCACTTCCTGACCTGTTTCATCTCCGACCACACCGGAGTGGCGCTGCGCAACGAGATCGGGATCGACAACATCTGCTGGGAAGCCGATTACCCGCACAGCGACAGCATGTGGCCCGGCGCCCCCGAACAGCTGCACGAGGTGCTGCAGCGCAACAACGTGCCCGACGACGAGGTCAACAAGATGACCTACCAGAACGCGATGCGCTGGTATCACTGGGATCCGTTCACCTCTCACATCGCTAGGGAACAGGCCACCGTGGGCGCCCTGCGGAAGTCCGCCGAAGGGCACGACGTCTCCATCCGGGCGCTGTCCAAGCACGACCACGGCAAGGGGTCTGACTGGCAGGCTCACTTGAGCAAGCTGACCATGAACACGACTGGCAAATCAGACGGCTGACGCTCAACCAGTTTCGGCGAGGCGGTCTGCAAGCACCCGCGTCCGCCCCGCCGAGCGCGCAGCGAGCGTGTTGCGCTGGACCTTGCCGCTGGCATTGACCGGCAGCGGCTCGTTCCAGAACACCAGTTCCTCGGGCAACTTGTACTTGGGCAGTCCCGCCGAGATCAGCGCGTCGGTGACCTTCGCGAGCGACATGTCGACGTCGGCGTCGAGCACCATGGCGACGGCGAGTCGCTCGCCGGTCGTGGCGTCAGCCACCGAGTATGCCGCGCACTCGCGGACCCCGGCGATCCGGGCGACGGCCTCCTCCACCTCGACAGCCGCGATCTTCAGACCGTTGCGAATGATGATGTCCTTCAGGCGCCCGACGATGCGCACCCGGCCTTCGGAGATTTCGGCCACGTCGCCGGTACGGAACCAGTCGCCATCGAACGCCCGCGCGTCGTCGTCGGCGTCGGTGTACCCGAGGAACGTGTGCGGGCCCCGAATGCAGCACTCGGTCGGATCCCCCGGGGATCCAATCCTCACCTCGACGTCTTGCAGCGCGACACCGTCGTCGGCGTGACGCACGCCCGCAGTCTCCGACCGCAGACCAGAGGTGCTCACTGGCACTTCGGACGAACCGTAGGCGCGCATCACAATGATCCCGAAATCGTCTTCGATGCGCGTGACGATCCGCCGATCCAGCACTGTCCCGCCCAAATAAACCGCTTGCAGCGGCACGTCCAGCCCGCGCGTCACCGACTCGTCGAGCAGCCGGTCCAGCAAGCGATCGGGTCCGCCGTACCACGTCGCGCCCGACGAGACCAGCAGCTCGCAGGTTTCGGCGGCATCCCAGTTGTCCTCGAGGATGACGGGCGCGCAGAGCATCGGCGCGATGATTAACGCCTGCAGCGCTCCGGTCACCGACGCGAGCGGACTGATGAGAAAGATCCGGTCGGCCGGGCCGAGTCCGGCCGCCGCGATGTAATTTGACGACGCCTTCATCAGCGTGCTCTGCGAGTGGATGACCCCCTTGGGCGCCGAGGTGGTTCCCGACGTGTAGAGCACCAGGCAGGGCTCGTCGGCCGCACGCCGGGATGCGTACGCAGTCTGCGGTGTGCAATCGGCGTCCAAAGAGATCCAGGCCAATTGCGCGGACATCCCCTTCCGCGGGGCCGCAGGCCAATTCGGCGCGACACCGAACTGCGCTCCCGTGCGCGCGATGATGTCGGCCACCTGCGCCTCGCCGGCGCTACGAGCGACCAGCAGGACGACGGCGTCGAGGCGCAACGTCGCATGGACGGCAACCACTGAATCCACGTCGTTACCCACGACCACAACGGTCGGTGTCGACGCTCCGACGCCCGAAGCCGCCAAAGCGCCACAGGCCGCATCGATGCGCGCGTCGAGTTCGGCATAGCTGAGCTCCGCCCCCCGGGCGCGCAGAGCCAGCTTCTCCGGATGTCGTGCCGCGGCGGCACGAACGACGTCGGCGGGCTGGTCCGACCAGAACCCCGCCTCGCGGTATCGGTCCCGCAATGCCACGGCTCGCCGCTGCGCACACTGCAGCAGCGCGGGCGCGCCGCTCATGGATGTCCTCCGATGCAAACGATGGTTCTCACTGAGAGTAAATGTAACCTCTCACCATGCCGTCAATGAATTTCGATAATCAGGTTGCCATCGTCACCGGTGCAGGCGGAGGCCTCGGCCGCTGTCACGCCCTCGAACTCGCCCGCCGGGGGGCGCGCGTGGTGGTCAACGACCTGGGCAGCGCAGTGGACGGCACCGGTGCATCGATATCGGCCGCGCAGGCAGTGGTTGACGAGATCACGTCGGCGGGCGGCACGGCGATCGCCAGCGGTGACTCGGTCGCTACCGAGGAGGGCGGCGCGGCCATCGTGGCGGCGGCGACGGACACATTCGGACGGGTCGACATTCTCATCAACAACGCGGGAATCCTGCGTGACGCGGCATTCAAGAACATGACCGCCGAACAGGTGGAAGCGGTCATTTCCGTTCACCTGTCCGGGGCGTTCCACGTCACCCGCGCGGTATGGCCGGTCATGCGCGAGCAGAACTATGGACGAATAGTCCAAACGACCTCGGGTACCGGCTTGTTCGGAAACTTCGGGCAGGCCAATTACGGTGCGGCCAAGATGGGGCTCGTCGGCATGATGCACGTGCTCGCCATCGAGGGAGCGCGAAACGGCATCGCGATCAACGCTGTCGCCCCCATCGCACGGACGCGCATGACCGAGACCATTATGGGCGAAGCCGGTAAGGCGATGGACCCTGAGTTGGTGACTCCGGTCGTGGTTTACCTGTCGCACCGCGACTGCGACCGCACCGCCCACATCTATTCGGTCGGGGCGGGCAAGGTCTCACGGGTCTTCATCGGCGTGACCAAAGGGATCGAGAACACCTCGCTCACTGCAGAATCCGTGGCCGAGGCGATCGACGAGATCGATGACGCCGCGACGTTCACGATCCGCGGTGGGCCAGTCAAGGAGTGAGAATCAGCGGCCCAAGAATCGCGGTTCGCGGCGCTCCGCGAACGACCGCAGGCCCTCCTGAAGGTCGGTGGTGCGCGACACCGCCTCCTGTGCCCATGCCTCCTGCTCGAAAGCTCGGTCACGGCCGGACTCCGAGGACACCAAGAGCAGTCGCTTGGTGTGCCCGAGCATCACTGTCGGTCCGGCCGCAAGCCGGGCGGCCAGCTCCCCGGCGACCTCATCGGTAGCGTCCGGTCCGACCACGCGGTTGACCAGCCCCAGCCGCTCACTGCTGGCGGCGTCGACGGGCTCGCCGAGCATCAACAGCTCCGTGGCCTTGCGCAGCCCCACGATCCTCGTCAGCAGATGAATGGCGCCGGAATCGGGAAGCACACCGCGGTGCACGAATGCCGCGACAAGCTTTGCCTCCGTGGACATCACGACGAGATCGCAGGCGAGAACCAGGCTGATTCCTGCGCCAGCCGCGGTGCCCTTCACCGCAGCGACCACGGGCTTATCGCAATCGAGGATCGATGAGACCAAGCGCTGCCAGCCGTTCTGCAGCATCCGAGCGACGTCCCCTGACCGCTTGTCGCCCGCCGGTGGCCGGGGTGCCGATCCAGGCAAGCCGGCCCCGGCGCAGAAGTGCCGCTGCCCCGTCGCGCCCAGTAACACCGCACGCACCGCTGGATTTTCGCCGGCGCGTTGGAACGCGTCGATCAGCGCGTCACGAGCCAACGGTGACAACGAATTTCCCACATTGGGGCGATCGATGGTGATGCGGCAAACACCGTCCGCACCAACGGCCTCCAGGATCCCTGGCTGCTCCTCGCTCAACTCACTCACCCCTGCCGTTAACGGCGTTTCCGCTTTTCGGGTATCTTAATTTCCATACTCGTACCGGGCCACGATATTCGCCAGAACTGAGGAGGCGTGCCATGACCCGCTCCTCTCAATCGGGCCAAATCACCGATGAGGGGCTGTCCAGGTTGCGTGCCACCATCGGCATCGCCGTTCCGCACACCCAGCCACCGCACTACGTCCGCCCCAACGAGGACACTTTCCGCCACGTCGCCGAGGCCTACGGCGACGCCAATCCCATGTGGGCTGATCCGGACTACGCCGCGAAGTCGGTGTGGGGTGAGTCGATCGCGCCGCCGGCACTGGTCGGTGGTGACACGTTGATCGGCGAAGACGAAGTCACCGAGCTCTCCGAGGAGGATCGGGCCCTGACCAAGGGCGACCCGCTGCGCGGGGTGCATGCGTTTTACGCGTCGTCCGCACGAGAGTGGTGGGCTCCGCTGCGCGCCAACCACCGAGTGTTTAGGCGCAATGCGCTGGTCGCCGCGCTCGACAAAAGCAGTGAGTTCGCCGGACGGGCGATTCACGAGTGGTCGGCGCAAGTCTTCCGGGACGACGAGGGCACCATCCTCGGCGGCCAATACCGCAACATGATCCGCACCGAGCGCAGCAAGGCCCGGGGCCGCAAGAAATACGAGTCGATCGAACTCAAGAACTGGACTGCCGAGGAGATCGCCGAGATCGACGAAAGCTACGCGCGCGAATGCCCGCGTGGTGCCGAACCGCGGTGGTGGGAAGACCTCAACGAGGGCGAAGCAATCGGCACATTGACCAAGGGGCCGCTCACCGTCACCGACATGGTTTGCTGGCATGTCGGCATGGGCACAGGCATGTACGGGGTGCGTCCCCTGCGGTTGGCGTGGCGCAACCGGCAACGCATTCCCCGCTTCTACACCCCGAACGACCACGGCGTGCCCGATGCGCAGCAGCGTGTGCACTGGGAACCGGATGCGGCCCGAAATGCCGGCAACCCGACCACTTTCGATTACGGCCGGATGCGTGAGACGTGGTTGATCCATCTGTGTACGGACTGGATGGGGGACGACGCCTGGTTGTGGAAGCTGGACTGTGAGTTCCGGTTGTTCAACTACGTGGGCGATCTGCACACCATCACCGGCACCGTGACTCGAAAGTACCTTGCCGAAGGCGAGCGCCCCGCGGTCGATGTCGAACTCGCGGCGACCAACCACCGCAACGAGGTCACGGCACCGGGACACGCGACCATCCTGTTACCCAGCCGGGACCGCGGCCCGGTCCGGCTGCCCGACCCGCCCGGCGGAGCGGCGAACCTGGCGGATCTGCTCACGGTCGTATCAGCTGAATTCGCAGGACGATGACAGCTGCCGTGACATATGCGAGCGTTCCCGGACTGCGGGCCGAGCGGCAAGGCCCGGTTCTGTGCCTCACCCTGGACCGCGCCGAGCGGCGCAACGCAGTCGATGACACCATGCTGGACGCACTGATCGGACATCTCGCCGCCGCAGGCGTCGATGAGGCGGTGCGCGTCATCCGCATCGACGCCGATGGTCCGGACTTCTGCGCGGGCTCGGATCTCATCGCGAACAACACGAAATCCGAGCGCAAACCGCGAGTGGGCAGTACGCAGCGCCGACTCCCCAACAAGGCCAACCGGCTCATCCCGCTGATGCTGGAGACCCAGGTGCCGATCGTCGCCGTGGTCCGCGGCTGGGCGGCCGGCCTGGGGTTCCACATCGCAGTAGCTTGCGACTTCTGCGTGGCCGCCGATGACGCTCGCTTCTGGGAACCGTTCATGGCCCGCGGCTTCACACCCGACAGTGGCGCCGCCTGGCTGCTGCCCCGCTTGATCGGGATGGTGCGCACCCGACAGCTGCTGATGCTCGGCGAGGAGATCTCCGGCGCCACCGCGGCCGACTGGGGCATCATCCACCACACGTGCGCGCCCTTTCAATTGGACGCTGCCGCAGAGGAACTTGTCACCAAACTCGGTGAGGCGCCCACGGTTGCCCTAGGGCTCACCAAGTGGCTGCTGCACAGCGGCAACGGACTCGACCTGGACCGCCATCTCCAGAACGAGGCCATGGCGCTGGAGTTATCAAGCCGCAGCGACGATTTCAAGGAGGGTCTGGCGGCCTTCCGTGACAAACGCGACGCGAAGTTCCAAGGCCGTTGACGGGCTCATGATGCGTTTGCCGATCACCCCCGACACCTCCGCGATCGACGCCGTCGAGGTGGTGCGGCAGTGGATTGCCGCGGAGGTGCCCGCGGCGTGGCGCTCGGCCGCCGCCGAAGGGCCCGCGGCCCTGCGGGCCGTCCGCACCGCGGCCGACTACCGGGATTGGTATCCGACATTCGCCGAATCGGGACTGGTCGCACCGACCTGGCTTCCGGAGCACGGTGGCCTGGGCGTCGGCAACGACATTGCACGTGCGATTGAGATGGTCCTGGCTCCGCTCCGACTCACCCGGTTGAATCCGTTGGGGCTCAACAACGCCGCGGCGGCATTGTTCAGTCACGGCACCGAGGAACAGCGGCTGCGCTTCCTTCCGCCCATCGTCCGCAACGAAGAGAAGTGGTGTCAGCTTTTCAGCGAACCTGGCGCGGGCTCCGATCTCGCGTCATTGGCGACCCGAGCCGAACGCGACGGCGATCAATGGGTGATCTCCGGACAGAAGGTGTGGACCACGTGGGCCGACGAGGCGGACTTCGCGATCCTACTGGCGCGCACCGATCCGGACCAGCCCAAGCACAAGGGCATCACGTACTTCCTGCTCGACATGCACCAACCGGGCGTCGACGTGCGACCGCTGCGCCAGGTCACCGGCGAAGCGGAGTTCAACGAAGTCTTCCTCGATGGCGCGCGGGTGCCCGACGAGCATCGGGTCGGGGAGATCAATGACGGCTGGCGGGTCAGCGCGTCGACCCTGTCCAGTGAACGGCAGATGGTTTCCGGATCGGGATCGGGCGGTATGGGGCGCCTCGGTGGTTCTGGCGCTGAGCGCCTGATCTCCCTGGCCCGAGAAACCGGGCGCTGGGCCGACCCCGTCGTGCGAAACAAGGTTATGCGCCTGTGGGCGCAGGAGCAGATCCGCGGTTGGACCAATGCCCGAGTGCGCGAGGCGCTTTCAGCGGGCCAGTCGCCCGGTGCGGCGTCCTCGATCGGCAAGGTCCATCAGGCCACGCTCAACCAACAGATCCAAAATTTGATGGCCGATTTGCTGGGTACCGCTGCGGTGGCCTGGCCTGCCACCGGCGATCCCGACGCGTTGCCCCGAGAGGTGCAGGGCATGCTGCGCAGCCTGGCCAACGCCACCGAGGGCGGCACGAGCGACATCAACAAAAACATCCTCGGCGAGCGCGTGCTCGGTCTGGCCAAGGAGCCGGATCCGTGGAAGGGTAAGCCCTGGAAGGAAATTCCACGCTCGTGACCGGCTACGAGCGGTTGATCGTCGAGAAGTCCGACGGCGTCGGCTGGCTGATCCTGAACCGGCCGGATGCCGGCAACGCGTTCGACGCGCTGATGCTCGACGAACTCGAGGCCGCGTGGGCCGAGTTGGATGCCGACCGCGACGTGTATGTGATCGTCAATGCCGCCAACGGCAAGGCGTTCTGCACCGGTATGGACGTCGTGCAGGTGGCTCGCGACAAGGAGGCCATGCGGCGACACTCGCGCCGGACCAGGGACGCCGAGCTGAAGATTTCGTCGTGGCATTGCGGGGTATGGAAGCCGGTGATCGCGGCGGTCAATGGGGTGTGTGCGGGCGGGGGTCTGCACTTGGTTGCCGACGCCGACATCGTCATCGCCGCCGAGGAGGCTTCGTTCGTCGACCCGCATGTCTCGGTCGGGCAAGCAGTTGCATACGAAGCAATCACACTGCTACGTAAATCGCCGATGGAGGCGATCACCCGAATGGCGTTGAGCGGTACGGGCGAGCGCATCTTGGCCCAACGGGCATACGAATTGGGCATCGTCTCGGATGTCGTGCCAGCCGATCAGCTTCGGGCGACCGCCGGCCGGCTGGCCGCCGCTGTCGCAACGAACTCCCCCACCGCGATGCGCGCCACCAAGAAGGCATTGTGGCATTCCCTCGAAGTGGGCCTGTCCGCAGCCAAACACGCTGCCAGCGAGGAGATTTGGCGGCTTCGCAGTCACCCCGACCACGCCGAGGGCGCACGCGCCTGGCGTGACAAGCGATCCGCGCGCTGGCGGCCGCTGGACCCCGCGGAGGTTTCATGAGCTATCGAAGGTTGATCGTCGAGCGGCGCGGCCCGGTGGGCTGGATCATCAACAACCGGCCCGACCGACTCAATGCGTACGACGCGACGATGCGTGAGGAATTCCCCAAGGCGTGGGCCGAATTGGACGCGGATCCCGCTGTCCGCGTCATCGTGCACACCGGCAACGGCCGGGCGTTTCAGGTTGGCGCCGACGTCGAGGACCTCGACGGCGAGGCGGTGCAGCAGTTCCAGGAGTCGATGCGCACGCTCGACCTGAAGTTGACGGGCTGGCATTGCAACGTGGGAAAGCCCGTCATCACGGCCGTCAACGGGGTGTGCGCGGGTGGCGGACTGCATTGGGTCGCCGACGCCGACATCGTCATCGCGTCGTCCGATGCGACCTTCGTCGACCCGCACGTCTCCATCGGCCAGGTCAGCGCGCTGGAGACAATCGCCCTGATGCGAAAGATGCCCGCCGAGGCGGTGTTGAGGATGGCGCTCGTCGGCAGCCACGAACGCCTGACGGCCCAACGCGCGTACCAGCTCGGCATGATCAGCCAGATCGTCGACCCTCCCGACAAGCTCCGCGACGTCGCGCAGGAACTCGCCGAGAAGATCGCGTTGAACTCGCCCGCCGCGATGCGGGCGACCAAGCGCGCGTTGTGGGGCGCGCTCGAATACGGCTTGACGGATGCGTGCCGAGCGGGCGCCAAGCACTTGACGTCGATGTGGGGCCATCCCGACCAGAACGAGGGGCCACGGGCGTTCGCAGACAAGCGCACACCGGATTGGCAACCACTGGAAGCGGACTCGTGAGTCTCGCCGAACTGCTGGCCGACCTGCCCGACACGGCCGTGCACACGTTGACCGCCGATGTCTCGCGCGACGATATGGTGGCGAGCGCAGATCGCCTGGCCGCGATACTCACCGAAGCCGGCTTGGTGTCCGGACAAGTCGTCGCGGCGATGCTGCCCAACGATGCCGGCACGGTGGCCGCGTTGTTCGGGACCTGGCGTGCCGGTGGGGTTTACACGCCGCTCAACCCACGGGCCGCCGATAAGGAGTTGGCATCCCAGCTCGCAACATTGCGGCCGGTCGCCGTCATCACCACACCTGAGCTGGCCCTTCGCTTCTCGGATTACAAGTTGCCCGTCGTGGCCGCCTCGCGCTTGGCCTGGTCGCTTTCGCCATCGTCGGAACGGCCGCCCGATCCGCGGCACTACGACCGGGATGTGGCACTGCTGCAATTCACGTCGGGAACCACCGGCCCGCCGAAGCCGGTGCCACTTCGTCATGCAACCGTCCTGGATCTGATCGACCGCCTGTTGGCCAAGCTCCGCGGCGCGAAACCGGCGGCGGCCAGAGCGAACCGGGCACCAATGCCGAACCTCGTTCCGCTCTCGCTGTCGTTATGGGCCGGCATCTACCAGGTGCTGTTCGCCTTTCGGGCGGGCTCGGGGGTGGTGCTCATGGACAAGTTCTCACCTGCCGAGTTCGCCGCACTGGTCAAGCGGCACCGGTTGCGCTCCACGGTTTTGCCCCCGGCGGCGTTGACGATGGTCCTGCACGACGAGTCGGTCACCGACCTGTCGCCGCTGAAGATCGTACGATCGATCACCGCTCCCCTGTCCCCCGTGCAAGCCGGCAGGTTCCGCGACAAGTTCGGCGTCATCGTGCTCAACTCCTACGGCCAAACCGAACTCGGCGGCGAAGTCGTCGGATGGTCGGCCGCCGACGCGCGGGAATGGGGCGAGACCAAGCTCGGCTCGGTCGGACGCCCGCTGCCCGGCATTGATGTCACGATCGCCGACGACGAGGTGATGGTGCGCACGCCGACGACGGCGGCTCGCAAGATCGATCCGGCGTTTCTTGACAGGCTCACTGACGACGGCTGGTTCCACACCGGCGACCTCGGGTGGTTCGACGAGGACGGATTCCTATGGCTGGACGGCCGGGTGTCGGACATGATCAACCGCGGTGGGCTGAAGGTCTTTCCCGGCACCGTGGAGGACGTGCTGCTGGCCGCCGAGGGAGTACGCGAAGCGGCCGTGGTGGGCATTCCCGATGAGCGCCTCGGCGAGGTGCCCTGGGCGTTCGTCGCTTGTCACGCCCACGATCTGTCCGAAGACGACCTGATCGCCTGGTGCCGGGAGCACCTGACGCCCTACCGCGTACCCGTGCGTGTCGTGTTCGTCGAGCGGTTGCCACGCAACGATGTCGGCAAGGTCGTCAGACGCGACCTCGCCGCTTTGGCCGACGCGTGACCGCGGTCGTCCTTGGTCCCGCCGAGGCCCTCTCGAGGGCGTTGGCCGACGAGGTTGGCGACGTGATTGTCGTCGACGCGAACGCGGCTGCTGACGAGACGATGTGGCAAACCCTTGTCGCGCTCCAAGCGGCGTACACGTCCATGGTGGCCGATGACAGGCGAATCGTCGTGATACTGCCGACCATCGGAATCTCGGGTGCAGCGGGGCTGGTGAATTACACCGCCGCGATCGAGGGCATTCGGTCGATGGCGAAATCGGCGGCGCGGCAATGGGGATCGGAGGGTATCGCGGTCAACATCATTGCCGCGCCAGTGAGCCTCTTCCGGTCGGACATCGACGCGTCTCACCTGACTTCTGCCGCGGTGTCCAATGACGGCATGCTGATTCACTCCGTCGTGGAGACGGCTAAGTTTCTTCTGCGCCATGACATCGACCACCTCACCGGGCAGACAGTCATCGTCGACGGCGGATCAGTGATGTTGCCGTGAAGCTCGAAGGACTCACCGTGCTGGTGACCGGGTCTGGCGGCGGTGTCGGGCGTGGCATAGCGATGGCCCTGGCCGCTGCGGGGGCGCACACGATCGTCGCCACCCGTTCCGACACTGGACAGTCGGTCGCCGACGAAATCACCTCGCGCGGGCATCGCGCGACATGGGCCCGTTGCGACGTCACCGATCGGGCCGCGGTCGCCGACGCGGTTTCCCTCGCGGTCGGGCTCACCGGCGGGCTCGACGCCATTGTGCACAACGCCACGAGCAATTCCTCGAGCAAGCCGCACCAACTGGCGGATGTGGATCGCGCGCTCTGGGAGGATCACTTCTCCGTCTCCCTCGGCGGTGCCCAACACTGTGCCGCCGCCGCGTTTTGGGCGCTCAAGCAACGCGGCGGCACGTTCGTGGTCATGACGTCGCCGGCTGGGATGGAGGGCAGCGCGACACTGCCCTTGTACGCGACGATGAAGGGCGCGCTGCGCGGCTTCGCCAAGAGCTTGGCCCGCGAATGGGCTCCGCACGGCATCACGGTGAACGTGGTGTCACCGCTTGCGTATTCGCCTGCCATGACCGCCGCGATCGAGGCGGAACCCGCGATGGAGGAGAGGTTGGCTCGCAGGATTCCCCTGGGACGCATCGGCGACCCAGAGCAAGACATCGGGTCGGCCGTCGCATTTCTGATCGGTCCCGATGCGCGCTACATCACCGGGCAGACCCTGGGTGTAGACGGTGGTCATTTTATGAATCTCTAGGGCCGATGGGGCCGGATATTGCAGTTTGCTATATTGAGAATCAACATTCTCACACATGTTGGAGGCGCTGGTGACTGATGGAAAAGCGTTCGAGGTCTGGGATGCCGACAACCACATGTACGAGACCATCGATGCCTACACCCGCTACCTGCCGGAGAAATACTCCGAGGCGCTGAAGTTCGTCGACGTGAACGGGCGCAAGAAGCTGCAGATCCTCGGCGTCATCACCGAGACCATACCCAACCCGACTTATGAAGTTATTCCGACGCCGGGCGCTTGGGCCGACTACTTCCGGGGCGTAAATCCGGAAGGCAAGACGCTGCGCGAACTTGCCGAGCCAATCCGGTGCCCCGACGAATTTCGGCGTCCCGACCTGCGCCTGGCATTGATGGAACGCCAAGGCGTCGACGGCGCCGTGATGTTTCCGACGACGGCCGGCATGCTCGAGGAACGGACCAAATCCGACACCGAACTCACCCACGCCGTCACGCATGCGTTCAACCGGTGGCTACTCGAAGACTGGACGTTCAACTATCGGAACCGGATCTTCCCCGTCCCCGCGATCTCGCTCAACGACCCCGCGTTGGGCGTCCAGGAACTTGACTGGTGCCTGGAAAACGGAGCCAGGACGGTGCTGATTAGGCCGGCACCGGTCCCGCGCGAGGACGGCACCTCCCGTTCTGCAGCGCTGCCCGAATTCGACGAGTTCTGGCGGCTGGTCGAGTCGTCGGGCATCTCGGTCCAAATGCACAATTCGGACTCCGGATATGAGCGCTACGTCGACGATTGGGAGGACGCAACCGAGTTCAACGGTTTCGCGCTAAGCAAGCTGCGGGGTTTCATTTACGAGGAGAGCCGAAACATCTTCGATACCCTCGCAGCCTTCATCGCGCACGGGGTGTTCGAACGTTTTCCCGGGGTGCGCGTCGGCGTGGTCGAGAACGGCGGCTCGTGGGCGCACCGCCTGTTGGACGTGTTCGACCGCGTCTACCGAAAGAGGCCGTATGACTTCAGCGAGCATCCTTGTGATGTCTTCCGCAGGCACGTGTGGGTCAACCCGTTTCACGAGGAGGACATGTCGCACCTCATCGACATTCTCGGCACGGACCGCGTAATGTTCGGATCGGACTACCCGCACCCGGAGGGGCTCGCCGAACCGGCGAAATTCGTAGGCGAACTCGCAAACCTTCCAGCCGACATCACCGCGCGCGTCATGGGGGGAAATCTCAAGGAGCTCATCGGGATCTAGGTTGCCAGCTGTCCGAGATCGGCGAAGCGCTTCAAGTAGGGCCACGCAATCTCGGTTGGCATGCCGCCGCACAGTGGTGAGAGGTTCATGACTTCCCCGCTGGCGACACGCTCGGCCGCCTCCTCCACCGACAGAATCACGTGCGTCGTGGCCTGACGCCGCAGCTCGTCGACGGTCTTCGCGTGCGTGATGTTGGCCGACACGGCGTTGTCGGGATTCCACTCGCCGTATGCCATCGCATCGTGCAGCAGGTACTTGCCGATCTCGTCCCACGCCGCGTCGACATCCTCTGCCACGAAGCAATTGGTGGCCGCGTCGCGCTCGGGAATCAGCACGAAACCCGGTTGGTGACCATTCTGCCGACACGCCTGTTCATAGGCCTCCCGCATGCCCGGGACCCCGCCGTTGGCCAGCAGACCAAGGCCGTTTCGGCCAGCGCGCCGCGCGGCGGCCAGGCTCGCCCCACCCCACATCAACATCGGCCCACCCGCAGTGTGCGGCAGTGGCGTCACCTTCATCCGCCGGCCCCCATGAACGACCTCCTCGCCGGTGAGCAACCGGCGCAGAATGCCGAGCTTCTCCTCAGCCAGTCGTCCACGCTCGGACAACGAGAGCCCGAAGTGGTCGAATTCCTCTCGGCGATAGCCAATCCCGAACACATAACTGGCCCGGCCAGCGCTGATGTGGTCCAGCACCGATATGTCCTCGGCCAGCCGGGCCACATCGTAGAACGGAAGAATGACGACCAAGTTCAGCATCAGCCGCTTGGTCCGCGCCGCGATCGCCGAGCCGAGCAGCAGCGGCGACGGCAAGTAACCGTCGGCGGCGCAATGGTGTTCGCACAACACGACGGCCACGCATCCGCGGGACTCGGCCCATGCGGCCATGTCGGCGGCCGCTGCGTAGAGTTCGCTCGCGGGCGCACCGATCTGCGGTGCTCTCATATCGAACCGAAGCGTGAACATTCCCACCGGCAGTTCCAAACCCTCTACGTTTCGCCGAACCGGCTGCGAAGTTCATTCTTCAACACCTTGCCGGTGAGATTTCGCGGAAGCGCCTCCACGACCTCGAGCCGCTCCGGTGATTTGTGTCGGCTCAGATTTTGCGTCGCGCAGTGTTCCGCGAGCTCGGCAAGCGTGACATCTCGTCCGGGTGCAGCGACAACGACTGCGCAAACACGTTCACCCGTACGAAGATCCGGCACGCCGATGACCGCGACGTCGGCGACGGCGGGGTGGGTGGCCAGAACACCCTCGATCTCCAGCGCCGAGATTGTTTCCGCATTGCGGATGATCGCGTCCTTGATCCGTCCGGTGATGACGACGTTTCCTTCGGCATCGATACGACCTCGGTCGCCGCTGCGAAACCAGCCGTCGGCGTCGAACGCATCGCCGTTGAGCGTCTCGTCAACGTAGCCAAGGAAGCACTGCGGCCCCTTGAGCCGGAGCTCGCCGACTTCGCCAGGACCGACCTCCCGTTCGGACTCGTCGACGACACGGATGCCTACCCCCGGCACCGGGCGGCCCACGGTGTGGTCAAGCACGTCCGGCTCTCCGTCCGGCGGTGGTGAGGTCACGACCGGAAACTCGGTGAGCCCCCACGCATTGGCCACTCCGGCGACCGAAAACGTCTCGCGCACTTGTCGTCCCAGCTCGGCGGTGATCGGCGCTCCACCGCCGACACAGCCCCGCAGATCGGGGAACAGCGGATCGGTGCCGTGCTCCCGCTGTGCTGCCATGTAGGCGACGAAGAAGGGGGTAGCCGACCCGAGCATCGTCGGCCGATGCGCCGCGACCGCCTTTGGGGTGAGCACGGGATCGAAGGTGTCGAACAACACCAGCCGCATCCCGGTGAACAGGCTCGCCGCCAACATCGCGGCACCGCCTATATGCGAAACCGGAAACGTAATCGGATTGACGTCGGTGTTCGACGCGCCAAACATTCCCACTACTCCGGCCGACCCGGCGATAACCGAGCGATCGCAATGCCGCACGCCCTTTGGCGCCGCAGTGGTGCCCGAGGAGTAGTAAACCCAGCGTGGATCTTCGCCGGACCTCGGCGGCGCGGGGAGACGGATCGGATCGCCGACCGGCAGGCGAAGCCCTTCCGTTATCGGCGCGTCATGATCTATGACGACCACCGACATCGGCCGCTCCTTTGCCAGCTTCGACGCAAGTGCGGTGTGGTCGAAACCCCGCCAATGGCCCGGGACGATGAACACTTCGGTCGCGAGTTGTTCAGTGACGAAACGGACTTCGCTCTCGCGCCAGATGGGCAGGATCGGGTTCTGCACGGCGCCGAGTCGGGTCAGTGCCGCCATGACAACCATCGTCTCCAGAGTGGTGGGCAGCTGCCAGGAAACTACCGAACCGACACCAACCCCGCGTTCTGCCAATGCCGCTGCGACGCTTGCCGCCGAATCCCGCAGCTGCGAATTCGTCAGACTGCGGCCGAAGTCGTCGACGAGGACGACGCGGTCGGGATTTGTCTCGGCCGCCGCTTCGACCAGGCTCCAGTAGGTTTCGGACATCACTTGCTCGGCAACAACAGCCGACGTTTGGCGAGGATGTTACGCATCATCTCCGAGCTTCCGCCGGAGATCGTATAGGCACGTGACCATAGCCAGCATTCTCGGAGACGCTGTTTGGCCTGCTCGACACTCGGATCGGCCGCTACGGTGCATACCATCGCGGCGAGTTCGGTGCCATAGGCCGAAACCCGGTGGTAGGTCTCGGAGAAGCTGAGTTTGGCTATCGAGCCGTCACCCGGTTGATCCGCGCCGATGATCAGACGTTCGACGTGATCGTCGATGAAGGCCTTCGCCACTTCGGCTTCGACGGCCAACTCGCCCACTGTCTGCCGGATGTCATCGCGTTCAAGCGCCGGGATGCCGTCGAGGGTGGCGTTGCGCGCCACCATCACCAGATCGTCGATCAGCAGCTCGAGCAGGATGACGTTTCCGCCGATGCCGAACCGTTCGAAGTCCAAGCCCGCCATGATGATCGGCCATCCCTGGCCGGGCTCGCCGATCAGGCTTCCCGCCGGCAGCGTTACGCCATCGAGAAAAACCTCGTTCACCTCGATCGCCTCGTTGATCGTCCGGATCGGACGAACCTCGACGCCTGGCGTCGACATGGGCACCGCGAACACCGAAAGGCCTTGGTGGCGCAGTGAAGCCGGGTCGGTGCGGATGAGCGCGAGCCCCATGTCGGCCCAGTGGCCGTCGGTGATCCAGGTTTTCTGACCGTCGAGCACCCATGTTCCGTCCGGTTGCCCGACAGCCCTGCTGCGGACGGCGGCGATATCGCTGCCGGCATCGGGTTCGCTGAGCAACTGACACCACACGTGCTCGCTGCGCCGGATCGGCGGCAGCAGTGCGGCCTTCTGCTCGTCCGACCCGAAGTGCAGGAGCACGTGGGCCGCAAGGTTGACCTGGTCGACGGGGCGCGGGGCACGGGCACGCAGGAGCTCTTCGCTGAGAATGCGGTCGTGCAGGGGGTGGTGATCCGCACGTCCGCCGTGCTCGACCGGCCAGTCCGCCCCGACGAAACTCGCATCGAACAACGTCGCGAACCACCTGCGCAACTGCGCTTCCTGCTCGGCGTTTTCCGGCGCCCGACGTCCCTCTCTGGCGTCGAATGGAGGTGCGTGCTCGGCGATGTGCGCCCTGACCCGATGCCTGAACTCGGTCAGCTCCGCTTCGCTGGGACGGGCGGGTGCGACGCTCACCAGCCCGACCTTTGCGCAAAAAGCGCACGGCTGGAGCGAGCCGTGCCGAGCAGATAGCCGTTGGTGAATACCCGACGCAGCTCGCGATGCAACGGGTACTCCCAGGTGAATCCGATGCCACCCGACAGTTGCATACACTCGTCCACGGCAGCGGTTGCCTTGGCGGCGACGAACGCGTGCGCCGCGGCGGATAATGTGATTGCGACGTCCAAGTTTTCGTCGGCCTCGAGGGCGCGGCACGCCTTCATGACGATCGCGCGTGCCTTCGCCTCGAACACCAACAGATCCACCAGTCGGTGTTGCACCACTTGAAAACTCGCGATCGGCGCACCGAACGCGATGCGCTCCTTCAGGTAGCCGACCAACCGCTCGAACGTGCTCGAAAAGGCTCCCAGCGAATCCGCGCCGAGCAGGACCCTGGCCACCGCCAGCAGCTGAGCCGCCCGTTGCGGGCCGCCGATCAACACGCTGTCCGCCCCACCGGCCTCGACGCGCCATGCTGCGCGGTCGAGATCCAGCAGCTCGTCATCACGGCTTCGCGGGATTGTTTCCGCTAACTCGAACAGATGGATTCCGTTGTGCCCCAGTGTGACCAGGATGTCAATCGCATCTCCGCGCGCAACCCGAACCGTGTCGGCAGACTGCGCGCAGCCCGCCGTCGCGGTTCCGTCGAGCATCGCGGGCAACCATCGGTCGCGCACCTCGCCGGGTGCCGAAGCCAACGCGGCAGCAGATAGCACGGACCCAAACCAGGTTGACGAGTTGTGCGCGCGGCCGAGTTCCTCGGCGATGACCGTCGTCTCCACAGGACGCCAACCGCTGCCGCCGAGATTCTCCTCGACGAGCAGCCCCGTCCAGTCCATGGCCGCGAGTTCTTTGACCGAGTCTTGGGCGCGGCGCCCGGTCAGGAAATCGCGCGCCCCTGCGCGCAGCAGATCGAGATCGATGTCATCATCTGCCATAGAGCGTCTAGCTCCGCCCAATGAGATGCTCAGCGTTGTCACGCATTATCCGTTTCTTGGTGGCATCGTCGAGCGGGTCGAGCAACTTGACGAAGTCAGCAGGCTCGGCCAGTCCTTCCGCATGCGGGTAATCGGAGCCCATCACCAGACAGTCGTCGTAGCCCAAGCTGGCGACGATCGCGGGCGTATCGTCCTCGGGATACGGCACCACCCGGACGTGCTGGCGGAAGATGGCAGACGGCTTTTCCGTCAGTTTCCCGCCGATCCATGGACCATTTCGGCCCATGCCGCGGCTCTTGTCCATGTGTTTGGTGAAGAAGGGCACCCACTCTGCACCGTGTTCGGCGACAAGCACGTTCAAGCCGGGAAAGCGGCCGAACAGGTTGTCGAAGATCAGCGCTGAGAGGGTGTCCTCGATCGGGCGTTGGCCGTAGACGTTCATCCACTGCCAGGCCGACATGTGCCACGAGGCAGGATCTGCGCAGTGCCCCCAGGCAGGCGAGATCGCATCGAAGTACCAGAAGGGCATGATGTGGAACACGAGGACGCAGCCGGCTTCCTGAAGCCGGGCGTAAATCGGATCAAAGTGGGGATCGCCGGGAGATCTGCCGTATGCCGGTCCCGTCGGCAACATGACAAACTTCGCGCCCTGCGCGATCAAGGCGTCGGTTTCGCGGATGGCCGAGTCGAGGTCGCGAAGTGAAAGCAGCCCGGTCGCGTATATGCGGTCCTGGTAGTTGAACCCCCATTCCTCGTCGAACCATCGATTGAAGGACCGGAGATTTGCGTATAGCGCCGCGGTGTCGTCGACGTAGTGCTCGGCAGCCAGGGCCATGCCGCTCGGGTAGATGACCATCCGCTCGACGTTCTGCTTCCCCATCACCGCGAGCCGTGCTGACCGCTCGATGTACTCGGGCTGCATGGGTTGGGGCTCGTAGGACTCCTCTGGGTTGCCTGATCCCATCTGCCTGAGCATCTCTTTCAGCGATCCGGGGCGGTATGCGACGTCCAGCCCCAGCCCCCCTTCGCTGTTGAAGGTTGCGACACGATGGCCGGCGAGGATTACCTCGACCCCGTCGGCTCCCCGAACGGTGGTGATCGCGCGATTCTGGAACTCCTTGGGCAGGTATCGAGTAAACGCGTCACGCGTCTCGTAGCAATGCGTGTCGCAGTCGATGATCCCGTAGTCGAGTTTCGTCGTCACCGCGCGGCTCCTTCATGCGAGAATGGTGATTCTCCTATTTCAGAAAAGATACTATCCTTTCCCGGCAATGCCTATCCCGGGTCGGGCCGGGCAGACCCACACCGAAGGAACCAGGATGAGCGAAGCCGACGAACTCCGACAGGCGGTGCGGGAGTTCCTGGAGGCCGCCTCGCCGTCCGGCCGGGTACGCGACCTCATGTCCACCGCGGAGGGATATGACGAATCGGTGTGGCATCAGATGGCCGGCGAACTGGGGCTGCACGGCATCGCCGTTCCCGAGGAGTTCGGCGGTGCGGGTGCCACCTTGGCCGAACTCGCGGTCGTGTTCGAGGAGATGGGCGCCGCCCTGTTGTGTGCGCCGTTCTTCTCCACCGTCGCACTCGCCACGCAAGCGATCCTCTGTAGCGGCGATACCGTCGCGATGGGCGACTACCTACCGCGTTTCGTCGACGGATCCATGACCGCGACGGCGATCCTCAACGGCGGCCTCGATGCGTGGGAGCCGCAAGCCGTCACACTGACTGCACGCGCCGGTGGCACCGGTCATCGGATTCATGGCGATGCGGATCTCGTCCTCGACGGCCATACCGCCGATGTCATTCTCGCCGCGGCGAATACGAGCGCAGGCACATCACTGTTCGCGGTCGCGGCGGACGCCGACGGGCTGACGCGTGAACCGCTCGCCACGCTCGACCGCACGCGCAAGGTCGCACGCCTACGGTTCCACGACGTCCCCGCACGATTGATCGGAACCGATGGGGACGCTGCCGCGGGCCTGGCCCGCACGTGCGACCTCGCGATCGCCGCGCTGGCCGCCGAGCAGGTTGGCGGCGCCCAACGCTGCCTCGATATGGCCGTGGGCTACGCCAAGGAGCGAGTTCAGTTCGGGCGCGCCATCGGCAGCTTTCAGGCCGTCAAGCACCGGTGCGCGGACATGCTGGTGCTCGTCGAGGGCGCTCGCTCCGCCGCCGTCCACGCTGCGGAATCCGCCGACGGCAGCGACCTGCCGATTGCCGCGTCGGTGGCGAAGATGGCCTGCTCGGAGGCCTTTCTGCAAGTCGCCTTGGACAACATGCGAATCCACGGCGGAATCGGGTTTACCTGGGAACACGACGCACACCTCTACGTTCGGCGCGCCAAGGCCACCGAGCTGATCTTCGGCAGCCCCGACCACCATGCCCAACGCTTGGCAGCCTTAGCCGCACCATGAAAGGACGAACGTGACCATCTCGTACTCCCTCGAACTGCCCACCCAGCGGGTAGACGCCGTAACTGAATTCGTCACCGCCGACGCGATATCCGAAATCGCCCGGGTCGGCGAGGCGAGCGGCTTCGCCGCCGTGCACGTCACCGATCACCCCGCCCCCGACGCGAAATGGCTCGACCACGGCGGACACCACGCCCTGGACCCGTTCGTCGCGCTGTCGTTCGCGGCGGCCGCCACCACGGAGGTGAAGCTGCTCACCAACGTCTACATCGCGGCCTACCGCAATCCCTTTCTGGGCGCGAAGTCGATCCAGAGCCTGGACGTCCTCTCCGGCGGTCGGCTGATACTGGGTACCGCCGCGGGTTACCTCAAACCCGAATTCAGGGCGCTTGGAATCGATTTCGACAACCGCGGGGCTTTGCTCGACGAGGCGCTCGACGTGCTGGACAAGGTGCTCACCGGCGACGATGTCGCGTACGAGGGCAGCTCGTTCGCGGCTCGAGGTGTGCGACTCTATCCAGTACCGGCGACCCCACCCCCGATTTGGGTCGGCGGCAACAGCAGGCCCGCCGTCCGCCGTGCGGTTGCCCGCGCCCAGGGGTGGGCGCCGTTCAACACGTTCGGCTACGCCGCCGCGTCACGGACCGCGGAAATCTCGACGCTGGAGGAACTGGCGGCGGCCATCGTGTGGGCCAAGAAGCACGCGGCTGAGATCGGCCGCACGGAGCCGCTGGACATCTGTTTCTCGGCAGGCAACCTGCTCGACGACAGCATATCGACCGACGAACGGCACGCCACGATCGCGAAGCTGGAGGCGATGGGCGTGACCTGGCTGACCATCGCGCCCCAGGGAGCCACCCGGGCCGAGTTCATCGACCACGCGCACGCTTTCGCCGAGAAGTTCATCGCATGAGGCTGTCGGCAGCAAAGGCGTCGACGCTGATACGACGATGCGCGAACAACCACCGCCCGTCCAGCGGGACGAGGACGTCGCGATAGCGTCCCCAATGGTCGAGGCCGATGTCGGTGTGGACGGCGAAATAGCTACTGACCTCGACACGGTCCGTGGCGACGCGACCAAACCGAATGCTCGAAACATGATGGCGCACATGAGTCGGCACCCGTCTCGCCGGGTCGGGATCCTTGGACATGGCAGCACCGAGCCCCGCCTCGATCGCCGCAGGACCGGTGAGCGGTTGCGCTCCGCCGGTGAACTCGAGGACGCCGTCCGGCGTGAAGCAGACGGCGAGACCGCGCAGATCGAACCGGTCGGTGGCGGCGGTGTAGTCGGCGAGCGTCTGGCGCACCGACTCGCGGATATCGAGCTCCCAGGCGTCCATGTACCTCCCAGCGGTCCGTGACTGGAAATTACGTTCTCACACACGATAACGTCTATTCTCATGCCGCAACCCAGCCTGCTCGATCTGTTGACACCCGCAACGACCGCCCTGGTCACCCAGGAATGCCAAGGCGGAGTGATCGGCCCTCAGGCCGGCCTGCCGATGCTGGCGGAGGAAGCCAGACGGGAGGCGATACCCAACATCGCCGCGCTCCTCAAGGCGGCACGCGCGACCGGCGTTTCGGTCGTGCACTGCGTCATGCAAAAGCGCCCGGACAATCGCGGGTCCAATACCAACGCCAGGCTGTTCATGGCGGGCAAGTCATTCGCCGCCGATTTGACCCCGGGTAGCCCCGGCGCCTCGGTGCTGCCTGAGTTCGGTCCGGAACCAAGCGATCTGGTCCTTAACCGCACGCACGGTGTCGGACCGATGACCGGCACCGACCTCGACTCGGTGCTGCGCAACCTCGGTATCCAGACGATCGTGGGCGTAGGCGTTTCGGTCAACATCGCGATTCAGAACTTCGTGATGGACGCGGTCAATCGCAGCTATCAGTTCGTGCTTCCGCGTGATGCGGTGAGCGGTTACCCGCGCGACTACGCGGAATCGATCATCGACAACACGTTGGCCCTCCTGGCCACCGTGACCACTACCGAAGCAGTCGTGAACGCGTGGAACGATCTCTGTAGGACATGACCCCGCATAGATGTTGCGGGGCGTTGGTGATAACGTCGTTTCCACAAAGCGTAAACGGCCATATTCGCTGCTCTGGAGGGATCCGTCACATGTCTACCCGGTCCTTGCCGTATCCGGTCTTCGACATCGACAACCACATGTACGAGACGACGGACGCGCTCACCAAGTACCTGCCCAAGGAACACAAAGGCAAGGTCGGCTACGTCGAGGTCAACGGCCGGCCCAAGCTTGTCGTCAAGGACCACATCAGCCACATGATCCCCAACCCGACGTTCGAGCGGGTGGCGAGGCCGGGCAGCGCCGAGGATTACTTCCTGGGCAACAATCCAGAAGGGCTCAACTTCCGCGAGTTCATCGGTGAGGCAATGAATGTCATCCCCGCTTACCAGTCCCCGGCTCCCAGGTTGGAGCTGATGGATGAGCTCGGCATTGATCAATGCGTCATGTACCCCACCCTCGCCAGCCTCATCGAGGAGCGCACCACCGACGACGTCGTACTAACCCACGCCATCATCCATGCCCTCAACGAGTGGATGCACGAACACTGGACGTTCAACTATCACAACCGCATCTTCGCGACGCCCGTCGTCTGCCTGCCCCTGGTCGCCGAGGCCATCAAGGAGCTGCACTGGTGCCTCGAGCGGGGCATGAAGACGTTCTTGGTTCGCCCCGCTCCGGTGCCCAGCCGCTTCGGCGGCTCGCGGTCTATGGGTCTGCCCGAGTTCGACCCGTTCTGGGAAGAAGTCGTCAAGGCCGGTATTCCGGTGACCATGCATGCGTCGGATAGCGGATACCAGAAGCACCTGATGGAATGGGAGGGCGGCGACGAGTACCTCTCGTTCAAGCCCAGCGCACTGCGCGAGGTGGTGATGGGCCACCGCGCCATCGAGGACACCCTGGCCGCGATGATCTGCCACGGTGCACTGTCCCGCTTCCCCGACTTGAAGATATTTTGCGTCGAGAACGGCAGCGGGTGGGTACGCAATCTTCTCGAACAGCTCAACACCGCGTACAAGATCATGCCCAAGGAGTTCGACGAGCACCCTGTCGCGGTGTTCAAACGCAACATCTACATCCACCCGTTCCTCGAGGACGACGTCAAGGGGATCGTCGACATCATGGGTGAGGATCACGTGATGTTCGGCTCCGACTTTCCCCACCCCGAGGGCATCGGCGACCCGTTGAGCTTTGTCGACCGGCTCGACGGCATCTCCGATGCCGCGAAGGCGAAGATCATGGGCGGCAACGCCATTGAGCAGTTGGGACTCAAGGTCCCAGCATGACGCAGTCCATGCCCACGGTCTACGAGGGCATCTCCGGCTTCGAATCGCACGTCGGCGAGCACCTCGGCTACAGCGGGTGGCACGAGGTCACCCAGAAGGAAATCGACCTGTTCGCCGAGGCGACCGGTGACCACCAATGGATTCATGTCGACGCGGAGCGGGCGGCCAACGGCCCATACGGTAGGACGATCGCGCACGGATATCTCACCCTGTCGCTGGTTCCCATTCTGGTGCAACAGATTTACCAGGTGACGGGACTGTCGATGCAAGTCAACTACGGTTCTGACAAGCTTCGCTTCCCCGCCCCGGTGCCCGTCGACTCGCGCATCCGCGCCGGCGCCGAACTGATCAAGGTGGAACGCAACGACAAGGGTGGGCGGGCCACCGTGCGAGTCACCGTCGAGGTTGAGGGGTCCGACCGACCGGCATGTGTGGTCGACACCATCGCGGCCATGGTCGATGCCTGAACCTACGCGTTCAGCAGCCGCTCGCCGATAATCTGATCGTCGCGCAGTTTCGTCAGCTCGTCATCTGACAGACCGAGAGCGCCCAGCACCTCGTCGTTGTGCTGACCGAGCGTCGGCGACGGTGCACGGTGATGACGCCGCGGTCCCGGCGTGATCCGAAACGGCCAGCCCGGGAACCGATGTCGGCCAGAGAGTGGATGCTCGAGCTCCTCGTAAAAGCCGCGCACCTGGAGCTGGTCGATGTCGTACATGCGGTCCGCGGTGAGTATCCGCTCCGCGGGTACTCCGCCCCGCCGCAGACGGTCGGCGGCCTCGTCTGATGTTCGGCGCGCAGTCCACCGGGCGAGCACTTCGTCGAACGCGTCGTGGTTGTGCAGCCGTGCCTCCGGTGAGGCGAACCGCGGATCCTCGTTCAGTTCAGGACGACCGATGGCGTCGACGACGGCGGCCCAGTCGGCATCATCACGCACCGAAACGGCGACCCACTCGTCATCGCCACTGGCCGGATAGACGCCTTGTGCGTAGCAGCGGTGTCGATTCCCTTCTCGTTGGCGCAACTGGTGGGTCAGTGAGTATTCGATGACCGGCTCGGCGGTCACCGCCGCGCCGACCTCGATCTGCGCGACCTCGATCAGTTGGCCTTCACCGGTTCTGCGTTTGTGCTCGAGCGCGGCCAGCAGGGCGACGGTGGCGTGTACACCCACGATCGGATCGGCAGGCCCCTGCAGGTTGCACGGTGGGCCGTCGGGGTAACCGGTGGCCGCCGACATCCCCGATATCTGCTCAAAGTTCAGCGCCCACCCGACGTAATCGCGCCAGGGGCCTTCGAGGCCGAGGCCCGGCATGCGGACCATGACGACATCCGGATTCACCTTCACCAGCGAGGCATAATCCAGGCCGAACTGCTCGACCACGCGCGGCGAGAAGTTCTCCACCACGACGTCCGCTTCGGCGGCGAGCTTCAGGGCCAATTCGCGGCCGGCTTCGGTGCTGAGATTCAAGGTGATATCTCGCTTGTTGAGGTTGGTGCCCTGCCACATCGGCCCTATCTCGTACCAGTCATCGGTGCTGCGCAGCAGCGAGCCCGAATATCGGTGACCGTCCGGACGCTGGATCGACTCGACCTTCACCACATCAGCGCCGAATGCGCCCAGATAGCAGGTGAGGTAGGCGCCGGACCAGAATGTGCTCAGGTCGAAAACCTTGAGATCTGCGAATGGCATTGTCGCATTGTCAACTTCAGACACGGGGGGCGCCGTCCGTTGGTCCTGCGATGGAGCCGCAGCTACGTCTCCGAGCCGCGGGGCTGGCTTCGGTGGCTCAACCGGCGTGCGGACCAAGCGGAACGGTGCGCCCGGTCGCAGGAAGCGTTGGCCTTCCGATTCGCTTTCGATGAAGAAGCCGCGCTCGCGGTACTGGGGACAGTCCAGGATGGATGCTGCGTCGTTGACCGGCGCGGCGGGGATTCGCATTGCCTGGCTCAACTCGACCAGGTCGGCCACGGTCATCGAATCGAGCCACGGCTGCGCCTTCGCGAAGAACTCCTCGCGTTCGGGACCGCCCAACATGATGGCTATCTGGTGATCTCCGAACTCCGGCAGTCCTACCATCGCGCAGACGTCCAGCCAGTGCTGTCCCGTCAAGCAGTTGATCCCGATCCAGCCGTCGGCGCCACGCACTATGCCGAGCATCGGACCCGCCTTTGAATTCGGCGGAAGACCAAGGCTTTTCAAGCGTTCGGCCATCAGCATCGGATACGCCAAGGTGGACAAGAGCGACTCGAACGCCGAGACATCGACCTCGATCACCCGCTCAAGACCGGCATCGGCAACCCGCAGGGCCGTCAGCGCCGCGAGCGCGGCGTAGCTGCCCGCGATGTACTCGGGGATGCGGACGCCGGCCTGTACCGGCGTCCGGCCGAGTTGGCGAGTGTTGACCCAGCCCGACGCGGCCTGCAGGGTCAGCGATGTCGATTGGCGATTCCGGCGCGGGCCCTCCTGGCCGTAGTCGGAGATCCGGACGACCACGAGATTCGGATTGAGGCGTTGGAGAGCGTCACGGTCGAGTCCCCAGTTGAACCTGTCGGCCGATCCGGCCGGCAGATCCTCGACGACCACGTCTGCGTGAGCAATAAACTCAGCGAGCGCATCGGGATGCGCCTCGAGATCGATAGTCAGCCCGTGCTTTCCAGCGTTCAAATACTCAAACAATCCGCCCGACGGCCCCCACCTTCGCAGCGGATCCCCCGTCGGCGACTCAACCTTGTATACGTCGGCGCCCAGATCGACGAGCAATTTCGTGCAATACGGCGCCGAAATATCGGTTCCGACCTCGACCACCCGCAGCCCGGACAGGGACCCTGTCACGCAGGCACTCCGATCGCCTTGGGTTCCATGTATGCCCGCAGCCCCATGACGCCGCCTTCGCGCCCGATTCCGCTCTGCTTGAACCCGCCGAAGGGCGCGTCGCCGGGTATCGTGCCGTTGATCGAGACCTGACCGGTCCTGATCCGTCGCGCAAGTCCGACCGCGCGCTCGATGTCGGTGCCCCAGACCGCGCCACCGAGCCCGTAGGCCGAATCGTTTGCGATGCCGACCGCTTCGTCGTCGTCGCGGTATCGCAGCACCGTCAATACCGGCCCGAACACCTCCTCCTGCGCGATAAACGACTCCGCGGTGGCATCCGTCAAAACCGTGGGCTCGAAATAGAAACCGCGGTCGAGTCCGGCCGGCCGCCTGCCGCCGGCGACAATCTTGGCCCCGTCGCTTTCCGCGCGCCTGACGAAACCCTCGACCCTGTCCAGGTGTTGGCGACTGATCAGCGGACCCATGCCGGTGGCCTCGTCGGTCGGGTCTCCCACCGTGACGTTGCGAGCCAGCTCGGCCAGCCGGTCGACGACATCGTCGTGCAGCTTGTCGGGGACCACCAGACGACTGTTCAAGATGCACGCCTGACCTGCGTGCATCGTGCAGCCTTCGAAGAGCAGCCGCTCGAACAATTCGTCAGTCAGATCGACATCGTCCAGCAGGATGCTCGCCGACTTGCCGCCGCACTCGAGCAGGATCCGTTTCATTGAGGTTGCGGCACCGGCCATCACGTCGCGACCGACGGCCGAACTTCCGGTGAAGGTGACCATGTCGACGCGGGGATCGACGGTCAAGATCCTGCTGGCCTCCACACTGCTCGGAGTGACGACGTTGACGACGCCAGGTGGAATGTCGGTCTCCTCGTCGATCAGCCGCGCCAGTGCGAGACCGGCCAGCGGTGTCAACGGCGAGGGCTTGAGGACAAGCGTGTTGCCCGCGGCCAGCGCGGCTCCCAGCTTCATCACGTTCAGCGTGTGCGGGAAGTTCCACGGCGTCATCGCCGCGACCACCCCGAGCGGCTCGTAACGCAACAGGGTGGTGCCCGCCGCGCCCCACGCGTCCATCGGGGCCTCAGCCGGCTCGAGCGCGAGTTCTGCGGCATGGCCGACCATGAACGCGGGGCCCTCCACATGGATCAAGCGCTCGTTTGCTGTGCAGCCCCACTCAGCCTGCGCCAGCGCGTAGATCTCGTCGCCTCGGGCGAGCAGCGCGTCGCTGAGCTGTTGGAGGCAGCGAGACCGCTCGGCTGGATCCGCCACGGCCCACGGCCCGGAATCGAAGGCGGTGCGCGCGGCACCGATGGCCTGCTCGACCTGCGCGACCCCGGCATCCGGCGCCGAGGCAATCACCAACTCTGTCGCCGGGTTGACGACGTCATATCGTCCGGTGTCCGGTTCGACCCAACCGCCATCGATATAGACGCCGTACCTGTCCACCAGGCTCGATTCGGCCATCACGTCACTGGACCTTCCCGGTTGGTCGCCGAACTGTACGGTGTCGCCCCGATCTCGATGCGAGGTGTCCGACAATTCTTCAATTATGTACACCTGATGATGCACGGGCGTCAATGTTCTCGGCGTTTAGCGGGGCGAATGGCGATTGACATCGGCGACACCTGTGCTGTAGACACAGCATTACCGGACATATCCGAATTAACTGTCCGATCCCCCGTGTGTCGAGGAAGGCCAGCAGTGCCCACTGACTCCACCTCCAGACCGACGTCCACGTTGCCACTGCACTCTCCGGACTACTACGCCGGCGATCCGTACCCGGGCTATCGCGAACTGCGCAATAGCACGCCGGTGGTCTGGAACGACGTCACCAAGTTCTGGGCCCTGACGAAGTACGAGGACATCCGCCACGTCTCCGGCCACCCGATGACCTTCACGTCGACGAAGGGCATCTCGATCCCGGATCCCGCGATGCCCAGCCCGGTGCAGGAGGGGAACCTGATCTTCACCGATCCGCCACGGCACCGGCAGCTGCGCAAGCTGATCAACTCTGGTTTCACCCGGCGGCAAGTCAGTTTGCTGGAACCCAAGGTGCGTGAGATCGTCAAGGGCATTCTCGACGATGTCGACCCATCACAGGACTATGAGTTCGCCGAGCAGATTGCCGCGCCGCTGCCGACCCGGATGATTGCGGAGATGCTCGGCGCACCGCCCGAGGACTGGGAGCGGTTCCGCACATGGTCGGACGCGGCGGTGGGTACCGCCGATCCCGATATCGAGATGGACAACCTGGTCGCACTCGGCGAGCTGTACGAGTACTTCACCAAACTGATCGACGCGCGGCGCTCTGGCAAGGTCACCGGGCAGGACGACCTGCTGTCCATTTTGGCAGCGGCCGAGGTGGACGGCGAGCGCCTCACCGATGCGGACCTACTCAACTTCTCCTTTCTGCTGCTGGTGGCGGGCAACGAGACGACACGCAACCTCATCGCGCTGGGCACACTGGCGCTGGTGGACCATCCCGATCAGTTCGCGCTGCTTCGCTCGAAGCCCGAGCTTCTGCCGCTGGCAGTCGAAGAGATGCTGCGGTTCACCAGCCCGGTGACCCACATGGCACGCGAAGCCACCGAGGACGTCGAGATCCGTGGCCAACAGATCAAGGCGGGTGAAACGGTGGTCATGCTCTACGGGGCGGCTAACCGCGACGAGGAGATCTTCGGCCCAACCAGCGAGGAATTCGATATCACCCGGAACCCCAATCCCCACATAGCATTCGGCGCCGGCGAACACGCGTGTCTCGGCGCGCAACTGGCACGGCTGGAGGCGAGGGTGATGTTCGAGGTGTTGCTGGGCGCCTATCCGAGCATCGAACTGACCGGCGATGTGACGCGGCTGCGCGCCACGATGGTGCCGGGCGTCAAGCGCATGCCGGTACGGATGGGAGCGGGCGTCTGATGGATTTCGACTACACCCCCGAACAGGAACAGCTTCGCAAGGACTACCGGAAGCGCCTTGAGAAGGTGATGACGCCCGAGAGACGCGCCGCAGTCACCGGACAGATGGAGGGCGGCGCCGCAGTCACCGAGGCGCGCCGCGCGCTCGGCGAGGCCGGGTTGCTCGGCGTCGCATGGCCGGTCGAGTACGGCGGCAGCGGACTGACTGCGCTCGAGCAGTACATCTTCGGCGAGGAGGCGCGGCGGGTGCATGCACCTCTGCCGTTTGTCACCCTCAACACTGTCGGTCCTACTCTCATCCAGTACGGAACCGAGGAGCAGAAGCGTAAGTTCCTTCCCGCGATCCTCAATGGCTCCGTCGACTTCGCGATCGGCTACTCGGAGCCGGGGGCCGGTAGTGATCTGGCCTCATTGCGGACCAGCGCCGTGCGTGACGGCGACGAGTTCGTGATCAACGGCTCCAAGATGTTCACCAGCGGCGCGGAGTTCGCCGACTACATCTGGCTGGCCGCCCGCACCGATCCAGAAGCCAAGAAGCACAAGGGCATCACGGTATTCATCGTGCCCACCGACTCCCCGGGCTTCTCCTGGAAACCACTGCGCACTATGCCTGGCGTCTCGACCTACTACACCTTCTACGACGATGTGCGCGTACCCGAGAGCGCCATCGTCCTCGGCGAGAACCAGGGCTGGAAGCTGGTCACCAATCAGCTGAATCTCGAGCGTGCGGCACTGGGCAATCTCGGTGCGCTGGAGCCACTGTTCGCCAAGACGCTGGAGTGGGCCAAGACGACTGAGCTCGACGACGGGTTCGTCATCGACCAGCCGTGGGTGCAACAGGCATTGGCGCGAGTGGAGGCACAGGTCGCGGCCTACCGGCTGCTCAACTTACAGGTGAACACCAACATGAGCTCCGGTGCGCTCGGCATGGGCGAGGCGTCGGCCGCAAAGGTTTTCGGTACCGAGCTCACCCAGCAGGTGGCCCGCGAGCTGCTCGACGTTGTGGGCCAGGCGGGCCTGCGCAAGGAGGCGTCGGCTCCCCTCGAGGGCGAGCTGGAGAGTGCCTACCGATTCGCCGTCATCAACACATTCGGCGGCGGCGCCAACGAACTGCAGCGCGACATCATCGCCATGGCCGGCCTCGGGATGCCGCGCGCACCCCGCGACATGCGAGCCTCCTGAAAGGAGTGTCGACACCTATGACCGAATTGACCAAAGACGAACTGCGCCAGCACCTCGACGCGTTGATCGGCACACCCACCGACGGGGTCGGCAGACCCGCTCACGCGCCAGATCCGGTGAACACCGCAATGATCCGGCACTGGGCGCACGCGTTGGACGACATGAACCCGGCGTACCTCGATGAGGAGTTCGCGCAGAACTCTCGATACGGCGGCTTGGTCTCGTCGCCGGTGATGCTGCAGAGCTGGACGATGCCACCGCCGAAACTGGCGGGGATTCTCGAGCGCGGCGGTGTGCCGATCGAGATCAAGAGCAACCCGCTGCAGTTCCTGTCCGACGCCGGCTACACCGGCATCATCGCGACGAACTCCGAGTTCGAGATCGAACGCTATCCCCGGGTCGGAGACCAGATCACCGCCGAGACGGTCTTTGACTCGATCTCTGACGAAAAGGAGACCGCGATGGGCAACGGCTTCTTCGTCACCTGGGTGACCACCTACCGCGATCAAGACGGCGACATCATCGGACGTCAGTGGTTCCGCACCCTGCGATTCAAGACGGGAAGCTGATGGCCAGCAGACTCGCCCCTTCCATCAGCCCGGACACCGAATTCTTCTGGTCGGGCTTGAAAGACAACGAACTTCGCATCCAGCGCTGCGCAAACTGCCAGACGTTACGTGTTCCGCCACGGCCGATGTGCGGCAAGTGCCAGTCACTGAAATGGAACTACGTCGTGGCGTCGGGTCGCGGCACGGTGTACAGCTTCGTGATGCCGCACTATCCGCCACTGCCATTCCTGCAGTACCCGTACGTTGTGGCGCTCATCGAGCTCGACGAGGGCGTACGCGTCGTCTCGAACCTCTGCGGCATCGAACCCGCCGCCATCGAGGTCGGGATGCCCGTCGAGGTCTTTTACGAGACCTTCGAAGCCTTGCCGAGCGGCGACGAGTTGGTGCTGCACCAATTCCGGCCGGCCGGCTGACCGAAGGCGGTTGGACTAATGGATTTCACTTTCACCGAGGAACAAGAGACCGTCGGTAAAGTGGCGCGTCAGCTGTTCGAGCACCGCGCCACGCCCGAGCATCTGACCGAACTGGAGTCCGGCGACGTGCGCTACGACGCGGGACTGTGGAACGAACTCGCGGCCGCCGACCTACTCGGCATCGCACTACCCGAATCCGCGGGCGGGAGCTGCGGCGGATTCCTGGAATTGGGCGTGCTGCTCAGCGAGGTCGGATTCAGTGTCGCGCCCGTACCTGTCTACGCCACACTCGTTCTGGGCGCGGACACCATTGCGCGACACGGTGATTCCGCTTTGCAGCAAAGGTATCTACCCGGCGTGGTCGACGGCAGCACGATCCTCACCGCGGCGCTCGTCGAGCCGGGCAACTCCTCTCCGACCGCACCGCGTACCACCGCACGACTCGACGGCGACACGTGGCGGCTCGACGGTGAGAAGGAGCTGGTGCCCGCGGCGCAACTTGCATCGGCCGTAATTGTGTCGGCCCAGACCGAGGACGGTCCGGGGCTATTCATCGTCGACACCGGAACCGATAGCGTGAGAATCACACCGGTCCCCACCACCAACGGTGAACCCCACGCCGATATCGGTTTGACCGGCGCGACCGGCCAACGGCTCACCGAGCATGACGACGGGGACATCGTCGACTCGCTCTACACCCGGGCCCTCGTCGGCCTGTGCGCGATCCAAATCGGCGTTGTGGAAAGGGCTTTGAAACTAGCGGCCGCGTACACCAGCGAGCGTGAACAGTTCGGCCGCCCCATTGGATCCTTCCAGGCCGTCCAGCAGCGCCTCGCCGACGCTTTCATTGACGTCGAAGCCATCCGGTGGACCACATGGCACGCGGCATGGTTGATCGCCCAAGGACGACCGGCCAATCGGGAGGCCGCCATCGCCAAGTTCTGGGCCGCCGAGGCAGGCGCCCGGGTCGCCGCCTCGGCCCAGCAGGTGCACGGCGGCATGGGAATCGACATCACCTACCCGTTATTCCGTTATTTCCTTTGGGCCAAACAGAACGAACTCGCACTCGGCTCGGCCTCGCAGCAACTGGCCCGGCTCGGCAACGCATACCCGGAAGGAAGCGGCAAATGACCTCCACCATCAGGCGCACCACGACTCTGGCGTGGAACACCATCAATGTCGGTGACGAGGTCACACCGATGGACGTGCCCGTGACCACCACGCTGATCGTCGCCGGCGCCATCGCCTCGCGTGACTACATGCCGGTGCACCATGATCGCGACTTCGCCAATTCCCAAGGCTCCAAGGACATCTTCCTCAACATCCTGACCACCAACGGGCTATGCGTGAAGTTTTTGCACGACTGGGCCGGACCGGAGGCGATGGTCAAAAGGCTGTCCATTCGCCTCGGTGTGCCCGCCTACCCGAACGATCCGCTGCACTTCGAAGGCAGCGTCACCGACAAGTCGCCGGCCAACGGCGAGGGCTTGGTCGAGGTCACCTTCACGGGCACCAACAGCCTCGGTACCCATGTCTCCGGCACGGCGAAGCTGAGCCTGCTCGACGGGGTCGATGTATGAGCGGCGGCATCGGCGGGAAAACGGCCCTCGCCGGTATCGGCCAGACCGAGTTCTCCAAGGCGTCCGGTCGCACCGAAATGCAGCTCGCCTGCGAGGCAGTCAAGACGGCGATCGACGATGCCGGCCTGCGGCCCCGCGATATCGACGGCATGGTGACGTTCACCGTCGACGAGAACGAGGAGATCGAAGTCGCCCGCAACGTCGGCATCGAGAACCTCACGTTCTTCACCAGGGTGCCGCACGGCGGCGGAGCGGCGGCGGGCACCGTGATGCAAGCTGCCATGGCCGTCGCGACCGGCGCAGCCGAGGCGGTGGTGTGCTACCGAGCGTTCAACGAGCGCTCCGGCTTCCGGTTCGGCGGCGCTGGACGCCAACCCGGTGTGACCCCGTTGTGGATGGCTCCCTACGCGCCATTCGCGTTCATCACGCCGGCCGCATGGGTCGCCTTGCACGCTCAGCGGTACATGTCGACCTACGGGGTCACCAACGCCGATTTCGGCAAAATCTCCGTCATCGATCGCAAACACGCCGCCAACAATCCGGATGCCTGGTTTTTTGGCAAGCCGATATCCCTTGAGCAGCACCAGGAGTCACGCTGGATCATCGAACCGGTGCTGCGCCTGCTGGATTGCTGCCAGGAAAGTGACGGCGGCGTCGCGATGGTGGTGACCAGCGTCGAGCGGGCGCGGGATCTGCCCAAGCCGCCCGCCGTCATCACCGCGGCCGCCCAAGGCGCGGCCTACGACGGCGAGGTGATGACGAGTTACTACCGCGAAGAGATTACCGGGCTACCCGAAATGGGGGTGGTCGGCAACAAGCTGTGGCGTGACTCCGGACTGAAACCGAATGACATATCGACGGCGTTCCTCTACGACCACTTCACTCCGTTTGTGTTCACCCAACTCGAGGAACTCGGATTTTGCGGGCGGGGCGAGGCCAAAGATTTCGTATCGATCGACGAGCTTTCACTGGGCGGGCGGATGCCGATCAACACCAACGGCGGCCTGCTGGGCGAGGCCTACATCCACGGGATGAACGGGATCACGGAGGGAGTGCGACAGGTACGCGGCACGTCCCACAACCAGGTCGATCACGTCGAACACGTGCTGGTCACCTCGGGCACCGGCGTCCCGACCAGCGGACTGATCCTCGCGCCCGACAGGTGAGCCGCAGCACCGCTACTCTCAGAGGCAGCTAGAAAGGGGCCTCCATGACGCAGGCAACCGCGACCGACACCCGCGCTGCCATCATCGCGGCGGCCTTCGCGTGCTTTCGGACCCAGAGCCTGGCGAAGACGACCATCGTCGATATCGCGCGGGCCGCCGATGTGTCCCGCAGCACTTTCTACGAATACTTCCGGGACAAGGAGACAATCGTCGAGGCCTGCGCCGAGGCGGCTTCGCAGCGGTTCTACCGCAACATGGCCAAGGCGATCGACCGTCGCGGCGGTAGCACCCTGGAGGGTCGGCTCGTGGAGGCCGCCGTGTTCGTCACCCAGGCACGCAGGGTCGTCGAGCCGGAGGCGTACTTCGACGAGGCGGAAGTCAGCCTGATGATGACGAAGAACGCGGCCATGCTTCTGAAGGAATGCACGGAATTCCTGGCGCCCTACGTATCCGCCGCCAGGCTCACCGGCGAGGTCCGAAATGATCTCGACATCCCCACTGCGACCGAATGGTTCGCACGGATCCTGTTCTCGCTGTTCACGACTCCGTCGCCAACGATCGACATGCGTGACGACGACGCGGTCGCCGAATTCGTGAGGACCTATGTCGTCAATGGGTTCGTCGACGGCCACGGGCGACGGCGCTAAACGTCTGGCCCTAGCCAACCCTGCGCACCGGAACATTTGACCAGCCACAGACATTCGCCATTGCCACGCGCTGCAGCCCGTCGCGGTCGACTTCGTACTCGGGAAGCAGGTCCAACAGCGCGTCAAGTGCGATGCGGCTCTCCATGCGGGCCAGTGCCGCACCGAGGCAACTGTGTATGCCGTAGCCGAACGCGAGGTTGAAGCCCATCTTGCGCTCTCGATCGATGTCCAACCGGTCGGGATCATCGAACATTCGCTCGTCACGTGTCGCCGAACCCGTGACTAGTATGACCGCACCGCCGGCCGGGATCGTTGTCCCGTAATACGTCACGTCGCGCGTGGCGGTCCGAACCTGATATTGCGAGGGAGCCTCGTAGCGCAGCAGCTCCTCCACCGCGGCGGGGATCTTGCTTCGGTCGTCGCGAAGCTTGCGCCACTGGTCGGGAAAGTCTGCGAAAGCGACCATCGCGTTGCCTACCAGTTTGGTGACCGTTTCGGCGCCCGCCCCGCCGAGCATGGTTGCGAAGCCGGTGATGTCGACGTCGGTCAGCTTCTCCACCACGCCGTCACGTTCGATCTCCGTCTCGATCAAACGGCTGATCATATCGTCTTCGGGGTGGGCCCGACGCTGCTGCACCAGGTCGTAGTAATACAGGCCCGTGTTCACCGACGCCTGGTATCCCCGCTTGGTGGTGGCGATCTCGCCGGGATGGCGCTCTAGAAGCAAATCCAGCCAGACGCGGATCTGATCGCGGTCCTGCTTCGGCACGCCGAGCATCGCCGTGATGACCTCGTTGGGGAACAGGGCCGAGAAGTCGGCGACGACGTCGAAGGCGGCGGGATTCAACGCCTCGATGCGCTCATAAACCTTGTCGCGCACCATGTCTTCCAACGCGGAAATCGCCCGCGGAGTGAACACATTGCTGACCAGCCTGCGCATCTTCTGGTGCTCGGGTGGGTCCATGGAGATGATCACCTTGGGCACCGGGATGGCGTCGTCATGGGCCTTGACCATGTCCAGTGTCGCACCCTTGGCCGATGAAAACGTTTCGTGGTCTTTCGTCGCGGGTGCTACATCCTCGTACCGGGTGAGCGCCCAGAAATCCCACTTCGCGCTGTAGTAGATGGGCGCCTCGTCGCGAAGCCGTCGATAGGTGTCATAAGCCCCGTTGAAGAATTCGGTTGAGAACGGGTCGAATTCGACGGAGATCGCTGAGCTCACACGATCGCCCCGGATTCCTTGTACTTCGTGATCATGTCCCAGTCGATGCCGGCATCCATCAGCACTTCCTCGGTGTGCTGGCCGTGCTCGGGTGCGCCTGGCGGGATGACCGCCTGTTCGTCGAATTGAACGGGGTTGACGGGCAGTGAGAATGGCACGCCGTTGACTGTTCGGGTGTGTGCGACGTAGCCGTTCGCGACGACGGCGGGATCCTGACAAAGCTCGGCCGGCGTCTGCACGATTCCCCAGGCCCCCGAGAGCACCGCCAGAGCCTCGCGCCATTCGGCCAGCGTGCGCTTGGCAAACGCCTCGTCGAGCAGCGCGACCAGACTGACTCGGTTCTCGAACCGCGATGCGGGATCGGCGAATCGCGGATCGTCCACCAACTCGGGAAGGCCGATAACCCGCATCGCCTCGGCGTAGAACTTGTCGAGCTGCAGCATCATCAGCTGCACGTAACGACCGTCTTTCGTCCGGTAGGTCGCCACCAGCGGGTTGGGTGAATCGGCGTGCCCGTATTTGGGAATGGCGCTACCACCATGTATTTGGCTCACCGCGACGTCGGGGCTGAGGTTCCATGCGGCCAACCCGAGAAGGGAAACGTCGACCACCGAGCCTTTCCCGGTCGTTGCCTTTTTGTAGAGCGCTGCGGCGATCCCTCCCGCGATCGTCATCCCTCCGAGCAGGTCGCCGAACGCAGGTCGCGAGCGCACCAACTCATCGGCATCCTCGGTGAGAACAGTGGCGATTCCCCCCCGCGCCCAGTAGGACACACCGTCATAGCCAGGCTTGTCGGCATCTGGCCCCTTCGGCCCGTGTCCCGATCCCCGCACATAAACGATGCTCGGGTTGGCCGCTCTGATGTCCTCGACGTCGATGCCGAGCTTCTTGCGACGCTCCGGCAGGTAACTGGTCAAGAACACATCGCTGGTTCTGGCCAGTTCGCGCACCACTTCCTGGCCGCCCGGCGTGCTCAGATCCACCCCGATGGATTTCTTTCCCCGGTTCGGGATTTCGATCATGTAGTTGATCGAGCCGCCGCCCGCGTCGACGATCCCCATCGTGACCAGGCCGCGCTGCGGATCACCGCCGTCACGCGGCTCGACCTTTATGACTTCTGCGCCCCATTCTGCGAGTACCGCGCCGGCCGAGGGCACGAACGTCCACGCGGCGACCTCCAGCACACGAACTCCGCGGAGCACCTTGTCGTCGTCGGAAATGACGCCCTCCCACCTTGAGATAACTGTCATTTACGTAAATGAGAATGTCACTTTCGCTTTGCATTGTAAACGGGCTACGGCCGGCGCGAGAGCCGCCCGGGTTGCTCGGGATCTCCGTGCTCCCAGAACGCTCGCCAACTCGGCATCCGCTGCGGCATGGCCGCGCGAAGCGGTACGTCCGTCGGCCACCGGATGAACTCCGGCCCGGGCCGTTCGGTCACGTCCACGGAGTACCACGGATGCTCACGCCTCTTGACGAAGTACCACCGACCGTCACGTCGTTCGTACACGTCGTCGTAGCGCATCGTGATCACGTACCACCCGTCGCCGTCCTCGTGCTCCGCGCGACAGTACACCGATCCCGTCGCATGATCAGCGTCGATGAAGTCGAACTCGTGCCCGCAGATCAGGTGGATGCTGCGGTAAAACCGCCGCAGAACCCGGTCATACCAGCGCTGCAACGCATTCCGGCCGCGACCCTGCGTGCCCGCGTCGACATCGTCGACGAAAAGCGCCACCAACGCGTCCACGTCGCGGGCGTCCAGCGCCATGGCATAGCGGCTCGGCAGCTGACTGATCGCCAAACTGGACTCGATCCGATCCAGACGGTCCGGCGCCATGGTTTGCAGTGTAGTTCGACAATGGCATTCCCGAGAACCGGTTTTCTCGTTTGACGAAAAGGGAACTATCCTGTTGAGGCCCAATGAACATCCCACGAGGATCCCGACCACCATGCCCTTCCCGACCATCATCCCCACGATCCCGCGACTGGTGAGATCGTGCGCGGCGAGTTTCGGCGACAAGCCGTTCCTCATCGCCGACGGGCAGGTGCTGACGTACGCCGATCTCGACATGCGATCGTCGCGATTGGCGATGACGCTGCTCGCCGAGGGCATCGGAAAGGGCGACCACGTCGGGATTCTGATGCCCAACAGCGTGGAATGGGCGCTCGCCTGGTTCGCGGCCACCCGGATCGGTGCCGTCGCTGTTCCACTCAACACGTTCTACAAGGCGTCCGAATTGGCCTGGACGGCCCGTCACGCCGACCTGAAAGCGGTCTTGGCATGGTCGGCCTTTCGCAACCACGATTTCGTCGAGCGGCTCGAGGAGGCGTTACCGGGTCTCGCGCAACAGCGTGAACCGGGCCGCATCCTCCTGCGCAAGATACCTTTTCTGCGCACGATCGGGGTGTGGGGACCGTGTGATCGGTCCTGGGCGACGGCATTCGAAGACAAGGAACTACCGGCGGGCATCGATGCCGATTTCCTTCTCGATGTCGAGTCCTGCGTAACCCCCGCCGACGAGGCGATGATCATTTACACCTCGGGCAGCACCGGTGACCCCAAGGCCCCTGTGCACACCCAGGGCACGTTGGTTCGCCACAGTTATAACCTGACCGCCCAATACGGCGTCATCGCCGACACCGTCTTGTTCACCGCGATGCCGTTCTTCTGGGTGGGAGGGTTGATCACCGGATTGCTGGCCGTGATTCATCATGGCGCCACGCTTGTCACTCAGCCGGCGTTCGATGCAGCCGAGGCGTTGGCATTGATGGAGCGGTACCGCGCGACCACCGTGCTGGGTTGGCCACAGCAGGGCAAGTCGTTGTCCGAGCACCCCGATTTCGCCCGGCGCGACCTGAGTTCGGTGCAGCGGACCAGCCTGCCCGCGATGGTGCCGCCGGATCGGCGACCGAAGGGACCGAGTGCCCTTGGCATGACCGAACTGTGCGGAAATCACCTCGGAGTCGATCCGTATCCGCCGCAGCCTCCCGATCGCGCCGAGACCGGAGGCTTCTCGATCGAGGGTCTCAGCCACATCCTCGTCGATCCCGAGACCGGTGTACCGGTCCCGATCGGGACGAGTGGTGAGATCTGGGTTCGCGGCTACTCGTTGATGCAGCGCCTCTACAAGCGTGAGCGCGAGGACGTGTTCACCGCGAACGGGTACTACCGGACCGGTGATTGCGGAGTCGAGTATGACGACGGCTGGATCAAATTCACCGGCCGGTTGGGCGATCTGATCAAGACGGGTGGCGGAACCAACGTCACACCGAGCGAAGTGGAACTGGCACTTGCCGACTGCGAGGGCGTGCTCGAAGCGTATGTGGTCGGCGTCGAGAGCCCCGATGACGGAACCGTGGTCGCGGCGGCGGTGGTGCCGCGGGGTGATTCGACGCTAGACGGCGAGTCATTGCGGATGCAACTGAGAGGCCGACTCTCGGCATACAAGGTGCCGAAGTTGATCTGGGTTACGTCAAAGCAGAATCTTCCGTTCACCGCGACCGGAAAGATCAAGAAGGTGGAGCTGGCGCAGCAGCTCAGCGGATTACTGGTGCGCAGCTGAGCGTCAATTGGTTCCAACCGCCCCTGTAGGAGAATCCGCATTCTCACATGCGAGAATTGCCTCGACCACGGCCACCAAGGGAGCGATTCATGAGCGACCGGAACTCCAGCATTGCAGGGGCACGGATGCTGGTCATCGGGGCATCCTCGGGCATCGGACAGGCATTGGCCGTTGCCGCCCATTCCCGGGGCGCCAGCGTGGCGCTCGCCGCGCGGCGGCTGGACCGCCTCGCGGAACTGGCCGGCCAACTGCACGGATCGGCGCACGAGCTCGACGTGTCCAACCCCCGCGCCATCGAATCCGTCGTCGGTGACGTTGTGGCCAAATTCGGCAAGCTCGATGCGGTCGTTTTCACCAGCGCCGTGGTGCCGTTCGCCCTGATCGAAGAGACTGAGGTGGAGACTTGGCTGCATGCGTACGCCGTCAATGCCGTCGGCGCCTCCCACGTACTGCGCGCGGTACTTCCGCATTTGGCCGACGACGCCGTGGTCATCGTCGCGTCGAGCCACGACGTCGGGCGGCCTCGCGCAGGTGTGGCTGCCTACCACGCGAGCAAGGCGGCGCTCGACGAGATCCTGCGGTCGTGGCGAGCCGAGCATCCCGATCTCGCCGTGATCCGGGTCAGTGTCGGCCCCACTTGTGACACCGAGATCCTCCGCGGAGCCGATCGCGACCTGCTGGCCCACTTATACCGGGCCTGGGCGCACGAAGGGCAGATTCCCGACGAGATGTCCACGGTCGAAGACGTGGCCAACGCCATGCTTTCCCTCATCGCCATTTCACGCGCCTACCCCACGGTGATCAGCGAGATAGTGCACCTCGCCCCCCGAATCATCAAGCGCCAGCCGGCTCTGACCGACAGCTGATGGAAAGGAGCACGAATGGACCTGGGCTTCAACGGGGCAACGGCGGTGGTCACCGGGGGCAGCAAGGGCATGGGGCTGGCGATCGCCGAGAGTCTCGGGGCAGAAGGCGCTTCGGTGGCGATCATGGCACGCGGCCCGGCTGCGTTGGACTCGGCCGCAAGGAAAATTCGCCGTGCCGGTGCTCCCGAAGTTCTGACGATCAGCGTCGACATGTCGGATGCCGAGTCGATCACAGCGGCATTCAATTCGATCAGCCTTGCCTGGGACTGCCTGAATGTGTTGGTGCACACCGTCGGCCCGAATGCGGGTGCGTTCGAAGATCTCGACGACGACGACTGGCACGCTGCATTCGATCTCGGTACGCTCTCCGCGGTGCGCTCGGTGCGGGCCGCACTGCCGATGTTGCGGTCGGCCGATTGGGCCCGCATCGTCACGCTCTCGGCGCACTCGATTCAGCGCCAGAGCGCTCGCCTGGTCGCCTACACGGCCACCAAATCGGCGCTGTCGAGCTTCACCAAGAACCTATCTAAAAGCCTTGGCGCCGAGGGCATACTGGTCAACTGTGTGTGCCCCGGCACTATCGTGACCGCCAGTTTCACCGAGATCCTGCGCGATGCGCTCGCCGCAGAAGGTCTGGACTCCTCAGATCCAAAGCATGTCATGACGTGGGTCGAAAGGACCTACGGTCATCCAAGTGACATCGGGCGCGCTGGCTTGCCCGAAGAAGTTGCTTCAGTCACTGCGTATCTGGCCTCGCGGCGGAATGGCTACGTAACGGGGGCCACCGTCAACGTCGACGGCGGATCAGACTTCATCTGACTCTCGGTAAGCGCTTCTCAGTTGACCGTTGAGCGTTAAGTGGCCACTCGGCAGTCAGGTCGAAGGGCCGTCCGGCAGGTTGGTCTCCAGCAGCGTCAAAGGGATTCCGAACAGCGGTTGAAATTTCACTTCGGTGACCTCGAAGCCGTCGCCCTCGACATGCTGGCGAAAATCGGCGGTGGCACCGTACCGCCTCGCGCTGTGCTCGGCCGCATCGCAGTCGGCGGTTCGCACGACCACGGAGAACAGTCCGTCACCGTTACGGGCGAGGAAGTCGGCCGCGCTACCCGCGTCGGTCGGCGCGTCGGCCAGGGGCGATATCAGTTCGAACCCGCGATCCCAATCGAGCCTGATGGCAAGACGCAGCTCCTCGTGGTCGAACGCGTGGAAGCAGAACCCGATAGCGGTCAGGTAATCGGTAGCCTGGTCGAGACGTTCGAGCCCGATTGCAAACACCACGTGGTGCAGCAGCGCGGTTGGCTGAGTCATGCCGGCACTCTAAGCCGTTTTCGAAAGCCAAATTCTCATTTTTCGGGAATTATAATTCTCGCTCGGGTAGGTTCCCAATGTGGCGCTGGAACAGTTCGAATTAGACGGGCAGGTGGCGATCGTGACCGGCGCCGGGCGTGGCGTCGGTGAAGGGATTGCCAAAGTGCTCGCCGAGGCGGGCGCGACGGTGGTCGGGACGGCACGGACGTCGTCCGAAATCGAGTCGACGATCAAGGACATCAAGGCCGCGGGCGGCAACGGACTCGCGGTGACGGCGGACGCACTGGTCCGCGCGGACAGCGAGCGCGCGGTGCAAACCGCTATCGACGAGTTCGGCCGAATCGACATCCTGGTGAACAATGTCGGCTTCGCGACCTACGGCCCGTTCCTCAGCCTTGGCGATGACGACCTTCGCAACACCTTCGACTACTGCGTCACGTCGGCGTTCATCATGAGCCAACTCGTCGTCCCGCACATGCTTGCACTGGGCCGGGGTTCCATCGTCAACATCTCCTCGGGGGCAGGGCGGTTCGGCATTCGCGGACTATTGCCCTACTGCGTAGCCAAAGGCGGCCTCGAGGCACTCACCAGAGCGATGGCACAGGAACTCGCGCCCAAGATCCGGGTTAACGCCATCGCCCTGGGTGCGTTCATGACGACAGGGCTGCAATCGAGTTTCGACCTGCTCCCGGGGTCCGAGGAGAAGTTGAAGCAGCTCACTCCCCTGCACCGCATCGGCGATGTCGCCGACCTCGGCCGACTGACGCTGTATCTGTCGACACGCGACTGTTACGCCACCAACTCGGTGTTCGTCGTCGACGGGGGCCTGCAGGGTCCGAACTCGGAACTGCCCATTCCCGATCTGTGATCGAATGCGAGTAGGAGCAATGGCAATGACCACCAAGCCTTTACGCGTTGCCGTCATCTCCACCGGTTGGATCAGCAGCCTGGCGATACGCGCTATCGTGCGGCGCCGGCACCTCGAGCTGGTCGGGGTGTGGGTGCACAGCGCGGAAAAGACCGGTCGCGACGTCGGCGAGATCGTCGCATTAGGCAAGATTGGCATTACCACCACCAACAATCTCGACGACATCATCGCGCTAAGGCCCGATTGCGTCGTATACGGTGCAGCCAGTGCCGAGATGGATGCGGCCGCGGTGCGCGACTACGTGCGTCTGCTCGGCGGCGGGCTCAACGTCGTCACGACCAACACGCCCGGAATGATGTTTCCCGACAGATGGATTCCCGAGCTCGCCAGCCAGGTGCGCGAGGCGGCCTTATCGGGCGGGGTGACCATCTACACCTCGGGTATCGAGCCGGGCTTCGCCGGTGACCAGTTCGCGGTGTTACTGACAACGCTGTCGAACACGATCCGGTCTATTCGCGCGCAGGAGATCTTCGACTACTCGGCTTATCCGAATCAGGACCTAATGGTCACCGCCATGGGATTCGGCAAGCCGCTCGACTTCACTCCGCTGCTTGAACTCGAGGGTGCCCAGCAGTTCGCCTGGGGCCCACCCATCGGCTTGGTCGCCAAGGCGCTCGGGGTCGAACTCGACGAGGTCACCGAGTCCTACGAACGCGTGATCACCCCGCGTGATCTCCACGTAGCGTGCGGGATCATTCCCGCCGGGACGGTTGGCGCCGTCCGCTCTGAAACCACCGGCGTGGTCAACAGTCGGCCGGTGATAACCATCGAACACATCAACCGCATGGCTCCCGACCTGGCGCCGGAGTGGGCGACGGCACCCAACGGCACATACCGCCTCATCATCGACGGCCAACCTCATATTCAGTGCGACCTAAGGCTCGGCACCGAGGACACGCCGGAGTCGGCCAACGACAACGCAATGGAGGCGACTGCCATGCGCGTCGTCAACGCCATTCCCTACGTCGTCGATGCCGCCCCGGGAATCGCGACTTCGCTCGATCTGCCGATCACCGCGCCGCGCAACGCCATCGACGTCGGCTAGACGGTGAACATGGGTCCGCGCGGCGCTCCGCGGACCTCGTTGCCGCCGTCGATGGCGAAACTCTGCCCGGTCATCCAGCTGGATTCGGGTCCGGCCAAGTAGCGCACCCCCGGGGCGATGTCGTCCGAAACCCCGAGCCGTCCCAACGGGACACGTTCGAGGAAGCTGCGCGTCAGCTCCTCGAGATGGATATAGCCCTGCGTGGTAGCAGCTTCGGTCAGCCCCGGCCGCACCGCATTGACGCGAATACCGCGCGACCCGAATTCCGATGCGGCGACTCGGATGAGCATCTCAAGCGCGGCCTTGCCCGCCGAATAGTGCCCGAGCCCCTCCATCGGGATCTTGGACGACGTCGACGAGATGAACACGATCGAGCCGCCGTCCATCATCAGCGGTACCGAATAGCGCATCGCGAGGAAGTTCGATCGGAGGTTACCCATAACGAAGTCGGTGAAGGTCGCGAGATCCTGTTCGACGAGTGGGCCCGTACCCCCGCTGGCCACGGTGCCGATCACGATGTTCAGCCGCTTCTTCACGTCGTAGGCCGACTGCGCAGCCTGTCTGACAGTGTTCTCGTCCTCCGGATCGCCTTCTTGTAGCACGATTTCAGCATTGGGCGCGACAGCGAGAATGCCCTCTTGGACGGCTTCGAGCCGGGACTGGGACCTGCCCAGCAGATACAGCGCGGCCCCATCGAGGGCCAATAGCTTTGCACTCGCTTGGGCTATCCCCCCCGATGCGCCGAGGATGAATGCGGTCTGACCGTCGAGCACACCCATGGGCCGGACGCTACCACTGATCGCAACATCGATTCTCGATAAACGTTAATGTTTATTCTCGTCTGGTGTAGCGTACGCGTGTGGCCGAGTTGACCGACCGGGTCGCCCTCATCACGGGCGCGGCGCGCGGCCAGGGGCGCGCCCACGCGCAGCGGCTCAGCGCCGACGGCGCCGATGTGATCCTGACCGACCTCGCGGGCCCGCTCCCGACGTGCGTCCCATACGATTCCGCAACGCCAGCGGACCTGGCTGCGACCGCGGATTTGGTCAAAGCCAACGGCCGACGGGCCGTCACCGCAATCGTTGACACACGCGACCACGATGGTATGTGCACGGCAGTTACGGAGGCTGTCGCAGAGCTCGGACGACTCGACGTCATCGTCGCCAATGCGGGCATCTGTGTGCCCGCACCATGGGATCAGGTCACGGCCCGCGACTTCCAAGACGTCGTTGACGTGAACCTGGTCGGGACGTGGAACACCGTCATGGCGGGTGCAGGGCACATCATCAACGGCGGCCGGGGCGGGTCGATCATTCTCATCGGCTCCGCTGCGGGGTTGACGATGGAGCCATTCATGATCGCCTATACCGCCAGCAAGCACGCAATCGTCGGACTCGCGCGCGCGTTCGCAGCCGAACTCGGTAAGCACAATATCCGGGTAAACAGTCTTCATCCGGGATCGGTCGCCACCCCGATGGGCACGGGTCGAATGCTGGAGGCGATGGCGGACGCCGCGAGCTCGAACCCCGCTCTGCACAACGGCTTTTCCAAACAGCTACTTCCCAACGCGGTCACGATGCCGGAAGACGTTGCCGGCGCAGTGGCATGGCTGGCATCCGACGAATCGCGGTACGTCACGGCTGCCGCCATTCCCGTCGACGTCGGCGTGACCGGAACCTAGGTGCGCGACTGCCGGCTTACGATCGAAGGTCCCGACAGCGGTTGAGCGATCACACCGGGCGCGGCGTCGACGACGTCCGGAATCGCGTTGACAGCGGCCATCGCCGTGACCGCGACGCCTGGGTTCACCCGGTCGGTTGCCGACTGCTCGAAATGCAACTCCACGCTCATACTCGGACTGCCGTGCAGGCGAAAGACCATTCCGCCCTCGCCCTCACGTGCGGGCTTCGGCCAGCGATCCGGCCACGGCGTGCTGCTGACTGTCGCGAAATATTGCACGGCGACAACCGGTCGCGTGCCGACCACGCCGGCCAGTTGCCAGCGGTGGGCACAAATCGTCCCCTCGGGAATGACACCCAGCGCGGTGTCGAGATCCGTCGGCGCAAGCAGCCTCTCCCAATCCAGTTCGATCCGGTCGAGCGCGAATCCGAGGATGTCAGCGATGTAGCGCACGACGGTTTCCCAGTCCTTGTTCACTTTTCCCGAGGCGATGCGAACCGGCACGTGACCGTCGGGCTTCCCGAAGCCCATCGACTCGTGCAGGACGTCCCAGATCGGATACGCCTTGTCCAGATCGAGCGCGTACTCGTCCATCCGATACGAGTCGACCCGACCTGCCCCAGCGAGTAGAGCGGTGGGGATGTTCAGGCTGATGAAACCCGGCTCACTGCCGGTCGCGTAGAAGGTTGAATTCCCTTTCCGCGCCGCGCTTTCCAGAGCCTCGCGCCATTCGGTGGGCGCCGCGGCCGGATAGACCAACGGGATGGTCGAGAAGGTCACCACGTTGATGCCCGCCTCGAGGTAGGTGACGATGTCTGCGATGACTTCCTGTTCGCGCCGGACCGCCGTCGCGCAGTACGCGACACAGTCCGGGGCCAGCGCCAAGACCTTTGATGTGTCGCCGGTTGCCGCTACACCGACATCCGCCGCCCCGCAGAGTTGGCCCGCATCCACCCCGACCTTCTCCGGTGTCGACACCTTGACGCCGACCAGTTCCAGCACGGGATCGTCGATGATTGCCCGCAACGCCTCGCGGCCGGTCAATCCCGTACCGATGTGGGCCACGCGGTAGTGGCGCTTAGCATCAGTTGCCAATGTTTCACTGCCCCTTTCAGTTCGGCGCTGGGCCTGGCGCGAATCACCTGTAGAACGGCCCCGGCTTGCCCGCGTTCTGCAGATGGCCGTACGGGTCATAGACCTTCACACTCGGATAAGGGTTCTGGTCGTAGGCGGGCTCGGACACGCCCGCCGCCCGCAGGCCGGCGAGCACAGCCAGCGGCACCGCGAAAGTGACGAGCCCCGCGGTCACCGAGATCAGCAACTGTCGGGTCAACGTCAGCTTCGGACGTCCTCGGCGTGGCGGCAACCATCGCGCGATGCGACTGATCAGCACCAGTTCGTCATCCTCGTCGCGAACGCACATCACCGCGACCATCGCGAAGATGAACGAGTCGTACACCGCCATGATCAGCGGGAAATGGACATGCCCGACGCGCAGCACGGGGCCGACCGCTTCCGTGTAGAAAAAGATGCCGCACCTCATCCAGGTGAACTGCACCAGGCCGTTGATCGGAATTGCCACGGTGGCCGCACCGAGGAAAACCGCGACAAGCCGATGGTGCGCAAGCCAACTCGTGCGCGGGATCAACGGTGCGACGAAGCGGTTGTGCAGTTTCAAGATCGCGAGTCCGGTGAGCAGATAGTAGGCGGCGTAACCGCCCAGGAACGCCAACGCCGGTTCAAGATCCGGCGAAATGTTGACATACGGCCAGGTCAGCGGGAAATGCAACATGCGCGGATCGAAGATCGCGAAGGTTGCCCAGTTGGCGAGCGGATCGAGCGCACCAGTGATCAACCCGGCGAAGGCGATCACGACCGCCCAGTGCACCTTGCGTTGTCTATAGGAGAGCCCTACCAGCGTGGCGATCAAGCCGACCGCCATCGGAATCGAGCTGATGGACACGGCGAGTGGCCAGTTGTCGAAGCCGAGGAACGGCGGATAGGGCGCAGGATCCGGATGCGGATTCGTCCTGGTCGGGTCACCGTGCAGACCGGTTTGGATCGTCGCGATGGTGATGACCGCAAAGACCAGGTAGGCGACGATGAACAGCCCCCAGCCAGCTCGTGCCGGCCATCGCGAGAACCGAGGCCTGGCCACGTCGGTGGCGCGAGAGTCGGGGCTGCTGTCAACAGTGTTCGTCATGTCAGACCCGCACCGGCAGGTTCGCCCAGCCGCGAACGCTGGTGGTGTGCGCACGCTTGGCGTTGTCGTAGTCGACTTCCCAGTCGGGCCACCTGGTGAGCACTTCCTCAAGCGCGATGCGTGCCTGAACGCGCGCCAGCGCAGCACCCAGGCAGAAGTGGATGCCGTGTCCGAAGGACAGATGTGCCGCCCGCCGGTGGATGTCGAATCGATCGGCGTCGGCGAACTGGCGTTCATCGCGGTTCGCGGATCCGTTGAGTAGTAACATCACCGACCCTTCGGGAACCGTCTGCCCATAATGTTCGACGTCACGGGCGACATGGCGCGCCTGCACGGGTGACGGGGCCTCGTAGCGCAGCACTTCCTCGACCGCCCCGGCAATGAGGCTGAAATCCGCTGCGAGCTCCCGGCGCTGGTCGGGGTGATCGGACAACAGCTGCCCGGCGAAGCCGATCAACCTCGTCGTGGTCTCGTTGCCGGCGCCCACGACGGTGCCCGTGTAGGTCAGCACCTCTGCACGTGTCAACCGCCTGCGGCTACCGTCCGGTTCCTCGACCTCGGCGTTGACCAGTTCGGTCATCAGATCATCGGAGGGGTGGTCGTAGCGCCAGTCGATGAACTCCTGCAGCATCGACCCCTGACGCGTCAGCATGTCATCGGCCACCTGGGCGAGCCCGCCGTCTTTCAATTCGAGGAGCCGGTCGGTGTGCCGCCGGATCGCGACCTGCCTGTCCTCAGGTATGCCCAGCAGGAATCCGATCGTGCGCATCGGCATCCAGGCGCCGAGGTCGGCGATGAAGTCGAATGTGTCGGCGTCCGCGAGGGGCTCCAGCGCGCGCCGGCAAAACTCCCTGGCCAGCGGTTCGATTGCCGCCATCCGCCGCGGCGTGAACACCCCTGACAGCAATCGCCGGTGCAAATCGTGAATCGGCGGGTCCTCGAACAGGATGATCCCGGGTGGCACCTCGACCCCGCTGAGGATGATTTCGATGGTCGTGCCTTTACCGGACCGGTAGTCATTCCAATTCACCAGCTCGCGCGCGACATCTGCGTGTCTGCTCAACGCGTAAAAGCCGTACTTGTCGTTGTGGTAGAGCGGTGCGACGTCACGCAGCTGTTTCCACACGGGATACGGGTCGTCATCGATCTCGAAGTCGAACGGGTCGTAGTACGGGTCAACCTTCACCCTGTATGTCACAGGATGAGAATAGGCGTTATCGGCTGCCGGAACGAGTTTTTGCCTTAAGAACACAGCACTGCCGATACATTGGAGATCCGCGATGCGACGCGAAGGGAGTCGATACTTGACCACCAGCACCCGTCCACTACGAGTCATCCAGTGGGCCACCGGCGCCGTGGGCAGCGAGATGGTCAGGGCCATCATCGATCACCGGCCAGACCTCCAATTGGTGGGCGCGCGGGTGTATTCCGACGAGAAGAACGGCGTGGACATCGGAACGCTGGTCGGCAGAGAGCCGATCGGCGTCACCGCAACCACCGACGTCGCGCAGATCCTCGCGCTCGACGCCGACTTGGTGTTGTACGCGCCGTCGTTCACCGATGTTGACGACGTGTGCGCTCTCTTGGCGAGCGGAAAGAACGTGGCAACGCCGGCGTTCCTGTTCCACCCGCGACGGATCCCGGAAGCCGACCGCGCGCGCCTGCAGGCCGCGTGCGACAAGGGAGGCAGCACCATCCACGGCAGCGGCCTGAACCCCGGCAACCTGTCCGGGGTGCTGCCGCTCGCGCTGTCCGGGATGAGCCGCACCATCGATCGGATCACGCTGCAGGAGCGCGCCGACTGGACGCTGTGGGAGAGCACCGAGATCACCTTCGACGGGATGTGGTTCGGTCGGCCAATCGAGGAGGTCACGCCGACGGCCAACGAGTACCTAAGCTTCCTGACGAGACTGTTCGTCGAGCAGACGTGGTTCATCTCGGACGTCTTGAACGGCGACATCGACGATGTCTCAGTCACGCTTGAAGCCGTCCCCGCGACAAAGGACTTGCAGATCTTCGACCACGTTGTCAAAGCCGGTACTACCGCCGGACAGCGGTGGAACTTCGACGGCCATCGCAACGGGGAGACGCTGGTCGAGTTCGAGACGCTGTGGACGGTCGGCGGCGAGTACCCCAAACAGTGGCCCAAACCCCTTGACGGGTGGACGCTGACCATCGAGGGCGATCCGTCCATGCGGACGCACTTCTTTCCCTTGGCCAGCTTTTCGCGCGATGCTTCGATCGAGGAGCACGTCAGGGCTGGATTGATCACCGTCGCCATGCAGGTCGTCAACGCCATTCCGGCCGTGTGCGCCGCGCCGGCAGGGTTCGCGACGATGGCCGATCTCCCGCTGGTCCGCAGCTACACCGGTTTCGGCAATCGAAGTCCGGGGGCGCTCTAGCGGTTGGTCCAGTGCGCGACAAATGGGGTGATCGTGGAAACGTCGTAGAGGCCCGGATCGGCCGCCATCACCGTCGGTATCGCGTTGATCGCATGCATGGCGGTGGCCAAGCAGCCTTGTTTGGCGTGATCCTGATCGTGCGAGCCGATCACGAGGTGGCACTTCAGGTTCGGCTCGCCATCAAAGCTCAGCTCGTATCCGATCTCCGTCGGCCAGTCCGGCGCGAGGTCATCGGCCATCCGGGTGAGGTGCTCGACAGCCACGGTGGTTGCACCGCAATCGATCTCGACGCCGAAGCGCATGGCGGCAACCGTGCCCGCAGGGATCTCGCCGGCGGCCACGGTCAACGCCCGCGGCGTGGTCTGGACCTCGCGGAAACCCTGCACGGACCTGATCTTGAGCCCCAGCGACTGTGCGAGCACGGTGGCACTGCCGATCCAGGCGCTCGCCGCGTAATCGGTGTTGGTCAGCAGCGGCGTCGTATCGTCGGTCGTATGTCCGAAACCCATGGCATTGAAAATCAGATCATGGCTGGCGTAGGTCGAGTAATTCAGGACTTCACGCACGCTGATCCGCCTGGTACGCGCGGTGAGTCGCGACAGGACGGGCGCAAGTGATTCGCCGAAGAATCCCGGGTATAGGCCGACCCCAAGGAACGAGGATTGTCCAGTGCGACAGGCGTTCTCGATGTCATCTGCCAACGAGGCATGCAGCGAACGGGGATGGATGAAACGGCTCCCGGTGGCCACGACGTTCTTGCCCGACGCGAGCAACTCGCAGACGTCGGCAAAACAGCCCGGCGTGTCCGTCTCGACCTTGCCCATGTAGAGCACCACGTCGGCGTCGGTGTTGATGATCTCGTCGCGATCGGCGGTGGTGTGAAGTCCGACCTCGCGGCAACCACACAGCGTGCCGGCGTCCACTCCCGCCTTCGCGGGGTCATAGACGCGCACCCCGACCAGTTCCAGATCCGCTCGCTCGATGACGTGACGAAGCGAAATCATCCCGGTAACGCCAGTGGCCCACTGGATCACCCGTGGCATCGCATACCCCTTTCAATCCCACACGACGTCGAGGCGGGGCGGGGAACGGAACATCGTGCCGGTGATGTACGGCGGGGGTGCGTCGGGATCAAGCCGCAGGTCGGGGAGTTCGTCGAAGAGCGCGTTGAAAATCTTGGTGGTCTCAAGCCGGGCCAAGTGCATACCAAGGCACACATGTGCGCCGTGAGCAAAGCCGATGTGCGGCTTACGCTCCCGAAAGATGTCGAACTTTTCTGGTTCTTCCCAACGTGTCTCGTCGTGATTCGCGCTTCCCAAACTGAGCATCATGGTTGCGCCCTTGGGAAGCTGCACTCCGCCGATCTCGGTATTGCAGGTGACCTCGCGCATGAAGTTGAGCAGCGGGGTTTCCCAGCGGATCCCTTCCTCGATGGCCTGATGCAGCAAGCTGCGATCGTCGCGGACGGCGTCGAGTTGGTCGGGATGCGTCAATAGCGCCAGGGCCAGACTGGCCGTCGAACGCGAGGTCGTCTCCGCGCCGGCCGGCAGCAGGTTGCGCATGAAACCGTAGATCTGTTCGTCGGACATCTTCACGCCATTGACTTCGGCACCGGCCAGGATCGAAACCATGTCGTCCTTCGGGGCTTTTCGCTTGTCGGCAAGTATCCCGACGAAGTACTCCTTCATCTCGGCCGATGCGCGCAAAGCGGCTTCCATGTCCCCGCGGAAGCCCAGCAGGTCGATGGCGAGTCGGTGGAACTGCAGCACATCGGCATCCGGAAGTCCCAGCAGTGCTGCGATCACCCGCACCGGGATCGGCATGAACACCGCATCGACGAGGTCGGCACGCTTGGCGTCCTTGAATTTCGCGATGGTTCTCTCCACCAAGGGACCGACGAGTTCGGCGTCCCAGCGCTTCATCGAAGAGCGGGCGAAGGCGAACTCATGCAGTTTGCGGTAGACCGCGTGTTCGGGTTCCTGCATCTCCAGGATGGTCGGCCCCTGGAGTGGCCGGACGACATCTTCGTAGCAGCGCGTACTGAAGGTGATGTTGTCGGTGAAGATGGCCTTGACGGTGTCGAACGTGTAGGCGGTGAAGGTCGGCGGGCCGTCACCCGAATTGCCGACCATCCCCATCTCCGGCCAGCCGGCGTGCACCGGGCTCTGTGCACGCAGCTTCTTGAGCATCGGGTATGGCGATGCGTCGCCGTCGGCACCCATGCCTTCGTTGAATCTGTCCTGTGCGTCCCGAATGCTCTGTTCAAGCTCCTCGACAGTCGCCGGCTCGGCCATGTGACGACTCCTCACTCGTGCATCGGCTCGCACAACATACACCTTGCTGGTTGAAAACCTACATGATGTAGGTTGAGTGGGCCAGTTACCGTACGGACCGAAACAGCAACCAGGAGCGTTCGATTGGCAACTCGAGTCGTGCAATGGGCTACGGGCGCGGTTGGCCGTGCCGCGCTGCAGGAACTGATTGAGAATCCTGATTACCAGTTGGCCGGTGTGCTGGTGTACGACCCCGCCAAGGCCGGGCAGGACGCCGGAACCTTGTGTGGGCTGCCACCCACCACCGGAGTCCTCGCCACCTCGGATAAGGAGGAGATCTTCGCGCTGGGCGCCGACGTGGTCATCCACGCCGCCAGCAAGGCGCATGCCGTCGAAACCAACGCCGAAGATATCTGTCGGCTGCTCGCCTCGGGAACCAATGTCATCACGACCACCTCGTACAACCACCTGCCCACCTACGGGGCGGAGACCGAGCGCGCCTTTGTCGCAGCCTGTCGCGCGGGCGGGTCCCGCTTCCATGCGGCGGGCGAGAATCCGGGCTTCATGTTCGAACGCCTGGTCGCCACGATGACGGCGCTGTCCAAGACCATCGACCGGATCGATCTCTTCGAGGCCACCGACGTATCGGCGGTCGACAGCAAACCGATGCTCGTTGATCTCATGGGTATGGGCAGACCGCCCGAAGATGTAAGCGTCAATTCCCCGATCATCAAAAAGCTCGACCTGGCCTATCGCCAGGCGCTCAACGCGACCGCCGACGTCCTTGGGATTACGCTGTCACATGTCGACGTGTCGGTCGACGCCACGACACTACCCCACGACCTCGAGGTCCGCGCCGGCACTATCGAAGCGGGCACTGTTGTCGGACAAAGGTTCTCGTGGGTCGGTCACTGGTCTGACCGGCCGCTGCTCGCCATCCACGAGGAGTGGGTCCTCACCCGCGACCTCCCGCAGTGGGGCCTAAAGCCCCTCACTCCCGGCGAAAAGGCGCCGCTGATCCGGGCCGTCATCAAGGGAAAGCCAAGTTTTGAGTTGCAGCTGGATGTCGGATGGGACGACGAGCCGCCCACCGGAACGCACGCCGAGCCGGGGCATCTCATGATCGCGATGGGGGCGGTGCGCGCGATTCCCGACGTGCTGGCTGCCCCAGCGGGCGTCGTAACCGCCCCGGTGTTCGGTGCGATCCAGCTAGCGGGGACCAGTAAGAGTCAGACCGACCGCGCGTGAGATGTGGTCACTTGGCGCAGCGTGGAACACGTGCGCCGAACCGTCCGGCAGCACCCGGCGGGCGATCAAATAGTCCGTGCCCATCCAGCCTTGCCGGATGCAGCGGCCGAATCGCAGAAAAGTCCCCGGCGCCCCACTGGCCGACGGGACGAGCTTGACCTGCTCGATGCCCTCTTTGGCACCGCCCCCGGTCAACGGGCGCGCGGCAGCGAGCCCACGCGCGATCACCGTCGCCACGTCGTGCGTCAGGCCGGGCATCGAATGTGCCGGCCTGCGGCCAAACCGGGCCTCGAAGCGATCCAGGAATGCCTGCCCAACGAGATTGCGCTCGTCGTAGCTATCCAGCCCGACCCAGCCCGACAGCTGCCGCATCCACTCGGCGTTGATGTGAGCCATCTCGAATGCGGTGGTGGTGTACCGCGGTGGATCCCATCCCACCGCCCGCAGCGCGTCGGTGAAGCCCCACAGCCCGTGGCCGAACCCGACATGCACCAGGGCGTCTGGCTCGGCACCCCGCAGCTCGTTGACGACCTTGGATTTGTCGGCTTCCACCTGCGGTATCGCGACCGTGGTCACGACCTTCAATCCGGCAGCAGAATAAGCCTTTTCGGCGAACGCCAGGTACTCCTTGCCGATCAGGGATGCTTCGTAGGCGATGGCTATCCGCGATCGCCCGTCCCCGAGCATCACGGCGGCCAGCATCACCGGCTCTTCGGGCATCGATCCGTTGTTGAGCGCAAACGTCCACTCGCCGAGCGCTCCCTCGGAGCCCGACAAGATGATGTTGGGAACCTTGGCCACTCGTTCGGCGTGCGCCGCCAATGGCACCGCGTTGTCGGAGACATACGGACCGTAGATCGCGAGACACCCCTCGGCGACCAGCTCGTCGTAGGCGGTCTCCACGGCGTGGTACGTGCCGTTGGGGAGACCGATCACATGACGTTCCACCAGCTCTACGGGCCGGTCGAGCAGACCCGCGGCGACCGCCTCGTCGAAGACCAACCGCAGTGTGTCGACAGTGTCGTTCTCCGTGCTGGCTTGGGTCGGATAATCGTTGAGCAACCCCACTTTCAACGGCGCAACCGATCCGTACGCGCGAGCCTCTACGTCTGCCATTAGGGCAACATACAATACGAAGGTTGTCCGGCCGCCGACGGAAATGCACGTTTACGAAATCGCATATACGGATTGCCGGGTATTGGTAACGTCGCCGCCATGTCCGTCGAACCGGCCACCGGCAGGAAGTACCGCGTCATCCAGTGGGGCATGGGCAATGTCGGGACGCTCGCGCTGCGCCACATGGCGCACAACCCCGTCTTCGACGTTGTCGGGGTGCTGTGCAATCGCCCGGAGAAGGTGGGCAAAGACGCCGGCGAGCTCGTCGGGGTTCCAGCCATCGGCGTTTTGGCCACCACCGACAAGGACGCGCTCGAGGCGTTAGACGCGGACTGCGTGTTCTACGCGCCGCTGTGGTCAGACCTCGACGAGATATGCCGACTGCTGCGCGGCGGCAAGAGCGTCGTCGCCTCGGGTGGCGCGTGGTGGCACCGAACCGAGGCCAACGCGGCTGACATCGACAAGATCGAGGCCGCATGCGCCGAGGGTGCGACGTCGTTCCACGGCGGCGGAATCCATCCCGGCTACGCCGCGGACCTGCTCGTGCTCACCTTGGCCCGGATCGTCGGCAAGACCGATCACATCCACATCTACGAGGCGGTCAACTTCAACAAAGACACTTTGAAGTATCTGGACGAGATGGGATTTGGGAAGACGCCGGACGAGTTCGCCAAGGGCAATCTCTTCGCCGACGCCTGGTCGCTGTTCGCACAGTCGCTGACCATGGTGGTGGAAGGACTGGGCAAAACGGTGGAGAAGTTCACTACGGACGTCAAGCTGGGCATCGCAACCCGCGACATCCCGTACGAGGGCACCGCGGATATGGACATGCCCGGTCTAAAGGGCGTGATCGAGAAAGGAACCGTCGCCGCCCAGCATCACCTCTGGACGGCATGGGTGGACGGCAGGCCGTTCATCACGCTGCACGAGCTGTACTCGTTCATCGAACACGACGCCATCGAACCTAAACCCGATTGGGAGCCCTACTACCACTACAGGATCGTGATCGAGGGCGACCCGGGCACCGAATTAGTTCTGCGCGGTGACCAGAACGCTCGTGACACTGCCAAACCCGGCTACGTCGGCTACGCGTGGACGGCGATGGAGCCGGTGAACACCATTCCCGCCATCTGTGACGCACCGCCGGGGTTCAAGTCCCACAGCGACCTCGGGCTGATGCCGGTGATCGGCATCGTGCGCTGAGCGGTTCAACATACAAGATGAATGTTGCTACGATGCTGGAATGGCCAAGCGCGGTGGCGCCGACGGGGAGCGCCGGGCGCGGGGGGATCGGACTCGGCGCGAGTTAGTCGACGCCGGTCGCGCGCTGTTTGTCGAGAAGGGATATTTCGAGACAAGTATTTCGGACCTGGTGACGAGGTCCGGTGTAGGCACTCGCGGTGCCTTTTACCACCACTTCAAGGACAAGGCCGAACTCTTTCGCGCGGTCTTCGAAGAGGTCGAACGCGACCTGACGCTGCGATCGCTCGCCTCACCGCCGCAAGGCGCCGACGCATGGGAAAAGTTGTCCGTCGGGATGCGCGGATTCCTCGAATCCGCTCTCGAACCCGAAGTGCAGCGCGTCATGCTCATCGACGGACCGGTGGTGCTGGGTTGGCAGACGCTGCGCTCCATCCAGGAGAGCAACAGCATTGCCCTGATCAACGAGTTGGTGGACGAAGCGATCGCCGAGGGCATTATCGACGACCACCCGGTCGGAGAGCTGACGCATCTACTCGTAGCGGCAGTCGAGGAGGCGGCCCTCCTCCTAGCGCACGCCGACCGCCCAGCCAAGGCCCGGGTTAGGGCGGCCAAGGTTCTGGACCGGCTCCTGCTCAGCTTCGCCCTCGAGCCTCGAAAAGTACTGCGACGATAGTTTCTGCCCGGAAGGCGGAACGCTTGCGCTACATGCGGAAATGATTGTTCTCGATAACTGAATATGATTCCTCTACCGAACTGATAATGTTCCTCTCGACTTCTGCTAGGAGAGCCGATGCCTGAGACACCACCGCTGCGAGTTGCCGTGGTTGGAGCATCTGCGGGCCTGGGCCGGTGCATCGGTATGGGCCTGGCCGACAAGGGCACCCGGGTCGCATTCCTCGCCCGGCGTCGTGACCGCCTGGAGAACGCTGCCAAAGAGGCGGGCAACGGCGCGGTTGCGGTCGCGGTCGATGTCACCGATGGTGCGGCGTGCGGGCGGGCGATCACCGAAGTCGTCGATACTTTCGGCGGCTTGGACGCGCTCGTGTACACCACGGGTGTCGGCGTGCTCGCACCGCTCACCGATGTCAACGCCGAGCAGTGGGGGAAGCTGTTCGCTACCAACGTGACCGGTGCGTCCCTCATCACCGCTGCCGCTGCGCCGCACCTGGCCGCCTCGGCCGGATCCGCGGTGTACCTATCGTCCCTGAGCGCCTCCTATTCCGCGCCGTGGCCGCTGCTTGGCGCGTATGCGGTGTCCAAAGCCGCCCTCGACAAGCTCGTCGAGGCATGGCGCATCGAACATCCCAACATCGGCTTCACCCGACTTGCGGTCGGAGACTGCTTCGGCGGTGAGGGTGACTCACAGACCGAGTTCAACAAGGCCTGGGACCCCCAGGCTCTGGAGGCTGCCATCCGCTACTGGATGGACCATGGCTACATGCAGGGCGGCCTTGTCGAGGCCCCACACCTTGTCGACGTCGTCCATTCCGTACTCCGTTGCGGTAACAGCAGTTTCATCCCCTATTTAACCTTGGCGCCTCGGCCGTCCGGCGCGGTGGCCGAACTCCGACAATGGGACATCTGAAGGAACCGCGATGAAATCAAAAGCGGCCGTGTTGCGCGGTGTAGGTATGGACTGGGAAGTCACCGAGGTCGAACTCGATCCGCCACATGCCGGCGAGGTCCTGGTCAAGATGGCGTACGCCGGCGTATGTCACTCCGACGAGCACTTCTACACCGGCGACAGCGTGCCCACCAAGGAGATGGAAGAGATGATGCGGGCGTCGGGGCTCCCGGTGCCCGAGTGGTTTCCCATGCTCGGCGGACACGAGGGTTCCGGTGTTGTGGAAGCGGTCGGCCCCGGGGTGAACACCTTGCAACCCGGTGACCACGTGGCCATCTCGTTTTTCCCCGCCTGCGGCAGCTGCCGATGGTGCGCGACCGGCTACACGTACCTGTGTGACGTGGGCGCCGATATCTACGACAAGGCGATGACCACCGATGGCACTCGACGTCGCCATCTGGGGAGCGAGGACCTCATGGCGATGATGCAGGTCGGCACCTTCTCGGAGTACGTGGTGGCATCCGAACGCTCGCTGGTGAAAGTGCATGATTGGATTCCGCTCGAGGCCGCATCCCTGGTCTCCTGCGGTGTGACAACCGGATTCGGGTCAGGCTCAGTCGCGGCGGGCACCCAACCGGGTGACACGGTCGTCGTAGTGGGTGTCGGCGGAATCGGCATGAACGCCGTGCAAGGCGCGAAAGTCGCCGGCGCTAAGCACATCGTCGCCGTCGACCCTAACGAGTTCAAACGCGAGATTGCGCCGACGTTCGGCGCCACCCACACTGCTGTCGACACCGGCGCCGCGCTGGAACTGGTGAAAGAGATCACCTGGGGCGTGATGGCCGACCGGGTCGTTCTCACGCCGGGGGTGGTGCCCGCGGACATGGTGATGATGGGAATGATGTTGTTACGCAAGGGCGGAACATGCGTGCTGACCGCGATGCCGAAGATCACCGACCTAATGGTGCCGATGGTCCTTTCTGACATGATCAGCTCATGTAAGACGTTCAAGGGTGTGCTTTACGGCGAGATGAACCCGCGGGAAGCCATGCCGAAACTACTGTCGATGTACGAGGCGGGCCTGATCAAGCTCGACGAGCTGGTCACGCAGAAATACAAGCTCGATGACATCAATGAGGCCATGAAAGACCTTCGGGCGGGCAAGAACATCCGCGGCGTCATCGCCTTCGAATGACGTCGTGCGCCATGTGGTGCGATGAAGCGAAAACCGCGCGAAAAGGGGAACGACGCGATGAGCATGCCTGACATGGAGACTCAAGGACCCTTCCGTATGGATCCGGCCGTTGTCGTCTGGACACTCGTACGCGAGTTGCTTGATCAACAACGGTCACTCGTCCAATTAGAGCAAACGCTCGCCGCTGTCAAAGCCCAGCATGCCGACAACTATGATGAAGTAGTCAGCCTCACTTATAACCTCAAAAACCTCAGTGATCTAGTCGCCCTGAGAAGGCTTTGGTACTCGAAAGGCCTACCCAGCATGCTCGCAAAGCTCTCAGTAGCACTCGAGGCGCACGAAACGTTCGGCGATCAGGCCGTGTTTATCGACGACCCTGTCGACGCCGAGCTATGGAGAAGCAAATACTTTGTCGCCGTGAATGATTTGAGCGTGCCCTACCTCGAAACCAGCCAAGGCTTAGCGAAGCCTAGTTCGCTGCCTACGCCATGATGGCGCCGAGTCGTCTCAGCTCCAAATTCAAAACAAGTTTCTCAGCCGCGTGCCGGCAATTAGCGACCGAACGCGTCAGCGTCTTGATTGTGTCCCCTGGCGCAGCTTCAAATAGCACAGAGCTGAGTTGCGCAAGAAGGTGTTGATCTCGCGTGCAGGGCGGCGGACCGATTCACGCAACCATCTCACGTGGTCCGCACCCGCCGGGGCAGGCCCGTCGTACTGGCATTACTGCCCCAGCCAGAAATGGGGATACACGGTGCCAATACCGCCAGGATTTGACTGAGCGTGTGCCACCGGTTCGCCGTTACCGTTGACAACGGCCCGTCAGGCCCGGTGTATCCCTTCGCAGAAGCTGATCCGGCCCAAGTACCCCCACCGCGCCCGGCTTCCCCTGGCCGTGAAACTTCCGCTGCGGTCAGCCCAGGTTGGCCAGTAGCAGCGCCTCGGCGACGGCGGCGCGTTCCAGCACCCTCAGGTGCAGGCTTTCATTGATGCTGTGCGCTTGGGTGCCGGGGTCCTCCACGCCGGTGACCAGGATTTTGGCCTGCGGGAACGCTTCGGCGAACTCGGCGATGAACGGGATGGAGCCGCCCATGCCCATGTCGATCGGCTCGGTGCCCCACGCCTGCCGGAACGCCGCCCGCGCGGCGTCGTACACCGGGCCGCTGGCCTCGATGGCGTAGGGCTCGCCCACGTCGCCGCGGGTGATGCTGACCCGCGCGCCCCAGGGAACATGTTTTTGCAGATGCGACGTCAACGCGTCCAGATGCGCGTCGGCGTCCCCGCCGGGCGCCACCCGCATGCTGATCTTCGCCCGGGCCCGCGGAATCAGCGTGTTCGACGCCTTGTCGATGGGCGTGGTGTCGATACCGATCACGGTGATCGCGGGCTTGGCCCATAGCCGCTGAGGCGCCGAACCCGAGCCGATCTCGGACACCCCATCCAGCAGTCCGGACTCGGCACGGACCCGCTCGGGCGGGTAATCCACAGCGGCAGCATCACTTTCGTGCAGGCCGGCGACGGCCACGTTGCCGTCGTCGTCGTGCAGACTCGCCAGCAGGCGCACCAGCACGCTCAACGCGTCGGGCACCACCCCGCCCCAGAGGCCGGAGTGCAGCCCGTGGTCGAGCGTGGCGACCTCGACCACGCAGTCGACCAGGCCCCGCAGCGAAACCGTCAGCGCCGGAACGTCGGTGCTCCAGTTGTCCGAGTCGGCGATGACGATCACGTCGGCGGCGAGCGCATCGCGATGGGCGGCGAGCAACCGGCCGAGTGACGGCGAGCCGGACTCCTCCTCACCCTCGACGAAGACGGTCACACCGACTGGCGGTCGGCCGCCGTGCGCCTTGAACGCCGCCAAATGCGTTGCGATGCCGGCCTTGTCGTCGGCACTACCGCGCCCGTACAGCCGTCCTCCGCGTTCGGTGGGCTCGAACGGTGGCGACGCCCACTGGCCGGCATCGCCTTCGGGCTGCACGTCGTGGTGGGCGTAGAGCAGCACGGTCGGCGCGCCCGGAGGCGCGGGATGGCGCGCGATGACGGCCGGCGCGCCGCCCTCGCTGACGATCTTCACATCCCCAAAACCGGCCTGCGACAACAGATCCGCCACTGCCTGCGCGCTGCGGTGCACCGCGTCGCGCCGGCCGGGGTCGGCCCACACCGATTCGATGCGCACCAAGTCCTCGAGGTCGCGACGCACCGACGGCAACACCTGCCGGACGCGCTCAACAAGATCACTCATGATCTCGAGGCTAGTCGGCTTGCGCCGAGCTGGAGGCACCCCCGCTTTCGGAGGACACGCTGGCGTGACGCTGAACGTCGACAGTCACGCGGGCGTGACGCTCGGCAACGCTCAGGTCGTCTCCAGGATCGCCACCGCGGCGGCGGTGTCCCCCTCGTGCGTCAGCGACACGTGAATCGTCACGTCGGCCAGATGCTTGGCGATGTCACCACTCAGCCGCACCCGGGGCCGCCCCCACATGTCGGTGACCACCTCGATATCGCGGTGGATGTCCTCGGGTAGCACCGGCCGTTGCGCGAAGCGGGATCCCGACCAGGCCTTGATCACCGCCTCTTTCGCCGCCCAGCGGGCCGCCAGGTGCCTAGCCGCCGAAGAGCTCTTGTCCGACGCGTCGCGGCGCTCACCCGGCGTGAACGTCTCGGAGAAGACGGTTCCCGGCTGGTCGACCTGCTCGGCGAAATCACGGATGGAGACGACGTCGATCCCCACACCGACAATTCCCATGGGACGCCAGGCTAACGGACGGTCGACGACGTCATCCGGCCGAGACCTCGTAGGCCTCGCCCTCACCCAGCCGCGACGCGGGGTTCAGCAGCATCGCCGCCTCCTGGCGCTTCTCCGGCGCGTCATGGTCGAAGCGACGACCCGACGGCCGCTCGTACATCGGCGCGCCGCCGGCGATGGCCGAGGCCAACCGGCGCTGACCGGCCAGCAGCCGCGCCTCGGCACGCCGCTGGTAGTCGGCGCGCTGATCGGCGTCCAGCGAGGCAATGAACGCCTGCGGGTGCACCAGCGCCACGAGTCCGGACACGTGGCCGAACCCGAGGCTGGTCAGCATCCCCGCCTTGAGCGGGAACTTCTCGCCCAGCCGCAGCGTCTCGCGCACCCAGACGAAGTGCGCCGACCCGGCCAGTTCGTCGTCGACACAATCCAGGCTGCGGTTGGGCGGGATCACCCCGTCGCGCAGCATCTGGCACAGGCCCATCATCTGGAACACCGCGGCACCGCCCTTGGCGTGGCCCGTGAGGCTCTTCTGCGACACCACGAACAGCGGGGCACCCTCGGAGCGGCCCAACGAGTCCGCCAGCCGCTCGTGCAGCTCGGTCTCGTTGGGATCGTTGGCCAGCGTGGACGTGTCGTGCTTAGAGATCACCGCGATGTCGTCGGCCCCGACGCCGAGCTTGGCCAGCGAGCGCGCCAGCGCCGAGTCCCTGCCGCCGCGACCGGCGCCCAGCGCGCCCAGTCCCGGTGCCGGGATCGAGGTGTGCACGCCGTCGGCGAACGACTGCGCGTAGGCCACCACGGCCAGCACCGGCAGACCCATCTTCAGGGCCAGGTCGCCGCGCGCGAGCAGGATGGTGCCGCCGCCCTGCGCCTCGACGAAGCCGAGCCGGCGCCGGTCGTTGGGCCGGGAGAACTTCGAGTCGTGAATGCCCCGGCCCCGCATCATGGAAGTGTCGGCCGTGGCCGCCATGTCACCGAAGCCGATGATCGCTTCCAGCGTCAGGTCGTCGAATCCGCCGGCCACCACCAGCTCGGCCTTGCCGAGACGGATCTTGTCGACGCCCTCCTCGACCGACACCGCCGCGGTCGCGCACGCGCCGACCGGGTGGATCATCGCGCCGTAGCTACCGACGTAACTCTGAATGACGTGCGCAGCAACGACATTCGGCAGCACTTCCTGCAGGATGTCGTTCGGCTTGTTCCGGCCGAGCAGGTTGCCGTGATACATGGTCTGCATCGACGTCATCCCGCCCATGCCGGTGCCCTGCGTGCTGGCCACCAGGCCCGGGTGCACCCACCGCATCAACTCGGTCGGGGTGAATCCCGAAGACAAGAACGCGTCCACGGTCGCGACGATGTTCCACAGCGCCACCCGGTCGGTGGAACTGGCCATGTCCTGGCTGATGCCGTACACGGTCGGATCGAACCCGCTGGGGATCTGCGCGCCGACGACCCGCGACAACTTGGTCTTGCGCGGCACCCGAATCTCGGTGCCAGCCTTGCGCGTCACCTGCCAGTCGCTTGAATCGGGAACCGGCCGCACCACCGTGTGCTCGGGATCGAACTCGACGAACGCGCGAGCGTCGGCCTCCGACGAGACGACGAAGGTGAAGTCCTTGTCCAGGAACACCGACACCAGCAACGGCGACGCGTGGTCGGGGTCGATGGCGCCGTCGTCGACGAACTCGCGAATGCCCACCCGCTCGACCACGGTGTCGTGGTAGCGCTCGACCAGCTCGGCTTCGTCCACCAGGTCGCCGGATTCCGTGTCGTACCAACCAGGTTGGGGGTCGTCCTCCCAGCGGATCAGTCCGGTGGTCCAGGCCAGTTCCAGGACGCCGGCGGCCGACAGTTCGTTGTCCACCTCCATCTCGAAGCGGGTGCGCGACGAACCGTACGGGCCGAGCTCGGCGCCACCGACGATCACCACCAGGTCGGCCGGGTCGACGTCCAGGTCGTCCCATTCCGGGGGCGGCGCGGGGGTGAAGCCGCGCGGCGGCGACGGCAGCGCGGCGATGGTGCCTTCGGCCGCCGTGTCGCCCGTGGCCTGCTCACCCGACGTGACCTGCTCGCGCGCCTTGGCGGCCAGTTCGGCCATGTCGAGGTTGGCCTCGGCGAGGCCGCCGGTCAGATCCGCCTTGATCGGCGCGCCGGCCGCCGCGACCTTCGACTCGACGTCGCAGAGGTCCAGCAGCATGGTCGCCATCTGCTCGGTGGAATACGTGGTGACACCGGCCTCCTCGACGGCCTCGACGATGGCGTCGTTGTGGCCCATCAACCCGGTGCCGCGGGTCCAGCCGATCAACGCGTGCGCGAGGCTAACCCTTGCGGCCCAGGAGGACTCGGCGTGCCAGCGGCTCACCAGGGCGTCCAGGGCCGACTTGGCCTCGCCATAGGCGCCGTCCCCGCCGAACATTCCGCGGTTGGGCGACCCGGGCAGCACCACGTGCAGCCGTGACGCGATGTCGCGCTCGGCGCCGATCTTGGACAGCCCGCCGATCAATCGCTGCACCGCCCAGAGCAGGACCTTCATCTCCATCTCGGAGCGCGAGCCGGCCTCCGAGAGGTCGCCCGCGACGCGCGGCGCCGCGAACGGGAACAGCAGCGTGGGAGTCTGCGCGTCCTTGATGTGAATGGATTGCGGCCCAAGGCTTTCGGTCTGCTCCGTACCGATCCATTCGACCAGTGCGTCGATGTCCGAGTAGGACGCCATGTTGGCGGCCACCACCCACAGCGCCGCACCGTACCGCGCGTGGTCACGGTACAGCCCGCGGTAGAAGGCCAGCCGCTCGTCGTCGAGCTTCGACGTGGTGGCGATGACGGTGGCGCCGCCGTCGAGCAGTCGCGCCACGACCGACGCCGCGATCGAGCCCTTCGAAGCGCCTGTCACGACGGCGACTTCGCTGCTGTAGGGGCCGGGATCGGGGTTCTCGGCGCCGGCGGCGATGCGGCCGTACAGCGACGCGTGAATCTGGCGACCGGCGGCCAGCGATTTGCCCTGCCACCAGGTGGCCTGGGTCGCGACGACGTGGCCTGCGCCCTCGAACCTTTCGGACAGGCTCTTCCACTGGGCGTCGATGTCACCCTCGTCGGTCAGCCAGAGCTTGACCAGGTCCTCCCGCGCGCTGGCCCACCGGTCGTCGAACACGACGGCTTTCTTGGCGTCGAAAGCCGGCGCCACCAGACGTGGCCAGTCCGCGCCGAGTTCGGCGGTGACCAGGTCGATGAGCTCGGCGTCGGTGGCCGCCGGCGCCGCGCTGATCGGGTCGTCGTGGCCCAACTGGCCCAGGATGAGGCGGGCCGCCGAAGCAAGCACCCCGTCGCGACCGGTGATCTGATCGGTGAATTCGCTCAACGCGGCCGCGTCAACGGTCGCCCCTCCGCCGCCGCCCGACGATGGCAGCGCCACCGGGATGCCGCGGCGCGCGGCGACAGATGTGACGGCGGCGTCGATGACCTTGTCGACCGAGGCGGCGTCGGCCAGCGCACCCTCGTGCAGGTGGCCCATCGCGCCGCCGCGCACGCTGGTGCCCTCGCGGGTTCCCAGCGCCACTTCGACCGTGACGTGCTTGGCCCAACCGTCGCCGAGCTCCCACGTCTTCTTGACCCGCTCGGCGATGGCGCCGGGCCGCTTGCCCGAGGGCCCCAGCACCGTACGCAGCTGATCGTTGATCGCGTCGGAAAGCACTGGGCCGAAGGGCTTGTAGGTGCGCGCCAGCTTGGTCACCTGCGACCGCAGCCCGGCCAGGTCGGCCTCGGCGGCACCGTCGATGGCGCCCAGGTTCAGCTCCGAACCGAGGTCCACCAGCAGCTGGTTGCGCCGAGACGAGGCACCGTCGGTGATGGACTCGATGGAGTCCAGCTCCTCGATCTGGTCGATGCGCATCTTGGCCGACAGCGCGATCAACGCCAGGGTGGCATCGGCGGCGTCGAACCCGATGTCGTCGGGGCGCGGGCCGGAAGACGCGGCAGCGGGTGCCGGCGCCGCCGGTGCGGCCTCCACGGTGGCCGCCCCCTCGGCGGCCTCGGCGGCCGGCTCGTCAGCCTCCGGCTCCGGCTCGGGGTCGGTGTCAGTGGCGAACAGCACCGCGGCGTCGCGCTCGGCGTTGAGCACTTCGACTGTGCTGTGGGCATATTCGGGCAGCTTGAGGGTGTTGGTGGCCAGTCCGGCGACGGTCGGCGCCGACTTCACGCCGATCTCGACGAACCGCTCCACGCCCAGGCCGCCCGCGGCCTCTTCGGTGAACAGCAGGTCCTGCGTCTCGATCCAGCGCACCGGGCTCGCGAACTGCCATGCCAGCAGCTCGATCAAGACGATGCGCGCCATGTCGTTTCGGCGCTCTGCGAGCCAGGTGTCGTAGTCGGCGAGGATCTCGTCGAGCGGCTCGGCGGGCACCAGGTCACGGATCTCCTGGATGAAATCACGGTCCAGGGTGAACGGACGCGGCACCAGGTTGGGGATGTAGCGCCCGATGATGACGTCGGGATTCTTGTCCCGCGGCATGACGCGTTCCAGCGAGCGGCGGAATTCGGCCACCCCGACGCGCAACACCCGCGAGTGGAACGGCACGTCGATGCCGGGCACCAGGATGAACGAGCGCTTGCCTCCAGTGAGCTCGCGACGGCGCTCGACCTCGGCTTCCAGCTCCTCCAGACCGCGGACCGTGCCGGCGATCGCATACTGCGAACCGCGCAGGTTGAAGTTCACGATCTCCAGGAATTCCCCGGTGCGGTCGGCGATTTCGGCGACGAACGCGGGCACCTCGTCGTCCGGCAGGTCGATCTGCGACGGCCGGATCGCTGCCAGCCGGTAGTTGGAACGGCCCAGCTCGTCGCGCGGCACGATGTCGTGCATCTTGGAGCCGCGGTGGAACACCGTCTCCAGCAAGGCTTCCAGCTCGTAAATCCCCGTGACGCAGGCCAGCGCGGTGTACTCCCCGACGGAGTGGCCGCAGGCAATGGCATCTTCGACGAACGCGCCCTGCTCACGCATCTCGGCGACCTGCGCCGCCGCAACGGTCGCCATCGCGACCTGGGTGAACTGCGTCAGGTACAGCACCCCCTCGGGGTGGTTGTAGTGCACGCCGCTGGCAATGATGCTGGTCGGATTGTCGCGCACCACGTGCAGCACCGAGAAGCCCAGCGTGTCGCGGGTGAACTTGTCCGCTTTGTCCCACACCTTGCGGGCGGCCTTGGACCGGGCGCGCACATCCATGCCCATGCCCTTGTGCTGAATCCCCTGGCCGGGGAAGGCATAAACCGTGTGCGGGGCGGCCAGTCGGGCCGTCGCCGACATCACCAGGTCCGACCCTATGCGGGCGGAGACATCCAAAACCTCTGCGCCCTGGTCGATCCCGACACGCTCGACGCGGAAGTCGACCTCATCGCCGGGGCGCACCATGCCCAGGAACCGCGCGGTCCAGCCGACCAGCCGGGCCGGGGGGCGCGCCTGGCCGTCGGTGGCGGTCACCGCGTGCTGCGCGGCGGCCGACAACCACATGCCGTGCACGATGGGCGATTCCAGACCGGCCAGCAAGGCGGCGGCCCGGTCGGTGTGGATCGGGTTGTGATCGCCGGAAACCACGGCGAACGGCCGCATGTCGACCGGGGCGGTCAGCCGGACGTCGCGGCGGCGGCGACGCGGGGTGTCGGTCGCGTTCTCCGACACTGCGCCGCCGGCCCGCACCGGCTCGGTGAGTTCGGCGGCACCCGTGCGCCCTAGGATCGCGAACCGCTCATCGAGGGTGGCGATCGTCGCGCCGTTGGGGTCGGCGATCGTCACCGAGACGCGGACGACGCGGCCCATGTCCGTGTCGATGGCCGGCGAAGCCGTTGCGGTGACGGTCAATTCGGCCGCGACCTTGGGCAGTGCACCAACCACGTGGGCGGCGTGGTCGAGGTGGACCAGACTCAGCAGGCCCTCCACGACGGGGACGCCGGCGTCGGTTACCGCCGAGCCGATCGCCGCGAAGACCGCAGGCCAGCACAGGCCGACCAGCGCGTCGGGCACGGTAGTGAGACCGGGGGCCAACGGCTCCCCAAAGGTGGCGGTGACTCCGGTGTGGTCGGCGACCCGCTCGGGGTCCCAGTCCACCGAGACCGTGGCGGTCCCGTCGACGACGGCCGGCAGGAATTCCGGCCCGTCGACTCCGGCGGCGATCGCCAGCACCGCGCGCATGGCGGTCGCGGCGTCTTCGGTGGACACCACCGGGGTGCCACCGTCAATCGTGTTGCGGGGCAACGTGAACGGGATGTCGATCCAGATGCCCGACACCGGGACACTCAGCACCACTCGGTCGCCGTCGACCTCAAGCCGCGCGCCCGTGAACGAGTGCGTAGCACGACGGCTCTCGGGGCCTTCAGAGCCTTCGTGCACGAGCCAGTCGGCGGGGTCGGCGATTCGGTGTACCGGGTTGATAGCGGTGCGGCCGGCCCACTGCACGTCGGGAGCGTCGAGCACGACGGCGAGCGGCCCGGTCACGTCGGGGCGACCCAGCCGACGCGACGCGACGTCCCGCGCCTGACCACCGGAGGACAACACCTCGTCGATGGCGGTCTGCTCGAAGCGGTCCAGCAGTTCACCGACGGGCTCGTCCATGCGGGTGATGCCGGCCACGGCCGCGGTGCCCGGGATGATGCACACCTGGTCGGCGTCGTAGCGGGCATCGTGCGCCTGCCACAGCGAGTCGCTGCGCCACCAGCGCCGCACGTCCTTGTCGATGACCGGCACGAAGTTGACCGGCTTACCCAGCGTCTTGCACAGGGTGACGAAGAATGGGACGTCGGCCGGGTGCAGCTGCACGGTCTCGGCGTCGGGGTACTCCGCGAGCAGCGTGGCGATGGCCTGCTGGGGGCTTTCCAGTAGCGCGGGGTCATCGAACAGCGTCTCGATCGGGCCGGAATCGTTTGCGTGCAGACGGGCTTCGGCGCGCTGCAGCATTTGCTGGAACCGGTCGCGCCAGGTGTCGGCCAGCCATGGGCTGCCCGGTGCGGCGGTGTCGGCGGTGGAGTTGCCCTCGCCGATGGTCAGCTCGACATAGCGCTGCAACCACTGCAAGTACGTCATGTCGGCGACGTCGCCGAAGTACGGCTTGGCGGTGTTGGCCATCGCCGCGATGATCTCGTCGCGACGCTCGGCGACGGCCTCCCCGTCACCGGCGACCTCGTCGAGCAGCCGGCCGCACCGCGAAGCGCTGTTGTCGATCTCGTGGATGTCGGCACCCAGCTGGCTGCGGCTGGAAGCCATGCCGCCCACGGCTTTTCCGGCGCCGACCCACTGTTCGGTGCCTTGCGTCTCGACCAGCATCCGCTTGACCGAAGGCGACGTGGTGGCCTCCTTGGTCGCCATCGCCGCGGTGCCGACCAGGATGCCGTCGATCGGCATCAGCGGGAAGCCGTAGGCCTGCGCCCACCGCCCGGACAAGTACTCGGCCGCCCGCTCGGGCGTGCCGATGCCGCCACCCACGCAGACGGTGATGTTGGGGCGCGACCGCAACTCCGAATACGTTGCCAGCAGCAGGTCGTCGAGGTCTTCCCACGAATGGTGACCACCGGCGCGGCCACCCTCGATGTGCATGATCACCGGCTTGGTGGGCACCTCGGTCGCGATGCGGATGACCGAGCGGATCTGTTCGACCGTGCCGGGCTTGAACACGACGTGACTGATGCCGACGTCGTTCAATTCCTCGATCAGCTCGACGGCATCCTCGAGATCCGGGATGCCGGCACTGATCACCAGGCCGTCGATGGCCGCGCCGGACTGACGCGCCTTCTGCACCAACCGCTTTCCGCCGACCTGCAGCTTCCACAGATAGGGGTCGAGGAACAGCGCGTTGAACTGATACGTGCGGCCGGGCTCGAGCAGCGTGGCGAGCTCATCGACGCGACCGGCGAAGATTTCCTCGGTGACCTGCCCACCGCCCGCCAGCTCGGCCCAGTGCCCGGCGTTGGCCGCGGCGGCGACGATCTTGGCGTCGACGGTGGTCGGGGTCATGCCCGCCAGCAGTATCGGCGAGCGTCCCGTCAACCGAGTGAACTTCGTCGAGAGCTTGACCCTGCCGTCGGGAAGGCGAACGACGGTCGGAGCGTAGGTCGACCACGCCCGCGCCACCTCGGGGACGGCCCCGACGGTGAAGAGGTTGCGCTGCCCGCCGCGGGTCGCGGCGGGCACGATGCCGACGCCCAGGCCGCGGATCACCGGCGCGGTCAGCCGGGTCAGGATGTCGCCGGGTCCCAGGTCGAGGATCCAGCGCGCACCGGCCTCGTGGACGCGGCTGATCTCTTCGACCCAGTCGACACGTCGCACCAGGATCGCTTCGGTCAGCTCACGGGCCAGCGCGACATCGAGCCCCACCTTCTCGGCCCAGCCGCCGACGATGTCGATGCCGTCGGCCAACCGGGGCGTGTGGAAGCCGACCTCCACCTGCACCGGATCGAAGACCGGCGAGAAGACGTCCCCGCCGCGGAGCTTGTTCTTGCGGGCGGCCTCCTCCTTCTCCGAGATCTGCTGGCAGTAGAGCTCGAACCGGGACAGCTGTTCGGGGGTGCCGGTGATGACGACCGAGCGCCGGCCGTTGCGGATGGACAGCACCGGCGGCAGCACGGTGCGGACGTCTTGCGCGAACTCGTCGAGCAGCCGGCTGATGCGCTCGGGGTCGGCGTTGGTCACCGACACCATGGGCGGGCGGTCGCCGAGCACGGAGATGCCGCGCCTGCGGGCGACCAGCGTCCCGGCCGCGCCGATGAGCTGGGCCATTGCCAGCAGCTCTGCGTCGCGGGCGCCCCCGGCCCTGAGCGCCTCGACCGCGAGCACCCCTTGCGAATGCCCGGCGACGGCCACCGGCGGGGTGGCATTGAGGTCCATGCCTTGGCGGGCCAGCGCGCGCACGGCCGCGATCTGGGTGAGCAGCACGCCCGGGATGGACACCGCGGCGGACGTCAGGTGCTTGTCCGACGGGACGGGATCCTCGGCCGCCAGCGCGCGCACCCAGGCGAGCGGCTCGAAACCGATCGGCCGTACCACCACTAACTCTTTGGCGACCGGCTCGAGCAGCAGTTCCACCTCACCGGCCAGCGTTGCCAAGTCGGATTCGATGCCGGCGGACGACACGAGTTCTTCGAGGGTTTCCAGCCAGGCGCTGCCCTGGCCGCTGAACGCAACGGCGTACGGCTCGCCGGCCGTCAGTCGGTCGACCAGAGCGTGGGTGTCACCGGCTGCCGCGTGGGGGCCTTTTCCATCGCGGTCAGCGGACATCCGGTCGTGCTCGTGGATCGTCACGTCTGTATCTCCCTCAATGCGTCATGTACGTCTTACGTATCAGTGCGTTCAGCCGGTCCGACGGGGACAGGAACTCACGGAGTCCGTCGATTCCGCATCGAATCGCGACCGAAAATCTGTCTGGCTGGTGCGTTGTCGGCGGACCCCCCGGGTTGAGCGGCGCGGCGGACTGCATCGGCTGTACTAAGAGTGTCATAAGGACGGACCCCCGTTTTGTGTCGTGATCGGTTACTGATGAGTTCTACGCATGGGTAACCGTGTCGCGGATAACACCGGGTTTAATCCGCGGCGCGGGCGCCGCGAACAAACCTGCTGCATGCAGGTGGTTACGGTCGAGTAGCTATAACTGCCCTGATCAAAGCAGTTTTGTTATGTAATCGTTATGTAAAAATTTCGAGCCGTGGAGTCGCGTCAGACGCGCTTCCGCGGCGTCGTCGAGACACGCTTCGCACCCGCCGCGCCGGAGAATGAGCGAACGAGTGTTTGCTGGGATCTCTAAGAGTCGCGGCCGGCCGATGGCCGGAGCGGGTGCGGGGAGGCTAGGCCCACTGCCCGAATTGCGGCTTGAGGATCTCGTTGACGTCGACGCCAACCCCGCCGACGCTGCGTTTGTCGATCTCGACCTGGTGCAAATGGGCGGCCGGGTGGGCGAACCCCTTGGGTGAACCCCAGTTGTGCTGCCAGAAATAAGAGCCCAAACCGTCGTGCAGCGCCCAGTCGATGGTCTTCGAATTGGCGTACACACCTGTGCGCTGATGACCGATCACCGACTCCCAAGACCGCAGATAGGGAGCTATCAGCTGTTTGTACTGGTCATAGGACGGGTCGTCGTCGATCGAGGCGTAGATCGGCGCGCTGGCGGGCCCGCCCGCGGCGGCATGCAGTTGCATTCCGCGTTGCGCGTGCTGGAGACCGGCGTTGGCTCCGCCGAGCCAATCGGCGGTGTTGCCCTTGCCGTACTGGTAGCACGAGACGATCTTCAGTCCATTGCTGTCGAGGTCGCGCGCCTCGGCAACCTGGATCGGCTTGCCCAGCATCCAATTGCCGCCGGGGCGCCGGTCCGACACGTACCTGATCGAGCCCACGGCGCCGGCGGCCCTGATCTGGCTGGCTGGGATGACCCCGGCCGCGTAGTCCAACAGCGTGCCCAGTGACGCCGATGCCGGTGCCGGACGCAGCGACGCACCGGCAACGCCCAACCCCATTAAGGCAGGGGCCGCCGCAGCCAATTTGAGTACGTCGCGTCGCGAAACCGATGACACAAGCGCCAGGGTACGACAGAAACACCACCAGACACATGGACCACACAGGTCACATCTGCATCACAGTGGCGGGTTTTTGGTTTGGGTCCGCACCGCAGCGGGCAGCACGATGACGCTCACGGCCTCCAGGCCGCGGCGAGCGGCCTGACGGGCGATCTCGTCGAGGAAGTGGGCGGCCGCCGTGTTGATCGATCCCGCCCAAGCACGGAATCCCTGCACGATCACGGGGTCACGTTCCAGCGACGGCTGCACCCCCCGAAGCACGTTGACCACGTCGTCGGGCAACGGGTCGGCGAGCTGCCGGTCGATCCAGCTCTGAGCGAGTTCCGTTGCGGCCGCCCGGTCGTCGCCCAGCCCGATCACGTCGCCGGCGAGCTTGCGCAGCCGATCGAACAGCACTTGACGCCCCGGCGTCTCGGCCAATTGCGCCAGCAGGGTGCTGGCCGCCGGCGGTAGAACCATCTGCCCGAACAAGACCGGTACCGGCAAGTCCCATTCGTCGAACAGGTCGGCATACATGGTGGCGATGGGCGCGGCCAGCGGCGCGGTGAGCCGCCCCATTACCCCGATGCTGTCGCGGTGGGTGGTCGCCAGCCGGCGCAGGATGTCCTCGCTGACGTCGGAGTCGGGGCAGTCGGTGGCCGCGCGGGATTGGTCGATGGCCGCGATCAACTCGTCCAACCGGTCCCGCTGGCGCATCAGCAACGTTCGGTGCTCGTCGAGAACACCCGCCAGCGTCGTGCGCCCACCCGCGATCAGGCGCTGGATGTCGTTGATGCTCACGCCGAGACTTCTCATCAGATCGATGCGCAGCAGGTCGAGCACCTGTTCCACGTCGAAGACCCGATAGCCGTTGGACAGATGTTCGGCGCGCAGCAAACCGATTTTCTCGTAATGGCGGATGCGACCGGAAGCGATCCCTGTCAGGGCCGTGACGTCGCCGATCAGCAACTGCTCAGCCACTCCTTGACCTTACAACTGTCGCAAGGTCTGTACTGAGCGGATGGAACGCGAGCAGCTGATCGACCTCACCCGCCGCGCCTTGAAGTTGGCGCGCGACAAGACCACCGATCTCGCCCCCGCCGAGCACCGCGTGGAGGCGACGTCCTATACGTCGGCCGAGCGCCACGAGCGAGACCGGGCCATGATCCTGGCCAGCCCCCAGTTGGTCGGCTACGTCTCGGAGCTGCCCGCCCCCGGCACGTACTGCACGAAGACGGTAATGGGCCGGTCAATCCTGCTGACCCGAACGGCCGATGGATCGGTCAAGGCGTTCGACAATGTCTGCCTGCATCGCCAGTCGCAGGTCGCAACCGGCTGCGGCAGCGCGAAGCGGTTCACCTGCCCGTATCACGCGTGGACCTACGACAACACCGGCCGGTTGGTCGGCCTGCCCGGCCGTGAGGGGTTTAGCGGCGTGACCGTCCAGGCCGACGGCCTGACCGAACTTCCGGCCGCCGAATTCGCCGGATTCCTCTGGGTCGCACTGGATCCCGGAGCCAGCCTGGATGTCGCCGCACACCTGGGCCCCCTGGCCGACGAGCTCGATTCGTGGGGCATCGGGCGGTGGGCGCCGTTGGGTGAGAAGGTGCTCGACTGCCCGATCAATTGGAAGCTCGCGGTCGACACCTTCTCGGAGAACTACCATTTCGCCACCGTGCATCAGCAGACGTTTGCCACCATCGCCCGTAGCAACTGCACGGTGTTCGACGCGTTCGGCCCGCATCACCGGTTGATCTTCCCGCTCAACACGATCCTGGCACTGGACGACGTCCCCGAGGAACAGTGGGATCCGTTCCAGAACATGGTGGTGATCTACGCACTGTTCCCCAACATCGTGTTGTCGGTGACTATCGCCAACGGCGAGCTGTTCCGGATCTACCCCGCCGACCGGCCCGGGAGATCGATCACCGTGCACCAGAACTCGACACCGCTGGACATTTCCGACGAATCGGTCGCCGCCGGCGCGCAGGCCGTGTTCGACTACGCCCACGCCACGGTGCGCGACGAGGACTACCGGTTGGTCGAACGCCTGCAGACCAACCTCGAGTCCGGTGCCCGCGACCATCTGCTGTTCGGCCGCAACGAGCCCGGCCTGCAGCATCGCCACAGCGCCTGGGCCCGGGCGCTTGGCGAGTCAGCCGCTCTCGGTTGACGCGTCGGCGGACAGCACCGCCACGAGGTCGTCCAACAGCGTTGCCAGCGGGTCGGTTTGCGCGGGGCGCACCGTGGTCAACAGCCCGACCGCTTCGCGTCGGCGGCCGCGGGCCAGCAGCTGCACGAGCAGTCCCGCCGCCATCTGTAGGTCTCGGTCGGCCGGTTCCATGTTCCCGACGGTGGTGGCCAGCACCTCGGCCAGCTCCCAGTCCCGGTAGAGGGCCAGCGAGCGCTCGTTGAACGCGAAGCCGGTCACTGGCTGGCCCCAGAGGGTTCCGCGGTAGCGGTACGGGCCCTCCATGTATTCGATGGGCAGGCCGTGCGCGGGGGCGGGCACCAGCGGCTCCCCCACGATGTCGAGTTGCATGGTGCGGCAGGTGATCCGGTGCCGGTCCGGCATGTAGCGGGCGGCCGCCTGCGGCCGCACCAATGGTTGCACCGCGTCCGGCCACCGCACGTAGCTGCTGACCGTCACCTCGACGTCTTCGGCACACTCCGGCGGCATGCCCGGGTCCGGATGGCTCGTCGTCACACCCGTAAATGGCTGCAGCGCATTGCCATTGGTGCGGTCGAACTGCCGCCAGATGCTCAGGTCCACGCCGTTGTCGAAGTTGATGGTGCGCCACTCGTGGGATCTTGCCCGGGGGTCCCCCCCGGTCCCCCCGCCGCCGGCGTATTTCGGGAACCACTGCCGGTCGATGTGTCCGCTGCTGCCGGAGACCTGCTGGACGAGGTCTCCCCAGCGCAGGGTGCCCGTCATCGCCATGCCGGTCTGGAAATACGAGTAGGTTTCGGTCTGGCCGAAGCAGCAGATCTTCCCGTTGTAGGTCGACGCACCCACCGGTGTCGGTGCGCGCGTTGGTGTTACGGCCAGGTCCAGCCGCATGGGCCGACCCGACTGGTCCTCGCCGACCAGGCTGACGCGGTACGTGTAGGGCAGCAGCTCTCCGTCGCCGTCGCGGCAGGTGGTCCACGACGCGGTGCCCGCCGCGCTGGAGTAGTGGATGTCGAGATGACCCGGGGCCAATGTCAGCTTGCGCCGCGCCCCGGGTTCCATGTTCGCCGGCGGCATGTCGTAATCCGTGAAGGTGCCGTAATCGCCGGTGTCCAGATCGAAGAGCGCCATCGTGTAGAAATCGGCGACCACGGTGCCGCCGGGCCGGTTCTTGTTGAAGATGGTCAGGAAGGCAAACGACCGGTCGGTCTCGGCGGCATCGAGCTGCCCGGCGATGAACCAGGTGTCCGACTCCTGATCCGGGTGTTCGCCCTCGGCTGAGGGGAAATCCAGTTGGCTGTCGCCGGGCACCAACTGGAACGGATAACTACGCCAATCGCTGGTCATATCGGCCCTCGCTGCTTTTTTCGCTATGTTAGCGTCAATAGAGAAATCCCGGTCACTGGCTACCTGCGCCCAACCCCCGAGGAAGTGCCCGATGACAGAAAACTCTGGCCACCGGTCTTATGACGAACTCTTCATCGGGGGTCAGTGGCGCAAGCCCGCCAACCCCCAACAGCTCGCCGTCATCTCCCCACACTCCGAAGAACCGGTCGGCCATGTTCAGCTGGCCGGGCCCGAGGACGTGGACGCCGCCGTCGCCGCCGCGCGACACGCTTTCGACCACGGGCCGTGGCCGCGGATGACCCATGCCGAACGGATGGCCAAGGTCGAACAGCTCGCCGCGATCTACGCCGGCCACATCGAAGAGATGGCCGACCTGATCACCGATGAGATGGGCTCGCCGCGCAGTTTCAGCCGAATGGGCCAAGCGGCTGCCGCGGCGTCGCTCATCCATCTGGCGCTGGCCGCCGCGCGCGAGTTTCCCTGGGAGGAGCGGCGCCAGGGCGTGCTCGGCGAAGTGCACCTGCGCAGGGCCCCGGTCGGCGTGGTCGGCGCGATCGTTCCGTGGAACGTTCCACAGTTCCTGATCATGCCCAAGCTGATCCCCGCGCTGATCGCGGGCTGCACGGTCATCATCAAGCCCGCACCCGAAACCCCCTTGGACGCTTTGTGGTTGGCGGAGATGATCGAGCAGCTGGACCTGCCCGACGGGGTGGTCTCGGTGTTGCCCGGTGGACCGGAGATCGGTGAGGCGCTGGTGCGCCATGCCGGGGTGGACAAGATCGCGTTCACCGGCTCCAGCGCCGTCGGGCGCCGCATCGCGGCCCTGTGCGGTGAACAGCTCAAGCGGGTCAGCCTGGAACTCGGCGGCAAGTCCGCGGCGATCATTCTCGACGACGCCGACATCGGCAAGACCGTCGCCGGATTGAAAACAGCCGGCCTGATGAACAACGGCCAGGCGTGCGTCGCCCAGACCCGCATCCTGGTCAGTGATCGGCGGCACGACGAGGTCGTCGACGCGCTGGCCGACATGATGTCGGCCCTCAACGTCGGCGACCCGTCGGACGACGCCACCGACATCGGACCCCTTGTCGCGCAACGACAACAACGCCGTGTCCAGGACTACATCAAGTCCGGCCAGGCCGAAGGCGCCCGCGTCGTCCTGGGTGGCCAGGACAGCCCGTCAACACGTGGCTGGTATGTGCAGCCAACGCTGTTCGCCGACGCCACCAACGACATGCGCATCGCCCGGGAGGAGATCTTCGGTCCGGTCCTGACCGTGCTGCGCTACCGCGATGAGGACGACGCCATCCGAATCGCCAACGAGAGCGACTACGGCCTGGCCGGTTCGGTGTGGACCTCCGACATCGCACACGGCCTGGAAATCGCGGCGGGCGTGCGCACCGGCACCTACGGCATCAACATGTACACGCTTGACATCGGCGCCCCGTTCGGTGGGTTCAAGCAGTCGGGCATCGGGCGCGAGTTCGGCCCGGAGGGCCTCCACGAGTACGTCGAGCTGCAGACGCTGGTATGCAAAGGGCAGCTGCCGCCCCTGTAGGCGCCGCAAGTGATCGCATCGGCCACGCCCGTCCCGAGAGCGGGACCATAAGCCGGTTTCCATTTGGGATATCGCCGGCGATATCGGGATCGCAATTCTGCCGATGGACGGTCGGGCACGGGCTCGCGTCCCGGCACCCGGCGCTGAACCGCCCTATGAAATATCCGGCCGCCATGCAGGATCGCGCCCGAGCCGCGCGAGAAGCTTTCCCTGCGAATCTCTTTCGTCCGGTACTGCGACGGGTGGATTGAACATCCCCGAGGAAGTCAACGCGAGCGCGTCCGTGGGCAGGGTGTCGTAAAACAACCGGCACCACGCGGCGTCAAGCCGGTCGTCTGTCCCTACCGCACGGGCGAGGTCCCATGTGTGCACCAGAACGTCGCGCGTGAGGTTCGGTACCAGCTTGAACGCATCGAGTTGGGTGGCCTTGTCGGGTTCGAAGGCCGCGGTCAGCGAGTCATAAGTCACTTGCCATCGTGCCCGCGGGTCCTCTCGTGACCGGTCGGGCTTCAATCCCAAGGGGCGCAAGATGAGTACGTCATGAAAACCGATCACGTGCTCGAGCACCGCCCGGGCATCCCATTGATCGCACGGCGAGCGACGATCCCATCTGCCATCGGCGGACCACACGGCCTCGCCGAACCGTCGGCACACCGCGAGATGCAGTGCGGCTACTTCGTCATCGCTCGGTTGCGCCATGCGGCATCTGCAGGGTGAGCTCGACCGGACAGCACAGCGCGCCGTGCTGATTGGTCACCTGGATCTCGATGTCGACGAGGCAGCGCGGCGGGTCCACCGAGGCGTCGCGCCGCTTGGCCACCGCGCGTCCCCGGCCGATCATCGTGTCACCGGCATACACCGAGCCCGCCAGCCGCAAGGAGCGCCGCACCACCCGGCTGCTCGGGCCCGCCCAATCGGTCGCGATGCGGTCGGCGAAGCCGGCGAGGTGCATCGTGTTGACGTAGATCGTCGGGTTGCCCTGGCGCCGCGCATATTCGGGATCGAAGTGGCCCGGGAAGTAGTCCCACGTCGCTCCCGCGTTCTCCACCACTCGCTGGTAGCTGATGTGGTCGACCACCTCGGGCAGGTCGACGGGAACGGTGATGTCGTCGAAGTCCAGGCCGTCGCCGGTCACGGGGATGCTCCGGGCGTGAAGCGGAACAAGGTGTTCCGGCAGGTGGCGACCACCGTTCCGTCCTGGCGGCGGTAGGTCTCCAGCGTCTCGACGAAATGACCCACGCCCAGCCGGGTCCGCTTCTCCGGCGACACCGACACCAGCTCCTCGACGACGGTAAGGACGTCGCCCTCGACGATGGGCACCAGGAACTCGACATCGTTGGCCGCGTTGATGAACGTGGTGCCCGGCAGCGGCACTCGCAGCACCAGCGATGCCGTCGGCGGCCTGCCGTGTGGCTGCCACGGCGGAGGGATCAGCCACCCCATCAGCAAGGCCGGGGGCGCCAGCAGACCTCCCCATTTCCGGTGGGCGAACTCGGCGTCCCAGTAGGACCGATTGCCATCGTGGACCGTCGCGGCGAACAGCTGGATTCGTGCACCGCTGACCGCCGTCGCCGCGGTGCGCGGCTCGCTCGTCGCGCCGACCATGCGCAGCGCGTCTTCATAGGTGCCGAAGGCCAGCTGGTAACTGAGATCCGGGTCCACGCGGCTCACATAACGAGCGGGTGCCGACTGGGCACCGAATCCCATTGCAGCACACGGGAAGTGAAGTACCAGCCACCACGCTCATAGATCAACGTGTCCCGGAAGATCCCCGTGGCACGCAGCGTGGTGTCGCCGTACATGCTGGCGAAAAGCAAGACGACGCAACGCTGGACGGCGTTGACCCCGTCGACCCGGATCTCGTGGTCGACCGTTACCAGCCGTTGTCCGTCGCCGCCGTCGAACGCCGCACGCAGATCGTCGAACGTGTCGCCATCACGTTGGTAGGTGGCGCCGGCGTGGCGGAACGTGGCAATCCAGCGCTCGCGGTCGCCCTCCGAGTACGCCCGGTTGTGCCGGGCGTTCAGATTGAGGATGGCAGCGCGGCCCGTGGCGGCCTGCAGCATTTGCTGTTCCTGATAGGACATGGTCATTTCGGTCTCCAGCCTCTCCCGGGAAACGACTGCCAACGAGCGGACGGATGTAACGGTAAAGTCACTTGCCGACTAGCACGTAACATTAACGTAACTTACCGGCTAACGATATAGCCCTGAGCTTCACGATCCCACGCCTCTCTAGTCACCCCCCGCTCGCGCAACAAGTCCTTACGTATCCGCCCGATGACAGTCTTCGGCAGCTCGCTCACGATCTCCACGTATCGGGGCACGCAGAAGTACGGCATCCGCGCCGAGCAGAAATCGAGCAGCTCGGCGTAATCCACTGTGGCCCCGGGTCGCAATGTCAGGACCACCAAGATGTCGTCTTCCCCCAACGCGCTGGGCACCCCGACCGCGGCGGCTTCCGCCACGGCGGGATGGCTCGTGACCACGGTTTCCACCTCGACCGAGGAAACGTTTTCACCGCGCCGACGAAGCGAATCTTTCCTGCGGTCGACGTACGTCAGGTTTCCCTCGGCGTCGATCCGGCCGACATCGCCGGTGCGAAACCATTCCGGGTGTGCAATGACCCGCATGCCTTGCGCGACATAGCCTTCGCTCATGACGTGCGGGTACCGGGACCGGCAGGCGATTTCCCCGGCCGCGCCGACGGGCACGGGGTCGCCGCCCGCGTCGACGATCCGCACGTCGAAATTCGGATTGGGCCGGCCCGATGTTCCGGGCACCCCTTCGTCGGCCAGGGTCTTGACGGCGATCGGAAACGCCTCGGTCATCCCGTACATCGTGACGATGCGGCAGCCGTAACGCTTTTCGATGTCGCGATAAGCCTTGGCGTCGATCGGAGCCGCCGAGATGAACCGCAGCGGCAGCTCGGCATCACGCGGATCCGGGGGCAGGTTATGCAACATCGACACCATCGCGCCGGCGCCGGCGAAGCCGACGGCACCGCGGGCGCGTATGTCGTCCCACACCTCGGCGGGGTGAAACGCTTGCGCCAGCACAGTCGTCGCGCCGAGCAGCATCGGGGCGAGCACGCTGGGTGCCGCGCTCAGGTGGAACAGCGGCATCGCCGTCCACAGCACTTCCCCCGCGCGCAATTCCCAGGCCGACGCGACCGTCGCGGCGACCGTGAACAGGTAAGGCCAGGTCGTGGCAACCGCTTTCGACGACCCGGTGGTGCCCGACGTGTAGAAGAGACAGCCCACGTCGTCCGCCGCCGCCCCGACGCCTGCGACCGGACGGGCGCCGCCTCGGCTCAACTCCGCGTCAAGTGAATCACCTTGCAGCACAATGGTCGGCGCGATCTCCAACGCCCCGGCAACCTCGTCCACCCGGGGCCGACGCTCAACGTCGGCCAGAATCACCTTGGCCTGCGACAGCCGCAAAGCGTGCAGCAGGAAGTCCCCTTTGTTCGCGGCATTGACGGCGGCGCTGACCGCGCCGATACGCGCCGCCCCCAGCCAGAAGTAGACCCATTCCGGGCAGGTTCCGGTGAACAACGCCACGCAATCGCCGCGGCCGACGCCCAACTCCGTGAGTATGTTCGCGGCGGCGCCGGAGCGCTGCCGCATCTGCTCGAAGGTCACGTCAACGCCGGCGATCGACATCATCACCCGGTCGGGATATTGCTCGGCCCGCCGATCGAGCACGGCCGCGACCGTGAAACTTTCGACGCCGAAGTCGGCGGGCCCGAGAGGTCCGCTCCGGTCGGGACTCATGGGGCTTCCAGGGGCTTTCGCTCAGGCTTTCGCGGCCGCCGGGTCGGGCTTACCGTCGGCCGTGTACCCGAAGTCGGACGGGGACGGCTGCGGGCCCGGGTAGAAGCGGTGGGCCCAGCGGCGAAGGGCCGCATAGTCGTGCGCCTCTTCGGGAGCCAGGTTCGGCTTCTCCAGGTACTTCATGTTCTCCCACGTGAAGAAGTCCTGCTTGATGACCTCTTGTTGCAGGGCCAGGAATTTGGCCGCGCGACCCGTCGGCACGTCGCCGGTGTCGCCCGGCTCGCGGACGGACGCCTGCGTGTAGAAGTAATCGGTGTAGTCCTCGTCGACCGGAGTCTGCCCGGTGACCTCGATGGTGGCCACCAGGTCACTCGGAAACCGGACCAGCCCCAGCCCCAACGAGTAGTTGTCGTAGATGATCTTGGCGTCGACCGGCCCGTTGGGGGTCAACCACGTCTTTGCTCGGCCCCCACCGAAGTGGGCGTTGACGGTGGCGTGCAGGTGATAGCCAGCCACTTCGAACGAGGCGGTATTGGCGGGGTTGGCGGCCTTGTGCACGTACTGCACGTGATACGGGTCGGCCGCATTCTCGATGATCATCTGCGCGTGCACCTTGACCCGGTTGAGCATCCGACTGTGCGGGTGCAGCGGGTAGTACTCGCCCGTTTCCAGCTCGGGCAGCGTCGGCGGCTGCCAGTACGGCGCCCGGCCGTGGCGTTCGTGCCAGACCAGGATGAAGCCGTACCACTCCATGCACGGATAGGTGCGGATGCGGACGTTGTTCTTGCAGCCGATCTTGCTGTACGGGATCAGCGCGTTGGAGCCGTCGCCGCGCCACCGCCAGCCGTGCCAGGGGCAGACGATGTTCTCGTCTTCGACGGTACCGCCGACGCCCATATTGGCGCCGAGGTGCTGGCAGTAGGCGTCCAGCACGTTGACCTTGCCGGAAGCGGTGCGGAACAGCACCAGCTCCTCACCGAAGTAGTGCAGGCGCTTGACCTCACCGGCGGCCAGGTCGGAGCCGAACGCGACGATGAACCAGCCCGTCGGGAACCGATAGGTCGACAGCGCAATGCCCGACTGCCCGAACTCGCGTTCCGATGGATCCCCATCCCCGGCCGAATCCGACGCCGGGTCAGAAATTGTGTGCGTCACGAACTCTCCATATCCCGCCCAGACCAAGGCGAGCGGAGCGCAATTTGGCCGCCCTTCACTCACCGCGGTTCGACGACAAGGTCTATTTTTACTATTTTAAGCATTGAACGTCAACGCGGCACCAGACGAGCCCGGGCAGAGCGGAGTATCAGATGACGGCGGCGGCAGTGGATCTTTCCGATTTCTCCCTGTGGCGCAATGGGTTTCCCGACGAATTGTTCACGGAGTTGCGGCACAGCCAGCCACTTTTCCGCCACGACCTGACCCCGGGCGTAGCCAAGACGGTCCAGCGCCAGTTCTGGGTGGCCACCAAGCACCGGCACGCAATCCGGCTGCATCGCGATGTCGAGTCCTTCACCGCGGTCGACGGCCCGCTCATCCAGCCGGTCGGGATGTTCTCGTCGTACCCCACCATCATCAACATGGACCCGCCCGGGCTGAACAAGCGCCGCAAGCTGATCTCGAACGCGTTCAATCCGCGGGCGATCGCCAAGCTCGAGGACGGCATCCGGGCGAGGGCCGCGCGCATGATCGACCGCCTGCTCGCCGAGGGCGGCGGCGATTGGATCGAGGACGTCGCCGACGCCCTGCCGATGACAGTCATCGGCGACATCATCGGCATACCGGAGGACGACCGGCCCCGAATCTTCGACGGCCTGGACCGCATCTTGAAGGCCAACTCGCCGGAGGTGCAGCTGAGCCGGCAGGACGAAACCGACCTCTACGCCAACATCTTCGGGTACGCAATGGACCTCACCGCGGAGAAACGACGCAATCCCACCGACGACATCTGGAGCACGTTGGCGACCGCGGTGATCACCGGCGAAGACGGTGATCACTTCAGCTTGCCACCGCACGAACTCGAATTTTTCTTCTTCGTGTTGGCGTTCGCCGGCAGCGACACCACCAAGAATGCGCTGGCCATCGGGCTGCAGGCGTTCGTGACGAACCCGGAGCAGATCGAGCGCTATCGCGAGCAGGAAGCAGTGCGGCCCAGCGCCATCGAGGAAGTGTTGCGCTGGGCCTCACCGGTCGCGTACTGGACGCGCACCGCGAAGGTCGACGTCGAGATGGACGGCCAGCGCATCGCGAAGGGCGAGCGGGTGGTGTCGATGCTGCGTTCGGCCAACCGCGACGAGGAGGTCTTCGCGTCTCCGTTCACCTTCGACATCGGTCGTCAGCCGAACCCCCAGGTGGCCTTCGGTGGCGGCGGACCCCACCACTGCCTGGGCGCCATGCTGGCGCGCGCGGAACTGCGCGCGGTGTTCGATGAACTGTTGCTGCGTTGCGACAACATCGCCCTCGGCCCGGCGAAAGTGGCTTATCCGAACCTGACCACGAACATGTCGATCTACGACGAAATGTCGATCTCACTGGGCGAACGCAGATGAGGATTGCCCGACTTCTTATTCGCGCCGTCCCGGCGCTCGCCGTCGTCAGGCGCTGATCCCTCAGTCGATCAGTCGCAGCGCGGCCTTGGGGCATTGGTCCACCGCGGCGCGCACGTCGATCTCCAGCCGCGGCGGCACGGGCCCGTCCGCGATCTGCACCACGTCCTCGTCCCCCAGCTCGAAGACTTCCGGTGCCAGCGATTCGCAGAAGCCGTTGGCCTCACAAAGGTTTTCGTCAACTGTCACGCGCATCAGATGCCCTCCACTTCTCACAGGCCCTTGGGTCGGGTCCCGATCACCCCGCTGGTTGCGAGGCGTGTCAGCTCTTCCTCGGTCAGCCCGCACCGCTCACGCAGTATCTCTTCATTGTGCTCGCCCAGCCGCGGCGGTGGCCGCAGCAGCCACCTGTCCTGGCCGGCCAGCTGGGCGAACGGCGGGCAGGGATAGCGGCCGGCGCCGGTGCTGGGGTGGTCCAGGGTCTCCAAGAATCCCCGATGACTCAGTTGGGGGTTCTCGATCACCAACGACGGCGACACCACCGGTGCGGCGGGGATGCCGGCGGCCGCCAATTGCTCCACCGTCGAGTCGAGGGGTTGGCGCGCGAACCAGTCCGCCAGCCGGCGATCGACGTCGTCGGCCCGCTGTCGCCGTCCGGCGACGGTGGACAGCTCCTCGTCGCACCACGCCGGTCGATCCATCACCTCGACCAGGGCACGCCAGTGCCGGTCGTCGCGCACGGTGACCGCGATCCAGTCGTCGTCGCCCACACACCGGTAGATGTTTTGGATCGCGTCGCCGTGACCGCGGTTGCCCCGCCGGGTCAGCGTTATCCCGAAGACCTCGGATTCGATCGCCTGGATCGCGGTAGCGTTCAGCACCGTTTCGAGCATCGGCAGCTCGAGTTGCTGCCCCGAGCCGGTGCGTTCGGCGAAATTCAGCGCGGCCAGCACCGCGAACGCCGCGTGCACACCCGCCAGCGGATCGCACGCCCCGCGCGGCGTGACCGGCGGGGTCTCGGGCAATCCGGTCACCCAGGCCAGGCCGGCGATCTGCTCCATGGTGGGGGCGAATCCGACACGGTCCCGCCACGGTCCGTCCAGCCCGAACGCGGGCATCCGGGCGACGACGAGCCTGGGGTTGACGTTCAGCAGCGTATCGGCCGTCAGGCCGAACTGGTCCATCACCCGCGGTGAGAAGTTCTCGATCACCACGTCAGCGCCGGCGGCCAGCTCGCTGAACAGGCGGCGCCCGTCTTCGGAGCCCAAATCCAGTGTGACGGAACGCTTGTTGGTGTTCATGGCGTGGAAAACCCAGCCGTACTCCCACCAATCGTCGACATCGGTGCGCATGCCGCCCGAGTATCGAATGCCGTCCGGTCGCTGTATCGACTCCACCTTGATGACGTCGGCACCGAACGCGGCCAGTAGGTGGGTGGCCGCAGGACCGGCCCAGAACGCGGTCAGGTCGACGATGCGCACACCGGCCAGGGGCAGCCCGACCGCGGCGGAGGCTTCCATGGCTTCCCTTCGGGACCAAGGGATCTCGTCATTGGCCTCGCCGAGGGCCGGCGTCGCCCGCGGCGGGGCGGGCGCGCACGCTGACATCAACCAGGGTGGCCGGGGCTGGTGGAAGCCCGCGGGGTTGCGGACGAATGCCCCGCGCTCGGTCACGTATTCCATCTCCCGGATCGTGGAGCCGTTGCCCAGCGCCGCGATGGGGAGCCGGAACAGTTGGCCGAGCTCGACGATTTCCTCGACGGTGCGTTCGGCCAGCCATGGGCCGATCTGTTCGCGGATCAGGTCACGATAGGCCCACCTGCCGATCTGGAAGCGGAGCTGTTCGATCTCTTCGAGCTGCGGGCATTCGACCATGGCAACGAAGTCGAGCCATTGCTGGCCGGTGACCATGGTGATCCCGACGTAGCCGTCCTTGGCGGGCTCGATCGACGGCACTTCGAGCGTGCGGCGGATCGGGGGCACGCGAAGCAGCTGCGAATGCAGCCATTCGCTGCTCTGCATCGCGGTCAACGCCTCGAGCATGGAGAGATCGAGGTGCTCACCGGGGCCACCGCGCTCGACGCGGCGGCGCACGGCCAGTACGCCGAACGCGGCGTAGACGCCGCCCATGTACTCCCCCAGGTCGCCGCCGATCGCGATGGGCGGCCCCGCGGGATCGCCCCGGAAGCCGGGCGAGCCCGCCCACGCCTGCAGGGTGAATTCGCTGGCTGCCCGATCGGCGTACGGTCCCGTCCAGCCGAAGTCGGAGATCGTGACGATGATTGCGCGCGGACACTGTGCCAGCAGCCGCTGCGGGTCGACACCCAACGCCGCGGCCTGCTCCCGGCCGGCAGTCACCACCACCACGTCCGCGGCGGACAGCTCGGCGGACAAGCGCCCGGCGTCGGGCCGGTAAGTCATGCTGCGCTTGCCCGCATTGAGGTAGGCGAAGAACGGCGAGCTCTTTCCGTCCGGCACGGGCGATCCGGTCGCCGAATAACGGCGGAGCCAATCCCCCTGCGGCGGTTCAAGTTTGCACACCTGCGCCCCGGCATCGACCAGCAGCTTGCCGCAATAACTGCCGGCGATCCGGTCACTGATCTCGACGACACGCAGGTCGTGCAGCGGTGTGGGCCGGCTGTCGGACCGCTCGCTCACTTACACCCGCCCTCCCGATCGACACGCGATCGAAGAAGCTATTTATACCATTACTGCTAAAATAGCTAAGCCAGCGAGTTGCTATGCATCGAGGATCGGATGACCGCCTTGGGAATTGGGAGCGACGCCCGTCGCCGATTGTCGGCGCCGCGGATCGCAGAAATCGTAGCCGACGAGTTGCGCCGCCAGATCATCAACGGTGACCTCGCCGACGGCGATCTCTTGCCGCGTCAAGAGGTGCTTGTCGAGCAGTTCAACGTGAGTCTGGTTTCTCTGCGCGAAGCGCTGCGGATTCTGGAGACCGAGGGCCTGGTTTCGGTGCGACGGGGCAACCGTGGTGGCGCCGTTGTGCACGCCCCGGCGAAGACCAGCGCCGCGTACATGCTCGGGCTGTTACTGCAGAGCGAGTCCGTAGCGGTCGCCGACCTCGGCATGGCCTTGCAGGAACTCGAGCCCGCGTGCGCCGCGCTGGCCGCCCGGCGGCCGGACCGGGCGGACACCTTGGTCCCAGAGCTCAACCGGGTCAACGACTCCATGGCCGAGAACATCGAGGACGGCGGGCTGTTCACCGAAATCGGGCGTGAATTCCACGATCTCGTGGTCCGTGGCTGTGGAAACCACACCATCATCGCGGTGGTCGGCAGCCTGGAGACGCTGTGGACCAGCCACGAACAACAGTGGGCGGACGAGAGCGCGGCGCGAGGCACCTACCCCTCGCTGGCCCAACGCCGCGCGGTGCTCAGCACGCACGTCAAGCTGACCGAGACCATCGCGGAGGGCGACGTCGACCGGGCCCGCCGCATCGCGGGCCGCCATCTCGCCGACACCCAGACCTACGTACTCTCCGGTCGGCACGATCAACGAATTCACGCGCTGTCACCGCAGGCATTGTCGCGGACGCGGGATTTCCGTCAAACCTGAGAGGCAGCCCGTGAGAACGGCATTGGTCACCGGCGGCAGCGGCGGGATCGGCAAAGGGTGCGGTCGCAAGTTGGCCGAGCTGGGTTACGACGTGGTGCTGGTGGCGCGACGCGAGGCCCCGTTGCGCGCAGCGGCCGAGGAGATCGGCGCGCGCCACATCGTGGCCGATGCCTCGGATCCGGACGGATTCGCCGCTGCGACAAGCGCATTGGAGACCATCGACCTCGTCGTGCACGCCGCCGGCACGCTGGGTGGAACGTACGCGCGCAAGCAGACGTTCGAGCAGTGGCGGACCATCATTTCGGCCAATCTGGATTCGTGCTTCGTGGTGACCGCCGCCGCGCTGCCCAGGATGCGCGCGGGTTCGCGGTTCGTGTTCATCTCGTCGTCGGCGGCGCACGAACCGATGATGGCGCGAACCGCCTACTCGGCATCGAAAGCGGGGATGAACGCCTTCGCGCGGGCCTTGGCGCTGGAAGTCGACCGTGACGGCATCAGCGTCCACATCGTCACCCCGGGCCCGGTGGAAACCGAGATGCTTTCCGACGTTCCCTTCGAGATGTACGCCATCCAGGTCTCGGACGTGGCGGACGCGGTGGCCTGGCTGGACACCGTCGACCCGTCGGTCGACCTGCCGGAGATCCGGCTCAGCGCGGTCCAGCGCGGGCCGTTCGCCCGGCCGCCGGTCGTTCCCACGGAAGCGCGGCGGCGCGCCGAGCAACGGGGTTGACGGCTACGGCGCCGGGAAAGCCTTGATCACCGTTTCGCCGAACTCACGCAGGGAATCGGGTACGGCGAAATCGGCAAACCACACGTAGAACCGCTCGACGCGCTGGGACGCCAGCCCGCTGAAGTGGCCGATGAGCTCGTCGGCATCGCCACACACCAGCCCCGCGCCCAGGTGGCCGAATCGCCGCGTGCTGACCTCGCGCACGGTGTCGGGGTCGGTACCCGATCGTACGAACCCCACCATCTGCTGAACGGAAAGCCGGGCCGTGCCGGCCGCCGGGGCCAGCGAGGGCAGCTTGTCGAGGTGGTTCGCCGGCAGGTTCCACCAATCCGCGTATCTGCGAACGAGTTCCATCATCCGGCGCCCGGTGCCGCCCAGGACCAGCGGTATCGGATGAGACCTCGGCGGGGCTTGCGGAGCTGAGCCGGCGCCCGGATCGTCACCCCAGTACTGCCGCAGCAACGCCAGGTGCCGATCCAGCTGCTCGACCCGGGCGACCGCGTCCTGCTGGCCGACGTCGAATCTGGCGAACTCCGCGGGCCAGGACCCCGCACCGAGGCCCAGGTCGAACCTGCCCTCCGACGCGTCCGACAGGGTGACGGCTTGTTTGGACAGCACGGCGGGATGGCGGAAGGCATCACAGAGCACCAGATGGCCGATGCGGAGCCGCTCCGTCTTGGCCGCCACCCAGCTCGCAATGCCCATTGCTTCCCAAATGCTTTCATCGGGCAGACCGGGCGCCTCGAGGTGATCGATGAACGCGATGCCGTCGAAGCCACTGGCCTCGGCGTGGCGGGCCCGCTCCACGATTTCCGTCGCCGACAGCCGCACCTGCGGCAGGAACAGATACCACTCGACCATGCGCCCACCTATGCGTTTGTTCCTGTGCGATTGCGACAGGGCCGCTAGTTTACTATTTTTATTATGTTAGGGGTCTTATGGATGTCGGACTGAATTCGGAGCAGTTGTCGCTGCGCGACACGGTGCGCGACGTCCTACGCACCGAGTGCCCGCCCGACGCCGCCCGCCAGGCGATGACGGATCCGGAACGGTGGCGCACGCTGTGGAAGACGGTGGTCGATCTCGGTTGGACGGAACTGGCCGCGCCCGGGGCCGGCGACTACGGACCGGTCGAACTCGCCCTAGTGCTCGAGGAATGCGGTGCCGCGATCGCGCCGATCCCGTTGCTGAGCAGTGTCGGCTTGGCCGCCGGTGCATTGCGGGGCACGGGTCTCGACGCGGTTCTCGATGACATCGCCGGCGGCGCCGTCGCCACCCTGGCCGTGCACGCCAGGGGATCTCGGCTGCCCGGGGTGCCGATGACCCTGCGCGGCGGACGCCTGCGCGGACGCGCGGTCGCGGTCCCCAACCTGACCCGCTCCGAGCTGCTCGTCACGCTGGCGCGCGCCGACAGCGGCCCCGATGGCACGGTGGTGGCGGTCGCACGCTGCGGCGACGGGATGACCGTGATCGCGGGCGAATCGACGGATCCCGCGCAGCCGCTGGCAGAGGTCGAGGTCGACGCCGAGCCGGTGGCTATCGCGCCCGTCGATATCGAAAGCGCGTTGACGGCGCCGTTGGTGGCCGCGGCGGCCGACCTGGTAGGCACGGCGAGCGCAGCCCTGCACCGCGCCGTGGAGCATGCCAAGACGCGTCGTCAGTTCGGCACCCCGATCGGTGCGTTCCAGGGGATCAAGCACGCGCTCGCCAACAACTACGTCGGCCTGGAGCGCGCCCGCAGCCTCACCTACGCCGCAGCCGCCCGGCTCGGCGATCCGGCCACGACGCCCGCGGATGCCTGGACCACTGCGGCGCTCGCCAAGGCGGCGGCGGGTGATGCGGCCGCCAATTGTGCGAGAACCGCGGTCCAAGTGCACGGAGCGCTCGGGCAGACCTGGGAGCACGACGCCCACCTCTATGTCCGCCACGCCTGGCAGGTCGCCGCGATGCTGGGCGACAGTCGCGTGCTCTATCACGAGGTGGGCCGCCGGTTCGCGGGAGGTGCGGCATGACCGCGGTCCTCGACGAATTCGGCACCTGGTTAAGCGAGTTCCTGCCGAAGGACTATTACGAGAATTATCGCGAGTACCGCTGGGACCTGGCGCTGCGGCGCGATTATCAGCGAGCGGCCTTCGAGGCTGGATGGATACAGCCAACCTGGCCGCGCGAACACGGCGGCCGATCGCTGGGTCTGCGCGATGCGATGGAGGTCCGGCTCGAGGCGGCGCTGCGGTCCGCGCCCAAGCTGCCCAACATCGCGGGCCCCAATGTGGCCGCACCCGGCATCCGTCAGTTCGGCACCGCCGCCCAAATCGACCGCCTCCTGGCTCCCCTGCTGCGCGGTGACGAGTGGTGGGCGCTGGGCATGTCCGAACCGGAAGCCGGATCCGATTTCGCCGGCCTGCGCACGCGAGCCGAGCGCGACGGAGACGTGTTTCGGGTCAACGGCCACAAGATCTGGACCACCCAAGCCCACGAGTCGCGGTGGTGCACCCTGTATGCCCGCACCGATCCGGAGGCGCCGAAACACCGGGGCATTTCCTGCCTGATCCTCGATCTGCATTCGCCGGGCGTGCGCATCGAGCCGATCCGGATGGCGTCGATTTCCGACGAGACATTCTGCGAGGTCTTCCTCGACGATGTAGAAGTTCCGATGGAAAACCTGCTGGGTCCGCTCCACGGTGGGTGGAACGTCGCGCTGTCGTCGTTGCACCACGAGCGCCAGATGATCTGGATCATGAACTGGGTCGAGATCAAGCGTGGACTCGAGACGGTACGCATGGCACAGCCGACCGCGGATATCTGCACCGAGCTCGGTTCCCTGCTGGCCGACGCCGAAGCGTTGCGGGCCACCGGATACCGCGCCTTGGGCAACGAACTGGCGGGCCGACCGAGCCCCGAAGCGGACACCATGAAGCTGCTCGGATCGATTACGTTGCAGCGGGTTTGGGAGCTTGCTGCCGTTGCCCAAGGGACGCCGTCGCTCAGCGACCGGGATCTGCTGTTCGAACGCCAGGACGCGCTGGCCGCGACCATCTACGGCGGAACCTCGGAGGTCCAGCGCAACATCATCGCCGAGCGGCTGCTCGGGCTGCCGAAGGGATGACGACGATGGATTACGACCTCGGCGACGACGCCGCCCAACTGCGGAACCACCTGCGCGAGTTGGTATCCAACCACATCCCCGCCGACTTCCTGGGCGCCTGTACCGAGAACCCGCAAGATCTCGCCACCACCGAGACGTTCTGCAAATTGCTGGCCGCCGAGGGCCTGCTGGCGCTGGCGTGGCCGAAAGAGCATGGCGGCGGCGGTGGTTCGGTGTGGCAGCAGACGGTGCTGCGCGAGGAGATGTGGGCCCAGCACGAGCCCCGCGGTCCCCAATACATGGGGATCAACTGGGTGGGCCCCGCACTGATGCGCTACGGAACCGCCGAACAGAAGGCCAGGCACCTGGCCGCCATCGCCGCCGGGGACGTTATCTGGTGCCAGGGTTTTTCCGAGCCGGAGGCCGGTACCGACCTTGCCTCGTTGCGTACCCGCGCCGTGCCGGACGGCGACGGCTGGCGCATCACCGGGCAGAAGGTGTGGACGTCGTATGCGTTGATGGCGTCCTGGTGTGTGCTGGCGGCGTGCACCGACCCCGAGGCCCCAAAGCCCAAGCGGCTCACGCTTTTTCTGATTCCGATGGATCGGCCCGGCTTCACGGTCCGGCCTATCGGGTCGATGCTGGGGCCGCATCATCTCAACGAGATGTTCCTCGACGACGTGCAGGCGTTCCCCGGTGATGTTCTGGGCGAGGTCGGCGACGGCTGGCGGGTCATGCGCGAGGCGCTGGCATTCGAGCGCGTGGGCATCGCCCGCTACGCGCGCTGCGAATCGTTGCTCGACCGGATGAGCACCCAGCTCGGCGACGATTGGGGCGCGCTTCCCGAATCGCTTCGCTCGCGGTGGGTGCGGGCGCTCGTCGATCTACGGGTGGCCCGGCTTTTGGCCTATCGAGCCGTGTCGCTCCAAGATGACCCGGCGGCGGGCGCGGCGGCCAGTGCGGCCCGGATCGCCACCACGACGTGCGACCAGCAGGTCGCCGAGCTACTTTTCGACGTGTTGGGCCCGGTCGCGCTGGACAGCGGCGCCGGCGCCGCGCTGCACGGGGCGATCGAAGACCATTGGCGTTACGCGCAGGCCGCCACCGTGGCATCGGGCACCATCGAAGTGCAGAAGATGTTGGTGGCCCGGGACGTGTTGGGAGAACACCGGTGAAAACTGAGCTGCCACAAGACATCAGCGACTTCGCTGCGGTCACGACCAAGCGGTTGGGCCGGCTGGGCGGGCCACAGGCGGCGTTGCGCGCCGAAACCGACGATGGCATCCGGGACGCGGCCCGGACTGCCCTGAGCGAGGTCGGCGCGTTCGAGCTCGATGTTCGATCGGCGCCCGACGACCTGCTCGCCGCGGCCGTGCTGTGCCGCGCTGCCGGCGCAACCGCGTTGCCCTATCCCCTCGTCGAGGAGCTGCTGGCGATCGACGGCGCCCGCCTTGCCCTGGTCGACCCCGGCGCGCCGCGCATCGACCATGGTGACCTGCCCGGTGACTGGGTCGCCGCCGACCTGGACGGCACCCGGTACCACCCGCGGCCCGCTTCGCGGACCAACGCCAAGCTCGGCCCATTCCTGGTGCCCGCTTCCCTCGGTGAACCCGATGGAACTGTTCCCGCCGGCGACGTTAACCTTCATCTCGTGCTGGGATCATGGCGGATTCTGGGAGCGGTGCAGCAGGCGCTGCAGATCGTCACCGATCATGTGCGCGCCCGCATCCAGTTCGGTAAGCCACTGGCGGACTTTCAGGCTGTCCGGTTCGCCGTGGCGGAGGCCGCGGTCGCGGTGCGCGGACTGCACGAATTGGCGAAATTCACCATCTGCCGTCCGGAATCGCTACCTATAGAGGTTCGTTCGGCCGACGCGCTCATCCTTCGGCTCAAGGCGTCCGACACCGCGCGACAGGTGCTACGCACCTCGCACCAACTGCTCGGCGCGCTGGGCTTCTGCGATGAGTCCGATGTCAGCGTGCTCGACCGGCATACCCAGCCGCTGATCCGTCTGCCGCTAAGTGCCGAGGCGCTCGCGTTGCGCCTCATCCCGGGCATCCCGGACGGCTCCTTCGAGACACTGTTCAGCGGGCCGGTATCGGCGTGACGGAATCGGCCGCGGCCGAAGCGACGGCCAACCCGTTAGCGGACGGAATCCCGTTCGGAACCAAGCTTCAACAGCTCGCCGAACAGCGTCGTGACGACATCGGCGTCACCGTCGTCGCCCTCGACGGCACCGCGCAGTCACTGACATTCGGTGAACTCGACGCCCGCGCCAACCAGTGGGGCCGCGCACTGGCCGCCTACGGCGCGGAGACCGGTTCCCTTGTCGCCCTGGCCATCCCCAACTCAGTGCACCTAATTCTCGCCACGCTAGGTTGCTGGAAGATCGGCGCCGTTCCGGTCCCCATGCACTGGGACCTGCCTGAGTGGGAGCGAGACCGAGTGCGCGAGGTGATCAACCCCGCCGTGGTCGTCGACGAGGCGAGTCGGTGGCGCCTCGACGCGCAGGCGGCGGCCGAGCCCGACAGCGCGCTGCCCGAGGCCGTCTCCGCCAATGTCAACGGAATCTGCAGCAGCGGTTCGACCGGGGTACCGAAAGTGATCCTCAGCCTGGCGCCGTCGCTCTGGACCCCCCAGCACGGCGAGCCGTTCCTGTCGAACTGGACGCCGGTCGCTCAGCCACAGACCATCATGGTGCCCGCGCCGATGTATCACACCAACGGCTTCGCCACCTTCTTCTTCCTGCTGGCCGGAGACCGTTTGGTGGTGCTGGAAAAGTTCGATGCCGCACTGGTTCTGGATGTGATCGAACGCTTCAAGATCACCAACTTCACCGCCACGCCGACCATGCTGGCGCGCATCGCGGCCCGGCCGGATGTCCGGGAGCGCGACCTGTCCAGCATCGTATTCATCCTGCAAGGCGCCGCCGTGATGCCGCCGTCGCTCATGCATACCTGGTTCGAACTGCTGAGCCCGCAGCATATCGTGACGGCATACGGCATGACCGAAAACCTTGGGCTCACGGCCTTACGCGGCGACGAGTGGCTCGCTCATCCGGGCAGTGTCGGCCGCGGCTTCCGGGATACCGAGATCCGGATCCTCGACGCCGGAACGAAACAGCTTGGCCCCGGTGAACACGGCGAGATCTACCTGCGCGCACCGATGAGCGCGGGATCGCGCTATGTGGGCGGCGCGGCGCCGCTACCGTCCACCGAAGATGGCTTCCGCTCCGCCGGCGACATAGGTTACCTGGACGAGGATGGTTACCTCTACATCGTCGACCGCCGAGTCGACATGATCGTCACCGGCGGCGCGAATGTCTTTCCAGCGGAAGTCGAGTCGGCTTTGGCGGGACATCCCGACATCGCCGACGTCGTCGTCATCGGCCTTGCCGACCCGCAATGGGGACGCCGGGTGCACGCGGTGGTGCAACTCGCCGGCGGCGCGGCGCTCACCGAAGAGCAGGTGATCGAGTATGCGAAGAGCCGGCTCGCCCACTACAAGGCCCCCAAGACCGTCGAGTTCGTCGACGCGATTCCCCGCACCGCGGCGACCAAGGTCAATCGCTCGGCGATGATCGAGGCCCGGGGCGGCTGAAGGTGGACGCCGAAACCCTTACCCGACCGGTGTGATTCCCGAGCTCGATATGGTGAAGCCACGACCCGAGGTGACCGTGCACGTCACCCCACCGGTCTCCGAGCGGCATGTGAAGGGGCCGGCTCCCATCGTCTGCCCGTAACCGAGGACCGGCGTGCCCTCCGCCGGATTGGCCAGACAGCTCTCCCCTGCGCAGCGTGTAAGGGTCCCGCCGGTGTCCATCCGGACCGACGCCGGTGGCGCGAGGGTGAAGCAGAATGCTTCGTCGGAGATGCCGCGGCGCTGGTAGTCGATCTCGCAGCTGATGTTGCGCGACGGCGACAGGAAGGCCACGTAGTTGTCCTGATCCGCTACGGCCAAGGGGATGAACGCCTGCGACGCAAGAACGGTACCGGCGCCACTCAGCACGGTTGCCGCGGCGGTCAGCGCTTTTCTCAACACGTTTCAACCCTGCCATAGCGCGGTGCGGCGTGGGCCGTATTCGGTCTTCGAGCTAGGCCTGCCGCCGAACTCCGGCGTGCGCCGAAGGTGGTGTCGCGATTGCCGGGTCGACCAGCGCCGCCGTCGCGCCGACCTGGCGGGTCAGGTGGTCGACGAGGTAGTAGATGGCATACAGGACGAAATACGGAAGTATCAGGTAGGGAACGTTCTCCCCAATGAACTTGAACCACAGCCCAAATGCGCCCTGGCCTATGTCGGCGAACCCGGCCCGGATCTCAGCGACGTAGTAGGCGGTCGTTCCGGTGATCAAGACCGCGATACCGAAGAAGCTCAGCCATAGGCAACGAATTCGGGACTCGTCGGGAAGGTCGCGACGCAGCATGCGCATCCATACGACGAAAAGCAGGATGCCGGCTAGGACAGCGCCGAACTCCACGCCGAAGATGAAATTGTCGTCGCTGCGATAACGGGTATCGGCCAGACCGTATTGCCACCAGAGCCAACGCCATCCCGGATCCGACGACGTGCCCCAGAGATTGAACGGATGGCCGATCAGAAACGGCAGCTCGTATGTGAGTTGGCTTCCGGCGGTCAGCGGGATGTAGATCATGACCAGTTCGGCGGCCAGTCCGAGCCGGGAGCGTTGCTCACCCCGCGCTTTCCAGAGCAAGACGAACGGCAACACGATGACTGGGGCGCCGAAGATCAAGTTCGCGACCACGTCAACAGTCCGGCTCGGCGCCACCAGTCCCGTGCCGGCGGCGACCGTCATGAACACGAACACCGCGCCGACGAACGAGAGCATGACGACATAGATCCTCAGGCGGTGTGGCGCAAACGGCCGGGCCAACTCGGGGTGGGTTGATGCCATGGGTCGCCTCCGATGCGTGTCTACGAGAGCTTGAACGCTCACGAATGTTCGCTCTGCACACCAAGGGTGTTGACGGCCAACGCCAGCAGCAGGTAACCGCCGATGGTGAACACCAGGTCCATGCGTTGCTGGTCGCTGAACGCGCCGCCCAGCTCGTCCCACGTGGGCTGGGTGATGGTGTGGTGCTCCATCAGCTCGTCGACGGCGCCAACGACCATCCGGTCCACGCCGTCGGTGGCCACGCCGGATCTGATCGCGCTGATGTCCTGTGCACTCAAACCGGCTCGCTCGGCGATCGGAATGTGGTGATCCCAGAGGTATTCGCACTCGCCGCGCGACACCACTCGCAGCAGCGCGACCTCTCGAACCCTGGGCGACAACGTCGAGCCCCTCAGCAGGTAGGCGTTGAACGGCAGGTAAGCCCGTGTCAGATCGGCATGACGTACCAGGGTCGACAACACGTTTCCGGCCCCGCTGGGATTCGCCCGCTCCGGCGGTATCAACGACGCCAGCGATGCGCGGGCGCGCTCATCCCAGTCCTCGGCCGGCAAGGGCGTCAACCGAACTGGGCGCGAGTCGGTCATGGGGTTGCCCTACTGGATGGGTTCGTCGCCGAGCACGGTCGTGCGCAGCATCTCGCGCGGCGAGGCGGGGTCGTAGGGAGCCGCGCGGTGCAGCACGCCGCGGTTGTCCCAGATGACGGTGTCCCCCACCGACCAGTGGTGGCTGTACACCTTGTCCGATCTGGTGGCGCGCTCGAGCAACTCCTCAAGCAGCGCTCGGCCCTCATCGAGATCCATGCCCACCACGTAGTCGGCCGACGCGCCCAACACCAACGATTTGCGGCCGCTGCGGTGCGTCCACACCAGCGGGTGTTCATGGGTGCGCCGGGATCGCCAGCGGGCCACCTGTTCTGGCGAGGCGTCGGGGTGGGCGCGCCGCTGAGAGGCCTCCAGCGAATGCACGACGCGCAGCGGCCCCAGGCGATCCTTCTCTTCGTTGGTCAGTTCGTTGTAGGCGGCATAGGAGTTGGCGAATTCGGTTTCGCCACCCCACTCGGCCACCTGCACCGCCGACAGGACGGTGGCCTTCTGCGGGCATTCCTCGTCGAGCGGCGTGCATCCATCGATGTGCCAGTCGAACGTGGCCTTCAAGATTTCCGCCGAGGAGTTCTTGGCCGGGTTCAGTGAGATGGGATAGATGCCGGCGACCGGGTGATGGCCGTCGGCGGAGTGATCGACCTCGCCCAGTAGACGGCAGAAACTGACCTGGTCCTCTGGATCGAGCTGCAGACCGCGGAAGACCAGAACTCCGTTGTCCTCCAACGCATCCAGGACTGCCTCACCGACCGGGTCGTCGGAAGCCAGGCGGCCCGGATCGAGGCCGGTGACTTCCGCGCCGACGGACGCGGTCAGCTTGTTGATGGTGAGCAGACTCATGGCCTGTCCTTCCTGATCGATGCCCGCTCAGGGCATCGGCTCGACGGTGCGGATCATGACCGCGTCGGCGGCACTGACGGGCGCGGGTTGGTGCATGATCTCCACCGCCATCGCGACCATGATCAACGAATAGATCATGTGCAGCAGGTTCAGCGCGTCGTCCGGCAGGTTGTCGAGCGGGAACTTGTCGCAGTATTCGATGGCATCTTCGAGCCGCGGGAAGAACGCGTCGTAGAACTCGTGCATCTCGGGCATCGTGCTGGAGATTCGGGCGTTCCAGCGTTCGGTTTCGGTGGCCAGACACCACCTTTGGGCGTACTTTTCCAATTCGGCGAATGCGCTGGGCAGCATGGCGTCTGACATGGGTTCACACTCCTGCCGAAGCAGATTCGCGCTGGAACGCGTCGACCCAGTCGGTGACGACCTTGTGCAGGTGGCGTACCAGGATTTCCTGGTCGTTGAGTGGAAACTCATCGACGATTCCGTATTCCAGTGCGGCCTGCGTGCCACCGAGCATCCCCGCGTCCTGCAACGCGAACTCCTTGAGCACCACCGACGCCACTTCGTGTTCGATGCGTTCGCGCACACTGCTGGCGGGGTGGAAGTACGTATACGCCTCGAAGCGGTGCGTGTTGTGCGAGGTGGGCCAGTACCGGTACAGCAGATACCAGCCGCCGTAGATCAAGATCTCGATGTTGGGGAAGATCTGGAAATTGCTGATGCCCCAGGGCTCGATGCCGCCCGGGTTGAGGCCAGGGGGCAGCGGGCCGAGATCCGGTGTGCGCCAGGGGCCGACCAGTCCGCTCTGGGTAACCCGCTCGATCGGGTACATGTACTCCGGGGGCAGCAGCCAGCGCCGACGCCCGGCGGTCGACACCAACCGGTGCGGACCGTCGAGCTGGAAATGCCCACAGGTGAACCCGGCATTGGGGTCCCGCACGTCAGGGGGCACTTGTTGCGGATGCAGCGAAGGTACGTGGTAATACTCCTGGAAAGCGTCGGCGAAGATCTTCCAGTTGCTGTTGTTGTGTGCCACCCACTCGTAGCGTTCGGTCAATTTGTCGAAGGGGTACCCGTCGAGGCCCGTGACCATGGGCCCGAGGAATTCTCGCAGGGTCTGCCGCGGTTCGGGATCGAAGTTGATGAAAACGAACCCGTTCCAGACGTCACAGGGCACGGGCCGCAGCCCGTACTCCGACAGGTCGAGGTCGAAGAATTCGCCTTCCTGCTGCACGAATTTCAGGGCGCCCTCGAGGTCGTAGCGCCATCCGTGGTATTTGCAGGTGAATTGGCGGCAGGTGCCTCGTGTTTCCTGATTGGGAAAGTCGTTCCACACCAGCTTGTTTCCCCGGTGACGGCAGACGTTGTAGAAGGCGCGGATGCGCTCGTCTCGCCCCTTCACCACGATGACCGACGTGCCGACCACCTCGAGCTCTTTGGTGAGGTAGCTGCCCGCGCGGGGCAGCTCCTCGGCCCGCGCGACGTTCAGCCAGGCACGTTTGAAGATCGCCTCGCGTTCGAGTTCGTAGAACTCCGGCGACGTGGAGTCGCCGAACGACACCGGACCGGTACTCAGGTCGGGATAGTGTTCGGTCCAGGAGCCCTCAGCGGGCCGTCCTGATCGCGTCATCTGCACCTCCTGATCGCCGTCACATCACCGCTCCACCGTTGACGCCCAACACCTGCCCGGTGATGAATCGGGCCTCCTCCGAACACAGGAACCCCACCGCCGCGGCAACATCCGCCCCCGTGCCCAGGTATCCCAGCGGGATGTTGGCGGCGATCTGCTCGTTGGAGGGCAGATAGCCGGCGGCCTGACCCTGATGCTGCATCGGTGTTTCGATGCCCGACGGCGGGACGTTGTTGACTGTGATCCCGTACGACGCGTACTCGCGTGCAAGCGACTTGGTCAAGGTGATCACCCCGCCCTTGGAAGCCGCGTAGTGGGCGGCGAACGGTGAGCCGCGCTGAGCGCTCGACGACGAAATCATCACGATCCTGCCCCAGTTGGCGTCGACCATGTCGGGCAGCGCGATCTGGCAGCAATGAAACGTGCCGGTCAGATTGACGTCGATGATCCGCGCCCATGATTCGGCGGTGATCTCGGCGAAGGCGGAAAAATCGAACTGCCCGGCGCTGGTCACCAACACCGTGACCGCACCGAGCTCGCTGCGGACCTTGGCGAAAGCCTGCTCTAACGCCGACCGGTCGGTGACATCGGCGCTTACGCCGATCGCGGTGACGCCATCGGCGCGTAGGTCTTCGGTAACGCGTTGCGAGGCTTGCTCGTTGACGTCGAGGACCGCGATCTTGTGGCCGCGCCGGCCCAGTTCGTGGCAGGTGGCCTCGCCCATGCCCGAGGCGCCGCCCGTCACCACGGCCACCCGGCTCATCGCATCCGCTCCATTTGGGTTGCTCTCCCGTCCATTCACTCGTAGACGACGTGCACCGTGCGGCTGGTCGGCAGCGCCTGGCAGGTGAGCACCCAGCCTTCGTCAACCTCGTCCTCGTCCAGCGCGTCGTTGTTGAGCATCCGGGCGCTCCCCTGCGTCAGCCTGGCCATACACGTTGCGCAGGAACCGGTTTCGCACGAGGACGGCGCGGCCAGACCCGCCATCCGGGCGGTCTGCAACAAGGTATCGCCCGCACTGTAGGGCACCGTGGTGGCGCGCCGATCCAGCACTATGGTCACTTCCTCGGTCACGACCCCGTCGCTGTTGCGCGGCCCCGCCCCGGCGGCCGCAGTGGGTTCTGACATCCCCCCGACAATATCAACTACTTGTCATTAATATCAAGTACTAGAGACGTCCCGATGACCTTCATGTCAGTCCTGGACGCGGTCGTTGAAAAGCTCATGGCCGGTGCCCTTTTCGACAACGCGGCCCAGCAGTTCACGCAGAGTCTGCTGCTCCTGCTTGCTGAGGACGCCGAACACCTCCTCGTGGGCGGCGATCGCGTCGTTGACGACCGTCGCGGCGACGTCGCGCCCCTCGCCTGTGAGGTAGGCCTGCAGAATGCGGCCGTGCTGGGGATCGCGCTTTCGTTCCACCAGGCCGCGGCGCTCCAGCGCGGTCAGCGCGAGCTGAACCCCCTGCGGGCTGATCAACAGGCGGCGGGCCAGTTCGGCGCCGGAAAGGCCGGGCTCATTGGCGAGTTGGCGCAGCACACCGATCTGGGCGGTGCTGACGCCGTGCACTCGCATGGCGTCGTTGATGGTGGTCAGCGAGTAATAGAAAGCCTGCTTGAGCAACCACAGGATGTTATCGGTGAGTTCCATGGTTGCCTCCCTGTTTGAAAACCTCGCCGCCCTTCATGACAAACGGCACCTCGAGCGTGGCGTCGATGTCCAGCGCGGGATCGCCGGGCACGGCGATGATGTCGGCGAGGTAGCCAGGCGCCAGCCGGCCCAGCTCGTCGTCGGCATCGATGAGCTCTGCGGCCACGAGCGTGGCCGACCGGATCGCCTGCATGGGCGTCATACCGCGCTTCACGAGCGCGCCAAGCTCCTTGGCGTTGTGGCCGTGCGGAATCGCCGGTGCGTCGGTGCCGCACGCGATCCGCACTCCGGCGGCAATCGCTTTCGGCAGCATGGCTTTTGCCCGCGGGAACACCTCTTCGGCTTTCTTGCGCAGCTCCGGGGCGATCCGGTCGACCGCCATCGCCTCGGTCAGATACGTGGTAGAGACCAGGAAGGTACCGTGGTCGACCATCATCTGGATGGTCTCGTCGCTGGCCAGGAATCCGTGTTCGATGCAGTCGATGCCGGCCCGGATGCATGCCTGGATCGCGCTGTCACCGACGGCGTGCGCGGCCACCCGCACGCCCGCCCGGTGGGCTTCGTCGGCGATCGCGGCGAATTCGGCGTCTGAGTACTGCTGGGCTCCCGGGGCCGTGCTGTGGGACATCACCCCGCCGGAGGCCGACACCTTGATCAGCTTCGCCCCGTGGCGAATTTGGTAACGGACACAGGCGATCACGTCCGGGACACCGTTGGCGATGCCCTCGGCCACCGACAGCGGCATGATGCCGGGCGCGAGCCGCTGGAAAACCGTCGGATCCAGGTGCCCGCCGTAAGGGGTGACGGCATGGCCGGCGGGATAGATGCGGGGCCCGGCGTGCCAGCCCTGGTCGATGGCACGCTGCAGCGCCACGTCGAGCAGGTAACCGCCGGTCTTCACCATCAGCCCCAAGTTGCGCACGGTGGTGAAACCCGCCTCCAGGGTGGTGCGCGCGTTGACGGCACCGCGCAAGGTGCGATAGGCCGGGTCGTCCTGGACACCGTGCATCGGCGACGGCAAGCCCTCCGGCCCACCGGGACCGCCGATCAGCAGGTTGAGTTCCATATCCATCAGGCCCGGCAGCAGCGTCACGTCGCCCAGGTCGATGACGGTGGCCCATTCCGGCACGCCGCCTTCGGGATTGATGGCGGCGATGCGCTCACCCTCGACCACCACCACGGCCGGTGAGTGGACCTGGCCGTCGACCACGTCACCCCACCGCGCCGCCCGCAGGACGGTGGTCATGGAACGGGCTCGGACACGCAATCCAGCGTGGACGCTCCGGAGTCGGGCACCCGGGGTTGCTTCCAGCACTCCACCGGAAACGACACCATGATCATCGAATACAGCAGGTGCATGAGATTCAGCACGTCTTCGGGCAGGTCGTCGAGGGAGAACTTGTCGCAGTACGCGAGGGCCTCTTCCGCGCGGGGCGTGATCGCGTCGTAAAAGGCCTTCATCTCCGGCATGGTGCTCGCCAGTCTCTTGGCGTAGCGCTCCGGTTCGGAAGGCAGGCACCAGTCCGCGAATTGCTCCAGGTCGGCGAATTCGCCTGGCAGCATGGGAGACATCGCGGTCACACCCCTGCCGTAGCCGTGCGACGATACCGATCGATCCACGCCGCGGTCTCTTTGTGCAGATGCCGGATCAGGATTTCCTGATCGCAGAGGAGGAACCGGTCGAGGACCCGGGATTCGATCATGCTTTGAGTCGCCTCCAGCGTGTTCGCGTCCTGCAGGCCGTATTCCTTGAACGAGACAGCCGCAAGTTCCTGGGCGACGCGTTCGCGCGGCGTGCGCGGCTGCGGGAAATACAGCGTGCCCTCGAAGAGGTGGGAGTTGTAGGAGGTTGGCCAGTAGTGGTACGTCAGATACCAACCCTGGCCCCAGAACAGGATTACGAAGTTGGGGAAGAGCTGGAAGGAGTCCAGCCCCCACGGATCGCATTTCGCCGGGTTCAGCCCGTCGGGCATCTCCGGAAGATCCGGCTTGTCCCAGGGACCGAATAGGCCGCTCTGGCAGATGTCCTCGATCGGCTTGCGCATCTCCGCCGCCATCTCCCACGCCCGCACGCCCGACGTGCTCACCAGTCGATGCGGGCCTTCCAATCGATAGTGCGGGGCCTCAAAACCGGCCTCGGCGGCCGCCTTTGAGTAAGCGGTTGGCGACTGGTTCGCGTGTAACACGGGGGCGTGATAGAACTCCTGGAACGCGTCCATGTAGAGCTTCCAGTTCGCCTTGACCTCCGAGCGGTAGTGCCAGCGCGAGGTCATCCGGTCGAACGGATACCCCTCCAGCGCGGTGACCATCGGCCCGAGGAACTCCCGCAGCGGCTGTTCGGGCTGCTTGGCGAAGTTGACGAAGATGAAGCCTTCCCAGACCTCGCAATGCACCGGCACCAACCCGTAGCGGCTCTTGTCGAGGTCGAAAAACTCCCCCTCCTGCTGCACGAACGTCAGGTTGCCGTCCAGGTCGTACCGCCAGGCGTGGTATTTGCAGGTGAATTGGCGGCACACACCGCTGGTCTCCTCGAGCGGCATGTCGTTCCACACCAGCTTGTTCCCGCGGTGCCGACACACGTTGTGATACGCCTTGATTTCCCCGGATCTGGTGCGCACCAGGATGATCGAGGTGTTGACTGCCTTGAGCTCCTTGGTGAAGTAACTACCCGTACGCGAAAGCTGTTCAATGCGGCCAACATTGAGCCAGGCGCGCTTGAAGATGGCCTCTCGTTCCAACTCGTGGATTTCCGGGCTGATGGAATCGTCATACGAGACCGGTCCGGTTCCCAGCTCGGGATAATGCTGCGTCCAGCTGCCCTCCGGCGGCTTGGGGAATCGAGCCATGAACGCTCCTATCCGATCCGATGTCACACGGGCCGCCCCACGCCCGGTTCACTCCGAATGGCCGCGCAGCCACCGGTTTCAGTGATTTCGCAGGACCTCGTCAGGGCCGACGGTATATGCTCCACGACATAATCGCAAGTAGTTGATATTGCCGAGGGGAGTCTTTCGATGGAGCAAGACCTTGGGTTGCGGATCGCGCCGGGCCGCTCGGTGCTGTCGCACGGTGAGGTATTCGAGGTCATATCCCCACACACCGAGGACCCCATCGCCCATGTGGCCGCTGCCGGAGCCGCGGACGTCGAAACGGCCGTCAGCGCCGCGCGCGCGGCGCTCGACTCGGGGGCCTGGAGCCGCACCGGCCCTGCCGACCGGATCGCTGTGATCCGGCGACTCGCCGACGTCTACGACCAGCGGCGCGCGGAGATGGCCGCCCTCATCACGGCCGAGATCGGCGCTCCGATCTCCTTCGCTCAGCGCGCCCAAGTCGGCCTGCCCGCGATGATGATGCGCGCATTCTGCGACCTGGCCGAGCGCCACACCTGGAAGGAGTCGCGCCGCGGCTTCTTCGGAGCCGATGTGCACGTTTACAAGGAGCCTGTTGGCGTCGTCGCCGCGATCGTGCCGTGGAACATGCCCCAGTTCCTCATCGCCACCAAACTGGTGCCCGCGCTGCTCGCCGGCTGCGCGGTGGTACTCAAGCCCGCACCCGAATCACCCTTGGACGCATTGCTTTTGGCGCAGATTCTCGATGACATCGACCTGCCGCCCGGCGTGGTCAGTGTCCTGCCCGGCGACAGCGCCGTCGGCGAACTCCTGGTCTCGCACCCCGGGGTGGACAAAGTGTCGTTCACCGGATCGACGGCCGCGGGGCGGGCCGTGGCGGCCGCCTGCGCGGCGAACCTCACGAAGGTCAGTCTGGAACTCGGTGGCAAGTCGGCCGCCATCATTCTCGGTGACGCCGCACCGGAGGCCGTCGCGGCCGGCGTGCGATCGGCCAGCCTGTCGAACAGCGGCCAGATCTGCAACGCCCTGACCCGCGTACTGGTCCCCCAGCACCGCCACGACGAGTACGTCGACGCTCTCGCCGCCGAGATGACCGCCCTGCGAGTCGGCGATCCCAGCGATCCGGGCACCCAGCTGGGTCCGCTGGTCTCCCGTCGGCAACAGCAGCGCGTCCGCGATTACATCCAGATCGGCCAAGACGAAGGCGCGCGGCTCGTCACCGGCGGGACCCACATGCCCGACGGGCTCGACCGCGGCTGGTACGTCGCGCCCACCCTGTTCGCCTCGGCCAACAACATCATGCGCATCGCCCGCGAAGAGATCTTCGGCCCCGTGCTCACGGTCATCCCCTATCGCGACGAGGACGACGCGGTCGCAATCGCCAACGACTCCGACTACGGCCTGGCCGGATCGGTATGGAGCGCTGACACCGAGCGGGCTCTGTCGATCGCGGCGCGGGTGCGCAGCGGCACCCTCGGGATCAACCAGGGCTACACCATGGACCCGTTCGCTCCCTTCGGCGGTGTCAAGGGCAGCGGCTACGGCCGGGAACTGGGACCCGAGGGCATCGACAGCTATCTGGAAACGAAATCCATCGCGGTCTCGTCGTAAACGACACCCACACCGGAAGTTTGGTGTCGGCACGAATCTATACCCTGTATGGGTATTGATCGACACGCGGATATAGTGAAAATCCGATCCTCTTTCCTGAAAATTCGCTGACAACAACCTGATTCGTCATAAAAACGACCGTTCGTACTGCCAGCGCGCGTTCGTGTGGAATATACCCCCGGGGGGTGATAGCATCGCCACTGCTATGCGCCTGCACACCGTCCGGACAAACCAGTGGCTGCGGTACACCACCGCGGTCCTGGCCCTTTTCTGGGCAGTGGGCTTCGCCGCGGGGTGCCATCTGCCCCACGTGGCGACAGCGGCTCCTGGGATGCCGTCCCGCGCGGCGGCCGCCGCCGGCCACGACGTTGCCACGCCGGCTCGCCTCGCACCGGCCGACGGCGGCTCATGCTCGCCGCTGGACCGGGCCTGCAAGCACGTGGCACAGGCATGCTCGACAAGCGATCTAGTGGAACTTGCCGTCGTCATCGCGGTGGTGCTGGCCGGTTCACTGGCTTGGCCAGTGGTTTCGGCACCGCGGGGTCCACCTCAAACCGCCGGGTTCGTCAGTCACCGTTCGGGTCGAAATATCCTGACCCGCTTCTGCATCGCTCGTATCTGATCGGTCAGCGTCAAGCCGTCGTGGGTTCCCCCGTCGGCCGATCGCCGCTGTCCTTATTCGTCGCCGCGCGCAGATCCCGTGGCGTTCAAATCGAGAAACGAGAGATCCATGAGTTTTGTCCTATCGACATGTGCCGATCAGTTTCGCTGCGTCAATACCGAAAACCGGTGGGAGGCGCGGTCATGACGGCGCACATGGACCGGCCGAGCGCGCTGGTGATCGGGGCCGGGGTGAGCGGGTGGACCACGGCGCTGGTGCTGGCCCGCCGGGGCTGGCGTGTCGTCGTTGCCGCCGATCGGTTCGGCATCGATACGGTGTCGACGGTGGCCGGCGCCCTATGGGAATGGCCACCATCGGTGTGCGGCCGCCACCACGACCAATCCGTACTGGGTCGTTCTGCGGAGTGGGCGCGGCACTCCTACATGCGCTTCGCACGGCTCGCCGCCGACCCGCGAACCGGGGTGAGCCTGCGCCCGGCGGTGTTCTACTTCACCCGCCCGATCGATGAGGATCCGGCCGAGCTGGCGAAGATGACCGAGGTCGGACGGTTCGTACCCGGGTTCGTACGCAACCCCGACCTGATCGCCGCCCACGGTGTCAGCCCCGACGCCGGGGTGGTGGACGCCTATTCCTACCTGGCGCCCACCATCGACACCGACTGGTACCTCGCATGGCTGGCCCGCCAAGCCGAGGCAGCCGGTGTGACCGTCAGCCGGCGCAGCATCCACGGGCCGCTCAACGAGCAGCAGGACAAGCTGCTCGCGGAGTACGGGACCGAGCTGATCGTCAACTGCTCGGGACTGGGAGCGCGCGAACTGGCCGGCGACCCGACCATGGTGCCGCACCGGGGCGCGCTGCTGCGAGTGATCAACGACGGCAACCACATGGCGCGCGTGACCGCGGCCCACGCAGTGGCCAACGATGCGAGCACCGACAACCAGGACATGGTCTTCATCGTGCCCCGCGGGGCTAACCGGCTGCTGCTAGGCGGCCTGGTCGAGCCCGGTGAGTACCGCACCGACCTCGGCTTGGACAGTTATCCCCCGCTGCGGGAGATGCTCGACCGCTGCAGGGAGTTCTTGCCGATTCTGCGCGACGTCCGACTGGACGCCGTCGACCCGGTTCGGGTCGGGCTGCGGCCGTTCCGCGAAGGCGGTGTGCGGCTGCAGCTCGAACCTGGCAGCCGGATCGTGCACAACTACGGACACGGCGGTGCGGGCGTCACCCTGTCATGGGGCTGCGCCGACGAGGTCGTCCAACTGGCCGATGCCCTGCTCGCCCAGCAGGGCGTCGCCTGAATCGCCATGACGATGACACAGGACGAAATTTTCATCCTTACAACGAGATTCAGTTTTCCGCCGAAACCGAAAGGACCAAGATCATGATGGCTATGCCCGCACCCGAATGGGTGACGCTCTTGGCGTGGATTGTGACCGGCCTTGGCACGCTCCTGGCCGGAACCATGCTCGCGGATATCTACGTGGGTGGTTATCGGCAGCCACTGCGCGCGATGGAGGCAGTCTGGCCGATCACCGCTATCTACGCCGGTCCGCTGGCGTGGTGGGCCTACTACCGCTGGGGCAGGCCGGCGACCCCACGCTGGCAGCGACAACACAGGCGCACACCCGCGCTGGGCCCGGCGGCGACGGCGGCCGTGCAGACGATTCCGGGCGGTGCCGTCTCGTTCGTTGGCCACATGATCGCCATGCCGTTGGTGATGTGGACCGGGATGACGATTGCCGGTCAGGGAGTGTGGCCAATGATGTTGCTGATTGCGGCTTTTGCGCTCCCGCTGCTGATCGCCTTCGAGTATCACTCGCTGTCGCTGACCGGCCGGATCCACCCCGTGCGCCACCGCCTGTGGGCCGCGTCGCAGATCTCGGTTCTCGCGATCGTCGCATTCGACGTGGGCATGGGAGCCTCCATGCTGCTCGTCGCGTTCGTCTTGGGCTACTCCCCGGCTTCCATGGCGTTCTGGCTCGTCATGTGGGCCGGCATGTGGCTCGGGTTCGCCACCGCCTATCCGATGGTCTGGTGGCTGCTCTCCAAGGAGGCGACCAAGGCGAAGGGCACGTCTGCGATTACCCGCGCCCCGCGGGTGGAGACGGCCCACTAACCGCTCGCGACCTCGAAAGCCGTTGATGCCGTAGTCATTTCCACAACCCGAGGACAGGCACCGGCGCCCAGGCCGTCAACCCGCCCGCGGCGCCGCGGCCTGCTCCATTCCGCGAGCGTGCCTGAGCATTCCTTTGGCCGCTCGCATCGACAGCGCCGGCGAGAGCCGCTCGAGGTACCAAAATGCCTTCCACCAGGTGGGCACCACGATGATCGCATCCCCACGCAAGACGGCTCGAAGCGCGCGCTCGGCAAATTTTTCGGGCGCCATCGGGTGCAACCGTTCCCACATCTTGAGGATTTCCTCGTTGCTGATGCCTGCCAGATCAGTCCGTCCGTACTTGCCGCCGGTAAGGATCGGGGTCCGGATCACACCAGGGCAGAGCACCGAGACCTGAACCCCGTGGCGCTCGGCCTCTAGCCGTAACGATTTCGACAACGCGACGACGGCGTGTTTGGTGGCGGTGTAGCTTGCCTGGCCCGCGGTTGTCATGAGACCGGCCATGGAGGCCGTGTTCACGATATGCCCGGAGTGCTGCCGGATCATGATCGGATACACCGCTTGGATACCGTGCACGACACCGCGCAGGTTCACGTCGAAGACGTCGTTCCAATCGTCGAGCGTGTACTTGTCGACCTCACCGGCGACTCCGATGCCGGCATTGTTGAACAGGTAGTCGATCCGCCCGGACTGCTGCACCGCCTCGGCGACGGCGCGCTCAAACGATGGGTAGTCGCGCACATCGAGTTCGATCGCGTGCGCCTTACCACCGCCGCTGTTGAGGCGTTGTGCGAACTCCCGCGCAGGGCCGATCTGCCGATCGGCGATCCAGACCTCGGCGTGCCCGTCGACCAGCGCGGTGGTCAATGCCGCGCCGATGCCGGACGCGCCGCCGGTGACGAATGCAACCTTCCCGGACATGCTCGCTGCCATTTCAGCAGCCTAATCCCTGAATCGCGGCTGGTAGAGCGGATCGTGACAACGAAGCCGCCGAGGCGACCCACGTCTCTGTGAACCATGTGTCGGCCGGAATCGCCGGTTTCTCGGATACACAACGTGCCCGCGGTAACCTCATTCTCATAGCGCGCAACGCGCCAGGGAAGGGGACGAATCGCTCATGACCGACCTTGGCGACGACGTCGAAGTGACGCGCGGCGACCGCTTCATCAAGACGGCGGTCGAGATATTGGGCGAGACGGGACGCACCGACTTCACCGTGCAGGAGGTCGTCGCCCGCTCCAAAACGTCGCTGCGCGCCTTTTACCAGCATTTCAGCAGCAAAGACGAGCTGCTGCTCGCGCTGTTCGACCGGACCATCGCCCAATCGGTTCTGACGTGGCGCGCCGAGACGGACGGGCTGGACAGCACCGCGGCGCTGAAGCTGGTGATCGATCGCATCAGTCAGCAACCGGAATCGACCACCCAAGACAGCCTCAATCGCGCACTGACCCTCTACAACCAACATCTGGCCGAGACCCGTCCACGCGACTACGCCCGGGTGCTCTCACCCTTGCATCGACTCATTCGCGACCTCGTGGGGCAGGGCATCACCGAGGGCGTCTTCAACCCGGGAGTGGACGTCGGGGCGGCGGCCGCCATCGTCATGCAGACGGTGATGGGGGCACAGCGATTGCATTGGCTGGGAACGGAATTGAACGGAGCTCCGGTCGACGTCGGTCAACTGTATGACTTCTGCAGTCGCGCCCTGGGTATCCGGGACGGCGAAGAAGAATCGAGCACGCCGTCGCTGAGCGAACTTTTCGCGCAGATCGGCATGCGGCCGGGAACCCGCGATGGCGAATTCGCGATGACCATGCCGGTCAGCCCGGCCGTCGTCAACACGTCCGGGGCACTGCAGGGCGGCCTGATCGCGACGCTCGTCGATGTAGCGGGCGGACAATTCGGGCTGGACTACCTGCAGTCGGACACCACGATGACGACGGCGGACCTCTTCATTCGGTACCTGCGCCCGATCCGCCAGGGCTCCGCCTTCGCGGTCCCCCGGATGCTGCGGGCCGGGCGACGGGCGATGGTGATGCAGGTGGACATCTACGGCGAGGCCGGCGACGAGCTCGCCGCGACCGCGACGGTGAATTTCGCCGTCATCAACGGGACGACGCCGGAGCTTCCCAACTGGCCAGACGCTTAGCCGGGGCTACGAGCGTCACGCCAGCGTGGCAGTTGCCATCGAACGTCACGCCAGCGTGACGGCCAGCGCGACGACCGGGCCCCGGTGGCGCTACACGCGGCGGGACCAAAGTGGTAACGTCATTACCACCTACCGAGAACCCGAGTACTTCCGCAAGGAGATCGCCATGCCGTCTCGCGAACTTTCCTTCCCCGTTTTCGACGCGGACAACCACATGTACGAGCCGCAGGAGGCACTGACCAAGTTCCTCCCGGAGAAGCGCAAGAACGTCATCGACTACGTGCAGGTGCGCGGCCGCACCAAGATCGTGGTACGCGGCCACATCAGCGAGTACATCCCGAACCCGACCTTCGAGAAGGTCGCCAAGCCGGGCGCCCAGGAGGACTACTTCCGCAACGGCGCGCAGGGCAAGAGCTACCGGGAGATCCTGGGTGAGCCGATGAAGGCCATCCCCGCCTTCCGCGAGCCGGGCGCGCGGCTGGAGGTCATGGACGAGCTGGGCATCGACTACGCCCTGATGTTCCCGACCCTGGCCAGCCTGGTCGAGGAGCGCATGAAGGACGACCCGGAGATGACCCACGACGTCATCCACGCGCTGAACCAGTGGATGCACGAGCAATGGTCGTTCAACTACAAGGACCGCATCTTCGCCACCCCGGTGATCACGCTGCCGATCGTCGACCGCGCGCTAGAAGAGCTTCAGTGGTGCCTGGAGCGCGGCGCGCGCACCGTGCTGGTCCGCCCAGCGCCGGTGCCCGGCTACAAGGGCAGCCGGTCGTTCGGCCTCGAGGAGTTCGACCCGTTCTGGCAGGCCTGCATCAAGGCCGAGATTCCGGTCTCGATGCACGCTTCGGACAGTGGCTACTCGGAGTTCGCGAACGTGTGGGAGCCGGGCGACGAGTTCCTGCCTTTCAAGCCGACCGCGTTCCGGAGCTTCGCGATGGGCCACCGGCCGATCCTGGACGCGATGGGTGCGCTGGTCTGCCACGGCGCGCTCTCCCGCAATCCCGAGCTGCGGATCTTGTCGATCGAAAACGGCGCCGACTGGGTGCCGGACCTTTTCAAGGGCCTCAAGGGCGTCTACAAGAAGATGCCGCAGTCGTTCAGCGAGGATCCCATCGAGGCGTTCAAGCGCTGCGTCTACATCACCCCGTTCTGGGAGGACCGGTTCACCGAGATCGTCAAGATGGTGGGTACCGACCGGGTGCTGTTCGGCTCGGACTGGCCGCATCCCGAAGGCCTGAAGGACCCCATCTCCTTCGTCGACGAGCTCACCGACTTCGACGAGGCCGACGTCGCAAAGATCATGGGCGGCAACCTGATGAAGCTGATGAAGGTGTCGGCGCCGGCGAAGAAACCCGTCTCGGCCTAGGGCGCTGGCCGGAACGGACTCCGATGCCCGGTGCCGTCGCGCGCCCGACCTGCTAAGCGCACACGAAAGAACTACATCGCCTCCTTGATCCCTCGTCGGATCAGCCAGACATTCGCCGGCCAGGCCGTTGCGAACCCGATGATCATCCCGATCTGCATCAGGAACCAGTACGCGGCCGAATCGGGATGCAGGGGCGACGGAAAGAGAGCGAACGACATCACGGCCATCCAGCCGAACAGGCCAACTTCAAATGCGGTGAGCGACAAGACGTCAGCCTTTGCCGCCGCGAGCATGCCTTTCCGGAAGCTCAGCCCGCGCATCGGGGCGATCGCGAAATACTGGAACAGGACACCCAACGCCAGGGCGGCGGCATAGTCGCCGATGTATTCGGGCAACAAGGCGCGCCCAAGCAGCTCCAAGCCGAGTGCGAAGACAGCGAATTCGGCGATGATGTCGCCGAGCGTGCATCCCGCGCCACAGTGACTTACCCCGATGGCGGTGGTAGCCCAATCCGGCTTATCGGGCGGTCGGTCGAGGTCGTGCTCGCGTAACCAGCGACGGCTGTTCGGACGGCCGTAGCGCCAATACATCCACAGCGCTACCGGCCCGAAATAGAGCGCGGTAACCGGCCAGACGGCCTCCATGATGCCCATCCGCTGTCGGTATCCGCGGGCGTAGATGTCGCCGAGAATTACGGCCGCCACTGTGAAGCCCAAAGCCAACGAGACCCATGAGACGGCGGTCAACCAGGTAGGTGGAACCATTATGAATCACCTCGCAGCGGGGTTGTCGTTTGCGTCCTGTCGGGACCGCCGAAGACCGAGACCACCCCTTTGGTCTCGAATAGCGCCAAGTGGACATCGGCAGCGGTTCGGTGACCGTGCTGGCGCAGGATCACATCCATGTCCTCGTGAGTCAGTCTGCAACGCAGCAGGTTCCGCTCGTCGAGTTGGCCATCACGGATGAGCACCCGTACCGGCGGATCGACGAGTCTGCGCACCCATGGAATGAACCGCAGGCGCGCGACAATGTCGTGCGCGGCGATCAGGGTGAGCAGCGCGGCCGCTCCGGTCAGCCACGAGGTGCCGGCGGCCGTCGCTGTGCGACCGACGATGGCACCCACCGCGACGGCGGTGACCCAGTCGAATGGCGTGAACTCAGCGATCGTGCGCCGCAGCGTCAGCCGGAAAGCCGCGGCGGCGGTGAGGAACAGTGCTAACGCCTTGACGGCCGCGTACAGCGCCGGCCGCCACCCGTTGTACAGCTCGAGTAATAGGTCGTGCATCACGATCACCCGTTTCACTCTCGATCGGTGCGCACATAACAGAACCACGTCAGGATCGCGAACCCGATGTAGCACCCGAGGAAGATCCATAAGGCCGGCGTCTCGGTGCGAGCGGTCAGGTAGGACTGCCGCAACACAATGTCGATGGCGAATCCACCGAACGCGCCGATCGAGTCGGCGAACCCAACCATCGCTCCCCCAACGTTTTTCGACCACTGCTTGCGGTCGTCGTCACTGAGATCGAGCGACCTACTGCGGGCCTCGAATACCGAGGGGATCATCTTGTATATTGATCCGTTGCCGGCCCCGGCTAGAAGGAACAGGCAGACGAAGCCGACGCCGTAACAGACTATCGACGTGGCGGTGAGGCGGCCGCCGTTGTTGTCCTCGAGCGTGCTGGCGAAGACGAGTAATCCGGCGGCGAGACTCATACCGCCGAAGACGGTCAACGTCACCCGGCCACCGCCTAAACGGTCGGCGAGCTTGCCCCCGTAGACCCGCGCCACTGACCCCAACAGCGGTCCCACAAAAGCGATTTGGGCCGCATGTAACGAAGCGTGGGCGGAGCTTTGCCCCGCTTCGGTGAATTTCATGTGCAGCACTTGGCTCAGCGCGAAGGAGAATCCGATGAATGAACCGAAGGTGCCAACGTAGAGCAGCGAGAGGAGCCACGAGTCGCGCTGCTTGATCATCTTTTTCATGGCAACGAAATTGACCCGGTACTCCTTGATGTTGTCCATGAACATGAAGGCGCCGATGCTGGTCGCGGTCAGCAGCACCATGTAGAGCCCCGACACCCAGTACGGCTGCCGGTGGCCGGCCACCGCGATCACCAGCAGGCCTACCAGCTGGATCGCCGGCACACCGATGTTGCCGCCGCCCGCGTTGAGCCCCAGCGCCCACCCCTTGAGCCGCTGCGGATAGAAGGCGTTGACATTGGTCATGGACGCGGAAAAGTTGCCGCCGCCGAGCCCGGTCAGCGCCGCACACACCAGATATGGCCACAGCGGCAGGCCTGGATTGGCCAGCAGGACGATCGTGCCCGCGGTGGGTATCAACAGCACCAGAGTGGAAACCACCGTGAAGTTGCGCCCACCGAAGATGCCGATCGCGGCCGTGTAGGGAATGCGCATCAGCGCACCCATTAGCGTATTGACGGCGACCAGGAGGAACTTGTCGCTTGCCGAAAACCCGTAGACCGATTCGGGCATGAAGAGCACCAGTACCGACCACAATGACCAGACGCCGAAGGCCACGTGGTCGGTCGCGATCGACCATGCCATGTTTCGGTGCGCGACGGCTTTGTTGCCGTCCTCCCAGGCCTTGGTGTCTTCCGGGTTCCAGTGCAGGATGTCGTGTGAGCGGGCCATGTTGACCGCGTGCCCGACCGCGCCTCTGGCAAACCCCACACACCGAATGATTGGCTGTGACTTACCTATTAAGTCGTTGTGAGGTGACCAAGCTATCCCATCCTCATCGGGCCCGGCCTTTGCAGCGGGCTGCTGGCGTGCCGAAGAGTCGGTACCCTTCGCCGGTGTCGATCTGCGGGTCCACCCCCTCCTGGAAGAGGATGATGATGTCCGAGCCGCCGAATTGGAAGTAGCCGAACTCGTCGCCCTTTGCCATTTGTGTGTTTTCGACTGCGGTCAGCGTCACCGACGATACGTGCGCCATACCAACCGGAATCACCGCGACGACACCGATGTCGCCGCAGTCGGAAGCCGACGTGTCGATGGTGACCACGCCGCGGTTCTGAAAGAACTCGTAACCGGTGGTTGCGCTATCGCTGGACTTGAACTCGTGGCCGTCGAGAGACACCTGCATGAATACCTGTCCGCTGATGAGGAAGGTCTCTTTCACCAGGCCAGAGACGGGCAGGTGGTAACGGTGATACGAGTTGGGCTTCAGCATGTAGTGCACAAACGTCCCTCCGCCGAAGCTCTCGCTGTATGCGCTACCCTCAATGAGCTGCTTAATATTCCCAAAAGTGTTGACGCCTTTGAGGGTTACCGGCGGGATGTTGGAGTCGGTGTCGATGTCGTAGGCGTGCTGGAAGACGCAGTCGGCGGGAGAGGTCACCACCAAATTGCTGCCGGGTTCGGCGATCGGGCGCAGTCCCCCGTTCAATTCACGACCGAAGAACTGGTTGAACGTCAACCAACCGCTGGGCATGTTGGGCTTTCCGTCGACCAGCGACTCATGCACCCGATACTCGGGCGCGAAATCGATGAAGGACTGCAGGATCTCCGGGCTGAACGAATCAGCGGTGTCCAAGAAGCTGCCCCACTGCCGCGAGAACTCGGTCATCCAGTCGCGAAAGACCTTGGAGCCCTGCGGCGCGGCCCCGTCCACCCCCTGGTCAACGAGGAAGAAGAAGTGTGCTGTCCGGTCGCTGACCTCTTGGGCCTGTCGTTCAGCGGGGTCGGCCCCTTGCCATGCCTCCGCATCGGACTGGCGGGGCACCCATCTGACGAAGCTCTTCAGATACTCCTCGTACTCATCCAGGTTGGCCGGCCACTCCAGCGCGGCGAACAACTCCGGCCGCAACTCGGCCTCGGCCGATTCGCGAGCCTGCTTCAACGACCGCTCGAGGAGGTCCGCCAGTCCCTGTTCCTTCTCGATGACATCGCGCAGCTTTCGGATGATCGCATCAGGATCGCTCATCTCACTTCTCCCACGGTCATTCCCGACATGTTTCGTTCGTGAGGCGTACCCCCTCAAAGCCGAGATAACATAGGCCGCCGTGCGGCGGTCAGGCCAAGGGGACCGGCGAGCGAGTCCTTTTCCGGATTGCATTCGACCGTGATGGGTAGTCGGCGGTTGTGGTCGGGCTCATAGCTGAGCGATGATTCAAACGTAAAGAAGGCCCTGGCATGGCGATTCGACTGAGTAGCATCAACGTCTCCCCTGACGCGTTCGCAGCGGTGATGGCGACCGGAATCCTCTCCACCGCCGCCAAGGATCATCAGTACACGTCAACCAGCAACGCGCTCAGTGTGATCGCGCTGCTGGCTTGGGCGGTCTTGGTAGCACTTGCGGTGGTGCTCGCCACGGCCAAACGCCGGCTACTTCCCTGGGGCTTGGCGGAGCTCGAGAATTCGCTGCCCCTGTTCACTTTCGTTGCCGCATGCGCCGTGCTGTGCAACCGGCTTTCGTCCGCCCACCCGCTGATACTTCCGGTACTTGGCGCCATTGCCGGTTCGGCTTGGCTGGGCCTGGCTCTATCCAGCCTGCGCAACCTGGCAACGCAGCGCTTGACTGCGTCGCGCGACCAGGTCCACGGCGCATGGTTATTGTTCAGCGTAGCCACGTCCGGCCTGGCAATCGTGGCCGCCAAGCTCGCAAGCAGTACCGGGCACGGTCAATGGTTGATAGCCGCGGTGGTTACGTGGGTTTTGGCACTGGCCATCTACATCGCGATGACCGCATTGATTGTGTGGCGCGCCGTCGACGAGCGGCTGGACCGTGAAGGATTCCAGCCTGACACTTGGATTTTGATGGGCGCGCTTGCCATCGCCGTGGTGGCTGGCCACGAAATTCACGTCCAAGCTCCAAACTGGCTGGCGGCGGGTGTGTTTGCGATCATGCTGACGGCGTGGGCAGCGGCAACGTTGTGGATACCGCCGTTGATCTATTTCGGTTTGCACCGCGTCGAGCAGCGGCCCAAGCTTTTGCGATTCACCGGCTCGTGGTGGACGCTCGTGTTCCCGCTGGGGATGTATTCGGTGGCCATCAACATGATCGCCAGCGAGGCTAATATGCGATCGCTGCACACCGTTGCACTAGTGTTCTTCTGGGACGCGCTGTTGGCCTGGTCGATAGTGGCGATCGCCGGTTTATTGCGCATCCCGCGAGCCCTCGCCGGTGCGCGCCAATAACGGCGCGCCGCCCCCGCCAAGTGGTTGTCCGGAGCCGTATTCGTCCGGGCCTGCGTCCGTTACGAACCCGGCAGCGTCACCCTGGGCTTTCCGTTCTTCACGTGTACCGCGTGCGTACCCGGTTTTTTTCGCAGTTCGTCCAGTAAGCCATCAAGGTGGTCGGGATCGGTGTGCCAATGCTGCACACTTTCCGGGTTCTCCGCCATGTCAGCCACAACGCGTTGCAAGTTTTCAGGCGAATCACTGTCTTTGAGACTTGCACCGTCTTTGGCCGAGCGGTCACGCCCCTTGCCGCCGGCGCCCGCCGCGGCCCTGGGCAGTGCGGCGCCGAGCGCGCCTCCGACCATGCCTGCCGCAGCCAACCCGCTGAAAAAGCTGCCCTCGCTCACCACGGCCGCGCCGATGGCGCTCTCCGAAGTGCCCGACAACACCGCGGCGGCGGTCCTGATCGCGGGAGTGGCCACGGCCCAACTCGGTGGAACCGCTAGCCCTCCCACTAGGCCGGCCTGACCGACAGCCGCCGACACGGTCGTTCCCAATGCCGTTCCCGCCGAACCCAACCCGGTCGCGAGACTTGGGGTCGCGGCCTTGACCGCGACCGTCAGGTCACCCAGATGCCGCGCCCCGATCACCAAACCCATGATGGTGCTGATCATTACGTCATTGGCCGGCAGGACCGCCTTGGGTATCAGCTCCACGTTCCCGGCGAGCTTCGCCAGTGGGGAAGAGTTCAGGCTGCTGAGAAAGCTCGCCAATGACGAGGACGACGGCGGATCCACCGCCGCCGGAGCCGCAAGGCTTCGCAGCGCGGTGGGAGTCGCGGATGTCAGCTGGGACAAGGCGGACTGAGTGTTCGTTCCGGCTGAGGTGCCGACGCCCTGGTTCACGGCGGCGGTCTGCGCCGCGGTGCCGGCCGGGTTTGTATTTTGCGCGGGCGAATCGAACGGCGTTACGGCGGAGGCCGCCGCGGATTGGCCGGCGTAGCCGTACATTGCTGCCGCATCACGGGCCCACATGCCGGCGTATCGTGCCTCGTTCGCGGCGATGGCCGCGGTGTTCTGACCGAGTGTGTTCGTGGCAATGAGCGACTCGAGCTCGGCGCGGTTCGTTTCGATCACCGGCGGCGGTACGGTGGCCGCGAAGGCGGCCTCGTAAGCCGCCGCCGCCGCCCTGGCTTGGTTTCCTGTCTGTTCGGCTTGCGCAGCGGTGGCGTTCAACCACGCGGCGTATGGCGCGGCAGCGGCCGCCATGCTCGCCGATGCCGGACCCAGCCATGCGGTGGTCAGCCCCGAGATCACTGACGAATAGGAGGCTGCGGTCGAACGGAGTTCGGCGGCCAGCCCATCCCACGCCGCGCCGGCGGCCAGCATCGATCCCGATCCTGGGCCGGCATACATGCGCGCGGAATTGATCTCCGGTGGCAATGCCCCGTAATCCATTGCTAGCCTCCTTGATTCGCCGGGAGTGCGCTGGCGGTTTCAGCCGCTGATGGTGACGTCGCGCCGGTCGTCATCATTCGCCGGCCTCGTGGATCACAAAGATGTTGGCCGTGGTGGCCTCGCCGGCGGCGGGGGTGGCGCTCCCCATGCCGGCGGAACGGGCTGCCGCCCCCCCGGTTCCAGCCACGGCGCGGCCGGCCAACCCGGACAGGGCCATGTTGCCGACGAGGCTGCCCTGGCCGTCGGCGACAAGCGCCGCCGGGGCTGCAGCCAGGCTGCTCTGGGGCAATGTCGCGGCAACCGCCTTGATCTCGGGGGCGGCCGTTGCCCAGCCTTGCGGCACGGACAATCCGCCTACCACGCCCGCGCGGCCAATGCCCGCCGACACGGGCGCGCTGACCATGCGCGGCACTCCTACAGTGGTTGCCTTGGCCAGTGCTTTGGAGTAATTCTCCGCCGACCTGGTCAAGTTCGCCGCGGCCTGCGGGAGCAGATAACTTTGCGTGCCAAGGAGATAAGGAACGCCGGGAATGGTGAACAACGATCCCGGCGACAACGGACCCGTGATGAAGCCGTCGAGTGCCGAAAACAGCGATGGCGGATCGGCAGCCGCGGCGGGCGCCGCGGATTGCATGGGCGCGGCGAGGGTTTGCAGCGCCTCGGGCGTCGCGGCTAACAATTGCGGCAGGTGCGTCGCCTGGGCGCCGGCCGCCGTGCCGGTGGCTTGGCTGACCGCCGCAGCCTGCCCCGCGACGCCGGCCGGGTCGGTTGTCTGCGGCGGCGGCTGAAAAGGCGCCACCTGCGCAGCCGCCGCCGAGGAGCCGGCGTAGCCGTACATGGCGGCCGCATCCTGCGCCCACATCTCCAGGTACTCGGCCTGGGTGGCCATGATCGCCGGGGTGTTCTGCCCGAACAAGTTCGTCGCGATCAGCGCCAGCAGCCGAGCACGGTTCGCCGCCACCGACGCCGGCGGCACGGTCGCTGCAAACGCGGTCTCGAACGCGGCGGCCGCGGCCCGCGCCTGGGCTGCCGTCAGCTCGGCCTGGCCGGCCGTAGTACTCATCCACGCCGTGTAGGGCGCGGCTGCGGCCGCCATCGCCATCGACGCCGGACCCCGCCACCCGGCCGTCAACCCGGAGACTACCGAGGTGTGATTCGCCGCCGTGGCGTGCAGCTGCGCTGCCACGTCGTCCCATGCCACCGCCGCCGCCAACATTGGTCCGGCACCCGGGCCCGTATACATGCGAGTCGAGTTGATTTCCGGCGGAAGCACGCCGAAATCTATTGCCACACAATACCTCCTACCCAGGTCCGCAAATGGATCCACAATCCACCCCAAGCGCGGTGCATTGCTTCTTATCCCTCGGCGACTTCCCGGTTTGGCCGTTTATACGCTTGGAGTGGACGTACCGAATCCTGTCGATATCCTGAAAACAATTACTATGCGCAACTGTTTCTTGATGCATTATTTGGGGCATCGCATGTTGAAACGATGCCCGCGGGGTACTCCCCGACCGATAGCGATGCCGGACGCTGCAGGGTGCGGGAAAGGAGGGCCCCATGAGCACGGCACCGGACGGTCATGTGCAAGTCAGCATCGATGACGACGTTGAGTTCTTTGCCGAGCAACTCAAGAGGTTGAAGGAACTCGGCGAGCAAAAGGAGGCGGAGGACGTCTTCAGCGACGAAGACATTTACGACCTCAGCATCCGATGGGGAACGGCGCTCGCCGGACGGCTTCCGCGGATGGCGCACTACAGTTCCATCGGTCTGCTCACCGACGCCGACGAGCGCCGGTTTCAATCGCTGTGTGACGAATTTCGGGCGGTGTCGCCCTTGATCGAGAGATTCAAGCTGGCGCGGCCCAATCTCACGGATTTGCGAGAGAGCGGGACCAACAGGCGGGTGCGGCGCGCGGCGAAATGGCGACGCCTCCTTCGCCCATAGCTGGTGTCACGCGATTGTGGACCTGAGGGACACGGCGCGAGCCATTTGCTCCTCGGACAGGAAATCCTTGCCGCTCAACCTGATCGCGGTCCTGGGCTTGGGGCACTCGGGGTTGCGACACGTCAGCGCTACCAGGAAAGCGTCGGCGTCCTCGTCGAGAAAGAGAAAGCCCATGATCATCGCATCGCCGACCGCGAAATCCGTCGCGCCACAGGCCTCGCAATGTCCGCCTTTGACGGCGATCAGGTCGAGTACGCACTGACGCGCCACGGCATCCAAACCGATCAGCTCCGGACGCAAACCGACTTGCTCGCTGGCTCCCTCGGTCATGTCGGTCATCTCAGATCTCCACGTCCTTGTCGTAGAAGACGCGGTCCTCGCGCCAGCCCCCCGTCCCGAAGCCGATGCCGGCGAAGTCCTCGACGAACTCAATCTGGTTGATCCATTTGGTCATTTTGAAACCGACCTGAGTTTCGACCCGCAACCGCAACGGCGCACCATGCTTGATCGGTAGTGGCGCCCCGTTCATTTCGTAGGCCAGCAGCGTCTGCGGCTTGCGGGCGAACTCCAGATCGATGACCTCGTAGAACTGGCCACCGCCATGTGAGGCCGGTTCGTCGGTGCTGTTGTCTTGCATGCTGAGGAAGCAGACGTATTTTGCCTGTGGCAGGGGGCGCACGAGTTCAACGAGTCGGCCCAAATGCAGGCCCTTCCATTCGGCGATGCTGGTCCATCCCTGTACACAGTTATGCATGACGCACTGCGACTCCGGCTCCGCCAGAGACCGCAGAGCGGCCAGGTCCAGCGTCACAGGATTCTCGACGAGGCCACCCACTCGCAGTCGCCAGTCAACGAAGTTATGGGCGGCCATCACTTTGAAGTCGATGCCCGTTGGGGGCTTGCCGTTGACTCGGTGTTGCTGAGAGATCTTGCTCGGCGGGTAATTCTGCCGGGAGTTGAGCGGCCGCAACAGGAGTAGCCGCGCACCGGTGGTCACGGCCCCGAGTGCGCGCTGCACCGACCGGGGACTGCGATGGCTCCAGCTGGTGGCCGCCCAATGAATGGCGACAACGGCGCCGATAATCACGAAGGACAGCGCCGTAGCCCAATAGGCGTTGCGCACCGACCCGAAGATCATCAAGGCGGTGAGCCTGCCCCAGCCCCAGAAAAAAATCATCGACAGATGGATCGCGATGAACACGATGAACGCGAGCAGTCCGAAAAAATGGAGGCTGCGGGCCTTCTGACGGCCGCCGAACATTTGCACATACCACGGAAACCGCGCCTCGATCGCGGGAGACTGGGCGGCACCGGTCAGGATCTGGAAGGGTGCAAGCAGAAAGACAACACCCGCATAGGTCAGCTTCTGAATGGCATCCAAGGGTTCTCCGGGGAGCAGCGGCGGCAGGTTGAACGACATGTAGGTGACGATGTCGTTCCATGCCTCAGGAAAGATCGACCAGGAATACGGCCAATACCGGTGCCACTGCCCGGTCGCGAACAGCAGGATGTAGTAAGACAGCCCCACCAATATCCAGCCGATGACGGAGATGAAGTGCCAATGCCGCCCCATGCCCAACTGCGCATGGCCGGGCAGCGCAACGATCGGGTGATAGTCCTCTTCTTCGTCGAGCGTGTCGTATAACCGGTCCCGCGGCATGACTTTGCGGGTGAAGCGCGCCCATTCGCTGCCGGGTCTGCTGTCGTCCTGCCCATACAGCTTCGGGTGGGTGGAGAGGATTTCGATGCCGCTGCGAATGAGCAGCGTCAGAAACAGCACGTTCAGCCAATGGTCCACCCGCAGCCACACCGGGTAGTCGAGCGTCGTCATGCCTGGGCTCCCGTCAGTCGTACCACTGCTGCCGTTGCGGGTAGGCCACGTTGACGCCGGACAGCACCGTCGTGTGCACCGCGATGAACGCGGCGGCGAACACCAAAGCGAATGTGCCGGGCGCCAGATCCCATCGGCCGGTCAGCGACTCCAGCCCCGGCAGGCTGACCCAACGGCTGACCAGGTAGATCGCGATGAAGGCAAGGCACCCCGAGCTGCCGAGGTACCACCCCGCCTGTGGCAGACGCGGTTTGAAGGCGAACACCATCGCGGCCGCGGCCGTCAGACAACAGACTGCAAGCAAACCCGAGTAGACGGCGAAGTACCAGGGAATGCCCGGCGCCCTGATCCAGACGTAGGCATGCACCGCCACCAGGCCCACCAGCAGCGAGCCGCCCAATGCGGTCACCGTTCGCGGCAGGTTGAAGGCCACCCAGCCGTTCAGAGTGAGCACCGGTGAGGTCACGATGCTTCGCGAGACCGAGATCAACCGCCGCGGGACGACATTGACCATGCGAGCGTGGTACCCACGCTGATTAATTACAAACCGTCCTGGTTAAATTGCCGGGCTCGAGCCGGCCCGCCCGCCACGCTGGGAAACTGTTGCGTTGAGCATGCGGCTGCCATTGATACTCTTACTGTCTGTGCCTGGCGAGTGCTTAGCGCTTTATGACCAGCTTGCGAGACTCAGCCCGAGAAGGGGTCCGTAGGAGGAACGGTCAATGGCGGCCGAAAGAAACTGGGACAAGACCGTGGGCGCGGCCGACGACGTCCGCCGCATTTTCGAGAATGTCCCCGCGCTGTTGGTTGGCCTCGAAGGGCCCGACCACCGATTCATCGCGGTCAACGCCGCTTACCGAGCGCTCAGTCCGCCGATCGACAGCATCGGGCTGCTGGTGCGGGAGGTCTATCCCGAGCTGGTGAGCCAGCAGATCGTGCAAATGTTCGACCGGGTCTACGAGACGGGCGAACCGCAATCGGGAACCGAGTGGCGGGTGCAAGCCGACTTCGAGGGCTCGGGGACGGCACAAGAGCACTTCTTCGACTTCATCGTCACGGCCCGGCGCGGCGACGACGGCTCGATCGAGGGGGTCCAGCTCGCCTTCGTCGACGTGACCGAGCGGGTGCGGGCACGGCTGGCCGCCGAGTCGCGCATGCAGGAGTTGTCCGAGCGGTACCGCAACGTGCGCGACTCGGCCACCGTCATGCAGCAGGCACTGCTGGCGCCGTCGGTACCCGTCGTTCCGGGCGCCGACGTGGCCGCCGAATACCTTGTCGCCGCGGAGGACACGGCCGCCGGTGGCGACTGGTTTGACGCGATCCCACTCGGGGATCGGCTGGTGCTCGTCGTCGGCGACGTCGTCGGCCACGGCGTCGAGGCGGCCGCGGTGATGTCGCAATTGCGCACGGCGCTGCGGATGCAGATTGTGGCGGGGTACCCGCTCGCCGAGGCGCTGGCGGCGGTCGATCGCTTCCACGAACACGTGCCCGGCTCGAGGTCGGCCACCGTGTGCGTGGGGTCGCTCGACTTCGGCACGGGTGAATTCCAGTACTGCACGGCCGGGCACCCGCCGCCGCTGCTCGTCGGTTTCGAGAGCGATTCGCGTTACCTTGAGCCGTCCGGCGCCGGGCCGCTGGGCAGCGGCACGGGTTTCCCGGTTCGCACCGAATTCCTGGGCGTTGGCGACGTGGTCATGCTCTACACCGACGGTCTTATCGAACGTCCCGGCCGGCCGCTGGCGGCCAGCACGGCCGAATTCGCCGACTTGGCAGCCAACATCGCCGGTGGCCAGGGCGGGTTCGTGATCGAGTCCTCGGGGCGGCCCATCGACCGCATCTGTTCGGAGACGCTGGAACTGCTGCTGCGGTCGACCGGCTACAGTGACGACATCACACTGCTTGCGGCGCAACGGCGTACGCCGCCGCCACCGCTCCAGATGACGCTGGATGCCACGATTCATGCCGCACGCGCGGTTCGCTCCCGCCTGCGTCAGTGGCTCTCCGAGGTGGGCGCCGCCCCCGATGACATTTCCGACATCGTGCACGCAATCTCGGAGTTCGTCGAGAATGCGGTCGAACACGGTTACGCCACAGAGGTTTCCGACGGGGTCGTCGTGGAGGCGTCGCTGGCCGGAGACGGCAACCTGTACGCGTCGGTCATCGACCATGGGCAGTGGAAGGATCATCGCGAAGGCGAGCAGGGGCGCGGCCGTGGCCTTGCCATGGCCGAAGCCTTGGTGTCCAGCGCCCACGTCAACCATGGGCCCGGCGGAACCACCGCCAGCTTGACGCAGCGCCTGTCGCGCCCCGCCAATTTCGTCACGGACACGCTCGTCAGCCGGGCCGATCGGCAGCAGCGGTCGGCGGACTCCGAATTCGTCTCCGTGGTCGCCGAACCGGGCCGCATCGTCGTCAGCGGCGACGTCGACTCCACCACCGCGTCCACGCTGGATCGCCAGATCGCGGTCGAAAGCCGTTCCGGCGTAGCGCCGTTGACCATCGATCTCAGCGCCGTTACCCAACTCGGGTCGGCCGGCGTCAGCGCGCTGGCTGCCGCGCGCGACCGCGCACAACGACAGGGCAGTGAGTATGTGCTGGTGGCCCCGCCGGGGAGCCCGGCGCACCATGTCTTGTCGCTGGTACAGCTCCCGGTGGCCGGCGGGCTCGCCGAGAACCTCGTCGCCGAGGGCTAGGGCCGGTCGGATCGCTGGCCGTGCCGCACCTGCTTGAACGGCACGCCTCGGTCGGCTGCATATTCCCGCGGAAAGCCAAGCACCCGCTCGCCGATGACGTTGCGCGCCATCTCCGTGGTGCCGCCGCCCATCGCGACGGTCTGGCGGGCCAGGTAGCGCAGACCGGTTTCCAGGCCGTCGCCGGGTTCTCCGACCACGCCAGCACTTCCCGCGATCGCCATGGCGGTGTCGACATCCACGAACACGGTCTCGGCGTGGAACAGCCTGATGAGCGTGCCGGCGGCCGGCGGCAGCGTGCCATCTCGGACGCTGCGGTACACGTGACCGATCAGCTGCTCGGCCACCGCACGTTGTACGAGTGCGCGCCCGGCCATCTGCTGCACGCGTTCGTTGCCGGCCTGACCCGTTTTCTCGACGAGGGCCACGTAGTCAACGGGATTCGCGTTGCCGCCCTCGCTTCCGCTGCCACTGGCGAACTCGGAGCCCTGCCCCACCGCCCTGCGCTCGTGGTACAGCTGCCGCGACGCCACCGCCCAGCCATGATTGACCTCCCCGACGACGGCGTCGTCGCCGACATCCACCCCGTCGAGGAACTCCTCGCAGAACTCGGTGGAACCGCTCAGCATGGTGATGCGCCGCAACGTAATTCCCGGATGAGCGATGGGCACCAAAAACATCGTCAAGCCCTCATGCTTGGGCACATCCCAGTTCGTGCGGGCCAGGCACAGTCCATAGTCAGCGGCGAACGCGCTGGTGCTCCACGTCTTGGCGCCGTTGAGTACCCAGCGGTCGCCCTGGCGTTCGGCCCGGGTCAGGACGCCGGCCAGGTCGGATCCGCCGCTCGGCTCGGACAGCAGCTGCACCAGCACCTCGTCGCCGCGCAGTGCCGCCGCGATGTGTTGCTTCTTCTGATCCTCACTGCCGGTGTCGAGCAGCGTGGCACAGCAGATGGTGAACGTGGGGGTGTTGAGGATCAGCGGCATCTCATAGTCGATGGTCTCCGCGTCGAATGCCTTCTGATATTCGTAGTCCAGACCGAGGCCGCCGTACTCGCGCGGGAAACAGATCCCGGCGAATCCGCCTTCATACAGCCGTTTTTGCAATTCTCTGGCCCGCTGCCAGGATCGTTCGTCGTCGCGCGGGGCGGGCGGCGGGCACTCGGGATCGATGCGGGGCATGTTGTCTGCCAGCCATTCCCTGGCCCGGGCCGCGAACTCGGCAACGGATTCGGTCGGCGTCATTTGTTTAAACGCCCCGCCTTCTCGTGTTCATACACGCGCAGGTTGTGGTCCTCCGGTGTTCCGAACATGGAGCGATACAACGTGATTCGGCGTAGGTAGAGGTGCAGGTCGTGTTCCCAGGTGACGCCGATGCCGCCGTGCATCTGCACGCAGGCCTGGACGATCTGGCCGGCCATCTCGCCCACGTAGGACTTGGCGATGCTGGCCGACAGGCCCGCCGCGGGTGAGTTGGCGGCGACGTCGGCGACCGCCGCGGCCGTGGTGGCCCGGCAGGCTTCCAGCCACAGCTTCATGTCGGCGAACTTGTGCTTGAGGGCCTGGTAGGACGCCAGCGGGCGCCCGAAGGTGTGCCGGTCCAACGCCCACTGGACGGTCAGGTCGAACACCGTCTGCAGGACGCCGACCACCTCGGCGCACTGCAGGGTCTGCGCGATTTGGCTCTGCCGGTCGATCAGGGTGGCGGTCTCGCCGGCGGTGCCGACCACCGCCGTTCGATCCACCATCACACCGTCGAAATGCACCCGGGCATATTGCTTGACCAGGTCGACCGACTGCTGGGGCTCGATCGTGACGCCGGGCGCGTCCGTGGGGACCAAGAACTGGCGGAGCTCATCACCGCTGCGCGCCACCACCAGCAGCACCGCGCTCTGCGCGCCCGCCTCGACCCGGTCCTTGGTGCCGTCGATGCGATAGCCCGAATCGGTCGGGGTGGCCGTCACCGACGGATTCAGCGGCGCCCACCCCTGGCCCGGCTCCGAAACCGCCCACGATGCCACGCTTTCGCCGGACATCAGCGCCTCGATCGTGTCCGCGTGCGATTGCCGGTCCGCATACTCGACGAGCGCGGTCAGTACGACGCTGACCGGATACAACGGCCCGGGCGCTACGGTCTTGCCGAGCTGTTCGGCGACCATGGCCAGATCCGCCAAACCGCTGTCCGAGACGCTGCCGCCGCCCAATTCCTCTGGCACCAAGAGGCCCGTCCAGCCGAGCTCCGCGGCGCGCCGCCACCATGCCGGATCAAACGACACCCCCGCGGCGTGCAACTCCCGCACGCGCCGCAGCGGCGCTTCCTTTTCCAGAAAAGCCTGGGTGGTCGAGGTGAACAGCGTCTTTTCGGGAGAGTCGAGTGTGGTCATGCTGCCTCTCGTGGCGAGTTCTCCGGCGTTTTCGATGGTAGCAACGAGCACTACGGTAAGAGATACCGGAGTTCCGTCGATAGCGCTGCTCAGCGTTACATGGCGAACACACGGCGCAGCGATCGCGCGTGCAGCGCCCGGTTCTCCTGAGAAACCACCCAATCGGGAACCAACGAGTCAAACCCGTTGAATGCCGCTGCGATGACGTGCAATTCGGTGTGCACGTAGGCGTGCAACAGCCTGTTCGCGTAGTCGATGGCTTCGTCGCGGCACGGATCGATCTCCGCGCAGCTGATGAACGTCGGCGGCAGGCCCTCGAGGTTCGCGCGGTGCGCGGGGACGTGCTGGCCGTTGGCACTCGCATGACCGAGGTAATGGCCCCACGCCCGGCTCACGGCCGGCCCATTGAGGCCCGGCGTGCGCTGGAACTCGCGCCGGGATTGGGTGGCGTCGGAATCGAGCATCGGCTGGTGCAGGATCTGCACCAGAATCTGTGGGCCTTCGTCATCGAACATGCGCTGACTCAGGCCCGCGACCAGCGCCGCACCCGCGTCGCGGCCCATCACGGCGATGCGGTTGACGTCCGCCTTCAGCTCGGCGCAATTGCGGATGGCGTAGTAGAGGCCGGCCTCGACGTCGTCCAACGCGGCCGGGCACGGGTGTTCCGGCGCGAGCCGGTAGTCCACCGATACCACCAGGCATCCGGCTTCCTTGGCCAGCTCTACACACGGTGCATGATCGGTGTCCAAGTTGCCGGTCACGAATCCCCCGCCGTGGGCGTACAGCACAAGGGGTGCACCTGACCCGGCTTGATCGAGGTCGGGACCCCGGTAGAAGCGAAGGTTCAGCTCATGCCCGCCCGGGCCGGCGATGGTGCGCGTTTCGACGGCCACCTCGGCGGTGCCGGCCGCGGCGGCGCGCTCGGCTGCGAGCCGGTTGGCGTGCTCCCGTTCGGCGGGCAGTGTCTCGACGCGGAATTCGACGCCCAAGGAGGTGGCGGCCTCCCGGAGCACCGGGTCGATCCGGTTAAGGCCCTGTGGCCGCGTCAGATTCGTTTGTGTCATACCTTCTCGTCTTCCGGGCTCGGCATGCGGGCTCGTCCGGTCCCGGCGCGGGGCCGTGCCGGAAACCTTCTTCAAGGTAGACCTGCGATTCCGTGTGGTGAAAGACGAGGTGCGTATCGCTTCAGCTCGGGCGGGATTCACCGTTCCCCGGGAAGCGCCTTGACCGTCGCCGGTAGCCCGTAGAGAGCGGTCGCGTTGCCGCGCATGATCCGCTCGCGCTGGTCGGCCGGGAATCGGTTGATCGCATAGGTCGGCGAGTCGTAGCTCCAGTGCGGGTAGTCCGTCGAGAACATCAGGTTGTCGCCCAGGTCCATCATCTCGAGGTACTCGCGGAACTGCACGGTATCGGCATCTTCCAGCGGCTGGGTGGTGAACCGAACATGTTCGCGCACATACTCCGACGGGCGGCGCCGCACGTGGGGCAGGTCGCCGCGGCGGGCTTCCCAGATGCGGTCCATCCGCGACATCACCGGCATCGCCCACGTGAAGCCCCCTTCGACGAACACCACCCGCAGGTCAGGGTGGCGGTCGAAAGCGCCGTCGAAGACCAGGCTCATCAAGTGCGAGACATATAGCAATGGCCAGGACGCAAAGAAGTCGTGCCAATGCGCGGGGTTGCCGACGGGATAAAGCGGGATCAGCTCGAACGGTGTCTGCCCCATCAGGTGTGTGGCGACCGGGAAACCGTTGCGCGCCGCGGCTTCATAGAGCGGGTCGAAATGTGGGTTGCCAAAGGGGATCCCACGAGTCTGCGGTGTCATCAGCACCTGGGCCATGTACGGGTGTCCCGCCCACCGTTCGACCTCGCGCGCCGCCTGCTCGGGCGTCTGCGCGCTGACGCTGATCGATCCGCGCCACCGGCCGTGCTCGTTGTTCGTGTCGAGCCAGACGTCGGCAAGCCAGTCGTTGTAGGCGGACTTCAGAACGTGTTCGGCCTGTGGCAGCTGGGCGTCACACATCGGTTCCAGCGTCGCGATGCTAACGCCGGCGTCGAGCAGCAACTGCTTGGCGGCGAACTCCGGGTCGCTGCCCGCGAACCCGCCACCCGGCGGGGCGGCATCCATGCGCAGCGACATGGTCTTGTACGAATCCGGTGTGTCGTAGAAATGCGGCACCGGGGTGACGGCGTTTCCGGTAGGCCATATCTTGTCCACCCATTCGGGCGGCGCGTACGACTTGAGCACGTCGGTCGAGACGGGCAAGGGGTGTACGTCGGTGTCGACGATGCTCACCGCAATTTCGTCGTCATGACCGGTCGGCGAATCGACCCGTTCGATCGTGGTCATCGGACACGCTCCTTCAGCCCATATAGCTCGCTGGCGTTTCGCCACAGCACCTTGTCGCGTTGGGCGGGATCCAGGCCCTCGGCAATGGTCTGCGGCGGAGTCGTGGACCAGTGGGGATACGCCGACCCATACATCAGCAGGTCGGACTTGCCGGTGAACTCCATCCAGCGCTGCGTATCGCCGGCATCGGTCGGTCCGTCGAACGCCGACGAGCAGAACCTGACGTGGCCAGGCAGGTATTCGCTGGGGTAGCGGTCGACCCACGGCGTCTGGTCGCGCATCGACACCCAGAAGGTGTCCAGCCGCCAGATCAACGGGGTGAGGATGTCGTAGCCGCCGTCGGCGAAGACGAATTTGAGGCCAGGGTGCCTGCCGAACATGCCCTCGACGATGAGGGTGGCCAGATGCACGAAGTAGTTCAGCGGCATGAACGCCGCATATCCCGGATAGGTGTGGGCGTGCCCGGCGAAAGTGGGCGGATAATCGACACCGTTGCCGCCGTTGATGTGTACCGCCACTGGCAACCCGTGGGCGGCGGCGGCCTCCCAGATCGGCTCGAACATCGGTTTGCCGTAGGGCTCGCGTGACTGCATCGGGACACCGACCTGGACCAGCTTCGGGTGATCGCCCAGGCGCTCGATCTCCGCGACGGCCCCCTTGGGGTCTTCCGGATTGACGCGGATGGTGCCCCGGAATCGATCGGCGTTGTCGGGCTCGATCCAGCGGTCGAGCAGCCAGTCGTTGACCGCCGCGCAGATCCTGCTGTTCAGCAGGTAGTCAGCGATGTTGCCGCGGGTCAGCGGGTTGAGGATGGCGTACTCGACGCCCCGCGCGAACAGGTCGCGACCGACCGTCTCCGGGTCGGACCCCGGGTAGTGCTCACCGTAGAGGTCTTGCCGGTAGTCGCCACCGGGTGCGGAGTACCACTGCTGTTCGACGTCGGGGATCGACCGCAGCTGGTGGGCGGCGGGCAGGTAGCGCCGGATCTCCGCGTTGGAGCGGAAGTGCGGCTGCACATTGGCATCTATGACCGGGCTGATCATGCGGTCAGGTACACCTCCCCGTCGGTGACATCGACCTGGTAGGTGCGGATACGCCGCGTCGGATCGGCGAGATTTTGACCGGTGGTGATGTCGAATTCCCAGTTGTGCCAAGGGCATCGGACGATCTGGCCGTCGCGGACCCGACGCAGCCCGCCGGGTTCGTCGGGGGCGAACTCGTTGGTCCCGCCGAGCAGACCGAGGCACAGCGGGGCACCTTCGTGCGAGCAATAGTTCACGATCGCGTAGAACTCGCCACGCACGTTGTACACGCCGACGCCGAACTTCCCGACGTCGACCAGCTTCATCTCGCCGGGCGGCAGATCGTCCAGCGAGCACACGAATCGCCGCTCGGCCACTTGCATCACCGCCTCCGACGCTACGCAGCATCAATACTGTGCCCGTTACGGTAACCACGACAAGCCGTTGGGCTTAGTTGCTATCTATACTATGATAGCGATAATCCCGCGTACCAATCCGCTTACCGGCTGCCCAGGAGGAGCGCTGAATGACGCTCAGCACCGACCCCGCCAACCAGCCCGTCACACTCGACCTCACCGGCGAAACGAGTCCCTACCCGTTCTTCGAATACATGAGGCGCACGGACCCGGTTTGGCACGGCGCGCTGACGGACCACTCACAGATGCCAGAAGAGCTGCGGCCCAACGACGAGTGGGTGCTGTTCGGTTACGACCCGGTGTTCCAGGCGTTCCGCGACGACCGCATCTTCAGCTCCCACAAGTACGACGAGACCATCGGTTTGGTGATGGGCCACACCATTCTGGCCATGGGCGGCAAGGAGCACCACGATCACCGCAACCTGGTGGCCAAGGCCTTCCGCGCCACCGCCCTGGAACGCTGGGAGCCGTCGGTCATCGGACCGGTGTGCGATCAGCTGGTCGACGAAATCAAAAACGACGGCCACGCGGACCTGGTCAAGGCGGTGACGTTCGAATTCCCCACCCGGATCATTTCCACGCTGCTCGGTCTGCCCCCTGAGGACCTCGACTTCTTCCGGCGGTTGTCCCTGGATCTGATCTCCATCCCGACCGACATCATGGCCGGGCTCAACGCGGCCGCGGAGCTGCACGGCTACTTCCTCGAACAGGTCGAACAGCGGCGGCGCAAACACACCGACGACATCATCGGCGACCTGGTGGCCGCCGAGATCGACGGCGAGAAGCTCACCGACGAGGCAATCATCGCGTTCCTGCGCCTGCTGCTGCCCGCCGGGTTGGAAACCACGTACCGGTCATCGGGCAACCTGCTCTACCTGCTGCTGACCCACCCCGAGCAGCTCGAGCTCGTCTACCGGGACCGGTCGCTGATACCGATGGCGATCGAAGAGGGCCTGCGCTTCGAAACCCCGCTGACCATGGTCATGCGGACCACCACCCAAGAGGTCGAAATCGGCGGCAAGACAATCCCGTCCGACGCGCAGATCGACATGTGCATGGGCTCGGCCAATCGCGACGAGACCCGCTGGACCGACCCCAACACCTTCGACATCCGCCGGCCGCGTCAAGCGCACATCGCGTTCGCCGGCGGCATCCACATGTGCCTCGGCATGCATCTGGCCCGGCTCGAGACCCGGGTCATGCTGAACAGCCTCTTCGACCGCGTCAAAGATCTGGCCTTCGTGGCCGATGACGGAACCGGCCAGGAATCGAAGATCGTCGGGCTGACGTTCCGCTCCCCCAACAAGCTTCCGGTCACGTTCGCCCCGGCCACATGAAAAGCCGCGCGGCGCTCCTGCACGACGTCGGCGGACCCTGGTCCGTCGAGGAATTCGAACTCGATCCGCCCCGCGCCGGCGAGGTCCTGGTCGAGATGGCGGCCGCCGGCCTGTGTCACTCCGACGACCACATCCTCAAAGGGGACATGTCGGCACCCAACGAGGTGATGCGATCCCTCGGCCTACCAACCATGTTCCCGACGATCGGAGGTCATGAGGGATCCGGCGTCGTACGCCAAGTTGGTGATGGGGTAACGGACTTCGCCCCCGGCGACCACGTGGTGATGTCGTTCGTCGCGGTGTGTGGACAATGCCGCTGGTGCGCGACGGGTATGGAATATATCTGTGACGTCGGCGCTTTCACCCTCACCCCGGGTATGCCCACCGACGGCACCTTTCGCCATCACACCGCCGACGGCCGGCCGCTGGGCCATCTGGCCAAGGTCGGGGCGTTCGCCGAACACACTGTGGTGTCGACCAATTCACTGGTGAAGATCGAGCCGCACCTGCCGTTGGCGCCAAGCGCGTTGTTGTCGTGCGCCATTCCGACCGGCTTCGGTTCGGCCGCCAATCGCGCAGGTGTGCGCGGCGGTGACACGGTCGTCGTCATCGGCGCGGGCGGAATCGGCACGGGCGCGATCCAGGGCGCACGGATCAGCGGTGCCGCGCAGATCATCGCCGTGGACCCGGTGGACTTCAAGCAGAAATCGGCGCTGCAGTTCGGCGCGACCCACAGTGCTGAAACGATCGCCGAAGCGCAGGAGATGGTGCGGGACTTGACATACGGCGTCATGGCCGACGCCGTGGTGGTCTCCCCTTCGCTGATCACCGCGGGTGACGTCCGCGATGCGCTGCAGCTGACCCGCAAGGGCGGGACGTGTGTGCTCACCGGCATGACATCACAGCTCACCCGGTCGGTGAAGATCGACCTGCAGGACTTCATCCTGATGAACAAGACGCTGGCGGGGACCATCTTTGGCTCGTGCAACCCGAGGGCGGACATCGCCCGGCTGGCACGGCTCTATCAAACCGGGCAGCTCCAGCTTGATGAGATGATCACCCGCCGCTACCGCCTCGATGAGATCAACGATGCCTACGACGACCTCCGTAACGGCAAAATCATCCGCGGCATCATCGATTTCGGGCTCAGCTGAGGCCTTTCCGGCCCATCACCCGTTGCAGTTGACCGTAGGCGTCGATCGGACTGTGCAGCGCAAGGCCACCGTCCGCGTGGACGACTTGGCCCGTCACCCAGGGCAACTCGAGGACACCCATGATCGCGCCGGCCACGTCGACGGCGTCCCCCAGACCGCCCAGCGGCGTCCGTTCGGACAGTGCTTCCACCCAGCCCGGCAGCTGTTCGGGTTTCGCCAGCATCGGCGTGCGCGTGACGCCGGGCCCCACCGCGTTGACCCGGATGCCGTGAGCACCCCACTCCACGGCTGCGACCTTCACCAACATGTCCACTCCCGCCTTGGACACGCAGTAGGCACCCATGTCCCGATCGGCGACGGTGCCGCTGATGCTGGAGACCGCAACGATCGAGCCGCCGACCCCGGCGTCGACCAGTGCCCGCGCCCCGGCGCGAATCGTCAGCCAGGTGCCCGTGAGGTTGACCCCCAACACTCGGTTCCATTCCGCGGGTGACTGCTCGAACAACAGGCCCGACGCGCCGACTCCGGCGCAAGCGACGATTCGCGTGGGCGCGCCGTGGTCGCGCACGGTTTGTTCCATGGCGGCCGACACCGCGTCGGGATCGCTGACGTCGCAGGCGATGTCGCCACCGACCAGATCCCACACCACTACGTCATGGCGCGCATCGCGGAGCCGTCCGGCAACTTCACGCCCAATTCCGGATCCGCCGCCGGTGACCAGCGCCGTCATTGCGCCGGTCCGATCAGCTCGACCAGGACGCCATCGGGCGCGGTGATGATAGCCATCGGCACTGTCTTTCCGCCCAGAGCCGGCATGGTGATTCGATGAACACCGTCGGCGAATCCCAATTCGGCGAGCCTGGCGAGCGTCTCGTCGACGTCACGCTGCAGGGAGAGCAGGAAGAAGCCGTGCCGCGGACGCTGGAAAGGCACGGCCGCCTCGTCGGCGCCCTCGAAGACGACCAGTTCGACGATGCCGGTATCGGGCGCCTGGGGATCGCCCAGGAATATCGACTGCAACCGGTCGGTCTTGGCGCCGAAAAGTTCTGGCCAGTTCCCGGTGAAGGTATGGTCGAACAGTTCGGCGAGTCCGAGGCCGTCGCGCCAGAACTGCTTCGAGCGCTCTACGTCGGCGGTGCAGATCGCGGCATGGTGAACACCCAACATTGGCTTCCTCTCGATTGCAGAGCTTGTCCACCATCATGCAACGTCGACTGTTGACGCGGAACGCCTGCCTACATCTTGATCGCGGGGATCAACCTGCTGAGATTCCAGACCCGGTCTCTTCGCGCGCACAGGCAGGAGATCGCCAGTGCGACAGCCGTTATCCCAACCAGGACGATGATCGCCTGCCATAGTCGGGCGTCGATGCCGCCGAGTATGAGCTGCCGGAGTCCGTTGACGCCATAGGTCATCGGGTCGAATCGGTGCAAGATCTGGAAAGGCCGTGACGTGGTTTCTACTGGATACATGCCGCCCGCGCTGACGAGCTGCAACATCAGCAGGGCCATGATCAGCACCCGGCCCACCGCGGGACCGACAAGCGCATTGATCGCCTGCGTCGCGGCCACGAATGCGCCGGAAATCAGCATCATGAACGCCAGCATCGCCGCCGGGTGCACGGCGTGCACGCCGAGGGCGAACCGGACCACGCAGTAAAGGATGATGGCTTGGAATATCGCGATCGCGGCGGCAGGTAGATAGCTGGCGAGCACCACGCGGATCGCGAGCACCTCCGCGGCGATCGCACGGCTCTGCAAGGGGCGCAGCACCATCCACAGCACCAGGGCACCGAAGAACAAGGCGAGCGTGAGGAAGAACGGAGCCATGCCGGTGCCGAAGTTGGGCGCGGCGTTCTCGTGTGAAGCCTCCAGTTTTACCGGACCACCGATGGTGTCGGCGACCGCATCTTTTTGCTGAGTTGTCCAGTTGGGCACCTGCTTGGCCCCGTCGGCGAGTTTGGTCGCCAGCTCGGCAGACCCCGTCATGAGTTGTCGCGCGCCGTCGTCGAGTTTGGCTATGCCGCTGGCTAATTCGGCATTGCCGGTGGCAACCTGCTGGGCTCCGTCGCGCAGCTGGGTGAGCCTGTTCGTCAGGTCCTGCCCCTTGATGCCCACCTGGTCGAGGGCCGACCCGAGCGGACTGCCTGGGCTACGCAACCCCGATGTCAAGGCGATCGCCGCGTTCTGCGCATCGGTGAGCTGCTGGCGGATCTGGGGCGTGAACTGGTGACCCCGGAGCTGGTCTTGGATGCCGCGTAGGTTGTTTGCCAGCGGATCCTGTCGTGCGGAGAGCTGATCGATTACCGATGAGAGCGAGTTTGCGGCTGCATCCTGCGCCGTGGCGATGGCGCCGATTTGGTCGTTGGCCTGCGCAAGCGCGGTTGCACCCTGTTGCAGTTGCTGTGTGCTGCCGCCGATTTGCGACACCGCCTTGGTCACCGCGAGCAGCGGATCGGTGGCTTGGTTGATTCCGTCTGAGAGTTGCTTGGCTCCGGCGGCGAGCGTTGCCGAGCCGGATCGGGCGGTGTCCAGACCGGTTACCAGCTGACCGGCGCCGTCATCGAGTTGAGCGGCCCCGTCGGCCGCCTGCTTGATACCCGAACCCGACGAAACCACCACCGACAGCACCTGATTGACGGCTTGCCCCGAGATCCGGCTGGACACGGCGTTGAGTACCTGGCCGATGGCGGTGCGACCGATGCTCGTCGAGATGTAGTTGTTGGCGTCGTTGTAGACGGCGATCAGGTTGGCCTTCTTGGGTTGACCGGTCACCGGTGATGCGATCGCCGCGCTGAAGTCCGGCGGCAACTCGACCATGAAGTAGTACTTGCCGTGGTCGACTCCGTTGCGCGCCTCCGCCAAGTCCACGACGTGCCAGTCCAAACCGCCGTCCGCGGTCAAACTCTTGGCGATCTCCGCGCCGGCGTTGAATTGCTGCCCGGACACGACGGCGCCACGGTCGGAGTTGACCAGCGCCACCGGCATTTTGTTGGTGTGGCCGAAGGGATCCCAGAACGCCCACAGGTACAGCGCCCCATACACCAGGGGTAGCAGCATCAGCACGATGATGGCCACGCGCGTCAATCGGCTGCGGCCGAAACGTTTGATCTCCGAGCCGAAGGCGAGTCCAGCCAGCATCTTCAGTCCTCTCCGGTCACGATGCGGTGATCGTGTAGTTCATGGTCGGGTGCGTCCGCGCCAAGCGGGTTGGTCACCCCGACGACTACGGTGCGCTGCTTCGCGATCACGCCGAGCCTGTCGGCCGCGATCGCTCGCCGGGAATTGTCACGAACCTGCTCGAGGTCACCGACCACCAGGATCGGACGATGCGATAGCAACGCCAGCGTGATTCGCAGCAAGAACAGTTCCAGGTCCGACAATTCAACGATGTAGGTGTCGGGGGACGGTGCGGGCATTTCGCCGAAAACCTCGGTCAGCTCGGCCGGCCCCGATTGCAGCGGCACCGATGAATACCACGGCGCCAACCACCGGCGTTGCTCGGCGAGCACGGTGCCCACGGTCACCGATTCCTCCAGGTCGTCAATGTCTTCGAAGGCCGCGATCGAGCAGTGCCGGCGGATGGCGCGCGCGGTTGTTTCGCCGAGGACGGTCAGTGTGCCGCGGGTCGGCTTGAAACGTCCCGCGAGCGTCAGCAGGAGCGTGGTCTGGCCAGGTCCGCCGGGCATCTGAATCGCGTGGAAACCCGGTGTGAGCGCGAGATCGATATCCGAGAAGAGGGGGCCGTGCTCGCCGTCGACGCCTAAACCGTGGGCGGTGATCACCGGCGCTTCAGCATCCGGCACATCATTTGTATCCATGGTGAGGTCCTCCCTGCTCGGCGGAAACCAGGACCGATTCCAGCGCTGCGGTGATCAGCTGCGCGAGCAGATCGGGGTTCATGGCCCCAGGGCGCAGGATCTCTTCCATCGCGATACCGAGGTTGATCGTGACGACGAGCTGGGCGACGTCGACCAGCTCCCGATCCGACGCCTCGGAGGCGGTCGATCTGACGATGTGCAGCGCTTGGTCGGCGGCGGCGGCGCGGCGGCGTTCGATGAGGCGCTCGCGCAATTGGGGGTCACGCTGGGCGCGCAGCCAATACTCGACGAACAACACGTAATAGTCGGAATGGTCGCGAACCGTGTCAAGCACCGATCTACTCAATTCGCGTGCGGCCGCGCCGATGTCGCCGCCGCTGCTGTCCAGCGCTGTCGCAATCTGCTCGCCACGAAGCTCGAACTGGCGGTCGAGGAGGGCCAGGACCAGTTCGTCCTTGGACTCAAAATTCGAATAGACCGCGCCCTTGGTGAAGCCCGCGGCCTGCCCGATCGCGTCGATGGTGGCACCGGCGAACCCTTCGGCGGCGAATACCTTCGACGCCGCGTCCAGGATCCGGTCGCGGACCTCGTCGCGAGTGGGGCGGGTTCGGGGCGGCTTGACAGGCGACATGACCAGTAGCATACTCCTCAGTATCGGTTAGATACCACCTGGTATCGAACGCAGAGGCAGGCTGCCTTTCGGCTGGCTTCGGCGCCGCCATGCTGGCGTGGCGCTCGGCGGTCTGTGCCGCGGCTAGGTGACCTTGGCCAAGGCGCGATCCCACAGCTCCCGCGCGAGCACGGGATCGTCGGCCGCGCGGTTGGCCCTCGCGACTTTGCCCCTCGCGTAGTACTCGCCGGATGCCCAGTCGACGCCGGGCGTACTGGAGGCCAACCACACCAGCTGGTCGGCACCCCGGTCCGGGGTTTTGATGAGGCGGCTGACCGGGGTGCGCTGCATGGTCGTCAGAAAACGTGAGCCCGACGAGTGACCGATGTTGGTGTTGACGAAGCCCGGGTGCACCACGGCGGCCGACAGCCCGTCGGCGTGGTAGCGCCGATGTAATTCTTTGGTGAACAAGATGTTTGCCAGTTTCGCCAGCGCGTAGGCGGTGCTCGGCGTGCGCCGGGCGGTCGTTTCGAAATCGTCGAGGGTGACGTGGCGGAGCAGCCGCTGCGACGAGCTCGACGTGTTGACGATGACGGCGTGCGACGCGACGAGCACGTCGAGCAACATGGTGGTGAGCAGAAAGGGCGCCAGGTAGTTGACCTGAAGAGTGATCTCGTGGCCGTCTGCGGTGTTGCGCAACTTGCTGAACACGCCGCCGGCGTTGTTGCCCAGTACGTCGATGCGCGGGCATTCCGAGCGGATCTTGTCCGCCAGGGCCCGCACTTGGCACAGGTCCGCGAAGTCGGCCGCAAAGTAAGCGGCGTTCAGCTCAGCGGCAATGACGGCAATCTTGCTTTGGGTCCGTCCGACCACTACGACGTTCGCGCCGCTGCGGTGTAGCCGGCGGGCCGCCGCGGCGCCGATTCCGTCACTGGCGCCCGTGATGACAATCGTCCTACGCGTCATTGCCTAGTCCTCCACGGGGAGTCTAACCAGGGCGGGACGGCCTCCTGGGTCACGCCAACGCGTAGCGCACCGGCAAGTGTTTGAGGCCACCGACGAAGGTGGTGGCCATGAGTTCCGGGTCACCAGTCAGTTCAATGGATTTGAGCCTGGGCAGCAGCTCGGTGAAGAAGCTGTTGACCTCCATGCGAGCCAAAGCCGCGCCCATGCAGAAGTGCACCCCGTAGCCGAAGGCCAGGTGCTTGTTGGGGTCGCGCCCGACGTCGAAGCGGAACGGGTCGACGAAGACGTCCTCGTCGCGGTTGGCCGAGACGTAGGACAGCAGCACCGAATCCCCGGCCGCGATGGGCACTCCGCGCACGGTGGTGTCCTCGGTGGCGGTGCGCATGAATTCCTTGACGGGGGTGACCCAGCGGATCATTTCCTCGGTGGCCAGTGGCATCAGATCGAGGTTGTCGCGCAGGCGCTCGAGCTGGTCGGGATTGTCGATGAGCGCCTGCAGGCCGCCGGAGATGGTCGCACTGGTGGTGTCGTGCCCCGCGGTGGCGACGATGAGGTAATACGACACGGTGTCGATGTCCGATAGCGGCTCGCCGTCGACGCGGGCGTTGGCGATGGCGGACGCCAGATCCTCGGTGGGGTGCTCGCGGCGGGACTCGGTCACCCCGTTGAAGTACTGGAACATGTCGAACAAGGCGGGCAGCTGATCCTCGTTGGTGGTGCCCCGCTTGAATTCGGAATCGTCACTGCCGAACAATTCCTGGGTCAGCTTGAGCATCCTCGGGAAGTCTGCCTCCGGCAGGCCCAGCAGCGACATGATCACGTAGAGCGGGTAATTGACCGCTACCTCCTGGACGAAGTCGCACTCAGGGCTGGCGGCCATCATCTTGTCGACGTAGATTTTTGCGAGCTCGTCGACGCGAACCTTCAACGCCCGCATCGCCTTTGGCCTGAACCAGTCGGACCCGATCGCACGCACCACCCGATGCTGCGGGTCGTCGAGGTGGATCAGCGTGCGCACGCCCGCGGCCGCTTGCATCTCGTCGCCCTCTGCTGTCGTCAGGACGGGGCGGGGCCAGTTGGTGAACAGCATGTTCTCGCGTTCGATGTCCATAATGTCGGCGTGCTTGGTGATCGCCCAGAACGGCCGGTAGTCCGGCACCTCGACCCACGACACCGGTGCGTTGGCGCGCAAATGCGTCAGCGCCGCGTGCAAACGCCGCTCGTCGGTGTAGGCCAAAGGGTCCGCCAGCAGGTTGGCGGACTCGTCTACCGTGGTTGTGCTCACTCGCGAAACTCCTTCAGTGCGGCTGTGATACAGGACTGGGAGGCGTTGAAGAAGATGGGCAGAACCCGGTCGACGCCGTGGCAGCGATCCCTGAGGGCGGCGGCGATGGTGTCCACCGGGCCGACGACGGCAAAGGCCGCGAGCGCCTCGTCGTCGATCAGCGAGCCCATGGCGTCCCATTCACCCGCGATGGACAGGCGGTGCAGTTCGGTCTGCAGGTCTCCCCAACCGTGCAGTTCCAACACCCTGCGGTATGCGGGCGTCGACCCGTAGAAGGCGATCTGCTTGCGCACGGCGGCGGTGGCGGCCGTCAGTTCGTCCTCGTTCTCGCCGGTCGCGATCATCACCTCGCTGGACACTTCAAAGTCGCTGCGGCTCCTGCCGGTTCGCTGCATGCCGCGGAGCAGCGCCGGCATCGTGACCTCGTCCAGGTAGCGCTTGGAAACCATCGGGTGCCCCAGGTGGCCATCGGCGACCTCGCCGCACATCTCGGTCATCGCCTCGCCCACCGCCGCGATGAAGACTCTCGGCGCGGAATAGGGTTGCGGCTCCGGGGTGAACATCGGCGTCATGATCTTGTGCGTGTAGAACTCGCCCTCGAACCGCAGCTTCCCGCCGTCTTTCCAAGCCGACCAGATCGCATGCAGGGCGGCGACGAACTCGCGCATCCGGCGCGCGGGATGGCTCCACGGCATGCTGAACCGTTTTTCGATGTGGGGCTGAATCTGGGTGCCCAGCCCGAGGATGAACCGGCCCTTCGAGTACGCCTGCAGGTCCCAACCGATGTTGGCGACGATCATCGGGTTGCGGGCGAACGCCACGGCGATGTTGGTGCCGAGTTCGAGCCGCGACGTGCGCTCGGCGGCCAGCAGCAGCGGCAGGAACGGGTCGTGACTGGTCTCCGCGGTCCAGCCGCCGTCGTACCCGTCGCGTTCCAGGGCGACCGCCGCATCGGTCACCCGGGCGAGTTGATTGGGGATGCCCCCGTCGACCTTGAGGCGGGCGGCGTCGGGCATGCGGGTAACTTTACAGTAAGCAATCCAGTATGTGACCCTGCAGACGTAGCGACCGCAAGCGCGGCGTAGCCGGGCGCGGCGGGTCGCCGGCACCGGGCCTGCTCGCCAGACGAACCATCCATGAGGTAGGACAGAGGCATGCCGAAAGCCCAGGACTGGGGAGAAACGCTCGACGATCTCGGGCGGCGCCGCGAGCGCGCGTGGGGTATGGGTGGTCCCGAGCGGCTCGACAAGCACCGCGGCAAGGGCAAGCTCGATGCGCGGGCGCGCATCGAGCGCCTCCTCGACCCGGGGACCTTCCGCGAAATCGGCACGCTGGTCGGCGGTGACATCGCGGCCGACGGCCTGGTCGTCGGCTCCGGATTGATCAACGGTTCGCCGGTGATGCTGGGCTCGGAGGACTTCACCACCATGGCCGGCAGCATCGGACCCGGAGGCAACTCCAAGCGCTACCGCATCGCCGAACTCGCGCTGCGCGACAAGGTTCCCCTGGTGATGCTGCTCGAAGGCGCCGGCTTTCGCCCTGGCGGTGGACATTACGGCCGCGCCCCAACCGACCTGCTCGCCCAGGCGCAGTGCTCGGGCCGGGTACCGACCGTCGCCGCCGTACTCGGCCCCTCGGCCGGACACGGCGCCCTCGTCGCCCCGGTCTGCGACTTCCGGATCATGAGCGCTCAGGGCGCGATCTTCACCGCCGGACCGCCGGTCGTCAAAGAGTCCACCGGAGAAGAGATCTCGAAGGAGGACCTCGGCGGCCCCGGCACCGCCGTGCCGAGCGGCGTGATCCACAACGTCGCCGACGACGACGAAGCCGTGATCGACGATATTCGGCGCTACCTGTCGTACTTCCCGCCGAGCGCGTGGTCGTACCCGGCGCAGTTGCCGCCGGACGGGGACAGCGAGCCACGTGCGACGCCCGAACTACTCGACATCGTCTCTCGCGACAACCGCCGCGTCTACGACATGCGTGCCGTGCTGGACGTGGTCTTCGACCGGCCCGACTGGTTCGAAGTCCAGCCGCAGTACGGCAAGGCGATCATCTGCGCGTTGGCCCATCTCGGTGGCCACCCGGTCGCGGTTGTCGCGAACCAGCCCAACGTGCTCGCGGGCTCCATCGACGCCGACGCGGCGGACAAGGCGGCACATTTCATCATGGTGGCCGACTCTTTCCATCTGCCCATCGTGTTCCTCGCCGATAACCCCGGCATGCTGCCAGGTAGTCGGTCCGAGCGCAGCGGCGTGCTGCGCGCCGGTGCGCGGATGTTCGCCGCGCAGACGGCGGCGACCACGGTCAAGTTGCACGTCACTTTGCGCAAGGCATACGGATTCGGCTCGATGGTCATGTCGCTGTTGGGTTTCGATCACCAGAGCGCGACCTTCGCTTATCCGGGCGCGACCATGGGCGCCATGAGCGCCGCCGCGCTGGGCCGGGCGACGCATGCCGGTGAGGACATCGCCGCGAAGCTGCGTGACGCCGAGCTGCAGGCGTCCTATCGCTCGGCCGAACATCTGGGATTCGACGAATTGATCGATCCCCGCGAAACCCGTGATGCCTTACTCAGTTCACTGCTTCGTGGACTGTCCAGCCGGCAGGCCGCCGCCGAACCGGTCAGCCGGACCGTCATCATGCCTTAACGGGCTAAGCGCTCCCCCGATAGGCCGCGATCACGGGCTCGAGTTCGTCCGGTGTCGCGCCGTGCATGATCACCGCGTCGGCCCCGTAGTCGAATTCCTTGCGCACGCGATCCGCGCATTGCCGGGCAGACCCGGTAGCCGACGGCGCCAGCCACTCGTCGGGGATCAACGTCGCGATGTGCTCGATCTGCTCGGCCGTGGCCTTGTGGTCGATCCCGCCGGCGATCGACGTCACCACCGGGTCGTCCCGGAAGCGTTGCAGCACAGCCGGATCCCAGTTGTTAGTCCGCACCATCAAGTCGCCGTAGCCCTGCAGATAGGTGGCCAGGCGCGCGACCGTCTTCTTCAGCCGCAGCTCCTCGGGAAGGTGGTCGCCGACGGTCGCAAAGCACGACCACACCCGCACGCTGTCCGGGTCGCGGCCGGCCTTTTCGGCCGCGGCCTTCACCGTCTTCGCGCAGCGCTGCAGCGTCTCGGGGGTGAAATAGGTGTGCAGGATGACGTCGTCGAACACGCGTCCCCCGAGTTCGAGTGTCTTCGGTCCGAAAGCCACCAGCGCCAACCGGATTTGCTCGTTGAAGTCGGGGTCGAGGAACAGGATCGGGTATTTGCCCATCGGCCCATCGTGGTTGAAGATCAGCTCGCCGCGCCACAGGCGCCGCATGACCTGTGCCCAGTCCTCCATCTGCGCGGTGGTGACCGCCGGTATGCCGAACGCCCCGTAGATCGCCGCGATTCCCCGGCCGATCCCCAGCGTGAAGCGCCCGCGGGAGAGCCGGTGCATGGTAGTGGCCCACGACCCGGTGATCAGCGGATGGCGGGTGTTGTGATTGGTTGCGGCGGTGGCGATCTGCATCCGGGTCGTCACGGCGCACGCTGCCCCCGTCAGCGACGACGCCTCCTTGACGTTCCAGCGCTCGGAGATGAACGCGGTGCCGAGACCCAGCTCCTCGCCCCGGCGGGCCTCGTCGACCAGTGTTGCCGGGCCTTCCCCGCCGGCACCAGCCAGCAAGTAGTAACCCAATTCATCAAGCGTGCGATCGCTCAACTCCAAACTCCTTGCTGATAGCCGCAATTCCAGACCTCGGCGATCTTCCCGTCGACGACGCGGAACACCTCGATGCTGGCGACGTTGCTCTCGGCGCCGTCCTTGGTTGTCATCGACGAGTCGTAGACGATCGCGACATGCTCGCCGTCGTCTCCGGCGGCGACGACGTTCAGATCGAATCTCAACTTGTCGAACATCGCCCAGACGTCCTTGACCCGGCTGACGGCCTGGTCGCGGGTCAGCGTATGCGCCTCGCCCACCCCGTGCCGGATCACGGTGTCGGCGAACAACTCCTCGGCCAGCTCCAGGTTGTGCTCGTTCCAGACGACGAGGTTGTAGAGTTCGACGACTTCGCGGGCCGTGCGGGCGGCTCCCATCAGCCGGTGACCTCGCGCAGGAATCGATCGGTCACCCGCTGCACGCGCCGGGAGAAAATGTGCCCGACGTGGCTGCCGTCGTACCAGTACAGTTGGCCGCCCCAGCGCGCCTGCAACTCGACCGCGGGATCGCGCATCGCCATCCGGTCATGCCACGCGCCGACGATGAGCCGGCGATGCGGCGGGGGCGCGGGGTCCACCCGCAGCGGATCGATCACCGAGGTCAGCTTAACTACCTCCGGAGACGCCAGCAGGTCGCGGAAGCCGTCGCGGGAGGCCCCCCAGCGCCCCAAGTGCCGGGCAATCATCGCGTTGAGTCCCAGTATCGGCGTGTACAGCGCAACCGCCTCCACCTGCCTTTCCAGGTGCGAAACCAGCGCGGCGACCGGGGTTCCCATTGAAATCCCCGCTACCACAACGGCACTGGCCTGCGGCCGCGCCCAGCGCACCACCGCGCGGATCTCGGACACCGAACGCATCATGCCGGCGACGTTGCCCAATGGGTCCATGTCCGGGTAGGCGGGCCACTCCCGGCGTCGGCAGCCGTGACCGGGCTGCACCGGCAGTGCGACGTTGAACCCGAGTTGGTGGTGTATGCGGCCGATGCGACTCAGCAGCAGGTCTTCGGTGCCGCCCTGACCGGCGCCGTGCACCCAGATCAGCCACGGCCTCGGGCCATCGGGGTGCCGGCACAGGTGCACCACCGCTCGCGCCGGCCCGCCCAGCCCCTCGGCCGCAAGGGATTCCGGCAACGCCGGGTCATGTTCGAATGCCATCCGTTCATACGCGAGGTTGCCGATGCGGCGCCGCCCCACCGAGGTCGCCCGCAACGGTCTCGGCTCGGCGTGCGCACGGTCGATACCCAGGGCGGCCAATTCTTCGGCAGCGGTGGTGCAGCCATGGAGCGACCGGATGCCCGCGGGAGTCCCGCCCAATAACGAAAACCCGCTCAGGACAAGCTCGTCCAGCATCACCTCGCCGAACTGGCGTAGCCCGCGTGGCGACGCTGGAACCCAGCGCGTCGATTGGTTCAGGCCGGCGACCGTACGGGGCACCAACATGCCGAGTTCGCGGGTCACGTCCCTGGCGAGACCCAGGCCTTGCGTTACCTTCGACATTTCAGTCACCTACGCCAGCTTGAAACCGGCGCGTCCGCCGGCCGCGATTTCGTCGCGGCGCTGGGAACACATCGCGCCAAGACTCGGCATCCTTGGTGCCCGGGCATCGGCAGCAGTGCGCCTTCGAACGGCCGGAAAGCTTCCGGCTCGTCAGCCGCCTCCGTCATTTCGCTCCTTGCCGTGCACAGGCTGGACTGCTGAAATCTATACTGTAACGGACTTAGTATCAGGCAATCGGAGGCTTCGGCGTGAAAGTGCCCTTCACCTGGAAGGTCACCGGGTGGTTCATGGTCGGGTGGTCGCCCGAATTCCCGGTTGGCGAGGTGCGGCCGCTGCACTACTTCGGCGAGGATCTGGTCGCCTACCGCGACGAGTCCGGCGAATTACACGTCCTGGAGGCGCACTGCAAGCACCTCGGTGCCCACATCGGCCACGGTGGAAAGGTGCTCGGCGACTGCGTCGAATGCCCCTTCCATGGCTGGCGCTGGGGCCCGGACGGCACCAACCGGTACATCCCCTATCAACCCGACCGGCCCAACCGCGCGCTTCGGCTGCGGGTGTACCCGGTGCGCGAGCAGTACGACTGCGTGTTCGTCTGGCACCAGCCGGAAGGCAAGGAGCCGCAGTGGGACATGCCGGACATCTTCCGGAAATTTCCGCAATTCGAAACCGACCCGGCGGCGTATTACCGCGCGTACCCGGAGTTCTCTCGGCGCGCCGAACGCGAGCCGGTGCATCCGCAGATCGTGGCGGAGAATGCTCCCGACAGCGCACATTTCGAATACGTACACCACGCCACGGTGACGCCGCGGGTGCTGGACTGGAAGATCGTCGACCACGAGTGGCAGTTCGTCGCGGGATGGCCAGACGCGCGCAGCGACAACCCCGACGATCTCGCGCTGCGGTTCCACAGTCACCTGTTTGGCCTGGGCGGAGCGATCAGCGTCTTCGAGGGGGCACAGAACCATCGGCTGATCTTCACCTGCACGCCGGTCGACGACGAGTGTTCGGACCTGTTCTATTCGATCTGGTGGCCACGGGTCCCCGGCGACACATCCGATGTACCGCAGGGCAAGCTGCGCGACGTGATCGAACAGCAATTCCTGTCCACCGTCTTCGACGATCTGCAAATCTGGCGCTACCAAAAGTACGTGGAGAATCCGGCGCTTTCCAAGGTCGACGCGAAAGGGTATATGGCACTGCGGAAGTGGGCGAAGCAGTTCTATGACGTCCCGGCCGAAGTGTCCGCATCGGCATGACAGCGAAACTTGCCGAAGTCGCGGCGCCCGAGCACACCGCGATCGTCACGCAGGAATGCCAGGGCGCCGTCATCGGGCCCAACGCCGGACTGGCGATGCTGGCCGAGGAAGCACGGCGGGTCGCCCTGCCTAATATCGTGCGGCTGTTGCCGGCGGCACGGGCGGCCGGGGCACGCGTCGTGCACTGCCTGGTGCAACGGCGGCCCGATGGGCTCGGCTCCAACCACAACGCCAAGATCTTCGCCATGGGGCACGGTCAGGTTGACATCACCCTGGGCACCCCCGGTGCGGCCCTGCTCCCCGAATTGGGCCCCGAGCCCGACGATCTGGTGCTGAGCCGCTGGCACGGCGTCGGGCCGATGGGCGGCACGGACCTGGACGCGATACTGCGCAATCTGGGGGTCTCCACCATCGTTGTCGTCGGGGTGTCGCTGAACATCGCCATCCCCAATGTCGTCATGGACGCCGTCAACGCCGCCTACCGCGTCATCGTGCCCCGCGATGCGGTCGCCGGCATACCCACCGAATATGGAGAGGCCATCATCGCCAACACCCTGTCCCTGCTTGCGACCATTACCACCACCGAAGAGCTGCTCGACGTGTGGACGCAGCGATGACCGACACCGCACCCGGAGTTCGCGGCGGGTTCCCCGACGTCAAACCAGTCGAGGACGCTCCCGAGGAACTGGGGCCCTTCGTCGCCGCGCTGCGCCGCCTGCAGGACCTGACCGTGTCCACCAAGCCTGACCCCGCGCTTTGGGCCGCCGCGACCGTGCACCTGGAGAACGCATGCGCGCTGCTGAACGGCCACCAGGTTCCGGAGACCGAGTCGGTAGCCGGCCGAGTGCTGAGCCTGCCCGGGTTGGCCCATCCCTTGATGCCGCCCTGGATGGTCACCGAGTCATGTCCCGATGGCGTGACTATGGCGGGCCATTTCACCACCGCCCACATTGGCGGGAACCGGGCCGTGCACGGCGGCATGATCCCGCTGTTCTACGACTGGCTGTTCGGGATGGTGGTCTCCACAGCGGGCACGCCACCCACCCGGACCGCATACCTGCACGTCGATTACCGCAACATCACCCCGATCGACGAGCCGCTGACCGCCCAGGGACAAATCTCCGCCATCGACGGCAGGAAAGTTTTCATTGACGCTACTATGACAGCCGGCAATGGAACCTTGCTCAGCGAAGCCAACGGCTTGATGGTTCGCCTGCTACCCCACCAGCCGTGAGAGGCCTAATGTCCGACACAGCAACACAATTCACGGTTCCCGCCGTCGCGGCGGCCGTCGCGGCCGCGATTCCCGACCGAGAGCTGCTCATCCAGGGCGAACGGCGACACAGCTATTCACAGGTGATCGAGCGGTCACACCGCCTCGCCGCGTACCTGCACTCCCGTGGGCTGGGGTGCCACACCGAACGCTCCGCGCTCCCCGGCCATGAGGCCGGCCAGGACCTGCTCGGCATCTACGCCTACAACGGGAACGAATTCGTAGAGGCGTTGCTGGGCGCGTTCCAGGCCCGAGTCGCCCCGTTCAACGTCAACTTCCGCTATGTCAAGAGCGAGCTGCAGTATCTCTTGGCGGATTCCGGGGCGACCGCGCTGATCTACCACGCCGTGTTCGCGCCGCGGGTGGCCGAAATCTTGCCCGACCTCCCCCAACTGCGGGTACTGATCCAGATCGCCGACGACTCCGGCAACGAATTGATCTACGGCGCAGTGGATTACGAGAGCATCGTCGCGTCTTCCACACCGGAGCCACCCGCGGTGCAGCCTTCGCCCGACGACCTGTACGTCCTGTATACCGGCGGCACGACGGGGATGCCCAAAGGCGTGCTGTGGCGCCAGCACGACATCTTCATGACGTCCTTCGGCGGCCGCAACCTGATGACCGGCGAGCCCTTCGGGTCCATCGAGGAGATCGCGGCGGGAGTGGGCGCGGGCCCCGGCACCAAGTTGATGATCCTGCCGCCGCTGATGCACGGGGCGGCCCAGTGGAGTGTGATGACGGCGATCACGACCGGGCAGTCCGTCGTATTCCCGTCGGTCGTCGATCGTCTGGACGCCGACGAGGTCGTCCGCACCATCGAGCGCGAGCGGGTGACCGTGGTGACGGTGGTCGGTGACGCGATGGCCCGCCCCTTGGTCGCCGCCATCGAGAAAGGGATCGCGGACGTTTCGTCGCTCGCCGTGGTCGCCAACGGCGGCGCGCTGCTCACCCCGTTCGTCAAGCAACGGTTGATCGAAGTCCTGCCGAACGCCGTCGTCGTCGACGGTGTCGGGTCCTCGGAAACCGGCGCGCAGATGCACCACATGTCGACGTCGGGCGCGGTGTCGACGGGCACCTTCAACGCGGGACCGGACACGTTCGTGGCGGCCGAGGATCTAACCTCCATCCTGGAGCCGGGTCACGACGGAATGGGCTGGCTGGCGCAACGCGGGTACGTTCCCCTGGGCTACAAGGGCGATGCGGCCAAGACCGCCAAGACCTTTCCCGTCATCGACGGCGTGCGCTACGCGATTCCCGGCGACCGGGCCCGCCACCACCCCGACGGCAGGATCGAATTGCTGGGCCGCGATTCCGTGACGATCAACTCGGGCGGTGAAAAGATCTTCGTCGAGGAGGTCGAGACCGCCATCGCGTCGCATCCGGCGGTGGCCGACGTGGTGGTCGCCGGACGTCCCAGCGAGCGGTGGGGCCAGGAGGTCGTGGCCGTCGTCGCGCTGGCCGAGGGCGCCCGCGCCGACGCCGAGGAGTTGGTCGCCCACGCCGGCCAATCGCTGGCCCGCTACAAACTTCCCAAGGCGATCGTGTTCCGCGCGGCAATCGAGCGCAGCCCGTCGGGCAAGGCCGACTATCGGTGGGCGCGCGAGCAGGCGGTGAACGGCTAACTCCCGACCGGCGGGGCCCGCCCATATTGTCTACTGTAAGAATTACAGTACGATCTTACGCATTGGCTTGCCCCGTTCCTGCTGGAGATGCTGGAGTGCTACGTGACGACCGACGTTCGCAGCAGTGACGAGACCGTCAGCCTGCGTGATCCCTACCCGTTCTTCGCGCGAAAGCGCCGCGAATCCGGGGTGTTCCGCGGGACGGTCATGGACTACTCCAAGACGCCCGAGTCGCTCATGCCCAAGCGGGAGTACTCCGCGGTGTCCTTCGACGCGGTGAATACGGTGTTCCGGGACGGCCGAGTGTTCAGCTCCGCACCGTACGACAAGACGATCGGCCTCTTCATGGGGCCGACCATCCTGGCGATGGAGGGAAAGAAGCATCGCGACCATCGCAACCTGGTGTCCGCGGCGTTCAAGTCCAAGGCGCTGGCCCGCTGGGAGAACACCATCGTCCGGCCGATCTGCAACGCGCTGATCGACGAATTCATCGCCCGCGGTGCAGCAGACCTAGTCCGCAACTTCACCTTCGAATTCCCCACCCGCGTCATCGCCCAACTGCTCGGGTTGCCGGCCGACGACTTGCCGATGTTCCGCAAGCGCGCCGTGCAATTGATCAGCTACCACGTCGACTACGAGGGCGCGTTCGAGGCGTCGGCGGCGCTCAAGGACTACTTCGTCGAGCAGATCGAACAGCGCAAATCCCAGCCCACCGAGGACATCATCGGCGATCTGGTCACCGCCGAGATCGACGGCGAAAAGCTAAGCGACGAAGCCATTTACTCCTTCCTGCGGCTGCTGCTGCCGGCCGGCTTGGAAACCACGTACCGGTCGTCGGGCAACCTGCTGTACCTGCTGCTCACCCACCCGGACCAGTTCGACGCGGTGCAGGCCGATCGCGAACTCCTGCCCCAGGCGATCGAGGAAGGGCTGCGCTTCGAGACGCCGCTCACCACCGTGCAGCGATTCACCACCGAGGACACCCAACTCGAAGGAGTCGAGATTCCGGCACGCGCGGTGGTGGGCGTGTGCATAGGGTCGGCGAACCGCGACGAACGGCGCTGGGATCGTTCGGAAGAGTTCGACATCTTCCGCAAGCACCAACCGCACATCTCCTTCGCCGCCGGTGAGCACACGTGCCTGGGGCTGCACCTGGCGCGGCTGGAGACCCGCGTCGCGGTCGAATGCCTGCTGGACCGGGTGACCGACGTCAGGCTGCTCACGGACGACGACCCACACATCCACGGCCAGCCCTTCCGTTCGCCGACGGCGCTTCCCGTGACGTTCAAGGCAAAGTAGGGTCCGAAAATGGTCAAAGTGATGTCGGGCTTCCGGGTCCTGGAACTTGCGCAATTCACCTTCGTCCCGGCGGCCGGCGCCATCCTGGCCGACTGGGGCGCGGACGTCATCAAGGTCGAGCACCCGCTGCGAGGTGACACCCAGCGCGGCTTCATCAACATGGGTGGCATTCAACTCGATCCGGAGCGGCACCCGCTGATGGAGCATCCCAACCGGGGCAAGCGCAGCGTGGGGATCGACGTGTCCACGCCGGGCGGTCAGGAAGTGATCTACGAACTGGCCAGGACCGCCGATGTGTTCCTCACCAACTACATGCCCGCGCAGCGGCAGAAGCACAACTTCGACGTGGAGCACATTCGCGCGGTGAACCCGAACATCGTCTATGCGCGCGGTTCGGCGTACGGCGACAAGGGCGCCGAGCGCGACGTCGGTGGCTATGACGGGACGGCGTTCTGGACGCGCAGCGGCATCGGGTACGCGCTGACGCCCGAGGAGCTGGGCGGCGCACTGGGGCAAGGCATTCCCGCGTTCGGCGACTCCATCGGCGGCATGTTCATCGCCGGCGGCATCTCGGCGGCGCTGCTGCATCGCGAGCGCACCGGAGAAGCCCTCGAGCTCGACGTGTCGTTGCTGAGCACGGCCTGGTGGGCGGCGGGGGCGAGCGTGACGCAGGGCATGGAGACCGGGCAGGTGATGCGCACTCCCATGCCGGGCTCCGCCACCGCGATGTCGGTGAACCCCTTCATGGGCAACTATGAGACCTCCGATGGCGGCACCATCAACCTGTGCATCATCAGCCCGACCGGCTTGATCCGCGACACGTTCGAGCATCTCGGCATCCCCGAGGCGGCCGACGATCCCCGCTTCTCCGACGTGCTCCCGCTGATCCAGAATGCCAACGCGGCCGCCGAACTGATCGCAAAGGCCTTCGCCGGCAAGCCCTTCGAGTACTGGCGGCAGCACCTGAAAACGATGAAGGGTCAGTGGGCGCCGTTCCAGAGCCTGCTCGACCTGGTGGACGACGAGCAGGCCCTTGCCAACGACATGGTCAGCGAGGTCGAACTCGCCAGCGGCGGAAAGCCTTTCCGCGTCGTGCGCGGCCCCGTGCAGTTCAACCACGAGCCGCTGGTCACCACGCGGGCGCCCCAGGCCTCCGAGCACACCGAGATCGTGCTGATGGAACTGGGCATGGATTGGGACCGCATCGAGGAACTGAAGGACTCGGGAGCCATTGCGTGAATGACGTCGCGGTCATCGGTGTCGGCCTGCACCCGTTCGGCCGCTTCGAGGGCAAGTCCGCGATGGAGATGGCCGCTGGCGCCATCCATCTCGCGGTCGCCGACGCGGGCATCGAGTGGAAGGACATCCAAGCCGCCACGGGGGGCAGCTGGACCGTGGCCAATCCCGACGCGATCGTCGCCATGGTCGGACTATCGGGCATCCCGTTCACCAACGTGTTCAACGCGTGCGCGACCGCCGCCAGCGCCGCCAAGGCGTGCGCCGACGGCATCCGGCTGGGCGACTACGACATCGGGATCGCCATCGGTCTGGACAAGCACCCGCGCGGTGCCTTCACCGAGGACCCCGCCCTGGTGGGGATGCCTCGGTGGTACGCCGAGAACGGCCAGTACCTGACGACAAAGTTCTTCGGCATGAAGGCCAACCGCTATTTGCACGATCACGGCATCTCGCAGCAGACACTGGCGAAGGTGGCCGCGAAGAACTTTCGCAATGGGGCGTTGAACCCCAATGCGTTTCGCCGCAAGCCTATCGCCGAAGACGACATCCTCAACTCCGCGATGCTGAACTACCCACTCACGCAGTACATGTTCTGTGCACCCGACGAGGGGGCCGCGGCCGTGGTGATGTGCCGCGCGGACATCGCGCACCGCTATACCGCGACGCCGATTTTCCTGCGGGCGGTCGAGGTGCGCACCCGTCGATATGGCGCCTACGAGGTCAACACCACCTTCGCTCCGGTCGACGAGGACGTCTCCCCGACTGTGTACGCGTCGCGCGCCGCGTTCGAGAAAGCGGGCGTGGCACCGCAGGACGTCGACGTCATCCAACTGCAGGACACCGACGCCGGCGCGGAGATCATTCACATGGCCGAATGCGGGTTCTGCGCCGACGGCGAGCAGGAAAAGCTATTGGCCGACGGCGCAACCGAAATCAGCGGATCGATGCCGGTCAACACCGACGGCGGGCTCATTGCGAACGGCGAGCCGATCGGGGCTTCGGGTCTGCGGCAGATCCACGAACTGGTGCGACAACTTCGCGGCCAGGCCGGCGATCGCCAGGTAACGGGTGAGCCGCGCGTGGGCTTCGCTCAGCTATACGGCGCACCGGGCACCGCCGCGGCAACGATCCTGACGATCTGAGCGCAGTTTGCCGACCTCGGGACGGGGCCCGGGCACTATCTGGCGACGCTCTGGCGGCAGGCACATCGCTGATCGGCGGGCACCCGTTTCATCACGCTCTCGGCGTGCGCCCCACATCCCGCCCAAGTGATCTTGCCGCAGCGCCCGCAGCTCACGGGGTAACACATGGTTGCTTCCCTACCGTTGAGGGCGAACCGATTGCGCCATTACGCCTTCACCGCAGCTTTTCGCTCTGCGATCTTGGCACGGACCTGCGCCATGTCAAGACGCTTGACCTGATCGATCAAATCGTCTAGCACGGCTGGTGACATCGCTCCCGGCTGACTGTAAACGAGGATTCCATCGCGGAACGCCATGATCGTCGGCACTGAGCGGATGCCTACCGTCGCGGCTAGTTCGCGCTCGGCGTCGGTGTCCACCTTGGCGTACACGATATCCGGGTGGGTCTGCGCGGACCGTTCGAAGACGGGCGCGAAAGCCCGGCATGGCCCACACCATGGGGCCCAAAAGTCAACGAGCACAATCGGACTTGCGAGTACCGTCGACTCGAAGTCGGCGGCGGTCAGTGACTTGACGATCATAATTGCTCCTTTCGAGAGTTTCAGGTGAGGATCGGATCCAGACCTGAGCGGGTCCAGCAAGCTGGGCTGATTACGGACCGAACGCGATAGTGCCCGTTTATTGCGTCGGTTCAGCGGTGCCCGCGGTCCCGTCAGCGAATTCGCAAAATGCGCTGTACGCGCGCGCACCGTAGATCGTCGCCGGACCACCGTGCATGAGAATGCTGACGCCGATCGCCTCGGCGGCCTCTTCCTTGGATGCTCCGGCACGGGCCGCCCCCTGAGCGTGGGAGGCGATGCAGCCATCGCATCCGGCGACGACCCCGATCGCCATCGCGATCAGCTCCTTGAACTTCTTGTCCAAGGCTCCTGAGGTCAGTGCGCCGCTGCTCATCTCGGCGAAACCCCGGTACACGTCGGGGATCATCTTGCGCAGGGCGCGGTGCTGAGGGTTGAGGTCGTCCAGCACCTGTTGGTAGTGGTTGTGTTCGGTCATAAGAGCTATAATACCTATACGGGTAGGGGTATTTCTCGATGCGACTGATTTTTCCTTCGGCGCACATATTCCTCCCCCAATAGAGTCCATCGGCCCTAGAAACGCGTCATCGCGGAGCGCAATCTGGCCTCGGAGCGCCTGGCGTTCCCGCACGGCGGCAACCATGTCGTGTGGCGATGCCGGCGCACGACATAGAGGAGCATCAATGGCACGAGTCGTCATCCTCGGCGCTGGTATCGCCGGGCATACCGCCGCGCTACACCTTCGCCGATGGCTGGGCCGCAGTCACGAAGTCGTCGTGATTTCACCCAACGCCGACTGGAACTGGATCCCGTCCAACATCTGGGTCGGAGTGGGCCGCATGGATCCCGCCAAGGTGCTCATTCCGCTCGAACCCATCTACCGCCGCAAGGGCATCGTGTTTCACCAAGCGCTTGCCACCGCGATCCATCCGGAGGGCACCAAAGATCAGCCGGCGCCATCGGTGGACTTCACCTACACCGACGAGGAGCGCGACGGTCAGAGCGGCACCATTACGTATGACTACCTCATCAACGCGACCGGACCGCGCCTGAATTTCGCGGCTACCCCCGGGCTCGGCCCCGCAGGCCACTCTTACTCGGTGTGCACCGCGGCCCACGCCGTCGAGGCGGCCGAGGCGCTCGACCGGGTCATCGCCAGGTTGAAGGCCGGCGAGAAACAGCGGCTGGTCATCGGCGTCGGACACGGCACCTGCACCTGCGAGGGCGCGGCGTTCGAGTACGCCTTCAACGTCGAGCACACGTTGCGGGCGGAGGGCGTGCGAGACCTGGCGGACGTCGTCTACCTCACCAACGAGTACGAACTGGGCGACTTCGGCGTCGGCGGCATGAGCTTCGTCGAGAAGGGCTTCGTACAGTCCAGCCGGCTGTGGACGGAATCGCTGTTCCGCGAGCGCGGCGTCAAAGCGATCACGCAAGCTGCCGTGCACGAGGTGATGGACGGCAAGCTGCGCTACGAGCAACTCGACGGCAGAGAGCACGAGTTGGATTTCGACTTCGCCATGCTCCTGCCTCCGTTCAGGGGAGCCGCACTGATGGCATACGACAAGGACGGCAACGACATCAGCTCCGTTCTGTTCGCGCCGTCGGGCTTCATGAAGGTCGACGCAGACTACTCGGGCAAACCGTATGACGAATGGTCCGCCGAGGATTGGCCGTACACCTACGAGTCGCCGGCCTATCCCAACATCTTCGCCCCGGGCATCGCGTTCGCGCCCCCGCATCCCATCTCCCGGCCGCGCACGAGTCCCAACGGGACCGTCATCACGCCCAGTCCACCGCGCACCGGCATGCCGTCGGGCATCATGGCCAAGACGGTTGCCGAGACCATCCGCGATCGAATCACCAAGGGAACGACCGTAGTTGCGCACCGCGCCTCGATGTCGAGCATGGGTGCCGCATGCGTCGCCTCGGCAGGCACCGGTTTGCGCGAGGGTTCGGCCGCCGCCATGACGATGTTCCCGGTCGTCCCCGATCCGGTGAAGTACCCGCAAACGGGTCGCGACATCGCCGGCACCTCCGGTGAGCTCGGATTGGCCGGCCACTGGATCAAGCTGCTGCTGCACTATCTCTTCATCTACAAGGCTAAAGCCCGCCCATTCTGGTGGCTGATCCCCGAATGAAAGGCACTTCGATGGACGACGAAACCTCCTACTCGGACGTGAACGCGCTGACGGCCGAGCGCATCGCCGATGCACCGCTGCCCACCCCGGCAACCCTGCGGACGCGTCAGAACCTCTTTGTGCAATTCGGACGTTTCATCCGTATCAATCTCAAGATGCTGCGGATCATTTACGGGCACGGCTGAGGGGCGCCCGGGTCCGAGAGACATCAACCCGGCCGCGCTGGTCAGGACACTTTCTTGACCGGCGGCGCGTAAGCCGGCTTGCCCAGGCCGAGCATGTACTGGGCGATCATGTTGCGGAACACCTCCAGCGTGCCGCCATAGATTCCCACCAGCGGGGCGAATCGGTAGGCGTATTCGGCGCTGCCGTCGTCGGCGGCCGCTTCGGCTCCGTATGGCAGCGTGGAGGCGGCGCCGAGGATGTCCATCAGTTCCGGGGAGATGTCACGCATTGTTTGCGCGATGGCGACCCTGCCGAAGATGCTCGGCGTGGCCAGCGCTATCTCCAGTCGGGCGACGCAGCGGCCCAGCCGGTATGCCACCGACTTGTCGTCGATGAGCCGGCGCCCGTCGCCGTCGAGCCGTGTCACGCTCGCCGCGGCCTTGTCCACCGCCTGAGACAGAAAGCCGGCCTGGTGCATCATGATTGAGGTGTCCTGCAGTCCGTCGGGGGCGGCGGCGACGGCACCGTGCTCGACGTTGAGCGGCTCGCGCAGCACGGTCCAGCCACCGTTCACCTCACCCAGCCGGTACTTGTCGTCTACCCGCACATCGCTGTAGTAGACGATGTTGGTCCGATCGCCGTCCACCGTGCGGATTCCCTGGATTTCGATGCCCGGCGATTCCAGTGGCACCAGGAACATGGTCAGGCTCTTGTGCTTTGGCTCGTCCGGGGCGGTGTTGGTGATCAGGAAGACGTACTGACAGTTATGGGCGCCGGTCGTGAACATCTTGGAGCCGTTGATGACCCAGCTCGATCCATCCGCCTCGCGCACGGCGCGGGTCTTACAGGTGGCGATATCGGAGCCGCCTTCGGGCTCGGTGTAGCCGAGGCATAACCGGACCTCGCCGCTGAAAACTTTGGGTAATACCTCGTCGCGTAGTTGCGGCGAGCCGAACTTGTTCACCGAACGGGCCACCATGGCGGTCGTCCCCCAGGTCACCCAGGGCACGTGTGCACGCCGCTTCTCCAGCTCCCAGATGCGCCGCCGCACCCGGGTGAAACCCCCTTCGGATTCCGGTTTCCACTCGGCTTCCAAATAGCCTGCCGCGCCGAACTTCAGGTGCAGACCTTCGTCGAAATTGTCGCCCGTCTCGCGGTCCCGGCGCCTGATCTCCTCGGTCATATGGGTACCCAGGAAGTTGCGCGCTTCGTCGCGGAACGCCTTGTCCTCGTCCGACAGTTCGACGCGGGAGAAATCCATGGTGTCGCCCCTTCCTAGGCCGGCTGCGCCGCGCCCTCGCGGGCAGTCACGATTTCGGCGACCCGTTGCGCCGTGGCGCCCGGATCGCCGCCGGCCAGTGGCCATCCCCGGGCGCGCACCAGATACGCCGTCGCCGCGGCTTCGGACGAAACCCCGAGTCCGCCCTGGATGTGAACCGCCATGGTCGCGGCCTTGGCAGCCTCCTCAGCCATGAAAACGAATGCGGAGGGCGCCAATTCGGGCCGCTCGTCGGGTTCGTTGTCCAAGAACCAGGCGGCACGTCGAGCCAGGTTCCGTCCACCCTGGACGGTGATGGCCATGTTCGCGAGGGGGTGCGAGATCGCTTGCAGGGTGGAGATTGGCACGCCCAGCGTGTAGCGGGTCTTGGCGAACTCGGCCGCGATCGTCATGGTCTCCTCCACCAGCCCGACGAGCGCCGCCGCGATCAGCAGCCGCCATTCGTCGAGCGCCAGCCGGTACGTCGCCAGCGCTTCGGGTCCTTCGGCGACGACCGTACGGGTGTCGGCCGCGGTCGGGTCTACCCACGCCATCGGCAGCCGACCGATGTTGTCGACCTTCGCGGGCCGGGTGGCGAAGGTCAGCCGCACGACTTCGTCGCCTTCGCGAACGATGATGTGGTCGGCGATTGACCCAGAGGGAATCAACCGCGGACCGCGTCCGGCGTCGAGACGCGGGTCGAGCGCGGCCAGCTGTTCCCCCTCGGCCACTCCGGCGACCCCCTCACCCAGGGCGCCGAGGCGCCCCAGCAGGCGGGCGGTGCACACATGGTCGATCCACGGGACGGGTGCCAGGGACCGGCCGAGCTCTTCGGCCACCAAGGTGAGATCGACCAAGGTGGCGGCGTCGCCGCCGCACGACTCCGGCAGTGCCATCGTGGTCGCGCCCATCCCGCACAACCTCTCCCAGAGGTTCTTGTCGAAGCCGGATGGCTCTGCGGCCCGCACGGTTTCGATCGAGCAGTGGGTCTTGAAGAACTGCTTGTAGGCGTCCTGCAGGGCCACATGGTCGTCGGACAGGCTGTAGTCCAGCCGGCGGAGTTCGAAGCGGTCCATCGTTACTCGTCCTTCCCGAAGAAGAAGTCTCGCGCGTTGTTGTAAAGGTAGTTGTCCAGCACCTCGGCGGGCAGGTCAAGAGCACGGGCCTCGGGTATGACCCGGCGCATGGGCAGCACCGGCCAGTCCGACGCGTAGATCACCTTGTTGGGGCCCCGCGTGCGCATGTAGTGCAGCAGGCTCTCGGGCAGCCGCTTGGGCGACCACGCCGACGTCATGAGGCGCAGGTTGGCGTACTTCAACAGCAACCGGATCGCGACGTCCCACCACGGGTCGGCGCCGTGGATCATGCACAGCCGTAGCTCAGGGAATCGCACGCACACGCGGTCCAGGTGCATCGGGTGCTGAACCTCCCCGGGTATCGGCGGTCCCGGGATGCCGGTGTTGATGCAGAGCGGAAGGTCCAGTTCCGCGCACTTGGCGTAGAGCGGGTAGTACACGGCGTCGCTGGGCGGGTACTGGCCGTCGCCCCAAAAGCTCGGCCCGACTACGGCATACGCGACGGGCAACTCGGCCGAGATGGCGGTCAGTTCGCGCAGCGACCGTACCGGCCGCAGCAAGTTGGCCCCGCCCATGGCCAGCGCGAACCGGTCCGGCCTGGCTTCGACGAATTTGCGCGCGGTCGTGGACGGGTTGGCAAGCGAGTCCATCAGGATCGCCTTCTGCACGCCCTGTTCGTCCATCTCGGCGAGCAATTCGGAGAGTTCGACCGGGGCGAACATCGACTTGGGGCCCTTGAAGTAATCGTCCCTGACCTTCAGCATCCACGTCGGCTGAGATTCGGCTTCCCCGAAGTGGACGTTCACCAGGCAGTCAATCGCTTTGGTGTTCATGACTTCCTTCGGGGTCGGACGGGACCAGCGCGATCGCCGGAACGTGTTGAGTGGCTTGCTCTCTGGCCCAGCGGTAATTGGGCTTGCCGTTGCCGAGGCGTTCGATCTGCTCGACGAAAATGAAGGCCTTGGGCGCCTTGAAATGCGCCAGCTGCGTCGTGCACGCGCCGTAGAGCGCGTCCTGGGTGAGGTGGGCGTCGGCGTGCGTCGCGACGAGCGCGACGACCTCTTGTCCCCACCGCTCACTCGGCCGCCCTACGACCAGGGCATCGACGACGCCCGGTTGTGCTCGCAGCACTTCCTCGACTTCTTCGACGAATACCTTTTCGCCACCGGTGTTCACGACCAGCGAATCGCGGCCGAGTAGGCGAATGGTGCCATCGGGTTCGAAAGATGCCCGGTCGCCGGGGATCACCACCCGCTGTCCCTCGATCTCCGGAAAGGTTCGTTGCGTGGCCTCGGCGTCGCCGAAATAGCCGAGCGGAATCCGGCCCGTCCGGGCGGCCCAGCCGACCTCCTGCTCACCGGGCCGCAGGAACCGGCTCCGGTCGGCCGACACCACGGTCGCCCCCTCCCTGGGCTGGAAGGTCTCGCTGGCGTTCCCTTCGCGGCTGTGCCCGAACGCCATGTTGCCGCTCTCGGACGATCCGTAGCCCTCGATGATGGTGATGTGCGGCAGGCATTCCATCAGTGCGCGCTTGTGTTTCGCGTTCGTCGCGGCGCCTCCGGTGCCGATCGCGTTCAGCGAGGACAGGTCATAGGAGCGCGCACGCAGCTCGGCGATCAGCGGCCCGGCGTAGGCGTCGCCCACCATGGTCATCATGCCCACCTTCTCGCGCTCGGCGGTTTCCCACACCGACCGTACGTCCAGCTTGTTGCGGTCGTCGTAGAGGATCACTGGCAGGCCGGCGCAGAGCGCGGCGAAGGCGGTCCACATGCCGGCGGCGTGCATGAGCGGAGATACGGCGAACCACGGCTGCCCACCCCCAGCGACCTTGTCATGGATCTCGGTGACGCTGGCATGGTCGGCGCCCACCATCGACGACACATACATGTCGCTCTGTCGCCACAGCACACCCTTCGGGCGTCCCGTCGTCCCGCCGGTACACATCATGATGAGGTCATCCGGGGAGCCAGCGTCCTCGCGGTCGGGGCCGGCGGCCGCCAGCACATCGTCGAACGAGATCGACTTCGGCAGTTGGGGAACGGTACTGCCGTCATCGATTGATATCAGCAACTCCGTGCCGGTCGGGGGCAACACGTCGGCGAACCGGGCGCCGAGCGAGCGGTGGTAGATGATGCCTCGGGGGCGCACATAGTCGAGCAGGTCGCGGATTTCCCGCGGCGAGTAGTGGTGATTGACGTTGACCGGGACGGTGCGCGCCTTGAGGCATCCGATCACCATGTCGGGGTAGAGGTCGTTGTACATGATGAGCGCGATCCGATCCTGGCCGCACTCCCAGGGTTGCAACTCATCGCGCGCGGCGTAGACGCCAAAACCCCTGCCCTCGAGGTAGTTCGCCAACCGGTTGGTGCGACGTGCCGATTCGGCGAACGTACTTTTACGGTCTCCACACACCGTCATCAGGCGGTCGGGCACCACGTCCGCAATGGCGTCGAGAACGGCGCCCACGGTCCATTCGCTCATAGCGCGAGCGACTAGACGGCCGACACGGCGGGAACGCCGAGCAAGTCGAGGGCGTTGTGGCGCATCACTTTACGGATATCTTCTTCGCTGAAGCCGTTGAGCTCTCCGGCGAACGCCACCGGCGTCTCGAGGCCCTCGCCGTGCGGCCAGTCGGAACCGAACAAGATCTTGTCGATGCCGATGACATTGGCAAGCTCCACCAGGTCGTCCTCGTAGTACGGAGCGATCCAGACATTGTTGCGCAATTGCTCCACCGGATCCTCGGGGAAGTCACGGGGCTGGGTATTGGCCGCCTTCTTCAACCGCTTGATCAGCCGATGGACGAAGTACGAGCCGTTCTCGATGCTGACCGCCTTGAGCTTCGGATGACGGGTGAACACGCCGTGCACGATCATCGAGGCCATCGTGTCGTGAATGGCACGGTCGTCGAGGAGCACGTTGTCCAGCGGATCCTTCGCGCCGAACCCCTCGAATGTCGCCTTGCCACCCCACGCCGCCGCGATGTGCAGATAACCGCTGTCGCTGAGGTGGAATCCGACCGGAACTCCCGCTTCGGCCAGCCGGGCCCACACCGGGTCATGGCTGGGATCACCCAACGAGCGCGGCTTGACCAAGCCGGGCACCGGCGCCGGGCGCACCAGCACCAGCTTGGCGCCGCGTCCCAACACGAACTCCACCTCGTCGAGCGCCACGGCCGGATCGGCCAGCGAGATGATCGGCGCGGCAATGATCCGGCGATCGGGCCGGTCGAAGCCCCAATCCTCGTCGAGCCACAGGTTGAATGCGTGCAGCGACGCCATGGTCGCTTCGATGTCGTGCTTGAGTGCCTCCTCGACCCCGCATGCGAAAGTCGGCAGCATGAACGCCGTTTCGATTTCTTGGGTGTCCATCACCGCGACACGGGCATCGCGGTTCTGGTACTCGGGGTGGTCGGCGAGCCGCTCGACCTTCATCAGCGACGCCGGATCGACGCCTTCGGGGATCTCCCCACGGAACAACAGATCCAGACAACCCGGCACGATGATCGGGTCGAAGGTGGGGTTGGGAACGAAATGGTTGACCCGGCCCCCGATCACGGCAAGGGTGCGCTTGCCCTGACTGACCATCTGGACGCCGCGGCTCTTGAAAGCCCTGTCGAGGTGGCGGGTGAACGCGTCCAGGGGCTCGTAGTAGTGGTTGTCGACGTCAATCGCCTTGTAACCCAAGTTGGCCATGATCTTCCTTTCCGGGCGGTACCGGCGAGCGCTAAGCGTCGGTCGAGTTGAGCGAGGGGAACTGCGGGGGCCGCTTCTCGAGGAAGCTGGTGATGCCTTCGATGACGTCCGGCCGCGGCATCGCTTCGTGCAGCAGGGTTTCGGCGCGCGAGGTGGCGTCCACGACATCGCGAGTGGCGTCACCGTAGACCTGCCTCTTGATCACTTCCATGGACGCCGGCGAACAATTGCGGGCGATGTCCTCGGCGTAGTCCAACGCGCGCTTCATCAGATCTTCGGGCGCGACCACTTCCTTGACCAGGCCGAGCTCGGCGGCCTCCTCGGCGAGGAAGGTGCGTCCACTCAGCAACAGATCCAGGGCGACGCCCCACGTGGTGAGGCGCGGGAGTATCCACGAGATGCCGAACTCGGCGATCAGTCCGCGGCGGGCGAAGACCGCGGCGAACTTGGCACCGGCGGAAGCGAACCGGACGTCGCACATGAGCGCCTGGGTCAGGCCGATGCCAACACAGGCGCCATTGATGGCCGCGATCACGGGCTTGCGCAGTGTGGTCACGAAATGCGGTGGCCGCTCGCCCACCAAGTCGGCGAGTTTGGTCTGGCCCGCCTTCTTCATCGTGTCGCCGTAGCTCGGCGCGGAACTCGGCGTGCCGAGATACGCGCCCGCGCAAAAGCCCTTGCCCCGCCCGGTCAACACGATCACCCGGATGGCCGGGTCCTGTTCGGCGCGGTCGATCGCGGAGTAAAAGCCGTCGGCGATGTCAGGGCCCCAGGCGTTGAGACGGTCCGGACGGTTGAAGGTCAGAATCGCGACGCCGCTGCCGGTGGCCTCGTAGAGCACTGCGTCCTCGGAAGCGCCGTCGCTGCCGGACATCTCCCCCGGTACCTCCTCGTCGTTCGCCTACCGGATTTCGCGATGTTTTGTACGCATACTGTATACCTATCGGTACCGTTTTCCACAACCGTCGCCACGCCCCCGCGCACCCCGGCCGAACAGCGGATTTCCGCCCAGTTGACCGGACTGTCCGCCGCGATCGCCCGCACCGCGGATCGCCAGGCGGACGAGCCTCGTCCGCGCTGTGGCGAGCGCCACGTCCGGATCACGTTTTCCCCGACCGCCGAACAGGGAAAGCAAACTCAAACACCCATTACCAGGGAGGGGAAACGCAATGGCTGACATCAAGAGCGGCCCGATCGAGGCGGTCCAGGGCATCGTCGAAGCGGTCTTCGGCAAAGCCAAGGAGATCATCGGCACGATCATCGGCCGCAACGATCTGGTCAACGAGGGCCAAGCCCAGCAGGACAAGGCCGACGCTCAGCGCAGCGCGGCGAAGAAGGAAGCCGCGGCCGAGAAGGCCCGGGCCAAGGCCAAGACGGCGGAGGCGCGCCAGAAGGCCGAACAGTAGTCGGTTTGGTGAACGGCCCGGTCACCGTGGCGGTGGCCGGGCCGTCGCTTGTGAGTTATCTTGCGGTGCCGGCTTTTTGTGGACGCTACGTTCCGATCAGCCCGAGCCGGCGGTAGGCCTCTTCGATCTGCGACTTGGCCTCCGGCGGCAACTCCGCTTGCGGTGGGCGCGAATGCGGATACTCGCCTATCGGCAATCCGAGCAGCGAGGCGGCGTACTTGAACGCGCCAGCCCAATGAGTGAAGTAATCCGGCCGCCCCGGGTAACAGGTCCACCAGGATCCGACGTCCAGGTCGAACTGGTCCAGTCCCGACTCACGACCGAAATCCATCGCCTCGATCAACTTGTCGCTTTGCACCAAATCCCAATAATGGGAGAACAATCGCCGCTGTGGGGTCTCGAACAGGTAGCCCGCGGTGCCCAGCTGTGCCGGACAGACGATCCCGTCGCGCAGCCATCCCGCGCGATAGACCGTTTTGTCGCATTCCCAGAGCACCAGGCCGGGCGCCAACTGGTGCAGCATCCGGCTGCTCGCCGGCCGGAAGGCGCCCTCCTTCGTGGCACACACCGCGGGCACCTCGTCGTAGATCCGTGCGCTCTCGGTTGCGGTCAGCACGTAACCGGACGACGGTGAGTTGAACATGCCCAGGGCGATGTCGGTGCGGGCAGCGATGTACTTGAAGAATCGCAGCACGCCCTCGCCGCCGTGCGCCTCCATCATCGGCGTCTGGATGTAGGCAATGTCGGCGCCGGCCTCTTGGGCGTGCAGCGTCAACTCGAGACAGTCCTTCGCCGCCATGGCCGCCGTACAGGCTTGCACTACGACACCGGGGTTTACGGCGCGGGCTTCCTCGATCGCCACCTCCAGCAAGCGTTTTCGCTCGTCGAGAGTCAGCGACCAGAATTCGGCGAGGCCGCTGGTGCACCACAACATCGGGTGTCCGAGGTCGCCGACGCAATACCGCACCAGCGTCCGGTATGCCTCCCAGTCGATGTCATCACCATCCGGGCCGCAGAACGGGGTATACAGAGAGTCGCCGATTCCCCGCAGCGCCCCGCGCGCCCAGGCGCGCGCCTCACTTGCCGTCGCCACCGTCGACTCCTTCTCGTCAGCCGAACTTTCTTCCATCCGGGGGGTTAGGTGAAGTCCGAACCACCGTCGACGTTGATGTTTGCCCCGGTCATGTACGAGTTGCGCCGCGACGCAAGGAAGGCGACCACCGGCCCGATCTCCTCCGGCAGTCCCGCCCGGGGCATGTGCGCGGGATGGCCAAAGTGCTTGGCAATGGCGTCCATTAGCGCGTAGGGGTCGTCGCCGTCGACGCCCACCGACCGCGCCCAGCCGGCCAGCGACTCGGATGCGATGGTGCCTGGCGACACCACGTTGACCAAGATCTCGTCCTTGGCCAACAGCAACGACAGATTCTTGGAGACGCTTGTCAGCATCGCCTTGGCCGCCGTGTAGGCGGGCAGCATGACGCTCTGCCGCTGGGTCGAGTGCGCCGAGAAGTTGACTATCCGTACCCATTGCGCCTTGCGCAGCAGCGGAAGTGCCGCACGGACGCAGCGCACCATGCCCATCACACCGTCTTCGACGGCTTGGCGCCACTGCTCGTCGGTCAAATCGTCGAAACTGCCCGCCGCGCCCGGCCCGACCGTGTTGACAAGCACATTGAGTTCGTCGCCCCACCGCCGTGCGAGGTCGGCGAATGCTTCGTCGACCTGCCCCGCGTCACCGATGTCCGCGACGAGACCAACGGCATCCGCGCTTCCACGTCCGGTCAGATCCGCGACCGCGGAGTCAAGTGCGTCACGGCTGCGGCCGACCACTGCCACCCGGGCGCCCTCGTCGGCGAGGCATCGAGCCGCCGCCAGCCCCATCCCGCGGCTACCGCCGACCACCACCGTTGCCGCATGCGCCAGACCTAAATCCATGGCAATTCCCGTGGCTCATCGGGGGACTCGATCAATGGCCTGTGCCCGGTCATCTTCGCCCGTCCAGCCTTCGTTACCAAAAAGCCTACGATAGGTATTACAGTAGCAGATGGAAAAGCGCAGAAAGGCCGGGCTGACGGTAATCGTCGAGCGGCAGAAACGCCAGCGTATGCGCAGGTGAGCTCGCACAGCTCTCCGACCGTATACAAAGGATACATCGTGATGGAGGTGCCCGTAGTGGCAAAGCAGGCTACCGCCGATAAGCGTCAACGACGCGAACGCGGTTCCATCAATCCCGATGACATTATCAGTGGCGCATTCGAACTCGCGGAGCAAGTATCGATCGACAACTTGAGCATGCCGCTGCTCGGCAAACATCTCGGCGTCGGAGTAACCAGCATCTACTGGTACTTCCGCAAGAAGGACGACCTGCTCAACGCGATGACCGATCGCGCGTTGAGCAAGTATGTGTTCGCCACCCCCTACGTCGAGGCCAGCGACTGGCGCGAGACGCTGCGCAACCATGCACGCCTGATGCGTAAGACGTTCATGGGCAACCCAATTCTGTGCGACCTGATTTTGATTCGTGCCGCACTTAGCCCGAAGGCGGCGCGGTTGGGCGCCGAGGAGATGGAGAAGGCGATCGCCAATCTGGTTGAGGCCGGGCTGTCGCCGGAGGATGCCTTCGACACGTACTCGGCCGTTTCGGTGCACGTCCGCGGATCGGTGGTGCTGCAGCGGCTGTACGAAAAGAATCAATCCTCCGACGAGGGTGCACGCGCTATCGAGGACGCCGTCGCCATCGATCCCGAGAAGACCCCCCTCCTCGCGCAAGTAAGCCGGATCGGTCATCGGATCGGCGCACCCGACGAAACCAATTTCGAATACGGCCTCGGTTGCATCCTCGATCACGCCAGTCGGTTGATCGAGGAGGGCAAGGGATCGAGAGCCGGCAAGCAGGCGCCGTCACGGCCACGCAAGGCGGCCAAGTCGCCTGGTTCACGGGCGCGTACCAAGGCCCCGGCCGCGCGCTAGCCGAGAACGAATCGGCCTATTAGGCTTCGGGTTCCGGCACGTCGAAGTATTCATCGCGGAGCCGGAACGCTTCCTTCGTGCCGTGCTGTGCGCGGGTTTTGACGAAGTTGAACTCGTCCGGCCCGAATTGCAGGTTGGTGCCGAAGGCGTGGAAGAGATAGCTGGCAACTTCCTCACCCTGGTACGCCTGGCTCTGCTCGACGAGGCGGAACGCTTCCTTGGCGATCACCACTCCGTCGGCGGGCATCTTCGCCGCCTTCTCGGCCCAGTACCGCGCACGCGCCCCGACAGCGGCTGAATCGCATGTGTCGGTGAAAATTCCGAGGTGCTCGAGCTCGCCGGCCTCGATGACGTCGCCGGTGAGCAGCAGGCGGCGGGCCAGCACGGGCCCCAGCCGGTGGAAGAACATGTGCAGGCTGCCGAGCGCCGGGCCGAGGAAGCGGGTCGCCGGCATGCCGATCTTCGTGTCACGCGCTATCACGGAGATGTCGGTCATCAGTGCCATCTCGAACCCGCCGCCGAGCGCATACCCGGCGATCTCACCCACCGTGATCTTGGGAAAGCCCATGAAATTGTGGTAGAAGCCAAAAGACTTGCGGTCCACGGCGAGTCGCCGGCGCTGGCTGGGGCGGCGCTTGGCCGACGCGTCCTCGCCCACGTCGCCCTGCTTGCCGTACCAGCCGTACGCGTTGTTCATGTCGGCGCCGGTGGAGAAGACGCCACCAGCTCCGCGCAACAGCACCACCGTGAGGTCGTCGTCTTCGGCCACCCGATCCAGACAGCGGGCGACGGCCTCGCGCATGGCGGCGTCGTAGGAGTTGTGTTGCGAGGGATTGTTCAGCGTGATCGTCGCGATGCGGCGGTCGCGGTCGGCCTCGAACAGCACACGATCGTCCTCGGCGCTTGGGGCAGTCATGTGTCGGACTCCTTTCGCCGCCTGCCGAATTGAAACCCGGCCAGCTTTTCCGGTGGTGACGCCAACGTGCTCACCTCGCCGGTACAGAGCACTTCGTCATCGAGCAGCAGCCGCGCTGTCGAGGCGACACCGCGCTCGCTTTGCGCACGAGCGATGTCGAACCGCAGTTCGGTCAACGCGGGGGTCGGACGGCGGAACGTCACCACCAACGACCGGGTCTTGCCCGAAAGGCCTGCGACGCAATTGTGGTGCTGGATGACGCAGTCGAAGAAGACGCCCAGAAAGCCGCCGTGCACCAACCCCGGCGGGCCCTCGTAGACGAGCGGGAAGTTGACCCGCCCGGTGGCCTGGTCGGCATCGAGGTGGTCGAACAGATACTCCGGAAAGCACGGGTTGTAGGCGCCAATGTCTGTCGCGTGGTTGAGATAGACGCGCCGAGGGTCATCGGGGACGTCGCCGATGCGTGGTGCGTTGTCCACGGGAGCCGCGACCGCGAGCTCGCGCTCCCACTGCGCGAACTTCTCCACCATGGTGTCGACCGTCGGATGCGGATGTTCGAGGGACAGCAGCAGCGAACTCAGGCGCCGCATGGCCCCGGCGGCGGCCACGGTCTGGGCCAGGGGCCGCTCGCCGAATTTGGCGTCGCTGGTGCCCGGCGCCTCTGAAGCGGCCCGCCCCTCGGGTCGCCCCTCCTGCAAGGCCATGCTTGTCTCTTTTCGCTCGGGTTCCGGCCCGGCTATGTCCGGCGGCAGCGTACCCTGCTAACTTATACAGCGTATCAATCGTATTGCCTACTGTATGGGTAACCGTATCGGCAGAAAGGCCGGATTCGACGGTGAGTCAGGAGGCCGACGCGGCCGGTGCCGATGGTGCGGTGACAGTGCGGCGGGACGGCGCCGTGCTGCGGCTGACGCTGGATCGTCCATCCCGGCGTAACTCGTTGAGCCAGGCAATGATTGGGTCCATGGTTGAGACACTGACCGATGCCGCCGCCGACGATTCGTTGCGCGCGGTTCACATCCGGGGCGGCGACGACTTCTGCGCCGGAGTGGACTGGGTCGCCGCCAACGACCAACAACGTCCCCGCACCGGCGATCTCGTGCGGCGCATCCCCCATGCCGCTCATCGCGTGATCGAACTGGTGGCGAGCATCCAGCTGCCGGTGCTCTGTAGCGTGCGAGGATGGGCCGCGGGGTTCGGGTGCAATCTCGCGCTGGCAGCCGACTTCACTGTTGCCGCCAGCGATGCGGTGTTCTGGGAGCCCTTCGTGGACCGGGGCTTCAGCCCCGACTCGGGCGCGACTTGGCTGCTGCCCCGGCTGGTCGGCCTGGCACGGGCCAGGCGGATGCTGCTGCTCGGCGAGAAGGTCAGCGCGGACGATGCGGCCGACTGGGGATTGATCTACCAAGCGGTAGACCCCGCCGAACTCGAGGGCACCGCCGAGGAACTGCTCGAGCGGCTGGTTTGCGGTCCGACCGCGGCGATCGGGCTGACCAAGCAGGCCCTGAGCTTCGGCCAGCAGGCCACGCTGAGCCAAGCCATGACCCAGGAGCTGTTCAATCTCGAACTATCCTGCCGGACAGCAGATTTCAAAGAAGGCCTGGAAGCCTTCCGGCAGCGACGGGCACCGAAGTTTCAGGGCCGATGAGGGAGCAGGATGCCTACTGACTCGTTCGACACCATCAACTACGACGTCGACGGGCATACCGCCACCATCACGCTGAACCGTCCGGACGCCCTCAACGCCCTCAGCCCCCACATGATCACCGAGCTGCGGGCCGCCTACGACGAGGCCGAGAACGACGACGAGGTCTGGCTGACCATCGTGACCGGCACCGGTCGCGCGTTCTGCACGGGCGCCGACGTCAGGGCCATTCCCGAAGACGGCAAGGTGATCTACGAGCGCCCGTATCTGTCGACCTACGACCAATGGGAGGCACCGCAGGAGGGCACTCCCCCATTTCGCACGGCCGCCAAGCCGGTGCTCGCCGCGGTCAACGGGTTGTGCTGCGGCGCCGGCATGGACTGGGTCACCACATCGGACATCGTGATCGCCTCGGAGCAGGCAACATTCTTCGATCCGCACGTGAGCATCGGATTAGTGGCCGGACGCGAGATGGTGCGGCTGTCGCGCGTGCTGCCCCGCTCCATTGCCCTGCGGATGGCATTGATGGGCAAGCACGAGCGGATGAGCGCGCAACGCGCCTACGAACTCGGTCTGATCAGCGAAATCGTCGAGCACGACCGGCTTCTCGAGCGGGCGCACGAGATCGCCGGCATCGTCAACTCCAATGCGCCGCTGGCGGTTCGGGGAACTCGCCTGGCCATCCTCAAGGGTCTCAACGTGCCGCTGCACGAAGCCGAGATCATGGCAGAAACGTTCCGCGAGCGCGTGCTGCGGACCGAGGACGCGGCCGAAGGGCCCAAAGCCTTCGTCGAGAAACGCAAGCCCGATTGGCAATGCCGATGACGTTCGAGACCATCCTGCTCGAGGTCGACGAGACCGATCGGGTCGCGACCATCACACTGAACCGGCCCGCGCAGCTGAACGCGTTCAACCGCACCATGTGTGAGGAGATGACCCGCGCCTGGCGCATGGTCAAGCTCGACGAGTCGGTCAACGCGGTGGTGCTGCGGGCCGCCGGTGATCGGGCGTTCAGCGCAGGGCTGGACATCAAAACGCCCTACGGGCAGCCCGAAAACATCTGGAACCACGAGGATCCCGGCGAGGCGCTCAGCCCCAAGTGGCAGAAGATGTGGAAGCCGGTCGTCTGCGCCGTTCAGGGCGTGTGCACCGCGGGCGCGTTCTACTTCATCAACGAATCCGACGTCGTCATCTGTTCGCAGGACGCCACCTTTTTCGACTCGCACGTATCCGCCGGCCTGGTCTGCGCGTTGGAGCCGATCGGCCTGATGAGGCGCATCGGTCTTGGCGAGACGTTGCGCATCGCCTTGATGGGTAACGACGAGCGGGTCAGCGCCGACACCGCGCTCCGGATTGGACTGGTGTCGGAGGTGGTCCCCGCCGAGCAGCTCTGGGGCCGCGCGCACGAGATTGCCGCGACGATCGCCGCGAAGCCACCGACCGCGACTCAGGGCACGGTGAAGGCGATTTGGGAGTCGCTCGACAAGCCGTATCGCGCGGCCATGGAGCAGGGGCTGATCTATACCCGCCTGGGCAACCCGCTCGGCACTGCCCAACTCGCCGCCCAGAAGGCCGACGGCGAAGGTGCGGCGCGTACTCCGAAGACCCGCTGATGCCTGCGCACCCGCTCAGTCAACGCATCGCCGACGTCCTCAACCTGGAGCCGGGCGCCCACGCGATCGAGTATGACGGCCAATGGATTTCGTGGGACAGGGTCCGCGCCATGGCAGAACGCATCGCCGTGCTCACCGCTGGTGACGAAGTCGGGATGCTGCTGCGCAACCGGCCCGGTCAGGTGGCCGCGTTTCTCGGGGTGCTGCTGGGCGGTGGCACCGTCGTCGTCATCAACCCGTCTCGCGGGGACGAGCGCACCAAGGCCGACATCGCCGGACTGCGGCTGCCCCTGATCATCGGGGAAAGCACCGATCTGACGACACTGCTGCCCCCGACGACCGACGCCACCACGGTGGCGATTTCGGGTCGGTTGGACGATGCCCCGGCCGGGGCCTCGACGACTCGTCCGGAGGTCCACCCGCGGACCGGGGTCGCGGTACGAATGTTGACCAGCGGTACGACGGGTCCGCCCAAAAGGGTCGACCTCGGCTACGACATGTTGGCGCGCAGCGTGATGGGCGCCGAACCCCGCCGCGTCCCGGCGCCCACCGAGCTACGTAGCGGCGTCGCGATCGTCAACTCCCCGCTGGTGCACATCGGCGGGGTATTCCGCGTGCTGCAATGCATCGCCGACGCACGACCATTCGCGCTTCTCGAACGTTTCGAGCTCAACTCCTGGGCCGACGCGGTGCGCAGGCACCGGCCGCGGACCGTATCGCTGGTACCCGCGGCCCTGCGCACGGTGTTGCACTCAAACCTGCCGCCGGCCGATCTGGACAGCATCCGCGCCGTCACCTGCGGCACGGCCCCGGTGACGGCCGACGACGCCGACGCCTTCACCGCCAAATACGGCATCCCCGTCCTGACGTCTTACGCGGCAACCGAATTCGGTGGCGGTGTCGCCGGCTGGACCCTGCCGGATCACCAACGCTATTGGGCCGCCAAACGGGGCAGCGTCGGCCGCGCCAACCCGGGTGCGCAGTTGCGGGTGGTCGCGGACGACGGCACGCCACTGGGGACTGACAAGGTCGGTCTGCTCGAGGTCAAGCCGGGCCAACTGGGGCCGTCGGCCCAGTGGATGCGGACCACGGACATGGCGCGCATCGACGCGGACGGCTTCGTGTGGATCGTCGGGCGGGCCGACCAGGCGATCATCCGTGGTGGGTTCAAGGTGATGCCCGACGACGTTCGCACCGCCCTGGAGAGCCACCCCGCGGTGGCAGGTGCAGCGGTGGTCGGCCGGCCCGACGAGCGTCTCGGGGCGACGCCGGTCGCCCTGGTGGAGCTGCGCGGGTCCGCGTCCGTCGACTGCGACGCGCTGGTGCAATACCTGGGAACGCGGCTGGCGCGCTACGAGATTCCCACCGAGATCGCGATCGTCGACACCATCCCGCGGACACCGTCGGGCAAAGCCGATCTGGGCGCGGTTCAGCGCTTCTTCAGCGCAGCCAACAGTGACCATGCCCGGTGACAGCCCGACCGTCGCCGACGTCCTGACACGCCGGGCCCGTGCGGGCGCAGAACGTCCGCTACTCATCTGCGACGCTGACCGCATCAGTTATGGCCAAGCCGAGGCCCGCTCGGCCGAGCTCGCCCGCGGGCTGATCGCGGTCGGCGCGGGCAAGGGCACCCACGTCGGCCTGCTCTATCCCCACGGGTCGGAATTCGTCGTCGCTATGCTGGCGGCGGCGCGAATCGGCGCCGTGGTGGTTCCCTTCTCCACCTTCGTCACCGCCCGCGAGATGCACGAACAACTGCTCGACAGCGATGTCGAAATACTCTTGAGCGCAGCATCTTTCCGCACACACGACTACGTGCAACGCCTCGAGCAGGTGCTGTCGGACTCGGATTTCGGGTCCGACTACCGGCTCTTGGCCCCGGCCGCACCGCAACTCCGGCAGGTCGGCATCAGCTACCGCCCCGGTGCGCGGCGGCGCGTCCGCGACATCGACCGGTTCTACCGGCTGGCCGATACCGTGACCCCCGCGCTGTTGGCGGCGACGCAAGATGACGTCCGGGGTTGCGATCCCGTGGCCATCGTGTACACGTCGGGCTCCAGCAGCGCCCCCAAGGGCGTCGTACACACACACGGCGCGCTGCTCGAACACCAGCGCAATCTCAACGCCATTCGCGGTTTGACGGCCGACGACAAGCTGTTCTGCAATTCGCCGTTCTTCTGGATCGGCGGCTTCGCGTTCGGACTGCTCGCCACCCTGGTCGCCGGCTCGACGCTGGTGTGCTCCAACGCCGAGGATCCCGGTACGACGCTCGATTTGCTGGAAGCCGAAAAACCCACCTTGACCAACGGTTTCAGCGCAGGGGTCGCGCACCTCGCCGACCATCCGAGCTTCGCGCGCCGTGACCTGTCATCGATGCGTCGCGGCAACCTGTACCCGATCATGGCGGCTGCGGTTCGACCGGCCGATCCCGAGCTGCGGCACAACATGCTGGGCATGACCGAGGCCGGCAGCGTCGTGCTGATCAGCGACGACGAGACCGATCAACCCGAGAGCAGGCGCGGATCGTTCGGCAGACCGGCGCCCGGCTTCGACACCAGGATCGTCGACACCCAAACCGGACTAGCGGTCGGCGTCGGCAGGGTCGGGGAACTGTGTATCCGGGGACCGTTCGTGATGCAGCGCTACTACCGACGCAGTCGCGAGGAGTGCTTCGACGCCGACGGTTGGTTCCACACCGGGGATTTGGTGCGCGCCGACGCCGACGGGTTCTTCTATTACGTCGGCCGGCTCAGCACGATGATCAAGACGGCCGGCGCCAATGTCTCGGCCGACGAAGTGGAACGGGCAATCGCCAAGGTCGCCGGCGGGCTGACGGCCCATGTCGTCGGTGTCCCGGATGCGCAGCGCGGACAGCTGGTCGCGGCGGTCGTGGTCGTGCCCGAGGGCGCCGCCTTCGACGAGGCGGCGCTGCGCGACGGGCTGAAGGCGGAATTGTCGGCATACAAGATTCCCCGGCGGTTCCTGACATTGTCGCGCGACCAACTGCCGCTGCTCTCCAGCGGCAAAGTCGACACACGGGGACTGAGAGAGCTCTTCGATGCCTGACACCATCGACGGACTGGTGCGGTTCCGCTCCGATCGCGACGGCGACATACCGATGGTCATCGACCCTGCGTCGCGGATCAGTTATCGCGAACTCGACCTCACCACAAGAGAATTGGCCGCGGTATTCATTGAAGCCGGTGTGGGCAAGGGCACCCGGGTGGGATTGATCATGCCCAATAGCGCTCGCTGGGTACAGGTCGCTGTCGCGCTGACCCGCATCGGTGCCGTGCTGGTACCGCTGAGCACGCTGCTGCAGGCCGGTGAGCTCGCCGCGCAGCTGCGTGTCGCGGCGGTCCAGTTCCTGGTCAGTGTCGACGAATTTCGCGGTCATCGCTATCTCGATGAGCTTCAGGAGCTGCGGCCCGAACTTCCTGCCCTGCGTCAGGTCTGGACGACCGACCGGCTCACCCACGCCACCGCCGGCGAGCCGGTGCGCCGAATCGTCGATGCCATGACGGAGACGGTCACGGCCGCCGACCCGTTGGTCATCATGTTCACCTCCGGCAGCAGTGGGGCCCCCAAGGGGGTCCTGCACTCTCACGGCAGTGCACTGGAGGCCGTGCGGTCGGGCCTGGCCGCGCGCTGCATCACCGCCGACACCCGGCTGTACCTACCCATGCCGTTCTTCTGGGTGGGCGGCTTCGGCAGCGGAATCCTGTCCACGCTGCTGGCCGGTGCCACCCTGGTGACGGAGGAGATTCCGCGGCCGGAGACCACGCTGCGCCTGCTGGAAGCCGAGCGGGTGACGCTGTTTCGCGGCTGGCCGGACCAAGCGGAGACGTTGGCCAGGCACGCCGCCACTGTCGGCGCCGATCTGTCGGCCCTGCGGCCGGGGAGCCTGCAGGCACTGCTCCCGCCCGAACAGCGGGCCCAGCCGGGCGCTCGGGCCACGTTGTTCGGCATGACCGAGGCATTCGGTCCATACTGCGGCTATCCCGCCGACACCGACATGCCCGAGACTGCGTGGGGCAGCTGCGGAAAGCCGTTCAGCGGCATGGAGGTTCGCATCGTGGCTCCCGACAGCGGCGAGCCCGTGCCGGCCGGCGCCGTGGGCATGATCCAGATTCGGGGGCCACACACGCTGCGCGGCATCTGCGGTCGCAGCCGAGAAGAGCTGTTCACCGCCGACGGCTTCTACCCCACCGGCGACCTGGGCCGCCTCGACGACGAGGGGTTCCTGTTCTACCACGGGCGCTCCGACGACATGTTCAAGGTCAGCGGCGCCACCGTCTATCCCAGCGAGGTCGAACGAGCGCTGCGCACCATCGACGGTGTCCGCAGCGCCTTTGTCACCAGCGTGCCGGGAACCACGGGCCAACGGGTGGGCGCGGTTGTGGTGTGCGACGGGGCCGTGTCCGCCGATCATCTGAGTCGTTATGCGCGAAAGCTGCTGAGCGCGTTCAAGGTTCCGACCGTGTGGCTGTTGTTGGAATCCGATGACGGCGTGCCGCGCGGGGGCACCGGCAAGGTCGACACCGGTCGGCTGCGGGAGATGCTGATCGAGGCCCTCGCGGGCTGATCGGCGTCGTACTGGCGGTCAGCGGCGGATGCCGGAGACCGCCGACCGCGGTAACCGGCCCGCGCGGGAATGCCCGGCCATCCGATCCCCGTCGACCACGACGTCGAAGTCCAGGTTGAGCCGCATCGGTTTGGTCACCGATTGCCGCCAGGTCAGCCGCGTGCCCTCGGTGGCCGCGCCACTTATCAAGTCCTGCAAGGGAACTGTTTCGCCCTTGTACGTCGCCGTGCCGGTCAGTCCGCCCGGCAACTCGGCGAACGCATACCGCACGGCCAGAGTCCCGATCGGGGTCTTGATCGTTACGTCCCAGTCACCGCCGATGCCCATCTATGCCTCCACCGGATCTCGTCCCGTCGGACGCCACACGGTGCCCCGACGCTCGTACTCGAAAAGCTCCTCGACGGCGTGCGCGACTCGCGGTCCGTACCACCGGTCCAGCAGGTACAGGGCCAGATCCAGCCCCGACGTGACACCGCCCGCGGTGATCAGGTCGCCGTCGTCGACCACGCGCGCCGCCACCGCATGCACACCCGCGGCTTCGAGCAGCTCCAGGCCCAGGTGATGAGTCACCGCATGGCGCCCCTCGATCAGGCCGGACATCGCCATCACCACGGATCCGCCACAGACACCGCCCACCGTCACCTCCGGGTTGTCAAACGCCTTCCGCAACAACGGTGTCAGCTCGGTCTGCGCGGCTCGGGCCAGCAGCACCGGGATGGTCTCGACACCGTCGTCCGGATCACCGGTGATGGGGCCGCTGGCGCCGGGCACGATCACGCAGCTGCTTTCCGATGGATCGAGTGCGGCGGCGGCCGTCAGCGCCAAACCGCGAGTGCCGCCGATGACGCTGCGCGGCCCCTCCGCCGACACCAGCGTCACCGTCAGGTCACCTCCCACACGGTCGCTGCCAGCCGACAAGACTTCGAAGGGCCCGACGACGTCAAGCGGGTCGAACCCGTCGTACAAGACGATCTGTGCGTGCACCACGTCATCGTCATCGGCCGCGTCCGACAAAACCAGTGGCTGGATTGACACTATGGACCGGTATATTGCCAACCCATGCACTCCGTGGCGATCCTGGCCGAGCCGGACGTCATCGCGTTCGATCTGGCGATCGCGATCGAGGTATTCGGTCGTGCCTACCTCCCGACCGGCGCTCCGGGGTACCGCGTTCGGGTTTGCGGCGCGGACCCCGTCGTTCCGGCCGGACCGGTGCGGATCGCCACCGATTGCGGCCTGGCGGAACTCGCGAACGCCGATACCATCGTGGTGCCCGGGCGCAACGACGTCACGGTGCCGGTCCGGGAGGACGTCATCGCGGCGCTGAAGTCCGCGTACGGCAAGGGGATTCGCATCGCCTCCATCTGCAGCGGCACCTTCACCGTCGCCGCCGCCGGGATACTGGCCGGCAAACGCGCCACCACGCATTGGTCGGCCGCCGACCTGTTTTCCGCCGTGCATCCCGACGTCCGACTCGATGCCGCCGCGCTCTACGTCGACGAAGGCCAGGTTCTCACCTCCGCCGGGGCCTCCGCGGGGCTCGACTTGTGCCTGTACATGGTTGCGCGCGACTACGGCTCGGCGGCGGCCGCCGACGCCGCCCGGTTAGCGGTCACGCCCCTTCACCGCACCGGCGACCAGGCTCAGTTCGTCATTCGCCGCCGCGGAAGGTCCGACACCGAACTCGACGGCCTGCTGGTCTGGCTGGAGGGCAACGCCCACCTGCCGCTGACGCTCCGCGACATCGCGAGGCAGGCCGCCACCAGCGAGCGAACCCTCAACCGGCGGTTCAAGACGGAAACGGGCCAGACGCCGATGCAGTGGGTGAACAGCGTCCGGATCAAGCACGCCGAGGAGCTGCTCGAGTGCAGCTCCGACAGCGTCGAATCCATCTCGCGCCGAGTCGGTTTCGCGTCAGTTACGAATTTCCGCGAACAGTTCCGCCGCCTGGTGGGAGTGGCGCCGCAAAGTTATCGCAATGCCTTTCGCGACAAGAATCACGACACCCGGGCGTGGGCCGGCGAGGCGCCCTAGGAAACCCGTGTCCAGGGTTGACAGTTCTGCGACTCGAAGGCCTTGACCGCCGTGTTGATGTTCGCGTACATCGGACCGATCGAGGTGTTCGTCTGAAGCACGTGCTCCTTGTTCGCATCGGGCGTGCTGTAGGTGAACCACGAGCACATCGAGTCCTGGGTTGGCACGTTGTTGATCCAGACGCCGAAGGCCGAACCCGAGCCGCCCGTGTGGTAAAGGCCCGGTGCGATGTCGGGGCCCACGACAAAGACGCCATTGCCGGGGATCGGGTCCAGTGGGTCGGCGACGGCCGGCGGTGCGAGAGCTATCACGATCACAGCTACACCGAAGATGGCCGACGCGCGGATCGTTCGGGGCACTTTTCCTCGCTTTTGTCATTGCCCCCTCCCAGGCAGAATATGCCGAGGCGCGCGCGGGAACAACAGTTAGCCCGAGGCCGGACGGCTCGCGTCCATGACCACCCCGCGGGCGGTGAGGTGATCGATCAGCGGAACCGCGCCGGCGGCGAGGTGTTGTGACATCGCCGCGCGGGCCAGCTGGTCGTCACGCTTTTTCAGCGCGGACAGGATCCGGCGATGATCCCTCATCGACTGTTCGGGCCAACCTTCGATGGCCGGAAACACCGATTCCGGTGCGTAGCGGGTGATCTGCGACATCAACTGGGCGAGCTTCGGCGAGTCCGCGGCAACATTGATGGCGCGGTGGAATTGGTGGTTGAGGCGCACCGTCCGCTCGTCGTCATCGCCGGCGTAGGCGTCTTCGAGTTCCGCCTGGATCTGTTTGAGTTCGCGCAGTTGGTCGTCGGTGATGTTGATCGCGGCCCGCGCCGCGAGTTCACCACCGACATGGGCCTGAAGGTTCGCGACGTCGGTGACGTCGCGACCCGTCACCGGCAGCACCATGAAACCGCGGCGGGGCTGTTGGTCGATCAGGCCTTCCGCGCGCAGGGCGAAGAGTGCCTCCCGCACCGGTGTGACGCTGATTCCCAACTCGGCGGCCAGTTGATCCAGGCGGACGTAGGACCCCGCGGCGTAGGTGCCATCGAAGATCCGCCGGCGGATGAAGCGTGCGACATCGTCCGAAAGTTGCGGTCGCGCGGCGAAATCCGGGATCGTCATCGCTAGACCTGGTATTCGGCGAGCAGTCGCTTGCTGATGATGTTCTTCTGGATTTCGCTGGTTCCCTCGCCGATCAGAAGGAACGGAGCGTCACGCATCAGCCGCTCGATCTCGTATTCCTTGGAATAGCCGTAGCCGCCGTGGATCCGGAAACTCTGCTGGGTCACCTCGGTGCAATATTCGCTGCACAGGTATTTGGCCATCCCGGCGGCGACGTCGTTGCGCTCCCCCGAGTCTTTCAGTCGGGCCGCATTGACCATCATCAGGTGCGCCGCTTCGATCTTGGTGGCCATCTCGGCCAGCTGGAATGCGATGGCCTGGTGCTCGGCGATGGGCTTGCCGAAGGTGTGGCGCTGCTGGGCGTAACGGACCGCGAGCTCGAAGGCGCGGATGCCCACGCCGCAGGCTCGGGCAGACACATTGACCCTGCCGACCTCGATGCCGTCCATCATCTGGAAGAAGCCCTGTCCGGGGCTACCGCCCAGAACGTCGTCGGCGCTTGCCTGGTAGCCGTCGAAGATGAGTTCGGTGGTGTCGATCCCCTTGTACCCCAGCTTGTCGATCTTGCCCGGTATGACCAGGCCGGGCACGACTTCACCGAAACCCGTTGGCTTCTCGACCAAGAAGGTGGTCAGGTTCCGGTGCGGCTTGTCGGCCCCTTCGTCGGTGCGAACAAGCACCGCGATCAGCGTCGAGCTCCCGCCGTTGGTCAGCCACATCTTTTGGCCGTTGATGGCGTAGTCGCCGTCCCGATCGCGCACCGCCCGAGTCCGGATGGCGGCGACATCGGAGCCCAGCTCCGGCTCCGACATAGAGAAGGACCCCCGCGTCTCGCCGGTGGCCATCCGCGGCAGGAACCGTTGCTTCTGCGCATCAGTGCCGTGCTGACGCAGCATGTAGGCCACGATGAAGTGCGTGTTGAGCACCCCGGAAACGCTCATCCAACCGCGCGCCAGCTCTTCGACGCACAGCGCGTACGTCAGCAGCGACTCCCCCAAACCCCCGTACTCCTCCGGAATCATCAGTCCGAACAGGCCCATGTCGCGCATCCGGTCGACGATGTCCTGAGGGTAGGTGTCCCCGCGGTCGAGTTCCGCGGCGTTGGGGATGACTTCCTTGTCGACGAATTGCCTTACGGTGGCGATGATTTCGGTCTGGAATTCCGTCAACCCCAGGGTCTGGGCGAGTTTGGTCATGCGCTGTCTTTCCGTATTGGCTTGCTCAGCAAGCGATTGTCTTGGCGTCCGTCAGGCGTTCGATGTCGGCCCTCGTCAACCCCAAACGCCGCTCGAGGACCTCGACGGTGTCTTGCCCCAAGGCCGGGGCGGCCGTGCCGGCGGGGTGGGTGCCGTCGAGCGTTACCGGCAGGCCGGGGGCGAAGTAGTCACCCAGGCCCTCCTGGTGCAGGAGGGAAAACAGCGGGTTGGCAGTCACCTTCGGGCCGGCGGCGACCTCCGCGAAGGTGCGGTACCGCTCGTAGAGCACCGTCGTGCCCGACAGCGCGCCGGTGATCTCCTCGGCGGTGTGGTCGGCGAACCAGGTGCCGAAGAGGCCGGACAGCACGTCGCGGTATCGGTAGCGGTCACCCTCGGAGCCGAAGTCGACGCCCAGCGCCTCAGCGAGCGCGGTTACCGCGGTGCCGGTGCCCGTCACGTCGACAAGATCGCGAAAGTGCCGGCGGGTCAGGGTGACAACCATGAACCGGGCGCCGTCGCGGCTGGCGAAGTCCTGTCCGTACTGCCCGTAGATGGCGTTGCCCAGGCGCTGCCGTTGCGTGCCGGTGACTTGGGGCTCGGTCAGCAGTCCCAGGTTTCCGGCGGTGGCCAGTGCGACGTCCTCGAGCGCCACGCTGATCCGCGCACCCGCACCGCTTTCGTCGCGGCGGCGGAGGGCGGTGACGACGGCCAGCGCTGCGTACAGGCCGCAGGAGACGTCCCATGCCGGCAGCACGTGGTTGATCGGGCCGGCGTGATCCGCGGGGCCGGTGACGAGCGGGAATCCGATGCCGGCGTTGACGGTGTAATCCACGCCGGTGGAACCGTCGCCGCGCCCGAGCAGCTGCACGTGAATGACGTCGGGCCGCTTGGATGTCAACACGTCGTGACTGAGCCAGGACAGGCCGGCGGCGTTGGTCACCACCACGCCGTCCCCCTCGACGATGAGCCGCTGGACCAGCTCCTGCCCGTCGGGGGACCGCAAATCGATGGTGGCCGAGCGCTTTCCCTTGTTCAGCCCGGTCCAGTAGATCGATGTGCCGTCTGCCGCCAGCGGCCACCGGTGCACGTCGGACGCGCCACCGATCGGGTCGATGCGGATCACCTCCGCGCCAAGCTGATTGAGCGTCATGCCACACAGCGGGGCGGCGACGAAGCTGGAGACCTCCACGACAGTGAGGCCGTTCAGGGGCCCGGTCACGTCGGGGCGACCCGCTCGAACACCGCGGCCAGTCCCTGCCCGCCGCCGATGCACATGGTCTCCAGCCCGTAGCCCGCCTCGCGGCGGTTGAGCTCGCGCGCCAGGCTGGCCAGCATCCGCCCACCCGTCGCACCGACCGGGTGGCCCAGGGAGATCCCGGAGCCGTGCACGTTGGTGCGCTCGTGGTCGGCGGCACCGAAATTCCATTCCCGCATGACAGCGAGCGCTTGCGCGGCAAAGGCTTCGTTGAGTTCGATGAGGTCGATGTCGGACAGCCGCAGACCGGCCTTTTCCAGCGCCGCCTCGGTCGCCGGCACCGGCCCGATCCCCATGAGGTTGGGCGCGACCCCCGCCACCGCCCACGACACCAGACGCACCAGGGGCTTCAGACCGTACTCGGCGGCCTTCTCGGGTGTGGTCACCACGCACATCGACGCCGCGTCGTTCTGCCCGCTGGCGTTTCCGGCGGTGACCGTCGCCTCCGAATCCTCGCCCAGCAGAACGGGTTTCAGTTTGCTCAACGACTCGACCGATGTGTCGGCGCGCGGATGTTCGTCGGTGTCGATCAGTTCCTCGCCGTGGCGGCCGGGCACCGCCACGGGAATGATCTCCTCGGAGAGGATGCCGTCCTTCTGCGCGGCCACCGCGCGCTGGTGCGACCGCACCGCCAGCTCGTCCTGCTCCTGGCGGGAAATGTCGTACTGGCGGCGCAGATTCTCGGCAGTTTCCAGCATGCCTCCCGGCACCGGGTAGTGCCGGCCACCGGCGGTGGTGCGCCCACGGGCCAGCCCGTCATGCACCCGGACGCCACCGCGGGCGCCGCCCCAGCGCATGTCGGTGGAGTAGAAGGCGACGTTGCTCATGCTTTCGCAGCCGCCGGCGATGACGAGATCGTTATTGCCGCTACCCACTTGCAGGCACGCCTGGATGACCGCTTGCAGGCCCGAGCCGCAACGCCGGTCGACCTGCATGCCGGGAACCGTCACCGGCAGGCCCGAGTCCAGCGCCACGACGCGCCCGATCGCCGGCGCCTCGCTACTGGGATAACAATGGCCCAGGACCACGTCTTGCACGGCCTCGGGCGCCAGCCCGGTCCGCTCCAATAACCCCTTCAGCGCGGCGACGCCGAGGTCGACGGCGGTCAGCGCCTTGAACATTCCGCCGTAGCGCCCGATCGGCGTCCTGACGGGTTCACAGACAACGGCTTCGCGGACGGCACTCATAGGTGTCGGCCGCCGGTGATTTCCATGACGGTGCCGGTCATGTACGACGACAGGTCGGACGCCAAAAACAGCGCCACGCTGGCGACTTCGCTGGGCTCACCGGCCCGGCCCATCGGCACCTCGGCAACCTTTGAATCCCAAATGCGCTGCGGCATAGCCTCTGTCATCGCGGAGCGGATCAAACCGGGGGCGATCGCGTTCACCCGGACGCCCAGGTAAGCCAACTCTTTGGCCGCGGCTTTGGTCATGCCGACGATGCCCGCCTTGGCCGCCGAGTAGTTGGTCTGCCCGACCATGCCGACCTTGCCCGACACCGAGGACATGTTGATGATCGCGCCACGCTTGTTTTCGCGCATGACCGCCGCCGCGAGCCGAGTGCCGTTCCAGGTCCCCTTCAAATGCACGGCGATGACCTGATCGAACTGCTCCTCGGTCATCTTGCGCATGGTCGCATCACGGGTGATGCCGGCGTTGTTGACCATGATGTCCAGGGTGCCGAAGCGCTCAACCGCGGTTTGGATCAGCGTTTCGACATCGGACGCCTGAGTGACATCGCAGCGGACCGCGACCGCTACGTCATCACCGCCCAATTGCTTGGCCACGACCTGGGTTTCCTCGAGATTGATGTCGCCGAGCACAACCCGGGCGCCCTCGGCGACAAAACGCTCGGCGATGGCAAGCCCCAACCCTTGCGCTCCGCCCGTGATTACCGCGGTCTGACCTGCCAACAACGACACCTGGTCACATCCTTCACTGTTGTCTCCACCACCGGACGCCCCTCAAGGCAAATATCATATTTGATATAGGATCCTGCTCTGAGCCGGGGTGCCCCGGGCCAGGAGAGGAGCGTGGAGTCGATGGCCACCGCCGAAGTCGCCGAAGTCTCGGACGACGATTTCCGAGAGATCCTCGCTCAGACAAGGCAATTCGTCCGCAGCGCCGTCGTGCCCCGCGAGCAGGAGATCCTCGAACAGGACCGCGTTCCGGACGACCTCCGCGACGAAGCCAAGAAGATGGGCCTGTTCGGCTACGCGATTCCGCAGGAGTGGGGCGGCCTGGGCCTCAACCTCGTGCAAGACGTCGAGCTTGCGATGGAGTTGGGCTACACGTCCCTGGCACTGCGTTCGATGTTCGGCACCAACAACGGCATCGCCGGACAAGTTCTGGTGGGCTTCGGCACCGATGAGCAGAAATCCCGCTGGCTGGAATCGATTGCGGCCGGCGACGTCGTCGCCTCCTTCGCGCTGACCGAACCGGGCGCCGGATCCAACCCGGCCGGTCTGCGCACCAAAGCCGTTCGCGACGAAGGCGATTGGGTGATCTCCGGGCAGAAGCGTTTCATCACGAACGCGCCCGTCGCCAATCTGTTCGTCGTCTTCGCACGCACCCGGCCGGCCGACGACCAGGGCCCGGGAATCGCCGTCTTCCTGGTGCCCGCGGACGCCGCGGGTGTCGAGGTGGGAGCCAAGGACGCCAAGATGGGGCAGGAGGGTGCTTGGACGGCCGACGTCAGCTTCGACGACGTCCGCGTCGGATCCGACGCGCTGATCGGCGGCAGCGAAGACATCGGATATCGAGCGGCGATGACCTCGCTGGCCCGGGGACGGGTGCACATCGCCGCCCTCGCGGTGGGCGCCGCGCAACGCGCGCTCGACGAATCGGTCTCCTACGCCGCCACCGCAACCCAGGGCGGAACGCCGATCGGGAACTTCCAGTTGGTGCAGGCGATGCTCGCCGATCAGCAAACCGCGGTGATGGCCGGCCGGGCGCTGGTGCGCGATGCCGCTCGGCAGTGGGTCGCGGGCGAGGATCGCAGAATCGCCCCGTCGGCGGCCAAACTCTTCTGCACCGAAATGGCCGGCAACGTCGCGGATCTCGCGGTTCAAATCCACGGTGGCAGCGGTTATATGCGTGGCGTTGCCGTCGAACGCATCTACCGCGATGTACGCCTGCTGCGGCTGTACGAGGGCACCAGCGAGATTCAGCGTTTGATCATCGGATCGAACCTCGTCAAGGCGGCTCAGCGATAGAGCGGCCGGACCAACAGGGGAGCAAACTATGAGCGGAAAGCTTGCAGGCAGAGTGGCATTCATCACCGGAGCCGCGGGCGGGGCGGGGCGGCCGCCCCCCGGGGGGGGGGGGGGGGGGGGGGGCGGCCACGAGACCGGGGGGCGGGCGCGGGAAGAGGCGGGCGG